>NZ_JASGFS010000009.1:0-159837 GCF_047605465.1 Bradyrhizobium sp. | reverse complement strand
GGGTCCTCGTCGCGGAAGCAGGGCGCGATCTGGAAATAGCGGTCGAAGCCCGACATCATCAGGAGCTGCTTGTACTGCTGCGGCGCCTGCGGCAGCGCGTAGAACTTGCCGGGATGAATGCGCGAGGGCACCAGGAAGTCGCGCGCGCCTTCCGGCGAGGAGGCGGTCAGGATCGGCGTGTTGAATTCGAAGAAGCCCTGCCCCTCCATGCGCCGACGCATCGACTTGATGATTTCGACGCGCGTCATGATGTTCTGGTGCAGCTTCTCGCGGCGCAGGTCGAGGAAGCGGTACTTCAGGCGGATGTCTTCCGGGTATTCCTGATCGCCGAACACCGGTAGCGGAAGGTCGCCGGCCGGGCCCAGCACCTCGATCTCGCTGACATAGATCTCGATCTTGCCGGTCGGCAGATCGTCGTTGTCGGTGCCTTCGGGGCGGCGGCGGGCCTTGCCGTCCATCCGCACCACGAATTCCGAACGCAGCTTCTCGGCCTGCGAGAACGCCGGCGAGTCCGGGTCGACCACGCACTGGGTCAGGCCGTAATGGTCGCGCAGGTCGATGAACAGCACGCCGCCATGGTCGCGAACGCGATGGACCCAGCCTGAAAGGCGGACCGTCTCGCCGATGTTGCTCTCGCGGAGCGCGCCGCATGTATGTGACCGGTAGCGATGCATGGTCGTCCCAAAATCAATGTCGGAGGATCGAATCGGACGGCCCAGACGGCCGGTCCGAAGTTGCGGCAGGGTTTACCCGACGAGGCCGGGGGCGGCAACCAAGGGAACGGCCTGTTTTGGGCCGGATGCCCCCCATTTTTGGCCGATCGGGCCTTGAGCCTTTGCCAACAGGCGTTCCCCGCCTATCTTTACGGCCATGACCGTCCATTTCCCGTTCCAGAACACCTATTCGGCGCTGCCGGACAACTTCTTTGCCCGGGTTGCGCCGACCCCCGTCACCGCTCCCCGGCTGATCAAGCTGAACCGGCCGCTGGCGATCCAGCTCGGGCTCGACCCTGACCTGCTGGAGACGCCGGAAGGCGCCGAGATCCTGGCGGGCAAGACGGTTCCGGCGGGAGCCGACCCGATCGCCATGGCGTATGCCGGCCACCAGTTCGGGCATTTCGTGCCCCAGCTTGGCGACGGCCGGGCGATCTTGCTTGGAGAGGTGATCGACAGGGACGGCATCCGCCGCGACATCCAGCTCAAGGGAAGCGGCCCCACCCCGTTCTCCCGCCGTGGCGACGGCCGCGCCGCGCTCGGGCCGGTGCTGCGCGAATACATCGTGAGCGAGGCCATGCATGCGCTGGGCATCCCGACCACCCGTTCGCTCGCCGCCGTCATCACCGGAGAGCACGTCATCCGCGAGACCGCCTTGCCCGGCGCGGTGCTGACGCGGGTCGCCTCGAGCCACATCCGTGTCGGCACCTTCCAATACTTCGCCGCCCGCCGCGACACCGATGCGATCCGCCGGCTCGCCGATCACGTCATCACCCGCCATTACCCCGATCTGCTGCAGGCGGAGCGGCCCTACCACGCCCTGCTCGCCGGCGTCGTCGCGCGCCAGGCCGGGCTCGTCGCGCGCTGGCTGCTGGTCGGCTTCATCCACGGCGTGATGAACACGGACAACAGCTCGATCTCCGGCGAGACCATCGACTACGGCCCCTGCGCCTTCATGGACGCCTACAATCCCGCACAGGTGTTTTCCTCGATCGACGAGATGGGCCGCTACGCCTATGCAAACCAGCCGCGCATCGCGCTGTGGAATCTGACCCGGCTCGCCGAATGCCTGCTGCCGCTGTTCTCGGACGACCAGGAGAAAGCGGTCGCGGAGGCGCAGGATATTCTCGGCGCCTTCCCCGAAACCTTCAGCACCGCCTACCAGGCAGGCCTGCGCCGGAAAGTCGGCCTGTTCACGGAGCGCGACGGCGACGAAGCGCTGATCCAGGATCTCCTGGATGCCATGGCCAAGAACGAGGCGGATTTCACCCTGACGTTCCGCAAGCTCGGTGATGCCGCTGCCGATGAGGCCGGCGTCGCCGACGTCCGCGCGCAGTTCATGGATCCCTCGGCCTTCGACGACTGGGCCAAGCGCTGGCGCGAGCGCCGGGCGCTGGAGCCGCAGAGCGCGGCCGATCGGCAAGCGGCGATGCACGCCGTCAACCCCGCCTTCATTCCGCGCAACCACCGCGTCGAGGCCGTGATCCAGGCCGCCATCAACGACGACGACTACGCGCCGTTCGAGGAATTGGTGAAGGTTCTGGCGAAGCCCCATGAGGATCAGCCGGAATACGCGGCCTATGCCGAGCCGCCGCTGCCGGACCAGCGGGTGCTGCGGACGTTCTGCGGGACGTAAGGCGCGCGTGTCTTCGCACGCGGTCCTTCCGCCGGGCGTCCTTGCCGGATGCCTGGCGAAGCTGTTCTGATTTTCCGATACTGGCATCATGCTGGTGTTTTGCCCGACGTGTCAACGGCTGCCGAACGACGCCCGGGCGCAGTCTGGTCAGGCGTCGGGCTACTGTGCATGGGGTTGTTTTCGATGTTTTTGGGTGCAGCCCTGCGCCTTCGCCGACGCTTCCTGTGGAATTCGGAGCGCGCGGAACCGCTGTCATCAAACTGAAACACACGCGCTCTAACCGCCTGTCAGGGCCGCCTTGCCGGAGGCGTCCATGCTCCAACGCACTGACAGGCGCGCCATGCCCTTCAAGTTCATTCATCTCACCGACACGCATCTGGCGAACCGGGGGCTGAAGCTCTACGGCCTCGACCCGCGCGCCCGGCTCGACGCCGCCGTTGCCGACATCAACAAGCACCAGTCCGACGCCGCCTTCGCGGTCGTGACCGGCGACCTCACCCATTGGGGCGAGCCAGACTCCTACGTCAATTTCGCCGAGGCGATGGCGGCGCTGAAGATCCCCTACATCGCCATGGTCGGCAATCACGATCGCCGCGTCGCCTGCCTCGACGGCCTGAAGGCCGCGCCGCGCGATCCCAACGGCTTCGTGCAGGGCACGCGCACCACCGAGCACGGCCTGTTCGTCTTCCTCGACACACTGGACGAGACTACCCATGCCGGCGAGATGTGCGCCAAGCGGCTCGACTGGCTCGCCAGCACGCTCGCCGCCGCGCCGGCCGACATGCCGTTCGTCGTCTTCATGCATCATCCGCCCTTCCCGGTCGGCGTGCACGCGATGGACGAGATCGCGCTGGCGCAGAGCGCAGAGTTTGCCGAGGTGATCGCGCCTTATCGTTCGCGCATCCGCCACCTCTTCTTCGGACATGTGCACCGGCCGATCTTCGGCAGCTACGGCAACATCCCCTTCTCCACGCTGCGCGGCACCAATCACCAGGTCTGGTTCGAACTCGACGCGAGCGCGCCGCACCTGGCGAGCCACGAGCCGCCGGCCTATGGCGTGGTGCTGATCGACGGAGAAAACCTCGTCGTGCACAGCCACGACTTCCTCGACACCAGTCTGCGCTTCCCCTTCGCCGCACCGGCGGGGATGGGCGACCGCGACTATGCGCTCAACTTCCCGGCGCGGTGAGATGAGCCTCGCCGAGCGCGCGGCTCTCCCGGTCGCGACTTCGGCGGCCCCGCGCCTGCATCTGCTGAAACGCCTTTCCACCGGCTTCAAGGCATCGCTGCCGGCTTACCTGCTCTTGTTGCCGTCGCTCGTTTTCCTCGCGCTGTTCACCTATGGCGCGATGGGGCGCGTCTTCATCGACGCGCTCTATCAGCGCGCGACGCCCAAGGCGCCGCTTCGCTTCGTCGGCCTGAACAACATCAGCGCGGTGCTGGCCGATCCCGCCTTCAGTGGCGCCGTCGTCAACAATCTCGTCTACGCCGTCGGCACGGCAGTCCCGAGCATCGGACTTGCGCTGCTGTTCGCGCTGGCGCTGGCGCGCACCAACATCGTCACCAGCGCGCTCCGCGCCGCACTGTTCCTGCCGGTGCTGATCCCGATGGTCGCGGCGTCCGCGCTGTTCCTGTTCATCTTCCTGCCCAATGTCGGGTTGCTCGACCACTACATCGGCCGCCTGCTTCCGGTGCTGCCGAACTGGCTCGGCGACCCCGACATCGCGCTCTACGCGATCATGATCATCACGATCTGGAAGAACGCCGGCTACTACATGCTGTTCTTCCTCGCCGGGCTGCAGGCGGTGCCCGAGGACGTCATGGAGGCCGCGCATCTCGACGGCGCCGGACCGTTCCACCGCCTGCGTTACATCATCCTGCCGGAGCTCAAGCCCACCTTCCTGTTCGTCACCGTCATCGCCACGCTCAACGCGGTGACGCAGGTCGACCACGTCTTCGTCATGACCAAGGGCGGGCCGTCGAACGCGACCAACCTCGTGCTGTTCTATGTCTACCAGCAGGCTGTGGAGCACTACGACATCGGCAAGGCCTCGGCGGCGACGCTGTTGACCCTGGCGGCGTTGATGGCGCTCACCGCGCTCTCCTTCCGCACGCTCGCCAACCGCGAGGGCGGCCCATGAGGCTGTTCAAGGGCCTGTTCGCGGATGCCCCGCTCGCGACCCGCAACGAGATCACGCCGAAGCTCGGCTTCGCGCTGACGGTGCTGCTCGCGGTCGTCTGGCTCATCCCGTTCCTGTGGATGGGCGTCGCCACGCTGCGCCCTGCGTCCGACGGCATCAACCTGATGGCCGAGCTGATACCGAGCCTGAAGCCGACGCTCGACAATGTCAGGGATGCCTGGGAGATCGGGGATTTCCCGCGCTACTTCCTCAACACCACCATCATCTGCGCCGGCATCCTGCTGGTGCAGTTCGTCACGATCACGCTGGCGGGCTTTGCCTTTGCGCGCCTCGCCTTCGCCGGAAAGACACTGATCTTCTACCTGTTCCTGATGCAGCTGATGCTGGTGCCGGTGCTGCTGATCGTGCCCAATCTCAGCCTGATCGCTCAGCTCGGCCTCTACGACACGCTCGCCGGCGTGATGATGCCGTTCTTCGCTTCGGCCTTCGGCACCTTCCTGATGCGGCAGGCCTTCGAGGCGATCCCGGCCGAACTCGAGGACGCCGCGCTGATCGACGGAGCCGGCCTGTTCCAGCGCATCCGTCACATCTACGTGCCGCTGTCGCTGCCGAGCTTTTCCGCCTTCGCCATCATCTCGGTGACCAGCCACTGGAACGACTTCCTGTGGCCGCTGATGGTGATCAATTCGCCGGACAAGCGGCCGCTCACGGTCGGGCTCTCGGTGTTCACCGCGACGGCCGAAGGCACGCAGGCCTGGGGCACCATCGCCGCGGGCACGCTGATGGTGATCGCGCCGCTGCTCGTCACGTTCCTCATCTTCCAGAAGCGCTTCATCAGCTCTTTCGTCACCTCAGGCATCAAATAGGAGATTATCCGATGCTGTTTTCCCGCAGGCTCGTGCTCGGCCTTGCCGTCACGGGCATCCTGGCAGGCGCCCTCGCCTTTCCGGCCAAGGCCGAAGGACCGACCGAGATCGACCTGTTCTTTCCCGTCCCGGTCGACGGCAAGCTCGCCCGCGACATGGGCACGATGATCAAGGAGTTCAACGAGGGTCACCCGAACATCAAGGCGACCGCCGTCTACACCGGCTCCTACGACGACACGCTGATCAAGACGCGCGCCGCGATCAAGGCCGGCAAGCCGCCGTCCGCCGTGATCATGTCGGCCAACTTCCTGCTCGACATGCAGATCGAGAACGAGCTCACCAATCTCGATCCCTTGATCGCCGCCGACGGCACCACCAAGGATCAGTTTCTGGGCCAGTTCTTCCCGGCGCTGCAGGGCAATGCCGTGATCAACCGCTCGGTCTACGGCGTGCCCTTCCACAATTCGACGCCGCTGCTCTACATCAACGCCGATCAGGCCAAGGAAGCCGGCCTCGATCCGGACAAGCCGCCGCAGACCTGGGCCGAGCTCACCGACTGGGCCAAGAAGCTCACCAAGCGCGAAGGCGACAAGGTGACCCGCTGGGGCATCGCGATCCCCTGCGCCTACGACTATTGCGGCTGGATGATGGAAACGCTCACCATGACCAATGGCGGGCGCTACTACAACGAGGAGTTCGGCGGCGAGGTCTATTACGACACGCCCTCGATGCTGGGCGCGCTGACCTGGTGGAACGATCTCGTCAACAAGCACAAGGTCCACGCCCCGGGCGCCACCGCCGGCCCGGCCGTCAGCACCTCCTTCATCTCCGGCAATGCCGCGATGATGATGCTGTCCACGGGCTCGCTGACCTATGTGCGCGACAACGCCAAGTTCAACTACAAGGTCGCCTTCATCCCGCGCAACGTCCGCAACGCCGTGCCGATCGGCGGCGCCTCGCTGATCGTTCCGGCGGGTGTGGACGCCGACAAGCAGAAGGCCGCCTGGACTTTGATCAAGTGGATGACCTCGCCGGAGAAGAGCGCCTGGTGGAGCCGCGCCACCGGCTACTTCGCTCCGAACATGGCCGCCTACAAGACGCCTGACATGGTCGACTTCCTGAACAAGAACCCGGACGCCAAGACCGCTGTCGAGCAGCTCGACGTCGCAAAGCCCTGGTTCGCGACCTACAAGACCGTGCCGGTGCGCAAGACGCTGGAGGACGAGGTGATGCTGGTCCTGAACGGCAAGAAGCAGCCGAAGGACGCGCTTGTTGCCGCGCAGAAGGCCGCCGACGAACTGCTCAAGCCGTACAACGCCGAGACCTCGCTGAAGCTGCCTTAAGGTCGCTTCACCGGGTGGATCAACTGGAAGCTGGTCCGCCCAGCCTATTTTTGAACGACAGCGGCGGGTGGTCCCTCACCCGCCGCTTTGCTTTTTGCAGCGCCTGCCCCCGTTAACTCGCTGTCCACCATCTCGACCTTGCCGGCCGCCGGTAACCACGAGAATTAACAGGGCGTCAATTTCACCCAGACAAGTTTCGCAATGTTTCTGGGGAGTTTTCGCCGTGGATCTGCTGGTTTTCGAGTTCCTGGGGCTGGCCTTGGTCGCCATGTGCGTAGCCGTGGTGGCGCTGCCCTGCGCGCGCAAACCCTCGCAGCGGATCCGTTACGAATAGGATTTCGGACCGGTTCAGGCGATTCCAGCCCAAATGCAAGGCTCGAATTCGCTGAGAGCCCCTTGACATCACAGCACTTTCGGCAGAACGGCTGATGTACGTGTCATGGGCTCTTCATGGATTTGATTACCACCACCGCTGACCTCGCGGCTGCCTGCAGCCGGCTGGCCAAGCATCCCGTCATAACCGTCGATACCGAGTTTCTGCGCGAGACCACCTACTACCCGCTGCTATGCGTGGTGCAGATGGCAAGCGCCGAGGAAGCCATTGTCATCGACGCCCTGGCCGAGGGCATCGACCTCAAGCCGTTCTTCGAGCTGATGGCCAACGAGGCCGTGCTGAAGGTGTTCCACGCCGCGCGCCAGGACATCGAGATCATCTGGCACCAGGCCAACATCATCCCGCATCCGGTGTTCGACACCCAGGTTGCAGCCATGGTGCTCGGCTACGGCGACAGCATCGCCTACGACCAGCTGGTCGAGAAGGTCACCGGCCATCGGCCGGACAAGACCCACCGCTTCACCGACTGGTCGCGCCGGCCGCTGACCAAGGAGCAGATGCATTACGCCGTGTCCGACGTCACGCATCTGCGCGACGTGTTCGCGGCGCTGGATGCCGACCTCAAGAAGCGGCGCCGCAGCGAATGGGTCTCCATCGAGATGGAGGTCCTGACCTCGCCCAAGACCTACGACTTCCATCCCGAACGCGCCTGGGAGCGGCTGAAGACGCGCGTGCGCAAGCCGAAGGACCTCGCAGTGCTCATGGAGGTCGCCGCATGGCGCGAGCAGGAAGCGCAGAGCCGCGACGTCCCGCGCGGCCGCGTGCTGCGCGACGAGGCCATCAGCGACATCGCGACCCACGCGCCGAACACGCTGGAGAAGCTCGCCCATCTGCGCTCGGTGCCGAAGGGCTTCGAGAAATCCAAATGGGGCGCGGACATCGTCGCCGCCGTCGAGCGCGGACTGGCGCGCGATTTCGCGACCCTGCCGAAGCTGGAAAAGCCGCGTAACAACTCCAATGGCGCGGCGATCGTCGAGCTATTGAAGGTGCTGCTGCGGATGACCGCCGAACGCCATGCGGTGGCGAGCAAGGTGATCGCGACAGTCGACGATCTCGAGGAAATCGCGGCCGACGACGAGGCCGACGTCCCCGCCCTGCGCGGCTGGCGCCGCGAGCTGTTCGGCGATGCCGCGCTGAAACTCAAGCACGGCGAACTCGCGCTCGCGATCGAGAAAGGCCGCGTGATCGGGGTGAAGCGAGCGGAATAGTTCGCGCTCACGCCCGGGGCGCCGTCCCGGCGAAGGCCGGGATTCACGCCCCCCGGGGGAGAAGTCCGGCGACGACTTTGCGCCGGGCGCTCCGACCACCACAAATCGATAGATCATGCGGTAAGAGTCCCGGCCTTGGCCGGGACGACACCGAGGTACGCGGATTGCTCCGCCTGCAATGACCTCCGCTTAGGCCGGCGTCAGCTTCGCGACGTCCGCCTTCATGTCGTCCAGCACGCCCGATATCGCGGCGAGCAGCTCGTCGATCTGGGCCTTGTTGACGATCAGCGGCGGGCAGATGGCGATGGCATCGAGCATGTTGCGCGAGATCACGCCGCGTTCCTGAAGCATGCGGCTGGCGATGCCACCGACCGCCCCGGGCGTGCTGGCCGCCGTCTTGCGCTGCTTGTCGAGCACCAGTTCGATGGCGGCGATCATGCCGACGCCGCGGACCTCGCCCACCAGCGGATGCCCCGAAAGCTCGCGCAGCTTGCCCTGCAAATAGCCGCCAAGTTCGGCGGCATGCGCAACCAGGCCGCGCTCCTCGATGATCTTGAGGTTCTCCAGCGCGACGGCCGAACCGACCGGATGTCCGCCCGCGGTGAAGCCGTGGCCGAGCACGCCGATCTTGTTGCTCTCATCGGCGATCGGCTCGAACATGCGATCATTCATGATGATTGCCGACAGCGGGAAATAGCTCGAAGTGATCTGCTTGGAGACGACGATCGCGTCCGGCTTGATGCCGTAGGTCTCGCAGCCGAACATCTTGCCGGTGCGGCCGAAGCCGCAGATCACTTCGTCGGCGATGAACAGGATGTCGTACTTGTTCAGAACCTTCTGGATCTTGTCCCAATAGGTCGCCGGCGGCACGACGACGCCGCCCGCCCCCATCACCGGCTCCCCGAAGAAGGCCGCGATGGTGTCGGGTCCCTCCTTCTGGATCAGCGCGTCGAGCTCCTCGGCCCGCCGTGTCGCGAATGCCTCCTCGCTCTCGCCCGGCGCGCCGTCCTTGTAGAAGTGCGGTGACCCCGTGTGCAGGATGTTCGGCAGCGGCAGGTCGAACGAGCGATGATTGTTCGGCAGTCCTGTGAGGCTCGCCGACGCGATCGTGACGCCGTGATAGGCGCGCAGGCGGCTGATCACCTTCTTGCGCTGCGGCTGGCCCAGCGCGTTGGAGCGATAGGCGATCAGCTTCAGGACGGTGTCGTTCGCCTCCGAGCCGGAATTGGTGAAGAAGACCTTGCTCATCGGCACCGGCGCGAGCGCGACCAGCTTCTCGGCAAGGTCGATCGAGGGGCCATGCGATTTCGCGGAGAAGGTATGGTAGAACGGCAAGGCCTGCATCTGCTTGTAGGCAGCCTCGACCAACCGCTTCTCGTTGAAGCCGAGCCCGACGCTCCACAAGCCCGCCATGGCCTCGAAATAGCGCTTGCCCGACGCATCGAAGACGTAAGGCCCATCGCCGCGCTCGATCACCAGCGGTCCCGCCTGCTGATGCGCACGCGCGTTGGTATAGGCATGAAGCTGATAGGCCACATCCCGGGCTTCTTGCGAATTCGGCAGCATGGACATTTCGGGGATCCTCAAGTCGTGACGTCGCCGGGCCAGCCAGCATCGTCAATGGGCTATTGCGGCAACGCAGAACAAGCAACGCCATTTCGTCTGCGGAAGTATCGCGGCAGCGTTGCGCATAGCGGGTACAGTACACGGATCAGGCGGCGCCGTCGCCATCCTCGCCTGCGGCGGCTTCGGCCGCCTCCCTCACCTCGACGAGCGCCATCGACAGCAGATAGACGGTCGTGGGCAGGCCGACCCGGCGCGCCTTCTCGACGGCGTGCGACAGGTCCGCCGCCAGCTGCTTCAGCTCTTCCCCCCGAGACACTGCCTGGTCCACCTATGCCGTCGGCCGCGTAAGCCTACACCGCGATGGCACCGCTGGTCTTCGCCAGTTCGGCGCTGGACTGGATCGTAGCAAAATTGCCGATGACATTCATCACCGCATATTTGTATGCGGCAGCATCGCCCGTGCCCGGTTGCCGGCAGGCGACGGCGTCGCCAATCACCTGATACCGGTGACTGCGATGAAATCCCTCGACGACCGTGGCCAGGATGGTCTCGTCCAGGGAAAAGCCCAGCAGAACGCACTGCACGTTGCGGATGTTGGACATGTAGTCGACGAACCGCGCCGAGCTGTATGCCGAGGGCAGCGGGTGCTCGAAGGTCATCTCTCCCGGCTGCGGCCTCGCCTCCGCGATCCAATCGGTCAGCCTGGATGCCGGGTTGAACCATGCCGCCTGCGCGATGCGCTTCAAATGCATCACCGGCCATTGCTTGTTACGCCAGAGCGTCAGGATCTCGAGGCAACGCAGGGTGGCGGCGTCGCCATCGAGAATGACGTGGCGACGCCCGGGGGTCAGATATTCGACCTGGAGATCCGCGCAGACCAGGATTGGCGGATCGTCATGGACAGAGACCGGCATTGTCTTGCGCGTGGCTGCACCAATTTCAGCGACCGGCGAGCGCGAGGTCCCGCAGCGGAGACGTCACCGCCCGCCCCGACGAAGCGTCGAGCACGCCCGGCCGGTCCCAGTCGCCCTCGGGACGGATGATCACATAGGGATCGCTGTCCAGCGTGATCGCGTCCGGGCCCGGCTCGATCTCCAGCACCATCTCCGTGTACGAGAAATCGGAGAAGGTGACCTTGCGGTTGTGGCCGAGCGGTTTGGCGCCGAAATGAGCCCAGAAATCGACCAGACGGTCCTGCGCCTGGCCGTAAATCTTGCGGAACCCCTTGCGCTTCACATAGTCGACACTCGCCTGCACGAGCTTGAACGACACGCGCGAGCGCCGATATTGATGACGCACCGCAAGGCGCTCCACTTTGGCGAAGTCGCCGAAGAAACGCACCCGCAGACAGCCCGCAGGCTCGTTGCCGACGTAGCCGATGAAATGGGCCGCGACCATGTCGTTGCCGTCGAACTCCTCGTCGAACGGGCAGTCCTGTTCGGCGAGATAGACCGCGGAGCGAATGGCGGTGACGAGCATGAGATCGTTCGGATCACGCGCGAGCCTGATGGTGATCGCGCGGGAGTCCGGCTTGGCGAGAGGAATTCTAGTGCCGTGCATCTACAAAACTCCTTGCTTGGATGATCGAGCCCGGCATGCGCATCGGCGTCCTATTCCAGGGCCGCTCGTAACACCAGAGATCGGGTTGGAAGCTCGGGACGGGCCTGAAGCCCGTCGCCTTCATGATGTCGCGTCCCGCCGAGGTCGACGGCTGCGCATAACAGTCGGCGCTGCGAAACCGCTGCTGGCGCAGATGCGCCGCAGCCTTGCCGAGACCGGCGATGCCGCGGCCCGTCGCCGCAATCGCCCAGATGTAGATGGCGGAAACCTCTTCGCCGGCGGATGCGAGATGGCGCGTGTCGGGCGCGGTCAGGCACAAATCGTCGAGCAGCAGCGCATCATGTCCGCGATCGTTGAGGAAGAGGAAGGCCATGCCGCCGACCAGATTGCCCTTCCGGCTGAAGGTCAGGATGCTCTGGGGATCGAAGGTGAAGTATCTTGCGAGATCCGATGCTCCGATCTGCACGCCAGGCACCAGCCGGTGCGCCATGTCGGAAAGCGCGGCAATTTGCGAAAATTGCGCACAACAGACATCGACGTCCGGACTCAACGGCAGCGCGTCGAAATCGTGCCTTGCGGCAAACGAGCCCCTTTCCATACTCATGTCGCCCCTTTATCGTCCGAGGCGTTAGTGCCCCGCTATGACGATGAGCTTAGCGGTTGGGGATCAGGAGTATGCAGCAAGTATTGCACCGGGGTGCTGCGATGATGCAGCACCGTGAAGAAGCCCTGGATGCATCCTGGGACGATTTGAAGCTCTTTTTAGCGTGCGCAAAATATAAAAGTTTCCGCAACGCCGCCGAGGAGCTCGGGCTTACGTCCACCACGCTGATGCGCCGGATCGACCGGCTTGAAGAGAGCATCGGCTGCAAGTTGTTTCTGCGCGATCAAAGCGGCCTCACGCTCAGCGATGAAGGCACCGCGATGATCGCCGATGTCGCGCACATGGAGCGTCACGCCTTCAACGTGTTCAGGCGTGCCTCGCGCTCGTCGAACGACACCGCCGGCACCGTGCGCGTCGCGGTGACGGAAGGCCCCGGCAATTTCTGGATCCTGCCGCGGCTGATCGATTTTCAGAAGACCTACCGCAAGATCACCGTCGATCTGCGCTGCGCGATGGAGCAAGCCGACGTCGCGCGGCTGGAGTCCGACATCGCGATCCAGCTCGAGCCGCCGACCAATCCCGATCTCATCGTCGCCAAGCTCGGCCGGCTGCACATCTATCCCTTCGTCTCCAAGGAGTACGAGAACCTCTACGGCGTGCCGGCGACGCTTGCCGAGTTGAAGAACCATCGCATCGTCAAGCAGACCGCGCCGCAGGTCGACGACACCGCCTATGCACGTATCCTCGGGCTCACGTCGCTCGAAGGCATCGTCGGGATCAAGACCAACTCTTCGGTCGGGGCGCTCTACGCCGTGGAGCGCGGTGCCGGCATCGGCTTCCTGCCGACGGTATCCATCGCGCTCGGTGCGCCGCTCATCGCCGTCGATCTCGGCGTGAGTCATCACGCCGATCTCTGGCTCACCTATCACAAGGAATTCCGCAGCTCCGAGCGGCACAAGATCGTCGTCGACTGGCTGAAGAAGATCTTCGATCCCAGGACCTATCCCTGCTTCCGCGACGAGTTCATCCATCCGAACGCGCTGGTGCCGATGATGACCTCCGCGCGCGAGGGGTTCGGCCTGACGGGATATGTCGCGGCCACCCCGACGTGAGCGCGGCACACCCCGCCTCTCACCATCTGTATTCGAAGCCGAGCGTGCCCTGATGAGACCGCAACTCGTTGCGGAATTTGCCGTCGTAATTGACGTAGAGCCGCGCGCTGTTGGTCAGGCTGAGTGAGGCCGAAGCGCCGGCATCCATGCCGTAGCGGCTCTCGCCGATGCCCGGCACGACGATGCTCTCGGAGCCGAGGCTGACCTGTACCGATCCCAGGTTCTGATAGAAATTGTCGACGAACTTGCCGTAGGCCGACAAGTCCAGGATCTTCTGGTCGAAGATGAAGTAGCGTCCGATCTCCGCCCCGATCAAGCCGCGCGCCCGCGCGATCGCCGTCGAGCCGACGTTCAACGGATCAAGTCCGCCGGACTCCTGGAACGACGCGCTGGTGGCGCGTACATATTCGAGTGCGCCTTTGGGCACGACCCGCATCTGATCCTTGGTCCAGTAGTAACTGATCTCGGTCAATGCGCCGTCGATGGACGCGCGATAACCGGCGGTCGCAAGGCCAAGGCCGGTGTCGCGGCTGGACCGGACGTTTCCGAAGCCGTGCACGACCGCGAAGGCCCAGGTCCATGGGCCCTTGTCGACGGAGCCGTTGAAGCCGAGCTGGGTCAGGTCGAGCTTCGCCGACTGAAGAGCAAGCGGCACGTCGATGTCGGTGTGGCTTTGGTCGACGGAGAACCCGACATTCACACCCGGCGCGAGGCGCGCTCCGAAACCGGCGACGCCCCCGTACGTCTTGCGGCTGTCCCCGGCGAAGTCGCCTTGCGCATCGGTCCGGACCGAGACGCCATAACCCTCGAACCAGGTGCGGTAGCGCGGATCCTCCGCATTCTCCGATCCACCGCCGCCGCCGGGATTGGTGCGGAATGTACGGTTGATACCCCCCGACGCCTGGTTACCGAGGCGCTCCAGAAATCCCGAGCCGAGATTGAGCGCAGTGTTGCCGGCCGACTGATCGTAATTGGTCGACGTGACTGACGGCGTTGGCGGCGTCGGTGGCGGAGCCACGGGCGGTGCGATCTGCGCGAAGCCGGGGGTTGCGAATATCGCCATCACGACACAAACAGGGGCCGTCGCGGTCATCAACCGGCGAAGCCGCTCCTGCCCGATCGTCTGCGACGTTCTCGAGAGCTGCAATGCGCAGCACATGGCGACAAATCCCCAAACGAACGGAGGCGCGCAAAAATGCAACACGCGCTGCGGCGAGTGAGACGATTTGTGCCGAACTGCAACGCAGGGTCAATCGGTTGCCCACCTCGTTCGAGGGGTATTGCGCCTCATTGTGCTTCCTCGGCCACAGGTTGGAAATTGCAGCCCGGCATGCCTCGTCCGATCTTGAAATTCGGCTGCGCCTTGCTAGCGCGCGGTTTTCATGTTGCAATATTAGGCACAATCGGAATTGGCCGTTCGCTGTGCGTTTCGCGACATTGAGACTCGAGCAGACTTCCGGAAGCCCGTTTGTGGCGTGGCACGCGAAAAGCGGCCGCGTCCTTTTTGTATCCAGTGGAGGAGACTAGCGATGCCGCAAAAGGGCACCGTCAAATGGTTCAACCCGACCAAGGGCTATGGGTTCATCAAGCCGAACGGCGGCGACAAGGACGTGTTCGTCCATATCTCGGCCGTCGAGCGGGCCGGACTCTCCACCCTCAATGAAAACCAGGTGGTTGAATACGACCTCGTGGAGAACCGCGGCAAATCATCCGCGGAAAACCTCAAGGTCTCCTGATCTTTCTCGGCCTGCCGCGCGAGAGAACATGACATTGCCCCCGGCTTTGCCGGGGGGCTGGTTTGCGCGGGGCCAAAGCAGATGCGCGGCGGCGGTTCAGTGTACCGCCGGCGAAATCAGGAAATTCTCGGACGGTCCGCTTCCGGCCGTCCTGCAGACGTCCCCCTCGATCCGGACTTTGCCGGTCGCGAGCAGGCGTAGCGCTTCCGGATAGATGCGGTGCTCGATTTCGTGAATCCGCTCCGAGAGCGTGTCACCCGTGTCGTTGTCGCTGACGGGCACTGCGCCCTGCATCACGATCGGGCCGGCATCGGTCTCGGGGATCACGAAGTGCACCGTCGCGCCGGACAGCTTGACTCCGGCGCGCAGGGCCTGGCCGTGCGGGTCGAGGCCCGGGAAGGACGGCAGGAGTGACGGATGAATGTTGAGCATCCGCCCGTACCAGGCCTTGGCGAACTCTGCGGTGAACAGGCGCATGAAGCCGCCGAGGCAGATCAGCTCGATGCCGTGCTGGTCGAGGGCCCCCTGCAGCACCGCCTCGAAACCGGCGCGGTCCTTGCCGAACGGCTTGCTCTCGATCACGAGCGTCTTCACGCCGCCCGCCTTGGCACGTTCCAGTCCGGGCGCGTCCGCCTTGTTCGAGATGACGAGTGAAATCTCGGCCGGAAAGTCCGGCGCTGACGCGGCCTTGATCAGAGCGGCCATGTTGGAGCCGCGGCCGGAGATGAGGATGGCGACGCGGCGCTTCATCACAGCGTCAGGTCGAGGTGGCCGTTATAGACGACGCGATGCTCGCCCTCGGCCGGGATCACGGTGCCGAGTTGCGCCACGGTCTCGCCGGCATCGGTGAAGACCTGCACGACCTGATCGACCTTGTCGGGCTCGACGATCGCGATCATGCCGATGCCGCAGTTGAAGGTCCGGAGCATCTCGAGCTCGGCGATGCCGGCCTGCGCCGCCAGCCATTTGAACACCGGCAATACCGGCAGGCGCGCCAGATCGATGCCGACACCAAGATGCTGCGGCAGCACACGCGGAATGTTGTCGGTGAAGCCGCCACCGGTGATGTGGGCGAGCCCCTTCACGGCACCGGTTTCGCGGATCGCGCGCAGGCAGGATTTGACGTAGAGCCGTGTCGGCGTCAGCAGCGCGCCGCCGAGCGTCATGACCGGCGCGAACGGGGCCTGCGCTTCGAAGCCAAGGCCGGATTGCTCGACGATCTTGCGCACCAGCGAGAAGCCGTTGGAGTGCACGCCCGAGGATGCAAGGCCGATCACGGCATCGCCCGCGGCGATGTCCTTGCGCGGCAGCAGCGTTCCCCGTTCGGCGGCGCCCACGGCGAAGCCGCCGAGATCGTAATCGCCGTCCTTGTAGAGGCCGGGCATCTCGGCGGTCTCTCCGCCGATCAGGGCGCAGCCGGACTCGCGGCATCCTTCGGCGACACCCGCGACGATCGCGGCCGTGGCCTCCGGGTCGAGCTTGCCGCAGGCAAAATAGTCCAGGAAGAACAGCGGCTCGGCGCCCTGCACCACGAGGTCGTTGACGCTCATGGCGACAAGGTCGATGCCGATCCCGCCATGCAGGCCGGTCTCGATCGCGATCTTGACCTTGGTTCCGACGCCATCGGTGGCGGCAACCAGGACGGGATCCTTGAATCCGGCCGCCTTGAGGTCGAACAGGCCGCCAAAGCCGCCGATCTCGGCATCGGCGCCGGGACGCGCGGTGGCGCGCACCATCGGCTTGATCAGGTCGACCAAGCGGTTGCCCGCGTCGATGTCGACGCCTGAATCGGCGTAAGTAAGGCCGTTTTTGCGGTCGGTCATGCCCGATTTCCAGTGGGTTTGCGGCTGGTTACGTCGAATTCCGGGGACGCGCAATGGCTCGCATGGCGTCCGGGCCTGTACTATGTAGATATCAACCGGTTCAGCCTCCAAAGGGCCGGATTCGAGGTCAAACCGGGGCCGGGAAGCGCCGCGTGAGTATTCCGAACATCATTACCCTGGGCCGCATCATGCTGGTCCCGATCATTGTCTGGGCCATCGTGTCGAGCCAAATGGAAGTGGCATTCGCCGTGTTCCTCATTGCCGGCATCAGCGACGCCGTCGACGGTTTCCTCGCCAAGCGCTTCAACATGACGAGCGAACTCGGCGCCCTGCTCGACCCGCTCGCCGACAAGGCGCTCCTCGTCTCGATCTACATCTCGCTGGGCATCTGGGGCGACATCCCCCGCTGGATCGTGATCCTGGTGGTGTCCCGCGACATCATGATCGTCGGCGCGGTCATCGTGTCCTGGCTGTTCGACCGGCCGGTCGAGATGAAGCCGTCGAAAGTGTCCAAGCTCAACACGGCGGCCCAGGTGTCTTACGCGGCCCTGGTGCTGGCGGCGCTTGCCTTCGGCTTCAGGCCGGCCCCCTATGATATGATCCTGATGGGCTTCGTCACGATCTTCACGCTGTCCTCGGTGTCGCTTTATCTCGTCGAGTGGCTGCGGCACATGAGCACGATCGAGGCCAAATGAGCCGGGATACGGCCCCGCAAAAGGCCAACTTCCGCTCGATACGTCCAACCTTCGTCATCAAGGCCGGCACGCCGGCATGGAGCAAAGCAAGCGTGGCAGGCCGCGTTCACCCCCGACAATTGGCGTTTTCGCTTCCGCATGCGGAGAGCCTGAGCCGGGACAATTTCCTCGAGGGCCCCGCCAACGCCGCCGGCCTCGCCTTGATCGACAGCTGGCCGGAATGGCCGAACCGGATCATGTGGCTCGCCGGCCCCGAAGGCTCCGGCAAGAGCCACCTCGCCGCCATCTGGGCCGACGAAGCCGGAGCCCGGTCGACCACCGCCAATGCGCTGACGGCAGCTGCCGTTCCCGGCGCGCTCGCCACCGGCGCGCTGGTGGTCGAGGATCTCAAGGCGAAGGAGTTCGACGAACGCGCGCTCTTTCACCTGATGAATCTCGCCCGCGAAGACGAGGGCTACATCCTCTTCACCGGACGCGAGGTCCCGGCCGCGCTGGATATCGAGCTTCGCGACCTGCGCTCGCGCCTGCGCGCCGTGCCGGTGGTCAGCCTGCTGCCGCCCGACGACCAGCTCTTCCGTGGTCTGATCGTCAAGTTCTGCACCGACCGTCAGCTCAACATCGACGAGAGCGTGGTCAGCTACCTCGCCACCCGCCTGGAACGATCCTCGGCCGCCGCCCGGCACGCCGTCGACCTGCTCGACAGCGAAGCCCTGCGGCTCGGCCGGCCCGTGACCCGGGCCCTGGCCGCCGAGTTGTTACGCGACACCTGACCTGCCCGGCCCCCTCAAGGCCGCTTGACGCGACGCGGCGGCGGAACATCAATGTCATCGAAACGTCATCGCACTAACACATGCTCTCGCCGGTTTTGCGCATAAGTCGCAAGGTGAGGCGAACTGGATGGATCGACTTCTGATGGAATCAGCGCAAGCCGTTGAAACTAAAGATAAAGACTCGGAAGCTGAAGGTCTGCCGGCGATCGCCTCCAGCCCCGAGCGATTCATCAACCGCGAGCTCTCCTGGCTGCATTTCAACCGCCGCGTCCTGGAGGAGTCGGTCAATCCCAACCACCCCGTGCTGGAGCGGGTGCGATTCCTGTCGATTTCGGCAAATAACCTTGATGAGTTCTTCATGGTCCGCGTGGCCGGCATCAAGGCCCAGGTACGCGAGGGGATTGCCGAACGCAGCCCCGATGGCCTGACGCCGTCGGAACAGCTGGCGCTCATCAACCGCACCGTCTCCCAGCTGGCGTCCGACCAGCAAGCGATCTGGGGCGAACTGCGCGGCACGCTGGCCGACGTCGGCATCGTGCTGGTCGACGGCAAGGACGTCACCAAGGCGGAACGGACCTGGATCGAGGATTACTTCCTCAACAACGTCTTCCCGCTGCTGACGCCGCTCGCGATCGACCCGGCGCACCCGTTCCCGTTCATCCCGAGCCTCGGCTTCACGATCGCGCTGCAGCTCACGCGCGCCGCCGACGGCAAGCAGATGAACGCGCTGATCCGCATGCCCGGCAAGATCGATCGCTTCATCCGTCTGCCGAACGAAGGCAAGGTGCGGCTGATCTCGCTTGAGCAGGCGACCGGGCTGTTCATCAACCGCCTGTTCCCCGGCTACAATCTCCACGGCCAGGGCGCCTTCCGCATCATCCGCGACTCCGAGCTCGAAATCGAGGAAGAGGCCGAAGACCTCGTCCGCCTGTTCGAGACCGCGCTGAAGCGCCGGCGCCGCGGCTCCGTGATCCGCCTCGAGATCGATGCCAAGATGCCCGAAGAGCTGCGCAGCTTCGTGCAGCACGCGCTGTCGGCCGCCGACGACGAGGTGTTCCTGGTCGACGGCGTGCTCGCCATGAACGAGCTGTCGCAGCTGACCCGGCTCGACCGGCCCGACCTCGAATTCACGCCTTACGTGCCGCGGCACCCCGAGCGCGTGCGCGAGCATGGCGGCGACATCTTCGCCGCGATCCGGCAGAAGGATCTCGTCGTCCATCACCCCTACGAGTCCTTCGACGTCGTGGTGCAGTTCCTGCAGCAGGCCACGCGCGATCCCGACGTCGTCGCGATCAAGCAGACGCTCTACCGCACCTCCAACAACTCGCCGATCGTGCGCGCACTCGCGGAAGCCGCCGAAGCCGGCAAGTCCGTCACCGCGCTGATCGAGCTGAAGGCGCGCTTCGACGAGGAAGCCAACATCCGCTGGGCGCGCGACCTCGAGCGCGCCGGCGTGCAGGTCGTCTACGGCTTCCTCGAATTGAAGACGCACGCGAAGCTGTCGATGGTGGTGCGCCGCGAGGGCGGCAGTCTCACCACCTATGTCCACACCGGCACCGGCAACTATCACCCGGTCACAGCGCGCATCTACACCGACCTCTCCTACTTCACCTCGGACCCGACCATCGGCCGCGACGCCGCGCGCGTGTTCAACTTCATCACCGGTTATGCGGCACCGAGCGATTTGGAGAAGATGGCGGTTTCGCCGCTGACCCTGCGCAAGCGCATCATCGAGCACATCCAGGGCGAAACCGCGCATGCGCGGCACGGCCGCCCCGGCGCGGTCTGGATGAAGATGAACGCGCTGGTCGATCCCGACATCATCGATGCGCTCTACGAGGCCTCGCAGGCCGGCGTCCAGGTCGAGCTCGTGGTGCGCGGCATCTGCTGCCTGCGGCCGGGCATTCCGGGCCTGTCGGAGAACATCCGCGTCAAGTCGATCATCGGGCGCTTCCTGGAACACGGCCGAATCTACTGCTTCGGCATGGGTCAGGGACTGCCGAGCACCAAAGCGGCTGTGTATATCTCGTCCGCCGACATGATGCCGCGCAATCTCGACCGCCGCGTCGAGGTGCTGTGCCCGCTGCAAAATCCCACGGTGCATCAGCAGGTTCTCGAACAGATCATGGTCGCGAACCTGAAGGACAACGAGCAGAGCTGGCAATTGTTGCCGGACGGGTCCTCAACGCGTATGAAGGCCGCGAAGGGCGAGGAGCCTTTCAACGTCCACAACTACTTCATGACAAATCCGAGTCTGTCTGGCCGTGGAAAGTCGCTCAAGGAATCCTCACCGCGCCGTCTCACGCGCCGGAATGAACGTCATCAATCCTGATCGGGGATCGCCGAGGTGACGCGTCCGCGCAAGCGCGGCGCGAGCGTCGCTGTCATCGACATCGGTTCCAACTCGGTCCGTCTCGTCGTCTACGAGGGGCTGGCGCGCAGCCTCATTCCGATCTTCAACGAGAAGACGCTGTGCGGCCTGGGGCGCGAGGTGCAGAGCACCGGCCTGCTCGCGCCCGACGCCGTCGACAAGGCGCTGACCTCGCTGAAGCGGTTCCGCGCGCTGTGCCGCGTGATGCAGGTCGGACGCGTCTTCGCGATCGCGACCGCCGCGTGCCGCGACGCCTCCAACGGTCCCGACTTCATCGCGAAGGCCGAGCGCATCTGCGCCGTGAAGATCGAGATTCTGTCGGGACAGCGCGAGGCGCGGCTGTCCGCGCTCGGCGTGATCTCGGGCATCCATCATCCGGACGGGATCGTCGGCGACCTCGGCGGCGGCTCGCTCGAACTGATCGACGTGCGCAAGAACAGCGTGCGCAGCGGCGTGACGCTGCCGCTCGGTGGCCTGGCGCTGCAGGACCTCGCGCACAAATCGCTCAAGCGCGCCGACCGCATCGTGCGCGAAGAGCTCGACGGGGTGCCGCAGCTCACCGCAGGTCCCGGCCGCACCTTCTACGCGGTCGGCGGCACCTGGCGCGCGCTCGCGCGCATCCACATCATCCAGAGCGGCTATCCGCTGCAGGTGATGCATGGCTATTCGATTCCGGCCGCCGAGGCTCTCGACTTCGTGCGCCGCCTGCGCCGGCTCGCGGCGACCGACATGCTGGCCGACATCGAGGTCGTCGCCGACGCGCGCCGCCCTCTCCTCACCTATGCCGCGCTCGTGCTCGAGCATATCATCCGCGTAGCGCGGCCGAAGACCATCGTGTTCTCGACCTTCGGCGTGCGCGAAGGCCTGCTGCATGAGAAGCTTCCGGAGTCCGAACGCGCCAAGGATGGACTGATCTGCGCCGCCGAGGAGCTCAACCAGCTCTTGTCGCGCTCGGCACGGCACGCCCGCGAGCTGATCGCATGGACCGACCGCCTCGCCCGCGTGGTCAAGCTGCGCGAGACCGAGGAGGATCGTCGCCTGCGCCACACCGCCTGCCTGCTGTCCGATATCGGCTGGCGCGTGCATCCCGACCATCGCGGCGAGCAGACGCTGAGCCTCGTCGTCAACGGCAATTTCGGCGCGATCACCCACACCGAACGCGCCTTCGTCGGCCTGTCCGTATTCTATCGCTATGCCGGCCTCAGCGAGGAAAACCAGCCGCCGGTGACCATGCAGGAGCTGCTGACGCCGGCGCAGCTCGAACGAGCCCGCCTGCTCGGCGCGGCGTTCCGCGTCGCGCATCTGATCTCGGCGGCCCGGCCGGGCGTGCTGCCCGCTACGCATTTCCGCAGCCAGGGACGAAAGCTGATGCTGGTGTTCGAGCATCGGCTCGTCGATCTCGTCGCCGACCGCGTCGGCAGCCGGTTCCGCCAGCTCGCACGCCTGATCGGCCGCTCCGGTTCGATCGTGAGGCGCTGACCTGCCCCGCGCCACAGTGCGCGGAGCTCCGCCCGGTGCGAGCAGCCGAAGCGTATTCTCGATTCTGACGAGAGCTTATTCCGCCGAGGCCTTGGCGTGATGCTCGGACGCCTCGAGCGCGGCCTGGCTGAGGCTGCGCCGGCGCCAGATCGAGCCGACGACCAACACGACGATGACACCGAGCGCGGCGCAGAGATACTCGCCGCCTCCGCCGCCATGGGCGAATTGCGGAGGAATGCGCAAATTCGCGAGCATCGAATCCAGTGAGGCGCCGAAGGGGCCGTCGAACAGCGCGTGCAGCTTCGGCTCGACGCCGGGATCGGTCGCGATCACCTCGCCGGCGATCCAGCCGAGCAACGCCGCGCCCGCCCAGACCAGGATCGGCAAGCGCGAGAGCAGCGCCATGATCAGCGCCGCACCGGCGACGATCAGGGGAACGCTGATGGCAAGGCCGAGCACCAGAAGCGGCACGCTGCCATTGGCAGCCGCAGCCACCGCGATGACGTTGTCGAGGCTCATCACGATGTCCGCGACGACGACGATCTGAACCGCCTGCCACAGGTGGGAAGCCGACGCGACGCCGTCCTCGTCTTCCTGCTCCGGCACCAGCAGCTTGGCCGCGATCACGATCAGCGCGAGACCGCCGACCAGCTTGAGGTACGGCAGCTCCATCAGGCTGGCGACGATGCCGGTGAAGATGATCCGCAGCAGCACGGCCGCGCCGGCGCCGAGAATCATACCCCACAGCCGGTGCCGCGGCTTCAGGCCACGACAGGCGAGCGCGATCACCAGCGCGTTGTCGCCGGAGAGCAGGATATTGATCCAGATGATCTTGCCGACTGCGATCCAGAACGTGGGCTCGGCCATTTCATTGCGGAACTGGGTGAAGAACGATCCGATCGTGGCCGGATCGAAGATCTGCCAGAGCCAGTTCACAATGAGTCCTTTCGCCCCGTCGTCTCAAAGCATGGTCCCGAAAGCACGCAGCTGCTCTCCGGACGGATCATGCTCAAACAATAAACCAAAGCGCGGTGAGATTCACCGCGCCCTGGTCCGGCTGAAGGATCAGCCGACGATCTCGTTGCCCGAGAAGAACTGCGCGATTTCGATCGCGGCGGTCTCGGGAGCGTCCGAACCATGCGCCGAGTTCTCGCCGATCGACTTGGCGTAGAGCTTGCGGATGGTGCCGTCGGCGGCCTTCGACGGATCGGTCGCGCCCATCGCCTCGCGATACTTGGCGACCGCGCCCTCGGCTTCGAGGACCTGCACGACCACCGGGCCCGAGGTCATGAATTCGACGAGTTCGCCGAAGAACGGGCGGGCCTTGTGAACGGCGTAGAACGTTTCGGCCTGCTCCTTGGTCATGCGGATGCGCTTCTGGGCGACGATGCGCAGGCCGGCCTTCTCGATCACGGCGTTGACCGCACCGGTCAGGTTACGCGCGGTCGCGTCGGGCTTGATGATCGAGAAAGTGCGTTCGATGGCCATGATCTTGTCCTTGAGGAAAAAGCGGGTGGTTTGGAGTTGCGGGGCTTATATCGGCGCCGTTGCGGAACGGCAAGCGACCGCCCGAGCGCCCCAACAGACGCTTCGCCGCAGGACCGACGGTCCTCTCGATTTCGGCATGGATTACAGCAATTTCACCCAGATGAACCCATTCTGAAGCCCCTGTCAGGGTTTGGTTCAGCCTCACGGAGATAGGGTGCGAGCCATCGAAACGAAAGCCTGCTCATGAGGCCCACCGTTTCGGCGGCCTTTCCATCGACGCGCAGGCCCGCGCCGGCAGTTTTGAGGAGATCACCATGTTGAGGAAACTTTCGCTTGCCGCAGTCGCCGCGGTCGCGCTGGGTGCCGCGCTGGCACCGACCTCCGCCTCCGCTCACTGGCATGGCGGCTGGGGCTGGCACGGCGGTGGCTGGGGCCACGGCTACGGCTGGGGCGCGCCTCGCTTCTATGTCGGTGGCCCCGTCTCCTACGGTTATGGCGGCTGCTACGTGCGCCGGCTGGTCCCGACCCCCTGGGGACCCCGTTGGCGGCTGATCAACCGCTGCTACTGAGCCCGACAGCACCTTCCTGCGGTACCTTCCCCAAGGTACCTTCCAAGCAAAGCCCCGGCCTTCCCCCCGCCGGGGCTTTGTATTTGAGCGAATATCGCGGCTTTCATACAATTTTTACTAGAATGCCACCCATTCCCCATTGGGGGCGAAACCATTTTGGGGGCCAAGGACTTGGTACCGTGTCGTCACCTTGAAAACACGGAACCTCGTCATGACCGGCCTCTTCGCCAATGACAGCAACCAAATCGACCGGCACACCAGCCGATCGATTTGCGATGCCGTAGGCGAGCGGCTTCAGCAGAGCCTCCGGCCCGAGCCCCGGCTCTCGTCGCAGCTCGAGCATCTCCTGAACGAGCTCAAGAAGCGCGAAGGCAACCCGCCCCGCTGACCGGCCCGGAAAAACGGGTTGCGTTTGGACCCGGCTGCGGTGACAAGGCCGCATGCTTTCCATCACCGACCTCACGATCCGCCTCGCCGGACGCCTTTTGATCGACCAGAGCTCCGCGCAGATCACGCCCGGTTCGCGGGTCGGTCTGGTCGGACGCAACGGAACCGGCAAGTCGACGCTTTTCAAGGTGATCCGTGGTGAATTGGCGGCCGAGCATGGCTCGGTCACGGTGCCGCCGCGCTGGCGCGTCGGCAGTCTCGCGCAGGAAGCCCCGAATGGTCCGGAGAGCCTGATCGAGGTCGTGCTCAGGGCCGATCTCGAGCGTGATGCGCTGCTCCGCGAAGCCGAGAGCGCAGCCGACCCGCACCGCATCGCCGAGATCCAGACCCGCCTCGTCGACATCGACGCGCATTCGGCGCCGGCCCGCGCGGCCGCCATCCTCTCCGGCCTCGGTTTCTCCGCCGCCGACCAGGCGCGCCCCTGCGCAGAGTTTTCCGGCGGCTGGCGCATGCGGGTGGCGCTCGCGGCGACGCTGTTCGCGGCCCCCGACCTCCTGCTGCTCGACGAACCCACCAACTATCTCGACCTCGAAGGCACGCTGTGGCTCGAGGATCACCTCGCCCATTATCCGCGTACGGTGATCGTGATCAGCCACGACCGCGATCTCCTGGAAAGCTCGGTCGACCAGATCCTTCACCTGGAGCGCGGCAAGCTCACGCTCTATCGCGGCACCTACTCCTCGTTCGAGGAGCAGCGCGCCGCGCGCGAACTGCTCGACGCCAAGCAGGTCAAGCGCCAGGAGGCCGAGCGGGCGCGCCTGCAAGCCTTCGTCGACCGTTTCAAGGCCAAGGCCTCGAAGGCGCGCCAGGCGCAGTCGCGCGTCAAGATGCTGGAGCGGCTGAAGCCGATCACGGCCTTGGTGACCGAGGACGTACGCGAGATCAGCTTTCCCGCGCCGGAGAAGATCCTGTCGCCGCCGATCATCGCCGCCGACAACGTGTCGGTGGGCTACGATCCGGCGACACCGGTGCTGGGTCGCGTCACGCTGCGCATCGACAATGACGACCGCATCGCGCTGCTGGGCGCCAACGGCAACGGCAAATCGACGCTGGTGAAGCTGCTCGCCGGCCGGCTGGCGCCATTCTCCGGCAGGGTCACCCGCGCCGACAAGCTGTCGATCGCCTATTTCGCGCAGCACCAGCTCGACGAGCTCAACGAGGACGCTTCCGCCTACGACCACGTCCGCAAGCTGATGGGCGATGCGCCCGAGGCCAAGGTGCGCGCGCGCGCAGGCGCTATCGGCTTTTCCGGCAAGGCGGCCGACACCAAGGCGGGCAAGCTGTCGGGCGGCGAGAAGGCGCGCCTCCTGCTGGGACTTGCGACCTTCTACGGCCCGAACATGATCATCCTGGACGAGCCGACCAACCATCTCGATATCGACAGCCGCGCCGCGCTCGCCGAGGCGATCAACGAATTTCCCGGCGCCGTCATCATGGTCTCGCACGACCGCTACCTGATCGAGGCCTGCGCAGACCGGCTCTGGATCGTCGCCGACCGCACCGTGACCAACTACGAGGGCGATCTCGACGAGTACCGCCGCCTCGTGCTGTCGTCACGCAACGCGGACGCCACTCCGCGCGAGCGCGGTGCAGGGAACGAGAAACCGCAGCGCGCGCGATCGGACAATCGCGGCTCGCTGAGGAAGCGCATCGTGGAAGCGGAAGCCGAGATCGCCCGCGTCAGCGAGATCATCGCGAAGATCGACACGGCGCTCGCCCTGCCCGACATCTTCACCCGCGATCCGAAGCAGGCCGCGCAACTTTCGAAAGCACGCGCCAACGCCGCGGATGCGCTGACGCGCGCCGAAGAGCAATGGCTGGAGGCCAGCACGGAATTCGATGAGGCGGCGAGCTAGCGCGTGCTGCGCCGCATCCCCGGCACGTGAATGACTAGGCCGCCGACTTCTTCTTCGCCTTGGGCTTGGCCGGCTTCGGCACGACCTGAGGTTCCGGCGAGGCTTCGATCGAGGACAGGCGGCCGGCCGTGAACGTGTAGATGCCGGCGCGCGGGCCGGTCGTCCAGGTGATCACGGCGACGCGCCTGCCGGCCGCATCATTGGATAGGTTGACATTCGACGGCGCGCCGATGCCGCGCACCACGTCGCATTCGGCATGGCCGAGCGCGACCGTGCCGCCGACCGGCGCAGGCGCCGTCGTCGACGCATTGGCATCGGCAGGTCCGGGGGGCGGCGCCATGCCGGGGCAAGCGCCGTCGGCGCTGACCAGATCCTCCGGCGCCACCGGCTTGTCGGGGGTCAGCGGCGGAGATTCGATCGAAATGTTCTTGATGAAGAGGCGGCCGGGCCTCTGGAACCAGTCGGCATCCTTCGACAGCAGATCGGAGCCGCCCGAGCAGCCCGCCATCAGGGGCGCTACGGCAGCCAACGCAACTAGGAGCGACCTGGGAAGCTTTTGATGTCGCACGATAAACTAATTTCCCCGCGTGAAGGACGAGCCCTAAGCGATTGTCCCAACATCACTTTGCGGCACGAAGGTGGCCAAAGCCAGCATCGCGCGAAAAGTGCAAATTATCATTAATTGCGAACGATCGCTAATTTCGCCGTTGCCAGCGGCCTCGTTCATCGGCCTGCCAATAGGTGACCTCAAATCCCCTCGCCTTGCAATCCGTCCAGGCGCTGCGGGCCTGGGCCAGCGCGTCCGGGTCGTCGCCATTGAACAGCAACACCATGCGCTCGTAGCTCGGGGAGTCCTGCGGCAGCGCCGCGTTGTCGACCAGGAAACGCACATGGGCACCGTTCGGATTGTCCTCCTCAATCGCCAGCACGATCGGCTGCTCGGCTGCATCGTTCACGCGCCAGGTCGCGTGCGGCAGGAACGAATCGTCGCGATAGGTCCACAGATGCGCATCGAGCGCGTCCGCTCGCTCCGGCGACGTCGACTGCACGACGACGCGCCAGCCGCGCTCCAGCGATTTCTCGAGAAGCGGCGGCAACACGTTCTCCACCGTCATGTTTTGCAGATGGTAGAACAGGACCTCAGTCATTTGCGCTCGTAATGGTCCGCGACCAGCCGATCGAGCAGGCGGACGCCATAGCCGGATCCCCAGCTCTGGTTGATGTCGGTCTTCGGCGCTCCCATGGCGGTACCGGCGATGTCGAGATGCGCCCAGGGCGTGCCGTCGACGAAGCGCTGGAGGAACTGAGCCGCGGTGATCGAGCCGCCATGACGGCCGCCGGTGTTCTTCATGTCGGCGAACTGGGAATCGATCAGCTTGTCGTATTCGGGGCCGAGCGGCATGCGCCAGACCTTCTCGCCGCTCTCGAGCCCGGCCGTCAGCAGCCGGTCCGCGAGCTCGTCATTGTTGGAGAACATGCCGGCGTGCTCGGTCCCGAGCGCGACCATGATCGCACCGGTCAGCGTCGCCAGATCCACCATGAACTTCGGCTTGGTCTTCTTCGCGACGTACCAGAGCACGTCGGCCAGCACGAGGCGGCCTTCCGCGTCGGTGTTGATGATCTCGATGGTCTGGCCCGACATCGAGGTGACGATGTCGCCCGGCCGCTGCGCGTTGCCGTCCGGCATATTCTCGACGAGGCCGATGGCTCCGACCACATTGGCCTTGGCCTTGCGCGCGGCGAGCGCATGCATCAGGCCGACGACGCAGGCGGCTCCCCCCATGTCGCCCTTCATGTCCTCCATGCTGCCGGCCGGCTTGATCGAAATGCCGCCGGTGTCGAAACAGACGCCCTTGCCGACGAAGGCGACCGGTGCCTCGCCCTTCTTGCCGCCGTCCCAGCGCATGATCACCGTGCGGCTCGGCCGCGCCGAGCCCTGGCCCACGCCGAGCAGAGCGCCCATGCCGAGCTTCTGCATCGCCTTGACGTCGAGCACCTCGACCTTGACGCCGAGCTTACGGAGCAGGCTCGCGCGGCGCGCGAACTCCTCGGGGAAAAGCACGTTCGGCGGCTCGTTGACGAGGTCGCGCGCGATGATCACGCCGTCGACGACGTGACCGGCCGACGCGAAAGCCCGTTTGGCCGAAGCGACATCGCCCACCGCGAGCGCGACGTCGGCGTTCAGGCTGCCCTCCTCGCCGTCCTTCTTCTTCGTCTTGTAGCGGTCGAACTTGTAGACACGCAGCCGCAGGCCGGAAGCGATCGCGACCGCCTGCTCGCTCGTCATGGCACCGTCGGGCAGTTCCGCCATGACGCTCATGGCACCGGATCCGGGCCGCAGCCTGCTCGCCGCGATGCCGCCGAACTTGAGGAAATCGTTCGCCTTCAGGCCAGCGGCCTTGCCGGCGCCGATGACAATCAGGCGAGTCGCCTTCAGACCCTCCGGCGCCAGGATGTCGAGCACGGCGCCGGTCTTGCCCTTGAAGGCGGCGGCGGAGGCCGCCCGTTTCACGATATCGGCAGATCCGCCCAGGGCCTTCGCCGTTGCCGGACCGAGCTTCAAACCGTCGTCGCAGAACACGACCAGGATGCCACGGGGGGCGGCGGCAAGCGGGACAAAGCCGACCTTGATGGCATCGGACATGAGTAACTCCTTCAAAAGATAGGGCTTTCTTCCAATCCAAGGTCCCCGCCGGGGATCTCGACTGAACGGCGATTCATCGAACTTCGCACACTATGGGCCAGAGGCCCGGCGGATGCCAAGCACCCCAAGTGGCCCGAACGCCACAACAAGCGAAATATTAACCTTATATTGAGGGTGCCACGGACCGGCCATTTTGTTGACGGATCAAAGGGATGGTAGTGAGAGACTAAGCCGCTGGAAGAGGTGGCTGGACGATCCTTGGGGATCCCCGTTCGGGGATGGGTCGGACGGTCAAATTCCGGATCTACGTTGGGGTCGAGTGGGGATTCGTGCGGTAGCGCATGGGGTCGATCGATAGGTATATCTTCCGCACGACGCTCGCGTCGTTTGCGCTGGTCTTGGTCAGCCTCACCGGCGTGATCTGGATTACGCAGGCGTTGCGCGGCATCGACCTGATGACCAGCCAGGGTCAGACCATCCTCACCTTCCTCGGCATCACCAGCCTCGTCATTCCGGCGCTCGTCCTGATCATCTCGCCGATCGCGCTGATGATCGCGATCTCGCACACGCTGAACAAGCTCGCGACCGATTCCGAGATCATCGTGATGAATGCCGCCGGCTTCTCGCCGTTCCGGCTGTTCTATCCGTTCTTCTACGCCACTTGCGTGGTGGCGCTGCTGGTGGCCTTCATCGCGGCCTATCTCGCGCCCGACGGCATGCGCCGGATCAAGCAGTGGGATGCCGAGATCACCGCCGACGTGCTCACCAACATCCTCCAGCCCGGCCGCTTCGCCCAGCTCGACAAGAACCTCACGATCCGGATTCGCGAGCGTCAGCCGGGCGGCATTCTCGCCGGCATCTTCATCGACGACCGCCGCGACCCGAACGAGCGCGTCTCGATCGTCGCCGAGCATGGCGAAGTCGTGAAGAACGACAACGGATCGTTCCTGGTGCTGAAGGACGGAAACCTGCAGCGCTTCGAGGCCGGCAAGCGCGATCCCGCGCTGGTCGCGTTCGGCCGCTATGGCTTCGACATGTCGAAGTTCTCCAACCAGGGCCACGACGTCACCCTGGGCATCCGCGAGCGTTATCTCTGGGAGCTTTTCTCGCCGTCCGAAGACGACCCGGTCTACAAGGCGGTCCCCGGGCAGTTCCGCTCCGAGCTGCATGACCGCATCATGGCGCCGATCTATCCGTTCGCCTTCGCGGCCCTGACCTTCGCTTTCCTCGGCGCGCCGCGCACGACGCGCCAGAGCCGCAACTTCTCGATCGGCGGCTCGGTGCTCGCGGTGTTCGGCCTGCGCATGGCGGGCTTCGCCTGCTCGGTGATGGCGGTGAAGTCGCCGGCTGCCGCCGCCATTCAGTATGCGATGCTGGCAGTCGCGATCGGTGCCGGCATCTGGATGATCGTCGGCGGCATCGTGGTCGAGCCGCCTCCCCGCCTCATGGAGGCCATCAACAAATCGAACGCGCGCATCGCGCGGCTGTTCGGACGGCCGGCCACCGCATGAGCATGCTCACCAACACACTCGGGCGCTATTTCGCCGGCCGCTTCGTCGTCGCCGCGCTCGGCGTGTTCGCGAGCATCTTCCTGCTGCTCGTGCTGGTCGACTACATCGAGATGGTGCGCAAGACCTCGGGCCTGGCGTCCGCCTCCGCGATCATGGTGGCCGAGACCTCGCTGTTCCGTGTGCCGCAACTGCTCGAGAAGCTGACGCCGTTCTGCATGCTGATCGGCGCCATGACCTGCTATCTCGCCCTCTCCCGCCGCCTCGAACTCGTGGTCGCCCGCGCCGCCGGGATCTCCGCGTGGCAGTTCATCTCGCCGGCGCTCGGCAGCGCGCTCCTGATCGGGGTGATCGCCACGGTCGCCTACAATCCGATGTCGGCGAATCTGCGCGAGCTCTCCAAGCGCATGGAAGCCGAGCTGTTCGGCTCCGCGCCGGGCGGCGGCATCCAGGACGCCGCGGGCTTCTGGCTCAATCAGGTCACCAATGACGGCCAGGTCATCATCAATGCGGCCCGCAGCGAACAGCAGGGCATCCGGCTGACCGGACTGACGCTGTTCCGCTTTGACACAGACTGGCATTTCAAGGAGCGGATCGAGGCGCGCGAGGCGACGCTGGAGAACGGCCACTGGCTGTTCAAGACCGTGCGGCGGTTCTCGCTGGACGCGCCGCCCGTCGATCAGGCGCAGCTCACGATTCCCACGACGCTGACCGAGGCGCAGGTCCGCAACAGCTTTTCCACACCCGAGACTGTGTCATTTTGGCAACTACCGAGCTACATCCGCTCTTCGGAGAGCTCGGGCTTCGCGACAGCCGGATATCGACTCCAGTATCACAAGCTGCTGGCACAGCCGTTTTTGCTCGCCGCCATGGTGATGCTAGCGGCGTCCGTGTCGTTGCGCTTCTTCCGGATGGGCGGCGTACAGAAGATGGTTTTGAGTGGCGTGGGCGCAGGCTTTCTGCTCTACGTTCTGTCGAAAGTGACTGAAGACTTGAGCAAGGCTGAGTTGATGCATCCGATCGCTGCGGCGTGGTTGCCCGTGGTGGTGGGCGGCCTCACCGGCTTTTTAGCCTTGCTGTATCAGGAGGACGGATAGTGACGGCCGTCCGCCGAGGACCCGTGTCTCGTCTGGCGCGGCGCACAATGGTGCGCGCGAACGGGATCGGTTTGCCCGTACGCAGGCTGCTGCTCGCCGTCGCCGCCGCGGTATCGCTTGCCGGCCTGATCGACGTTGCCGCCGTGATGCCGGCCGGCGCGCAGAGCTTCACCTACAATCCCCTGCCGCCGCGTCCGAAGCCGCCGAAGGTGGCCAACGACAACCAGATGCTCGTGCAGGCGACCGAGGTCGACTACGACTACAACAACTCGCGCGTCTCGGCGGTCGGCAACGTCCAGCTCTTCTACAACGGCACCAGTGTCGAGGCCGATCGGGTCATCTACGACCAGAAGACCAAGCGCCTCCATGCCGAGGGCAACATCCGGATGACGGATGCCGACGGCAAGATCACCTATGCCGAGATCATGGATCTGTCCGACGATTACCGCGACGGATTCGTCGATTCGCTGCGCGTCGACACCGCGGACCAGACCCGCATGGCCGCAAGCCGCGCCGACCGCTCCAGCGGCAACTACACGGTGTTCGAGAACGGCGTCTACACGGCTTGCGCGCCGTGTAAGGACGATCCGAAGAAGCCGCCGCTCTGGCAGGTCAAGGGTGCCCGCATCATCCACGACCAGCAGGAGAAGATGCTGTATTTCGAGACCGCGCAGCTCGAATTCTTCGGCGTCCCGCTGGCCTACATCCCCTATTTCTCGACGCCCGACCCGACCGTGAAGCGCAAGACCGGCTTCCTGATGCCGGGCTTCACGTCGAACACGACCTTTGGCTACGGCGTCGAGGTTCCGTTCTACTGGGCGATCGCGCCCGACATGGACATGACCTTCAACCCGCGCATCACGTCCAAGCAGGGCGTGCTGATGCAGGCCGAATTCCGCCAGCGCCTGATGGACGGCGCCTACCAGATCCGTGTCTACGGCATCGACCAGCTCGACCCCGGCCAGTTCGCCGGCCAGCCGGGCGACCGCCAATTCCGCGGCGCCGTCGACACCAAGGGCCAGTTCGCCCTGAACGACAAGTGGGTCTGGGGTTGGGACGGCGTCCTGATGTCCGACTACTATTTCTTCTCGGACTATCGCCTGGCGCAGTATCGCGACCCGCTCGGGTCGTTCCTGAACCTGCCGACCGACGCGCTGTCGCAGCTCTATCTGACCGGCGTCGGCAATCGCAGCTTCTTCGACGCGCGCACCATGTACTGGCTGAGCTACTCGGGTAACCAGAACCAGGTGCCGATCGTCTATCCGGTGATCGACTACTCGAACGTGCTCAACTATCCGGTCTTCGGCGGCGAGTTCAGCTACAAGACCAACTTCGTGAACCTGTCGCGCGACACCGCGGCGTTCGACCCGATCACGACGATCGCCAACACCAACAGCCTGTGCACGACGACGTCGGCCGACCCGCTGGCGCGCACGCCGGCGCAGTGCCTGATGCGCGGCTTCCCCGGCACCTACACCCGCCTCACGGCCGAGGCGCAATGGCGCAAGTCCTTCACCGATCCGTTCGGCGAGATCTGGACTCCGTTCGCCATTCTCCGCGCCGACGCCGTCAATTCGTCGGTCTCCAACCAGCCCGGCGTCTCCAACTACCTGCCCGTCGGCGACACCCAGGCGCTGCGCCTGATGCCGACCGTCGGTCTGGAGTATCGCTATCCCTTCATCAACGTTCAGCCGTGGGGTTCGACCACCATCGAGCCGATCGCGCAGGTCATCATCCGGCCGAACGAAACCTATGCCGGCAAGTTCCCGAACGAGGACGCGCAGAGCATGGTGTTCGACACGTCGAACCTGTTCAGCGTCGACAAATTCTCCGGGTACGACCGCGTCGAAGGCGGCGGCCGCGCCAATGTCGGCGTGCAGGCCACCACGCAGTTCGACAGGGGCGGCGCCGTCAAGGTGCTGTTCGGCCAGTCCTACCAGCTGTTCGGCATGAACTCCTACGCGGTCCAGGACTCCATCAATACGGGTCTGGATTCCGGCCTCGACAAGCCGCGGTCCGACTACGTCGCGAGCGCGAGCTATTCGCCCAACAGCACCTATACGTTCAGCGTCCGCTCCCGCATGGATGAGCAGACCTGGAACGTTCAGCGTTTCGAGGCCGAAGGCCGCGCCAACTTCAATCGCTGGTCGATCAGCATGATGTACGGCAACTACGCGCCGCAGCCCGAGCTTGGCTATCTGACGCGCCGCGAGGGCATCCTGACCTCCGGCTCGCTGAAGGTCGCCGCCAACTGGGTGGTGACGGGTTCGGCGCGCTGGGACCTCGAGGCCAACAAGATCAACCAGTATGTGCTCGGCGCCGGCTATGTGGACGATTGCTTCGTGCTGGCGGCGAACTATGTAACTTCCTATAGCTACTCCGCGGGCTCAACGCCCCCCGTGCTGAGCCACGCGTTCATGTTCCAAATCGGCCTGCGCACGCTGGCGACCTCGACGGGGTCCAGCAATTCCGCCGGCCTCCAGTGAACCGTCTGAAGTGCCGGTCGCGTTGGCCCGATCGCAGGGTTCAACTCGGCTGACTTGCGAGCGACAATCATGACGACCTCTTTGCCTGTCTTCCGCCTCCTCTCCGTCGCCCTCGGCGCCGGATTGCTCCTGATCGGCGCGCCGACGCCGTCCCGGGCGCAGAACATCGTCGTCATGGTCAACGGCGATCCGATCACCGATTTCGACATCGAGCAGCGCTCCAGGCTCGACCAGCTGACGTCGCAGAAGGCGCCGGCCCGGCAGCAGGTCATCGACGAGCTGATCGACGACAAGCTCAAGCTCAAGGAAGGCAAGAAGTTCGGCGTGGACCCCGGTGTCTCCGACATCGACCAGTCCTACGCGGGCATGGCGCAGCGCATGCGCGTCTCCCCGGACCAGCTCACCAAGTCGCTCGAGGTCAAGGGCGTCCGCCCGGAGACGCTGAAGAACCGCATGAAGGCCGAGATGGTCTGGACCAGCCTCGTCCGCGGCCGCTACAAGGAACGCCTGCAGGTCGGCGAGCGCGACGTGGCCGCCGCCGTGCAGGCCCAGGGCGGCGAGAAGCTCCAGATCGAAGGCACCGAGTACAAGATGCAGCCGATCGTCCTGATCGTGCCGCGCGGCTCGTCGCAGGCCTTCATGGAGACGCGGCACAAGGAAGCGGAGACCTACCGATCGCGCGTCACGAGCTGCGACGAGGCCAATTCGCTGTTCCGCTCGACGCCGAACGCCACCATCCGGGAGACCGTCACCAAAACCACCGCGGACCTGCCCGAGGCGCTGCGCAAGGTGCTCGACGACACGCCGATCGGCCATCTGACCGCGCCCGAGGTGACCAAGCAGGGCATCGAGATGGTCGTGTTGTGCGCGCGCAAGCCGACTATGATCGACACGCCGAAGAAGCGCGAGATCCGCGAGAAGATGTACTCCGAGAAGTACGAGAAGACCCAGAAGACCTATCTCGAAGAGATCCGCAAAGCGGCGATGATCGAATACCGCAACCGCTGATGGCCAGGTCCGTCACACAGCCTTCGACAAGGCCCCTCGCCCTCACCCTGGGAGAGGCCGCCGGCATCGGCCCCGACATCACGATCGCGGCCTGGCTCAGGCGTCGTGAACTGGACCTGCCCGCCTTCTATCTGCTCGGCGACGAGGCCCTGGTCACCCGCCGGGCCAAGGCACTCGGCGCCGACGTGAAGATCGCCGGTGTGAGCGCGGACGACGCCGAAGCCGCTTTCGCCGATGCGCTCCCCGTGGTCGCGACCGGCGAGCGCGCGACGGCGGGGCCCGGCAAGCCCGACGGAACCAGCGCTCCGGCCGCGCTCGCCTCGATCCGCCAGGCTGTCGCCGACGTCCGCGCGGGGCGCGCCGGCGCCGTCGTCACCAATCCGATCGCCAAGAGCGTGCTCTATCGCGCCGGCTTCCGCCATCCCGGCCACACCGAATTCCTCGCCGAGCTCGCCGCGCAGGACGGCCACGTGCCGCAGCCCGTGATGATGCTGTGGTCGCCGCGGCTCGCCGTGGTGCCGGTGACGATCCACGTGTCACTGCGCGATGCGCTCGCCGAGCTCAGCGGCGAGCTCATCATCTCGACCGTTCGCATCGTCGCTGCCGAGTTGAAATCCCGCTTCGGCATCGCCGCGCCGCGGATCGCGATCTCCGGCCTCAATCCGCACGCGGGCGAAGAAGGCTCGCTCGGGCACGAGGAGCAGACCATCATTTCGCCCGCCATCAAGGTGCTGCGCAACGAAGGCATCGACATCAAGGGCCCGCTGCCGGCCGACACCATGTTTCACGAGGCCGCGCGCGCCGCCTACGACTGCGCGGTGTGCATGTATCACGACCAGGCGCTGATCCCGATCAAGACAGTTGCGTTCGACGACGCGGTCAACGTCACGCTCGGGCTGCCCTTCGTCCGCACCTCGCCCGATCACGGCACCGCGTTCGACATCGCCGGCACCGGCAAGGCCAATCCGGCAAGCCTGATTGCGGCGCTCAAGCTCGCGAGCCGCATGGCGGCCGCAAGAAGCTGATGAGCGCGATCGACGACCTCCCGCCGCTTCGCGAGGTCATTCGCCAGCATGGCCTGTCGGCCCGCAAATCGCTCGGCCAGAACTTCCTGCTCGACCTCAACCTGACCGCGCGCATCGCGCGCGCGGCCGCGCCGCTGGACGATTGCACCATCGTCGAGATCGGGCCGGGTCCGGGCGGCCTGACACGCGCCCTGCTCGCACTCGGCGCCAGGCGTGTCATCGCGATCGAGCATGACGAGCGCGCCATTCCTGCCCTGCAGGATATTTCCGCGCGCTATCCCGGCAGGCTCGACATCGTGCATGGCGACGCCATGACCTTCGATCCCCGGCCGCGGCTCGAAGGCCAGAAGGCCAAGATCGTCGCCAACCTGCCCTACAACATCGCGACGCAGCTCCTGATCAACTGGCTCACGATCGAACCCTGGCCGCCCTGGTATGCGATGATGGTGCTGATGTTCCAGCGCGAGGTCGGCGAACGCATCGTGGCGCGCGAGGACGAGGAGGCTTACGGCCGTCTCGGCGTGCTCGCCAACTGGCGCGCGGAGACCAAGATCCTGTTCGACATCGCGCCGGCCGCTTTTGTGCCGCCGCCGAAGGTCACCTCGTCGGTCGTGCGCCTGGTGCCGCGCGCGGATCCCCTGCCCTGCGATCGCCGGATACTCGAACAGGTCGCGGCGGCCGCCTTCGGGCAGCGTCGCAAGATGCTGCGCCAGAGCCTGAAATCCCTCGGTGTCGATCCGGCGCGGCTTGCGCAGGCGGCGGGCGTCGATGCGACGCGGCGCGCGGAGACCATTCCGATCGCGGGCTTTGTTGCCATGGCGCGTGAATTGGCCGATATACGAGACGAGACCTGATAATGGAAATTTCGGAGGAAAGAATATGGCGCTGATGCGCAGGCAATCCCTGGTCAAGTTCGATGCGCCGCTATGCGAGACCATCGTCGACACGCCCAAGCCGCAGGGCCGCGAAGTGCTGGTGCGCATCGAGCGCTGCGGCCTTTGCCATTCGGATCTGCACATCCAGGACGGCTATGCCGATCTCGGCGGCGGCAAGAAGCTCGACACCACGCGCGGCATGACATTGCCCTTCACGCTCGGACACGAGATCGCGGGCGTGGTCGAGGAAGTCGGCTCCGAGGTGCCCGCCGGACTCGTCGGCGCGAAGAAGGCCGTGTTTCCCTGGATCGGCTGCGGCCAGTGCCGCGACTGCAAGAACGGCGACGAGAACCTCTGCGTCAAGCAGCGCTTCCTCGGCGTCTCCATCGACGGCGGCTTTGCCACCCACGTGCTGGTGCCGGATGCGAAGTACCTGCTCGATTACGATCCGCTGCCCGTCAACCAGGCCGCGACCCTGATGTGCTCGGGCGTGACGGCCTACGGCGCGCTCAAGCGCCTCGTCGACCGTCCGCGCCAGCGCAATCTCCTGCTGATCGGTCTCGGCGGCGTCGGCATGATGGGCCTGTCGTTCGCGCAGGCGATGTTCAAGCAGCCGATCACGGTCGCCGATCTCAGCCCGGCGGCGCGCGAGACCGCGCTGAAGAACGGCGCATCGGCCGCCTATGACCCGTCCGAGCCCGACGTGATCAAGCGCATCCTGAAGGAGACCGACGGCGGTTTCGACGAGGTCGTCGATTTCGCCGGCAACGAGAAGTCGATGGCGTTCGCGGTGGCGGTTGCCGCACGCGGCGGCAAGGTCGTGGTCTCCGGCCTGATGGGCGGCCAGTTCACGCTGCCGATGGTGCAATGGGTCTACAAGCGCCTCACCGTCGAGGGCTTCATGGTCGGCACGCTCGCCGAAGCCCAGGAGCTGATGGCGCTGGCGCGTGCCGGCAAGATCAAGCCGACGCCGATGCGCGAAGAGCCGATGGGCGACGTCCAGAAGTGGATCGACGAACTGCGTGCCGGCAAGGTGGTCGGGCGCATCGTGCTGAAGAACTGAGCTATTGAACTTCCGCGCGGCGGCGTGACGAACACGCCGCCGCGCATCTGCTCTCGAACGGTCGATGCGCGCAGCGCGCTCGACCCGCAATCAGGCGAACCGCGCCGAGACGGTGCCAAGCCCCGCGATATTCGCCTCGAACGCGTCACCGGGATTGACCGCGACCATCGGGCCGAGCGCCCCGGACAGCACGACCTCTCCCGCGCGCAAGGGGCGCCCCCTCCGCGCCAGTTCACCCGCGAGCCACGCCATCGCGTTCAGCGGATTGCCGAGACAGGCCGCTCCGGTCCCTCGCGAGACGATCTCCTCCCGCCTCGTCATCTGCATCTGGAGCGCGCGCAGGTCGAGACCATCGAGGCGACGGACGGGACCGCCCAGCACGAACAGCCCGGACGAGGCGTTGTCGGCAACGGTGTCGACGATGCCGATGTCCCAATTGCTGATCCGGCTGCCGACGATCTCGAGGGCGGGCATCGCATAGGCGACGGCGCGCATCACGTCGGCGACCGTCGGCGCCTCGACGTCGATGTCGCGATCGAGCAGGAACGCCACCTCGGCCTCGATCTTCGGCTGCAGCACGCGCTGCGCGCCGACAGGTTCGTCTTCCGCGACCGCCATGTCGGCGAACAGGACGCCGAAGTCGGGCCGGTCGACACCAAGCTGCTTCTGCACGGCGCGGGACGTCAACCCGATCTTGCTGCCGACCACGCGACGGCCCTCCGCCTCCCAATGCGCCGTGTTCTCCTGCTGGATGGCGTAGGCGGCATCGACGTCGAGCTCCGCCAATTGCGAGCGGATGGGCGCGATCGGCGTGCCGCCATAGGCCGCGCGGATCCGTGCGGCGAGCTCGCCGTGTCTGGTCTGCTGGGTCATCCGGAGATTCCTATGTGCCGGTTCGAAGGAAAGCGATGTGGAGCCGGTTGAACTGCTCGGCGTCCTCGAACTGGGGCCAGTGGCCGCAGCGGTTCATGACGACGAACTTCGAACCCGGGATCATGTCCGCGATCTGCTTGCCTTCCTCGGGCGTCGCGGTCGGATCGTGCGACGTCCAGACCACCATCGTCGGCGCCCTGATCGATCAGTATTGTTCGGCGGTAATCATGTTGGGTTGCCGGATCTCCATCTCCTGCAGGCACATGATCCGCTTCATCGTCTCGCCGAAGCCGGGCTGGGCGTAGATCGCCCTCCGCGTCTCGATCAGGTCGTTGGAGACCATGGATTTGTCGCACATCAGGAATTCGAGCCGCGCCTTGATCCGTTCCCAGGAAGGATCGGATGCGGCCTCGTTCGACAGGCTCTTCAGCCTCGCCATGACCTGGGGATGGGCCGTCCAGCCGCCCGCGGTATTGAGGACGAGCTTCTCGACCACGGCGGGATGATGCACGGCGAGATAGGTCGCGACCCAGCCGCCCAGCGATTCACCGCTGATCATCGCCCTGTCCCTGCCGAGGGTCTTGAGGACCGCGAGCACATGCTGCGCATAGTCTTTCACCTGGTAATCGATCGCGGGCTTGTCGGTCCAACCATGCCCGAGCATGTCGATGGCGACGAACCAGAAGTGATCGGCGTGCGATCCGAAGTTTCGGGAATAGGCCTCGGCATGGCCGCCGACACCGTGCAGCGCCAGGACGAGCGGCTTGGACGGATCGCCGGACTCGATGCAGCGGGTACGGATTCCGCCCGCATCGATGTAGTGCTGCCTGAAGGAAACGCCCCTCAGATCGGCCCAGACGCTCGAAGAGTTTTCAGGTCTCGTCTCACTCATGACGGAGTCTCGCTTGCTTGTTGTCAGGCGAACAGCGGCGTATCGCCGGACGTCGCCGGCGCGCGTCGTGTCTCTCGCGGAATCGCGGACAGGTTCGGCAGGTCGAGAACGGCGCGGATCGCAGCGCTCAGCCGCTTCTCGGCCTCCGCGGAATCGGATGTCCCCGCCTTGTCGCGCCAGGCCACCACGCCGTCGGGCCGCACCAGCAGCGCGCCGGCCTCCTCGATCTCGCGCACACGCTGCCACTCGCAGTACAGGTCCTGCGCGTCGGGCGAACCGGTCACGACGATCCGCAGGAACGGCAGGTCGATACGGCGCACCGCCTCCGTCCAGGCGGTCCCGGCGAGGCCGGTCACCACCGTGAAGAGGCCCTTGCCGGTCACGTCCAGCGTCGACATGCGCTTGCCGTCCGGGCCGACGAGCCATGCGTGCGGAATCTTGGCACCGGGGCGCGTCGTCGGCTGGTTGTAGAGGTCGCGGTCGCGCCGCCATTCCTCCGGCCCGTCCCCTTCGTCCGGAACAACGGCCGAGGATTCGTAGCGCTGATTCATCTCGACGCCCTGGGCATTGAACTCGGTCTGCTTGAGGTCGAGCGCGGCCTGGGCCGCCTTGCGCGCGGCGACGCCCTCCGGCCCCGGATCCCTGAAGCGAACGATCCCCGCAGCGACCGGGTTCTCCGCTCCCGGCACGCGGAAACAGGCGTTCAGCGGTGCGTAGTCGAGCCGTGATTGATTGGCACGCAGCACGACCTGCTTGCCGACGGGCGCCCGCTCCTGCGAATAGCTCTCCAGAAGCTTCGGGCCGGCCCAGCCTTTGACAACATAGGCGAGCTTCCAGCCGAGATTGTGCCCGTCCTGCACGCAGGTGTTGTTGCCCAGCCCGCTCGACGGCGGATGCCGGTGCACGGCATCGCCGCCGCACAGCACGCGTTCCTTCGAATATTGCGTCGCGTAGGCCTGGTTGATGTACCAGACCGACGTCCGCACGATGTCGGGCTCGATCGCGGGATCGCCGATCAATATCCGGATCTTCTCGCGCACATTGCTCTCGGAGAGATCGGGATCACCCTTGTTGATGTCGAAGCCCCAGCCGGCGATCCATTGCGTCCATGGCCGCACGGCGCGGAGAAGGCCCATGCCGATCTCGCCGAAGCTCGCATCCGGCGTGACGATCCAGTTCAGGATGCTGGGACGATGCTTGCTGTACCTGGAGAGATCCGCATTGAAGATCGTGTAGACGGTGCCCGCGCGTGCCATGCGGCCTTCGATGGGAAGTCCGAGATGCTCGACCACGGACGATCGCGCTCCATCGGCGCCGACCATGTATCGCGCGCGCACCGCGAACTCCCGTCCGTCCAGCCGGTCGCGCAGTGTGGCGGTGACGCCGTCCGCATCCTGCTCATGACCGACATATTCGGTGTTGAACGCGAAGGTCGCGCCCTTCTCGGCCGCCTTCTGGAACAGGATCGGTTCGAGCAAGGGCTGGATGATATCCACCATGCCGCACGGGCTTGCGCGCAGATAGTCGCCGCGGCGGTCATCCCCGGTCCCCCATGTCCGCATCCGGATGAGCTCGGGCCCGGCTAGGCTCGTGGTGAATGTCGTATCGCCCATCAACTCCCAGGGGCTGGCGTAGCGGGCCACGTCGTCCGACACGCCGAGATCCCGGAACACCTCGTTCGCGCGCTGGTTGGTGATATGCGCCCGCGGGCTGTCGGCCATCCAGTTGCCGCGCGACACGATGTGACAGCGCACGCCCGAATTCGCCAGCGCGAGCGCCGTTGTCGAGCCGGTCGGACCGGCTCCGATGATGAGCACGTCTGTTTGGTACATTGGTGTCTGCTCCGCGAGGCCCGCTTGCGCGCGGGACGGATCGGTCAATGAGCGGCGCCGTCCTGTCGGGCCGCCATCATCGCCATGCCGGCGATCCAGCCGGGGATCGCTTCGTAGAATTCCTGCTCCATGGTGAAGCGGCCCGCGGTCGAGAAGGCGCCGAACGCCGCCACCCATGCCAGGACCTCGTTGGCGCCGCGCCCGGCCGCCTCGCGCACCTTGCCGGTGTCGAGTGCATCGGCACGCCAGATCTGGCCGCTGCGCAGGATCTCCATGAACGCCTCGTCCCATTCGGGATTGAGCGGCATGCAGGGCCCCTTGCCGGCCTCAGCGAGAGCGCCCGCCTCGAGCACGCGCTTCTCGCGCGCCTGCCTGGCATCCGCGCTGGGATTGCGTCCGTCGATCAGACGCTCGCGGAGTTCCGGCGTCGCGTCCGCCATCGACGGCAACGGCGGATCGTGCGACAGCCCTCCCGACGCGGCGATCAGCACCCGCTTGCCCGACCGCATCGCGAAGCGGCCGACGGATTCGCCGAGCAGCCTGGCACGGCGGTAGGTCGGAATGGGCGGCGCTGCGGCGTTCACGAAGATCGGGAGGATGGGAACGGACCTGAAATCGCCAAGGATCGCCTCCCACATCTGGACGAAGCCGTGATCGACCGGCATGCGGTACGACAGCGCGACATCGAAATCCTCCGATCGCACATGGTCCAGGAGTTCGAGTGCCGTCTTTTCGGGAACATCCAGCGGGCCCGTTGCGCCGCCCCAGTCGCCGAGCGAAACCGCGCCCGCCCCCACGCAGAAGGACGGCATGAGATCGTAGAAGAAGCCGTTGAAGTGATCCGGCGCGAACTGGATCACGTAGTCCGGCGCGAACGCCTTCACGAAGGAGCCGAGGCGTTCGAACGCCGTTCGAACGCGTTGCTCGGTCTCGTTGCTGGCCGGTCCGCGGTACATGAGAGGCGTGTGGGATGCACAGACGATGGCGACTGACATGGCCGGTTTCCTTTCGAATGCCGGATGTGAGGATCGATCGGTTGCTCGCGTCTACTTCTTCACCAGAGGGCACGGACTCTCGGACAGCGGGCGATTGACGGTCTCGCCCGGCAGGGTCTGCACCACGTTGTAGAGGTCCCAGTCACCCTTGTTCTCGCCGGGCTTCTTGACCCGGAGCATGTACATGTCGTGGATCATCTTGCGGTCGGCGCGGATGTATCCGTCGGCCGCGAAGAAGTCGTGCACGCGCTCCTGTTCCATCTGCTTCATCACCGTCGGGGCGTCGTCCGTGCGCACCGCCCTGACCGCCTTGAGATAGTGCGCGACGGACGAGTAGACGCCCGCGTGGAATCCGGTCGGCATGATCTTGGCCTTCGCGTAGAACCGCTCGGCCCAGGCCCGTGTCTCGGGCGTACGGTCCCAGTAGAACGGCGACACTTCATAGGCGTCGTGCGCGATCTTGAGCCCGACGGCATGCACGTCCGTCAGCACGGACTGGAGCGGAACGATCTTGGCTTTCGCGCTCAGCCCGAACTCGTCCGCCTGCTTGAGCGCGGTCACCGTGTCGCCGCTCGATGCCGCGATCGCGATGACGTTGGCTCCGGCATTGGATGCGGTCAGCAGGAACGACGCGAAGTCGGACGTGTTCGGCGGAAATACGGAATTGCCGACCACCTGTCCGCCGTTGAGTTTCACCTGCTCCGACGTATCCCGCGAGAGGGCGTGACCATAGGCCTGGTCGACAGTCAGGAAATACCATTTGGAGCCGCCGGCCTCGGTCACGGCCTTCGCCGCGCCCTTCGCGAGATTGTAGGTGTCGACGGTCCACTGCACCGTCAGAGGCGAGCAGGCCTTGCCGTTGAAGTCCGACGAGGTCGACCCCGACAGCAGCATGATCCTGCTCTTCTGCGCAGCCATGTTCTGCACCGCTAAGCCGATCGGCGACCCCTGCATGTCGGCGATCGCATCGACACCCTCGACGTCGAACCACCGCGCGGCGATTTGCGATCCGACATCGGGCTTGCCCTGATGGTCAGCCGAGATCACCTCGACGTTGAGGTCCTTGCCGAAATCCTCGGCGGCCATCTCGGCCGCGATCACCGAGCCCCTGCCGTTCGCCATCGCGGTCGGGCCGGCGATATCGGTGAGCACACCGATCTTCACTTTGCCGTCGCTGATACTCTGCGCCATGGCCGGCGCCGCCAGGGCCGCAAGCCCGAGATACACGGCCGCCGACATGCCAAAACCCGAATGAGCCATCGTCTCCTCCCCCGTCGCTGTCCTGTTCGGACGTTGGGCGATGGATTGCCGCTCCTCGGGGTTGGATTCCATTGGAGTCTGTGAAATGTTCGCAGTGCGAACACACCAGGAAACCCATGCATCGCAACGTCAGGTCGCTGTCCCGTGGTTTGACCCTGATCGGCGAGCTCAGCGCGGGCGGGCCGTCGAGCGTCGTGCAACTCGCGAAGCGTACCGGTCTCAACCGGACGACGTGCTATCGCCTGCTCGAGACGTTGCAGGCCGACGGCTACGTCACGCTGGACGAGACCAACGCCCTGTTCAGCCTGACGCCGCTCGTCCGCACGCTGAGCGAAGGCGTGTCGACGCGTGACCTGTCGAGCCAGGCAGCCGTGCCCGCGATGTTCAGCCTTCTCAATGAGGTCTCCTGGCCGAGCGACTTCGGCGTCTTTGAACTCGGCGCCATGCTGATCCGGGAAAGCACCCACCCGTTCAGTCCGTTCTCGGTCCATCGATCCATGGTGGGCCATCGCCGGTCATTGTTGCGAAGCGCGCTCGGACGCGCGGTGCTTGCCGCCTCGCCGCCCGCGCTTCGGCGCGAGATGCTCGAGATGACCGCCGCGCTGGTCGAGGAGGACGCGGCGATGGCGCGCGACCGCCGCTACGTCGCCGACATCATTTCGCAGACGAGGAAGGACGGCTACGCATCGTCGGTTGGCGGCTCCGAGACCGGCATCAGCGCCATCGCACTGCCGATCCAGGCGGGCGGCCCCGTGCTCGGCAGCCTCAACCTGATCTTCTTCTCGTCGTCGATGACACCCGAGACCGCCGCACGGCGCTACCTGTCCAGCATGAAGCAGGCCGTCAAGGAGATCGAACGTCGTTGGTCGGCCGCGAACAAGGCGCGCGGTAAACTCGCGTGATCGATCGAGGATGACACGGCGGGCCGGTGCGGCGCGCATCGTCGGGCAAAACACCCTGTCAAGCGACCGCGCAAGATATATTCTTCTTTTCAGAATTTCGGATTTATAGTATCACCATCACGTTCGGCCCGTCAGAGGGGCGTTTCGCGATCGTCACGATACGCGGGCCGAATGCGGTGGACGCGGCAGCGTCGGCGCGAGGCGTGACGGCAGGGCGCAAAACGTGAGCTCGTCACCCGCGCGGCACGACACGGCGCCGTAACAGCGGCCTGGTCTGACGTCGGGAGCGGGCACGCGGCAGTTCCTGAAAGTCCGGCGAGGACGTCCGCGGACGGAGAAGTCGTGTGGTCCTGACGCCCGAATCCGGCGTCAAGTCCTGTGGTGGTGCGGGCCGTCCAACCGGGCATCCGCGCCAGCAATCGGCAGGATGACGGGGGCAATAGGGTTCGACTCCCCGGGGAGAGCACGAAGGACACCGTTAAAACCATCCGCGCAGGAAAGGCCGGGATGTACCGGCGAGACCTGTGATCACCCCCGTGTGCATTTCTCTCGCGCACGGTCGCGGGTGCCAGCCGGCACCCGGCCTTTCCTGCGCCCTTTGGTCTCCAGGGGCAAAAGAAAGCCACAGCAGAACTCGGGCCAACGGTCGCGAGAACGCGGGACCGTGTTCCCCACGCATCGATGAGCGCAGGCAGATCCGCCGGCGCGGAAACTCGGGAACCAGGACCGGGTGCAAGCAGGCGCGAGGCGAAAAAGCGGGATCTGGTGGCAGGGTGCCGCCGCGCAGGCCCGATTTAAGCCTCATCCTTTCCGGATTTGCGGCTCATTGCCACCTAACTCTTTGACAAGAAAGAGAGGGTATTGAGCTGCGTAATGCGTAACCGGGAGACCAGGATGGGCAACCGAACGGCGAGATTCATATCCACACTTGTCGCCAGCATCGTCGCGGGCGCACCCTTGGCAGCCGTGTCGCAGAACGCGCCGACCGCAGCGACCGCGCCAACCGCAGCAAATTCCACCGGTGACTGCCTTGCCTCGCCGAAGGGCATCGCTCCGCAGGGGCAGCATTGGTATTACCGTCTTGAACGCTCGACCAAGCGGCAATGCTGGTACCTGCGCGCCGAAGGCGCCAAGGCGACACAGAGCACACAGGCCACGGCCGCCGCACCGGACACGGATTCGACAGCACCGCAGACGGTGCAGAACGCGCACGCCGAATACATCGCGCCGCAAACCGGCGCCGCAGCGAGCAGGCCCAATATGGCCACGCCTGCGCCGGCGGCCGCTCCGGCCACCGCTCAGCAGCCGCCCGGCACCAGCGACGGCAAGGCCCAGCAGACCGACCTCGGCGCGCGCTGGCCGGATACCTCGACGACCGCTGCTTTGCCCGCACCGCAGCCGGCCCCTGCTCCGGCTCCGGCGGCCACCGACGCCCAGCCGAGCGCTCAACAGGCCCCGGCCGTCCCTGCTCCGCCGGCTCAGGCCGCCGCCGATGCGCCGGTCGACAAACCCACGGGATCGCTGCAGATGCTGCTGCTGGTGGTCGTCGGCGCGCTGGCGATCGCCGGCCTCATCGCCAGCATCATCTACCGCTTCGCGGGCTCCCGCGTTCAGGTCCAGGCCAACGACGGCCCGCGGCGCGTGAACTGGGACAATCGGGAACCGCAGAACTCGGACAACAATCGCGCACCCTGGCTCGACGGCGCCCTTGCCTCCGCGTCGCGCCCGCAAACGCGGCGTCCGGTCGATTTCGACATCGCGCGGCTGTCCTCCACGCGTCTCACCTCGACGCGTCTCACCGCGGTCAAGGCTGATCTCGATGCGCAGCCGGCTCGCGACGACGCGGCACCGGACCATCTCGACGAGGACATGATCGAAGCGATCGAGGTCGAAGCACCGGTGTCCCGGCTCGCAGCGGTCGATACCAGCGCCGAAGACGCTGAAGAACCGGCCGACGCCGACACGGTCGACGTCGATGCCATCACGGCGATACTGGAACGGCTGGCGAAGGAAGGGCCGCGATTGGCGCAGCCTAAGCCTGAAGCTGGCCTTGCAGACTCCGCACGAACCCAACGAGGCCAATCCGCCGCTCGCGCTTGAGGCGCTCGGCCTTCAGGATCGACTGCACCTCGGCGAAGGCTTCATCGACGTTGTGGTTGATGACGATGTAGTCGTACTCGGCCCAGTGGCTCATCTCGTGGCTGGCACGGCTCATGCGCTTGCGGATCACCTCGTCCGAATCCTGCGCGCGCGAGTGCAGTCGCTTCTCGAGATCGGCGGCCGACGGCGGCAGGATGAAGACACGAACCACGTCGACGCTGGCTTTCTGGTGCAGCTGCTGCGTGCCCTGCCAGTCGATGTCGAACAGTACGTCCTGACCGGCCGACAGCGCCGCCTCCACCGGAGCACGCGGCGTCCCGTAGAGATTGTCGAACACGGTGGCCCATTCGAGCAGTTCGCCCTGCTCTACCATCGTCTCGAACCTGGGCTTGCCGACGAAGAAATAGTCACGCCCCTCGACCTCTCCGGGGCGCATCTGACGCGTGGTCGCAGACACGGACATCTTCAGTCCGGGCTCCCGCTCGAGCAGCATCCGCGACAACGTCGTCTTGCCCGCGCCCGATGGCGAGGACAGCACGAACATCAATCCGCGCCGTTCGACACCGTCAGTTCCGTGACCGGCAGTCGTCATCGATCACTCCAGATTCTGGACCTGCTCGCGGAATTGCTCGACCACGTTCTTCATGGCGAGCCCGGTATTGGTCAGTTCGATGTCGTTCGACTTCGAGCAGCAGGTGTTGACCTCGCGGTGAAATTCCTGCGCCAGGAAGTCGAGCTTGCGCCCGATCGGGCCGCCCTTCCCGATCAGCTCGCGCGCCTGCGCGACGTGGGAGGCGATGCGGTCCAGTTCCTCGCGGATGTCGGCCCGCGTCGCGATCAGAATGGCCTCCTGCATAAGGCGATCGGCATCGAAGCGGTCGGAGGTGTCGAGCAGCGCGGCGATCTGCTCGGCGAGCCTCGCCTTGATCGCCTCGGGCTTGCGGCCCGGCGCGGCCTCCGCCTTGCCCGCCAGCACCTCGATCTCGTCTACCCGCTGGGTCAGGATCTGGCCGAGCGAGCTGCCCTCGCGCCTGCGCATCTCGACGAGATCGGCGAGCGCCTTGTCGAAGGCAGCGGCCGCCGCGGCACGCGCCGCCTTGTCCTCCTCCTCGTCGCCCTCGGGCTCGGCGACCTCGACGACGCCCTTGATCGCGAGCAGGCCGTCCACGCTCGGGGCCACCGCATCGACCTTGCCGGCGATCAAGGTGGCCGCCTTCAGCACGGCGGCGAGCACATCCTCGTTGATCCGCACGGAGGCGGCGGCGTTGGTGCGCTTGACGTTGAGATTGGCATAGACGGTGCCGCGCGACAGGACCTCGCCGGCACGCTTCTTGGCATAGGCCTCAAGCTCGTCGAACCCCTGCGGCAGCCGCACGCGCAGGTCAAAACCCTTGGCGTTGACCGACTTCAATTCCCATTCGAACGTATATGGCCCGCTAGCGCCGTGGCTGCGGGCAAAGCCGGTCATGGACGACAACGCCATCGGATAAGCTTCTCCGGACAAATGAGATTCGCGAGGCCATCAAGGCACGCGAATCTTAAGACTTTTTTGCATGAAAGTGGAAGCCGCAAAGTCCCGCAGGCAGACCTGCACGGGGCCTAGCGCTGAACCACCGGCGGCGACGGCTGCACCGCGCCCTGACGTGCCGGCGCCGGATTTGCGGGCCGAGCGGGCGGCTTCTTCTGCTGGGTCGGGCGCGCCGGCGTGGTCGCGGTCGGCGTGTCCGCGGCGGCGGGCGCAGCCGCGGCCGGCGGCGGCGCATCCTCGGCCGGCTCGACCGTGTCGTTCTGGATCTGCTTCTCCATCGCGCGCAGCTTGGCGACGTTCTTCTGATGCGCGTCGTAGGTTTCGGTGAAGGCGTGCCCGCCGGTGCCGTCGGCGACGAAATAGAGATCGCGGGTGCGGGCGGGATTGGCGGCGGCTTCGAGCGAAGCGCGGCCCGGATTGGAAATCGGTCCCGGCGGCAGACCGTCGATCACATAGGTGTTGTAGGGCGACGGCTGCGTGATTTCGCTGCGCTTGATCGGGCGGCCCAGCGTGCCCTTGCCGCCGACGAGGCCGTAGATGATCGTGGGATCGGACTGAAGCTTGATCTTCTGCTTCAGGCGATTGACGAAAACGGCCGCGACCCGGCTGCGCTCGTCCGGCTTGCCGGTTTCCTTCTCGACGATGGAGGCGAGCGTCACCAATTGCTCCGGCGTTTTGACCGGAAGGTCCTGGCTGCGGCGTTCCCAGATTTCGGCCAGCACGCGCTTGTGCGCCTGCTGCATGCGCTGGACCACCTGGTCGCGCGTCGTGCCGCGCGGGAACTTGTAGGTCTCCGGCAGGAGCGTTCCTTCACGCGGCAGTTCGCGCACGCTGCCGGTGAAGATGTCGTTGTCGGACAGCCGCGCCACGATCTGCTCGGAGGTCAGGCCTTCCGGGATCGTGACGGCGTGCTGCACCACCTTGCCCTCGACGATGGTAGCGATGACGTCGCGCAGCGAAGCGTTCTTCTGGAATGAATATTCACCCGGCTTCAGGTCCGAGCTCGCCTTCAGCGCCGCGACGCTGGCGATGAACACCCAGGGATTGACGTCCGTCACGCCTTCCCGGTTCAGCGTCTCGGCGATGTCGCGCTTGCCCGCGCGCTGCGGGATGTTGACGACCTTGTCTTCCTTGAGAGGGCCGGCAGCCTCAAGCACCTGGCGGCCGTAATAATAGACGGCGCCGGCGCCGATCATGGCGATCAGCAGAAGCGTGATGATGGCGTTGCCGACGACCACGAAGGGGTTGCGTGCCCGCTCCGACCGCTTCGGCGGCGGCGGGACCTGCTCGGGCTCCAGCGCAGCCCGCGGACTCCGGGGCGAAATGGGCGGCCTTTCACTCATCGAAGCAACCTGAATCCTGCCGGTTCAATCGCGGACAATCGCTTGTCCCGCCGATGCACGCGCCCACGGGTATGACTATCGCCGAATACGGCAAAACGGTGGATTCGTCCCGACCCAAATCAATTGACCAGGCGACGGACGATCACCGACGCATTGGTACCGCCAAAACCAAAAGAATTCGACAACGCGACGTTGACCTCGCGCTTCTTCGCGGTGTGCGGCACGAGATCGATCGCGGTCTCGACCGACGGGTTGTCCAGATTGATGGTCGGCGGCACGACATTATCGCGAATCGCGAGAATGGCGAAAATCGCCTCGATGGCGCCGGCCGCGCCGAGCAGATGGCCGGTCGACGATTTCGTTGAGGACATCGCGACCTTGGAGGCCGCATTGCCGAGCAAACGCTCCACCGCGCCGAGTTCGATCTCGTCACCGAGCGGCGTCGAGGTGCCGTGCGCGTTGATGTAGTCGAGATCGGAGGCCGTGAGGCCGGCGCGCTTCAAGGCTGCCGACATGCTGCGGAAGCCGCCATCGCCATCGGGTGACGGCGAGGTGATGTGGTAGGCATCGCCCGACAGGCCGTAGCCGACCACCTCGGCATAAATCTTCGCGCCGCGGCGCTTGGCATGATCGAGCTCTTCCAGGACGAGGACGCCGGCGCCCTCGCCCATCACGAAGCCGTCACGATCCTTGTCGTAAGGGCGCGAGGCCTTTTCGGGCGTCTCGTTGAAGCCCGTCGACAGCGCGCGGGCGGCGTTGAAGCCGGCAATGCCGATGCGGCTGATCGGCGATTCCGCGCCACCGGCGACCATGACGTCGGCATCGCCGAGCGCAATGAGGCGGGCGGCATCGCCGACCGCATGCGCGCCGGTCGAGCACGCCGTGACCACCGAATGATTAGGTCCCTTCAGCCCGTGGGCGATCGAGACATAGCCGGACGCGAGATTGATCAGGCGGCCCGGGATGAAGAAAGGCGACACCCGGCGCGGCCCGCGTTCCTTCAGGAGAATGGCGGTGTCGGCGATACCGTTGAGGCCACCGATGCCGGACCCGATCATGGTTCCGGTCGCGCATTTGTCTTCTTCGGTCTCGGGGTGCCAGTTGGCATCGTCGAGCGCCTGGCCCGCCGCCGCCATGCCGAAAATGATGAAGTCGTCGACCTTGCGCTGGTCCTTCGGCTCCATCCACGTGTCGGGATTGAAGCTGCCGTCGGAGCCGTCGCCGCGCACGACCGTGCAGGCGATCTTGGTCTGCAGGTCGGAGACATCGAAGCTCTCGATCCTGCGCGCACCACTCTCGCCGTTGAGAATGCGCTTCCAGGTCACGTCGACGCCACAGCCGAGTGGCGACACCATGCCGAGGCCCGTGACGACGACCCGCCTCATATCCGACAACTCCGCTTCGAAAGAATCACGGCGGATAACAAGAAACCGGCTGACCGCTGTGAAGCGGCCCGTCCGGTTTCAATGTTGTCCCCGCGAAATGAAGAGCCTTAGCTCTTCGCGTTCTTCTCGAGAAACTTGGTGGCGTCGCCGACGGTGAGAATCGTCTCCGCGGCGTCGTCCGGAATCTCGCAACCGAATTCTTCTTCGAACGCCATCACCAGCTCGACGGTGTCCAGACTGTCGGCGCCGAGGTCGTCGATGAAGCTCGCGTTGTCGACAACCTTCTCGGGCTCAACACCAAGGTGTTCGACCACGATCTTCTTAACCCGCTCGCCAATGTCACTCATTGCTTAACCTCGTGTTGTTCCCTGTAGACCCGACCCCCCGGGACGATACGAGCCGTCGTGGTCGTTTACTGCCTTCGCAATCGCTACGAACTTTAGATTGGCCCCATCCTAACCGATGCAGGGCCCGGCGAACGACGGCCAAGGCTCCGCATCGCCAATATACAGGGTTTCAAAAACCTGCAATGGCGTTCTTTGCCCATCCGTTGAAGGTCCGGTTATCACACTTCAACTGCCTTGACTACAAGCCTCATTTCGCTCCGGAAATGGCCGTTTGCCGCATCCCGCTCCACCCGCTTGTGGATGGCGGCGGGACAAGGCGTCAGACCATGGCCATGCCGCCGTTGACGTGGATCGTCTGCCCGGTGACGTAGCTTGCCTCGTTCGAACTCAGGTAGACGGCGGCCGCCGCGATGTCCTCAGGGGTGCCGAGTCGGGCTGCCGGAACCTTGGTCAGAATCGTTTCGCGCTGCTTGTCATTCAGCGCATCCGTCATCGGCGTCTTGATGAAGCCGGGCGCGATGCAGTTCGCGGTGACCCCGCGCTTGGCATATTCGGCGCCTAGCGTCTTGATCATGCCGATCAGGCCCGCCTTCGACGCGGTGTAGTTGCCCTGCCCCGGGTTGCCGGTCACACCGACCACCGAGGTGATCGCGATGATGCGGCCAAAGCGCTTGCGCATCATCAGCTTGGTGGCGGCGCGCGTGAGCCGGAAGGTCGCGGTCAGGTTGATGTTGATGACCTCGTCCCAATCCTCGTCGCGAAGCTGGACGAAAAGATTGTCACGGGTGATGCCGGCGTTGGCGACGAGGATATCGACCTGGCCCATCGCCGCTTCGGCGGCCGGCACCAGCGCCTCGACTTCGTCGGCCTTGGAGAGATTGCAGGGCAGCACGTGGGTGCGCTCGCCGAGCTTGCCGGCAAGCTCATCCAGCACTTCCTTGCGGGTTCCCGAAATCGCAACGGTGGCGCCCTGCGCATACAGCGCCTGCGCGATCGCACCGCCGATGCCGCCGGTCGCGCCGGTGACGAGCGCTTTTTTGCCAGTCAGATCGAACATGGATAACTCCCCTAGGCCTGCTTCGCGGCGGCCAATGCGTCCTTGGCAGCGGCAATATCGTTTGGTCCGCCGACGGCGACACCGACGGCACCATCCGCAATGCGCTTGACGAGACCCGTCAGCACCTTGCCCGCGCCGATCTCGAAGAAGCGGGTGACGCCCTGCCCGGCCATATAGGTCACCGACTCGCGCCAGCGCACCGTGCCGGTGACCTGCTCGACCAGACGGCGACGGATCTCGTCGGGATCGGTGATGGCGCTCGCCAGCACGTTCGAGACCAGCGGAGCGGCCGGCGCCCTGATGGTGACCTTCGACAGCGCCTCGGCCATCGCATCCGCGGCCGGCTGCATCAGCTTGCAATGGAACGGCGCGGACACCGGCAGCAGCATCGCGCGCTTGGCGCCCTTGCCCTTGGCGATCTCGACGGCGCGATCAACCGCCGCCTTGTCGCCGGAGACGACCACCTGCCCGCCGCCATTGTCGTTGGCGGCCTGACAAACCTGGCCCTGGGCCGCCTCGTTGGCGACCTCGATGGCCGCCTCGTAATCGAGGCCGAGCAGCGCGGCCATGGCGCCGACTCCGACCGGCACCGCTTTTTGCATCGCAAGACCGCGGGTGCGAAGGAGACGAGCCGTGTCGGAGATCGTCAGGCTGCCGGCCGCAGCCAGTGCCGAATATTCGCCGAGCGAATGACCCGCGACGAAAGCGGCGTCCCGCCCCACGGAAAAGCCGGCTTCGCTCTCCAGCACGCGGAGCGTGGCGACCGAAACCGCCATCAGCGCCGGTTGGGCGTTCTCGGTGAGCTGGAGGGTTTCAGCCGGGCCATCCCAGATCGTGGCCGTCAGCTTCTCCCCGAGCGCGGCGTCGACCTCGTCGAACACGGCGCGCGCCGCCGGAAAAGCGTCAGCGAGGGCCTTGCCCATGCCGACCGCCTGGGAACCCTGCCCAGGAAATGTGAATGCTGCCGTCATCGGCGCTCCCTGCTTGTCGAGCGAGATCTTTTTGGGAACCGGCAGCCAATGACGTGCGGCCGAAGCATTGGTTCCGGATCATGCTCCAAAGGGGGCCGTAGACACTGTCCAAGGCCGCGATGTCAAGCAGGGATGGCAGTTCGGGCGGGCATTCAATTGGGGATGCGGCCCTCAAAAGCCGCCGGCCGTCTGATTGGCGTCGACGTCCGCCCCTGCCCGCGCGCGGCGGGCACTGCTGACCAACTGACCGGGACGGTCGTCCTGGTCGGGCCGTGCCGTCGCCAGCCGCAGCACGGCGGCGTAGCCCGACTGCACCTCCATGCGCGCGGCATGGCGGCTTTCGCTCAGCAGGCGATGCACCTTCGGCAGATTGTAGCAGGGCACGTAGAACAGAAGATGATGCTCGAGGTGATAGTTCACGTAGTACGGCGCGATGAACAGACGCTCGAGAACGTTGGCGTGCGTGGTACGCGTGTTGCGCAAGGGATCGTTGCTGTCGGGCACGACGGCGTGCTCGGCGATGTTGCGGATGCGTGTGATGACCATCATCCAGGTCAGCAGCGGCACCAACCATAACAGCGGATAGGCCCACCACACGCCCGCCGCCGCGAGCATTGCGAACATCGCGGCGTTGACGAGGCATTGCGGGCCAAGCTTCTCCCAAAAATGCGCCACCCGCTGCCGCAACGACCAGTCCTTCGGGCCGAGCGCATTGAGCAATTGCGCCTTGCGCTGCTGGTAGCCGGTCTGTCCAGTGATGTCGCGGACGAACTTGCGGCGGTAGCTCAGCTTCGTGATCGGGAATGGTGCCGACAAAACGAGATCGGGATCGTCCTCCTGCTGGGTGCGCGCATGATGCTGAAGGTGATAGCGCCGATAGCTCCGCGTCTCCGCGAAGACCGGATAGGCACAGAACCATTGGCTCAGCGCGAGATTGGTCTTCTCGTCAGCGGACAGGCAACCATGGGCACCGTCATGCATGAGAATGGACAACCCGAGCTGGCGTGAGCCGATGATGGCGACCGCAAGGAGATAAGTGAGCGGGTTCGGCCACCACGCGACGAGCACGATCGCGCCGATGATCAGCGCCCAGGCGTGCGCGATCAGCGCGGCGCCTTTCCATGTCACGCGCTGGCGCACGTCGGCGAGTTGGTCCTCGGTCAGGAAATCACGGGCGCGCATGCGAAGTGCGGTCATGGCCTAACCCTCCCCGTTTTCGGTGGTCGACGGCTCACGGTCGCCGACGAGCCGCAGGCGCGCGGCATCGCCGGTGAATTTCGCCTGCTCGCCGAGCACGCGCAGCATCTCGGCGCATAGCGCATCCGGCGAACGCCCCATGGCGTAGCCTTCGAGGATGACGCCGATGGCGACGGCCCAGAATCGACGAGAGCTCTCGTCGGGTGAGCGCAGGGAGCGCCAGCCGTGCCGTGCGACCTGGCCCGCATAGGCGCGCGCGCCTTCGGCATGAAGACGCTCGACGGTACGCTCGACCAGGGGCGAGAGGTCCTGACGCCGCCGCGTCAGCGTCAGCGCCTCCGCGAAGAAGGCAACCGAATCGCTCGCCGTCACGGTCTCGGCCAGGGCACGGGAATATTCCTGCGGCGTCCGCGCCGTCAGCGCAGCCTGCTCGGTGGCCCGCGCCAGATACAGGAGCTCGCGGCAAGCGCATTCGACGAACAGCGCTTCCTTGGTGCGGAAGTAGTAGGTGATCTGACTCGGAAACGCATCCGCGGCCGCGGCGATGTCGGTGATCGAAGCGCCGGACAGTCCCCGCTCCCGGAACAGCGGGCTCGCCGCATCCAGGAGCTGCGAACGCATCCTGCGACCTGCCGAACGCGTGGCGCGGGCGGTATGCCTGGGGTCGCCATTTGTCGCCTCGGACGGCGCAGGGACCAGCTTTTTGGTCATTGGGGGCCTCTCCCCTGGTTTATTTGTATGACATACAAACAAATAAATCAAGCCGGCAGGATCGAGCCGCGATCAGTAAGGCCTGATGGTCGGATCGGCGCCACCCCCGTGACGGCCCGGGCGGCTAAACCTGACCTGCAACCTTGCCAAGCCGGCCAAAATCCGTATAAGGCGCTCATCCGCAGACCCCGGCCGGGAGCTGAACGGACGGTCTCAACAAGTCATTCGTGATTTTGCTGTGGCAGGGCCAGTCGGCCCGTCGTCCCGTGTTTCCGCCTTCTGAGCTTGATCCCAGAGTCCTTTCCGAAGGTCTCTTAAGGGTTTGACGCCGGGCGATGCGCCAACATGAGGAAAGGACTTCCATGCCTCTTTACGAGCATGTTTTTCTCGCGCGCCAAGACGCGAGCCCGCAGCAGGTCGAAGAGCTGACTGCGCAGATGACCGGTATCGTCGAAGGTCTCGGCGGCAAGATCACCAAGACCGAGAACTGGGGCGTACGCTCCCTCACCTACCGCATGAACAAGAACCGCAAGGCGCACTTCGTGCTGCTCAACATCGACGCGCCGTCCGCGGCGATCGCCGAGATCGAGCGCCAGGAGCGCATCAGCGAAGACGTGATCCGCTATCTCAGCGTCCGCGTCGAGGAGCTCGAGGAAGGCCCGTCCGCGATGATGCGCAAGGCCGATCGCGATCGCGATCGCGAGCGTGACGACCGTGGCGGCGGATTCCGCGGCGATCGTGAAGGTGGCTTCCGTGGCGACCGCGAAGGCGGTTTCCGTGGCGGTGACCGCGAGGGTGGCTTCCGCGGCGATCGCGGTCCGCGCCGTCCGCGCGAAGAAGCTGAAACCACGACGGATGCGGAGTAAGATCAATGGCTGAAGCTGGTGCACGCCGTCCGTTTTTCCGTCGTCGCAAGAGCTGCCCCTTCACGGGCGCGAACGCTCCGAAGATCGACTACAAGGACTCCAAGCTGCTGATGCGCTACGTCTCCGAGCGCGGCAAGATCGTGCCGAGCCGCATCACCGCGGTGTCCGCGAAGAAGCAGCGTGAGCTCGCCCGCGCCATCAAGCGCGCGCGCTTCCTGGGCCTGCTGCCCTACGTCATCCGCTAAGACGACCACTTTCGACCGGCGGCCTGCGCCGCCGGTCGCGACTTTCTGATTTCATAAGGCTTCCGGGTCGTCCGGTCGCCGATGGTTGGGGCGAGATGCCTCTAACCGCTCGAAGGGAGCGGGACAGCTGATGATGGCTTTTGGACTGATAGCCCTGATCGCCGGCGCTGCGTCGGCCCTGATGTTCGCCTCGATCGTTTCGGGCGCGCTGATCTCGCTCGTCCTGTTCTATCTCGCACCGCTGCCGCTCATGGTGGCCTCGATCGGCTGGGGGCCGCTTTGCGCGAGCCTCGGGGGCATCGCTGCCGCGATCGGCCTCGGCGCCCTGTTCGGCCTGCCCTACTGCCTCGCCTTCGCCGTCACGGTCGCGCTGCCGGCCTGGTGGCTCGGCCATCTGGTCCTGCTCGGCCGGCACGCGGCCGGCGTCTCGCCTGCCGCCGGCGCCGCGGCACAGGCCGAGCCTGACATCGAATGGTATCCGGTCGGCCGCATCCTGCTGTGGATCGCCGGCTTCGCCACACTGACCACGATCGCCGCCCTGCTCACGCTCGGGACCGATGCCGACACCATCACCGGCACGTTGCGACGTGGCCTGATGCGCATCCTCCGCGCCACCGACCCGCAGGCCTCGGGCGAGGCCGATCAGCTCGTCGACGCGCTGGTGCGCATCGCGCCGGCTGCCGCGACCGTCGTCTCGATGATGACGCTCACCCTCAATCTCTGGCTCAGCGCCAAGGTGACGGCGACGTCGGGCCGGCTGAGGCGCCCGTGGCCGGATCTGATGACGGCCGAACTGCCGTCGATGACGCTCGCCGTGCTTTGCGTCGCGCTCGCCTTCTGCTTCACCGGCGGACTGCTCGCGATCCTTGCGCAGATCGCGACGGCGGCGCTGATGATCGCCTACGCGCTGACCGGTTTCGCCGTGCTGCACACGCTGACCCTGGCGCTGAAGAGCCGCACCTTCTGGCTGGGCTCGACCTACGCCGTCGTCCTCGTGTTTGGCTGGCCGGTGATCGCAATGGTGATCCTCGGTCTCGCCGACGCCGTGTTCGGCTTTCGCGAACGATTCCTGCGCAACCGGCAACCGCCGCCTTTGCCGACCCCTTAAGTCCAACCCTGAAACTGAAACTCAAAGCACATCAAAGGAGAACGAATATGGAAGTCATTTTGCTGGAACGCGTCAACAAGCTCGGTCAGATGGGCGAAGTCGTGAAGGTTCGCGACGGCTATGCCCGCAATTTCCTGCTCAAGCGCGGCAAGGCGCTGCGCGCCACGGCTGACAACCGCGCCCGGTACGACGGCATGAAGGCCGATCTCGAGGCCCGCAACCTGCAGGCCAAGGGCGAGGCATCCAAGGTCGCCGAGAAGATCGAGGGCAAGAACATCATCGTGATCCGTCAGGCCTCCGAAGCCGGCCAGCTCTTCGGCTCGGTCACGGTGCGCGACGTCGTCGCCGCCTTCGAAGCCGACGGCGTTTCGCTCGCCCGTCCGCAGGTGCAGCTCGATGCGCCGATCAAGACCATCGGCAAGCACAGCATCACCGTCGCCGTGCACCCCGAGGTCGAGATCGAAGTGACCGTGACGGTCGCGCGCAGCCAGGAGGAGGCCGAGCGCATCAACCGCGGCGAGGATATCTCGACCCGCAACGAGGATCGCGATGCGGCCGCCGAGGCGATCGCCGCCGCCGGCGAGTTCTTCGATCCGGAAGCCCAGCACGACGACGTCGAGCCGGCGCCGGCTGCGGACGAGACCGAGAAGTAAGCTTCGCGTCCACGCGCAAAACAAAGCCCGGCTGCCTCAGGCAGCCGGGCTTTTCGTTGTCTTGGCGACGTCCTCGCTCAGGATCGTGGTCGAGGCGAGGATGCCTGCCTATCGCGAGATCGGCGGAGCGGGCGGACCACCGGACGCGTCGGCCGGTGCAGGCGTCGGAGCCGCAGCGGTCGCAGGCCGCGCCGGCTCTTGCGGCTTGGCTGCCGGCTCGGAGCTACCGCTCGTCGTGGACTCTGCCGGCTTGGCAGCCGGAGCTTCGGCGGGCTTCGCCGTGGGAGGCGGGGCCGGCGTGACCGGCGGCACGGGATCCGGCCGCGCGGCCGGAGCCGCGCCGGCGCTCGGCTCGACCTTCACGCTGTCAGGCTTCGCCTCGGCCGGCTTTTCGGTCGCCTTGCTGCTCTCGGACCTGGGCTCGTCGGCCTTGACGCTGTCGGATTTCGGCTCGGCCTTCTTGTCGTCGGCCGCCGGAGCGGCTGTATCGACCTTCGGCGCCTCGTCGGTCTCGGGCTTGCCACGCTTGCTCAAGCGCTTGGACTTGCGCCCCTCGCCGGCGGCCGCCTCACCTTCCCTCGCGCCCTCCTCGTTCGGCCGCGCCTGGCGCTTCTGGCGTGCGCCTTCGGGTCCCGGAGCGGCGCCTTCGCCCTCCGGCCTGGCGGCCTCCTGCGAGCGCTGGCGACGGCCCTGATGTTCGGAGCCCTGCGCTGGATTGGTGTTGGCGTCCTTCTCCTTGGCGCCTTCCTTCTTGTCCTTGCCGTCCTTCCCGTCCTTGGCCTGGTAGCGGGTGTCCGTCGCGCCGTTGGACACGAGATAGGATGCAAGGACGCCCGCCATGTCCGAGCTCGTGGTGTAGTGCTGGCGGAGGAAGCCCGGCAGCGATCCCGGCGCAACCGTCTTCAACAGACCACGCGGGCTCTTGTGGCACGCATTGCAGGTCTGCGCGAACAGCTGGGACGGGGTTTTGCCGGCTTCGAGGTTCTGCGCCTGTGCATTTGCGGCATCGGTCGCGCCGAAGCCGATCAGAAGCAATACCGTCGCGAGGCTGAGCGCTCGGCTCGACATTCCCGTCATCTCCATTGAAAAACTGCAGGCGCGCACCGGCATCCGGCGCGGCGGCGGTCACCTTTTAGCCGATTGTGTCGCGAATGGAAGCAGGCTCGTACGCAAGGATGCGATCCCGCGATTTTCGAATATCGGCTTTGAACACAGCGCAATAGCGGGGCCGCAACGCGCCACCTAAATTTGAATGCAAACGCATCGGAACCGCTTCGGTCCCGGAGCGTGGGATGCGAAGGCCGGGTTAGTCGCGTCTTTCGGGTTTGCTCGAAAGGAAAGGTGGGGATGGACCGTTTGTTACGCAGGTTCTTGTCTCAATTCATCCGCCGCGGGTCGATGACCGTGACCACCGCCGGCGGAACGAAGTTCACCGTCGGTGACGGCTCCGGCGAACCTGTCGCGGTTCGCTTCGTCACTGCAGAGGCACAGCGAAGGGTTCTCATCAATCCCGAACTCGGGCTTGGCGAGGCCTACATGAACGGCGAATTCGTCGTCGAGCGAGGCACCATAGCTGATGCCCTCGCAATTCTGCTCGATCAACCCGACCTATTGCCGCACTGGGCAAAACCATGGTGGCACCTGCGCTACCTGACGCGGCACCTCAAGCAGTTCAATCCGCGCTCCCGCTCCCGCAGCAACGTCGCGCATCACTACGACCTCGACGGCCGGCTCTATTCGCTCTTCCTCGATGCGGACAAGCAATATAGCTGCGCCTATTTCGAGACGCCGGAGACCACGCTCGACGACGCGCAACTCGCCAAGAAACGGCACATCGCCGCGAAGCTGGTGGTCAACGACGGCCAGCGCGTACTCGACATCGGGTCCGGCTGGGGCGGGCTCGGGCTCTATCTCGCCGAGATCGCAGGGGCCGACGTCACCGGCGTCACGCTGTCGACCGAGCAATTGCAGGTCGCCAATGCGCGCGCAGCGGAAAAGGGCCTGACGGCATCCGCCAGATTCCTGCTCCAGGACTATCGCGACATCGACGGGCCGTTTGATCGCATCACCTCGGTCGGCATGTTCGAACATGTCGGCGTGAAGTTCTACGATACCTATTTCGAGCGCTGCGCGGAGCTTCTGAGCGAAGACGGCGTCATGCTGCTGCACTCGATCGGCCGCTCGCAGGGCCCGGACTCGACCAATCCCTGGATCGCCAAATACATCTTCCCCGGCGGCTACATTCCCGCATTGTCGGAGGTGCTGCCTTCGATCGAGCGCGCCGGCCTCCTCGTTTGCGACATCGAGATCCTGCGCCTGCACTACGCCGAGACCCTCAAGGCGTGGCGCGAACGCTTCATGGCACGGCGCGAGGAGGCCGTGCAGCTCTACGATGAGCGCTTCGCGCTGATGTGGGAATTCTATCTCGCGGCGTGCGAGATGACGTTCCGCAAGCAGGACATGATGAACTTCCAGATCCAGCTCACCAAACGCCAGGGCGTAGTACCCATGACGCGCGACTACATCGCGCGGGAGGAAACCCGGCTGCGGGCTCGCGAACACGGCGCCAAGCCCAAGCTGAAGCTGGCTGGTGAATAATTCCTAATGACGCAGGGTCGAGATCGGGAGAGTCCGGAAAGAAGCCGTTAGCACCAGATGCGCCCTCAGTTCCGCCAGGATTTCCGGCGCGACCGGTTGGCGGCGAATTTCGGGCTGCTCAGCGCGTTCCATGGCGGCGATGAGCCCGCACAGCCAAAGCCGGCTTTCCGCCTCGTTCCGCGATATCTGCTGATACCGTTCTGGCTGCATTGCCTGCCTCGTCTTCCTGGTGGCGTATCGCGGGAGATAATTCCTAGCCCGCCTGCCCGTTCCGGTCTTACCCCCGAAAGAATCCGGGGAGATGTGATCTGCTTCACATTCCCTGGGTCGGGCTTGGCCTAGACCGACACCATGAGCAAAGAGACCCAACCTTCAGTCGACCTGCAGGACGACCTCCGCACCGACTACGCCCTGATCGCCACTGGCGTCGGCGCGGCCCTGGTTGCGCTGGTCTACCTTCTGCTGGTCTGAATCCGAGCCGAAAGCTCCCGGCGACGCCATCTCACGCTCTTCGATAAGTCAGCCTCCCGACGCATAAGGTTCACTCCATCCGGATTTTTCCGTGGTGCGGCGGTTGATTTCACGCGGCCAAGTTCCACGAAATTCCGTCAAGCGCGGCGCGTGCGGCGGCCGCCAGTCATCCACCGCTTTAATGATCGGTTGATAGCGATCAGCTTTTGCTTCCGCTTTGAGCCGAGGCGGCGCTTTATCCCGGCCCCGTATCCGCCCCAGAAAATTGCTATCGCTGGATCATGGCCCTGACTGATTCGAACGTCCTCAAACTCGCGCCCGAAGCTGGAACTCCCGCCTACCGGAGCGCGCCACACAATATCGAGGCGGAACAGAGCCTTCTGGGCGCGATCCTGGTCAACAACGACGCCTTCTACCGCGTCTCCGACTTCCTGGAGCCGAAGCATTACTTCGAGCCCCTGCACCAGACCATCTATGAGACCGCCGCCAGCCTGATCCGGATGGGCAAGATCGCCACGCCGGTGACACTGAAGACCTTCCTGCCGGCGGACACCGATGTCGGCGGCATGACCATCGGCCAATATCTGGCGCGGCTGGCGGCCGAGGCCACGACCATCATCAACGCCCAGGACTACGGCCGCACCATCTATGATCTCGCACTGCGGCGCGACCTCATCGGCATCGGCGAGGACATGGTCAACGTCGCCTATGACGCCCCGGTCGACTTCGCGCCGCGCGCGCAGATCGAGGATGCCGAGCGCCGCCTCTACGAGCTCGCCGAATCCGGCCGCTATGACGGCGGCTTCCAGAAATTCTCGCAGGCGCTGACGGTTGCGGTCGATCTCGCGGCCAAGGCGTTCCAGCGCGACGGAAAGCTGTCCGGCATCTCGACGGGCATGCGCGACCTCGACACCAAGATGGGCGGCCTCCAGCATTCCGACCTCATCATCGTCGCGGGACGTCCCGGCATGGGCAAGACGTCGCTGGCGACCAACATCGCCTACAACGTCGCGCAAGCCTACATTCCGGAGCTCCAGGCCGACGGCACCACGAAGGCCGCCAATGGCGGCGTGATCGGGTTCTTCTCCTGCGAAATGTCGGCCGACCAGCTCGCCACGCGTATCGTGGCCGAGCGCACAGGCATTCCCTCCTCCCACATCCGCCGCGGTGGTATTTCGGAAACCGATTTCGACAAGATCCGCGAGGTCTCGATCGAGCTGCAGTCGCTGCCGTTCTACGTCGACGCGACGGGCGGCCTGTCGATCGCACAGCTGATGGCCCGCGCGCGCCGGCTGAAGCGACAGAAAGGTCTCGATCTCCTTGTGATCGACTACATCCAGCTGCTCTCCGGCTCGGGCAAGCGCGCCAGCGACAGCCGCGTCCAGGAAATCACGGAGATCACGACCAGCCTGAAGGCGCTCGCCAAGGAACTCAATGTTCCCGTCATCGCGCTGTCCCAGCTTTCGCGCCAGGTCGAATCCCGCGACGACAAGCGGCCGCAGCTCTCCGACTTGCGTGAATCCGGATCGATCGAGCAGGACGCCGACGTCGTGCTGTTCGTTTACCGGGAGGAATATTACCTCGCCATGAAGGAGCCGCGCCCGGGCACGCCCGAGCACGAGAAGTGGCGCCTGGACATGGACCTTGCGCACGGCAAGGCCGAAGTCATCATCGGCAAGCAGCGCCACGGCCCGACCGGCACCGTCGATCTGGCATTCGAAGCCTCGGTCACGCGGTTCGGCGACCTTGCGCCCGACGCTCAGCTGCCGGCGCGCAGCGGTGGCGACTACTGAGTTCCTTGAACAGAACCAGCCTCTTGCGTAAAACGGCGGCATGGCGTCCGATCCGAAGATGATCCCGCAGACCGGCCTTCTCTCCGCCGATGCCAATCAGGCTGCCGCGCTCGCAGCTTACGGCGGCGTGCTCACCGTCGATCTCGACGCGGTCATCGCCAACTGGCGCAAGCTCGAGAAGACGGCGGTTCCCGCAGAATGCGCCGCCGTGATCAAGGCCGACGGCTACGGCTGCGGCGCCGGGCAAGTCGCGCAGGCGCTTGCCAAGGCCGGCTGCAAGACATTCTTCGTCGCGACCATCGAGGAAGCGCGCACGGTGCGAGAGGCCGTGCCCGAGATCACGATCTACGTGCTCGGCGGCTATTTCCAGAATACCGGCGAGCACTACGCCAAGATCAACTGCCGTCCGGTGATCGGCGACCTCAACGAGCTCGCCGAGTGGGACGTGTTCTGCCGTCGCACCGGCTGGTCCGGCGGCGCGGCGATCCACGTCGACACCGGCATGAATCGGCTCGGACTGACGCTTGCGGAAGCGCAGGCCATCATTCCCCGGATCAACGCCGGCGACCATGGCATCGCGCTGGTGATGAGCCATCTGGTCTCGGCCGAGCAGCTCAACAATCCCGCAAACGCCAAGCAGCTTGCGGCCTTTCGAGGCATCGCCAGCGAATTCTCCGGCGTCCCGGCCACACTCGCCAATTCCTCCGGTGTCTTCCTGGGCGCCGCGTTCCAGTTCGACATAGTGAGGCCCGGCGCGGCGCTCTACGGCGTCAATCCAACGCCGGAGGCCGACAATCCGATGCAGCCGGTGGTCGACCTCAAGGCGCGCATCGTGCAGATCCGCAATGTCGAGCGCGGCGAGACCGTCGGCTATGGCGGCACCTGGACCGCGCGGCGGCCGACCAAGCTCGCGATCATTGCGGTCGGCTATGCCGACGGCTATTTCCGCGCCGCCAGCTCCAATGACGGCACGCGCGGCGCCGAAGTGGTCGTCGCCGGCAAACGCTGCCCGATCGCCGGACGCATCTCCATGGACCTGATCGCGATCGACATCACCGATCTGCCGCCGAATGCGGCCCGGCGCGGCCATATGGTGACGCTGCTCGGCGACGGCATCACGGTCGACGAGCTCGCCCATCACTTCGGCACCATCGGCTACGAGGTCTTGACCAGCCTCGGCCGCCGCTATGCCCGCGTCTACAAGGGCGGCCACGAGGTCGCGCCGCTGACGAAGCCGGAGCCCACGCAGGCGGCCGAACAGCCGTCCTCCCCGCCGTCGACCGAGCAGCCGACGGCTCCACCGCCATTGCCGAGCTGAGCAACAAGTCTGAGTCCCGGGCGCAAGTGCAGCGCGTTGCGCTTTTGCCGGACCGCGAGAGCTACTTCTTGCGGCTGTCCAGCGCTGCCTTGCAGGCCTCGCTGAGCTGATCGCGCTTGCCGTTGAGGCAGGCCACGATGCGGCCGCCGCCGGGTGCGATGCCGGCGCAGAACTTGTCATAATCCACCTTGCACGCACCGCGCTGATCGGACGATTGTGCCGATGCGGCTCCGGAGAGCGCGACGACGAGTGCGATTGCGGCAAAGCTCAGCCTGGACATTTTATCTCCGGTATCGGGATGCAGAAGCCTTCAGCTCTACATGAAGATTGCGACATTCAACGTCAACAACATCAACCGCCGCCTGCCGAACCTGTTGCACTGGCTCAAGGCAGCAAAGCCCGATGTCGTCGCGCTTCAGGAATTGAAGGCAAGTGATGGCGAATTTCCGGCCGACGCCATCGAAAAAGCCGGCTACGGCGCGGTATGGCGCGGACAAAAGACCTGGAACGGCGTCGCCATTCTCGCCCGCAACGCAGAGCCCGTGCTGACGCGCGATCGATTGCCGGGAAAGCCCGGCGACCAGGAAGCGCGCTACATCGAGGCCGCGGTTCGTGGTGTCATCGTCACCAGCATCTACCTGCCCAACGGCAACCCGCAGCCCGGCCCGAAATTCGACTACAAGCTCGACTGGTTCGCGCGGCTCAGGCGCCACGCCAGTTCGCTCATCAAGCAGGATCTGCCCGTCGTTCTCGCCGGCGACTACAACGTCGCGCCGACCGCGATCGACATCTATCCGACGCGCTCATGGGACAAGGACGCGCTGATCCAGCCGAAGAGCCGCGCCGCGTTTGCCGCGCTCGTCAAGCAAGGCTGGTGCGACGTCCTCCGTGAGTTGCATCCGGAGAAGCGGGTCTACACGTTCTGGGACTACAAGCGGAACCGCTGGCCGCGCGATGCGGGCCTCAGGCTCGATCATCTCCTGATTAGTCCTGTCCTCGTCTCGCGCCTCGCAAAGGCCGGCGTCGACAGAGAGATTCGCGGCTTGGACGGGGCCAGCGATCATGCGCCGGCCTGGATCGTTCTCCGCTAACGCACCCGGCCGCGCCCCACCACGGCAACCTGCCCTCCCCATTTTCCGACGCACAACCAGACGAAAGGCTCTTGACCTCCGAGCTCTGGTCATCCTACTGGTCTAACCAAGATCAGACCAAAAAGAGACCGGGATGGAACTCAAGCGTGCGGCCGAAGGCGATAAGGGCTTCGAGAAGGTGTTCGCCTTCTTGCGCGAACGCCTGCTTGCGGGCTCGCTCAAGCCCGGCGACCGCCTGATCTCCGAACGTGAACTCGCCAGCCTCCTCGGCGTCAGCCGGCCGATCGTGCGCGAGGCGCTGCGCGCCCTCACCATGCTCGGCATCGTCGAGATCCGAGATCGTATCGGCACCGTGGTGACGCGGCCCGACGTCTCCGTGCTGAACGACTTCTTCACTTTCGCGCTCGCCCAACAGGCCGACATGGTCGACGACGTGATGCAGGCGCGCGTCGCGATCGAATGCCAGGCCATCAGGCTCGCCTGCGAGCGCGCCAACATCGCCAATTTCGAACGCCTGCAGCGTGCGCTCGCAAGGATCGAGGAGACGATCGACGAGGCCGATGCCGGCGGCATCGCCGACTTCGAATTTCACCGCGCCATCGTCGTCTCGTCGCGCTCGGAAACGCTGACGGTCCTGCACAATTCGATGGCGGGCCTGCTCACTCATTCGCATCGCAGCCGTCGCGAATTGGTCCAGGCCTTTCCGTCGATGAAGACCTATCTGATCGACGATCACCGGCGGATTTTCGAGGCAGTGATCGCGCGCGACCCCGAGCGGGCGGATGCGACGCTGCGCAAGCATTTCGCCATCGGCGACGAATACCGGCGGCGGGCCGTCGTCGGCGACATCGACAAGACCAGCGCCTCGCGCTGATCGCAAATATCAACCGGGAAACGGACGATCGACATGGGACGAGATGACAAGGGCAGCGTCGGCTTCATCGGCATCGGCACGATGGGCAAGGAGATGGTCCGCAACCTCCTCAAGGCTGGACACTCGGTGCGTGCCTTCGACCTCAACGAGGCGGCTATGGCCGATATCGTCAAGGACGGCGCAACGCGCGCGCACGATCCGGCGGATGCCGCACGCGCCACGGATATCGTCATCACCATGCTGCCCGACACCCCCCACGTCGAGGCGACGATCTACGGCGAGCACGGCCTCCTGAAGTCGCCCCCGACCGGCAAGCTCATCGTCGACATGAGCACGATATCTCCGGTCGCCGTGCGTCGCATCCATGCCGATCTGAAGCAGGCCGGCATCGGTTTCGTCGATGCGCCGGTCTCGGGCGGGCCGTTGGGCGCGAAGAACGCCGCTCTCTCGATCATGGCGGGCGGCGATGCCGACGACTTTGCGAGAGCCGAGCCGTTCTTCCGCGCGATGGGCACGACCATCACGCATGTCGGCGCGGCCGGCGCCGGCCAGACCGTCAAGCTTTGCAATCAGCTCATCTGCGGCATCAACATCCAGGCAATTTGCGAGGCGCTCGCGCTCGGGCGCGCCTCGGGCGTCGATCTCGATCTGCTGCGCCGGGTGCTGCTCGGCGGCTCGGCGGCATCGTGGATGCTCGACAAGCTCGGCCCCGCAATGATCGCGGGTGACGTCTCCGCGGGCTTCCGGATCGACCTGCAACTCAAGGACCTCCGCCTGGTGCAGGAACAGGCCCAGGCGCTGAGCGTGCCGCTGCCCGGCACCGCGCTCGTCACCAGCCAGTATGTCGACGCCCGTGCCCACGGCGAAGGCAGCAATGGCAACCAGGCACTGTTCCGCGTCTACGACCGCATGACCAACCAGACCACGGGCTGAACTCACAGCGATGAGCCTGCAACTCGACTTTCCCGCAGTGTTGGAGCGCTGGCCGAGTTTCCTCGGCGGCGCCGCCCTCACGCTGGAGCTTGCGGCCTTCGCGACGGTGCTCGGCGCCGCGCTCGGCACGCTCGCAGCGGTCGGGCGCGGCACTCGCAACACGCTGATCGCGAGCGCGTGCAGGATCTATGTCGAGACCATCCGCAACACTCCGCTGCTGGTGCAGATCTTCCTTGTCTATTTCGGGCTGGCCAGCCTCGGTTTGAAACTGTCCGCATTCACCGTGGCCGTGGCGGCGCTGACCATCAATGTCGGCGCCTATACCGCCGAGATCATGCGCGCCGGTTTCGAGGCGATCCCGCGCGGACAGATCGAGGCCGCCGAAGGGCTCGCCCTGTCGCGCGTCCAGATCTACTGGCACATCATCCTGCTGCCGGCCATCGAGCGGGTCTACCCGGCGCTCACGAGCCAGTTCGTCCTGCTGATGCTAGCCTCCTCCGTCTGCTCGCAGATCTCCGCCGAAGAGCTCACCGCGGTCGCCAACTACATCCAGTCGGATACCTATCGCGCCTTCGAGACCTACATCATCGTCGCCGTCCTCTACATCATCCTGTCCCTCGTGATGCGGGCGGGCTTCTGGGGCCTCGGCCTCGTGCTGTTTCCGCGCCGGCGCCGGCTCGGCACGCCCTTGTGAGATGACCATGGGCGGACATCTCAACATCAACCATCTGCTCTTCCTAGGCCATGGCGCGCTATGGACGATCGGATTGTCCGTGATTGCACTGGTGGGTGGCGGCATCGTCGGTTTCGCGATTGCGCTCGCCCGGATATCGCCGCTCAAATCCGTGCGGCTGGCCAGCGGCGCCTACGTTCAGCTCATCCAGGGCACACCCCTGCTGGTCATCCTGTTCCTCGGCTATTTCGGCCTTGCGGCGATCGGCCTTCAGGTCTCGCCGATCGTCGCTGCCGGGGCCTCGCTGACGCTCTATGTCGCCGCCTATCTCGGCGAGATCTGGCGCGGCTGCATCCAGTCGGTGCCGAAGCCGCAATGGGAGGCTGCCGAAGGCCTTGCGCTGAGCCGGACCCAGCGCATGACGAAGGTGATCCTGCCGCAAGCGATCCGCATCGCGACGCCTCCGACCGTCGGCTTCATGGTGCAGATCATCAAGAACACATCCCTAGCTTCGGTCGTCGGCTTCGTCGAACTGATGCGTTCGGGCCAGATCGTCAACAACTCGCTGTTCGAACCATTCGCCATCTACGCCATCATCGCCGTCATCTATTTCGCCATGTGCTACCCACTATCGCTGCTCAGCCAGAGGCTCGAACGGCGCATGGAGCGTGGCAGGGTCAACCTCGCTCCGGCCTGACATGCAGCAAACTCCCTCTCCTTCCGAACCGATCGTGTCGCTCCGCGACGTGCAGAAGAGCTTTGGCCCGCTTCGGGTCCTCGATGGCGTGAGCTTCGCCGTCGAGCGAGGCGAGGTTCTCGCCCTCATCGGCCGTTCCGGCTCCGGCAAGAGCACGGCGTTGCGTTGCATCGACCGCTTCGAAAAGGTCGACGGCGGCGAGATCGTCGTCTGCGGCCACCTGGTCGACCGGCCGGACGTCGACCTGCGCGCCCTGCGTCAGGACGTCGGCATCGTCTTCCAGAGCTACAATCTGTTTCCGCATCTGACGATCGAGCAGAACATCACGCTGGCGCCCTGTTCGGTGAAGCGCATGGCCGCCGGCCAGGCAAAGGACCTCGCGCGCAAGGTCCTCGCGCAGGTCGGGCTCGAGGAGAAGCTGCACGCCTATCCCGAACAGCTTTCCGGCGGCCAGCAGCAGCGTGCGGCAATCGCCCGCTCGCTGGCGATGCAGCCGAAGGTCATGCTGTTCGACGAAGTCACCTCCGCGCTCGACCCCGAGCTGACCGCCGAGGTGCTCAAGGTGATCGAGCAGCTCGCCGCGGACGGCATGACCATGGTGATGGTCACCCACGAGATGGGATTTGCGAAGAGCATCGCCGACCGGATCGTCTTCATGCATCGCGGCAAGGTCCATGAGACCGGACCCGCCTCGATCCTGACGTCGCCAACGACCCCCGAGCTGATGCAGTTCGTCGGCACGGGCAATCTGAAATCATAACAAGGAGAGGAGAACCAAGGATGACAAGCAGGATATTGCTGGGGACCGCCGCCGCGCTTTGCAGCCTCATCGTGATGGCTGCGACACCGGCTTCGGCCGACCTGCTCGACGACATCGTGCAGGCCAAGAAGATCCGTATCTCGACCGATGTCGCCATCCCGCCCTCGGGCATGATGGACAGCAACATGAAAGCGACCGGCTCCGACGTCGAAGTGGCTCAGCTGCTCGCGAAGGATTGGGGACTCGAGCTCGAATTCATCCAGACCACCGGCGCAACCCGCATCCCGAACGTCTTGACCGGCAAAGCCGACATCATCATCTCGACCCTCTCGGTGACGCCGGAGCGAGCCAAGGTCATCGACTTCACCAAGCGCTACGCGACGCTGCAGTCGGACATCGGCTGCCTGAAGTCCTCGACCATCAAGGACTGGCCCGACGTGAAGGACAAGGCGATCGGCGTCTCGCGCGGCACCACGCAGGACACGCTGCTGTCCAACATGAAGGACAAGGACCTCAAGATCTCCCGCTACGACGACGACGCCACCATGGTGACGGCTGCGGTCTCCGGCCAGGTCGATTGTGTCGGCACGTCGGCGACGATCATCAACCAGATCGGGGTGAAGAATCCGGCTCGCGTCTTCGAGTCCAGGATTCCGCTCGCGACCTTCGATCTCGCGATCGGCCTGAAGAAGGGCGAACCACGCTTGATGGACAAGCTCAACGCCTGGATTGCCGAGAACATCAAGAACGGCAAGCTGAACGCGATCTACAAGAAATTCCACGGGGTCGAGCTGCCGCCCGACATGCGTGGCTGAACCGGAGCAAAGCCGTGACGGCCGGCCGCGGCTATCACGGTCAAAGGACAATCGAAAAGGAAATCACATGCGCATCGTCATCGGATCCGACCACGCCGGATGGCCGCTCAAGCAGACCGTCATCAATCACATCCGCAGCCTCGGCCACGACGTCGTCGACGTCGGTTCCTATGACGACAAGCCGGTCGACTTCCCCGACATCGCGCGAGCCGTGGCGCATAAGGTGACCTCCGGCGAAGTCGCGCGTGGGATCATGGTGTGCGGCACCGGCGTCGGCGCTTCGATCGCGGCCAACAAGATGAAGGGCATTCGCGCCGCGGTCTGCCACGACATCCATTCGGCTCATCAGTGCGTCGAGCATGACGACGTCAACATCATGTGCATCGGCGCGCAGATCGTCGGCGCCTGGCTCGCCGTGGATCTCGTCTCTTCCTACCTGTCGGCCGAATTTTCGACGGATGAGGATTTCCGCCGCCGGGTCGAGAAGCTTCGCGTCATGGACGAAGAAGGCTGAGTCCAGGGGCCTGCCAGCCATGATCCTGGTCTTCGGATCGCTCAACATCGATCTCGTCGCGCAGGTCCCGGTCATTCCCGGCCCGGGTCGAACGGTGCTCGCACCGTCCTACCAGACGCATTTCGGCGGCAAGGGCGCCAATCAGGCGGTGGCCGCGGCACGGATCGCCGGACCGGGACGCGTCCGGATGGCAGGCCGTGTCGGTCGAGACGGATTCGGCGACAGCGCGATCGGGAATCTCGGAGCGAACGGCGTCGACAGCACTCTCATCGTCAGATCCGACGAACCGACCGGCTGCGCCTTCATCACGGTCGATCAGGCCGGCGAGAACGCGATCACGGTGGCGAGCGGCGCCAACATGACTGCGAGTGCCGGTGATCTGTCCGCCGCGCTCGTCAATTCTGGCACCATCCTCGTGCTTCAGATGGAAATTCCCGTCGCGCAGGCGCTCGAGGCCGCGCGCCGCACCGCTTCGGCATCCGGCACGGTGGTCTGGAACCTTGCGCCCGTTCCGGAAAAGATGACCCGCCGGATGGTCACGGAGCTTCTCTCCGTCACCGACCATCTCCTCGTCAACGAGCACGAGGCGCTCGACGCCGCCGCCGCGATCGGGCTCGCCTCGTCCGACTACGAAGCCGCGGCCGCCGAACTCGCCAGGACGGGCAACCTCACCTGCATCGTGACCGCGGGCGCATCGGGAGCGCTGGCGGTGACAGCCGATGGAGCCCGTCTGCGCGCGCCCGCCCCCCGGATCATGCCCGTGGACACGACCGGGGCCGGCGACACCTTCGTCGGCGTGTTCGCTGCCATGCTGAGCGAAGGAGAGTCCCTGCAGCGCGCGCTCGAGGTGAGCTGCGAGGCCGCCGCACTGAAGTGTCTCAGCGCCGGTGCCCAGGCGGGCATGCCGCGGCGCAGCGCAATAGGCTCCCTCGCCTAGACGGATCGCGCCCATCGCGGCTCGCGGCTAGAGTCTCCCGATTCGTGGAGACCGCCTTGGCCCTTCTCTTCGTCCTCAGCGTCGGCCTCGTCGCAGGCATCATCTCAGGGATCGTCGGCACCGGCTCGTCGATCATGCTGATGCCGGTGCTGGTCTATGCCTACGGCCCGAAGGAAGCCGTACCGATCATGGCGGTCGCGTCGGTGATGGCGAATTTCTCGCGCATCCTGGCATGGTGGCGCGAGGTCGACTGGCGGGCCTGCGCGGCTTATTCGGTCACGGGGATCCCGGCCGCGGCACTCGGTGCGCGCACCCTGCTCGCGCTCCCCTCGCACGCCGTCGATCTCGCCATCGGCACGTTCCTGATCGTGATGGTCCCGGTCCGGCACTGGCTGGCGCGGCATGACCTCAAGGCCAATCTCTGGCACCTGGCGATCGGCGGCGCGGTCATCGGCTATCTCACCGGCATCGTGGTGTCGACCGGACCGCTCAGCGTTCCGCTGTTCCTGTTCTACGGCCTGTCCAAGGGCGCCTTCCTCGCAACGGAGGCCGCCTCCTCGCTCGGCCTCTATTTCGCGAAGTCGGTGACCTTCGAACGTTTCGGCGCGCTGACGGGCGATGTCTTCGTCAAGGGCCTCGTCGCAGGCTCCTCGCTGATGTCAGGCGCCTTCATCGCAAAGCGTTTCGTGCTGCACCTGAGGCCGGACATGTTCCGCCTGGTGATGGATGCGATCATGATCGCGGCCGGACTCTCGATGCTCTGGAACGCATCGCAGCCGTGACGGCGCGACCGCTCAGGCGGCGAAGTCGGGCGTGATCGACGGGCTGTCGGCGAGAACGCGATTTTCCGACGCTGCCTGGCTGTCGAGCCATTGCATCGCGGCTTCGAGCGGCTGCGGCCGCTGATAGAGGAAGCCCTGCCCGAACCTCACGCCCATCTCGCGCATGGCCTGCGCCTGCTCGGCCCGTTCGATGCCTTCGGCGACCAGCGTGAGGCCCAACGTGCCGGCGAGCGAGGCGATGATCCCGACGATCGCCTTGTCCTCGGCGCTTCCAGGGATCTCGCGGATGAACGCCTTGTCGATCTTGACCTTGTCGAGCGGAAAGCGGCGCAGATGCGCGAGCGAGCTGTAACCCGTTCCGAAATCGTCGAGCGCGATCGTGGCGCCGAGGCGACGCAGACGTCGCAGCGTCTCCGATGCGCCGGCGATGTTGTTGATCAGGGATCCCTCGGTGATCTCCAGTTCCAGTGACGAGGCGGCGACGCCAAGACGATCGCAGGTCTCGCCGATCTCGCCGGCCAGCGAATGGTCGGCAAGCTCGGACGGCGGCAGGTTGATCGCGATGCGGATATCCGGCTTGCCCGCGGCGGCGAGCCGCTGCAGTGCGTGGCAGGCGTCGGTCAGCACATAGCGCGTCAGCCGCGCATTGTTGCCGCTGCGCTCGATCAGCGGAAGGAATTCACCCGGGCCGATCACGCCATATTCGGGGTGCCGCCAGCGGATAAGCGCCTCGAGGCCGACGACCCTCTGGCTCTCGATGTCGACCTGGCCCTGGTACCAGACCTCAAACTGTCCCTCGGCGAAGCCCGCGGGGATCGCCAGTTCGAGATCCCTGCGGCGGCGATAATCGCGCTGCAGCGCCTCGTCCAGCACCGCGACGGTGCCGGGCGCCTTGCTCTTGGCATGGTAGAGCGCGATGTCGGCGAGCGCCGGCAAATGCGACAGTTCGGGATCGTCGGCGCGGCGCACGGCAAGCCCGATGCTGGCGCGCGGCACGACCTGCTTGTCGTGCAGCCGGATCGGCTCGGAGATCGCATCCAGCAGGCGGTGCGCGAACGCCTGCGCGGCCTCGGGACCGCTGACTTCGGGACGAATGACCACGAACTCGTCACCGCCGAGGCGCGCGACCCAGTCCGCAGCTTCGACCGTGCCGCGAAGCCGCTCGGAAATGTGAACCAGGAACTTGTCGCCGGCATCGTGACCGAAGGTGTCGTTGATGCCCTTGAAGTCGTCGAGGTCGATGAAGCAGAAGGCGACCAGGCAATCCGCCGAGTTCGCATCGCAACTGAGGATCGCGAGGCGGTCGGAAAGCGAGCGGCGGTTGGGCAGCCCGGTGAGCGGGTCGTGCGAGGCCATGTGCCCGAGCCGGTCGAGCGCGCCCGACGTCGTGTGCTGCATGGCGTTGAAGGCGCGCGCGAGCTGGCCGAATTCGTTCGACGATTTGACGTCGGCCGGATAGGCACGGCCGTCCTGCTTGCTGCGCTGGATCGCCGACATCATCGCCGCGAGCGGCCTGCCGATGAAGATGTTGGCCGAGATGCGCATCGCAACCATGGTTGCAAGCGTCGCGAGCAGGCCGACGACGAGCAGCAGCACCAGACGGCTGCCCGTATCCGCGTACAGCGTCGCATAGGAATAGGCGATCGAGATGCGGCCGGCCTGGACCGCGATATTGCCGTTGCGGTAATTGATGGGACGCGAGACCTCGGCGACCGCCGGGCCTTCCGGCCGCGCCTCGACGCGAGCGATCGCAGCTCCGGTGTCATCATAGACGGCCGCTGCCGAAATCGACTCGTCGTGCATGATCTCGTTGAGCACGCCCGTCACCTGCTCGTAGCGCATCTTCCAGAGCGGCTCGGCGATCAGCTCGGCACGGCTCTCGGCGACACGGGCGATGCGCGCGTCGAGCAGCCTGATCTGCGACCAGAAGCTCGAGACCTCGACACCGGCGGAGGCGAGCAACTGCACCAGCAGCAGGACCGGAACGGTCGCCCAGATCATCGCGCGCACGACCGAGCGGGAGCGCGAAGGCGCCGCCTGTCCCGTGCGTTCCGGATCGGTCATCCCGCCACCTGCCCGCATCACTCGCCGCCATCGTTCGGAGGCGAGAGCGACGAGATCATGGCGTCCAGCGAGAAATCATAATCGCCGCAGCGTCCCGGCTTCGCCCTGAACTTCGTGAAGTCGATCCGGTCGAACGCGCGCGACTTGATCAGCGCGCCCACGGAGACGAGATTGTCGCGCGTGATCGCGGACGTCTTGACCTCGACATGGGGCGAGACCGCCGCAAAGTCGCAACCATCGGCATAATCGCGCAGGAGCACGATCGACCAGCCGCCGAGCAGGAAGTGGCCGCCGTCCGACATGAGAAGGCGGCCGGCCTTGATCTCGCGCAGCGCGTCATCCGACCAGTTGAGGCCGACCACCTGGATGTCGCGGCCGGGCGCGAGGCCCGCCGCCGCGACCGCCTTCAGCGCGCCGAGCGCCATCGGATCGTTGCCGGCCCATATTCCCGCGGGACGGATGCCCTTGCGCGACGCCCAGCTGAGATAATTGGCGGCGACCTGCTCGGCCTCCGATTGCGTCCAGTTGGCGAACAGCATCCGGTCCACCACCACGTCGGGGGCCGCCGCCACCGCGAGCTGGAGCCCGGCATTACGGGCGATCGAAGCCGGCGTGATTTCGTCGCCGCCGATTCCGAGAAGATGGATCTTGCCGTCCGGGCTCTGCCATTTTTCGTTGCGCGCCGCGCCGATCAACGCATTGGCCATCCGCGCACCCGCGGTCTGGAGATCGGTCGTGATGTCGCCGAGCCAGGTCTTGAGCTTGACACGCGGGGGTCCCAGACGCACCGCATCCTCGCCGATCAGCGAGTTCGACAGGAGCAGCGTCTTGACGCCGGCAGCCTCGGCAGCCTCCATGATCGGCACCGCAGCGGATTCCTCGTTCGACAGGATGAGGAAGTCGGGCTTGTCGGCACGCGCGACCACGCCGAGGCCCATCTCCTGCATGGTGCGATAATTGCGCTCGCTGGTGAGCACCTCGACATGCGCATTCAGCTTGCGGCCCGCCGCCTGCATGATCTGCGCGACCATGTCCCAATAGATTTCGCCGGTCTTGCCCGGGCTCACGAAGACGATATTGAGGGGCCGTCCGTCCGCCGCCACGGCGCGGCTGCCCGGCGCGAAGACGCCGACAGTCATGGCCATAGCGAGCAATAGTCGCAGGAGTTTCGTCATTTTCTCCGCCGTCCCCTATTAGTTCCGAAACTGGACCCCCGTCCGCTAACATTTGGCAAAGTCCGGCCCGTCGCGGCGGTGTAGAGCTAACAAACGGTGTACCGATTGCAGTGAATTGCGATGATCGGCGCGCTTGCGATCGCGCTTCCGGCCGGTCATTCCGTGCTATCAGCGCACGGTAGACATCCCCCGACTCGCTGTCCCCATGGCCAAGAACACGCTTTCCTTCGTCTGCCAGAACTGCGGCGCGGCCTATAACCGCTGGCAGGGCAAATGCGACGCCTGCGGCGAGTGGAATACGCTCGCCGAAGAGGATCCGACCGGCAGCGTCCCCGTGTCGATCCGCTCCAAGCGCAAGGGACGGACATTTGCGCTGGAGAGCCTCGCCGGGAAAAGCCCGGATGCCCCGCGCCTGTCCTCGGGCATGACCGAGCTCGACCGCGTCACCGGCGGCGGGTTCGTCCGCGGCTCGGTGCTTCTGGTGGGCGGCGACCCCGGCATCGGCAAGTCGACGCTGCTGACGCAGGCCACCAGCATGCTGGCGCGCACCGGGCATCGCATCGTCTACATTTCCGGCGAAGAAGCCGTGGCGCAGGTGCGCCTGCGCGCCGAGCGGCTCGGACTGTCCGATGCCCCGGTGCAGCTCGCCGCCGAGACGTCGGTGGAGGACATCGTGTCGACGCTGTCCGAAGGCGCGGTGCCCCGGTTGATCGTGATCGACTCGATCCAGACCATGTGGACCGACACGGTGGAATCCGCGCCCGGCACGGTGACCCAGGTGCGCGCGTCCGCGCAGGCCCTGATCCGCTTCGCCAAGAAGACGGGCGCGGCCATCATCCTGGTCGGCCATGTCACCAAGGACGGCCAGATCGCCGGTCCCCGCGTGGTCGAGCACATGGTCGATGCGGTGCTGTCCTTCGAGGGCGAAGGCTCGCAGCAGTTCCGCATTTTGCGCGCGGTGAAGAACCGTTTCGGTCCCACCGACGAGATCGGCGTGTTCGAGATGACGGGGCTCGGCCTGCGCGAGGTCACCAACCCGTCAGAGCTGTTCCTGTCCGAGCGCGATCTCGGCACGCCCGGCACGGCCGTCTTCGCCGGCATCGAGGGCACGCGACCCGTCCTGGTCGAATTGCAGGCGCTGGTCGCGCCGACCTCGCTCGGAACCCCGCGCCGCGCCGTCGTGGGCTGGGATCCGAGCCGTTTGTCCATGGTGCTGGCGGTGCTGGAGGCCCATTGCGGGGTCAAGCTGTCGGGCCACGACGTCTATCTGAACGTGGCGGGAGGCCTGCGCATTCACGAACCCGCCGCGGATGTCGCCGCCGCGGCCGCGCTGGTATCCTCGCTGGTCAATGCGCAATTGCCCACCGATGCCGTCTATTTCGGCGAGATTTCGCTGTCCGGCGTGGTCCGCCCGGTGGCACAGACCCCCGCCCGGCTCAAGGAGGCCGCGAAACTCGGGTTCAAGCGGGCCGTATTGCCCGAATCGGCCCGCGGCGAAGCCGGTGGTGATGCCGGGCTCACGCTCAATGCGGTCGGCAGCCTGACGACTCTGGTCGCCGAGATCGCCGCACGCGGCTCCCGCCGGGGTGAACCGAATGCGCCGGCGGAGAAAAATGCCACACCGGCAAGATTCCGCCGTGGAGAGGGTTAGGCGGAGGTGACGTCTCGCGCCCCCGCCGCTATACAGCCGTCACAAAAGCAGCATGGGATTGCGTGGTTGCGGCCTTGCCCGAATGGCCGTCTGCCCCTCAGTTAGGGCGGCGGCCAAAACACCGATTCGCTGAGCACCTTTGAGAGTACGAGCGGACCAGACCAGCCGATGCCGATTACAATCCTCGACCTGATCCTGCTCGGTGTGATGCTCATCTCGGGCCTGCTCGCCATGGTCCGCGGCTTCATGCGCGAAATCCTGTCGATCGCGGCCTGGGGCGCGGCGGCGATCGTGACCCTCTACTCGTTCTCCAAGCTGCTGCCGACCGCAAAGACCTATTTCAACAACGACACCGTCGCGAGCGTGGTGGTGGTCGCGGGCGTGTTCGTCGGCACCCTGGTCGTGGTCTCCGTGATCACCGTCCGGATCTCCGACATGATCCTGGATTCGCGGATCGGCGCGCTGGATCGCACCTTGGGGTTCCTGTTCGGCCTGGCTCGCGGCCTTTTGATCGTGGTCGTCGCCTTCCTGTTCTTCACCTGGCTCGTGCCGGACAAGCAGCGGCCGGACTGGGTCACGGGGGCAAAATCCCGGGTGGTGCTGCAAGGAACCGGGGATTGGCTGATGTCCCTCTTGCCGGACGACCCCGAGAACACCATCTTGAAGAGATTCAAGAAAAACAAACCAGATGATGATCAAGCTGATTCCGAGCAGCAGCCTTCGGGCAGCGGCGACGGATACAGCAAACCGGCTCGTGACAGCCTTAAAAAGCTGATCGAGAAACCTGCGGCGCGTTGATTTGAGCCCAGAGAGAGGCGCGGACGAGATGCGACACCCTGACCAGGACGCCCAATATGATCTCGATCTCGGCCCGGCCGCGCTAGAGCTTCAGGACGACCTGGAGGGGGATACGCTACGCGAGGAATGCGGCGTATTCGGCATCTACGGCCACCCGGACGCCGCCGCCATCACGGCGCTCGGCCTCCATGCTCTCCAGCACCGCGGCCAGGAAGCCGCCGGCATCGTCTCCTACGACGGCAGCCGGTTTCATTCGGAACGCCGCCTCGGCCTCGTCGGTGACACCTTCTCCCGCCGCGAGGTGATCGACCGCCTGCCCGGCAACATGGCCGTCGGCCATGTCCGCTATTCCACCACCGGCGCGACCATCCTGCGCAACACGCAGCCGCTGTTCGCCGAGCTCAACGCCGGCGGCCTTGCCGTCGCCCACAACGGCAACCTCACTAACGGTCTCACCCTGCGCCGCGAGCTCGTGAAGAACGGCGCGATGATGCAGTCGACCGTCGACACAGAGGTGATCCTTCATTTGGTCGCGCGCTCGAGGCGCAGCCGCTTCATCGAACGCTATATCGATGCGCTGCGCGAGATCGAAGGCGCCTATGCGCTGGTCTCGCTGACCAACAAGAAGCTGGTCGGCGCGCGCGATCCGCGCGGCATCCGCCCGCTGGTGCTCGGCGATCTCGACGGCTGTCCGATCCTGACGTCGGAGACTTGCGCGCTCGACATCATCGGCGCGCGCTTCGTCCGCGACATCGAGCCGGGCGAAGTCATCGTGTTCGACGAGAACGGCCAGGATGTGCACAAGCCGTTCCCGCCAACGGCGCCGCGGCCCTGCATCTTCGAATACATCTATTTCTCCCGGCCGGATTCGATCGTCCACGGCCGTTCCGTGTACGAGGTGCGCAAGGCCTTCGGCGCCCAGCTCGCGCGCGAGAGCCATGTGCCGGTCGACGTCGTGGTGCCGGTGCCGGATTCCGGCGTGCCCGCCGCGGTCGGCTACAGCCAGCATTCCGGCGTGCCGTTCGAGCTCGGCATCATCCGCAACCACTATGTGGGCCGCACCTTCATCCAGCCGACGCAGGCAATCCGCGAATCCGGCGTGCGCATGAAGCACTCGGCGAACCGCGCCGCGATCGAAGGCAAGCGGATCATCCTGATCGACGACTCGCTGGTGCGCGGCACCACCTCGAAGAAGATCGTGCGCATGATGCGCGATGCGGGCGCGACCGAAGTGCACTTCCGCCTCGCCTCGCCGCCGATCATCTATCCCGACTATTACGGCATCGACCTGCCCGACCGCGGCGGCCTCCTGGCGGCGACGCATTCGCTTGAGGAGATGCGCGAGATCATCGGCGCCGACTCCCTAGCCTTCCTGTCGATCGACGGCATGTACCGCGCCATGGGCGAGCCCGGCCGCGACCCGGCCAATCCGAAGTTCTCGGATCACTGCTTTACCGGCGCCTATCCGACGCATCTCACCGACCAGACCCAGACCGAGCCACAACAGCGGCAATTGTCGCTGCTGGCCGAAGCAAGCTGAGACCGCGGGAGCCATCCCGATCTCCGCAGGATTTCCCCCGACGCCCGAGGCGCCGGGGGGCCTGCAACGGATCTTAGCCTCTCGCTTCCGGGTCGGATGCCTTGCACCGCTCCGGAATGACGATGCCGCGGGCTTGTGCGGGCCGCGCACCTCTGCAATACCGCCCGCATGACAAAGCCCCTCGCCAACCGTATCGCTCTCGTCACCGGCGCCTCCCGCGGCATCGGCTTCGCCACCGCCAAAGCGCTCGCGAAGGCCGGCGCGCATATCGTTGCGACGGCGCGGACGCAAGGCGGCCTGGAAGAGCTCGACGACGAAATCCGGAAGGACGGCGGCAGCGCCACGCTGGTGCCGCTCAACCTGACCGATTCCGACGGCATCGCACGGCTCGGCGCAGGCCTGCACGAGCGCTACGGCAAGCTCGACATCCTCGTCGGCAATGCCGGCGTGCTCGGTCCGTCCTCGCCGATCGGCCATATCGAGTTGAAGAACTTCAACGACGTGATGGCGGTCAACGTCTCCGCGAACTTCCAGCTGATCCGCTGCATGGAGCCCTTGCTCAGGCAGTCGGACGCCGGGCGCGCCGTGTTCATCACCTCGGGCGCCGCCAACAAGGCCACCGCCTATGTCAGCCCCTACGCCGCCTCCAAGGCCGCGCTGGAAACGCTGGCCCGGGCCTGGGCGCAGGAGACCGCGAACACGCCGCTGCGCGTCAACCTGTTCAATCCGGGTCCGATCCGCACCCGGATGCGCGCCACGCTGATGCCGGGCGAGGATCCGGCGACTCTCGACACGCCCGAGCAGGTCGCCGAATTCATCGTGCCGATGTGCGCACCCGACTGGACCGAAACCGGCAAGTTCTACGACTACAAGGCCCGCAGCCTGATGAGCTTCCGTCCCCCGGCCTGATTGACTCGGATGCCTCCCCGCGATTGACTGCCCGCGCTCAAGCGGCAGCAAGCCGCAAGCCAAAAAGGGAGGTCGCCATGGCACCATGGCATGATTGCGCAGGTCTTGCTCGTGCAAGGCTGAAGCCTGTGCTCGCACGTGTCTCTCACGCCTTCTCCATCCTGATTGCAGCCGTCGTGTTCGGTCTTCCCGGCATGGCGACCGCGGGCGACATCCCGACCTTCGCCGTCGATCCTTCCTGGCCGAAGCAATTACCGAACAACTGGATCCTCGGACAAGTCGGCGGCATCACCGTCGACTGGCAGGGCCACATCTGGGTGATCCATCGCCCGCGTTCGCTCACCGACGACGAGAAAGGCGCGAGCCTCGACCCGCCGCGCTCGAAATGCTGCGTGTCGGCCCCGCCCGTGCTCGAATTCGACGTCGACGGCAACCTCCTGCGCTCCTGGGGCGGTCCGGGCCAGGGTTATGAATGGGTCGGCCGGGAGCACGGCATCGAGGTCGATGAGCGCGGCTTCGTGTGGATCGGCGGCAACGCCGACAACGACAACGCGATCCTGAAGTTCACGCTCGACGGCAAGTTCGTCGCCCAGATCGGCAAGATCGCACCGAGCCTCGGCAGCAACGACACGACGCAACTCGGCAAGCCCGCCGAGACCGCGCTCGACAAGGATGCGAACGAAATCTACGTCGCCGACGGCTACGGCAACCGCCGCGTCATCGTGTTCGACGCGACGACGCTCGCCTACAAGCGGCACTGGGGCGCCTATGGCAACAAGCCGAACGACGACAAGCAGGCCGCCTACGATCCCAAGGCGCCCGTCTCGCAACAGTTCGGCAATCCCGTTCACTGCGTGAAGATCGCCAATGACGGGCTCGTCTACGTCTGCGACCGCATCAACAACCGAATCCAAGTGTTCAAGAAGGACGGCTCATTCGTAAAGGAGTTCTTCTTCGAGAAGAACACGCTCGGCAACGGCGCGGTGTGGGACATCGCGATCTGGCCCGATCCGAAGCAGACCTGGCTGCTCAGCGCCGACGGCGAAAACAACGAGATCAGGGTCATCAAGCGCGACGACGGCAGCGTAGTCGGCAGCTTCGGACACAACGGCCGCAACGCCGGGCAATTCCACTGGGTGCACGCCATGGCGATCGACGCCAAGGGGAACGTCTATACCGCCGAGGTCGACACCGGAAAACGCATCCAGAAATTCAAGCTGACCTCCGACGCGCTGAAGTAAAGACCGCAGCGCACTCTGCCCAAAAGTTAACCGCCGGATGACGCGAGGCCACCGCATCATCCGGCTTTAGGCGCATTGCCGCAAACCGCGGGACACGGTAGAGCCAACACCCGGAACAAGGCTCCACAAGAGAGCCATCCGGATATTTGACAATGGAGGAAACCCTTTATGACGACGACGTTCGCTCGCCGCTCAGCGGCCCTTCTTGCCTTCGCCGCCTTCGGTTTTTCATCATCCGCCTACGCCCAGGACAAGACCGCAAAGATCGGCGTCCTGACCGACATGTCCAGCCTTTATGCCGACATCAACGGCCCCGGCGCCGTGGTGGCCATCAAGATGGCCGTCGAGGATTCCGGCCTGCTCGCAAAGGGCTGGAAGATCGACGTGCTGGGCGGAGATCACCAGAACAAGCCGGACGTCGGCGTCAATGTTGCACGGCAGTGGATCGACACCGAGAAAGTCGACGTGATCTCGGATACGCCGAACTCAGGCGTGGCGCTCGCCATCAGCAATCTCGTCAAGGAGAAGAACGCCATCCTGCTGAACTCGGGTGCGGCCAGCGCCGATCTGACCGGCAAGGCCTGCAACGCCAATACCATCTCCTACACCTACGACACCTATATGCTCGCCAACGGCACCGGCAAGGCACTGACCAAGGCCGGCGGTGATACCTGGTTCTTCCTGACCGCGGATTATGCCTTCGGTGCGGCGCTCGAACGCGACACCACGGCCGTCGTGACGGCGAATGGCGGCAAGGTGCTCGGCGGCGTCAAGCATCCGCTGAACACCTCGGACTTCTCGTCCTTCCTGCTCCAGGCGCAGAACTCGAAGGCCAAGATCGTCGGTCTCGCCAATGCCGGCGGCGACACCACCAACTCGATCAAGCAGGCGTCCGAATTCGGCATCGTCGAAGGCGGTCAGAAACTCGCCGCGCTGCTGTTGTTCATCAACGACGTTCACTCGCTCGGCCTCAAGACCGCGCACGGCCTGACCTTCACCGAATCCTTCTACTGGGACCTGAACGACGACACGCGCGCCTGGTCGGCCCGCTTCCAGGAACGGGCGGCCAACAAGGCAAAGCCGTCGATGACGCAGGCCGGCAACTATGCGGCCGTGCGGCATTACCTGAAGGCACTCGAGGCCCTCGGCGGCAACCCGCATGACGGCGCCAAGGTCGTCGCCAAGATGAAGGAACTTCCGACCGACGATCCGCTGTTCGGCAAGGGCCCGCTGCGCGAGGACGGACGGCGCCTGATCCCGGCCTATCTGTTCGAGGTGAAGAAGCCGGAAGAGTCCAAGGGACCGTGGGACTATTACAAGCTGATCGCCACCATCCCGGCGGAAGATGCGGCAAAGCCCCTCAAGGACAGCGACTGCCCCCTGGTGAAGAAATAGAAGACAGACGCACCTGTAGGGCGGGCCGTGGCGCGAAAGCGCCGTGTCCACCCTATGGGATGTCCTTCGCCGCGGTCAGTGTCCGCACCGCAATTGCAACGCACACGATCATCAGCACAGCCGCAAGCAGGAATGGCGCGCCGGGCAGAGGCAGCGGCGCGCCTCCGCTGATGAAATACGAAAACGTCAGCGTGAACAGGAACGGGCCGACGAGCTCCGATACGCTCTGCACGCTCGCGGTCGCTCCCTGCAACTGTCCCTGCTGATCGGGAGCGACCTGGCGCGTCATCAGGGATTGTATCGCCGCGCCGGAGACTCCCCACAACGACATCACGGGAATGCCGATCCAGAACAGCGGCCCGGTCGGCGCGCACCCGAAGATCAGGAAGCCGAGCGCTCCGCAGTACAAGCCGAGCAGCAGCGCATTCCGCTCACCGAGCACGCGCACGATCGGACCGACCGCAAGCCCCTGCACCACCATGGCGCAGATGCCGACCATCGCGAGCGTCAGCCCGACCGTCTTGGAATCCCAGCCATAACGGTACGTCGCATAGAGCACGAAGGTCGAAGGCAGCACCACATGCGCGACCTGAGCGATGAAATTGACCACCGACAGCCCGGCGAGGACGGCATGGGAGCGCAGGAGATGCAGCGCCCCGATCGGATTGGCATGAGACCAGCGGAAGGGCGCGCGCCTTTCGGCCGCCAGCGACTCCGGCAGGATCAGCAGTCCGTAGAGCGCGTTGGCAAGACTGAGACCGGCGGAAGCCCAGAACGGCAGGCGTGGATCGATGTCGCCGAGCAGGCCGCCGAGTGCGGGCCCCAGGATGAAGCCGGCGCCGAATGCCGCGCCGATCCTGCCGAAGATCGCCGCGCGGCGCTCCGGCGGCGTGACGTCGGCGATATAGGCGAACGCCGTCGAGATGCTCGCCGAGGTGATGCCGGAGATCACGCGGCCGATGAACAGCCAGATCAGGGACGGCGCGAGCGCCATCAGCACGTAGTCGGCGGCGAGCCCGAAATTCGACAGCAGCACCACCGGCCGGCGTCCGAAGCGGTCCGACAGCGCACCGAGCACCGGCGAGAACACGAACTGCATCAACGCCCAGGCGGTCCCGAACAGGCCGAAGATGCGCGCCGCGTGCGCGGCATCGTTGTCGACGAAGCTCGCGACGAGCTTCGGCAGGATCGGCATGATCACGCCGAGGGCGACCATGTCGAGCAGGATGGTGACGAAGATGAAGGCGACGGCGCTGCTCCGGACCGGTGTCACACCTGACGGAGGCTCACCGGTCTCGCCGCTCACGACAATCGCTTGCGCTTGTGCGCGAAAGGATTGGCCTTCTCGCGCAGGGTGATGCGCACCGGCGTGCCCGGCAGGTCGAACGCCTCGCGCATCGAGTTAGTCAGGTAGCGCAGGTAGGATTGCGGCACCGCGTCCGCGCGCGAGCAGAACAGCACGAAGCTCGGCGGGCGCGCCTTGGTCTGGGTGATGTAATTCAACTTCAGCCGGCGGCCCGACACCGCCGGCGGCGGATTGGCCTGGACCGCCTGCTCGAACCAGCGGTTGAGCGCGGACGTCGGCACGCGCCTGTTCCAGACCGCGTAGGCGTCCTGGATTGCCTGCATGAGGCGATCGATGCCCTCGCCCATCAAGCCGGATACGGCGACGATCGGCACGCCCTTCACCTGGGGCAGCCAGTGGTCGGCATCGCGGCGCAGACCCGAGATCGCGCCGCCGCCCTTGCTCTCCATCAGGTCCCACTTGTTGGCGGCGAGCACCACCGCGCGGCCTTCGCGCTCGATCAGGTCGGCGATCCGCAGATCCTGCTCCTCGAAGCGGTTCTGCGCGTCCATCATCATCACGACCACTTCGGCGAAGCGCACCGCGCGCAGCGCGTCCGCGACCGACAGCTTTTCCAGCTTCTCCTCGATACGCGAGCGCCGGCGCAGGCCCGCGGTGTCGAACACGCGGAAATCGCGGCCCTTCCAGTTGATCTCGACTGCGATGGAATCGCGCGTGGTGCCGGCCTCCGGGCTCGTCAGCAGGCGCTCCTCGCCGAGCAGATGGTTGATCAGCGTCGATTTGCCGGCATTGGGCCGGCCGACGATGGCGACCCGGATCGGGCGCGTCGCGGCCTCTTCCTCGGAGATCGGTTCGTCGTCCTCGTCCTCTTCCTCGTCGACGGGCTCCGGCATGAGCTTGCTGAGCGCGTCGTAGAGTTCGCCCATGCCCTCGCCGTGCTCGGCGGAGATCTGGATGGGATCGCCGAGGCCGAGGGCGAAGGCCTCCATCGCACCGGCGTCGCCGTGCTTTCCCTCGCTCTTGTTGGCGATGAGCAGCACCGGCTTGTCGGCCTTGCGGGCGAAATCGGCGAAGGCGCGATCGGTCGGCGTCAGGCCGATGCGGGCATCGATCACGAAGAACAGCGCGTCGGCCTGCGCGATCGCGGTCTCCGTCTGCTCCTGCATCCGCGCCGTCAGCGAGCCCTTGGCGCCCTCGTCGAGCCCGGCAGTATCGATGATGGTGAACTGCAGGTCGCCGAGCCTGGCCTCACCCTCGCGCCGGTCGCGGGTGACGCCGGGCAGATCATCGACCAGCGCGAGCTTCTGCCCAACCAGGCGGTTGAACAGCGTCGACTTGCCGACATTGGGCCGGCCGATGATGGCGATCGTGAAGGACATCGGTCATTCGTGCGCTGCCGGGGCTGCGCCTGTCAATGCAATGAAGGGATCAGCGTGAGAAGCTGCCGCTCGGAAGCGGAGCCGGGAAAGCGCCCGGTGACTGCTGTTGCTGCGTGGTCTGCGCCGATTGCGCGGGCTGGGCCGTCTGGGCGGATTGATCCGGCGGAGGCGCGGTGGTGCGCTTGCGCACGATCTTGTGCTTGGGCGGCGGAGTGGCCGCGGGCGGCGCCGCCTCGGGCTGGGCCTCGCCATCGACTTCGCCGGCCGGCGCCTCAGCCGGTGCCGTCTCGGCCGTGGCCGGCTGCTTGCTCTTCTTGGCCTTCGCGGATTTCGACGATTTGGGCGGCTCGGGTGGCGGCTCTGCGGCCGGAGGCGCCGCCGCAACGGCAGCGTTCTGCTGGTCCTGCTGCTGTTGCGCGCCCTTGTACATGTCTTTCGGCACGCCCTGCTCGAGGCCGGGGACGCCTTCGGGGAAGACCGGCTTGCGGTCGCCCGGCAGCTTCTTCTTGGTGTCGAGGAAGTCGAGAAGGTCGCTCGGATCGAACCCGCCGCTGGAGCAGCCGCCCAGAACGCCCGTAAAGGCGATCAGGACGGCGGCTGCGATCAAACGTGGCGTGCGGCGCATATTGATGTCCCGTCTAACTTCTGAAGGCCGTCGGCTCGTCGTCAGCTCTTGGCGACGGTCGGCAGCAGGGCCTGGAGTGCTTCGGCACGCGAACGCAGGCCCGGCGGCGTTTCGCCATCCTCGGCGATCGCGTCGAGCCACTTGCGGGCCGCGGTCATGTCGCCATTGCGCCAGGCCGACAGGGCCAGCATCTCGCGGGCACTGTGGCGGAAAGTCGCCCCCGGCGCAGCGGAGGTTTCCAGACGCTGTTGCATGTCGGCGTAGCTCGCGCCGTCGAGCAGCAAGCCGGCGGCGCGAATCTTCGCGAGATCCTGCCACTCCGTGCCCACGCTGCGATCGGCGGCGACGTCGTCGTACAGCTTGGCGGCGGCCTTGGGGTCGCGGCTCGCGGCCTCGGCGGCGGCGCGCAGCCGCGCCAGCGCGCGATAGCCCGCAGGCGCCTTGGCGGCGAGATCGGTGAACGCCGTTTCGGCTTCCGCATGCTTGCCCTGATCGGACAATTCGGCGGCCTTCTCGAAGGCGGCACCCGCTTCGGCGGCCTTCTTGCCCTCGAGGTACTGGTAACCGCGCCAGCCACCCACGGCGGCGACGATCAGCACCATCAGCGCGATGAAGTAGATCGAATACTTATCCCACAGCTTCTTGAGCTGTTCGCGACGTACTTCCTCGTCGACTTCGTCAAATAATTCAGACACTTATGCTAATCCCATGCCCGTCCGGGTGCGCGCGCCGAGGCGTTCGCGTCAGGAATCCCGTCCCCCACGTGGCGGCGAGGTACCCTAACGATATGGCGGTGGCAAGGCAAAGCGAGCCCGATCAAGGCGTTAACGCCCCGATGGGAGCCGGCAGGCCCTCCCCCGCTCACGTTCCCAGGACCTCCCGCAGCTGTCGTTTCATGACCTTGCCATTGGCGTTGCGCGGCAATGGCTGGGCCGTGATCGCCACCGTTTCGGGGACCTTGTAGTCCGACAGCCGTTCCGCACACCACGCCCGCAGCGCTTCGTCGGCCACCGGCGCACGCGTCACCACGACCGCGTGGACCCGCTCGCCGAGCACCGGACACGGCTTGGCGATGATCGCGCTCTCGACCACGGCGGGATGGCCGGCCAGCACGGATTCCACCTCGGCGGAATAGATCTTCAGGCCGCCGCGATTGATCATGTCCTTTTGCCGGTCGAAGACACGGACGAAGCCGTCGGCGTCGATCGAGCCGAGGTCGCCGGAATGCCAGAAGCCGGCGGTGAAGCTCTCGGCCGTGGCCTTCGGATTGTTCCAATAGCCCTTGATGACCGAGGCGCTCCGGATCCAGAGCTCACCGATCTCGCCATGTGGCAGTTCGCGCCCATCCGGCCCCATCGCGACGATCCGCGCGCCGGGACACGGCAGGCCGACGCTGTCGATATGGCTCGCCGTCAGCTCGCCGGGCATGATGGTCGACGGCGATGTCGTCTCGGTCGCGCCGTAGCAATTCGTCAGCTTGAGGCCGGGAATCTTCGCCTCCAGCTTCTCGATGGTCGCGACGGGCATCGGCGCGCCGCCGAAGCCCCCGATGCGCCAGCTCGACAGGTCGTAGCCGTCGAAATCCGGCTGAAGCAGGCAGAGATTGTACATCGCAGGCACCATCACCGTGTAGGTGACGCGCTCGCGCGCGGCGAGCTTGAGATAATCCGCGGCCTTGAACTCGGGCATGATGATCAGCGTGCCGCCGCAGCGGATCATCGTCGTGATATTGGCGACGACGCCGGTGACGTGGCCGAGCGGCACCGCCGCGATCGAACGGTCTGCCGCCGTCAATTTCAGGCAGGACACGAACACCATCGAGGAATGCACGATGTTGCAATGGGCGAGCATGGCGCCCTTCGGTTTGCCGGTCGTGCCCGACGTGTAGAGGATCATCGCGGTGTCCTCTTCGCCCACTTCGGCGGGCGCTGGCGCCGGCGTGTTGTCCGCGAGCACGGCAAAGCCCGACAGATGCGGGTCGTCATCGACGGCGATGCGGTGGATCACGTCGGGAATGTCCTGCGCATCGGGCAGCCGTGCGGCCAGCGTCGCTTCGTGGATCAGGATCCTGGCGCCGCAATCGGCGAGCACATAGGCGATTTCCGGCTTCTGCTGCCGCGTGCTGAGCAGCACGGTGACGAGCCCCTCATGGGCGGCCGCGAACAGCAGCAGCGGAAATTCGATGCGGTTGCCGAGCAGGATCGCGACGCGGTCGCCGCGCTGCAGGCCGAGCTTGCGAAAGCCCGCCGCGATCCGCGCGGCCCGGTCCACGGCCTGCCGCCAGCTCAGACGGACCTCGCCGCAGATCAGCGCATCACCGTCGGCGTTGCCGGCGCACGCCTCCGCGATCATCGCCCAGAGGCTGGCGGGCCGGTCGCAAAATGCCGGCACGACCCGATCGCCGAAGCGTGCTTCGGCTCGCATCGGCGGAATCTGAGATTGCGACCAGTCCATCCAGGGCCCTCGGCTTGTTGTCTCGTCACTTGCCGCGCACGGAGACGCGGAACTGTCCTGCGCAGACCTGCCGCCGCTAGCTTCCCATGACGGGAACGCCGATGACAACGGGATGGAACGCGAAAGCCAGCGCCAGATAGGCGACGACGCCGACCGCAACCGCGATCAGATCGTTGGTGACGCCGCCCACCGGAATCGGCGGTGCGCCGCGATCGGCGCGATGCTTCAGCGAAATGCGGTCATACACCGCCCAGCCGAGAAACGAGCCGAACAGGATCATGGAGCCGAGGTCGCCGTTCGCCAGCAAATGCGCGGCCGCCCACAATTTGATGCCGGCGAGCATCGGATGCTTCAGCGTCGCGTAGATGCGGCCGCGCAGATATGACGCGACCACCATGATGACGGCAGGCAGCATCAGCGCAAGGGTGATGTGCTTCAGCGCCTTCGGCGGATACCAGACATCGATCCAGCCGGTCGCACGGTAATGCGCGAAGCCCCAGATGATCAGCGCGAGCCCCGCGAGCGAAACCAGCGAATAGAGGATCTTGTAGGTCCCCTCGCCCAGCTTCGCGATCGCCTGCGCACGCGCGTCTCGTTTCGTTGTGAAAATATGGGCAGCGAAAAACAGCACCAGCCCCAGGATCATGACCAGCAGACCCACGACATCCTCTCCTCAGGAAACGCCCCCGCTGCTGAGGTATCATTGATTGGCGGCCGCTCGCAACGGGGCTGCTTTCGGAGGTCATAGCGGGAACGGGGCAACGCGCGCTTCCCGGGACGACGGAATGGAACGGCGTTACTTGCCGAGCTCCCGATTGTCGACATAGCGGATCGCGATCGGCCGGCCGGCCAGCGCGCCGCCGAGACCGCTGGTGAATTTGAGCGGCAGGCAGGCCTTCAGCGATTCGTTGATTGCGTTGAGGTAGGTCGTCCTCGTCTCCGCCGGGACGCCCCCGGTCGCGTAGGTCAGGCGCGGCGGCCCGATCAGGCCTCCGGCCCTGTTGAAGCTGAAGCGGACCGACATCTGCATGCCCGCATGCGCATTGTCCGATGGCGGCGACCAGCAGCCCCGCAGTTCGGCAAAGAGATCGCCGATCGTATCGAGATCGTGATCCGGCTTCTGGTACTTGCCGCGGTCTGCCTCGGGCGGCACGCTCTCCACCGTCAGCTGGAGATTCTCGCCGTAGGGATAGTCGATCTCGGGAATGCAGGGGCCGTGCTGGAGCACGCTGCAATAGGACGGCGTGCAAGGGCGCGAGTCGAGCACGCTGCACGGCTCGTGCGAAAACGGGATCGGATTGATCTGGCGCCGCTGCGCGTCGGCGGCGACCGCCGATATCGCCAGCAAAGCAAGAACGAGAATGCCGCGCCACATGACGTGACCTCACAGTGCCATGTCATCCAACGTGGCATCGTCGATCGACGCGTCAAGCCCGCCGCCGTTCACATGCTCGCGTTCGACCTCGGTGCCGTCGTCGGGCCTGACCGGGGCGCAACCCACAGGCTGTCCTGCCCCCAATGTGCGCAAGGCACGCTTGGCCGCGGCGGGCGCGAGCGCGCCCTAGCCTTTCTTCTTCACGTCCTTGACGTTGGTGAACTCGATGCCCTCGGCACGGTCCTTCGTATAACCGAGATAGAACTCGTTCCTCGCCAGGTACACGGGATCGCCGTCGACGTCGTCGGCGATGCTCGAGGTGTTGGCGGCGATGAAGGTGTCGAGCTTCTTGCGGTCGTCAGAGGCGACCCAGCGGGCGAGCTGGAACTCGCTCACCTCGAACTCGACCGGCAGTGAATATTCCGCCTCGAGCCGCGCCTTCAGCACGTCGAGCTGGAGCGCGCCGACGACCCCGACCAGCGCAGGCGCGCCGTCGCGCGGGCGGAACACCTGCACCACGCCCTCTTCCGACATCTGCTGAAGGGCTTCCTTCAGCTTCTTCGCCTTCATCGCGTCGGTGAGACGCACGCGGCGAACGATTTCCGGCGCGAAGCTCGGCACGCCCACGAAGGTGAAATCCTCGCCCTCCGTCAGCGTGTCGCCGATGCGCAGCGTGCCGTGATTGGGAATGCCGACGACGTCGCCGGCGAACGCCTCGTCCGCCACCGAGCGGTCCTGCGCGAAGAAGAATTGCGGGCTCGACAGCGGCATGCTCTTGCCGGTGCGCACCAGCTTGGCCTTCATGCCGCGGCTGAGCTTGCCGGAGCAGAGCCGTGCGAAGGCGATACGGTCGCGATGATTGGGATCCATGTTGGCCTGGATCTTGAACACGAAGGCGCTCATGCGCGGATCGGTCGCCTCGACCTTGCGCTGGTCGCTGTCCTGCGCGCGCGGCTCGGGCGCGAACTTGCCGAGCCCTTCCAGCAGATCGCCGACGCCGAAATTGCGCAGCGCGCTGCCGAAATAGACCGGCGTCAGATGCCCCTCGCGGAACGCGGCGAGCTCGAACGGCTTGGAGGCCTCGGTGACGAGCTCGAGTTCGTCCTTCACGGCCGACACGTCGAGATTGGCGTTGAGCTTGGCAAGCTCAGCGATCTCGATCTGCTGCGCCGCGCCGGTCTTGGCACCGCCGCCTTCGAGCAGTCGCACGCCGCCATTGACGACGTCGTAGGTGCCGAGGAAGTCGCGGCCGCGACCGACCGGCCACGTCATCGGCGTGGTGTCGAGCGCCAGCGTCTTCTCGATCTCGTCCAGGAGCTCGAAAACGTCGCGGCTCTCGCGATCCATCTTGTTGATGAAAGTGATGATGGGAATGTCGCGCAGGCGGCAGACCTCGAACAGCTTTCGCGTCCGCGCCTCGATGCCCTTGGCGGCGTCGATCACCATCACGGCGGAATCGACGGCCGTCAGCGTACGATAGGTGTCTTCCGAGAAGTCCTCGTGGCCCGGCGTATCGAGGAGGTTGAACACCAGCCCTTCGAACTCGAAGGTCATCACCGAGGTCACGACGGAGATGCCGCGCTCGCGCTCGATCTTCATCCAGTCCGAGCGCGTGTTGCGCCGCTCGCCCTTGGCCTTGACCTGGCCGGCCAGGTTGATGGCGCCGCCGAACAGCAGCAGCTTCTCGGTCAGCGTGGTCTTGCCGGCGTCCGGGTGCGAGATGATCGCAAACGTGCGTCGCCGCGCGACTTCAGCGGCAAGCGGGGAACGGGCCGGCGATTCGGCTGATATGGCGATGTCGGACATGGCGGGAGCGTTTGGCAGGGAAAATGGGCCTGATCAAGCCTCATTTGGTGATTGAAAAGCCCCCTGGCCAGCCCCATATCGGCCTTGGGAAGGACGACCTTCCTGCTCATCAGCACATCACCTGCGGGGACGACCCTGCCTCAAATGGAGGGTTGTCATGGCTTGGGCCATATTGTTCGTCGCCGGCCTTCTCGAAATCGGCTGGGCGATCGGCCTCAAATACACCGAGGGCTTCACCCGGCTCGTTCCATCCGTCCTCACGCTCGCGGCCATGGCCGGCAGCGTCATCCTGCTCGGGGTGGCCCTGAAAACGCTCCCGATTGGAACCGCCTATGCGGTTTGGACCGGTGTCGGCGCGGTCGGCACCGCGGCGCTCGGCATCATCCTGTTCGGCGAGCCCGCCACCGCGTTTCGCCTCGCCAGCATCGGGTTGATCGTCGCCGGCATCGCCGGGTTGAAGTTCGTTACCTGACGAAAATCTGGACCGCCCACCAGGACAGCGCCGCGACGATCGCCGAGGCCGGGATCGTGATCACCCAGGCATAGACGATCGAGCTCGCGACGTTCCAGCGCACCGCCGAGACCCTGCGGGCGGCACCGACACCGACGATGGCGCCGGTGATGGTATGGGTGGTCGAGACGGGAACTCCGAGGAAGGTCGCCATGAAAAGGGTCGCCGCGCCTCCGGTCTCGGCGCAAAAGCCCTGCATCGGCGTCAGCTTGGTGATGCGCAGGCCCATGGTGCGGACGATACGCCAGCCGCCCATCAGCGTGCCCAGCGCCATCGCCGCCTGGCAGGACAGCACCACCCAGAACGGCACCGAGAATTCGCTGCCCAGATGGCCCTGCGAGTACAGCAGCACGGCGATGATGCCCATGGTCTTCTGGGCGTCATTGCCGCCATGGCCGAGCGAGTACAGCGAGGCCGAGGCGAATTGCAGGATTCGGAAGGCGCGGTCGACTGCGAACGGCGTGGAGCGCACCGAGGCCCAGGACACGATCGCGACCAGCATCATGGCCAGGAGGAAGCCGACCAGCGGCGACAGCACGATCGCCAGCACCGCCTTGGACAGCCCGCTCCACACCGCGGCCGAAATCCCCGCCTTGGCCATGCCGCCGCCGACGAGGCCGCCGATCAGGGCGTGCGACGACGAGGATGGGATACCGAGGGCCCAGGTGACGAGATTCCAGACGATGGCGCCGACGAGAGCCGCGAAGATCACCTGCGCATCGACGATCGCGGGATCGATGATGCCGGTCCCAATGGTCTGGGCGACGTGCAGCCCGAACACCATGAAGGCGACGAAGTTGAAGAAGGCGGCCCAGAAGACCGCGAATTGCGGCCGCAGCACCCGGGTCGAGACGATGGTCGCGATCGAATTGGCGGCATCATGCAGGCCGTTCAGAAAGTCGAACAGCAGCGCGACGGCGATCAGTCCGACCAGGACGGGAAGACCCAACGCGGTATCCACGGCGAAGCCCCTGCTCTAGAACTTGTGCAAGATCCCCGCGCAAACGCATTTCGCGTTCGTCGCGAGGCAAGACCGCTGCCGACTTGTCCGGATCATGCCTAGACCTGCTCGATGACGATGCTGTTGATTTCGTTCGCGACGTCGTCGAAGCGGTCGGCAACCTTCTCGAGGTGATCGTAGATCTCGACGCCGACGATGAAGTCCATGGCGTTGCCTTCGCGATGCTTGAGAAACAGCTCCTTCAGTCCGATGTCGTGGAGGTCGTCGACGCGGCCTTCGAGCTTGGTCAGCTCTTCCGTGATGGCGGTCAGCATCGCGACGTTCGGGCCGATCGATTGCAGCAGCGGCAGTGCCCGGCCAACCAGATTGGCGCATTCGATGAGAAGCGCGCCGATCTCGCGCATCGGCGGCTCGAAGGTGCGGACCTCGAACAGCATCACGGCCTTGGCGGTCTGCTGCATCTGGTCGATGGCGTCGTCCATCGACGTGATCAGGTTCTTGATGTCGCCGCGGTCGAACGGCGTGATGAAGGTGCGGCGCACGGCCGTCAGCACCTCACGGGTGATGTTGTCGGCGTCGTTCTCGAATTGGCTGACCCGCTGGCAGTAGACCGGCGTCTCCTCGCCCCCGTTCAACACGCCCTGGAGCGCAATGGCACCCTGGATCACGGTCTGGGCATGGCGGTCGAACAGGTCGAAGAACCGTTCTTCCCTGGGCAGGAGAGCGCGAAACCATCGCATCATTGGGGAGTCTACCGGTTGGAAATGGCCCGGCCCGAGCGAGCCGTCACAAAACTGTCATAGACCATTTTCGATCCGCGCGCGTGTCATCTCACGCCCGCGAAGCCGGATCATCCACCGCTTTCACGAAACAGGTAAATAGGCTCTAAATCAAAGACTTAGAGCGACCGTCGGAAGTAATGCGCGATTTCACCGATGACGCCGCGGCGGAAGGCCAGGACGCAGAACACGAAGATCGAGCCCTGGATCACGGTCACCCACTGGCCAAAACCCGCCAGGTATTGCTGCATCGCGATGATCACGAAGGCTCCGACCACGGGACCGAAGATGGTGCCGAGACCACCCACCAGCGTCATCAGCACGACCTCGCCCGACATCGACCAATGCACGTCCGTGAGCGAGGCATTCTGCGCCACGAACACCTTCAGCGAGCCGGCGAAGCCGGCCAGCGTCCCCGACAGGACGAACGCCAGGAACTTGTACTGGTCGGTCCGGTAGCCGAGCGAGATCGCGCGCTGCTCGTTCTCGCGGATCGACTTCAGGACTTCGCCGAACGGCGAATTGATGATGCGGTAGATCAGCAGGAAGCCGGCAAGGAAGCCAACCAGCACGACGTAGTAGAGCACCGTCGGCTTGGACAGATCGAACACGCCGAACATGCGTCCCTGCGGAATGCCCTGGATACCGTCCTCGCCATGGGTGAACGGTGCTTGGAGATAGATGAAATACAGGAGCTGCGACAGCGCCAGCGTGATCATCGAGAAGTAGATGCCCTGGCGGCGGATCGAGATGTAGCCGGTGATGATCGAGAGCACGAAAGCCGCCGCGATGCCGACGAGAATGCCGAGCTCGGGCGGGAGCGCCCACACTTTCAGCGCATGCGCGCTGCAATAGCCGGCCGTTCCCAGGAACATCGCGTGTCCGAACGACAGCAGCCCGCCGTAGCCGATCAGGAGGTTGAAGGCGCAGGCGAGCAGCGCAAAGCACAGCGCCTGCATCACGAAGAACGGGTAGACCCCCGTGAACGGCACCGACGCCAGCAGCAGCGCCATCACCACGAACACGGTCATCTCGTCGCGCATCGCGCGCGGGGTCATCGGCAAAGTATCGTCCGTCAAGGCTGTCATATCAGGCCGCCCTTCCCGTCAGTCCCGTTGGCTTCACCAAGAGCACCAGCACCATCAGCACGAACACGACGGTGTTGGAGGCCTCGGGGTAGAAATATTTGGTCAGGCCCTCGATCACGCCGAGCGCGAAGCCGGTGATGATCGAGCCCATGATCGAACCCATGCCGCCGATCACGACCACCGCGAACACGACGATGATGAGGTCGGCGCCCATCAGCGGCCGCACCTGGTTGATCGGCGCCGAAAGCACACCGGCGAGCGCGGCGAGGCCGACGCCGAGGCCGTAGGTCAGCGTGATCATGCGCGGCACGTTGATGCCGAAGGCGCGGACCAGCGTCGGATTCTCCGTGGCGGCGCGCAGGTAGGCGCCGAGCCGGGTCTTCTCGATCAGGAACCAGGTCGCGATGCACACGACCAGCGAGAAGATGACGACCCATCCGCGGTAGACCGGCAGGAACATGAAGCCGAGGTTCATGCCGCCCTTGAGCTGGTCCGGGATGGCGTAAGGCAGGCCGGAGGAGCCGAAATAGTTCTGGAACACGCCCTGCACGATCAGCGCAATGCCGAAGGTGAGGAGAAGACCGTAGAGGTGATCGAGCCCGGTCAGCCATTGCAGCATGGTCCGCTCCAGGATCATGCCGAAGATGCCGACGATGATCGGCGCGAGCAGCAACGCCCACCAGTAGTTGATCCCGCCGAGGTTCAGCAGGAAATAGGCGACGAAGGCGCCCATCATGTAGAGCGCGCCATGGGCGAAATTGATGATGTTGAGCATGCCGAAGATCACGGCGAGCCCGAGACTGAGCAGCGCGTAGAACGAGCCGTTGATCAGTCCCACCAGTAGCTGAGCGTAAAGAGCCTGCATCGATCTCGCACCCGGTCCCTTCGGCGTCCCCTGGAGGTGCCCGCAGGCCTGAAAGACCTGCGGGCGGTTGTCTTACTTCTTGAGCAGCGCGCACTTGCTCTCGGAGAGCGGCGTGAAGGCCTGGTCGCCCGGCACGGTGCCCACGAGCTTGTAGAAATCCCACGGTCCCTTGGACTCGGAGGGCTTCTTCACCTCGAACAGATATGCGCTGTGGATGGTGCGGCCGTTCGGCTGGATCTCACCCTTGCCGAACAGCGTGTCGTCGGTGGGGATCGACTTCATCTTGTCGACCACCTTGACGCCATCATGCGGATTGCCGCCGAGGGCTTCGAGCGCCTTGAAATAGTGCAGAAGGCCGGCATAGACGCCCGCCTGCACCATCGTCGGCATCGCGCCGTTCTTCATCCGCTCCGAGAACTTCTTGGAGAACGCCCGGGTCTGGTCGTTCATGTCCCAGTAGAAGGTCTCGGTGAAGTTGAGGCCCTGCGCCGTTTCCAGGCCGATCGCCTTGACGTCGGTGAGGAACAGCAGCAGCGCCGCGAGCTTCTGGCCGCCCTTGACGATGCCGAATTCGGCCGCCTGCTTGATCGAGTTGGTGGTGTCGCCGCCGGCATTGGCAAGGCCGATGATCTTGGCCTTGGAGGCCTGTGCCTGCAGCAGGAAGGACGAGAAGTCCGGCGTGTTCAGCGGATGCTTGACGCCGCCGACCACCTTGCCGCCGTTCGCGGTGATGACCGCCGTGGTGTCGCGTTCGAGCGCCGCACCGAAGGCATAGTCGGCGGTCAGGAAGAACCAGGTGTCGCCGCCCGCCTTGACCAACGCCTGCCCCGTGGTGTGGGCCAGCATGTAGGTGTCGTAGGTCCAGTGCACGGTGTTCGGCGTGCACTGCGAGTTGGTGAGGTCCGAGGTCGCCGCGCCGGAGTTGATGTAGACGCCGTTCTTCTCCTTGACGACGTTGTTGACGGCGAGCGCCACGCCGGAATTCGGCACGTCGACGATGATGTCGACCTTGTCGACGTCGAACCATTGACGCGCGATCGCGGTGCCGATGTCGGGCTTGTTCTGGTGGTCGCCGGAGATGATGTCGATCTTCCAGCCCTTCGCCGTGAGGCCGGAATCCTCAACGGCCATTTGCGCGGCGAGCGTCGAGCCGGGTCCGCCGAGGTCGGCGTAGAGGCCGGACTGATCGGAGAGCGCTCCGATCTTGACGGTCTTGTCCTGCGCGGAGGCGACGCCGGCTGCGGCGAACGTCAGTGCAGTCGTCAGCAGAAATGACGCAATCGACTTGGTCTTCATGCAACTTCCCTTTTCAAAGCTTTCTCGTCTGGCCGTTCTAGACGCCGAGATAGGCGTGGAGCTTGTCCATGTTGGCGGCAAGCTCCGAGTTCGAAAATCCGTCGATGATCTTGCCATGCTCGACGACGTAGTAGCGATCCGCAACCGTGGACGCGAACCGGAAATTCTGTTCGACCAGAAGAATCGTGAAGCCTTCCTTCTTCAGCCGCGCGATGGTGTGGCCGATCTGCTGGATGATGACGGGCGCAAGCCCCTCGGTCGGTTCGTCCAGCATCAGGAAGCTCGCGCCGGTGCGCAGGATGCGCGCGATCGCGAGCATCTGCTGTTCGCCGCCGGACAGCTTGGTGCCCTGGCTGTTGAGCCGTTCCTTCAGGTTCGGGAACAGATCGAAGATCTGCTCGAGGGGCAATCCGCCTTCGCGGACGACCGGCGGCAGCAACAAATTCTCCCGAACGTCGAGGCTGGAGAATATCCCCCGCTCTTCCGGACAGAACGCGATTCCCATCCGCGCGATCTTGTCGGAGGTCGTGCGGATGATCTCCTGATTGTTGAACTTCACCGAGCCGGCACGCTTGCCGATGATGCCCATGATCGACTTCAGCGTGGTGGTCTTGCCGGCGCCGTTGCGGCCGAGCAGCGTGACGACTTCGCCGGCATTCACGTCGAAATTGATGCCGTGCAGGATGTGCGACTCGCCATACCAGGCCTCCAGGTTGCGGACCTGAAGCACGTTGCCGCCGGTCGCCGCCTTGGCCGGGGCTTCCGCGGTTGCAGTCTCAGGCATGACCGGCTCCCAAATAGGCTTCCTTGACGCGCTCGTCCTTGGTGAGTTCGGCGTAATTGCCCTGCGCGAGCACCTGCCCGCGCGTCAGCACCGTGATGATGTCGGAGAGGTTGGCGACAACGCTCAGATTATGCTCGACCATCAGGATGGTATATTTCGCCGAGATGCGCTTGATCAGGGCCGCGATCTTGTCGATGTCTTCATGGCCCATGCCGGCCATCGGTTCGTCCAGGAGCATCATCTCCGGATCGAGCGCGAGCGTGGTCGCGATCTCGAGCGCCCGCTTGCGCCCATAGGGCATTTCGACCGCCGGCGTATTGGCGAATTCGCTGAGCCCGACGTCGTTGAGCAGTTCCAGCGCGCGGTTGTTGAAGCGGTTGAGCACCGACTTGGAGCGCCAGAAATCGAACGAGCTGCCATGCTGGCGCTGAAGCGCGACGCGGACGTTCTCCAATGCGGTGAGATGCGGAAATACCGCCGAGATCTGGAACGAGCGCACCAATCCCATGCGCGCAACGTCGGCCGGCGCCATCGCGGTGATGTCCTGTCCCTTGTAAAGGATCTTCCCGGCGGACGGCTTGAGGAATTTGGTCAAGAGGTTGAAGCACGTCGTCTTGCCGGCCCCGTTCGGACCGATCAACGCGTGAATGCTTCCACGGCGAACCTTGAGCGCAACGTCACGGACGGCGAAGAAGCCCGCGAACTCTTTGGTCAAGCCTTCGGTTTCGAGAATGAACTCATCGGCCAAACAAATCTCCCCCTCACGCGCGACGCGCTGGCCGCGCGTGGCTGTCCTTGTTGCATTGTTTCGGCGTTCCAAAGGGGCCTTGGAGCCCGCCCTGGAAACACCGCCTCCGGGCGCGGAATATGCCGGAGGTGACGGGGGTTAGGCAAGGCGGAAAGCTGAGCAGAGCAAGGCTCCGGCCGGGATACGGATGCTCCCTTAGTCGGAGGTGTTTGAGGTCGCCCTGCCCGGCCTGGCGGCTGTCGCGGCACCGGTCATCAAGCCGTCGTTAACGGTCTTTCGCCCGGCACACCAGCCTTCATAGAAAATTTTCCCGCGGCAGAGATCATGCGCGGGTTTTCACAGGGTCGGGAATATTGTTTTGGATTTCTCAAGCGCCGCTCCGTCCGTCGTCAAGTCGATCAAGCAGCGTGATCTCCTGAACACTTGGCTGCGGCTCTATGCGCGCCAGCAGACTGCACCGGCGATCTGGGAGTATCAGCCGACGCGGCTCGAGGAAGAGCTTTCCGATCTCATTTATTATACGGTGGATACGTCCGTATCGCCGCCTCGCCTCATCATTCAGAGCGAAGGGACGCGCATCTCGCGCGCCTACGGACATACCGGCAAGGGCGCCTCACTCGAGGAATACATCGGGGCCCAGCTGGTGCCTTTCGTGATGCCGGTCTACTACGAATGCGTGGCACGCGGACTTCCGGTCTACAGCATTGCCGACGTCGACGACATCTACGGTCGCGTCGTCGCGTACGAGCGACTGCTGCTGCCCTTTCTGACCGACGGCAAGGTCTGCCACATCATCGCCTCGCTCAAGACGTTCTGCGAGGACGGCGGTTTCGAGATCAAGAATCTGATGCGCGGAAATGACGCGCCGCCGCGTCCGAAGCTGCGAACCGTGATCGATCGCGACCTCTTTCATCGCACGCCCCACCGGATCGCGGACGCCGACGTGATCGAGTTCGCCGATCAACCCGCGCCCGGCGTCACCGCCGAGATCATCGAGTTGAACTAGCCGTCAACGCGACTTGGCGCCGACTTCCTTGGCATAGATGTCCGGCTTGAAGCCGACCAGGAGCTTGCTGCCGACCTCAAGGACCGGCCGCTTGATCATCGACGGCTGAGCCAGCATCAACGCCAGCGCCTTCTTCTCGGTCAGGCCTTCCTTGTCCGCATCGGGCAGCTTCTTGAAGGTCGTGCCGGCACGATTGAGCAGCGTCTCCCAGCCGAGCTTGTCGCTCCACTGCTTCAGCTTGTCCTTCTCGACACCTGCCGTCTTGTAGTCATGAAACTCATAGGCAATGCCATGGCTATCCAGCCACGTACGCGCCTTCTTCATGGTGTCACAGTTCTTGATGCCGTAGATGATGTTGGGCAAGTCCGGTTCCTCGCACATGCTTTGCGTGTTACGTCGGCCGCGGCGTTGTACGAAACTCTGGCTCGCGCCACAATATTCCAAGCGATGCCGCGAAATCCCTGAACGGACAGACCATGCACGTGACCCACGACTCCGCCGCTCCGGCGGCACCGACCATCGACTTCAACAGTTTCCTGGCGGTCGACATCCGCGTCGGCACCATCGTCGATGCCAAGCCGTTTCCGGAAGCGCGCAAGCCGGCCTTTCGCCTCTGGATCGACTTCGGTCCGGCGATCGGCGTGCGCAAGAGCTCGGCACAGATTACCGAGAACCATCCGCTCGAAACCCTGGTCGGACAACAGGTCGCGGCTGTCGTCAATTTCCCGCCCCGCCAGATCGGACCGGTCGTGTCGGAAGTGTTGACGCTCGGCTTCCCCGATGCCGAGGGCAAGGTCGTGCTGGTGCAGCCGAGCAAGCCCGTGCCGAACGGCGGACGGCTGTTCTAGCCGCGCCTGATCAGGGTCCGGCTGCCGGCCCGCTCGTCGCCGGATCCTTCTGTTTCCCGTGCCAACGGCCACCCGGACTTGACCAAAACCCGGCCGCGGTTTAAAAATGACTGACTGATCGTTTTTTATTTATTGCGCCTGCCGTAATCGTTGAGTTCGGCAAACGCCAAAACGATCGATCTGTCAGTTATTTGGGGAACGGCCGCGATGCCCAAGATCAGCGAGACGAAACGCGAAGGCCGGCGGCAGCAGATTCTCGAAGCCGCCCTCGCCTGCTTCTCAGAGGAAGGCTTTCACCAGACCGGCATGGCCGACATCGTGAAACGGTCCGGGCTGAGCCACGGCGCGGTCTATCTCTATTTCCAGAGCAAGGACGACCTGATCGAGGCGCTCGCCGACGACCGCCATCGCCGCGAAGCCGTGCTCAACTCGGTCGCGCAGGGATCGGGCGATCCGATCGAGGGCCTTCACGCGCTGACGCGGGTCTACGCGCAATGGCTCGTCGATCCCGCCGGCGATGCACGGCGGCGCGTCGGCATTCATGGCTGGGCCGAAGCCCTGCGCAACCAGCGCGTCCGCAGCAGCGTCATCGAGGGCATCGACATGCCGCGCGCCCTAATCGTCGCGCTGGTCGAGCGCGGCCAGCACGACGGCCTGCTCAGGCGCGACCTCGATGCCGACGCGATCGCGCGCGTGCTGATCGCGATCTTCCAGGGGTTCGTGCTGCAGAAGTGCTGGGGCCAGGCTTTCGACGTGGCCGCCTGCATGGCCGCGGTCGCGGGCGTGATCGACGGATTCCGGACGACAAGGCCGGATATCCGGCGACGAACCAGGACGTGAGCGATGTCAGAGATCCACGAGTTGCTTGCAGGTCTCGGCGTTGGCCTCGTCGGAGGGCTGACATCGGGCTTCATGGGGACCAGCCCGGGCGGCGGCCTCGTGATCTTCAGCGTGCTGCTTCTCGGCGCCGAACAGCATGTCGCCCAGGGTACGTCGCTGATCGCGCAGATACCGCCGACAGGCCTCGCCGGCGTGCGCCGCTACTGGCAAAGCGGCAATCACAGCCCTCTGGCGTGGATCGTCTGGATCGGAGTTGGATTTCTCGCTGGCGGAATAAGCGGAGGCTATGCCGCGGCCGCCGTGTCTGATTCATTCCTGCAATGGACCTACGCCCTTTACCTCGTTGCGCTGCTCGCGGCGCTGGCTCTGCGCGGCGAGAAGAAGGATGGGACCGGCGAGGCCGATGATCGACGCGAGTTGCCGTGGCTGCCGCTGCTGCTCATCGGCATGCTTGCCGGCTTCTCCTCCGGCTTCATGGGCATCGGCGGCGGCCTTGCGATCACGGTCGGCCTCGCCGCCGGCCTGCGGGTGCCGCAGCATCAGGCGCAACTGGTCAGCCTCATGTTCTCGGTCATCCCGACGAACATCCCGTCGGCCTGGATCTACTGGAGCAAGGGGCTCATGGCCGGCTGGCCGGCCATCATCGGCATCGTCGCCGGCCTGTGGGTCGGCACCGATCTCGGCGCGCGCCTTGCCAACGGTGTCAGCAAGCAACTATTGCGGCAGATGATGATCGGCTTCGTCTCGCTGATGGCGCTGTTCATGACATACAAGGCGCTGAACTGAAGCGCGATGGGCTCGCGCATCAAGCTCCAGCCTCACGGACGCTTTGGAATGTTGAGCCCGCGCTGCACGGCCGGACGCGCCAGCCCGCGGTCAAGCCAGGCCGCGACCGCCGCGAACTTCGTGAAGCCGACGAGATCGCCGGCGCCGTAGAAGCCGATCAGATTGCGCACCCAGCCGAGCAGGAAATATCGGCGATGGTGTAATCGTCGTCCATGAACCATTGCCGCCCGGCGAGATGCGTGTCCATGACGCCGAGCAGACGCGCGGACTCGGCCACATAACGCTCCAGCGGCCGCTTGTCCTCGAAATCCTTCCCCGCGAATTTATGGAAGAAGCCGACCTGGCCGAACATCGGCCCGATGCCGCCCATCTGGAAATGCACCCACTGGATGGCCTGATAGCGGCGCGCCGCGTCCTGAGGCAGCAGCTTGCCGGTTTTCTCCGCGAGGTATTGCAGGATCGCACCCGACTCGAACAGCGCCAGCGGCTTGCCGCCGGGACCGTTGGGATCGAGGATCGCCGGAATCTTGCCGTTCGGATTGAGCGAGAGATATTCCGGCGTCTTCTGGTCGTCCTTGCCGAAATCGACGAGATGAACCTCGTAAGGGAGTCCGATCTCCTCCAGCATGATCGAGACCTTGACGCCGTTCGGCGTCGGCAACGAATAGAGCTGGAGCAACTCCGGGTGTGTGGCCGGCCAGCGCTTGGTGATGGCAAAGGAGGACAGGTCGGACATCGGAACCCCGGCTTTTCGTGGAATGCCGCCTAATCTAGGCGAGCCGGAGCATGGCGCAAGACCGGGAGGTGGCTACACCCATGTCCTCCCGCGATGCCCGGTCACAGCGGCCGCAGCAGATGACTGACGGCATAGACCGCGTCGCGTTTCGCGCGCTGCTCGATGAAGAACTGCCCCGTGACGATCAATGCTCCGGTGAAGACAAGCGCGAGCATTGCGGTCGCGAGTTGGCTGACATCATTCATCGTGCGGACTTCCTCGTCATCGGTTCGCACGGTGAACGCAGGCCGGCCACCACGGTTCCTGCGCGCGTCAAAGAAATTGCCGTTTTTTCCCGATCTCAGCCACACAGCCGGCGGCCTTAATAATTGATCTCCATTCGCAAGCCGCGGGGGTCGATCTCGTCACCGCCGACGCGCCGGCTGCTGTCGCGCGCCGCGACCGCGCAGGCGCAGGCATCGATGAGATCGTCGCGGCCGATGCCGGTGCCATGGCGCAGGGTCAGCCATGTCGTCAGGCGCGCAAAGCCGCGTTGCTGCAGCAGCGCGATGCGCTGCTCGCGGCCTTCCGCCGACGTCTTCCTCGCGAGCCGGGCCTGCCCCGACAAATTCCAGAAGATCAATTCCGGATGTGCCTCGCCGACGATCGCCTGTCGGGCCGGCGTCATGATTGCGTCGACGTCCCTGATCTTGTCCCTGATGTTCCAGAGCTGCGCCGACACGCCCCTGCCCTTGCCCTCGTGCTCCCAATAGTGGCGGTTGGCCGTCGTCATGTCGGGAAACGTCCAGAGATCCCGGCGCGCGCCGAGAAACACGGCAGGGCCGACCAGCTCGCGGGCGCGCAGGTCGCACGTTCGGTAGCCGCTCCTGTTCAACCCGATCGGCATGTCGATCATCGCGCGCGCATGCGGCATCGCGAGCAACCGCGTCAGGTCCGGTCCGTAGTCGAACCCATGATCGCCGCGATCGTCGATCCAGGCCGCAACCCAGCCGAAGCGAAATCCGTCGAGGCCGAGATAATTTGGCAAACCAGACTTCCATTCTGCACGCCGGTATCGATGATGGGCGGGAGGCCGTTACCTCCCGCCCCCACCCATCATGTCGCCTTCCCGTCTCGATGGCGCTCGAACAGACGCTGCGCCAGCAATGCGTGGCCGAGCGTGCCGCCGGCGCGGACGGCAGCAGCGATCAGGGCGGCTTCCGCCACTTCCTCGCGTGTCGCTCCTGCCTTCGCCGCCTGCGCCGTATGCACGTCGAGACAATAGGCGCATTGCGTGGTGAGCGCGACCGCGAGCGAGATCAGTTCGCGATATTTCGGCGGGATCAGTCCGTCCTTGCGTTCGACCGCGTGGTTGAACGCAAGGAACGCATTGGCCTCGACCGGCGCGAGCGTCACGAAGGCCGGGATCGACTTCAGGTCGTCAGGGGTTTGGTAGCCGGTCATGTTTCATCTCGTCAGATATTCGCGCATCAGGGCGCGAGCACGATGCAGGCGAGCTTTCACGGTCTGCCTTGATGCATTGAGCGCGACGGCGATCTCCTCGATGGTCATTTCCTTGACATCGCGCATCAGCGCTACCTCACGGTAATGCGGCGGAAGCGCCTCGAAGGCAGCGGCGACATCGAGCCGCAAATCGGCCTCGGGGCGCGACAGCAACGCGGCCTCCGCCTCGCTCTCGTCGATCGAAGGCGCAAGACCCGCCTTGCGCGCCAGCCGCAGGCATTCGCGCCGGACCACGCTGAAGAGCCACGCCGAGACCGCAAGCAGCGAACGGATCGACCCGACATGGCGGGACAGGATCCACAGCGCTTCCTGCGCGGCATCTTCGGCGTCCGCCGAACTGCGGCAGGTGGCGCGGGCGTATCGGCGAATGTCGGGCTGCGCCGTTTCAAGCAGGCGGACGATCGCGTGGGGATCGCCGAGCCGCGCCGCCTCGAACAGATTGGGTGAGATCGCGGCCGTGCTCACGACATGCCTCCCCGCCCGATGCCCGCCACCGCGCACATCGGGCAATAGCCGACGAGGCCGGTCAGCGCGAAAGCGCTCCCGCCGAGCGCGACCAGCCATGCCGCCGCGCCGGTCAGATACACCAATGCCGCGACCGCCGTCGCAAGCCCTGCGGCGACCCGCGCCGCCTGGTGCAGGCCGCCGATGTTCTTCCTGTAAAATGCCATCATATCCTCCGGGATGGGCCGAGGCGGAGTGCCTCGATCACCAAGAGGGCGCGATGGCCGAAAAGGATTCGCGGGCGCCTGCAATTTTTTGCGGTCAGCCTCCGATAGCCTGATAGGCCAGACGCTTGAATTCGAAGAAGAACGGATTCCAGAAGCCCATATGGCGCTGCGCCATCAGCACGCCGGCGGTATTGGCCTGCGGGCAGATCCACCAATGCGTGCCGGCCAGGCCACCCCACTGGAATTCGCCTGTCGAGTTCGGAGGATCGAACGGCATCGGGGCGAAAGTCACGGCGCCGCCGAGCCCGAAGCCCTTGCCGGGCATCGGCCCGAGGTTCGCGAAACGGATGGTCTGGCCCGCTGGCAGCTGGTTAGTCATCATCTGCCGCAGCGTCTCCGGCTTCAGCAGCCCGTCCGGACTGCGCACCAGGGCGCGCATCAGCGCAAGCATGTCCGGCAACGTCGAAACCAGACCACCGCCGCCCGACAGCCGCGGGAGTGGCCGGCGATAGGCCTGCGGGTAAGGCAGGTTGTCGGCGCGAGTGAGCCCGGGCTTCATCGGATCGAGCACGTCGGCGCCGGTGTAGTGCGCGACCAGCCTGCCCTGCTGCGCCTCAGGCACGAAGAAGCCCGTATCCGTCATGCCGAGCGGATCGAAGATGCGCGCCTTGAAGAAGGCATCGAGCGGCTTTCCCGAGACGACCTCCACGACGCGGCCGAGCACGTCGGTCGCCACCGAATATTCCCAGGACGTGCCGGGATGATAAGACAGCGGCAGATCGGCGAGCTTGTCGATCATGTCGGTCAGCGGCGTCAGCGGATTGAGCACGCGTGCGTCGTTATAGCCTTTGAACAGCACCGTTCCTGGATCGAAGATGCCGTAACTGAGACCCGACGTGTGGGTCAGCAATTGCCGGATCGTGATGGGGCCGTTCGCCGGCTCGACATCGGCAAGGCTCGAAGCTCCTTGCTTCAGCACCTTGCGGTGGCCGAGCTGCGGCAGGAACATCTCGATGGGATCATCGAGCCCGATGCGGCCTTCCTCGACCAGCAGCATGATTGCGCAGGTCACGAAGATCTTGGTGTTGGAGAACGCGCGAAAGATATGGTCGGGCTGCAGCACCGTCCCGGCTTCGCGATCGGCAAAGCCGACACATTGCTGGTCGACGACCTCGTCGCCATGCATCACTGCCCAGGACACGCCGGGGACGATGTCCTGATCGACGTACCGTTGCATCGCCGTCCGCACGGCGGAAAAATCCTGCGACTTGTTTGTCGTCCTGGCATCCATGAATTGTCTCCTCCCCGAACTGGTTGAGATGGATATAACGCCGAATCGGCGGCAGGGAAGCCTGTCCACGCGAAACCTTCGAGGCTGAGGCAAGTCTCGCATTTTTGTTTCGCCGCGTGTTCATTCCGGAGCGAGCAACAGAGCGAAAAGCGCTGCAACTGTCCCGGCAAGACCTCGTTAAGCGCGCGACCTTTAGCCTCACACCCATGTTAGGCGTATCTTCAACATCATCAGGGGTGACCGGCAATGACATCGATCTCTGCGACATCGACCAGTTCTTATTCCCCGCTCGACCTGCTCAAGAGCGAGCTCACCAAGGAGGTTTCGGCGGGCACTATCAGTTCGAGCGACGAGTCGGCGCTTTCGTCCGCGCTTGACGACATCGACTCGGCGCTCAAGAGCGGCGGATCGAGTTCGAGCTCCTCGACGCCTCCTTCGCCCGACGAGATGCAGTCCAAGATCGACGACCTCATCCAGAACGAGGTGTCGAGCGGCAAGCTGACCAGCGACCAGGCCAGCGAGCTGAAGAACGTGTTCGCCAATACGTTCTCCAATGGAGCCGGCGCTCCGCCTCCGCCGGATGGAAGCAGCGACAGCTCGAGCAGCACGGATTCCACGTCTTCGTCGAGCTCCTCGTCCGCCAGCACCGCAGACCTGATGAAGGAGCTGATCTCGCTGCTCCAGAGCGCGACCAGCCAGTCGACCTCCTACAGCTCCAGCGGCACCAATTCGGCTTCGTCGGCATCGAGTTCGCTGCTCGTCGACTACCAGACCTGACCTTCGTGGCCACGTCCTCGCGATGGCGCGGCCCTACTCCTGCTTCATCAGCACGGTCACGTGCAGGCGGCGGCGAATGCGCATTCCCTGCCGCTCGTAGAGTGCGATCGCCGACGCATTGTTCGAGAACACGTGCAGGAATGGAATTTCCCCACGCGCCTCGATCTGGCGCGCGATGGCCGCGAGCAGCGCCTGCGCGTAGCCCCGTCCACGATGTGCGGGATGCACGCAGATCGCGGTCATCTCGGTGAAACGCCCGGGCTTCATGCGCTCTCCGGCCATCGCGACCAGTTCATCACCGGCACGGATGCCGAGGAACGTACCGAGCTCGTGGGTTCGAACGGCAAACGGCCCGGGCCTGGTCAACGCGGTCAACGCCACCATGGCAGGGACGTCGCTCGCACCGAGCCTGACGATCTCGGCGCCATGGAGTGCACTTTCAGCCGGCGAGCCGATCATCTGCTCTCCGGTCTCCGCCATGACGATCTTGAAGCCTGCGGGTGGAGCGACCGGGGCGAGCGTGAACAGCGCCGCAGCCTCCGAACCCGACAGGAGATCATGCAGCGCGGCAAAGCTTGACGCCGACATGTCCACCATGTCGGCGAACGGTGTCATCGCCACGGGATAGCGCAGTGCTTGCGGCCCGCCTTCCGCCAACGCCTTCTGGCGCGTCGTCAACGCGCTCCAGATCGGACGATCCAGCAGCGTCAGATCGCTGTCCGACACCGGATCCTATTCCTTGTCGAAGCTGACAATGACGGCGGCATTGGCGATGATGATGGCATCACTGCCTTGCTCGGCCGGAATCTCGAGTCCACCCTTCACCGCGTTCACCGTGACCGTTCCGTAGGGCAGCTCCTTGGCCACGGCATCCTTGTCGACGGCTTCCGGATTGGGCACGGCGACCGTCACGTCGACGAACATGTCGTTCGCGGTTTTTCCGATCATCCGGAAGAACCCCAAGCTCGAATGCCTGATGGCGTCCGACACCGCGCGTTTGGCCGCCTTGGTGGCGTCCTTGCCGTGGACGTCGACGCCCATCCCCATCTCGGTAATGCAGCGAACGCGGGTCATGCTTCAGTCCTGTCGTTGATTGGATGATCGCGATTGTCTGCGATCGATGATCGCGACACAAGCACGGTTGTGGCATTTTGCTGGGCGCAATCGCGGCGTCCGCCACCGCGAGCACGGCAATTCACGGTGTTCGCGACGGTTTCAGGCAAACTACGCCTTTGTCTTCTCGTGCGCCCGCAGTTCGTCGACCAGCACCCGCACGTTCTCCGAATAGTCGACCGGGATCGAGACGAGGTGCACGCCGCCGTCCCTGAAGGCCGCATCCAGCGTCGGACCGAAGCTATCTATACTTTCGATGCGATGCCCCTTGGCGCCATAGGCCTTCGCGTAGGTGACGAAATCGGGATTGCCGAACGTCATGCCGAAATCGGCGAAGCGATCGACGGCCTGCTTCCAGCGGATCATGCCGTAGGCGTGATCCTCGAGCACCAGCACCACGAGATTGAGCTTGAGGCGGACGGCCGTTTCCATCTCCTGGCTGTTCATCATGAAGCCGCCGTCGCCGGCGACCGCGAGCACACGACGGTCGGGATGGAGCATCGCGGCCATCATGGCCGACGGCAGACCGGCGCCCATCGTTGCCAGCGCATTGTCGAGCAGCAGCGTATTGGCGACACGGGTCCGGTAGTTGCGCGCGAACCAGATCTTGTACATGCCGTTGTCGAGCGCGACGATGCCGTTCTCCGGCATCACCTGGCGGACGTCGTGCACGATGCGCTGCGGCGTCGGCGGCCAGCGCGCCTCGGTCGCGCGATCGGCGATGTGGCTGAGGATCGTCTCGCGCAGCGGCAGCAGCGCGGCCGCTTGCGGCAACTTGCCTTCGACGCGATCGGCCAGCAATTCGAGGCTCGGGCCGACGTCGCCGACGACCTCCGCATCGGGAAAATAGACCTGCTCGACGCTTGCCGGCGTATAGCTGACGTGGATCACCTTCGGACCCGCAGGGCCCATGATGAAGGGCGGCTTCTCGACGGGATCATGGCCGATCGCGACGATCAGGTCGGCCGCATCGATCGCGTCATGGACGTAGTCGCGCTCGGACAGCGCGGCGGTGCCCATGTAGAGATTGGTGCCGCCGGGGACGGTGCCCTTCCCCATTTGCGTCGTGAAGAACGGAATGCCGGTCCGCCGCACGAATCTGGCGATTCCGTGGGTTGAGTGCGGCCGGCTCGTGGCCGCCCCCATCATCACCAACGGACGCCTCGCCGCCAGGATCATCGCGGCGGCAGCGTCGAGCGCCATGCCATGGGCAACGGGGATTTCGATCGGATGGATCGGGATCACGGGAACAGAAGGCACTTCATCGCCCGCGATGTCCTCGGGCAGTTCGAGATGCACCGGTCCGGGCCGCTCCTCCATCGCCACACGAAAGGCATCGCGCACCACGGTCGGAATGCTGGAGGCGCTGACGATCTGCCGGGACAGCTTGGTGAGCGGCTTCATGGTCGCGACGACGTCGACGATCTGGAAGCGTGCCTGCCGGCTGCTCATGATCGGCTTCTGGCCGGTGATCAGGATCATCGGCATCGCACCAAGATGCGCATAGGCCGCGCCTGTCGACAGGTTCAGCGCGCCGGGACCAAGCGTCGAAAGACAAACGCCGGGCCTGCCCGTCAACCGTCCATGCGTGGCAGCCATGAAGGCGGCGGCCTGTTCATGGCGGGTCAGGATCAATTCAATTCTGGAGGTGCGCAGCGATTCCACCAGATCGAGGTTTTCCTCACCGGGAATGCCGAAGATGCGATCGACGCCTTCATTTTCCAGCGCCGCGACGAACAGATCCGACCCCTTTGCCGTACGTGCCTCTCCGCTCATGCCGCCTCCCGCTCACTGTGCAACTCCCGTTGTCGGGGAGCGGATGCATGGTAGCTGCCTGTCGGTTCGGTACAACTCACAATGCGGCGCGTCGGACACGGATGATCATGTTGGTTCCGACCTCCGGTGAGAGGTTCATGGTCCGGGCACATTGCAAGCTCTCGCTGCCCGGAGCAATTCCGGGCTGCGAGAGCAGAATTTTACGCCGATGCGCGACGGCTCACCGCACCTTCAACGACAGTTCGGTGCCGCCCTTGAGCGGCAGCGTCATCGAGACGAAGCCGTTCCCGGGATCGCGGATGAAGGCAAGGTAGTCCGGCTCGGCATTGTCGTTCATGACGTAACCGCCGACGAGAAGCTGGGGGGCGACGATCTCGATCACCTCCCGCGCCAGCGAGGGTCCGTCCTCCCGCGGCCAGCCATCGATCAGGATGAAGTCGACGGGGCCACCGAGATCGCGCAGCGTTTTCCGCGCGTCGCCCTCGCGGATCTCGGCGTAGTCCGACAGACCCGCCTCTGCGAGGTTGCGCCTTGCGGTTTCGACCTTCGCCGGCACGATCTCCGATCCGATCACGATCCCACCGCCATTGTCGCGCATGGCCGCCGCGAAATAGAGCGTCGACATGCCGACCGAGGTTGCGAACTCGGCAACGCGCGTGGCGCGCAGGCCGCGGCACAGCATGTAGATCAGTTCGCCCTGTTCGGGATGGATCGAGAAGCCCTGCTCGACATAGGCGTGCGGATCGCGGCTGTTGAACGATCCGCGCGGGCCGCCACCCGGAGGCCGCTGCCGCGCGCCGTGCATGCGCGCGATCACGGCGTTGATGCGTGGATCCCCGATCGGGCCATGCCATTGCTCATTCGTCATGCTGCTGCGTCCTTGAAGCGTCACTTGCCGAGGATTTCGGCCGCGGCGCGGTCCAATATCCCGGCGACACGCCGCGCCTCGGCGGAATCGCAGCCGTGCTTGCTGCGCAGCGCGCGCTTCAGACCGTGGCGGGCGCGGTGCAATTCGTCCGATGCATCGCCGTCGAGATCGCTGACGCCGGCAAAGGCCTCGCGGACCTCGTCCATGCGGCGCCCGATGCGCGTCAACGCCTGAAGGATCGTCTCCGCAGTCGCGTGGTTCGCCGAGAGATGCGCCTCGCCCTGCGGCGTGATGCTGTAGAGCTTGCGGCCGCCATCCTGCTCGACGCTGGCATGCCCGACCTCTTCGAGGTAGGTCAGAGCCGGATAGATCACACCCGGGCTCGGCGTGTAGAAGCCATCCGAGCGTTCCTCGACAATCTTGATGAGCTCGTAGCCGTGCGCGGGCTTTTCGGCGAGCAGCGCCAGGATGACGAGCTGAAGATCCTCGGAGGACAGCCGCCGCGCGCCCGGAAAATCGCCGCCGCCGCCGCGCCCGAAAAAGCCGTGCCCGCCACGACCAAAGCGGCGTCCTCCGCCGTGCCGGCCCATCGCAAGCATGAACCGGAAGTCCCTTTCGTCCCGATTGTGGAACATATCTTACGTCTCCTTCTCAAAACATATCTTACGATATTATTTGAGATAGTAAGATCGCAACCCACAAATCCGTGATCGGACAGCGAAGGAGACCCGCCGAGGGAGCCGCGCCAGCGCTCACTCCGCCGCTTCGCTATGCGGCACACCATGCTCGACCTCGATCTGGAGGATGTCGTTGAAGCGGTTGAAGGCGCCGCAGAGCGCGATCCGCCACGTCAGCTCGACAATCTGCGCTTCGGAGAAATGCGCGCGCAGGCGGCCAAAGATCTCGTCGCGGGTCTTGTTCCAGTTGTTCGTGACGGCGATGGAATATTCGACGACGAGCTTGTCGAGTTCATCGAGCTCCGGGTGATCGCTGTAGTCGACGAGGCGCGCCGCCCCCTCCTCCGAGACGCCCTGCACCGCCAACTTGGGCGCATGGTGCGAGACGCAGTAGTCACACTTGTTGAGCAACGACACCGTGACCAGTGCGAGCTCCAGATGGCGTTTCGAGACCAGACCTTCGCTCGCGAGATCGACCAGCAGGGACCACATGTGCTTGAAGATCGGGAGCCGATGCGCCATGACACCGGCTTGGTTCTCGAAGGCACCGTAGCTAGCCATCTTGTCCCACAGCGGCTTCAGCGTCTCAGGCAGATCGTCCCTGGTCTTGATCGAAACTCGCGACATGACATTTCATCCCCGGTTGGACACCACATGCTGCCACAACGGCGCGCGCGTGTCCCGTTCCGTAGCCGCGGCCGCATGACTCCGAAGACGTTTGAAGCACGCTGCCTGCGCCTGCCCGCCGTTACCAAGGTGGTGCAGTGGGAGGGCACTTCCGTGTTCAAGGTCGGCGGCAAGATGTTCGCACTTGGCGGCGGGTTCGCCGCGCGGTCCGGCGGCTACATGTTCAAAGTCTCGAACATGGCCTACGCAATGCTGATCGAACACGGCCTCGCACGACCCGCGCCCTACCTCGCGCGCGCCAAATGGGTGCAGCTCGTCAGCAACAACGCTCTGCCCGATGCAGAACTCACCGCCTACCTGGCGCAGGCCCATGCGCTGATCGCGGCAAAGCTCACGCGCAAGTCGCGCAAATCCCTGGAGCTGGACTGAGCGCGAGCCGCCTCAAGACTTGTTCTTTGCGAGCCCGGTGTTGCGCAGGAGATTGTCGCGCAAACGACTCACCGTCTGCTGCACCACCGGAAAATCGTCACCGAGGCCCGTCGCCTTGACGAGGGACCCGCTGAGCCCTTGCTCGACCAGCTTGTGTCCATCGGGCGTGAGACTCACCCGGACCTGCCGCTCGTCGGCGGGATCGCGGTGGCGCCTGATGTATCCCGTCTGCTCGAGCTTCTTGAGGATGGGCGTCAGCGTGTTGGATTCCAGGAACAGCTTTTCGCCGAGCGCGCTGACGGTCTGCTCATCCTCGTCCGACAACGCCACCAGGGCGATGTACTGGGTGTAGGTCAATCCGACCTTGTCCAGCAGCGGCTTGTAGGCCCGGCCGAAGGCGAGATTGGCCGAATAGACCGCAAAGCACAGAAAACTCGAAAGTTTTCGGCCTTTTCCGGCAGGTTTGGGTTTACGGGCCACGGGAACCTCCGCAATTCGTGATCTGGTCCACCATATAAATCGTGTGCGATTAAATCGGAAGGGCTTGACCAGGCGGCAGCCGGGCTTATTTCAGCCGCACCCGATTAACTCGGATGCGATCTAATATAACTTGAGCCAAGGAATATGCCCATGACTTCCGCTGCGAAAGTTCTGTTTACCGGCAAGACCCACGTCACTTCCGGCCCTGACGGCGCCGCGCGCTCCAGCGACGGCTTCGTCGACATCAAGCTCGCCCAGCCGCACCCCGCCGCCGAAAACCTGTTCGCGGCGGCCTGGTCCGCCTGCTACCTCGGCGCACTCGGATTGGCAGCCGCCCAGCGCAAGGTTACGCTGCCGAGCGAGCCGTCGGTCGATACCGCGATCGACCTGAACAATGCCAGTGGGGGCTTCTTCCTGCGCGCGCGTCTCGACGTCAGCGTCCCAGGTGTCGACCGGGCGGTTGCGCAGGAGTTGATCGAGGCAGCGCATGGCATCTGCCCCTATTCCAAGGCTGTGCACGGCAACATCGAAGTGACCACGACCCTCGTCTGAACGGTGCGACACGGGCCGGCCTGCATCGGCCGGACCCGCGACGCGGACCATCGATCGATCGACCATACTGAGCTGACCATGAGCCATCGTTATCTGCAGACCCTTCGAGTGCTGTCGAGCGCGGTTCTGCTCGCGGCGAACATCTACACTCTTCCGGCAGCGGCAGCGCAGGCGGGCGTCACGCGCACCGATCTGCAACGGCACGACCTCAGCACGCCCGGCCGCGAGGCCGTGCAGGTCCGCGTCGACCTCGCTCCCGGCGTGGCATTCGGCCGGCACACTCACCCCGGCGAGGAGATCATCTACGTGCTTGCGGGCGCCATCGAGTACGACGTCGACGGCAAGCCGCCGGTGATTTTGAAGGCGGGCGACGTTCTGTTCATCCCGGCCGGCACCGTGCATGCGGCGAAGAACGTCGGCCAGGACACCGCGAGCGAGCTCGCGACCTATATCGTCGCCAAGGGCAAGCCGCTATTGACGCTTGTGAAGTGATCGCGGCCGTCAAGATTGATCGTTGTGATTGATCTTGGCATGATATCTGACTAAAGTCAGATATCATGTTCGACCCCGTTTCGCGCGTCCGCCGCTTCAACCGTGCCGTGACCTCGGCCGTCGGCGCCCTCGATACCTCGTTTCTCGGGCGCGGACGGCCGCTCGGCGCAGCGCGCGTGCTCAACGCGATCGGGCATGGACGCTCCGACGTGGCGGAAATCCGCGATTATCTCGGGCTCGACTCTGGGCTGATGAGCCGTCTCCTGCGCGGCCTCGAGGACGAAGGCCTGATCGAGACCGCGGCACATGACGAGGACGCCCGCCGCCGTGTCGCCAAGCTGACGCGTACGGGCCGGCGCGAGTTCAACGCCTATGAGGCGCTGTCCAACGCGCAGGCGGAAGACTTTCTCGGCCGCCATTCGCAACGCGACATGCTGCTTGCGGCGATGGACATGGTCGCATCCGCGCTGACGCGCGATCGCGTCGTGCTGACCGAGATGGATCCGCAGGACGAGACGGCGCGCTATTGCCTCGGCGAATACTACGCCGAACTCGGCCGCCGCTTCAGGCAGGGCTTCGACGTCAAGCTGTCGCGCGATCCCGACGCCGAGGACATGCGGCGCCCGCGCGGAACATTCCTCGTGGCAATGTCAGACACGCTGCCGATCGGCTGCGTCGGGCTGAAGGGAACGGATCGCGGCTATGCCGAGATCAAGCGGCTGTGGGTCGCGCCTGCCGCGCGCGGCCTGCGGCTCGGCCGGCGCCTGATGGACGCGGCCGAAGATACCGCACGCGAGATCGGCATCGCGCTGCTGCGGCTCGACACCAACAGCGCGCTGCCCGAGGCCGGCCAGCTCTACCGCACCACCGGCTGGACCGAGATCCCGCGCTTCAACGACGATCCCTATCCCGACCTGTTCTTCGAGAAACGGCTGTGATCATTTAGGATCGACGGCAATCGATGCGGCGCGCGTCGGGCGCACGACGATCTCGTTGACGTCAACGTCATCGGGCTGAGCGATCGCATAGCGCACCGCGCGCGCGATGGCGTCAGGCTGAAGCGCGATGGCGCGGTAGGTCTTCATCGCCTCCGCCGCCACGGGATCGGTAATGGTGTCGGCGAGCTCGCTTTCGACCACACCGGGATGGATGCAGGTGACGCGGATGTTGTCGTGCTCCTGGCGCAGTCCGTCCGAGATCGCCCGCACCGCATGTTTCGTCGCGCAATAGACCGCGGCGGTCGGCGACACGCTGAGCGCACCGATCGATGCGATGTTGATCACGTGTCCGGAGCCGCGCGCCACCATCTCCGGCAGCACGGCCGCGATTCCGTAGAGCACGCCCTTGATGTTGACGTCGACCATCCGGTCCCACTCCTCGACCTTGAGCGAAGCCATCAGCGACAACGGCATCACGCCGGCATTGTTGACGATGACGTCGATGCGGCCCCAGACGCCGCGCGCCGCGCCGGCGAAAGCGTCGACGCTGGCGCGGTCCGTCACGTCGAGCGGATGTGCCAGCGCCGTTCCGCCCGCTTCATTCAGCTCAGCCGCGAAATCCTTGAGCCGATCGACGCGCCGCGCGCCCAGCAGGACCTTGGCGCCGGCGCCGGCGAGTTCGCGCGCGATGCCGGCGCCAATGCCGCTGGAGGCGCCGGTGATGAGAATGACTTTGTCGAGAGGCATGGTGGGTCCTTCCGGATCGCTTCGGGGGATCGATGCGCGGAAGATGGACCTCGGCCATTGTCATGATAAGACGACAGTCCCTAACCAGCCCGGCAAGTCCTTCTAACCAATGGAACCAGACCTCAACGCCCTCGCCGTGTTTGCGCTGGTGGCCGAAGAGCGGAGCTTTCGTGCCGCCGCCGACCGGCTCGGTGTGACACGCTCGGCCGTCAGCCAGACCGTCCGGCGACTGGAGGAAGGCCTCGGAATCGCGCTGGTCCAGCGCACGACCCGAAGCGTCAGCCTGACCGAGGCCGGCGAACGGCTGAATGCGGAGATTTCGCCTGCGATCGCCGACATGCGCGCCGCGCTCGGCAACACGGAGAGCTTACGCGGACGCCCGCGCGGGCTGCTGCGTCTGGCGGTCTCCTCGATCGCCGAACATTTTCTGTCCGGGCCGTTGCTCGCGGGCTTTGCCGAGGCCAATCCGGAGGTGCAGCTCGACATCACCGTGACCGACGCCGAGTTCGACATCGTCGCCGCCGGCTATGACGCCGGGGTCCGGCTCGGCGAAGTCATCGAGCAGGACATGATCGCGGTGCCGATCGCCGGCGACGAACGGCAGCTCGCGGTGTGCGCACCGGCCTTCCGCGACCGCTTCGGCATTCCGTCGCATCCGTCGGAACTTGCCGCCCTTCGCTGCATCGGATGGCGGCCGGCGCCCGGCGTCGCGCCCTATCGCTGGGAGTTCGCGGACGACGGCAAGGAGTTCAGCGTCGCGGTCGCGCCCGAAATCACGACCAACGACATGGCCCTGATGATCAAGCTGGCCATCGCCGGTGCAGGCATCACCTTCGGCATGGAGGCGAGCTTCCGACCCGCCATCGCGCGCGGCGAGTTGGTGCCGATCCTGGAAGACTATTGCCCCGTCTTCGCCGGGTTCTATCTCTATTATTCGAGCCGTCGCAACGTTGCCCCGAAACTGCGTGCGCTGGTCGAGCATCTGCGGCGACCGGCCTGATCTGCCAAGGAGCCTGCGATGCCGGAAGCCGAGCTTGCCGACATCTACCGCGACTACATCGCGTGCCTGAACCGGCAGGACTGGACGGCGCTCGGCCAATTCGTCCATGACGAGGCCATCCACAACGCGCGGCAGCTCGGGCTCGCCGGCTATCGCGCGATGCTGGAACAGGATTTTCGCGAGATACCGGACCTGCGCTTCAACATCGCATTCCTGATCTCCGAACCGCCGCGCATCGCCGCGCGGCTGGCGTTCGATTGCACGCCGGTCGGCACATTCATGGGACTCGCCGTGAACGGCAGGCGTGTGTCGTTCTGCGAGAACGTGTTCTACGAGTTCCGCGACGGAAAAATCCGCCAGGTATGGTCCGTGATCGACAAGGCGGCGATCGAGGCACAGCTCGAAAAGCCCTAGCCGGCACGGACCACCGAACGGCGTGAATTCACGCCGTCGCCGGCGCCGCCTCGCCTTGCCGTTTCATGAACGGGCGGAAGGTCATCGCCATCAGGAAAGCGCCGAGGCCCATCGCCCAGGAGCCGATGTAGAGCCAGGCGTAGCTCGAGAACGCGTCGTAGATCAGTCCGCCCGCGAGCGGTCCCGTCGCCATGCCGAGGCTGCCGGCCATCGCCGTGCCGCCGATCACCGTGCCCATCATCCGCAACGGAAAGTTCTCCCGCGCCAGCACCGCATAGAGCGGCATGGTGCCGGCATAGATGAAGCCGAAGATGGCCGCGACCGCGTAGAACGTGGTGAGCTGGTGCGCGAACACATAGGCGAGCGCGCCGAACGCCTGCGCGAACAGGCCCGAGACCAGCACGCGCTTGGCGCCGAAGCGATCTCCCATCAGGCCGAAGGCGATGCGGCCTCCCATGCCGGCGAGCCCCTCGACGCTGTAGATCGTCACCGCGGCGATCAGCGGAATGCCGCAGCTCACGGCGTAGCTCACCGTGTGGATGATCGGACCGGAATGGGTGGCGCAGCAGAAGAAATTGGTGCCGAGCAGGATCAGGAATTGCGGCGAGCGCAGCGCTTCGCCCATCGACATCTCCGCCTGCGCGGCCCCCTCGCCCGTGGGCGCGGCCGCTGCGTGCACGAGCGCCGGCGGACGGCGTATCAAGAGCGACAACGGGATCATGATGGCGCCGACGACCAGCGCGATGATACGCATCGAGATACGCCAGTCATGGTTCGAGACGAGCCATGCGGCAAGCGGCGACATCGTCATCGGCGCCATGCCCATGCCGGCCGAGACCAGCGACACGGCGAGGCTGCGGTGGGTGTCGAACCAGCCCGTAACGGTCGCCATCATCGGCGCGAAGATCGCCGCGCAGGACGCGCCAACCAGAAGGCCGAACACGAACTGGAACGCCAGCAGCGAGGTCGCGTGGCTCGCCGCGAACAGGCTCAAGGCCAGCACCGTCGATCCCGTCAGCACCACCGGCAGCGGCCCGAACCTGTCGGTCAGCGTGCCCCAGGCCATGCTGGTGAAGGCCATGGCGAGAAAGCCGACGGTCATCGCGCTGGAGATGCCGGTCACCGACCAGCCGGTGTCCTTCGCAATCGGCTGCAGGAACACCGGCAGCGAGAACATGCCGCCGATCGCGACACAGCCAAGCAGGCCGCCGGCAGCAACGATCACCCAGCGATAGTTGGAAGAGGTCATTTTGGTCTCCCGTCAGATCTGTCTGGATGCAAGACGAATGGGAACTGCGCGGGCCGACAGCGCCGTGACGATTTTGCGGCGCGCCTTTGCGACCCGCCGGCAAAAATCTCGAAAACAACCCCATGCACAGTAGAAGGCCGCCGCCGGCACGCAGCTCGACGCCGCCGGCGTTCGATTTGACACGTCGGGCAAAACACCGGCACGATGTCATCATCGCACTGATCTTGATCCCGTCGAGGCTCGGGACCATCTGGAGCGTGATCGTCCATTACATCGCATCCGCCATCGCCCTCCTCGGCCTCACGATCACGTCGAGGACTGGAACCATGTCCGACGATGCGCTGCAACCGCGATGGCCCGACCGCACGGCACAATTGCCGCCGAAAAACCCCGGGGAAGCATCCATGCCGAAGATCGACGTTGCCGCAGTCCCTGCCCGCAAGGGCTCCGGCTATCCCTCGCCCTTCAGCGCGCCCTGTGCCGATCGCATCCGCAAGCGGCTCGGCAATGCCGGAGGCCTGTCGGACTTCGGCGTCAACCTGATGCGCCTGCCGCCGGGCAACTGGTCCAGCCAGCGGCATTGGCACTCGCACGAGGACGAATTCGTCTACGTGCTCGAAGGCGAGCTCACGCTGATCGAGGACGACGGCGAAACCGTGCTGCGTGCGGGCGACTGCGCCGCCTTTCCGAAAGGCACCGGCAACGGCCACCACATGATCAACCGGTCGGAAACCGCGGCGGTCTATCTCGAAGTCGGCTCGCGCTCACCCGACGACATGACCACCTGCTCCGACATCGACATGAAGAGCGCCAATTCCGACGGCCGGTTCGTGCACAAGGACGGCACGCCCTATCCGGATATTTGAACGAAAGCGGTGACATCTCAAACCGCCGCGCGCCGGCGCCACTCGCCGACGGCGAGCCAGATCGCCGAGACCAGGAAATAGAGCGCGCCGACCGCAGCATAGCCCGCAACGTCCGCAATCGACGGAGTCGCGGGCTTCGACACCTGCACGATGAAGAAGCCGCCGGCCAACGCCGACTGCGCGCCGCTGAGCACCATGGCCCACTGCGCGCCATGACTGCGCCAGCGCCGGAGCGCCGTTCCGAGCTGGAGCAAACCGGCCAGGATCGCCCAGGCTCCGAACACCCCGAGCACCCGGTTCATGCTCATCTGCAAGGCGAGAAGCACCGCGACAGTGGTCGCAAGGCTCACCAGGACATTCAGCGCCTGCGTGCTGTTTCTCGTCAAACCGCCACTGCGCAGCGCATCCACCAGATTCGCCGCCGCGTCCCATGCCGGATAGAGGATGAGCAATGCGCCGGCGACGAGCGGAGAAGACAGTCCGACCGAAAATGCAGCGACGACCCAGGCGACAGAGAACGCCGCACGCAGGAAGTAGTATTGCTTCAGCCATCGCTTGCGATCGACCAGGCCGAGATCCATTTGATGATGCGCCATCGTCATTCCTTTCATGTACCTACTAGTTGGTAGTCTATGCGCCGCGACATCGCCTTCACCCGGGTCACTTGCGGAGTGACGCACATGAAAGCAGACGTGGCGGGACGCTTGCCTGCGGCGGTCCGTCGAGGCCCGCCGCGCGGATAAGATCTCAAACCCTCATGGCGAGGAGCCCGCCGCGGGCGGCCGTCTCGAACCATCAAGGCCGGGCAGACGACGGTCTCTCCATCGTGTCGTCATCATCGCGCCGACATCGCTCAGTGCTTTGCGGTCAGCCGATCCAGCAGCGGTCCGGTGATGACGCCGAACATTTTTGGATCGCCATAAGCGCGGGCCGACAGCATCGCACCGTGAATGGTCGCCATGAACGCTTCAGCCTCGACGCGGGCTGCGGAGGAGAGCTGCAGCCGTCCCTTGCGCTTGCCGCGCTCCATCACCGATGTCAGCCATGCAGCCAGCGATCGGAAATGAGCTCGAACTTCGAGCGCCACCTCGTCGGGCAGGATCGGAAGCTCGCTGGCCAGCAGCGCGCAGACGCAGAAGGGGGCCGTCGCATCGGTGATGCAGGCTTCCCAGTAAGCGACATAGTGTTTGAGCTGGTCGCGCGCATCGGGGATGTTGCGCTCGAGCGAGGCAAGCCCCGCGTCGGCCTCCTCCCGGTAGCGCGACACCAGGGTCCGGACCAGATCGACCTTGCTGGCGAAGTGGTGGTGGATGCTCGGCTTGCGTATGCCGACGACTTCGGCCACGTCGGCGTAACTGAAGCCGTTGTAGCCGCCCGCGATGATCAAACTGCGCGCGCAGGCCAGAATGTCGTCGGCCGTCGTGGAAACATTGGTCATGCAGCGTTCTACCTTCCAGTTGGTAGGCCGTCAAGAATGAGGTGCTTCAACGATCCGTGAGTGGTAGGAGCGCCTCCATGACCATCCGCCCCCTCGTCCGCTATCCCGACCGCCGACTCGCCCTGCCCGCACGGCCCGTGACCGAGTTCGACGGCGCATTGCGCGAGCTTGCAAACGACCTGCTGGAGACGATGCGTGCCGCGCCGGGGATCGGCATCACCGCGCCGCATGTCGGCGTGCCCCTGCGGATCGTCGTGCTCGAACTGGACTCCAAGGCGGGTGTGCAGACCTATGTCAACCCCGTGATCGAATGGGCTTCGGCCGAGACGATCATGCACCGCGAAGGCAGCGTCTCGATGCCCGGCGTCAACGACGAGGTCCAGCGCCACGCGCGGGTGCGGATCAGCTATCGGGATCTCGACGGCAACACGCACACCGAAGAATCGGACGGCTTGCGCGCCGTCTGTCATCAGCACGAGATCGACCAGCTCGACGGGATGTTCTGGATCCAGCGGCTGTCGCGACTGAAGCGGGAACGGCTGGTGAAGAAATACGAGAAGATGTCGCGCAATCCGTAGGACGATCCAGGATGCGGACTCATTGAAGTTGCCCTTTCCCGGCGAAATCGCGTATGCACTGCGAACAGGATCGCAGTGTGGGATACGAGGATGACGATGGAGCTGAGAGGCGCGAGCGGCGAGGGATTTGCGACGATTGCCGCTGATGGCCGCGTGTTGGATTCCTGGTTTCTTCAAGTGCGCCTGGTCGCGCAGGCCGACAAGGCGGCGACGACCCGGCTGACGAACGACCAGATCAAGGGATCGCTGGGTGAGACCGCAGACGGATATGCGCGACACGACGACATCCGCGGTGTCGACATCGTTGCGGTTCGTACGGAAATCGGCTCCCTCGCCTCTGCGCCGACCGATGTGCACGACGCCTATCTTCGTCTCCATCTTCTGAGCCACCGGCTGGTCCAGCCGAATTGCGTGAACCTCGAAGGGCTCTTCGGTCTGTTGCCCAACGTTGCCTGGACGACACTCGGGCCCTGTGAATGCTCGCGTGTCACGGACGCGCGAATCGTGGCGCGAAAGCGCGGCGTCGCGTTCGAGGTCACCGGCGTGGACAAGTTTCCGCGCATGACCGACTATGTGACGCATGCGGATGTGAGAATTGCCGATGCGGATCGCGTCAGGCTCGGAGCCCATCTGGCGCCGGGCACGACCGTCATGCATGAAGGCTTCTGCAATTTTAATGCAGGCACGCTCGGTCAGTGCATGGTCGAAGGCCGGATCAGCGCCGGTGTCGTTGTGGGAAGCGGCAGCGACATCGGTGGTGGAGCATCGATCATGGGGACGCTGTCGGGAGGAGGCAAAGAGAAGATCACAGTCGGTGAGCGCTGCCTGATCGGAGCCAACGCAGGCATCGGCATTTCACTGGGTGACGATTGCATCGTCGAGGCGGGCTGCTACGTCACGGCAGGCGCGCGCATCCTGTTGGAAGATGGCCGAGTGCTCAAGGCCAAGGATCTCTCGGGCCAGAAGGGCCTTCTTTTTCGCCGCAATTCCCAGAGCGGCGCTCTCGAGGCAAAAATCAGACGTACGGCAAATTGGGACGGCCTCAACTCGCAACTTCACGGCTAGAGATCGAAGGCGTCATCGGCGGCAGTTGAGGCGCGGCAGCGAAGTCGCCTTCCGCGGCCTATCACGACACTTGCTGCGTCTGCACGAGGGCGGCCGATATCAGCGCGAAGCGGGCGTCCCGAGTACGTCCTTCGCTCGTCAGTCGGCAATCGCGGAACCAGCCTCACGCGCAATGCTGCTCAGGTATTTTGCCGGCGGCTTGCCAAGTGCCTTCTTGAACATGGTGATGAAGGCCGCGACGGATTCATAGCCGAGGTCGGCTGAGACCTGCTGCACGCTCGCGCCGGATGTCAGCTCGCGCAGGGCAACGATCAGGTGCAGTTGCTGGCGCCAGCGCCCGAAGGTCAACCCGGTCTCCCTGACGATGAGCCTTGCCAGGCTGCTTTCGCTGAGGGCGACGATACCGGCCCATTCTCCCAGGGTCCTGCGGTCGGAAGGATTGTCCGCCAGCGCTGCGGCGATCCGCTTCAATCGCGGCTCTGACGAGAGCGGCAGATGCAGCTGCTGGACCGGCATGCGCGGCAGCTCGCGCAGGAGAACACGCGCCAGCAGGTCCGCCCTGTCGCCGTCATCGGCGGCCTGGTCGGATAACTCGACGATCAGTTCACGCAGCAGCGGCGAGATCGACAGCGTGCAGCATCGATCCGGCAGATCGACGAGTTCCGGCTCGATGTAGACGAAAAACAGCCGGGCATTGGCCGTCGCAAGATTGCTGTGCTGCATGCCTCCGGGCACCCACACCGCGCAATGGGGCGGCACCATCCACAGGCCGCTGGGGACGCGACATGTGACGCCGCCTCCCGAGGCGAAGACGAGCTGCGCCTTGCGGTGCCGATGATCGGGCACCTCCGCCCTCGTCCCGGTGACGTCGACGCGCACGGCGATGACCGGCGCGGAGAGATCATCCACATCGAGGTTCGGCCATGGAAAGCGAAGGGGCTGCCGCATGCTTGCCCGTTTTTAGCAACCGAATGACGAAATATCTAAATTCAGCAAAGCCGATTGTCGATAGGTTACCATCAGAAATCTCCCGCCCGCTGACGCGATCAGGAGCTGCGACCATGGACGACTTCACGACCCTGACGGCCGACCTGACACGGCTGGTTCACACGCAGGCCGGCCCCGTGCGCGGTCTGCAGCGCGATGCAAGCGGCGTACTGGCCTTCAAGGGCATTCCCTACGCGGCGCCGCCCGTCGGATATCTGCGCTGGTGCGCGCCGCGACCGCCGGAGCCCTGGCACGGCGTACGCGACGCGTTGGTCTTCGGCGCGGGCTGTCTGTCGTCGCTCGAGAACGACCACCGGCCGGGACCGCGCGACGAGGATTGCCTTTATCTCAATGTCTGGACCGCGGCGAAGCGGGCGGACGAGAAGCGGCCCGTGATGGTGTGGATCCATGGCGGCGGCTTTCAATTCGGCTCCTCGGCGAACCCGGCGACAGATGGCGGCGCCCTGGCCGCCAAGGGGGTCGTCGTCGTCAGCCTCAACTATCGCCTCGGCATCTTCGGCTTCCTCGCCCATCCCGATCTCGACCGGGACGCACCGTCCGGCAATTACGGCCTTCAGGACCAGCTAATGGCGCTGCGCTGGGTCAAGGCCAACATCGCCGGCTTCGGCGGAGATCCCGACAACGTCACCTTGTTCGGTGAATCCGCCGGCGCGATGGCCGTCGGACTCCTGATGGCTTCCCCGCTCGCGCACGGACTGTTTCACAAGGCGATCGGACAGAGCGGCGCCTTCTGGGACGGCAGGCACGGGCCGCTTCAGGGCTTCGAAGAAGCCCGGGCACGCGGTCTCGCGTTCGCGCGACGACAGGGCGATGCGTCGATCGCCGCCTTGCGTGCCATGCCAGCGGCGGCGTTGAACGCAGCGGCGCCGTGGAGCTTCCAGAGCAGTCCCGTCGTCGGCGCATTCTCGCCGAGCATCGACCGTCATGTCGTGCACGATGTGCCGGCCCGGCGCTTCCTGCACGGTGAACAGATGCGCATCCCCCTCTTGGCGGGCTGGAACACCGCCGAGGAATTCCCTTTCGCTGCGCAATCGCTTCCCGACCAATCGGCGGAGACCTTCCTCGCGGCCGCCGCCGAGATGTTCGGCCAGGACCGCATGGCCGAATTCCGGAAGGTCTATCCCGCCGAGACCGACGCGGAAGCGAAGGCGTCGGCAGCCGCGCTCACGGGCGACACCGTGATCAGCGAGCAGTGTTGGCAGTGGCTGCAGCTGCACCGGCATACGGCGCGGGCACCCGTCTATGGCTACCTGTTCGGCTACACGTCGCCCTATACGCCGATCGCCTCGCACGTCACCGAGATCCCGTTCGTATTCGGCACGCTCACGCCGCAACAGATCGTCGGCAGCACGACTCCGCCGGCCGAACAGGATCGCGCGCTGGCGCGGACGCTGATGGATTATTGGGTGAACTTCGCGACGAACGGCGATCCCAACGGCGCGGGCCTGCCGACCTGGCCCGCCTACGACCAGAACGACATCGTACAGATCATCGGCCCAACGATCGCAGCCGGCCCCAACCCGCAGGCCGCCCGCTTCCGCTTCCTCGACAGCTTCCGGCAGGACGGCGTGCTGCCGATGAGATGGCGCGACGCGCATTGAGGGACCTGCAGCCGCGCGCGAACGGCGGATTCGTCGGAACCACATAGGCCGGCAGCGTCATCGCACTTGGACTTACCCGCCGGCTTACGCGTTCCCTTCAGCAACGTATGTGAGAAGTGCTGGCCAACCGAAACGCTTTCTGGTTGACTGCCGGCAGACTTTATTCATTCGCCCGATTTTTCTCCGGCAGGCCCGATTTCAAGCCTGCACGACACCGACGACATCCGATGGGGACTTCGGCCGAGCGGCTCGCGGCGAACACGCGCGCGCCGATCGGCCTATCGAATATTGACGCCGCGCGAATTTCAGGCCGACGGCAGATGATGGAATCATCAGATGCAAGTGACCGTGCTTCAGACCAGCGACCAGTCCGACTATCTTCCCATCTTCAACGCGACGTCGCGGACCGCACGTGAGTTCTGCCGCAGGCAGGCGCTCGCCTACGAGGGTTTCGTCGGCGTCAAGCGCGGCCTCTGGTCCTGGCATTCGACCTACAACCGCATCTACATGATCAAGGAGCTTCTCGACGGCGGCTACAATGGCTGGCTGATCTACATGGACGCCGATGCCTATATCCACAATCTCGACTTTCCCATCGCCGGCTATCTCGCAACCTACCAAACACTGGCCGGCATCTTCGTGCGCGTCAGCGGCCTGGCGCCCTATTGGGACGTCAACGCCGGCGTCTTCCTCCTGAACGCAGGCCATCCGCTCACGCGCAAGCTGGTCGAGACCTGGATCGCCGGACACGAGAGCGTTTTCGCACGGCAGGAATTCCTGACCGACGCATGGCCCGACATCGACCTGCGGATCGACGATCAGGGCCTTCTCAACGAGATGCTGATCGCAAACCCGGAATGGCAGTTCTCCCTGCACTATGAATCCCAGGCCCTGATCAACTCGATGCACGCATCGTTTCTGCGACACCACATGCGCGCGCACACGCCGGATCTCGCGCAGCGCACTACGGCTATCGCCGGGGATGTCGAGGACATCCTGTCGAAAGCCGCGGCGAAGGACGCCGTCGGATCTCTACCCGTCCCGCGCATCTCGTCGGTGGCGCACCTGCGCAAGCTCTGGCCCGCGCGGAAGATGCGCGACTAGCCGGCGACGGACCGGACCGAGCTCAGCCGCCCGCCATCAACTCCTTCGCCAGCGCCATGTAGGCGGGCAGCGTCACGGGATCGTTGGCGGCATTGCCCGCCACGGGGTGCGAGGCGTAGCGCGCGATCACCATCTCCGCTTTAGGATCAATGTAGATGCCCTGCCCGTGAACGCCGCGCGCCATGTAGGCGCCGTGCGCGTTGTGCGTGACCCACCATTGATTGCGGTAGGACGCGCCGGGCAGCGTGGTGTAGCCGGCCGGCTTGAACTTCTCGGGATCGCCGCCGCGCGCGATGTCCTCGACCACCGAGGACGGCACGATCTGGCGGCCGTTGAAGCGGCCGTGGTTGCGGATGGTCTCTCCGAAACGGGCGAGATCGCGCAAGGTCGTGGACAGGCCGCCACCGCCGCTCTCGGTACCGATGCGGTCGACGTGATAATGCGCGTCCTCCTCGGCGCCGATCGGCTGCCAGATGCGCTCGGAGAGCAGGTCGGACAGCGTCATGCCGCTCGCGCGCCTGACGATCCAGGCCAGCACGTCGGAATTGACGGTCTTGTAGGCGAAGGCCTTGCCGTGCTCGCCCTGCTTCTTCTGCGCGACGAGGAAATCGAAAATGTTGGTCGCACCGTCATAGTCGGGCGGGATCGGCGCCATGCCGTTGGCGCGCCGCAGCCCCCACACATCCGAATTCCTGTCGGTATAGACCTCCGTGTAGAGAAGGCCCGTGGTCATATCCATGGCCTCGTGCACGCGCGCATCGCCGAACGCGCTCGCCTTCAGCTCCGGCACGTAGTCCGTGATCGGCGCCTGCGGATCGATCCGGCCTTCCGCGATCAGGATGCCGGCGAGCGTGCCGGTGAACGACTTCGTCACCGACATCGCGATGTGCGGCTTGTGCGGCTTCAACGCACCGAAGTAACGCTCGTAGATCAACTTGCCCCGATGCAGCACCGCGATGCCGTCGGTGCAAGTCTCCTCCAGCATCTGCGCGAAGGTCATGGGCCGCCCGTCCATCGTGGTCGAGGCGACCGCGCCGATGTCCTGCTCCGCGCGCTGAAGCGGCGACGCCGGCCCCGCCCCGCGCCAGACGTTCACCGTCGGCACCAACTGGCGGATGTTGCTCCACGCCCAGCGCAGTTCGGGGAAGCTGCGGAACGAGCCGTCATGGAAGGTGATGGTGCGGTCGGGGGCCGGCGGGAAGCCGCGCATCCAGCCGAGAGTTTCGGGATCGGTGGCGGCGGCGGATGGCTGGGCGGCGGAGGGCGCGTCGGACATGCAAGCTAGCTCCGGAAACGATGGGCCGGATTTCGTAGCATGACGGGACGCAAGCGAGATCCGACGTTTACGCTGGTCTGATCGTCGGAAGCATCTAGTTCTATTGCTTGAAGCAATGCTCGCGGTGCCACTGCAGGAAATGCGGATGCGGATGATCCGACTTGCGCAGCGGTGCAAGCGCGAGTCCCGTCTTGTTGATGATCGACCGCACTCCGTCCGGATCGTTTGCCTGGCGCGAAATCAAGATCTGCAAATTATCCGCCAGGCTGATGAGGCCACGATCGAACATCCAATGCGCGGTGCCCGAAAGAGCGATGCCGTTGCTGACGATGTCAGGCCCGTGGGCCTCGACAGGCCGGATGTGAGCGGCTGCAACTTCCGTACGTCCCATTCCGTTGATGAGCTTCAGTCCGGTAATAGCACAGCGCTCGTCATAGGCACGCAGCACAATGCGCCGAAAAACGCGATCGCGTACAATCCTGGACACGGTCAGACTCACGCGGTCGCGCTGCTGCTCGAAGCGGAACGGCGCCTGCTCCTCGTTCAGGTCGAACGGCCGCACGTCGTCATCGCGTCGCGGAAGCAGCGGCGAATCCTCCGCCAAGCCAAGTTCGCAGATTCTATTGAAATCATCGGGAGAGATCGGACGCACGGCCGACTGAGCGCGTCCTGAAATTCGTCCCTGCTCGTTCAGGACGCCGCGCTCCACGGGACCAGTCGATCCGTTGAAAGGAACCGGATTGGCAAAATCGAGGTAACTTCCGGGCTCTATCAAAGCGAGATACATGCCTGGAGCCGAGGGATCGGGAATAACCCGCTGAACCCGGGCGATGGCAAAGTAGCCGCGCGTCTCGGCTACCTTGCTCGGCTCGTAATAGATGATCCAATCACCGATACACGCTTCGACGCGGCGGAGATACTGACTGGGAAATTGATATCGTTCAGCGGGGCTGTCATCGTAGATCGAGTCCGACCGATGGATGAATACTCCGAAGCCCATGATCTATCTGGCGCCGCCTCTCCAGAGCCTCGGCGGAGATTGATCCGGCGCAGCCCCTACTCCCACTCGATCGTCCCCGGCGGCTTGCTCGTCACGTCGTACACGACCCGGTTCACGCCCTTCACCTCGTTGATGATGCGCGTGGCGGTCTCGCCCAGGAACTTCATGTCGAACTGGTAGAAGTCCGCGGTCATGCCGTCCGTTGACGTGACGGCGCGCAGGCCGACGACGTAGTCGTAGGTGCGGCCGTCGCCCATGACGCCGACGGTCTTGACGGGGAGCAGCACGGCGAAGGCCTGCCAGATGTCGTCGTAGAGGCCGTGCTTGCGGATCTGGTCGATGTAGACGGCATCGGCCTGGCGCAGGATGTCGAGCTTGTCGCGGGTGATGTCGCCGGGACAGCGGATGGCGAGGCCAGGGCCCGGGAACGGGTGGCGGCCGACGAATATCTCGGGCAGGCCGAGCTCGCGCCCGAGCTTGCGCACCTCGTCCTTGAACAGCTCGCGCAGAGGCTCGACGAGCTTCATGTTCATCCGCTCAGGGAGTCCGCCGACATTGTGGTGCGACTTGATCGTCACCGAGGGTCCGCCGGTGAAGGAGACGCTCTCGATCACGTCGGGATACAGCGTGCCTTGCGCCAGGAAGTCGGCGCCGCCGATCTTCTTGGCCTCCTGCTCGAACACCTCGATGAAGAGGCGGCCGATGGTCTTGCGCTTCGTCTCGGGGTCGGTGACGCCTTCGAGCTCGCCGAGGAACTGCTTGGAGGCATCCACGTGCACGAGCGGGATGTTGTAGTGGTGGCGGAACAGGTCGACCACGGTCTTGGCTTCGTCGAGGCGGAGCAGGCCATGGTCGACGAAGACGCAGGTGAGCTGCTCGCCGATGGCCTCGTGGATCAGCACGGCCGCGACGGCGGAATCGACGCCGCCGGAGAGCCCGCAGATCACCTTGCCCTTGCCGACCTGCTGGCGGATCTTCTGGATCTCCTCCTCGCGGAAGGCGCGCATGGTCCAGTCACCGGTGAGGCCGGCGATCTTGCGCACGAAATTGCGGATGAGTTTCGCGCCATCGGGCGTGTGCACCACCTCGGGGTGGAATTGCATCGCGTAGAATCTGCGCTTGTCGTCGGCGATCACGGAGATCGGCGATCCCTGCGCCTTCGCGACGCCGCGGAAGCCGTCGGGCAGCTTGGTGACGCGGTCACCATGGCTCATCCAGACGTCGTAGCGGCCGCCCTTCTCCCAGACGCCCTCGAACAGCGCGCAGTCGTCTGTGACCTCGATGGTGGCGCGGCCGAACTCGCGGTGATGGCCGGCCTCGACGGTGCCGCCGAGTTGCTGCGCCATGGTCTGCTCGCCGTAGCAGATGCCGAGCACCGGCACGCCCGCGGTGAGGATCGGCAGCGGCACGGACGGCGCGTTGTCGTCGAGCACCGAGGCAGGCCCCCCGGAGAGGATCACCGCTTTGGGCTTCATCTCCCTGAAGGCGCTGTCCGCCTTGTTGAACGGGACGATCTCGCAATAGACTCCGTCCTCGCGCACGCGACGCGCGATGAGCTGCGTCACCTGGCTGCCGAAGTCGACGATGAGAATCTTGTCATGCGCCGAGGCCACGGAGGGCGTCGACGCGGAGCGGTCGTTCTGTGCTGCTGTCATGGCCAGCAGATACGCGACGGGGGCTTTTCCCGCAACCGCGCGGGCGGCGCGCCCACATTCTTCTTTGGGCATGGACAAATGCATATATGTCAGTATTATTGACCTAATTTGCTCCGCCGTGGAAAAGGCGGGCCAGTCAGGGAGAACGCCATGACAACGCACCACCCGCCGTCAGAACTCGCCGACCTCGGCCGCACCTGGGTCGCGGCCTGGAACGGGCGCGACCTCGAACGCGTGCTCAGGCTGTACGACGATGCCGCCGTGATGACCTCCGACCGCATCCCGGCGATGGGGTTCGACGCGAGCGGCACGGTGCGCGGCAAGGACGCCTTGCGCGCCTATTGGGGCAAGGCACTCGGCCTGCTGCCGGACCTGCACTTCACGCTGATCGACCTGTTCGTCAGCCCGGACAGCGTCGTGGTGTTCTACGAGAACGAGCGCGGAAAACGGATCTGCGAATATCTGCGGGTGAACGAGGCCGGGCTGATCGTGCAAGGTTCGGCGAACCATCCGCCGCATTGACGCTTGCGGCGGCGAAGTTTGCGCGAACGTGTCGTGCACCGGCAGCGTCGCTACCCGCCGCTGTCATTCCCCGCGAAAGCGAGTACGCCGCGGACTCTCCGTCGACGACAAGCGTCTCGGCGTACTGGATCGCCCGCCTTCGCGGGCGATGACAGTGGCAGCTGGAGAGCGACTGCGTCCACATCGTCATCGCGAGCCGACGGGTCCGCGCATCGCGTCCGATGACAGGCTCCGTGAAGCAATCCGGAAATCCCTCAACGGGTACACTCTGGATTGTTTCGCTGCGCTCGCAATGACGGAGTATGTTGGCGGTGCGCTCGCGAAAACGTCCCCAAACGAGAACGCGAAACGGCCCCGCCAAGCGTATCAAGGACCTCCGCCATGAAACTCCCGACCTCCCCTTTCACCGTCACCGACTGGAGCAAGGTCGAGGCGACCGTGCATCCCGGCGAGACCGGACAGGCCTTGTGGCGGACGCTGAACATCGGCGATCTCCGCGTGCGGATGGTCGAGTACTCACCGGGCTATCTCGCCGACCATTGGTGCGACCGGGGGCACGTGCTCTACGTGCTGCAGGGCGAGCTCGACACCGAGCTGCGCGACGGGCGCAAATTCCGGCTGATGCCGGGCATGAGCTACCAGGTTTCGGATTTCGGGGATGCCGCGCACCGCTCCTCGACAGCGACGGGCGCGACGCTTTTCATCGTCGATTGACGCGGCCGGCGAAGGCGAAATTGCAGCGCAGGATAGCATCGCGACGCGCCATCGCGATCAGCGGGTGGTGCCTTGAAGTGGCCCCAATATCCCTGTATATGACAACGATCGATACTTGGCCGAACGACTGGGCCGCTTCGCCTCGTTTCAGACAGGCGCGCACGCTTCAGATGATTTCTCCAAAACATCGACTCATCAGGGCTATGGGCGCAGAGACGCGTACCGGTCCGCGTGCGTACTCTCTCAATTAAAGGACATTCCCATGGCAATGGGCACCGTGAAGTGGTTCAATACTCAAAAGGGTTATGGTTTCATCCAGCCGGATGACGGCGCAAAGGACGTTTTCGTTCACATCAGCGCCGTCGAGCGCGCCGGCCTCAGCACCCTCAACGAGGGCCAGAAGGTCTCGTTCGACATCGTCGCCGACCGCCGCAGCGGCAAGTCCTCGGCCGATAATCTCCGCGTCGGCTAACAGCCAGCGCCAGAGCGCTCTGACCACGGACGTACCGGCAGAGCGCAATTGATCAAGCCCCGCGACCGGGATCGGTCCGCGGGGTTTTTGTTTGGGGCCCATCCCTCCGTTCCCGAGCTCGCAACGTGTCCGCCGCAGCTGGAAGAGCGAAGGAGGAAGCGAGAGCCCGGATGGATACGCCGGCAGCGCCGCGCGACGGAATCCGGGCTAGCGTTACGGGCGCCCCGCAATGATGCCGGCGGAAGATCAGCCCGCCTTCTTCAGCACCGAGACGAAGAACCCGTCCGTGCCCGTGCGGCGCGGCGTCATCAGCCAGCCTTCCGGGGACTGCAGCGCGGCTTGCGCGAAGGCCTCAGCCTTGTCCCAGAGCACGCTGGCGGTCTGCTCGGGAAACACGGCCGAGAACTCGGGGTGCCGGGCAACGAAGGCCCTCACCTGCTCGCCATTCTCCTCTGACAGCACCGAGCAGGTGATGTAGGCGATGCGGCCGCCCGCCTTCACCAGCGGAACGGCGCGCTCCAGCACCTCGGCCTGGTCCTTCAGGCGGATCCCCAGCGCGCCTGGGCGCATGCGCCATTTGGCGTCGGGGTTGCGGCGCCAGGTGCCGGTTCCGGTGCAGGGCGCGTCGATGACGACGAGATCGGCCGAGGCGCGGATGTCGGCCAGCGGGTCGGCTTCGCCCTTGGGCGTCCGGATGTCGGCATTGTGGACGCCGGCGCGCGAGAGCCGCTCGTGGATCGGCGCGAGCTGGCGCTTGTCGCGGTCGGTCGCAATCAAGCGTCCCTTGCCCTGCATCAGCGCGGCGAGCGCCAGCGTCTTGCCACCGGCGCCCGCACAGAGGTCGATCACCTGCTCGCCCGGCTTGGCCGCGGTGAAGGCGGCCGCAAGCTGCGAGCCTTCGTCCTGCACCTCGATGCCGCCCTTGATGAAATCCTCTTCGGCCTGGATGCCGGGATTGCGTGCATCGGCCGACAGCTCGATGCGCAGGCCGGTCGCCGACCACGGCGTCGGTTTCGCATGAAGATGAGCAAGCGCGCGCAGCACCTTGTCGCGATTGGATTTCAGCGTGTTGACGCGCAGGTCCAGGGGCGCCCGGCTCGCCATCGCGGCCGCCTCCGCGGCGCGGTCCTCACCGAACATCTTTGCCAGATGCGGGTCGAGCCATTCCGGATAATCGCCGGCCACCGCCGCCGGAGCATCCTTCAGGGATCGCGAGGCGAGCGCCGACTGTTCGGCATCCGTCAGCGGCGACGGCGCGAACCGGTTCCCGTCGAACAGCGCGGCCATCGTGGGCGTATCCATGCCGCGCTCGAGACGGAGCATGCCGATCAGCCGCGCCCGCGCGGTGTCGTCCTCCATCAGATACGCGCTCGAGGCATAGCGGCGCAGCACGTCCCAGACGAGGCCGGCGATCGCCGCGCGGTCACCGGAGCCGGCGAAGCGGTGCGCGGTGCCCCACTCCTTCAGCGCCTTGGCCGCAGGCACGCGGTCTTTTTCGATGGTGTCGATCAGTTCGATGGCCGCGGACAGCCGGGCAGCGGGGGTCATTTGTATCTTTCAAATCAAATCGGAGAGCGCGATCCCAGGACCACGCTCCGAGTTCCTGCGATTGCGCATTCGCGCGCGGGTCAGATCAGCAACAGGATCTTCAGTGCGAAGTAGATCCACATCGCCAGCAGCACGAGCACACCGGCGAGCCAGACCACCGAGCGCCGGCCGAGATCGTTCGAGGTGACGAACACGCCCGCATGAGCGAAGCGCGTCACCACGAACACCCAGGACATCAGCACGATGAAGAGATCGGCATGGCGCAGCGGCAGCGCCAGCGCGATCAGGACATAGAACAGCACCGGCAGTTCGAACTGGTTGCGGTAGCAATTGGCGATTTGTGTGGCGTCCTTCGGCCAGTTCGGCTCGCCCAGCGCGATGTCGCGGATCCTGGTCTGGCCCGAGACCAGCGTCCTGCGCCGCGCGAACACCATGCCGATCAGCAGGGCCAGGGTGAGCCCAACCTGCACGAAGACCGGCAGCAAAACCATTTGAACGGACATCGGAACTTTCCCGGGTGGCGAAATGCCGCCGGCCGTCATTAGCGGCGACTCCTTGTCCTGACAATCAACTCGTTGAACCGGAGTTTCCGGTCCTGCGGGCAAATATCGAAATTCAAAGCGATTTCGGCCTCGACGCACGCCGTCATTGTTCCGACGCCTGGGCGGACTATGCTGCAGCCATGTCCGAATTCCGGCTGACCCAGATTTCCGACACCCATCTCGGCCGGCGCTTTCCCGGCCTGATCGCGAACTTCCATGCGGTCAGCGAACATATCGACGCGAACAGGCCCGATCTCGTCGTCAACACCGGCGATGTGTCGTTCGACGGCCCCACGAGCCGCGACGACGTCGTGTTCGCGAAGAGCCTGCACGACGCCCTGCCCGTCGCCTGCCGCTACCTGCCCGGCAATCACGACATCGGCGACAATCCGACCGCGATCGGCCCCGTGCCCAAACCGCCGGTCGAGGAAACGCACCGCCAGCAATTCCGCGCCGTGATCGGCGAAGATCATTGGTCGTTCGAGGCGGCCGGCTGGTCCTTCATCGGCCTCAACGCGCTGATGATGAATTCGGGGCTGCCCTTCGAGGCCGAGCAGTTCGACTGGCTCGCTTCCGAGATCGCGCGTGCGAGCGGCAGACCGGTCGCGCTGTTCCTGCATAAGCCTGTGTTCCTCAACGAGCCCGGCGATCCCGAAACGCCGGAGACCTCGATCCGCTACGTGCCGCAGCCCGCACGCGCGCGATTGATCGAGATGCTCGCGACCACCGACCTGCGGCTGATCGCCAGCGGCCACGTGCACCAGCGCCGCGACTTCACGTATCGCCACACGCGCCACGTCTGGGCGCCGTCGGCCGGCTTCAAGATCAACGACGCGCGCCAGGACCGGATCGCGCTCAAGGAGGTCGGACTCGTCGAGTACCGCTTCCAGCCCGACAGCCTCGAGGTCCGTCACGTCAGGGCGGCCGGACAGGTCGATGTCGATATCGAGGAGCTCTTCGCCCAGATGGGCGGCGCGCATTAGCGCGGCTCAGGCGACGTTCTTGAGGTCCTGCTGGATGGCGGCGAGCAGGGATTGCAGGGCCTCGCTGCTGACCGGCTTGGCCGCCTCGCCGGTCGCCTGGGCACCGGCAGGCCTGTCGGCCCTGACGGGACGCCTGGGGAATGGCGGCGGAGGCATCGGCATCGAAGGCACCACGAACCCGCCCTCCTCTTCGGCATGGACGAATTTGCCATGGATGACGTCGTCACGGCGCCCCATGACGAACATGGTGGCCCAATAGCCGCCGGCCAGCAGGATTACGCAGAAAATAACCGTCTCTAACATCATCGCACCTAAAATAAGCGCGATGATTCAATGCCTTCGCCGACCCGTCAATGAACCGTCGATCACACCTGCGGCTTTTGCGGACAGGTGTGGCCGATCGGTGACTCTTTCTTAACCATCGCCGGGCCGGGAGCCCCGGCTAGGCCTTGTCCGGTCCGACCCGGACGAGCTGCTTGCCGAAATTGGCACCCTTCAGCAGCCCGATGAACGCGCCGGGCGCGCTTTCCAGGCCCTCGGTGACGAACTCCTTGTACTTGACCTTGCCTTCGCGGACCCAGCCGGACATGTCGCGCAGGAAGTCACCATGGCGGTTGGCGAAGTCGGAGACGATGAAGCCGCGGAAGGTCAGCCGCTTGGTCAGCGTCGCGCGCATCATGCTGCTCGCCCATTTCGGCGGCTTGGCCTCGGTGTCGTTGTAGTGCGCGATCAGGCCGCAGACCGGCACGCGCGCGAACGGATTGAGCAGCGGGAAGACGGCTTCGAACACGGCGCCGCCGACATTCTCGAAATAGACGTCGATCCCCTTCGGGCAGGCTTCCTTCAGCTTCGCCGCGAGATCGGGATCGCGATGATCGATGCACGCGTCGAAGCCGAGCTCCCTCACGACGTAGTCGCACTTGTCCTTGCCGCCGGCGATGCCGACCGCGCGGGCGCCCTTGATCTTCGCGATCTGGCCGACGGCGGAGCCGACCGCACCGGACGCGCCGGCGACGACGACGGTCTCGCCGGACTGCGGCTTGCCGATGTCGAGCAGGCCCGTATAGGCGGTCATGCCGGGCATGCCGAGCACACCGATCGAGGTCGAGATCGGCCCGAGCTTCGGATCGACCTTGATCAGGCCTTTGCCGTTGGAGATCGCGTGCGTCTGCCAGCCGGAACGGATGCGCACGATGTCGCCCTTGGCGAAATCCGGATTGCTGGAGGCTACGACCTCGCTGACCGCCTCGCCTTCCATCACCCCGCCGACCGGCACCGGTGCGGCATAGGACGGCCCGTCGCTCATGCGCCCGCGCATGTAGGGATCGAGCGACAACCAGATCGTGCGCAGCAGGACTTCACCCGCGCCCGGCGAGGGAATCGCGAATTCCTCCAGGCGAAAATCGGACGACTTGGGTTCGCCGACGGGACGCGCGGCGAGAACGATGCGTTTGCCTTGGGACATGATGGCTTCCTCCACTTCACTGTCCTTGCGAGCGAAGCGAAGCAATCCAGTCGCGTCAACACAAAAGCGGCGGAGTGAACGGTCGGGAGCGCATGCGCTGATCTCGTGTCCCGGCTCTGCAGTGCATCGTCGAAGAGACACTGCGTCCGGGGCAAGAGAGCGGAGCGAACGAACCCGACGACTCGTCCGCGCCATATACTCCGTCGTTACGCCCGCGCTCGTCGGTGCATCCACGATGCCACGGACCCAAGACGTTGATGGCCGGGACGAGCCCGGCCATCACGACAGTCGCAGCAGTGGCCGACTAGCCCCCGCCCGGATAGTTCGGGGCTTCGCGCGTGATGGTGACGTCGTGGACGTGGCTTTCGCGCAGGCCCGCGCCGGTGATGCGGACGAACTGCGCCTTCTCGTGCAGCTCGTTCATGTCCTTTGCGCCGACGTAACCCATCGCAGCGCGGAGACCACCGGCGAGCTGGTGCATGACGTTGCCGACCGGGCCCTTGTAGGGCACCTGGCCCTCGATACCTTCCGGCACGAGCTTCAGGGAGTCCTTGATGTCCTGCTGGAAGTAGCGGTCGGCCGAGCCGCGCGCCATCGCGCCGACCGAGCCCATGCCGCGATAGGCCTTGTAGGACCGGCCCTGCCACAGGAACACTTCGCCGGGCGTCTCGTCGGTGCCGGCCAGCAGCGAGCCGACCATCGCGACGTCGGCACCGGCGGCGAGCGCCTTGGCGAGATCGCCGGAGAACTTGATGCCGCCATCGGCGATGACGGGGATATTCGACTTCTTCGCGGCTTCGACCGCGTCCATGATCGCGGTGAGCTGCGGTACGCCGACGCCGGCGACGATGCGCGTGGTGCAGATCGAGCCCGGACCGATGCCGACCTTGATGCAGTCGGCACCGGCATCGATCAGGGCCTGCGTGCCCTCAGCCGTCGCGACGTTGCCGGCGACGACCTGCACCGAGTTGGAGAGACGCTTGATACGGTTGACCGCATGCAGCACGTGGCGGGAATGGCCGTGCGCGGTGTCGACGACGACGAGGTCGACGCCGGCATCGATCAGGCGCTCGGTCCGCTCGAAGCCGGTGTCACCGACGGTGGTAGCGGCGGCGACTCGGAGGCGCCCCTGTGCGTCCTTGCAGGCCAGCGGATGGGCGACCGCCTTCTCGATGTCCTTGACCGTGATCAGGCCGACGCAGCGGTACTGATCGTCGACGACGACCAGCTTTTCGATGCGATGATGATGCAGCATCCGCTTGGCTTCGTCCTGGCTGACATTCTCGCGCACCGTGACGAGGTTCTCATGCGTCATCAGCTCGGAGACTTTCTGCCTCCGGTCGGTGGCGAAGCGCACGTCGCGGTTGGTGAGGATGCCGACCAGCTTGCCCGGCGTGGACTTGCCGGCGCCGGTGACGACGGGAATTCCGGAGATGCCGTGATCGCTCATCAGCTTGAGCGCGTCGTCGAGCGTGGCCTCGGGGCTGATGGTGAGCGGGTTCACCACCATGCCCGACTCGTAGCGCTTGACCTGCCGCACCTGCGCGGCCTGGCCCTCAGGATCGAAATTGCGGTGGATGACGCCGAGACCGCCGGCCTGCGCCATGGCGATCGCCATGCGGGCCTCGGTGACCGTGTCCATGGCGGAGGCCATGATCGGGATGTTCAGCGGGATGGCGCGGGTGACGCGGGAGCGGATGTCGACGTCGCCCGGCATGACGTCCGACAGACCCGGCTTCAACAGCACGTCGTCGAACGTAAAGGCTTCGCGGATGCCTTGTTGCACCGTGGCCATGTGCCAACTCCTTCCTGCGGCCCTGCCGCAAATAGCTATGGATGAGCGCCGCCCTCGACGTACCTTGCGGCATCGCCGGAGAATCGGAGCCCATCAGTGGGGTTGACGCGGGTCGATAGCACGGCCGGATGACGAATCAAAGCAATTCGGGCCGCTGGCCAGCCATGCACAGGCATTTTAGGCGAATTCAGCGTGGATAGCCCGGCGGCGGCCCGTGCCGGCGGATCGCATCGACCACCTCCCGGTGCCGCCGGTCCTCCCGCTTCATGTGGACCGCGATGACGGCATGCGCCGACGGGACCAGCAGCAGGACGTGGAAGACGAGGCCGAAAACGGCGCAGACGACGCACAGGACCAGGTTCAGGATCGCCGAAAACGGCTGGCCGTTGAGGAGCAGCCCGATCGGCGGCAGAAGCACGGCAAGGAGATAGATCATCGCTTGTCTCCGGCACCCGGTGCACGCTCCACGAGGGTCACACCGTTGTTACGCGGGATTTAGGTGCTATGCGCCGATCCGCAATGGCCTCGGCCCGGTGGCGGTGATAAGCCGCAAGTCTCGCCCTTCCTCCTGATTTCCATTACCAATCTGTCATGGTCGACAAGCAACGCGTCATTCCGCTGATCGTGGCCACCGCTCTGTTCATGGAGAACATGGACTCGACGGTGATCGCCACCTCGCTGCCGGCGATCGCGGCCGACATCGGCACCAGCCCGCTGACGCTCAAGCTCGCGATCACCTCCTATCTGCTGTCGCTCGCGGTGTTCATCCCCGCCAGCGGCTGGACCGCGGACCGCTTCGGCGCACGCATGGTGTTCGCGATCGCGGTCGGCGTGTTCATGGTGGGCTCGGTCGGCTGCGCGCTGTCGACCTCCGTCACCGACTTCGTGTTCGCGCGCATCCTGCAGGGAATGGGCGGGGCGATGATGACGCCCGTCGGCCGCCTCGTGCTGCTCCGCTCGGTCGACAAGAGCGCGCTGGTCAACGCCATGGCCTGGGTGACGGTCCCTGCCCTCATCGGCCCCGTGATCGGGCCACCGCTCGGCGGCTTCATCACGACCTACGCGTCGTGGCACTGGATCTTCCTGATCAACATCCCGATCGGACTGCTCGGCATCTTCATGGCCCTGCGGTTCATCGACCCCATCAAGAGCGAAACGCCGGAGCCGTTCGATCTCTACGGCATGGTGCTCGCCGGCATCGGCCTCGCGGGCATCGCGTTCGGGCTCTCCGTGGCCGGCCTCAACCTTCTGCCCTGGAGCACGATCGTGGCCCTGATCGCGGGCGGATCGATCTCGATGACGCTCTATGTGCTGCATGCCCGGCGGACCGGATCGCCGGTGCTGGACTTCTCGCTGCTGAACCTGCCGACGCTGCGCGCGGCCGTGATCGGCGGCTTCCTGTTCCGGCTCGGCATCGGCGCGCTGCCGTTCCTGCTGCCGCTGCTGATGCAGATCGGGTTCGGATTGACCCCGTTCCATTCCGGCCTCGTCACCTTCGCCTCCTCGCTCGGCGCCATGGGCATGAAGACGCTGGCGGCGCGCATCATCCGGACCTTCGGCTTCCGCAACCTGATGACAGTGAATGCGGTCGTCAGCGCATTCTTCCTCGGCATCTGCGCGCTGTTCACGGTGACGACGCCGCTGCTGATCATCATGGTGATCCTGGTGGTCGGCGGCTTCTTCCGCTCGCTCGAATTCACCGCGATCAACACCGTCGCCTATGCCGACGTCGAGACCGCGCAGATGAGCCGTGCCACGACGCTCGTCAGCGTCAACCAGCAACTCGCGGTCTCCGCCGGCGTCGCCGTCGGCGCAGCGTCGGTGGAGACGACGATGTGGCTCAGCCATGTCAGCGAGCTCAACGCCACCGTGTTCGCTCCGGCCTTCGTCGTGGTCGCGCTGACCTCGGCGGCATCGAGCTATTTCTTCTGGCAGATGCCGGCCGATGCCGGCCACGAGATCTCCGGCCGCAAGGTCACGGAGATCGCCAGCCGCAAGGGCGCCGGCAAGGGCGCCGCCAAGGCCGCCGTCAAGGTCGCGACCGAGGATACGCAGGACGTCCGGGATCAGCGGCTGGGGTAGAGGACGCAAGGTGAAGCCCCTCATCCTGAGGAGCGCGGAACGCGCGTCTCGAAGGATGAAGGCCAGGCCTATGGCCTCGCCCCTCAAGATGCGCGCCCTGGCGCGCTCCTCAGGGCGAGGAACCGGCGCTCGCTACTGCCTCGCCTCGCCCCGAAATCCCGTCGCGAGCACGTAGCGCTCGGAGGAATCCTGCCGGCTCGCCGCCGGCTTGACGTGGCGCACGGTGGCGAAATCGCGCTTGAGTTGGGCGAGCAGTTCGGCGTCGGCGCCGCTCTGGAACGTCTTGGCCAGGAACGTCCCGCCCGGCTTCAGCACGTCGCACGCGAACGCGGCCGCGGTCTCGACCAGGCCGACGATACGGAGCTGGTCGGTCTTGCGATGACCGGTGGTGTTGGCGGCCATGTCCGACATCACGACATCAGCCCCGCCCCCGAGCATGGCCGTGAGCCTGTCCGGCGCGTCATTGTCCATGAAGTCGAGCTGCGCGAAATCGACACCGGGAATCTCCGGCATCTCCAGCAAATCGATCGCGACGACCTTGCCCTTGCCCTCGACCGAGCCGACGCGCTTGGCGGCAATCTGGCTCCAGCCGCCCGGCGCGGCGCCGAGATCGACCACGGCCATGCCGGGCTTCAGCAGGCGATATTTGTCGTCGATCTCCAGAAGCTTGAACGCGGCGCGCGAGCGATAGCCCTGCGCCTTCGCCTTGACGACGTAGGGATCGTTGAGCTGCCGCTCGAGCCAGAGCTTCGACGACAGTTTGCGCTTGCCGCCGGTCTTGACCTGGACGTGCAAGCGGCCGGTGGTGTCCTTGGCCATCTCACCAGCTCCTGAGCGCGCCGTCCTCGCGCATCATCTCGACCAGCATGCCCTCGCGCAGGCCGCGGTCCGCGACCCGCAGGCGCGGCAGCGGAAAGGCGCGGCGGATGGCGTCGAGGATGGCGCAGCCGGCCAGCACGAGATCCGCGCGCTCGACGCTGATGCAGCTGTTGGCCGCGCGTTCCTCGTAGCTCATGCCGAGCAGCTTGTTGATGGTCGCGGTGATGTCGGAATCGTTCATCCAGATGCTGTCGATGCGTCGGCGGTCGTAGCGCGCGAGGTTGAGATGGATGCCGGCGAGCGTGGTCACCGTGCCGGACGTGCCGAGCAGATGCATGTCCGCGAGGTCGCGGCCGTGTTGTTCCGCGAACGGCTCGACGTGGTTGGCCACCTCCCGCTCCATCGCCGCATAGATCTCCGGCGTGACGTCGCGGCCGCCGAACTGCTCGGCAAGCGTGACCACGCCCAGCGGGATCGACATCCAGGCCTTGATCCGCGGCTGCGGATCGGCGCCGGCCGGATCGCGCTCGATGCGCACGAGCTCGGTCGAGCCGCCGCCGATGTCGAACAGGATCGCGCCGCGTCCTCTCGGGTCGACCAGCGGCGAGCAGCCGAGCACGGCGAGCGAGGCCTCGGTCTCACGGTCGATCACTTCGAGCTCGATGCCGGTTTCGGCGGCGACGCGGCTGCGGAAGCCCTCCGCGTTCGAGGCCGCGCGGCAGGCTTCGGTCGCGATCAGGCGCAGGCGGCGCGCCTTGCGCAGGTTGATCTTGTCGCGGCAGATGCTGAGCGCCGCGATGGCGCGCTCGATCGCGGCCTCGCTGATGCAGCCGGTCGCCGAGACACCCTCGCCGAGCCGGATGATGCGCGAGAAGGAATCGACCACGCGAAAGCCGTCGCTGGTCGGACAGGCGATCAGCAGCCTGCAATTGTTGGTGCCGAGGTCCAGCGCCGCGTAGACGCCGGTTCCAGGCGCCTGCGCGCCGACAGCCGGTTCGGTGGCCAATGCCACCGCCGCCATCGACCCCTCCAGCTCACCGTGCGGCGCATGGCCGTCGCGGAGCCGCGTGTGGTCATTCATACAAACTGTCTTTCCACGGCCCGCGAGGGGCCGGTCCGGAATTGATTTTTCGCCTGAAACATTAGCAGCGCGGCGGGCCTGCGCAACATCGCATCACATGGGACCATGCCCATTCGTGCGTTGTCGTGAACGGGGTGGTGGGCTATCTGAACAGGGTCCGGTCCGCCGCTGCCGCGAAAATGCGCAAATGCAGGCTTTTCAGGTCATTTTCATGCAAGAACACACGAAATCGTCTACGCTCGAAAACGCTATTGCACTGCAAAAATACGGCGTGGGACAGCCGGTCCGCCGCAAGGAGGACGACACGCTGGTGCGCGGCAAGGGCCGCTATACCGACGATTTCAACCTGCCCGGCCAGGCCTATGCCGTGATCGTCCGTTCGAGCCACGCCCATGGAATCATCCGCAATATCGGCACCGAGGCCGCCAAGGCGCTGCCGGGCGTGCTGGGCGTGTGGACCGGAACAGACCTCGATGCCGCCGGCTACGGCCCCTTCACCTGCGGCCTGCCGCTGAAGAGCCGCGACGGCTCCCCCCTGCTCCAGACCAATCGCCAGCCGCTGCCGACCGCGAAGGTCAGCTTCGTGGGCGATCCCGTCGCCTTCGTGGTGGCCGAGACGCTGGCCCAGGCGCGCGACGCCGCCGAAGCGGTCGAGGTCGATATCGAGCCGCTGCCGTCGGTGACCGATCCCGAGGAAGCGGCGCAGCCCGGCGCGCCGCAGCTCTACGACCACATCCCGAACAACGTCGCGCTCGATTATCACTACGGCGACATGGAGAAGGTGAACGCCGCCTTCGCCGGCGCAGCGCACGTCACCCGCCTCGACATCGACAACACCCGCGTCGCCGTGGTCTCGATGGAGCCGCGCGTGGGACTGGCCTCCTACGACAAGACGACGGAGCGCTACACCATCCAGATGCCGACGCAGGGCGTCGCCGGCAACCGCGCCAACCTCGCCAAGAACATGAAGGTGCCGAACGAGAAGGTGCGCATCCTCACCGCCAATGTCGGCGGCTCCTTCGGCATGAAGAACGTCAACTACCCCGAATACATGTGCATCCTGTACGCAGCCAAGGCGCTGGGACGCCCGGTGAAGTGGCTCGACGAGCGCTCCACCAGCTTCCTGTCCGACAGCCATGGCCGCGCGCAGAAGATCCATGCCGAGCTCGCGCTCGACGCCAAGGGGCACTTCCTCGCCGCGAAGCTCTCCGGCTACGGCAATCTCGGTGCCTACATCACCGGCGTCGCGCCCGGTCCGTTGTCGCTCAACACCGGCAAGAACTTCTCGAGCGTCTACCGCACGCCGCTGATGGGCGTCGACATCAAGACGGTGCTGACCAACACCACGCCGATGGGCGCGTATCGCGGTGCCGGCCGGCCCGAAGCGAACTATTACATGGAGCGGCTGATCGACCGCGCCGCCGACGAGATGGGCATCGACCGGCTCACCTTGCGCAAACGCAACTTCATCAAGCCGGACCAGATGCCCTTCCCGGCATCCTCCGGCGTCACCTATGACAGCGGCGACTTCCAGGCGGTCTTCAACAAGGCGCTCGCGATCTCCGATCACGAGAACTTCGCCAAGCGCAGGAAGGAGAGCAGGAAGGCCGGCAAGCTGCGCGGCATCGCCGTCGGCTCCTATCTCGAGGTGACCGCGCCGCCGAGCCCCGAACTCGGCAAGATCGTGTTCGATGCCGACGGCAGCGTGCAGCTCATCACCGGCACGCTCGATTACGGCCAGGGCCATGCCACGCCGTTCGCGCAGGTGCTGTGCGCCCAGCTCGGCGTTCCCTTCGAGAGCGTCAAGCTCGTGCAGGGCGACAGCGACATCGTGCACACCGGCAACGGCACCGGCGGCTCGCGTTCGATCATGGCGACCGGCCAAGCCATCGTGGAATCCTCGAAGCTCGTGATCGAGAAGGGCAAGCGCGCCGCCGCGCACATGCTGGAGGCCTCGGAAGCCGACATCGAGTTCGCCGACGGCAGCTTCACCATCGCAGGCACCGACCGCAGCATCGACATCATGGAGCTGGCTAAACGCCTGCACGACGGCAAGGTGCCGGATGGCGTGCCCGACAGCCTCGACGTCGATCACACCAGTGAGCCGGTGCCGTCGGCGTTCCCCAACGGTTGCCATGTCGCCGAGGTCGAGGTCGATCCCGACACCGGCGTGGTGCAGATCGTGCGCTACAGCGCGGTCAACGATTTCGGTACGGTGATCAACCCGATGCTGGTCGCAGGCCAGCTTCATGGCGGCGTCGTCCAGGGCATCGGGCAGGCGCTGATGGAGCACGTTCGCTACGATGAGAGCGGCCAGCCGATCACGGGCTCACTGATGGACTACGCGCTGCCGCGCGCCGAGGACGTGCCGTTCATGACGGTCGGCGACCATCCGGTGCCGGCGACGACAAATCCGCTCGGCAGCAAGGGCTGCGGCGAAGCCGGCTGCGCCGGCAGCCTGTCGACGGTCGTGAACGCGGTGGTCGATGCGCTGGCCGATTACGGTATCAAGCACATCGACATGCCGCTGACCCCGGAGCGCGTGTGGCGCGCCATCCAGGATGCGAAGGGCAAGGCGGCGTAGTCGCCGCCTCCACAACACCGACCGCCGCCGCCCCACCCACCGCTGTCGTCGCCCGACTTGATCGGGCGATCCGGTATTCCGAGATGGTCGCCATCGACGGTCGCCCTCAGCGCACGGGATACCCGCCTTCGCAGGGCATGACGCCGCAGACGGGGCGCGGAGCCTCAAACTCGCGCTCAGGCCCCCGCGCCCTACGCCGCCGCCTGCTCGCGCGGCTGGTAGATCGCGATGTGCTGGCAATGCGCCAACGGCGTCGCACCGTTGGCGACGACCAGCGCATCGAGCTCGACGAAGCGGTGCCCCTTCTTCTCGTAATTGGCGGTGACTTTCGCGCGTGCGGTGATCTCGTCCCCGGCGTGCGCGGCGGACAGCAACTGCATGCGGCTGCCGACGTGGATCCACGGCCCGAGTATCGTATTGTCCACCAGCACGCGGTTCATGACGCGCTGGATCAGGCCGGGATGGCCGAGCTGCTCGCGCGCGAAGATCGGATCGGTCTCCCGGATGTCGGCGAGATAGTCCGTCGCCGCCTGCCCGGCCCAGCGCCGTGGCTCGGTGCCGAGCCATTTGCCGGTCTCGAACGTCTCCGGGCTGACCGGCTTCCGCTCGGCCACCGCCGGCACCGCGACATAGTCGCTCAATGAGACCGCAGGCGCCGCGGCCGGCAGCGAGGCCGTTCCCGTCGCGCAGAGTTCGCCGCGGCTGAACACCTCGATCGTCAGCACGCCACCATGCTCGGCCGCGTCGACATCGGCGGTCTCGCCGTCATAGACCGGCTTGACGAAGCACGCCTCGCTCAGCCCGCGCACGAGGAAATCGCGGCCCCAGCGCGCCACCGGCACGTGCATCATGTAAGCGAAGACGTCGACGCCCGGGACCAGCCCGCCGGAAAAGCCGAAGCGGCGCGCCACCGTGTCGTCATGCATCTTGTTTTCGGATTGCCTGGCCGTGTTGTAGGCCTCGACGCGGTAGGTTTCGAGCCGGTTCGGCATGGCTTGGCTTCCCCTGTGTTCTTGTTGTTCGGCCCGATGGTAGGCCCTGAGGAACCGGGGTCAATCCCCTCGCCTTTGCAGCCCGAATGGGGTACCACGCCGCCGATGACCGACACTGCCACCCGCATCTATGTCGACGCCGACGCCTGTCCGGTCAAGGACGAGATCTATCGCGTCGCGATCCGGCTCGGCGTGCCCGTGAGCGTGGTTGCGGGCAATTTCATCCGCGTGCCGCAGGACCCGCTGATCGAGCGCATCGCCGCGGGCGCCGGCATGGACGCGGCCGACGACTGGATCGCGGAACGGGCAAAGCCCGGCGACGTCGTGGTGACATCGGACATTCCCCTGGCAAGTCGCTGCGTGAAGGCGGGCGCCGAGGTGATCGCGCCGAACGGCAAGCCGTTCACCGAGGAATCGATCGGGATGACGCTGGCCGTGCGCAATCTGATGACCGATCTGCGCTCGGCCGGCGAAGTTACCGGCGGCCCGCGATCATTCTCGCCGCGCGATCGCTCCGCATTCCTCTCGGCGCTCGACCAGACGCTGCGACGGATCCAGCGCCGCCGCACCGATCAGGCCGCGACGAGCCAGAATTCCAGCCAAGGTTAGTCATGGCGCCGCCACTGATCCAATTGAAAGACATCAAGCTGACATTCGGCGGGACGCCGCTGCTGAGCGGCGTCGAGCTCAATGTCGCGCCGGGCGAACGCGTCTGCCTGATCGGCCGCAACGGTTCCGGCAAGTCGACGCTGCTGAAGATCGCGGCCGGCCTGGTCGAGCCCGACGGCGGAACGCGCTTCGTGCAGCCCGGCGCCACCGTTCGCTATCTGCCGCAAGAGCCGGATTTCGGCGACCACAAGACCACGCTCGCCTATGTCGAGGCAGGGCTCGCGCCCGGCGACGACCTGTACCAGGCGCGCTACCTGGTCGAGCAGCTCGGCCTGACCGGCAACGAGAACCCGGCCAACGTTTCCGGCGGTGAGGCTCGCCGCGCCGCGCTGGCGCGGATGCTGGCGCCCTCGCCCGACATCCTGCTGCTGGACGAGCCGACCAACCATCTCGATCTCGCGACCATCGAGTGGTTGGAAAAGGAGCTCGACAGCCGCCGCAGCGCGTTGGTGCTCATCAGCCATGACCGCCGTTTCCTCACCAATCTCTCGCGCGCGACGGCGTGGCTCGACCGCGGCAAGATCAAGCAGATCGATCGCGGCTTTGCTTCTTTCGAGACCTGGCGCGACGAGGTTCTGGCCGAGGAAGAGCGTGACCAGCACAAGCTCGACCGCAAGATCGTCGACGAGGAGCACTGGCTGCGCCACGGCGTTTCCGGCCGGCGCAAGCGCAACGTCAAGCGTCTGGCCAATCTGCACGCGCTGCGCGATCAGCGCCGCGACTATCGCGGCGCCGCCGGCAGCGCCACGCTCGCCGCCGCCGAGGCGGAGCAATCCGGCAAGCTGGTGATCGAGGCGAAGGGAGTCACGAAGGCCTTCGGCGAACGCAAGATCGTCGAGAACTTCTCCACGCGTATCCAGCGCGGCGACCGGCTGGGGATCATCGGACCGAACGGCGCCGGCAAGACCACGCTGGTCAATCTGCTCACGGGCGGCGCACAGCCGGATTCCGGCACCGTGCGGCTCGGGGCCAATCTGGAGATGGCGACGCTCGACCAGCACCGCGAAAGCCTCGATCCCAAATCGACGCTCGCCGAGGCGCTGACCGGCGGGCGCGGCGATCACGTCATGGTCGGCGGCAAGTCCAAGCACGTCGTCGGCTACATGAAGGACTTCCTGTTCGCGCAGGAGCAGCGCGGCACACCGCTGGAAGTGCTGTCGGGCGGTGAACGCGGCCGGCTGATGCTGGCGCGCGCGCTGGCGAAGCCCTCGAACCTGCTGGTGCTGGACGAGCCGACCAACGACCTCGACCTCGAAACGCTCGACGTGCTGGAAGACATGCTCGGCGATTACGAAGGCACCGTCATCCTGATCAGCCATGACCGCGATTTCCTCGACCGCGTCGTCACCTCGGTGATCGCTCCCGAAGGCAGCGGCAAGTGGACCGAATACGCCGGCGGCTACAGCGACATGCTGACCCAACGCGGAGCGGACCTGAAGCGCGAGACGGCGAAGGCGCAGGCGCCTGCCGAGAAGAAGGAGGAGCGCGCCGCAGCTCCGGCTGCCGCGCCCAAGAGAAAGCTGAGCTTCAACGAGAAGCACGCGCTGGAAACGCTCCCGAAGAAGATGGATAGCTTGCAGGCCGACATCGCAAAACTGCAACGCGTGCTCGACGACCCGAACCTCTACGCCAAGGATCGCAAGAAATTCGACGATACGTCAGCCGCCATCGCCAAGGCGCACGAGGAATTGTCCGCCGCCGAAGAACGCTGGCTCGAACTTGAAATGCTTCGCGAAGAAATAGAGCAGGCTTGACCCATGACAACCACCCTCGCCGCCAAGATCGCCCGCGAATACGGCACGCCCTGTGCCGTGATCGACATGGACAAGGTCGAGCGCAACATCGCTCGGATCCAGAAGGCCTGTGATGACGCCGGAATCGCCAACCGGCCGCATATCAAGACACACAAGAACCCGACCATCGCGAAGATGCAGGTCGCAGCCGGGGCCAAGGGCATCACCTGCCAGAAGATCGGCGAAGCCGAGATCATGGCCAATGCCGGGATCGACGATATCCTGATCAGCTACAACCTTCTCGGCGAAGAGAAGATGGCACGGCTCGGCGCACTGAATGCCAAGGCAAACATGACGGTCGCGGCCGACAATTCGACCGTCGTCGCGGGCCTGCCCAAGGCAGCCGCGGCCTCGGGCCGTCCGCTGTCGGTCGTCGTCGAGTGCGACACGGGCCGCAAGCGCGCCGGTGTCGAGACGCCGGCGGAAGCGATCGCGCTGGCGCGCGAGATTGCCGCGTCCAAGGGGCTCGCGTTCGCCGGGTTCATGCTCTACCCGACCGAGACGGGCTGGGGCGATGCGCAGAAGTTTTTCGACGAGGCGCTGTCCGGCGTGCGCGCGCACGGGCTCGACGCCAGGATCGTCTCGACCGGCGGCACGCCGAACCTCGTCAACATCGGCAAGCTCAAGGGCGGCACCGAGCATCGCTTCGGCACATACATCTATAACGACCGTATGCAGGTCGCGGCCGGTTCCGCCACCTGGGACGATTGCGCCCTCCACATCTACTCAACGGTGGTGAGCCGCGCCGCACCCGAGCGCGGCATTCTCGACGCCGGCTCGAAGACGCTGACCACGGATACCGGCGGGCTCGATGGTCACGGCCTGATCCTCGAGCACCCCGAAGCCAAGATCGCAAAATTCGCCGAGGAGCACGGCTTCCTCGACCTCTCCCGCAGCAACACCCGGCCGAATGTCGGCGACGTCGTCCGCATCGTGCCGAACCATGTCTGCGTCGTCGTCAACATGATGGACGAGGTCGTGATGGTCCGCGGCGATGAGATCATCGGCACGCTGCCCGTCGCGGCACGAGGAAAACTGAGGTAGAGGCCTTTTCGCGTTGGTCATTGCCAGCGCGCCAATCCAGTCCGCGAGATATTGGATTGCTTCGCTGCACTCGCAATGACGGCGACTAACGCGACAGCCATTCCAGCGCGCCCCTGCCCGCGGCCGCACCGGTCGCGAACGATGCCTGGAGCAGATAGCCGCCCGTCGGCGCCTCCCAGTCCAGCATCTCGCCGGCGGCGAAGACGCCCGGCAATCTGCGCAGCATGAAGGTCTCATCGAGCTCGTCGAAGGCGACTCCGCCCGCGCTCGAGATGGCGCGATCGATCGGGGCGGTGCCGGTGAGATGAACCGGAATTGCATTGATCAGGTGGGCGAGCTCCGCCGGCGAAAGCGAGGCCAATGGCCGGTCGGCCGCGATGGCCGCCTCCTGCATCAGACCGATTCCGACCGGAGACAATTGCGCGGCCTTGCGCAGGAAATTCGCCAGCGATTGCTTGCCGCGTGTGCCTGACAGGCGGGTGGTCAGCGCCGAGGCATCCAGATCGGGCCGCAACGCGATCGTCAGCGTCGCCTGCCCGATTCCCAGCACAGCCTCGCGCAGTTCGGCCGACAATGCGTAGATCGCGCCGCCCTCGATGCCGGTGCGCGTGATCATGGCCTCGCCGCGCACGGTGTGCGCGCCGATCGTCAGCGCCACGCCCTTGAGCGGCTGTCCTTCGAAACGGTCGCGAAACACATCGGACCATGCGACCGTGAAACCGGAATTCGCCGGCCGCAGCGTCGAGATCGCAATCCCCTTCTCCGAGAGCGGACCGACCCACGTGCCATCCGAACCCAGCCGCGGCCAGCTTGCGCCGCCAAGCGCCAGCACCGTTGCACCCGCCGTGACGGACTGCTGGCCGCCGGCCGCTTGAAACAGCAGGCGACCGTGCTCGTCCCATCCAGTCCAGCGATGCCGAAATGCGAACTTCACGCCCGCCGCATCCAGCCGCCGCAGCCACGCGCGCAGCAATGGCGATGCCTTGAACGTCTTCGGAAACACCCGCCCGCTGGTCCCGACGAAGGTCGGCTGGCCGAGAGCCTCGCTCCAGCCGCGCAGCGCGTCAGGGGAAAACGCCGCGATCGCCGCCTGCAGCCTGGGGGCCGCCTCCCGATAGCGCGGCATGAACTGCGGCAGCGGCTCGCTGTGCGTGAGATTGAGCCCGCCCCGGCCGGCCATCAGAAACTTGCGGCCGGCAGACGGCATCGCGTCGTAGACGGTCACGACGGCACCGCCCTGCGCCAGCACCTCCGCCGCCATCAACCCGGCGGGACCGGCGCCGATGACAGCGACCTGATTGTCGGTTGTGGTCATGACGGGAGCTTAGACCAGTCCGAGCGCCAAACGACAAGCCGCCATGACCAGGCGAGCATCGGCCGAGACAGACTGCGCCCTAGGCACGTGCGCCTGCATCATCCCCCGACGAGGAAGCGCGTTGCTGCCTCACGGTCGAAGGAAACGCCGCGCGGCAATAGAATGGCGTCCTCGACCCATGCGATGGCCGACGAAACGTCGTCGAAGGTCTTCGCAGGAACGCCAAAGAGCTTTTCCGCGTTCATGCGGCTCACGTCCTCGAAGGACTCGGCAGGCACGATCGTCGCCATGCCCATGACGAGCGACTTCACGCGATCGGCATTCGCCTGGAGCCAAGCCTTCGCTTCCTTGGCGCCGCCCTCCGGACGCTCGAGCGATGCGGCGTCCGAAAAGACGCGTAGCGTGATGAAAGGCTCGCCGCGATCGAGCCAGCCGTTCCATTCGGAGAAGAAGCCCACTTGCTCGTCGAGCGTCGTGACGCCGCGCATGACGGACAAGACGAGCGGCCATTGCGTCAAATCGTGCTGGATCATGCCTGGGTTTCCTTGATGTCGGCAATTGGCCTTCGTTCTTGGCCAGGCCGTTGCCGTTGATGTCTTGCCCGCCAGTCGCGGCCGAAGATCGGGCGAGACGTGACGGAGCGGCAGCGTCGCAATCATGCGATCGGATTTGCCGTTGCTCTCCCGACGAGGCGCGCGACAGCCGCCAGATCCATTGAGTAGCCGCTATACATTCGTTCAGTCAATTGACCAGACATACAAATCGTTCTAAATCCGGGTCACGCGAGACCAGCGAAGAACATGCAAGAGCGATCCATGCGGGAATTGAAACCGGTCTTCGCGACGATCGACGCCCGCGACAAATTGCTGGAAGCGGCGCTCTCCGCCTTCGCGGAATTGGGCTTTCATGGCGCCACCGTCCGCGACATCACCCTTCGGGCGGGCGTTTCCCAGGGCTTGCTGACCCATCATTTCGGAGACAAGGAGCGGCTCTGGAATCTCGTTGGCGAGCGTGTCTCGGAGGATTTTCTCGAGCATCTCGGACCAGCCCTGCAGGTCGAGCACATCGATGCAGAGACGATTCCGTCCATTCTGGCGGCCTATATGGGCTACTGGCGCACGCATCCATCCGCGCTGCGGTTACAGATCTGGCGTGTTCTGGGCGCTCCGGAAGCGGAACGGCGTGCGCGTATCGAACGGCTCAACCGACGCATCGTGCCGGTTTTCGTTCGGGCACAGGAAGCGGGCTTCATCCGCTGTGATGTCCCGGCGGGCCAGGCCATGGTGACCGCCGGCAGCGTCATTCAATATCGGCTGCACAGCCAGCTCGAAATGCAGGATGCGGTCGGTGTGACTGGTGATGCGGTGCCGGCCGACGAGGCGTTCCTGCGCTACGTGTTCAGTCTCATCGCCGCACGAGCGGACGACCGGCGTCGCTGATCGAATCGCGCCCCGCACACTCGATCGCGACATGGCCTGGAAAGTGAATGGCCGGGCTATCGCGCGCGAATACGCGCTCCTGCCCGGCCATGATGGAAAGTCGCGTCCCGGGGTGAGCCTCAACGCCCCAGAATGGCGGCCTCAGAGCTTGATGCCGGCCCTCGCCGCGGCTTGCGCCACGTATTTCTGCGTCTGCTCGAACGCGCCCTGGAGGGCCTTGGCTTTCGACATGTCGCTGATCTCGGCGAAATGCGCGGCGACGGCATCGGGGGTCCAGTCGGACTCCGGCAGATTGATGCCCTCGCTCTCCAGGATCTTGATCACGGCGAAGGAGCCGGCCCCGGCGCCCATGATGGTGCGGGTCGGCGCGTCCTCGCTGAGCATGTATTCGACCGCGGGCGTGATCGCGTTCGGCTTCATCAACTGCAGGGCCTGCGGCGGCAGCAGTTCTTCCGTCATGCGGGTTGCCGCGGTCGGCGAGATGATGTTGACGCGGATGTTGTTCTTGCGGCCTTCCTCGGCGAGGACATTCATCAGCCCGACCATGCCGGACTTCGCCGCGCCGTAATTGGCCTGGCCGAAATTGCCGTAGAGGCCGGACGACGACGTGGTCAGCACGATGCGGCCGTAGTTGCGGTCGCGCATGCCGGCCCAGGCCGCCTTGCAGCAGTAGAAGGTGCCGACGAGGTGCACGTCGAGCACCTTCTGGAAGTCGGCGGCTTCCATCTTGCCAAACGACTTGTCGCGCAGAATGCCGGCATTGGCGCACATGAGATCGACGCTGCCCCATTCCTTGGTGGCGCGCTCGACCATGGCGGTGACCTGCTCGAAATTCGAGACGTCGGCGCCGTCCGCCATCGCGGTGCCGCCGGCCTTGCGGATCTCCTCGACCACGGTTTCCGCCGGCGACAACGAGCCGCCGGTACCGTCGCGCGCGCCGCCGAAATCGTTGACCACGACCTTGGCGCCGCGGCTGGCCAGACCCAGCGCATGCGCGCGCCCGAGGCCATTGCCCGCGCCGGTGACGATGGCGACGCGTCCGTCGAACCTGATTGCCATGAGTGATTCCTTTCTTCCCTCTCCCCTTTTCGGGAGACGGTGGCGCGCAGGCGCCGGCTGAGGGTTGTCTCTACGGGCGAGTCCGTGGAAAGAGGACCCTCGCCCGGCTTGGCGTTGCGCGAAGCCACCTCTCCCACAAGGGAAAGCGCAAGGGCGCTTCGCAAAGATTTGGTCAGCTTTTGAGCAGCGATGGATGGCCGGGTCAAGCCCGGCCATGACGGCACCACTCAGGCGAAATAGATCAGGCCGAGCCACTCCGCGACCAGCGCGGGCTTGTCCTCGCCCTCGATCTCGACCGTCACGTTGGTGCGGGACTGCAACTCGTTCGGCTTGCGCAGCTTGGCTTCCGCAAGCACGAAACGGCCACGCACGCGCTTGCCCGAGCGCACCGGCGAAATGAAGCGCAGCTTGTCGAAACCGTAATTGACGCCCATCGTGGTGCCCGCGATCGCCGGCATCACCTCGTAGGACATGATCGACAGCAGCGACATCGTCAGGAAGCCATGCGCGATGGTGGTGCCGAAGGCGGTTTCCTTCTTGGCACGCTCGGGATCGACGTGGATGAACTGGTGGTCCTCGATCACGTCCGCATAGGTGTCGATGCGAGGCTGATCGACCAGGTGCCACGACGACACGCCGATCTCATTGCCGACCATGGCCTGATAGGCTTCGAGGGAAACCGGCGGTTTCTTCCAGACTTCGTTCATTCATCACTCCTGGTGCCGTCATTCCGGGACGCGCAAAGCGCGAGCCCGGACTCCATTCGGCAATGAACCCTGCTGCCGAATGGAGTCCGGGCTCGATGCGACGCATCGCTCATGAATGACCAGCGTACTTCGTCCGCTCAGCTCTCGCCACGAGTTTTCGGCAGCTCCGGAAAATCCTCCTCGCGGAATTCGCGACCACGCAGGGGATCGTTACGGTCGTCGTCGCGTTCGAGGCGCCTGAGCTGAACGCGGCGAATCTTGCCCGAGATCGTCTTCGGCAGCTCGGTGACTATTTCGAGACGACGGATTCGCTTGAACGGGGCAAGGCGCGTGTGCAGATGCCTGAAGATGGAGAGCGCCGTCTCCGGCGTCCGCTCCGCGCCCGAGGTCAGCAGCACGAACGCCTTGGGGATCGCGAGGCGGATCGGATCCGGGCTCGGCACCACGGCAGCTTCGGCGACCAGTTCGTGCTCGAGCAGCACGCTCTCCAGCTCGAACGGGCTGATGCGGTAGTCCGAGGATTTGAACACGTCGTCGGAACGGCCGACGAAGGTGAGATAGCCTTCGTCGTCTGCGAACACGACGTCGCCGCTGCGATAGAGCTCACCTTCGGCGCCGGACAGCTTGCCGTCGTCGCCCTGATAGCCCTGCATCAGGCCGGCGGGGCGATCCGCGCCCAGCAGCAACGCGACCTCGCCTTCTTTTGCCGGATGCCCATCGGCGTCGCTGACCTGTACGCGATAGCCCGGCAGCGGCCGGCCCATCGAGCCTACCTTGATCTTCTGGCCCGGCGAGTTGCCCGCCAGCGCCGTGGTCTCGGTCTGCCCGTAGCCGTCGCGGATGGTGAGGCCCCAGGCCGCCTGGACCTGGTCGATCACCTCGGGATTGAGCGGCTCGCCGGCACCGCAGACCTCGCGAAGCGCGACCTTGAACGACGCAAGGTTCTCCTGGATGAACAGCCGCCACACCGTCGGCGGCGCGCACAGCGTGGTGACGCCGCAGCGGCCGATGGTGGCGAGCAGCCCCTTCGCATCGAAGCGCGGCTGATTGACCACGAACACTGTCGCGCCCGCGTTCCACGGCGCGAAGAAGCAGCTCCAGGCGTGTTTGGCCCAGCCGGGCGAGGAGATGTTGAGATGGACGTCGCCGGGTTTGAGCCCGATCCAGTACATGGTCGAGAGATGACCGACGGGATAGCTGCGCTGGCTGTGGCGCACGAGCTTCGGCTTCGCGGTCGTGCCCGAGGTGAAATAGAGCAGCATCGGATCGTCGGCGTTGGTCGGGCCATCGGACGTGAAGCTCTCCGAAGCATTCGCCGCCTCGTCATAGGAAAGCCAGCCTCCCGAGCCTGGGCCGACCACGATGCGCAGAAGGTTCTCGGCACCAAGCGTGACGAACTTCGCGACCTGATCCTCGGCGGCCACCACCGCCTTCGCCCTGCCGCGATCGAGCCGGTCGCGCAGTTCCTCCGCCGTCAGCAGCGTGGTCGCGGGAATCACGACGACGCCGAGCTTCATCGCCGCGAGCATCGTCTCCCATAGCGGAACGACATTGCCGAGCAGCAGCAGGAGATGATCGCCGCGCTTCAGGCCCTGCGCGCGAAGGAAGTTCGCAACCTGGTTCGACCGCTTCGAGAGCGCCGCGAAGGACAGTTTGGTCTGCCGATCCTGCGCGGCGTCGACGATCCAGAGCGCAGGAAGATCCCGGCTGTCCGCATTCGTCGCAAGTTCGGCGTCGAACCAGTCGAGCGCCCAGTTGAACGGAACCGGATCAGGCCAGCGGAACCCCTTCACCGCCGAGTCGTAATCCGTACGGTGCTGCAGAAGGAACGCGCGTGCTTGCTGGAATGTCGTCATGGTCCGGGCCCGTCGAATTGAATTTCGACCGTAGCCCGGATTGAGCGCAGCGCAAACCGGGGCCGGTTACGCAATTGGACGAAATTGTCCCGCCCGCGCGGAGCCCGCCATCGGGCGACGCTTCGCGGCGACCCGCTGGCTGCATCCGCGCGAGGGAAAAAGCCCGCTATTTTCCAGCGAGGCCGCGAACGTGCTTGATGATTCCGGAGAAATCCACCCCGCCCTGCCCGGCTGAATCGAAGGACTGGTAGATCTCCTGCGCATGCTTGCCGAGCGGGGTCGCCGCGCCGGCCGCCTTCGCCGCGTCCTGCGCCAGCGTCAGGTCCTTCATCATCAGCGCCGTGGCAAAGCCCGGCTTGTAGTCGTTGTTGGCGGGCGATGCCGGCACCGGACCCGGCACCGGGCAGTAGGTCGTCAGCGACCAGCACTGGCCCGACGAGGTCGAGGCGACGTCGAACAGCGCCTGATGCGAGAGGCCGAGCTTCTCGCCGAGCGCGAACGCCTCGCTCACGGCGATCATGGAGATGCCGAGGATCATGTTGTTGCAGATCTTGGCCGCCTGCCCTGCACCTGCGCCGCCGCAATGGACGATCTTCTTGCCCATCTTCTCCAGCACGGGCTTGGCCGCGGCGAATGCCGTCTCGTCGCCGCCGCACATGAAGGTGAGGGTCGCGCCCTTGGCACCGCCCGTGCCGCCGGAGACCGGCGCGTCGACCGAGAGCACGCCGTGCTTGGCCGCCAGCGCATGAGCCTGACGCGCGCTTTCGACGTCGATCGTGGAGCTGTCGATGATCAGCGTGCCCTTGGCCATGGCGGGAACGATGTCACTCCAGACGGCCAGCACGTGCTTTCCGGCCGGCAGCATGGTGACGACGACCTCAGCACCCTTCACCGCGCCCGATGCGCTGTCCGCGATGGCGGCGCCGTCGGCCTTGGCCTGATTGCGGGAGGCTTCGACGAGATCGAACGCCACGACCTTGTGGCCGGCCTTGACCAGGTTGGCGGCCATCGGACCGCCCATGTTGCCGAGACCAATAAATGCGACCGTGGCCATCTTCGTTTCCTCCGCTTCAATCGTTGTTAGTTGAGTTTCAGCTCGTCGGCGCCGATCTCGGCGAAATACGGCGCGAGCATCGGCGGCGTGACATCCTGGATGCGCGGCGGCGACCAGGTCGGGTTGCGATCCTTGTCGATCACGGCGGCGCGCACCCCCTCGCGGAAATCGTCGCTTCGGAACACTTCCAGCGCGGCGCGATATTCGCGCACCAGGCACGCCTCCAGGCTCGAGGCAGTACGCGCAAGCCGCAACAGCTTCAGCGTCACCACCATGCCGCGCGGCGACTTCTCGCCGAGCGTCTTCAGGGTTGCCTGCGCGAAATCGGAGCCGTCGCGCTCGAGCGCGGCCACGATGTCCTCCATGCGGTCAAAACCGAACAGCGCGTCGATCATCGCCTGCTTCGCGGCCACGGGACCCGCTGCATCGCCGGTCGCAAAACCGTTGATGAGTGCGCTGACGTCGGCCGCGGTCGCGCCCGGGCGCACTTTCGTCAGCGCCTCGCGCAGCTCCGGCCATTTAGCCGCCGGCACCACCGCGTCCGCAAACTTCGCGTGGATCGCGTCGGGTCCGTTCATGGTCTGGCCGGTCAGGCCGAAATAGGTGCCGATCTCGCCGGGCGAGCGCGACAATAACCAGGTGCCGCCGACATCGGGAAAGAAGCCGAGCCCGACCTCGGGCATCGCGAGCTTGGTGCGATCGGTGACGACGCGATGGCTGGCATGGCCGGACAGGCCGACCCCGCCGCCCATCACGAGGCCGTCCATGAACGCGACATAGGGCTTGGGATACTTCGCGATCCGCGCGTTCATGGTGTATTCCTGACGCCAGAAACGGGCGCCGAGATCCCCGCCTTCGCGCGAGCTCTCCCACAGGCCGCGAATGTCGCCGCCGGCGCAGAGGCCGCGTTCGCCGGCGCCTTCCAGCACGATCACCGCGACTTCCGGATCGGCTTCGAACCGGTCGAGCGCCGCATCGATGCCGATGGACATTTCGAGCGTCATGGCGTTGATCGCCTTGGGACGGTTGAGGCGGATCACCCCCGCCGCGCCCTCGCGGCGAACGATGAGATCTCCCTCTTCCACTGCAGTCATTGCGCGCCCTCGATCAGTTTGCGCGCCACGATGAGCCGCATGATTTCATTGGTGCCTTCGAGGATCTGGTGCACGCGCAAATCGCGCACGATCTTCTCGATGCCGTATTCGCTGAGATATCCGTAGCCGCCGTGAAGCTGCAGCGCGTGGTTGGCGACCTCGAAGCCGACATCGGTGCCGAAGCGCTTCGCCATCGCGCACAGCATGGTGGCCTCGGGATCTTTCCGGTCGAGCGCCGCAGCCGCCCGCCACAGGAAAGTCCGTGCGGCCTCGAGCTCGATCGCCATGTCGGCAAGCCGGAACTGCAGCGCCTGGAATTCGTCGAGGCGCTTGCCGAAGGCCTTGCGCTCCTTCATGTAGGATCGCGCCTTGTCGAGCGCGGTCTGGGCGCCGCCGAGCGAGCAGGCCGTGATGTTCAGGCGTCCACCATCGAGGCCGGCCATCGCGATCTTGAAGCCGACGCCCTCCTCGCTCAGCCGGTTGGCGACCGGCACACGCGCGTTCTCGAACATCACGGCGCGGGTCGGCTGCGCATTCCAGCCCATCTTGCGCTCGTTGGCGCCGTAGGACACGCCGGGTGTCTTGCCGTCGATGACGAGGGTCGAGATGCCGCCGGGGCCGTCACCGCCGGTGCGGACCATCGCGACCAGGAGATCGGTGCCGCCGGCCCCCGAGATGAACTGCTTCTGGCCATTCAGCACATAGTGATCGCCGTCGCGCACCGCGCGCGTGCGCAAGCCGGCCGCGTCGGAGCCGGCGCCCGGCTCTGTCAGGCAATAGCTCGCAATCAGCTCCATCGCGCAGAGCTTCGGCAACCATTTGTGGCGCTGGGTGTCGTTGCCGAAAGCATCGATCATCCAGGACGCCATGTTGTGGATGGAGATGAAGGCCGAGGTGGTGGGGCAGCCAGCCGCCAGCGCCTCGAAGATCAGCGCCGCGTCGAACCGTGACATCCCGGAGCCGCCGACATCGTCGCGGATGTAGATGCCGCCCATGCCGAGCGCGGCCGCTTCGCGCATCACGTCGACGGGGAAATGCTTCTCCTCGTCCCAACGCAGCGCGTGCGGCGCGATCTTCTCCGCCGCAAACGCCTGCGCCATGTCGCGAACCGCGACCTGATCCTCATTCAGAGCGAACTGCATGCTGGGCTGCTCATTCTTCTCGTCATTGCGAGGAGCGAAGCGACGAAGCAATCCATTCTCTTCCGCGGCGATATGGATTGCTTCGCTGCGCTCGCAATGAGGGGCTGGGGTACAGCCTTATTTCATGGTCGGGATCGAGAACTCCGCACCTTCCTTGACACCGGACGGCCAGCGCGAGGTCACCGTCTTGGTCTTGGTGTAGAAGCGAATCGAGTCCGGGCCGTGCTGGTTGAGATCGCCGAAGCCCGACTTCTTCCAGCCGCCGAAGGTGTAGTAGGCGATCGGCACCGGGATCGGCACG
>NZ_JASGFS010000008.1:0-162837 GCF_047605465.1 Bradyrhizobium sp. | reverse complement strand
TGACGTTGTAATCGACCACCCGCTTTACCGGCACCAAGACCTTCATCGATCCTCTCCCGACGCTATGTCGCGGCCTCGAGCCGGATGATCGGCTTGCCGCGGTTGCTGCCTTCATACAGGCCCGCCAATGCCGCCGGCGCCTGTTCCAGTCCGAGACGCACATCCTCGTCGTAGACGAGCCCGCCACCCGAAGCGAGGCGGGTCAATGCGTCGGCGGCCTCGGCGAACGCCGCGACGTGATCGAAGATGATGAATCCGGTCCAGCACAGGCGGCGCGTCAGCACCTCGCGTTCGGGACGCGGGCCCGTCGGCGGCGGCGACCAGGACGCGTTCGACGCCGTCCCGCATTGAATCACCCGCCCGCCCCTGCGCATCGATCGAATGGCCGCATCGACGATCGCGCCGCCCGTATTGTCGAAGAAGATATCGTTGCCGTCAGGGCATGCGCGGCGAATGGCCGCCGCCAGATCGCCCTCGCTGCGATAATCGATCATGTCGGCATAGCCGTAGCGCTCCCGCGCCAGTGCGGCCTTCTCCGCCGAGCTGGTCAGGCCGACGGGCCTGCATCCGGCAAGCCGCGCCAGTTGCCCAACGAAGCTGCCGACGCTGCCGGCGGCCGTCGACACCAGCACGTGTTCGCCTGCTTTCGGCCTGCCGAGACCGTTGAACGCGAGATAGGCCGTCAGGCCGTTGATGCCGAGCAGGCTGAGATTGGCGCTCAGCGGCAGCGCCGACGGCGTCACCCGCCGCAGGATCGCATCGGGCGTCGTCGTGCAATGCGATTGCCATCCGAACCAGCCGTAGAGGAAGTCGCCGTCTGCGATGCCGGCACTCCGGCTCTCGACGACCTCGCCGACCGCGAGCGCGCGCATCGGCGTATCCAGCGGCACCGGCGCGCTGTAATTGCCCTCGTCATTGGCCCAGCCGCGCTGCGCCGGATCGACAGACAGGTAGTGGTTGCGCACGAGGATCTCGCCGTCCACGGGACGCCTGACCGGCTCGCGCACCAGGGCGAAGTCCGCCGGCCGCGGCACGCCTTTCGGGCGGGCAACGAGCCGCATCTGCAGGTTCACGGTCTGCGTCATCTCGCCTACCTTCCGGAGATCGGCCTCGATAGGCCGGGCATCCAAGAGCCGTCGACCGGCGTTACCGCTTGGCGTATTGCACGGCCGCGCGGCCGATGCGTTCGCGGGCGACGATCAGCTTCATGATGCCCGCGGTGCCGTCCCCGATCTCCAGCCCCATCACGTCGCGCATGCGCTGCTGATGCGGCGATTCCAGCGTCCAGCCGTAATGACCGAAGGTCAGCAGGCACTGATGGATGGCGTCGAAGGCCGTCTTTGGGCCCATCCATTTCACCATCGCCGCTTCCGCGGTGTGGGGCTGCCCGGCATCGCGCAGCTCGATCGCGTGATAGGACAATTGCCGGACCGCGGCGAGCTGGCTCTCATATTCGACGAGCGGAAACGTCACGCCCTGGTACTGGGCGATCGGCGCGTTGAAGGCGTTGCGCGTCTTGGTGTACTCGAAGGCCTCGTCGAGCGAGGCTTGCGCGCAGCCGATGCATTCCAGCGCGATCAGCGCGCGGCTGTAGTCGAAACCGCGCATCACATGGGTGAAGCCCTGGTTCTCCGCGCCGAGGCGGTTGGCCACGGGGACGCGGACGTTGTCGAAGAACACCGAGCCGCGGCCGATGATTCGGCTGCCGACGTCGTTGAAGCGGGTGCGCGACAGGCCGGGGCTGTCGGCGGATACGACCATCGCCGTGATGCCGCCAGCGCCGCTTTCGGGCGTTCCGGTGCGTGCGAAGACGATGAAGGCGTCGGCGCAATCGGCGAAGGTGATCGAGGTCTTTTCGCCGTTCAGCACGTAGTGATCGCCTTCGCGGCGGCAGCGCAGCTTCATGTTGCCAGCGTCCGACCCGCCGCCCGGCTCGGTGACGCAGATGCCGAGCAGCTTTTCGCCACTGATCATGCGCGGAAGCCATTCCTGCACCAGATCCGGAGACCCGCTGTTGGCGAGGATCGCGCCCAGGAGCGAGACGTTCACCTGCACGGTGCTGATGTTGAAATCGCCATAGGCCAGTTCCTCGGCGATCACGCCCGCGGTGACGCCGGGCGCCGCCAGTCCGCCGTACTCCTCGGGCAGATCCACGCCCAGCAGGCCGAGGTCACCGAGCTCCCTGACGAGGTCGCGATCCATGACCGCCGCTTTTTCGCGCTCCTGATAGCTCGGGGCAAGCCGCTGCCGCGCGAAACGGCGCGCCAGGTCGCGGATTGCCAGTTGATCCTCATTGAGCAGCATTCGATCTCGTCCTTCCGGTCACCGCCACAGACATCGATAAGAAGGGCCGGCCTGCCCTAGCGCGCCTCGAACGTCGGCTTGCGCTTGCCGAGAACGGCCTGCATGGCGTTCCAGGCATCCTCGGTCCGCGTGATGCGCGCCATGGCCCTCGCCTCGTTCTCGAGCTGTCCTTCCAGGCCTTCGGTCTCGCTGCTGATCAGGAGATTCTTGATCTCGCCATAGGCCAGCGTCGGACCGGCGGCCAATTGCCGCGCGAGCGCCCAGGCCTCGTCGTTCAGCGAATCCGCGGACACGACCCGGTTGATCAATCCCGCCGCGGCGGCCTCTTCGGCCGAGAGCGTCTCGTTCAGCATCAGGAATTGCGACGCCCGCCGGCTGCCCATGCGCCGTGGCAGATAATACGAGCCGCCGCTGTCGCTCACGATGCCGATCCCGGCGAAGGCCGCGTAGAACTTCGCGGCCGGCGATGCCAGCACGAAGTCGGCGCCCGCGACCAGCGCCACCGCGCCGCCCGCGGCCAGGGCATGGACGGCCATCACGACAGGCGCGTTCATCCGCGCAAAGCGCGAAATCGCCATGTGCAGGTCGGCGGTCGCGCTCGATACGAAATTCGCCAGATCACGCCGGTCGCGCGCCAGCGCATTGAGATCGCCCCCCACGCTGAAAAAGCGGCCTTTGGCATCGATCAGAACGGACCTGACGTCCGGATTGACCGTGCATTCGGTCGCAAGCCTGTTCAGATCCTCGGCGAAATGTCCGTCCAGGGGATTGCCGCGATCGGCCTGATTCAGGGTGATGTGCGCAACGCCGTCCTTGATCACGAACTCAAATGCGGTGAGCTTCATCCCTGCCTCCCGGTGCCGATATCTTGCTTACTTGGTAAACTACATTACCTTTTTCTGGCGCGCCGTGCCAAGCTCTTTTTTCTCGCCGCGCAAAGCCCTTGGAGCGGTTGAACAAAAGGCCGGGCGCATACGCGGATATTGCGACCTTGTGAGCGGCTAGACAATTTGGTGCGCTAGTTTATCATAAGTCTCGGTAGGCGGCGCATCCGTCGCCTTTCATCCCGGACCCCGAGGGAGCATGGACCAGGCCGTGACGCGGCAGCAGGAAGATATTCAACGTCCGGCGGGACGCCCGGCGCAGGCAGCACAACGCGGTCTCGCGCTGTTCGAGGATCCATCGGCCCTGCAGGCTGCGGTCGCTGACTTTCTCAGCCGCGACGCCGGACGTCCCGTCGTCATCGAGCGGCTTCAGAAATTCCCCGCCGGGTTTTCCTGGATCACCTACGGCGTCAAGCTGCGCGGCCATCCGCGCGCCGACGACATGATCCTGCGCATCGGTCCCCCCTATGGTCTGTTCGCGCCTTACAGCGCGATGCCCGAGTTTCAATCGCTGTCCGCGCTGGAGGGCAGCGGCGTGCCCGTGCCCCGCGCGTTCGCGGCCAGCGACGATCCCTCCATCCTGGGCGCGCCGTTCTTCTTCTGCGAGCGCGTCGCCGGCGATACGCCGCTCCCTTGGGGCGGCAGCGATGGCGCGATGAACGATGCCCGCCGCGAGAGTCTTGCAGCGGACTTCATCGATTCCCTCGCCGCGCTCCACAATTTCGAGTGGCGGCGTACCGAACTGGCGCAGTGGGACCCCGGCATCACCGTGGACAACGCCGCCGATCGTCAGCTGGACTTCTGGTGGGAGCGTTTCCAGCGCTGGGCCCTGCGCGCACACCCGATGGCGCATCGAACCTTCGCCTGGCTGCGCCGCAACAAGCCGCGGGCTCCCCGCGTCACCCTCGTCCATGGCGACTATCGGCTCGGAAATTTCCTGGAGCGGGATCAGCGGATTTCCGCCATTCTCGATTGGGAACTGGTCCATCTCGGGGATCCGATTGAAGACCTTGGTTGGGCATTTTTGCCGCAATATCGTGGCGGCACCCGCATGGTCTGCGCCCTCGCCAACGAAGACACCTTCCTGCAGCGCTATCAGGACAAGGTGGGCCACGAGATCGACCGCGGCGCGCTCCACTTCTACATCGTATTCTCGCTGCTCAAGCTCGCCCTCACCCACATGGCGGCGGCGCGTTGCTTTGAAGATGGCCTGTTCAACGACATGCGGATGCCCGCGATGGCGACGCAGATCGGACCGGTATTTCGCCAGATCGCCAAGATCATGGAGCGCGGCTCGTGAACAACTCGCTTCCCAGGCTGATCGACGGGATGATCGCCACCTTGCGGCGTGAAGTCATTCCCAATCTCGAAGGCGAGTTCGCGCGCGGCCAAGCGATCGGCATCATCTACATGCTCAACAGCATCCAGCGGCGTGCCAGCTGGTCGAACCGCTTCTTCCACGAGCAATTGCTTGCTTTCAGCAAAGCCAGCAAGGAACTTCAAGCCATGGCGGGCCAGTTGCCAGGAGCGCCATTGCCAGGTGTCACGGAAGTGCCCGATCTGCCCGATGAAGGCGCGCTGGAGGCCAGACGCAACGCCAGCGATGAGCAGCTCTGTCGCATGATCGACTGGCTCGCCGAACGCCGCGAAAACCTGCCCGCCACCGTCGTGGCAGAGGTCGAGACAATCCTAGACGATTATCTGAACCGCCAGCTCAAGTGGGACATCGAAACCAGCGCCAAACCGATGTTCACTGAGATCTCGCGGGGCCGCGAAGACTGAAGAGGAATACCGGCATGCTATCGGCTCAAGACGACTTCATCGGGCACCAGCTTCCCACGACGTTCGACCACGTCATGAACAGCGATCCGACCTGGATGGAACGCTACTGGTACACCGGTCATCCGAAACCCGACGGCGATTTCATCTTCGACGTCGGGCTCGGCTGGCACCCGAACCGCAACGTGATGGACGGTTTCGCCGGCGTCACCGTCGACGGACGGCAGTACAATTTCCGGGTCTCCCGCAGGATGCGGCCGAATCCGCTCACCACGTCGATCGGCCCGCTGCACATCCAGATCCTCGAAGGGCTGCGACGCCATCGCCTTCTGCTCGAGCCGAACGAGTCCAGCCTCGCGTTCGACATCGAATTCATCGGCACCATGAACCCGCACGAGGAGGAAGAGCATTTCCGCCGCCGCAACGGCCGGGTTACCGAGCACATGGCGCGCGCCCAACAACTTGGCGCCTACCGCGGCTGGATCGAGGTCGACGGCAAGCGGCGCGACATCGAGGCCACGCGCTGGCTCGGTCAGCGGGATCATTCCTGGGGGATTCGCGGCGAGATGCGCACCGACGAGACGAGTCCACCCGTCACGTTCTATCCACCCTTCTTCTACTGCTGGACGACGGCGCAATTCGCCAACCGCGGCCTGCACCTGTTCTTCAAGGAGCGCGCGCCCGGTGATCTCATATACATCTCCGGCGAGGAGGTGACGACCATCGGTGAGCGGTCAAAGACGACGCGGAAGTTGGCCGGAATCGCCCACGACGTCGTCTGGGCCAACGATCCTCACGGACAAACGGTCGAGCGCGCCGCGTTCGACGCCGTGTTCTCGGATGGGACGCACCGGAAGGTGAAGGTCCGCACGCTGCCGGCGCGCTACTTCCTCAAGGGCGGCCTTTACGGGGGCCTGCGCGGCTGGTTTCATGGCGACGACAAGGGCAAATTCCACTCGGAGCACGATGTCTGGACCCTCGCCGAACCGGACACGCGGCGGTTGGTCCGCACGCTTTCCGACCATGTGATCGAGGTCGTCGACGGCGACGACGTCGGATACGGCATCATCGAATACGGCGTGGGCAACGGCTACGAGAAGTACGCCGAGGTTCAGCAACATCCGCCAATCTGACCGACGCAAACGAACCAACCGAAATCGACCGTTCAGGCGGAACGTCTTCCACGCTCCGCCTTCATCTGTTCCGAGCGCTACGCGCCGCCCGACTTCTAGACAGCGGCAATCGCACGCCGCGCCCGGGCGTAATCGTCAGCCAGCCACGCAATGAAATCGGCAGCAGGTTCGACGCGTTTGACCGCTCCGATCCCCTGCCCCGCGCTCCAGATATCGCGCCAGGCCTTCCGATCGGACCCGCCGCCCGAGATATTGACGGCCCCGCGATCCGGGCGCCACAACGAGGCCGGGTCCAGTCCGTTCGCCGTCACTGACGGCAGCAAGAACGACGCATTCGCACCGGTAAAGCAATTGGCGATCACGACATCCTTGGCCGCGCAATCCACAATCATCTGCTTGAAAGCAGGCTGGGTATTCGCCTCGGTCGAGGCCAGGAACGGCGAGCCGACATAAGCCAGATCGGCCCCGAGCGCCTCAGCTGCCAATACCGCACTTCCCGTAGCGATGCAGCCCGAGAGGATCAAGAGCCCGCGCCACCATTCGCGGATCTCCGCCATCAGTGCAAATGGGGACACATTACCGGTGTGGCCGCCGGCACCGGCCGCAACCGCGATGATGCCGTCAACCCCGATATCCGCACATTTGCGCGCCTGGCGATCATTGATCACATCGTTGAGCACGATGCCGCCATAGCCGTGAATGGCATCCACGATCTTGGCGCTTGCCGCCAGCGCCAGGACCACGATCGGCACCCGGTGCTTGATCGTCAATTCCAGATCGGCCTCGAGCCTGTCATTCGACTTGTGCGCCACCAGATTGACCGCGTAGGGAATATGGCAGCCGTCCAGTCCCTGCTCGATCCGCGTCAGATCATCGTCCAGCTCCGCGCTGGTCCGCGCGTTCAAAGCCGGGATCGAACCGATGATGCCGGAACGGCATTGCGCGATCACGAGCTCGGGGGTTGATGCGATGAACATCGGCGCGGCCATGACCGGGATCTTCAGGCCACTACGCAGGCGCTTCGCAACACCCTGATCCGACTCCACGCTCTTCCTCTTCTGAGTGAGGGCCTCCGCGTTCATCAGACCGGATCCCAGGTAAAGACGTCGGCCGAGCGATGCAGCGGATAGAGATCATTCGCGAACATCGGAAATACCCGATCGATCACCGTCTCGGGCGTCCACCCCTCTGCCGTGTGAGCAGTGCGGACCGGGCGCGGCTGCGAGAACAGGTAGATCTCGTTGTTGCGGACCCCGAAGATCTGGCCGGTGACGTGCGCGGCCGCATCGCTCGCGAGCGCCACCACGAACGGCGCGATTTTCTCAGGAACGAGCTTCTTCAGCCCGTCGACGCGCCGTTGCTGCTCGGGCGTATTGGTCGGAATGGAATCGATCATTCGCGTCCACGCAAATGGTGCGACGGCATTCGAACGGACGTTGAAGCGCTGCATGTCCAGGGCAATCGACTTCGACAGGCCGACGATACCCAGCTTGGCCGCCGCGTAATTGGCCTGCCCGAAATTGCCGACCAGCCCGGATGTCGACGTCATGTGAATATAAGCGCCGGAAGCCTGCGTCTTGAAGAACGGCGCCGCGGCACGGCTAACATGGAAGCTGCCGCGCAAATGAACGCTGAGGACGGATTCGAACTCTTCTTCCGTCATCTTGTGAAACAGCCCGTCGCGCAGATTTCCCGCATTGTTCACGACGGCATCGATCCGTCCGAACGTGTCGATCGCCATCTGCACCATGGATTGAGCACCCTTGGGGCTCGTGACGCTGTCCGTGCTGGCGACGGCCCGGCCTCCAGCGGCATTGATCTCATCGGCCACTTCCTTGGCCGGCATGCTCTCTCCCGCCTCTCCGGCAAGATTGACGCCGAGATCGTTGACCACCACAGCAGCCCCCGCCTTCGCGAAGGCCAGCGCGATGCCTCGCCCGACTCCACGCCCCGCGCCTGTGACCAGTGCGACCTTTCCGTCCATAATTCCCATAGTGCGCCTCAATAGCTTTTTGGCAGGCCGAGAACTTTCTCGGCCACGAACGAGAGAATGAGTTGCTCGGTGATGGGCGCAAGCCGCGTGAGCGAGACCTCGCGGTAGAGCCGCTCGACGTGATATTCCTTGGCATAGCCGAAGCCGCCATGGGTCATGACCGCCTGCCAAGCAGCGTCGTGCCCGGCGCGCGCGCCCAGGAACTTCGCCGAATTCGCCTCGGCTCCGCACGGCAATCCCTGGTCGTAGAGCTCGGCCGCCTTCATCGCCATGAGCCACGCAGACTCGAGATACATCCATTTCTCGGCCAGCGGATGCTGGATGCTCTGGTTCTGACCGATCGGACGGTCGAACACGACGCGCTCCTGGGCGTAGCGGGTCGCCCTGCGCAATGCGTCCTGTCCGATTCCGATCGCTTCCGAAGCGATCAGCACGCGTTCGGGATTGAGGCTGTGCAGGATGTACGAGAAGCCCTGGCCTTCCTCGCCGATCCTGTCCTCTTCGGGAATGAACAGCCCGTCGATAAAGATGGCGTTCGAATCGACGGCCTTGCGCGCCATCTTCGGAATACGCTGGACATCGATCTTGCTGCGATCCAGATCCGTGTAGAAGATCGTGATCCCGTCGGTCGGCCGCGCGCAATCCTCGTATTTCGTGGTGCGCGTCAGCAGCATGATCTTGTTGGCGACCTGTGCCGTCGACGTCCATACTTTCTGGCCACGGACGATGTAGCCTCCCTTGACCTTCTCCGCGAAGGTCTTGATCCGCGTCGTGTTCAATCCCGCGTCTGGCTCGGTGAATCCGAAGCAGCACTGGTCCTTGCCGGCGATGAGTTGCGGCACCCATCGCGCCTTCTGCTCGGGCGTGCCCTTCACGACGATCGGGTGCGGTCCGAAGAGGTTGATATGAACGGTCGAGGCCGCCGCCATCCCCCCGCCATGGCTTGCCACCTCATGCATCATGATGGCGGCTTCGGTGACTCCGAGCCCCGATCCGCCGTATGCCTCGGGCATCGTGATACCGAGCCAGCCGGCCTCGGCCATGGCGCGATGGAATTCAAGCGGGAACTTGCCGTCCTCGTCGCGCGCGAGCCAGTACTCGTCATCGAAGCGGGTGACGACGGCGCGCACCCCCTCGCGAATCGCATTCCGTTCGTCGTCCGTGGGTAAGGGTCTAACTTCCGTCATGGGGCGTGTGCTCTTCGCAAACCGGCAGAACCTTAGAGAGACGCCAGCGTCTTTCTCGCGGCCTTCAGATGGGGGATGTCGTACATCTTGCCGTCGATCCCGAGCGTTCCGGCGCCGGGATTGGCCTCGAACGCCGCGACGATCTTGCGCGCCTGCGCAATCTCGGCCTCGGATGGCGCAAAGCACCGGTTGATCACGCCAACCTGGTCGGGATGAATTGCAACGCGCCCGACAAAGCCGTCGCGCCGCGACCGTCGGCAGTCGCGTTCGAGCCCCTCCGAATCCTTGAAGTCGGCAAAGAGCGTTTCGATCGGCGCGACCTCGGCTGCGGCCGCGGCGAACAGGCACTGCGTCCTCGCCACCTGATACGGCCAGGTCCAGCTGCCGTCGCTTTCCTTGTTGTCGGTCCCCCCGATGACCGCAGACAGATCTTCGGCACCCCACGTCAGCGCGGCGAGCCGCGGGTGCGCCGGCGCATAGGATCCCAGTGCAAACATTGCCCGCGGGGTCTCGGTACAGACCACGGCAATCCGCACCGAACCACGATCCACGCCGGACCGCACTTCGAGGGCATCGAGGTAGTGAGCGATGCGCTCGATATCTGCAGCACCATTGGCTTTCGGAATCAGCAGACCGTCGAGACCGGGTTTGACGACTGCAGCCATGTCGTCCAGCGTCAAGCCGGTGTCGAGCGCGTTGACCCGCACGAAGAATGCCCAGTCACGGGACGTCTGGCCTTCGAGAAGCCGGCCGACATGATCCCGGGCGGCTGCCTTCTGGGGAGGCGCCACGGAATCCTCGAGATCAAGGATCAGCGCGTCGGCGCCCGACTCCCGTCCGCGCGCGAATTTTCGTTCGGAATCGCCGGGTACGAACAACAGCGAGCGCAGCCTCATTGCTGGGGCACCCGCAACATGAGCGCGGCCCGCTTGCAGGACGCGATGAGCTCGCTCCGCTGGTTGTAGCCGCGATGCTCGAACGTAACGATGCCCTGCTGAGGCCTCGATTTGCTGTCGCGCAGGGCGACCACCGTCGTCTCTGCGCGGATGGTATCGCCGGCAAAGACAGGCTTTGGAAAGGTGACTTCTTCCCAGCCGAGATTGCCGACCGTCGTTCCCAGCGTGGTCTCCTGCACCGACAAGCCGACGATCAGGCCCAAAGTGAAGATCGAATTGATCAGCGGACGTCCGAACTCGGTGGTCTTCGCATATTCGTGGTCGATGTGGATCGCCGCCGGATTGTGCGTCAACGTCGAGAACAGAATGTTGTCCATGTCGGTGACGGTGCGCCGCACCTCGTGTACGAACTTCTGGCCGATCTCGAACTGTTCGAAATATTTTCCCGCCACGTGCGGATCCTCCTAATGCAGGCGCCCGAGAATCGAGACCGCCGCGATGCTGTTGAAGGGCGCCCCTCCGAGATTGTGCACCAATCCAAGATCGACCGTGCCGCGCTGCCGATCTCCGGCTCGCCCAAGCAGTTGGGTATAGACCTCGTAAGCCATCCGGAGGCCGGAGGCGCCGACGGGATGACCGAAGCACTTGAGTCCGCCATCGATTTGGCAGGGCTGCGCCCCCGCCCGATCGAAACGACCATCGAGGATGTCGAATGGCGCACGCCCCTCATCGGAGAGATCCAGGTCCTCCATCGTGACGAGCTCGGTGATCGAGAAGCAGTCATGCACCTCGGTGACCGAAAGATCGCGGCGCGGCGCCTCGACGCCCGCTTCGGCATAGGCGCGTTTCGCAGCCTGCCGCGTGTTTGCGACGTAGCTTCCGTCCCATTCGCCGTATTGCAGCTCCCAGCCGTGGCTTGCGCACAACTGGATTGCCTTCACGGTGACGGGATTGGCGATGCCCAGTCCTCTTGCGATATCCGGCGTCGTCACGATGGCGCAGGCTGCGCCGTCCGACACACCGCAGCAATCGAACAGACCAAGCGGATCGGCGATCATCGGCGCCTTGAGGATGGTCTCGACGTCGACGGCCTTACGCAGATGCGCCTTCGGATTGAGGGCTGCGTTCTGGTGGCTCTTCCAGCTGACGTGCGCCATCGCCCGCTTCAGATCGGATTTGTCGATACCATGGCGCGCCGCATAGGCTCCGGCCAATTGCGCGAACGATCCCGGCGCCGAGCCGTAGGGCATCCACAGATCGTTGGCGAGGCCCTTGGTGCGGAGTGGGAGCCCGCCGTAGCCGGTGTCCTTGAGCTTCTCGACGCCGACCGCGAGCGCGATGTCGACCGCGCCGGCGGCGACGGCATAGCTTGCCGCGCGCAGGGCTTCCGAGCCAGTCGCGCACATATTCTCGACGCGCGACACAGGTATGCCGCGCAGGCGAAGCGCGTGCGCCAGCGGCAAGGCGCTGTTGCCGACGTTGATGTCATCGAGGGCATTGCCCATCCAGGCAGCCTCGATCTGGCTCTTCTCGATGCCGGCGTCTGCAATCGCCTCGACGAACGCATCGACCATCAGGTCCTCGGGGCCCTTGTTCCAATGCTCGCCGAACGACGTACAGCCCATGCCGATGACGGCGACCTTGTCCTTGATGCCTGTGGCCATGTCTATCCCTCGATGGTGGGACGGTCCGCGGGAGCCGCCTTCCAGAAGTACGTCCTGAAGCCGCGCCGGGCGTCGCGCGACTTGATGCGCAACAGCGGCCGCACCGCGTCTCCGACCGAGAAGCCGCGGCCGTCGCCGTCCGTGAACTCCATCATCACGCGCGCGCCGTTGTCGAACTGCACGAGTCCGAACCAGAACGGCGGATCGGGCGTGAAGTTGAGGCGGTCGGCCGTCACCGAGACGATCCTGGCGGCACAGTCGGCCAGTCGAACGTCCTCGAATGGCTCGGGAGCCGTGGCGTCCGGCCGTACCGGAAAGCGGCTCTTCGGAAACTGGACATTGCCCTCGGCGTCGCGGCCGCCGACGAATCCGATCATGTCGCGGCCATAACGCTCCAGCACCGTCGCCTGCGCCTTCTGCTCGAACTCGGAGCGTACGCCCCAATCGAGCTGGACCGCCCCGGTCAGGCTGAGGAAGCGCATGTAGTCGTCGAACGCCACGCCCTTGCTCAGTTGCGCCGCCGCTTCGCGCGCGCCCGGCATCTCGCCTGTGATACGGAACACCATCGCATCGCAGCCGCTGCCGAAGCCGGCTAGCAGGATCAGATCTCCCTCGCGGGCTCCCGCGCACGCCAAGGCGAACGCGAACAGCGCGTGCGCCGACCCGAGATCGCCGACGGCTTGCGCTAGATCGGCCGCGGCATTCGGAGCGGTCACTCCCGTCAGCCGTGAAATCTCGCGCCAGCACCCAGCAAGCGGTTCATGCACCGCCGCGCGCGCGATCTTCGACGGTGCGACTCCCGCCGCGGCGCAGGCCGCCTTGATCGTCGGCGCGATCACTTTTCCGATCGCGGTGTCGCGGACGAACCGCTCCTCATACGCGTAGGATTGCGGGCGTTCGCGGGACGCGTAGATATCAACGAGGTCATGCGACAGGCTCGCGTGACCGAGCAGTTGCGCGGCGCCGCGATCGGAGACGAAAGCAGCCGCGCCGCCGTCGCCGTCGGACAGATGCTGTGAGCTCCCGGCGGTCGCCGGCCGCTTTTCCCCGGCTGCGATGATCGTATCGCCACGCCCCAGCAAAGCATCGCGGAGTGCCGAGACCGCGCAACGGCGCGATCCGGCGACGTCGCCGGTGCGCACGCCCTGATCCAGGGCGAGCGCATCAACGAGCAGCGTCGCCTGTGACCGCTCGATGAAGGGAGCGGAGGTCGACGCGAAGATCACGGCCTCGGGTTGCGGCAACGCCCGCGACGCCTCGACGGCAAGCGTCAACGCGTCTTCGTCCCATCCCGCAACGGCACGACGGCCGGACGGCCTGCCGCCCAGACCTGAAAACTTGAGAGCCTTGCCGGCGGCAGCCCGTTCCAATCGCAGCAGCGGTGCGTAGGCTCCGACTGCCGCAACGAAACGGCCGGCCTGAGATTGACTTGGCGTGGTGGGCAATTTCCGTCCCTCGTTGGTTGGCGCGCAACTTGACAGCAATGCCCAATCTTGTAAATAGGTTTACGAATTTTTCGGAACGACGTCAAAAAAGGCTGTAAACGGAGGCTTTGCCCTATTATGAGCATGGATATCTTTCGGCCTGATGCGTTGGCCGGGAAGTCGATCCTGGTTACCGGCGGGGGCAGCGGTCTCGGCAAGGAGATCAGCAAGGCGCTGGCGGACAGGGGAGCCACCGTGCACATCTGCGGACGACGCGCCCCGGTGCTGGAAGCCGCAGCCCGCGAGATCGCATCGTCCGACAAGGCAAAGGTCCATACACACGTTTGCGATATCCGTGACGCCGATCAGGTCGACAGGATGATGGAGGCCATCTGGAGCGTCGGCCCCCTCACCGGCCTCCTCAACAACGCCGCGGCGAATTTCATCGCACCGACGAAGGAACTGAGCCCGCGCGGTTTCCGCGCCGTGACGTCGACCGTCATGGACGGCAGCTTCCACGTCACCCTGGCGGCCGGCAAGCGCTGGATCGCGGGTGGCCTCAAAGGCTCGGTGGTCAGCAATCTCGTGACCTGGGTCTGGACCGGATCGGCCTTCGTCGTCCCCTCCGCCATGGCGAAGACCGCGCTGCATGCAATGACGATGTCCCTGGCGGTCGAATGGGGCCCTTACGGCATTCGGCTCAACGCCACTGCACCGGGACCATTTCCCACGGAGAGCGCCTGGGAAAAGCTCAATCCGATACCCGACACCAAATCCAGCGCAACCAGTGCCGATACCGTCCCGATGCGCCGGTTCGGCCAGATGCGCGAACTGCAAAGCCTCATCATCTTCCTGATGTCGGACGCCTGCGAATATCTGACCGGACAAACGATCGCGATCGACGGCGGACAGCATCTCGCCGGACCCGGGACGTTCGCCGATCTATCGGCGCTCACCGACGAGCAGTGGAAGGCCGCACGTGACGCGATCGTCAAGTCGACCGAGCGCGACAAGTCACAACGGGCCTAAGGCAGAGACAGGCAGGCGGGCAGAGCAACAATGATCGAGCGCTCCATTTTTCGCGAAGAACATGAGATCTGGCGCGCGACGGTTCGTCGTTTCGTCGAGAAGGAGATCGTGCCGTTCCACGCCAAGTGGGAGGAAGACGGGATCGTTCCCCGAGACCTCTGGCTGAAGGCCGGCGCGGCCGGCCTGCTCTGCTGCACGGTGCCCGAAGAGTTCGGCGGAGCCGGCCTCGACTACCTGTTCGACGTGGTCGTATTCGAGGAATTGTGGCGCGTCGGCGCCAGCGGTCCCGGCTTCCTGATCCATACCGATCTCGTCGCGACCTACATCCTCTCGTTCGGCACTGACGAGCAGAAGCGTCACTGGCTGCCCAAGATGGTCCGCGGTGAAGCGATCGGCTCATTGGGCATGACCGAGCCGCACGCCGGCAGCGATCTGAAGGCGGTCCGGACCCAGGCCGTGCGTGACGGCAACGAATACGTCATCAACGGCCAGAAGGTCTTCATCTCCAACGGCCAGCTCTGCGATGTGATCGTGCTGGCGACCAAGACCGATACGTCCGCCGGCGCGAACGGGATTACACTGTTCCTTGTGGAATCCAACCGCGAGGGCTTCCAGCGGGGACGCAATCTCGAAAAGCTCGGCATGAAGGCGCAGGACACGTCCGAGCTGTTCTTCGACAACGTCCGTGTACCCCCGGCCAACATGCTCGGCTCGGAAGGTCGCGGCTTTCAGCACATGATGACCAAGCTCGCGCAGGAACGTCTCGCCCAGGCGATCCGCTCCGCGACGGTCACCGAAACCGTGATCGGATGGACGGTCGACTACACGACCGAGCGCAAGGCGTTCGGCCAGACCATCGCCGACTTTCAGAACACCCAGTTCGTTCTCGCCGATCTGAAGGCCAGGGCCACCATGGCCAGGGTGTTCACCGACCGCTGTATCGACCTGTTCCTCTCCGGAAAGCTGGACGCCGTCGACGCCGCCATGGCCAAGATGGTCACGTCGGAGCTCCACTGCGAGACCGTCGACAAATGCCTGCAGCTTTTCGGCGGTTGGGGCTATATGTGGGAATATCCGATCTGCCGGGCCTATGCCGACGCACGCGTCGTCAAGATCGCCGGCGGATCGATCGAGGTGATGAAGACCATCATCGCGAGGGACATGTTCAAGGACCGCTCGAAATCGAGAGCGCGGCGCGAATGACGACGAAATGGCGCGCCGCCCCGCAACTCGACGCAACGGCGGCCGCATCCGTAAGGACCTTCGATGGCTAGAGATCTCAATTCAAGCCTCCGCTTCGGCTTCCTCATTCACGACGTCTCCCGTCTGCGGCGAGTCGTCGTCGACCGGTCGCTGAAGCCCCTCAGCATCACCCGTTCCCAATGGTGGGTGCTCGCCTTCCTTTCGCGCCGCGACGGCATGACGCAAACCGCGCTCGCCGCGGATCTGGACCTGACGAAGGTGGCCATCGGCGGCCTGCTCGATCGCATGGAAGGCGCGGGCTTCATCGAACGGCGCGCTGACCGAAATGACGGCCGGGCCCGGCGCGTCTATCTGACCCGCGCCGGCGCCAAGATGGTCACCACCATTCGCGAGAGCGTCGAGAGTATCGAACTCGAAATTCTCAGCCGCGTACCCGAGGAGCAGTTGAACCAGGCGGCGGACACGCTGCGCACACTCAAGGATACGCTGCTCGAGATGCTGGGCGGCGAAGCTGAAGAAGCCGAAGGCGCCGAATTGGACCTCATGGGATGAAACACGGAGACATGCGATGCGTGGGTTGAAGGACAAGATAGCGATCGTCACGGGCGGCGGACAAGGCATAGGCCGCGCGCTCAGCCTTCGCCTGGCGCAGGAAGGATGCAAGGTCGCCATTTTCGATCTCAAGCCCGAAGCCGGCGCCGAGACCGCCAAGCTGGCCGGTGCGGGCACCACCATCAAGACCTACGAGCTCGACGTCGGCGACTACGCGGCGGTCAAGCATGCCGTGGGCAAGGTTGAAGCCGAACTCGGCCCGATCTGGGCGCTCGTCAACAACGCCGGCTGGGACAAGCCGATGCCCTTCCTCGCCACCGACCAGGCGCTCTGGGACAAGATCATTCGCATCAACATGCTTGGCCCGCTCAATACCCACCACGTCGTCGCACCACTGATGGTCGAACGCCGCGCCGGGCGCATCATCAATATCGCGTCCGATGCGGCCCGCGTCGGCACCAGCAACGAAGCCGTCTATTCGGCCTGCAAGGGCGGCCTGATCAGCTTCACCAAATCGGTGGCGCGCGAGCTCGCCAGCAAGGGCGTGCTCCTCAACGCCGTCTGCCCCGGTCCGACCAATACCCCCATGATGGCCGCCGTTCTCGGTGAAGGCGAGCAGGCGGTGAAATGGAAGGACGCGATGGTTCGCGGCATCCCGCTCAAGCGGATGGGCGAGCCGGAGGATTACGCGGGTATCGTCGCGTTCCTCGCTTCCGAAGACGCTGGCTTCATGACCGGACAGACCATCTCGGTCGCCGGCGGCATGAACATGATCTGACCGCGACCGCGGTCCTCACCATCAGGACTTTCGACCCAGCAGCGCGCCTTTCCGTGCGCGCAAGAGAGGAAACCATGACCAATCTGCCGACGTTCGAAGACATCATCTACGAAAAGCGAGACCGCGCCGCCTGGGTCATCATCAATCGCCCGAAGCTCTACAATGCGTTCCGCGCCAAGACGATCGACGAGCTCATCCGCGCGTTCCAGATTGCCGGCGACGACAAGGGCGTCTCGAGCATCGTCCTGACCGGTGCCGGCGACAAGGCCTTCTGCACCGGCGGCGATCAGAGCGCCCATGAGGGGCAGTATGACGGCCGCGGCATCGTCGGCCTTCCCATCGACGAATTCCAGTCGATCATCCGCGACGTGCCGAAGCCGGTGATCGCGCGCGTCAACGGCTTCGCCATCGGCGGCGGCAATGTTTTCGCGACCCTGTGCGATCTTACGATTGCCGCAGACACCGCCATTTTCGGCCAGGTCGGGCCGAAGGTCGGATCGGTCGATCCCGGCTGGGGCACGGCCCTGCTCGCCCGCCACGTCGGCGACAAGCGCGCCCGTGAGATCTGGTACCTGAACGAGCGCTACAGCGCGCAGCAGGCCTACGACATGGGCCTGGTCAACAAGGTCGTGCCGGCCGCCGAACTCGACGCCGCCGTCAAGGTCTGGACGGACACGCTTGCGGAGCGTTCACCGACGGCACTCGCTCTCGCCAAGCGGTCGTTCAATGCCGACAGCGAGAACATCCGCGGCATCAGCATGGCTTCGCTGTACTCCGTGAAGCTGTTCTACGAGACCGAGGAATCCAAGGAAGGCGTCCGCGCGTTCAACGAGAAGCGCAAGCCCGACTTCCACAAATACGCGAAATGATCGACCGGAGAGCGAACGTGGCGCCGCGCCGCATCGAGCCCGCTTCGCTCGCCTCCGTCCTGCCTCCGGATGGGCGCACCCTCGTGGTCGCCTGCTCCGGAGAATCGCTCCTTCTCGCCGACGCGGTCATGCGCGCCGGCGAGGCTCTCGGGGCGATGACGTTCACCGGAATCTTCGTCCCCGGCTTGAACACCCGGACCTATCTCGCCAATCCACGCTGCCGGGTCGAGACGTTCTTCATCACGCCCGAGCTCAGGGCGGCCGGCGCGGCGGTCTCGTTCTTTCCTCTGTGCTATGGCGATATCCTCACGCGATTGCGGTCCGTGCCGATCGACGCCGCGCTGTTCATGGTCGCGCCGCCCGACGAGAACGGGATGTGCAGCTTCGGCCCCATCGCGGATTTCCTTGTCGACATCTGGCCTCGCATCCCCGTTCGGATCGCGCACATCAATCCGCTGATGCCGAGAACACGCGGCCATCACGGCATCCCTTTCTCCGAGCTGACCGCGGTGATCGAGGCAGAACAGCGTCTGCTCGGTTTCAGCGAGGGGACGCCCGACCCGGTCGCCCAAACCATCGCCGGACATGTCGCCGCGTTCATTCCGCACGGCGGGACCGTGCAGACCGGACTCGGAAAGATCCCCACTGCCGTCCTGCGTGCCTTGACCGGCCACCGCGACATCAGGATCCATTCCGGGCTGATCGGCGATGCCGTCCTCGATCTCGCCGATGCAGGCGCCCTTGCTTCCGGCTGCGCCGTCACCGGCGGCGTCGCCATCGGCTCTCAACGGCTCTATTCCGCCGTGTCCGGCCCCGCCTTCGCGTTCACGCCGGTCTCCAATACCCATGGTCCACGGGTGGTCGCCGAGATCGAACGGTTCGTGGCGGTCAACTCCGCGATCGAGGTTGACCTGTTCGGTCAGGTCTATGCCGAGATGACGACGCAGGGCCTCAGCTCGGGGCCCGGCGGCGCCTCGGACTTCGCGCGAGGCGCGTGGTGTGGCGGCGGGCTGCGCATCATTGCGCTGCCGGCAACTGCCGCTGGCGGCACCATCAGCCGCATCGTCGGGCCGAACGGCGGCGCAAGCCCCGTGTCGCTCGGCCGCATGGACACCGACATCATCGTTACCGAGAACGGCGCGGCCGACCTCCGCGGGCTCTCTCATCGCGACCGCGCCGACGCCCTCATCGGGATTGCCGCCGAACATCACCGCGACAGCTTGTCGAACAGCTGGACCGCCTTCGAGTCCAGGTTCTAATCGGGAGGATACTCATCATGGCGAAGAACAAAGTCATCATCAGTTGCGCCATTACCGGCTCCATCCATACGCCGTCGATGTCGCCGCATCTGCCGGTAACCGCAGAGCAGATCGCGAGTTCGGCCCTCGAAGCCGCCGACGCCGGCGCCGCCATCGTCCACCTTCATGCCCGCAATCCCGAGGACGGCCGGCCTGATCAGAGCCCCGAAGCATTCGAGCCGTTCCTGCGGGTGATCAAGCAATCGTCGAACGTGGTGGTGAACCTGACGACGGGCGGCTCGCCGTACATGACCGTCGAGGAACGTGTCCGCCCCGCGGCGAAATGGCGGCCTGAAGTTGCCTCCCTGAACATGGGCTCGATGAATTTCGGGCTCTTCCCGATGCTGAAGCGCTACAAGGAGTTCAAGCACGATTGGGAACCGGCGATGCTCGAAGGCTCCCACGATCTGGTCTTCCGAAACAGCTTCAAGGACATTCGCTATGCCCTTGAAACGTTGAACGCGACCGGAGCGCGTTACGAGTTCGAGTGCTACGATACCAGCCATCTCTACAACCTGCATTACTTCTTCACCGAGGGACTGGTTCAGGCGCCGCTCTTCATCCAGACCTGCTTCGGTCTGCTCGGCGGCATCGGCGCGCACCCCGACGACGTCATGCACATGAAGCGTACGGCCGACCGCCTGTTCGGAAATTCGTACCGCTGGTCCGTGCTCGGTGCAGGCCGCAATCAGATGCCTGTCGCGGCGATGGCCGCATCCATGGGCGGGCACGTCCGTGTCGGCCTCGAAGACAGCTTGTGGGTTGGCGCCGGACAGCTCGCGAACTCGAACGCCGCGCAGGTGCGGCAGGTTCGCAAGATCATTGAGGGTCTCGGCCTTGAGCCGGCGACCGCCGACGAGGCTCGCGAAATCCTCTCGCTCAAGGGTGGCGACCGGGTCGGCTTCTGACCTCTCGTTCGCCCGGCTTCCCTCAAGAAGGCAAAGGATCTTCCATGACGCAGGCTCCGCCCAAACTCGAACAGTTCCGGCTGGAATTGAAGGACAACGGCCTCGTTCACTTCATATTCGACGCGCCCGGCCGCACGATGAACGTATTCTCGGAAGCCGCCATCGTCGAGCTCGGCGCGTTTGCCCGCTGGCTCGCACAGAGCGACGTACGAGGTGTCGTCGTTCGCTCCGGCAAGAGCAGCGCGTTCTGCGCGGGCGCCGACCTCACTGAACTCGGTGTCGCCTACGACATGATCATGGCGAAGCCCACTCACGCCCGGTTCAACGTCGCCTACGATCATTTCTTCCGGCTGAGCCTTGCCATTCGCGCGCTGGAAAGCTGTGGCAAGCCTGTTGCGTCCGCGATCGCGGGCCTCGCCCTCGGCGGCGGCTGCGAACTCGCGCTCGGCACGCATTACCGCGTCCTGACCAACGATCCGCGGGCCGCGCTTGGTCTGCCGGAATCTCTGGTCGGCCTATTGCCGGGCGGAGGCGGCACGCAGCGCCTGCCACGGCTGATCGGCGTTGAGCGCGCCCTTCCCGTGCTTCTGGAGGGAGCAAGGCTGTCGGGCACCGCAGCTCTCGAAAGCGGGCTCGTCGATGCCCTCGTCGCCCCCGGAGAGGAAATCGCGGCCGCGGAATCCTGGCTGCTCTCGACGTCCACCGTGCAGCAACCATGGGATCGCGCGGATTGGAAGGATCCGTCACCGCTCGAGGTGAGCAGGCTTCTCGCTCCCGTCCGCGAGCGCGTCCTTTCGGAGACGCTCGGGCACTATCCAGCCCCCCTCGCGATCCTCGATTGCGTCGAGTTCGGCCTCCCGCAATGCTTCGATGGCGCCATCCGCAGTGAAATGGCGATATTCTCGCATCTGATCCAGCGGGCCGAGGCGCGCAACATGATCCAGACCCTCTTCCTCGGTCGAACCGATCACGACCGTCTCGCCAAGTCCGGCGAACGGCCTGCCTTCATCGCGGACTTCGTCACCACGACGAAATCGGTGCTCGAGGAGGCGCGCCCCAGCGACGAACTCCTCGCGACGGTCGGTTTCACGCGCCCCGGTTTGCCCAACGTTCCGGCGCTTCGCCGCAATGCAGGAGCGGGCTATTGGCTGAATCAATCGGACCAGGACCCACGGCGCCAGCCGGCGCTGGCGTTGATGCAGCGCCTGAGCCAGGCCGTTCTCCCGCTCACATTCGACTTGACGGCGGAGCAGCTTCGCATGGCCGACTATGCCGTCGTACGGGAGCTCGGCTATCCCGCCTATCTGGGCGGTCCCGGCGCCTTCGGTCAACGCCAAGCACCCGCGTCCTGACCGTCTCCCAACGCCCGCTGGTCCAATGCTCAGGCACTGCCGGCGGGCGCGAAGATGTCGAACTCGCGTCCCATTCTAGAGATCGCGATAGCTCGGTTCCCGCTTTTCCCGGAACGCGGCCACGGCTTCGCGGTGATCGGCGGTTTCCAGCAACATCACCTGCTGGCGGTCTTCCATGGTGAGGGCGGTCTCCAGGCCCGGCGCGTCGATCAGCGCGTTGAGCGTCTGCTTTGTCATGCGCAAGCCCATCGGTGCGGTCCGCAGCAGGTCCGCCGCATAAGCCAGGCCCGTCGCCAGCAATTGATCGGCGGGAACGACGTCACTCACCAATCCCACGGCCTTGGCTCTTTCGGCCTCGATAAATCGCCCGCTCAGCAGCAGTTCCGAGGCAACGGACAATCCGATCAGTCGCGGCAGCAGATAGCCCGACCCCATGTCGCAACCGCCGACGCCGACGCGGATATAGGCGGCATTCATGCGTGCGTGCGGCGAGGCAAACCGGACGTCGGCGGCAAGCGCCAGCGAAAAGCCGGCCCCGCACGCGGCGCCCTGGACCAGTGCGACGATCGGTTGAGGACAGCTTCTCATCAGGCGAATGATGCCGGAGTATTGCTGCTGCATTCGCAGCTGACGTTGCGGCCGTCCCTCCCCCGGTTTCGCAAAGGCCTCTGAACCAAGCTCGGCGCCGGCGCAAAATGCGCGGCCGTTGGCCCGAAGGATCACCACGCGTGTCCTGAGCTTGTCGTGCAGCGACGACAAATAGGTGGTCAGTTCCTCGGCCATCGCCGGCGTCACCGCATTCAGCGTCTCCGGCCGGTTCAACGAGACAATGTCGATCCCGGGACGCTCTTCGACCGTGATCGTGGTGAAGTCGTTCGCCGTCGGCTCGCTCATCGATATCCTCCCTCATTGTCTCCGCGCACGGATCATCCGATGATGCCCGCGTCGCGTAACGTTTCGATCCGCTCCGCCGACATGCCGAGTTCGGACAGAACTTCGTCCGTATGCTGGCCGAGCGCCGGCGGCGGCTTTCCCGCGGTCCGCGCCTGACCATTGATGCGGACGGGATGTCCCACGCCCTTCATATGCCCGGCCGCGGCATGATCATATTCCACGATGATTCCGCTTGCGTCTGTATGGGGATGACTTAGCACCTGAGCCAGGGAATTGATCGGCGAACAGGGCACGCCGGCTGCCGCCAGGGCCTCGTTCCATGCCACGGCTGACCGCGACATCAGCGCCTCCTGCACGCGGCGGAGGGTTTCCGCCCTGTTTTGAACCCGATCGGCATTGGTCCGGAAGCGCGGATCGTCCACGATATCGGCCAGCCCCACGACGGCGCAGAACTTCCGCCACAGATTGTCGTTCGCCACACCGATCATGATCGGTCCTTCGCCGGTTTCGAAAGCCTGATAGGGGCAGAGCGACTCGTGGCTCGAGCCGCATTTTGCCGGCTGAACCCCACGCTCCCAGAAGGTCTGCAGATTGTAGCCGAGCAGCCCCATCGCGGTCTCGAACAGCGACACCTGAACCGTTCCACCCTGCCCGGTTTTCTCCCGCGCATAGAGCAGCCCGAGGATCCCGCTGAAGGCGTGCACCCCCGTCATCTGGTCGATCGGCGAGATCGGGCTACGGATGTACCCGCCGCCCTCGTCGCCTGTCATCGCCATGACGCCGCAAAAGGCCTGAAGGATCACGTCATAGCCGGGCGCATTCTTCAGGGGACCAGTCCGGCCGAACCCCGAGATGCTGCAATGGATCAGTCGCTCGTTCAGCGGACGCAATGTCGCGGCATCGATTCCGAGACGCTCCGCGACGCCCGAACCGAAACTCTCGATCGCAACGTCCGCCGTCCTCGCCAGTTCATGCGCGATCTCGCGGCCGCGTTCGGTCTTGAGATCGATGGCGATGCTGCGCTTGTTGCGGTTCGCGCTGAGAAACACAGTTCCGAAACCCGGCGCGGGAAACGGCGGCCATCCCCGGGTTTCGTCGCCCTGCCCCTTCATCTCGACCTTGACGACCTCCGCGCCGAGGTCGCCCAGATACTGGCTGCACAGCGGCCCCGCCAGAACCTTGGAGAAATCCAGCACCTTGATTCCCACGAGAGGCTTCGACATGGGCATGTCCTTGATCGTCCGCATCGATCAATTGATACGCTGGCTTACTTGGTCTGTAAATCACACATCAGGAAACGCATGCATGCGATGTCCTGACGACGTTCCGCGGAATGCCCGTTATCGTCGAATGGTCTCGAAACGCCGGGATATTCGACCATCCATCGGAAGCAGCACCGCGCCTCCACTCGCTTGACACATTAGTTCACTACTATACCATATTTCAAAACAACGATGGTTCAGCCTGCCGGTCGCGGGTTGCCGCCGGAGAAGCGCATCTGGGACGGACCATGAAAATCATTCTTGTGCGCCACGGCCGGCCGGACGAGAACGATTCCGCGAACCCCGGCGATCCGCCCTTGAACGACGACGGACGGCGGCAAGCGGACGCGATCGCCGAACTTCTCAGTCTGGAAACCATCGATCGTATCGTCGCGAGCCCGTTGCGGCGCGCGCGGCAAACGGCGGAGCCTCTGGCGCAACGACTTGGCCGGCCGATCGACGTCGTCGACGAGTGGGCCGAGGCTGACCGGTTCGGCGCGCGGTATCGCTCCACCGAAACGCTGCGCAGCCTGGGGCAGGATGAATGGAAGCGATTCCTGACGGACCCGATCCGCTACCTTGGAGGAGATCCCGATCGTTTCCAGGCCGAGGTCATGGGTGCCCTCAAGACCATCGCCGCCGAAGGCGACGCGAGGCAGAAGGTCGCGATCTTCACCCACGGCATGCCCATCAACGTCGTGCTCTCGCAGGCACTCGCCTTGAACGGCTTCGTGCATTTCCTTCCAGGTTACGGCTCGGTCACCCGCCTTCGCCTGCGGAGCGACGGAAGCATCGGCATCATCAGCATCAACGAAAGCGGGCACCACGCACTCGCGACGTCAATAGCATCAACAGGCCCATGAGGAGTTCCACTTGATTTCGTTCGAGTTGAGCGAGGAACAGGAGATCGCTCGCAGCGCTGCCGCCGGCCTGGCGCGATCCACGCTCGCGCCTGCGGCCCGCGCCGCCGATGAAGCGGCGCAGATTCCCTCCTCCACCCTCGTGGACGCCTGGGCGCTGGGTATCGTACAAGCGGTTGCCGATCCCGCGTTTCGGACCATGGAGCAGCCGACCGTCCTGAACGCGCTGGTGCTCGAGGAACTCGCGGCCGGAGACGCAGCCGTTGCCACCGCCATCGCGGCATCTGTCGGCTTCGCCAAGGCCGTCGCCGAGCAGGGATCCGATCGGCAGCGGGACGAACTGCTTCCCTCGTTCATGTCAGATTCTCCGCAACTCGCTGCGGTGGTCGAACTCGATGCCGCCCTGCCGGACAACACCGCGGCGAGAACCAGCATCACGCGAACAGCCAATGGATTTCGGCTCGAAGGCAGTGCGACGATGGTGCCGGTCGCAAAGCAGTGCCGTTATCTGCTCGCACTCGTGAAGTGCGATGGCCGGGACGAGGCGCTTATCGTCCCACTCGATACGGCCGGCGTGCGGGTTTCGAAAATCGAGGGCACGCTTGGGCTACGCGGCCTCGATTGGGCATCGGTCGCGTTCGACGGCGTCACGATTCCCACATCCATGCGTCTCGGTGAGACGGCCGGCGCCAATGTCCAGCGTATCCGCGACGCATCCCGGATCGCCCTTTGCGCGATGCTTTCCGGCCTGTCGCGTGCCGTGTTCGATTTCGCTCTTCCCTACACCAAGACCCGCATCGTCCATGGCGAGGCCATCGCCCGCAAGCAGACCATCGCCTTCAAGCTGGCCGACATGCACGTCGCGATCGACGCGATGCGATGGATGGGGCTGAAGGCGGCGGCCGAACTGGATGGCAATCCCGACGCGGCACGCAGCGCGCGCCTGGCGCAGCTCTATGCGAGCGACTCCGCCATGCGTATCGCCGACGAGGGCGTGCAGGTGTTCGGCGGCCACGGCTTCGTTCGCGACCTTCCGCTGGAGATGTGGTACCGCAACGCCCGCTCCCTGTCGGTTCTCGATAGCCTGGTCGGCGCATGACTGCCGGAATTCGGAGACATTCCTCATGATCAGCTTTGAGTTCACCGAGCGCGACCGCCAATTAATCGATGAGGCACGTCGTCAGGCAAAGCTGGCGACCAAATATGCCCGCGATTTCGAGAACGCCGAGGACAGCCTTCTGCCTCACGCCTATCCCGAGGCGGATGGGTGCCCCGACGTGCGGGCTCTGCTCGAGGCCTTTGTCCACGAGACCAGCGGCCACAAGATCATCAAAGCGCTGTTGTACCTTGAGGATTGGTATGGTGGCGTCCCGCTTCGCGAGCACAGATATTCGCTCGGCAACACCGTGTTGAAGATCGCCGGAACGGCCGAGCAGTATGACCGCTGGCACGACTGGACCATCGCGATCGGACTGACAGAGCCCGTCGGCGGCTCCGATCCGGCTTCGGTGAGGACCACGGCGCGGTTCGACCCGGTCACCCGCAACTGGATCATCAACGGCGAGAAGATCTTCATCACCTATGCCGAAGGATGCGACGCAGTCCTCGTCCTCGCGCGCGCGCTGCATCCGGAGCAGCCGCAGCGGCTGTCCACGTTCATCGTCGAAAAGGGCACACCGGGATTCAACGTCGGCCCACAGATCCGGAAGATGGGCATCCGCTGGGAGGATACCGCAGCGCTTTCCTTCGTCGACTGCCAGGTCCCGGCTTTCAATCACGTCGACGGCGACCTGAAGAAGACGCTTCAATCATTCAGCGAATCCCGTCCGGTCGTCGCGGCCTACGCATTGGGCGTCTCGCGGGCCGCGCTCGACTACACCTGGACCCAGCTTCGCAACGCGGGCATCCAGCCCGACTACAATGCGCGCCTGGCGACGCAACCGATGGCCTCCGCGCGCATGCTCTCCCTGGAAGCCGAATGGGAAGCAACCTGGCTCACCGTGGTCCGCGCCAAATGGATCGAGCAGAGAGAGGGGCCGGGCAAAGTCGACTCGTCCATGGCCAAGGCCATGGGTGGGATGCTGGCACGCCGCGTTACCCAAACCTGTATCGAGGTCCTCGGCGCCGCGGGTCTCTCCGCCTCCGAGCCGCTGGAAAAGCTCTTTCGCGATGCGCGGATCTTCGACATCTACGAGGGGACCGGGGAAATCCAGCGGCTGATCATCGCCCGGCATATCCTCGGCTATTCGCCAAAAGAGCTCAACTGACGGTATCGCCCCGTTGTGGCTTCAGACTGTCCTGCAGCCTGCCCCCCGTCAGGCGGCGGGGCTCCTGTCTTGATCGTCCCTTAAAATACGCTAGTGTATGGTATGAGCCAAGCGGTCCTATCGGGCCTGCTTCAAGGGACACTGGATGGTTGATCAGCCCGCCTGGGATCTGCGACTGGGATACCTCATTCATGATGTGTCGCGGCTGAGAAGGATGATGTTCGACCGCGCCCTCGCCCCGCTTGGAATCACCCGTTCGCAATGGTGGGTGCTGGCCTTTATCTCCCGCAAGGACGGCCTGCCCCAGGTCCAGCTGGCCAACGAGCTCGATGTCGGCAAGGTGGCCGTGGGAGCCCTGATCGACCGCCTGGAATCGTCGGGATTCGTGATCCGTCATGCAGATCCCATCGATCGTCGCGTCAAGCGTGTCTATGTGACCAAGCAGGCCAAGGGCTTCCTCGAACGGATCCGCAAGGAGACCGACAAATTCAACGCCAGCATTGCCAAGGGTATCGACCGCAAGGAGCTGGAGGCCGCCTCCCACGCCCTGCTTGCCATGAAGCACAACTTGCTCGCCCTGTCTGACGGCAACGCGTCGAACGGGACCAAGGATGAGCCGGTCGCCAAGCCCAAGCCGCGACGGCGGCGGCGCGCTGCCTAGTCTCGCGCCGAGCTAGCGGGGTGCACGCTTCCGGCATCGAGCAGATGCCACGTCGATCCCTCGAACCGCATCAACCGCCAGTCCTTGATGGGAGCGAAGTCGTCCGGGGACGTATGCAGGCGGATTCCAGGCAACAGCATTCCCAGATCGACATCCTTCAGGCTTGCCGCAACGCGCATGACGTTCTCACGCGAGAGGTCATCGCTGCACTGCTTCAGCACATGGACCAGCGCCTGCGCCGTATTGTAGCCGTTGACGATCAGCGTATCGCTGCGGTCCGCGGCAGGAAGATATCGGTCCACGAATGCGCTGAACGCGGCAAATCCGGCGTCGTCCTTCCACGCCGGATCGTTCGGGTCCTTGAAATAGGCAGCTGAGATCGCGCCCTGGGCGGTCTCGAGACCCGCAGGCTTGATCACGCTGCCGATCGACGCCGATACGTAGCTCAGGATGTGCAGCGGCCGCCAGCCGATCTCCGCTAGTCGCTTGAGGACCTGCGCGGCGAACTTCGGCGTGGCGACGTCGAGGAGCACGTCGGCGCCCGATGCCTTGAGCTTGACGAGATGGGATTCGATGGTCGGCTCGGAGACGTCGAATGGCTCCTCCGTGACGATCATCGCCTGCGCTTTCGCGCCGAGCCCTCGCTTCAGCCCTCGAACGTAATCTTTGCCGAGATCGTCGTTCTGAAACAGGATCGCGATCTTTGCCTCGGGCCGATGTTCCAGAAGATATTTCGCATAGAACTCCGCCTCGGTCTCGTAGCTCGGCGTGAAGCCGATGGTCCACGGGAAGTTCCTGGGATCGTTCCACCTCGCGGCGCCGCTCGACACGAACAGTTGCGGCACTTTCTTCGCATTGAGGTACTTTTGAACGGCGGAATTCGTCGCGGTGCCCATGGCATTGAACACCATCAGCACCTCGTCACTCTCGACCAGCCGGCGGGTCTGCTCGACCGTCTTGGGCGGAGAATAGCCATCGTCGTACGAGATGAACGTGATCTTGCGGCCGTTGATACCGCCCTCCTCGTTGACCTTCCTGAAATAGGCCGCCTCCGTTTTTGCGACCATGCTGAAGGCCGACGCCGGCCCGCTATAAGGCGATGTATTTCCGATCTTGATCTCGGTGTCGCTGACGCCGGGACCGTATGTCTTGTCCACGGCCCATGCCGATCCGCACGAGGCGATGGCGGCCGCGACGAAGCAGGCAGCAGCGACGAGATTTCGCCTGAGGAGTTGCGGCGTCGATCCAGCGGTCGAGCCGCAAGATGGTCCGTCCGGCGCCAGGCACTGATCGAGACCTTGCATGACATTGCTCCCATCCGCTGTCGCGGACACATCCGCCATTCTATTTCGTACGCTATCGTACTATAATGCGACCCTCTCGAGAGCAACCACCATCCCGCGCAATCCGGAGCGTCACGTGAACCTGGAAGCCGTCCGCAATTTTCGCTTCAACGCCGTCTCGCAAGACTTCACCCGCCGCGACACGATCCTGTACGCGCTCGGTCTGGGCTTCGGCTCCGATGCGCTCGATCCCGATCAATTGCGCTTCGTGCTGGAAGACAGGCTGCTGGCCGTCCCGTCGCTCTGCTGTGTTCTTGCGCATCCCGGCCGCTGGGTCGCGGCACCTGAATTGGCGATCGACTGGATCCGGTTGCTGCACGGCGAGCAAACCATCGAGATTCATCACCCGATTCCGCCCGAAGGCTCCGTCAAAGGGAACTACGAAATCGCGGCGGTCGAGGATAAGGGCGGAGACAAGGGAGCCATTCTTCACCTCGTGAAGGCCCTGAGCGACGCGCGGACAGGAACACGTCTCGCAACGGTTCGCTCGGTCCTGTTCCTTCGCGGCGATGGCGGCTGCGGCGGCTTTGGCGACCCGGGCCTATCCGCGGCGCCCTTGCCTGATTGTCCACCGTCCATCAGCCTGGAAATCCCGACGCTGCCGCAGTCGGCACTGATCTATCGGTTGAGTGGCGACTACAACCCGATTCACGCCGATCCGGAAGCTGCCCGCAAGGCGGGCTTCGAGCGGCCGATCCTTCACGGCCTCTGCACATTCGGGATCGCGACCCGCGCCATACTGTCCGCGTTCGCCGGCAACGCTCCGGAGCGGCTCCAATCGCTGTCGGTTCGCTTCAGCCGCCCCGTCTTCCCAGGCGAGACGATCCGCACCGAGTTTTTCCCATCCGGTGACGAAATCCGCTTTCGCTCGATTGCAGTCGAACGCAACGTTGTCGTGCTCGATCGCGGTACGGCTCGCTTGACGGCGTGAGGCCGCTCGGCCTGCTACTTCTTTTCGATCTTCGCGATCTCGACGATCTGCGCCCATCGCCTGGTGTCCGCATCGGCGAACGCGCCGAGTTCGGCCGGCGTCGTCAGGAACGGCTTTGCGCCGACAGATTCCAGATAGGCCCGCGTCTCCGCGGTCTCCAGAAACGCGCGCACTAGACGGTTGAGCCGATCGACGATATCAGCCGGCGTGCCCGATCGCACGAAGACGCCGACCCAGGCGGTCAACTCCGATCTGTGCAGCCCGACCTCCTTCATCGTGGGCGCATCCGGCAGGTTCGCAATCCTCTCCCCGCTGGTGACGGCGAGCACCCTGAGTTGATGATCCTGAATCAATCCCTGGGCGCTGGCGGGATCGGCGAAGACACAGTCGATCTGACCGCTCAGCAGATCGGTCAGCGCCTGCGGCATGCCGCGATAGGGCACGTGCTGCATCTGGATGCCGGCTTCATAGCGAAACAGTTCGGCGGCGCCCCTGCTCGACGTGTTACCGCTTCCGAACGACAAGGGTTGCGCGCGTGTCTTTGCGAGCGCGACAAATTCGGCGACGCTTCGCGCGGGGAAGTCCTCCTTGACGGTGAGCAGCAACGGGATGCTCATGACACCCGCAACCGGTGCAAAATCCGCCTTGGGATCGAACGGCATCGCGTTGAACAGATTGACGTTGGCGGCCTGGGTCGAGTTCGTCGTCACGAACACGTTGTAACCGTCCGCGTCAGCCTTCAGCACGGATAGCGCCGCGAGGTTTCCGTCGGCGCCGGGCTTGTTCTCCACCAGCACCGTCACGCCTGCCTGGTTCTGGATACTCTCGGCAAGGCGCCTGGTCACGCCATCGGTCGCGCTGCCGGCCGGAAACGGCACCGTCAACGTGATGCGCCGGGAAGGAAACGGCTGCGCGGAGACGTCTTGCGAAACCAGCGCCGAGACAAGCACGGCGACGACAATACAGGCCGTCGTGAGGATGCGAATTGTCATGCAAGACGGCTCCCAGAGGACATCTTCAAAGTGAGCGACATTGACCTACCGCGCGGCTCATGGCCGGCAGGCGCAACACTAGCAATATTCGTCGTTGACGCATTCAACCGCCAGATCAGCAAGCGTCGTACCGGATATGCGCGTCAGGGAACAATGTCCGATCCGCAACTTGTTCCTGTTCTCGAGCCCGAGGGCGTGCTGCACCAGAACCTTGATCGGCGTGCCGTGGCTGAAGACCGCGATGGTGCGCGCTTGCGACGCCAGCAGGTCCTCGCATGCACCAAGCACTGCGGCATTGAATTGCGCCTCATCTTTCCCGAAGAACGCTGCGGGCGAGGCCAGGAACTCCGTCCATCGTTCCGGATATTCGCGCTTGATGGTCTCGGGCGAGCGGTAACGATCGGTATGCAGGTCGACCTCGGCAATCCCCTCGACAATCTCGACCGGCAGATCAAGCAGGGACGCCAGCGGCTGCGCCGTCAGGCGCGCTCGCCTTTGCGGGCTCGACACGATCCGATCGATCCCGTCGCCGGCCAGCAATTCGGCGACGCGACGCGCTTGCAGCATTCCCTGGCTGCTCAAGGGAGGATCGCCGGGGTCCAGCGGATTCCCCTCGTCCGGCTCGCCGTGCCTGACGAGGATGAGGCGGGTCGTACCAGGAAGCTCTTCAGCCATGTTCGTTCTCCGCTCGAAGCGCACCGGCAGTCTGCGAGAATGGTCCGCTCCGTCGATCGTCGCGCCCTTCGCGCTCCGAAAATCGGCCGCCGCAATCAAGCGGCGGCCAAGTCACAGGAGAGCAGGCATACCGGCCTGCCAGCGGAACCTTCATTCCACAGCGCCAAATCGTCTCAGAAATCAGCCATCGCGCCGACTGCCACCAAGGCCTGGCGATCCCCTGCGGAGATCCCCCAATCCGCCAGGGCGGCGTGGCCGTCCGCCCCAGGCCGCGACGCCGGTCGCGCGAGTTCGGATGCGGTGCGTGAAAATCGCGGCGCCGGACTGGGATGACGAACGCCATCGAACATCGCGTAGACGTCGCGCGTCTTCATCTGCGGGTGCGCCGGCGCTTCATCCATGGTCAGCACCGGCGAAAGACAGGCGTCACGCCCGGCGGCCGCTGCAACCCATTCGTCTCGCGTCCGCGACGCGAAGACCCGCGCAAACACGCCTCGCATCATGGGCCAAGACGATCGGTCGTTCTGCGCAGGCATCTGCTGCGGATCGAGCCCCATGACCTCGACGAGGTTGGCGTAGAAGTGCGGCTCGATGGCCCCGGCCGCGACGTACTTCCCGTCTTTGGTCTCATACGTACGGTAGAATGGAGCTCCTCCATCCACGATGTTGTCGGCGCGTTTCTCCGACCATGTGCCCTGTTGGCGAAAGGCCTGGAATGCCGACATGAGGTGGGTGACGCCGTCGATCATGGCGACGTCGATCGTCTGTCCTCGCCCCGAACGTTTCGCTTCCCATGCGGCCGCCAGCACGCCGACGACGAGATAGAGGCCCCCCCCACCGAGATCGGCCACCAGATTGAGCGGCGGCGGCGGCGGCCGATCATCGTCGCCGAGGCAATGGAGTGCCCCCGTCAGCGCCAGGTAATTGATATCGTGACCGGCCTCCTTCGCCAGCGGTCCGGATTGCCCCCAACCGGTCATGCGCGCATAAACCAGCAACGGATTGGCCGCGTGGCACGGCTCCGGCCCCAATCCGAGCCGCTCCATCACGCCCGGCCGGAATCCCTCCACGAGGATGTCCGCCTGCCGCAACAGCCTGAGGATCGTCGCGACCGCTTCCGGCTTCTTCACGTCCAACGCGATCGAGCGCTTGTTTCGATTGTAGAAGTCGAACTGCGGCGGCAAGTCCGGCTCGCTTCCCGGCTTGAGAATGCGATCGATCCGCAGCACGTCCGCTCCGAGATCTCCCAGCAGCGCGCAGGCAAACGGCGCGGGCCCGATGCCTCCCATTTCAACGACACGAAAACCATCGAGCGGTCCCGTCACGATTCACTCTCCGTCTTCCGATATTTCGACAATCCTGCGCCATCGCGCGCGAGCCCGTGCAGCCACGGACCTGGCGCAAACCGTTCGCCATGCGAAGCCGCGAGCCGATCGCACAATTCGACGAATTCGTTGATGCCGAACGCTTCGACCCAGCTCGCAATTCCTCCCAGGGATCTCGGAAATCCGAGACCGAGGACCGAGGCCGTATCGGCGTCGTCGGCGCTGGAGATGGTCCCCTCCTCCAGGCAGCGCATGGCTTCGCGCGCTTCCGCGGCCAGCAGACGCAATTCCACGGCTCGCCCATCCGGTTGACTGTCTGCCCGTGGATAGAGCGAGCGCAGACCAGCCCAGAGCGTGCGTTCGCCCCTTGCCGGCCAATCGTAGAAGCCGCCGCCGCGACCGCGGCCACATCGTCCGCTCTCAACCAGCACTTTCAGCACCGGCTCGGCCAAAGGCCGACAAAAGCGGGCTTGCTGGCCGTCGGCGCGGGCCTGCCTCGCCTGCTGCAAATTCAACGCGATACCGGTCTCATCCAACGTTGCGAGCGGGCCGATCGCACGACCGACGGCGATCGCCGCGGTGTCGATCCGCTCGCCTTCGACGCCCTCCCGAAGCATGCACACCGCCTCGTCGAGATAGGCAGCGAAGACACGCGTTGCGAAGAAGGATGGACCATCGCGGACGACGATCGGCACCTTGCCGATCGCCTTCACGAAGGCAAGACCGTCCCGCAAGGCCGCCTCCGACGTTTTTTTCCCTTGGACGACCTCGACCAGAGGCATGCGCTCGGCGGGAGAAAAGAAATGCAGTCCCAGGAACCGCTCCGGACGGCGCAGGGGCGCGGCGAGCCCCGACACCGCAAGCCCCGACGTATTCGTCGCCACGACCGTGCTGCTGGAGACAGCCCGTTCGATCTGACCCAGCACGTCCGCTTTGATGGAGCGGTCTTCGGGCACGCTTTCGATGACGAGGCCGCATCGGCTCAGTTCGTCCGCCGTGAACGGCCTGGTTGCGATCAAGTCCAGAATCCGGCCGCACTGGTCCTTCGACATCCGCCCCCGGCTGACCTGACGTTCGACGGAGGTCCGGATACGCTGGTTCGCGTCCGACGCCCGATCCGCATTCCTGGCGTAAAGGACGACCTGCCGTCCGGCAGCCGCGACGGCCTGAGCGATGCCGCGCCCCATAAGGCCGGCCCCGACGATCCCGACCGGGTTCGTCGCATCAGCGATGGAATTGGACCACGTCATTGATCTCTGCACGGCCGACACGAGCCGTGTTCGCTTTCACGCCCGGATCTTCGTATCCGAACGATATTCCAAAGAGCAGTTTCAAATTCGAAGGCACTCCGAGATGGTCGCGAACCACGTCCGGAAACAGGCCGAGAGCCCCCTGCGCACAGGAGGCAATTCCGTGCGCCGTCAGCAGGAGCATCACGCTCTGCGCGTACATGCCGATATCGGTCGCCTCACGCGTATCGAACGGCTCGGACATGAAGATGAAGACGGCATGGGGGGCATCGAAGAACGCGTGGTTGCGGATATAAGCCATCTTCCGGCCCACGGCGTCGTGACGCTCGACGCCCATGGCGCCGTACAACGTCCTCGCCGCATCGACCTGACGCTCGCGATAAACGCCCGTGAACACGCCGTCGGCCGGCCAGTCCGGCTTGATCGGCTCGTCGCGCATCCCTGCCGATGTCAGAGCTTCACGCAGCCGTTTCAGCGTGTGCCCCGAAACCACGTGCGGCGTCCAGGGCTGGACATTGCAGTTCGACGGCGACCACTGCGCAAGCGCGAAGACCTTGCGCAGGACTTCGTCCGGAACCTCGCGCTGGAGAAATCCCCGGACGGAACGCCTCGCCCGGATCGCCTCCTCAACGCTCATGGCGCCTTGTTCACTCACGGCCGCTGCCCTCCTCGATCAAGTCCAGCCCCCGCTTCGCATAGGCACGCGCAAGCTTGCGCCCAATCCGCGCCGCATCCGGCAAGACGTTGTTGCCTTGATCGCCGCGTACGGCGACGCCCGCGCTGCCGACGGCACCGCGGAACATCGCGAACACCTGATGAAACCGCCCTAACCTTTCCCGTGCGCCCGACAATTCGTAATAGCGCTCGAGATATTCCTGCTCAGGGGGGATGCCCAGTTCGTCCAGTGGAAGGCCGAGCAAGCCACCGTTCTCGTCCGGCGCCATTTGATAGGCTTGGCTGTTGAATGCCAGATCGACCAGGGGATGACCAAGTGTCGATAGCTCCCAGTCGAGGACGCCGATGACACGCGGCTCTTTTGCGTCGAACATCACGTTGGCGATACGGAAATCGCCGTGGCAGAGCGCAAGCGTCTGGCTCTCCGGAACGCGCTCTCCCAGCCATCCCACGATCTTGTCGAGGTCCGGATTATCATCGTCGCCGCGTCGGAATTGCTCCCATTGCGACGACCAGCGCGTGAACTGCCGAGCGAAATAGTTTCCCGGCCGTCCGAAATCACCGAGCCCGAGCTTCTGATAATCGAGGCGATGGATTGCCGCCAGCGTCGCGCACATCGAACGATAACATTCGCTGCGTTCGGCCGGAGACAGACCGGTCAGGGCAAATTCCTGAAAGACACGCCCGTCCAGCCATTCCATCAGATAGAATGGCGTACCGAGGACCTCGCGGTCCTCGCAGTACCGGTAGGGCCTGGGCGTCTTCACGTCACTGCCCTGCAGCGCGGTCAGCACCCGATATTCCCGATCGATGGCGTGCGCCGAGGGCATGAGGACACTCCCCGGCTGCTTCCTCAGTACTCCGCGCCAGTCGCCCCGCGTAACGAAATAGGTCGGGTTCGACATCCCGCCGCTGGTCCGCTCGACTTGCGTGCGAGCGGCACCACCGAGCCAGGACTTCAAATAGTCATCCAGGCGAGCGATCTCGAAATCGACATTGCGATCAGCGGCTGGCGCGCTCATGCCGGTCAGCTCGCGCGCTTGCCGCTGAAGCCGAACAGGTACTGGGCCACGCGCCGCATCTGCACTTCCTCCGTCCCCTCCGTGATCCGGTAACGACGGTGATGCCGATAGATGTGCTCGAACGGCAGGGCTCGGCTGTATCCCATGCCGCCATGGACCTGCATCGCGCGGTCAGCCGCCTCGCAGCACAGGCGATTTGCGCGGAAATTGCAGATCGAGACCATGTCGCTGATCTGCAGCGGATTCTGCCGGTCCATCTGCCAGGCCGTACGGAAGATGAAGTTCCGCACCATCTGGTATTCCGCCCACAGCTCAACGAGCGGGAATTGAACCGCCTGCTTCTTGGCGAGGGGCTCGCCGAAGGCGACCCTCTCGTTGGCGTATTTGACCGTTTCCTGGATACAGTAGCGCGCGGCGCCGGCGCTGGCGGCCGCCTGGCGAATCCTGTTCTCGTGCACGAAGCGCTGCGCGACGACGAGCCCTTCGCCTTCCTTGTGAAGGATGGCGCTGTCGGGCACGCGCACGTTCTTGAGCTCCGTTTCCGCGTGATCGCTCGGCATGTTGAACGTCCAATGGTTGTACAGGACGTTGTGGCCCGGAGCATCGGTCGGAACGACGAAGGCGGTAATGCCCTTGGCATCGCCCGGCTTTCCCGACGTTCGCGCGAAGATCAGGTTGGCATGAGCTCTCGCAACCTGGCTGTTCCAGCGCTTGCGCCCGTTGATGACCCAGTGCGCGCCGTCCTTCACTCCGGTGGTTTCCAGCCAGGTGGCGTCGCTGCCGTGTCCGGGCTCAGTCAGGCCGAAGGAGAGATGCTTCTTTCCGGTGATGATTCCTTCGATATAGGTCTTCTGTTCCTCGCTGCCGTAGTCGGCGATCGCCGGAATGATCGGAAAGTTGCCCACGATCGACGATTCATCCTGCAGATCGTTGTGCAATCCGAGCCCGCGCGCCGCGAGATGCTCGCGGATGGCGGCGATGGCCAGATTGGAAGCGGCCTGTCCGCCGCAGGATTTGGGCAGCCCGTAGCGCAGATGCCCTGCCTTGTCCGACCTGCGCTCCATCTCGCTGATCAAGGCGCGCCACTCCGCACGAGGGCGGCCGTCATGGTCCCAGTCGGTTCGCGCATTCTCGCGGCGATGGTCGAAGAACTGCATGTTGTCGCGCTCGAGGGGCTTGATCTCGGCCTCGATGAACGCATCAAGCTCCGTGAGCTTGTCGGTAATCTCCTGCGGCAATTCGAAATCCACGGCCTGCTTCCTTCCTTTGTGTTATTTGTTCGGGAGTGCGATCCGCCCGTATGGATGCGTGCTGCTGACGCCGCCGTCGACCGACAGCAATTGGCCATCGACATAGGAGGAGTCGTCGCTCGCCAGGAACGCGGCGGCGGCCGCGATCTCCTCCGCGCGTCCGGGACGCTTCAGCGGCGTGACATGGCCGAGCTTGCCCTCGATGCCGCGCGACCGCGCATCTTCGAAGACCTTGCTGGTCAGCTTGGTCTCGACGAGCCCCGGCAGCACGGCATTCACGCGCACGCCGGTCCCGGCGAAGGCGTTGGCGGCCGTCTGGGCGAGATTGTTCACCGCCGCCTTGCTGGCGCTGTAGGAGATCGCGCCCGCATTTGCGCGCAGAGATGCGGCCGACGACGTCAGGATGATCGACCCATAGCCCTGCGCCACCATGTGCTTGCCTGCATACTTGACCGCGAGGAAGCAGCTGATGGTGTTGATCCGGTAGACCTCGCTCCATTCTTCCGTGGTCTGCTCGAGCAACGGCGTATTCGTTCCGGTCACGCCGATATTCGCGAAAAACACCTCGAGTCCGCCGAGGTCGGCAACGCACCGCGACACGATGGCCTCGACGTTCGCCTCGACCGAGGCGTCCGTGATCATCGCCGCGGCCTTTCCACCATTCGCCTTGATGAAGGCTGCGGTCTCTTCGGCATTGCCGGCCCGTCCGACGACCAGCACGGAGGCGCCTTCTTGCGCGAAACGAATGGCGCTGGCACGCCCGATGCCACTGCCGCCCCCGGTGATCACCGCACGCTTGCCGTCAAGCCGCTTCATCGTGGTGCTCCTATCTGCTGGGAACCGTCCATCCACCGTCAGCCGTGACTGACGCTCCCTGGACGTAGCTCGCGTCGTCGCTGGCAAGAAAGGCAGCCAGCGCCGCGATCTCTTCCGGCTCGCCGAAGCGGCCCATCGGCATCTCGCCGCGTCTCTTGGCGATGGTCGCCTCGTCGTATTGAGCGAGCGAGGCCGGAGTTCCGATCATCCCCGGCGCGATCGCATTGACCCGAATGTTCTGGGCGCAGAGTTCGATGGCCGACGCGCGTGTCAACCCGACCACGCCGGCCTTCACGGCGGCATAGACGATGGCATCCTTGGTCGGATGCTCGGCGGCGATCGAGCTCAGATTGACGATTGATCCTCCGCCCCGCTGCAACATCTGCGGAACAGCCGCCTGAGTGGTCCAGACCAGGCCAAGCACGCCGACACCGATCATCTTCTCGGCCGTCTCGGCGTCGATCTCGTCAAGGGGCTGAAACCTGGCGAACACGGCATTGTTGACCAGCGACGCAATCGGTGACGCAAAATCGCGCTGGATCGTCTCGAACGCGACGCGAACCTCGTCCCGCTTGGCGACATCGACACCGTAGGCCCTGGCTTCGAAACCCTTGGCCTGCAGTTGCTCGACCGCAGGCCCGAGCCTGCGCGCACTGACGTCGACGCAGGCAAGGCGCGCTCCCTCGTTCCCGAAGCGCTCGGCGATCGCCAGTCCAATTCCCCGCGCCGCCCCGGTCACGACGCAGACGCGGCCCGAGAAGCGCCCGCTCATGCACTCGCCTTCTGTGCGCTATCGACGAACTCCTTCGCCTTTTCCTTCAGCAGGAACTTCTGCACCTTGCCGGCGGGCGTCCGCGGCAGGTCGTCGATGAAAATGATGCGCTCGGGCCAGTACTGTTTCGCCACCTTGTTTCCGGCCATGTACGTCTGAAGGGCGGGCAGATCGAGGGTCTGTCCCGGCCGCAGCACGACGAACGCGCAGGCCTTTTCACCCAGCCGCTCGTCCGGATATCCGACGATCGAGGCCGACAGCACCGACGGATGCTTGAACAGGAGGTTCTCGATTTCGAGAACCGGCACGTTCTCGCCGCCGCGGATGATGATGTCCTTGCTGCGGCCGTTGATGCGGATGTAGCCTTCATCGTCCATGAAGGCCAAATCACCGGTGTCGAACCAGCCATCCGTGTCGAAGGGATCGAGGTCCTCGCGCTTGTAATAGCCGAGGCACATCTGGGCACCGCGAACTTTGAGTGGTCCCGTCTCTCCGACCGGCGCGGGAGAACCGTCCAGCCTCAAGACCTTCACCTCGACACCGTCGAGGGGACGACCATCGGTCTTGGAGGATTTCTCGAGCGCGCGCTCGGGCTCGGTCAACGTGCTCGACAACGACTCGGTCATACCCCAGAGCGAACAGACCTTCAGGTTGAGCTCGCGATAGACGCGGTCGATCAAGGCGGGAGGAATGGGAGCGCCCGCGCAAAGGAATTTGCGCAGCCTCTCCGGCTTCGGCGCGCCTGCCCCGACGGCCTCGCACATGTCGGCCAGGAATGTCGCGGCGCCCGCCGAATAGGTGACGCCGTTCTCCGACATGATCGAGACACCGCGCGACGGATCCCAGACGTCCTGGAAGATCACGGACGCACCGATCTTCAGACCGAGCAACATTCCCGCCGCGAAGCCTGTCATGTGCCCGAGCGGCGAGCACACCAGCATCGTATCGTCGCTGCCGAGACCAAACCGGCCAGCGAGCGCGATGTTGCACGCCAGAAGCGTATTCAGGCAGTGCATCACGCCCTTCGGGGATCCGGTCGTTCCCGACGTGAACATCAGGACCGCCATCTGGTCGGGCGGAAGCGCGCCGATCTCGCCAGCCGGCGGCGGCGCGAGGCGGTCATCCGTCGCAAGCAGCGCCTGATGGAAGCTGTTGGCTCCCATTCCATCGACGACGATCACATGCTCGAGCTTCGGCTGGGCGGCCTTCAGCGCCTGCGCCATCTCCTCATGATCGAAGCCGCGGAACGACTTGGGGACCACCAGGAGCTTGGTCTCGGCAAATCCGAGCATGTAGTTGAGCTCATGCTCGCGAAAGATCGGCATCAGCGGATTGACGACCGCGCCGACGCGAAACGCTGCCAGGGCGACGACGGCGAACTCCCACCAGTTCGGCAACTGCACGGAGACCACGTCGCCCCGCCCGATGCCCAGCCGCTTCAGCGAAGCCGCGGCGCGCGCGATCCGGTCCGCCAACTCCCGATAGGACAACCGGACCGGCGCGTCGGGACGATCCGTCCGGTAGGCCAGCAGCGCAAGCCTGTCCGGCGCCGAGGTCACGCTGGCCTGGAGAAATTCGTCGAAGTTCTTGTCAATCCAGAAGCCCTGCGATCGCATCGACTGCGCGTGCTTCGCTGCATCGAACCCCATGCTGTCCTCCCTTAGCCAAACCGAGGCCCCCGCGACTGCGGGTTTATTTGATGTGCTAGTTTACTATTTTTTCTCCGGCTCGCAAGTGCGATTATTCCGCGCAGCGATAGTTGTTATGGCGAGCCCGTCACTTTCCTGCTTTCATTTCTGGTACACTAGCATCCTAATGCGAAAGAGATTTCGAAGGCCGAACGGGGAAGACGCGAATGAAGGCAGCAGTTCTGGAGCGACGCGGGGCAGACGGCCTGAGCTGGCGCGAGTTTCCCGACCCCGTTCCGAGGCCGGGCGAGTCGATCCTGAAGGTCGCCGCGTCGTCGCTCAATCGCGTCGATCTCTACATGCGCGACAACGGCGCCGGCATCACCCATACGCTCCCGCAGGTCTTGGGCGTCGAGGCGGCTGGCGAAATCGTCGAGACCGAGCCCGGCAGCGGCTTGCGCAAGGGCGCGAAGGCCATCCTCTACTCCGTCGCATTCTGCGGCAAATGCCGCTATTGCGAGGCCGGCGACCAGCCGCTCTGCGTCAGCGCCCGATTGATGGGAGAGCATCGCCACGGCGGCTTCGCCGAATACGTCGCCATGCCCAACAGATGCTTTTTTGAACTTCCGGACGAAGCCGACCTGATCTCAGCCGGGTCTCTGATGGTCGGGCATCTGACAGCGTGGCGGATGATCTTCGGCAAGCGCGCACTTCAGCCGGGCGAAAGCGTTCTCATTGTCGGCATCGGCGGAGGCGTCGCGGTCGCCTGTCTTCAACTCGCCCTTCTCGTGGGGGCTCGCGTCTACGTGACGTCGTCGAGCGACGCGAAAATTGCGCGCGCGATCTCCCTGGGTGCCTCAGGCGGGGTCAACTATACCAGGGATCCGGTTTCCAGCTCCATTCTGGAACTCAGCGGCGGCGGCGTCGACATGGTGATCGACTCCGTCGGACAGTCGAGCTGGAGTGAGTCTCTCAAATCCCTTCGCAGGGGCGGCAGGATCGTCACCTGCGGGGCGACGAGCGGCTCAAACCCGTCGGCGGACCTGCAGCGCCTCTTCATCCGGCAGCTCGAGGTGTACGGCTCGACGGGCGGCAGTGTCGGCGAATTTCGTCAGTTGCTCGACGTCTTCAACCGCAGGCTGATCAAGCCCGTCACCGATGAGACCTTCAGCATGGCCGACATCCGCTCGGCCTGCGATCGCCTTGCGGCCGGCTCCCAGTTTGGAAAGATCTCCCTCCAGACTTGAAACCATTGCGGAAAGCCCGCGGCTGCACACCGCGGGCTTTCCGTCGTCGGTTACATCTTGCAGGCGGGATCGACCGCCGGAATGATGTCGGCGCCCGCCTCGATCTTCTTGATCTCGTAAGTGGGCTTGCCATCAGAGCCGGCGACGATCTGATTGATGGCCATCGGACGTATGGTTTGATGGTCCCCTGCCCGAATTTCGACATCACCCAGGACAGTCGTGGCCTTCAGCCCTTCGAGCGTGGATCGCAAGGTGTTGACGTCGGTTGACTTCGCCTTGTTGAGGGCGGCAGCCATCAACTCGATCGCGGCGTATTGGTCGGCTGCGGTGTAGGGAGGCAACTGGCCGTTGTACTTCTCCTTCCAGGCCTTGACGAACGCTTCCGCCTTCGCGCCCGGGAAGCCCGGCACGAAGCCGAGCGGCTGGTAGACGCCCGTTACGGTTTCCCCCATCGCCGGAAGCACCTGGGGAATGACGAACGAGTTGCCGAGCACCATCTTGTATTTCTTGAACAGGCCGAACTGTTGCTGCTGCTTCGCAAGGTTGATCGCATCGCTTCCGAAGATCGTGACGAAGAGCCCCTCCGCCGGATCATTGCCCAGTTCGGAGATCTTCGCGCCGAAGTCGGCCGTTCCGGACGGCGTGAACAGGACTTTCCCGACCGAACCGCCGAGGCCGGCGACCAGCGTCTTGAACTTGTCCGCGGCGTCGCGTCCGGCCGCATAGTCAAGCGCGAGAATGTCCCACTTCTTGACGCCCTGTGTCTTCAGGAAGTCCTTGACCGCGCCCATGATGATGGAGTCGCTGACATTGACGCGGAACAGGTTGGTCGAACAACCCTTCCCCGTAAGACCGTCCGCCTGGGCGTACACTTCCAGCATCAGCGCCTTCAGCGCCGGCAGCTTGGCGGCGAGCGCCGGCGAGACGGCCGAGGTGTCCATGCCGGTGATGAAGATGGCGCCGTTCTTCTGGATCGCCCTCGTCGCGCCGTCGACGGCCGTATCCGGCGTGCCGGGATAGGTGATGAAGTCAGCCTCGAGCTTCTTGCCCATCACGCCGCCCGCGGCATTTACATGCTCGATCGCGAGATTGACGGCGTTGGTCTGGCTTTCCTTCAGGCCTGCCAGAGGACCACTGTCGATGAGCAGGACGCCCACCTTGACGGACTCCTGCGCCGATGCCGCCCCGGCGACGAGACCCAAGGTGGCGCCGAACGTCGCCAGCCGGACCGAACGCAGGACAGATTGACCGAAACTTCTCATGTTTTCCCCTCCTCTGATGATTGATTGCTCGCCTTACAAGGCCATGAGCGCCTGGTTTTCAGCGGCGCCGATCAGTTCGATCGGACCCGCCCCGACAACCTCTCCCTTGGAGAGGATCACGAAGCGCTCGGTTGCCCGTTTGACGAGGCTCAAATGCTGCTCGACGACAAGAACGCCTGTCCCGGCTTTGCGAATGTCGATCAAGGTGTCGACCAAGCCGTCGACGAGCACCGGCGAAAGTCCTTCGGAAGGCTCGTCGAGGAGAAGCAGGTTCGGATTGGCCATCAATGCGCGGCCGATCGCCAGCATCTGCTGCTGACCGCCGCTGAGCATCGTTCCCATCTGGCCGGCGCGCTCCTCCAAAACCGGAAAGAGCTTGAAGACGCTGCGCAGGTCCCACGGACCGGGCCGTCCGGTCGCCTTGCCGAGCAGCAGGTTTTCCCTGACGGTCAGGTTTGGTAGCAGCCGGCGTCCCTGGGGTGCGATCGAGATGCCCAGCTTGGCCGCTGCATATCCCGGCATCCGCTCGATCCGGGTGTCGCCGACCCAGATCGCGCCGCCGGTGACGTTGGTTTCCCGAAACAGGGAGAGCAGCAGGGTGGATTTTCCGGCGCCGTTACGGCCGACGACTGCGACGGACTCTCCGGATTCAATCGTCAGATCGGCACCGTGCAGCACCGTCGATGCACCGTAGCCGGCAAACAATGCTTCGATCCGGAGCAGGCTCATGCCGCGCTCCCCAGATACGCAGCGATCACGCGGCTATCCTTGCGAATCTCGGCGGGCGTGCCGGTTGCCAAATGGCGCCCGAGATCGAGCACCGTCACCATGCCGCAGCAGGCGAACACGGCCTCGACATCGTGCTCGACGACCACGGCGACGATCTTCTGCTCGCTGACGAGCTCGCGAAGATGCTCGAACAGCCGCAGGGTCTCGACCGCCGACAAGCCGGCACCCGGCTCGTCCATGAGAAGAATGTTCGGCCGGCCGAGCAGCGCGAGGGCAACGTCGACCCTGCGCTGCACCCCGTATGCGATCCGCCCTGCCTGCTGATCGAGATAGGACACCAGATCCATGAGGCGGATGATGTCGTCCAGGCGATCGTCGACGAGATGGGCTGCGACCAGTTCGAGCTGCTCTCGGACGGTCAGGTCGGGAAAGATGCTCGTGCGCTGGAACGAGCGCGACATGCCATTGCGGCGACGCCAGGCCACTGACCGCTTTGTGATGTCCTCTCCCCGGTAGCGAACCGAGCCGGCGGTGGGACGGCGGCGGCCGCAGACCGCGTCGAGCAAGGTGGACTTGCCCGCCCCGTTCGGGCCGATGATGCCGTGCAGGACGCCCTGGTCGTGCACGTCGAGATCGACGTCCGCAAGCGCCCGAAGCGAACCATAATTGACCGACAGCCCCTCGATCTTGAGCATGTTCAGGACTTCCCTCGCGGACGATCGAAAGCCGGCACGGCACGTCGTACGGCCGCTACGAGACCGCCCACCACTCCACGCGGAAACACCACGATGAAGAGCACGATCGCCACGCCGGTCAGCAATTGCGTCGCGCCCCGCGCTCCGAACTCGTCCTGCGCGAACGCGAAGATCAAGCCGCCGGCCAGGGGACCGATCGATCCGGCGGTTCCGCCCATGAGGGCCGCGACCAGGGCATTCGTGCTCACCCCCAGGCCAAGGCTTTCCGGCGATACGAAGCCGGTGTTCAGGACGTGCAGCAGGCCGGACACGGCGGCAACGGCGTTGACGAGGACGTAGGCGACGACTCTCGGGACATAGGTGTCGAACCCGGAGAAGCGCATGCGCTCCTCGTTCTGGCGGACCGCGCGCAGCGTCGCGCCGAGCCTCGACCGCGAGACGCTCCAGAGCGTCACGCCGATCAACCAGACCGCGGTCCAGCCGATCGGCCAGAAATGCTGCGGACTGGCGAAGTCGGCCGCCTGCATGCCCAGGATGGTCCCCTTGAAGCTGACGACCAGGCCGTCGGCGCCGCCGGTGTAGTCGTGCACGGCTTCCAGCATCACGACATGGCTGATCATTTCGCCGGCAGCCAGCGTCAGCATCATGAAGGCGAGTGGATTGGTGCGCACGATCAGCGCGCCCAGCACGCTCGCATATGCAATGACCGCCAGAAAGGCGAACACGATCGCAGCGCCCGGGCTCAGGCCCCATTCGCTCATCGCGATCGCGAACAGATACCCGCTGCCGCCGTAGACGCTGGCAGCACCGAGCGCGACGAGACCGGCTTCGCTCATCAGGAAGGCGACGCTCAATGCGAGCAAGCCCAGAAGCAGGCCTTCGTTGGCCAGCTTGAGCGTGAAGTCGCTCGCAAGATATCCCGGCAGCACGCCGCCAAGGCCGAACAGGACCGCGCCTGCGACGATCGCAGCCGGCACACGAAAGGACGAACTCGCGCGTCCGGACATCGTGACCTCACGCAGATTCTTTTGAACAGGGGCTCCGCTGGTCAACTCAACACCCTTCCCCGACCGATCCCGCCGGGCGCGATCAGCAGCACGACCATCAGCAGCACGTAGGGAACCAGCGCCGCCACGTTCGGCAGGAACACCGATCCCGCGACCTGGACGAAGCCGAACAGCAGAGCGGCGATGATCGCTCCCGCGATGCTCCCGGTGCCGCCGATCACCACGATGATGAGGCAATCGACGATCATGACGACGTCCATGCCCGGATCGATCGACAGGTACGGACCGGCCAGAACGCCCGCGATTCCAGCAAAGGCCGCACTGAGGCTGGTGACGAGAAGGCTCAGCTGGTCCGAATTGATCCCCATCATGCGGGCAACGCCCGGATCCTGGCTGACGGCGCGGACGAACAGGCCCGACGACGTGAACCTCAGCCAGATCGCCAGCGACACGCAGGATCCCAGGCCCATCAGGATCAGGAACACGCGATAGACGGGATAGGACAGGCCCAGCAATGTCACCGATCCTGACAGGATCGCCGGCGCCTCGATGCTCCGCGCTTCGCCGCCGTAGATGAAGATGATGATCTGGCCAAGGATGATGCCGAGACCGAGCGTCACCAGCGCCACTTCGATGTGCGAACGGCTCTTCAGCGGACGCAGCACCAGGAATTCGAAGACGATCCCGACGAGCGCCAGCAGGATCGGAACGATCAGCAGCGCCAGCCAGAACCCAGTCACCTTGGCGACGGTGTAGCCGAGGTAAGCGCCCAACATATAGAGCGCTCCGTGTCCGAAATTGATGACGTCGCGCAATCCATAGATCAATGCCAGCCCGCTCGCGAGCATGATCAGGAGAGAGGCAAGCGCCAGGGAGTTGGCGATGAGAAGCGCGATCAAAGCGAAGCCCCGAGACGCTGGGCTGCACCTTCGCGCGTGCACAATGCCCGCGCCGAAGGCGCGCGCTCTTCCTCTCGCAATCTGGCCTCCCTTTGCACCATGTCGAACCGGACCGGCGCCGTCTTTATATTCGTCAGCTTTAGCGGGTCGCCCCAAAACTGGTACACTTCTTTATTATATCTTGGCGTTCCGCGCAAACGATGTTTTGTCGCATTATCGGCTGTTTTTGCAATGCATTGACGATCCATCGCAGCACAACACAATCCGACGAATGCAAATCGGTACGCATATACACCAATAATCCCGCCGGCTTTCGCCAGCCTTCCAGAGGACGACAGGATGAATCTCGAGAACGTCATCGCGCGCCATTTCCCGCCGATCCGCCAAACCTATGATTGGCGGGCGGCCGCGCTCTACGCGTTGAGCCTGGGAATGGGAAAGGACCCGACGGACGAGGAGGAATTGCCCTACGTCTACGAAGGCCGCGAACAACAGGCAGTGCCGAGCATGTGCGTCACCCTCGGCTGGCCACCTCTCTGGATCGCCGAGCCGGCGATGGAGATCAGTTGGCCCCGCGTCCTTCACGGCGAGCAACGGTTCGAGCTCCATCGCCCGCTGCCCCCTGGCGCAACGATAACGGCCTCCCATCGCGTGAGAGCGGTGGCCGACAAAGGTCCCGGCCGGGGCGCGGTGCTGTATTTCGAAACGGAGATCGAGGACGCAGCGACCGGAACACCTCTGGCGAGTCTGAGGGCTGCCAATTTCCTGAGGGACGACGGCGGCTGCGGCGATTTCGGCGATACACCGCGCCCGTTGCCCGCACTCCCTGCTCAGGACTCCCCTGATCAGTCGATCGACTATGCCACGTCAGGACAGGCGGCCCTTCTGTACCGGCTCGCCAGCCACGACTACATGCCCATCCACGCCGATCCCAAGCTCGCGCGCCGTGCGGGCTTCGACCGTCCGATCGCCCACGGCCTGAACACACTCGGGATCGCCTGCCGCGCAATTCTCAAGCTCGTCCTGCCGCACGCGCCTCACCGGCTGCGAACGATGGCCGTGCGCTTCGTATCGCCGGCATTTCCGGGCGACACCATCCGCGTCGAGCTGTTCAGGCGCCCCGAAGGAATACGCTTTCGCGCATGGGCGATCGAGCGCCAAATCCTCGTGCTCGACCGCGGCCATTGCGAAATTTCTGATGGGTAACGACCTTCGGGCGTTGACCAGGGATCGGCCAAGCATCGCCCGACCAGGCCTTAGCTGGTGATGGCCGGTATCCTGTCGGTCCACCGGCGACCCCGCAGCCGTGCCTCCACGGCGAGGGAATGGTTCTCCTGCGCCGAACCATGGCCAATGCGGCCGTCAAGCTCCCATCGCATCAGCCCATACCAGCAGATGGCATTGCCATACGCCCGCCAGGGGGCGCCGGCCAGCGGCACACCACGGAGCTGGTGCTTGCGGCCGCGCTGGTCGGTCACCAGCGCGTCAATGACGATCGGCGTGACGCCCAGCCTCGAGGTCGTCATCTCGACGTTCATGATCGCCATGACTTCTCCCTTGTCCAGCAAGTAGCCGTGGGCGAACCGCTGGTCCGCGCCGGTGGCCTTCTCGGGATCGAGGTGCATGTGGAAGCGGAAGCCGAGTTCCTCGCCGAACTGCGCCCACAGCGAATTCATCGGCGGAATTTCCAGCTCGGGACGGGGTCCCCAGCTGTGATTCATCCGGTCGACGATGTCGATCTTGTAGTCCTTGCCGCGGAGCCTGAGACGGCCGGTGAAGCGGCCGTGCATGTCGAAATGCCCCTTGTAGCCGCTTCCCATCGAGGTCCGCGCCAGCCGCTCCTCCTCGGTGGCACCCGCGAGCGGATTCTGCCGGGGATCGTGGATGTCGAAGGGATCCATGATCCCCACGATCTTCATCTCGAGCTCGACGCCGTCCCGCCCGCTGTACTCGATGAGATAATCGCGAGGCGGCTTGACCGCCTTGACGCTCAGTCCATTCGGGCCGTGAAGGTGCGAGAAGCGCGCAGGCGCAGGAAGGTGGAAGCGTGTGTCGACATAGAGCGCTTCGAATTCCGTTTCGCTCACCGAGCCGATGAAGCGGACATCGTTCTGCATGCAGCCCAGAACCGGCCGGACACAGACATAGACGTGACCGAAGATGCGCTCCTCCGGGATGGAGACCGGCAGATAGTAGGTTTCGGCCCAGGTGTAATCATCCTTGTCGGTGTGGTGGTATTCCAGATCTTGAGCAGTAATCATGTTCTCTTTCCCTAGCTTTCGACTCTCGCGTCCCGCTCGGCAAGAAACGCGCCCGCATGCCGCGTGAACGCGTCCCCTACCGTCACTTCCATCTCCGGATTGCGGCGAGCCCGGCCCTCCTCCTCCCGATGGTCGCTTGTCCGGCAAACCGGTCAGCCCTCGCCCCCCGAAGATCAGGCCGACGGCATCTTCCTGAAGGCGAACGACATCGCCACGCCGGACAGGACGATGGACGTCGTGATCAAGTACATTCCGAGCACGGTGGAACCGGTCAGGTCTGTCACGATGCCGAGCATGTAAGGACTGACGAAGCCGCCGAGGTTTCCTAGCGAGTTGATCGTCGCAAATCCGATCGCCGCGGCGCTCCCTGCATAGATCCGCGCGAGGATCGCCCAGAACACCGTCGATGTCGCGAGAATGCCCACAGCAGCCAGCGTCAGCCCCAGTAACGCGAGACCCACGCTCGCGCTGAAATACGCGCTCATCCAGAAGCCGATCGCCGTGATCGACACCGATGCAATCCGGACGGTCTTTCTCCGGCCCGGCGAATCCGAGAACGGTCCGACGAAAAGGACCGCGATTCCGGCCGCCAGCCACGGCAACGACGACACCCAGCCGATCGTCCAGGTGTCGGAGATGCCCGACTGCTTGATGATCTGGGGAAGCCAGAAGGCGATCCCGTAATAGCCGATCAAGAGCAGGAAATAAGCGGCGCAACAAAGCAGCGTCTCCGGCTTGCGCAACGCGTCCTTGTACGTATGCGCATTGGCGCCCTCCGCGACGTGCGAGACGGCGTCCTGCGCCGCCTTCTTCTCTCCCTCGGTCAGCCAAGGGGCGTCCTGAATCCTGTTCGACAGGCCAAGCAGGATCAGGGGAGCGACCGCGATGGTCAGCAGTCCCTCGACCAGGAACAACCACCGCCAGCCGGAATAGCCGAACGTCCCGTTCAGCTGTGTCAGAATCAACCCCGAAAACGGCCCGGACACGACGAACGCGATGGGCGCAGAGACCCAGAACAGCGCGTTGAATCGCCCACGCTGACTGTCCGGAACCCACTGCGACAGAAACAACATGACTCCCGGCGCGGCCCCCGCTTCCGCCGCTCCGATCACGAACCTCAAGACGTAGAACAGCGTCGTGTCATGGACGAAAGCCAGCGCCGAAGTGGCGATGCCCCAGGTCAGCACGATCCGCGTGAACCAGATCCGTGCGCCGACCTTCTCCAAGGCGATGTTGCTGGGAATTTCGAAGATGAAATAGCCGAGGAAGAATATCCCGGCGCCAAAGCCGTAGGCAGCGTTGCTGAACCCGAGTTCCTGCTTCATCTGCAACGCCGCGAAGCCGACATTCGCGCGGTCGAGATTGGCGAAGAAGAAGATCAGAATCAGGATCGGAATGATCCGCCAGGCGATCTTGTTGTACAGCTGGCCCGTCTCATCCGTCGTGCAGACGGTCGTTATCGTAGTCATTGCCCCTCGATCCTTGCGCTGTTGCCTTGTTGGTCCATCCCGGCGGGTTGCCCTCGCCCACGCCTCATCGAAACTCCGGCAACAGCTCGAAGACATCCCAATCGAGCATCGCCGTGATCGAGCGCTTCATCAGCGCATTCTTCCGCCGGACCGCTCTTTCATGCGTATTGATGTTGATCCCCACGATGTAGATGACCGTGCAGAAATCGAAGAGCATGGCGCGCCGGTAGTCCTCCGTCGCCTCGGCCACGGAGTATGGGATTCCGAACTGCGAAATCTGCTCGGTGTAGCGACGAATGAGACCGGCCTCGTGGGCTCGACGTGCCTCGACATCCATGCTGTGGCTCACGAGATACGAAAAGTCGCGGATGCCCTTCGAGGGACGCACGGCCTGCCAGTCGACCGCGACGATCGGGTCACGTTCATCCGGCCCGAACAGCAGATTATCGAGCCGCAGGTCGCCGTGGCCCAGGGTCGCCGGCTGCGCGAAGAGCCACTCCTGCAAGGGACCGATGGCGTCGAGATAGGCCTCTCTTGCACGACGGACACTGTCGGGCACGTAATCGCCGAAGCGGTTCTCCATCTCCTGCCAGGCAGCTTCGAATTTGGCCCGAGGCGGCATCTGCAGGGGAGCAAGATCGACCTGCTTCATCTTCCCCCAATATGGGCCGTGAAGCTGCGCCATCAGGTCGACGGCCAGCTCAGCCTCATGAAGCTTGAGCCCGACCGTTTCGTCGCCGGCGCGATGATCGGGAAAATCCTCGAGGATCAGCGCGAAGAATTCTCCATCGGTGCTAATGTCGGCGAAATGGCACATCGGCGCCCTCACCCGAACCGACTTCACGAGCACGTTGTAGAAGTTGATCTCGCGCTGATAGAGACCGATGGTCTTCGACGCTGCCCGGCGCGTCGCATCAGTCGTCGCGAATTTCGCGAACAGGCTTGCCGGCGCATGGTGCGCCGCATCACGGTTCGCATACTCCAACTTCAAGCGCACGGAGTCGCCGGTCTGACCGAACCCCGCTCCGACGGGACAGACCTCCACCTTCGCGATCGCTTCGGCGTTCGACAGAACTTTCCTGCTCTGCAAAACTTCAGTCAGCCAAGCGGCATTCACTGCGTCCGGCGACGCAGGAAAAGAACAAGCCATGGTTCCTCCCAATAGGCCCTTGTCTTCAATGAGCAATTCGCTCTTCGCTGCGCGATAGCACAGCTGCTCTTGTTGACGTGATCGAATCTTGGATGTTACGGTTATCGGCTAGATCAATAAGAGGTTTGGTAGGTGCTCAAGTCGCCGATCGAACTGCGCCAGCTCCAGTTGTTCCTGCAGCTTGCCGCCGAGCTGAATTTCAGCCGCGCTGCCAGGAAAGCCAATATTTCCCAGTCATCGATGACGACGCAGCTCCAGCGTCTGGAAGACGTGCTTGGCGTTCATCTGGTCGATCGCAATCGCCACAGTGTTCGCCTCACCGCAGCGGGAGAGATGCTGCGAAGCGAGGCACTCGGCGTCGTCGATCGGGTCGAGACGCTGGTTGAACGGACCCGCGATGCGGCCGGCAACGTCAGGCCGACGCTCCGCATCGGCTACTCGGAGATGGCGATCAGTTCGCCGATGCCGAGAATCATCCAGCACTTCCGCAAGTGCTATCCCGACACCGATACCGTCCTGCTCGAGCAGTCATCGAACGGCTCGGAGAAGGCTTTGCTGAAGGGAACGCTGGACTGCGTCTTCGTGCCGACCCTTCAGGCGAATCCGCGGATCTCCAACCTGACCATCGGCGAAGAGGTCATCCAGGTGTGCTTTCCCGAGACGTCTCACCTGCTCGAGCAGGCCACAGTGCGGATCGATCAGCTTCGGGAGGCGCACCTCATCCTTCCGGACGAAGGCAGTCGCTTCAGCGAACGCATCATGCGGGCGTTCGCACAGGCAGACATCCGGCCACGTGTCATCACGCGGCTCACGCGCGTGTCCGCCATGCTGACGCTGGTGGCCGCCGAAGCCGGGGTCTGCTTCATTCCGATGTCCCTGGCAGGGCTCGTTCCGAGCGGCGTTGCCGCCCGCCCCGTCGCCCCGCCGGCACTGACCGTCCCGTTCTCACTGGTCTGGCGCCGGGAACCGCACAATCTGGTGGTCGACCGCTTCGTGACGATCGCGCGCAAGATGACCGGCTGCGAGGTCAACTAGCGGGGTCGAGGACGCACCGATCGGCTGGTGCGATCCCCTTCCCGTCCGCCGACCCCAGATCTACTTGGCACTCGCCGACATTCCGGTGTCGTCCAGCAACTTCCAGGACTTTCCCTCGAATTTCGCGAGGCGCAGGGATTCATACGGCGTGTAATCCTCGGGCGTCGTGCTCAGCGCGATCCCGGGCAGCATCATCTTGAAGCGCTGGCCTTTCATGCTGGTCGCCTGCTTCAGAAGATTCTCGCGCGTCAGGTCGTCGCCGCACTGCTTTATCGCCTGCACGATGCCCTGTGCGATCACGTAACCCGACAGGGCGATGAAATCGCCGGGGTTGTCGTTCGGCGCCCACTTCTTCATGAACGCGACGTATTCGATCACTTCGGGATCGTTCTCCCAGGCTGGATCTCCCGCCTGCTTGGTGAATTGCGTCGTGATCACGCCCTGGGCATTCTCGAACCCCGCCGGTTCGATGACGGCCTTGATGGAATTCGACGGGCTCACCAGGAACTGCAGCGGCGCCCAGCCGATCTCCTTGATCTTCCGCAGCCCCTGCGCCGTGAATTTCGGTGTCGAGAAATGAAGGACGACGTCCGCGCCGGCGTCCTTGAGGCGAACGATCAGAGACTCGATCGTGGGCTCCGTGATCTCGTAGGAGACCTCCGCGACCGGCTTGTTCTTGTCGCCGAGGCCGGCCTTCAGGCCCGTCAGGAAGTCCTTGCCGTAGTCGTCGTTCTGATAAAGCACTCCGATCTTCCCATCGGGCTTGTGCTTCATGATGTACTCGCCGAAGGTCCGCCCCTCCATCTCGAAGCCCGGATACATGGGCACGCTCCAGGGGAAGTTCTTCTTGTCGGCAAAGCGGCGTCCACCGGCGGAGATGAAGATGTGAGGCACCTTCGCGCCGTTGAGATACTTCTGGATCGCGACGTTGGGCGTCGTGCCGACGGTGCCGACATCGGCCAGGACCTCATCGCCCTCGACCAGCTTTCGCGTCTGCTCGATCGCCTTGGGCGGGCTGAATGCGTTGTCGAGGGAGATCAGATTGACCTTTCGACCGTTGATGCCGCCGGCTTCATTGATCATCGCGAAGTAGCCCATCATGGTGCGCCCATAACTGGCGAAAGCCGAGGCTGGACCACTATATGCCACCGTCTGACCAAGCTTGATCTCGGTGTCGGTCACCCCCGGTCCGTACTTCTTGTCAGCCGACCAAGCCGTCCCCGCGGTCAGCAGCGCCACGCTCGCGACCAGCGCCGTCATCGCCGTCTTCATGACTTCCTCCGTTGCAGCCTCACCGCACCTTTTCGGGACGGCATCCGGCGGCGTCTCTCTTCCCTGTCGCCGGGCCGCGCTTTTGTTCGGGCCTTCAGCGCGCGAACGCTAACAGACGGTATTTTTACTTACAAGCAGGATGACCTGTTTCTTTTGTCGCGGCCCGCATCGCTCGGCGTTGCCGCGCAGCAGCGATCGAAATTGACGCGCCAGTGCGAAATCCGGCGGCGTCTTCCCGCAGAACCGGCGCATCGTCGTTGCTATTCGCAGGGCTGCGATTGGCCGGCCGTTTTCTGGAGTTCGATTCGATCGATGAGCCCGAACATGGCCTCGTCGATCTGAAGGTCGGCAGCGAAATGCATGGGATCCGCGTGACCGCAGATCACGTCCGCGAAATGCCAGCTTGCGATTCCGAGCACCTGATCCCCCGCAATGACGGCGATCTTCAGCGGATGCTGCGTTCCGACACCGCGAGCGCTCTGGTAGCCGTCCGCAATGCAGTAGAGCTCGACCCGAACCGTGCTGGGGGCAATCTGCTGAACCGACAGCTCGATGTCGCAGAACCCGAAGGCTGGATCGTCATCCGATCCATCAGCGTAGAAATAAAACGCGCCGATCGCACCATGTGCGCATCGACCGAGCTTGCGGTCCTTCGGGACCTGCGCATCGGAGCGCGCCGGTGTCCGTGGCGGCAAAGGACCAAGCGAACAGAACTGGCGATAAGAATAGCAATTCGTCATCTCGCCTCTCACGCCTCGAGCCCAAGCCAGCGCCTGGCGTTCGCCGTGAGATCCCGTCTCGGCATCGCCAGGGACCGTTCGGCGAATTCGCCCGGGCGGTCCTGCTTGATCGTGAACGGGTAGTCGGACCCGACGACGATCCGGTCGCGGCCAACCTTGTTCGCCAAAAATTCGAGGGCCGGCTGATCGTAGAGAATCGTGTCGAAATAGAACGCCCTGACGATTTCCGCCGGATCGCGCGCAAAAAGACTGTCCAAGGGCGCGCCGATGCCGCGCGCGTGCTTCAGTCGCGGCAATATCCACGGCAATGCGCCGCCGCCATGGCTCAGCATGATGCGGAGGTCCGGGAAGCGCTCCATCACGCCGTGCGTCATCAGAGACACGGCCGCGAGCGCCGTCTCGAGCGGGAAAGCCGCGACGGCCGCGAGTTCCGGGCGGCCTCCCATGCGATCGAGCCCGGCCGGATGCAGCGGATGAACCAGGATCGCAAGGTTCGCCTGCTCCGCCGCGGCGTAGACCTCGTGCAGCCGCTCGTCACCGAGCGCAACGCCGTTGATGTGCGTACCGATCTCGAAACCGCGCAAGCCCAGCGATTTCAACTCGTCCAGCCGCTTCACCGCCAGCCTGGCATCTTGCATCGGCACCATGCCGATGCCGATGAAGCGTCCGGGCTGGGCCGTGCCGAGCGCTGCGATCCCCTCATTGATGTGACGACCGAGGTCGTCGGCATCATCGGCAGGAAACCAGTGTGACAACAGCTCGGGCATCGGTGAGACGACGTGCACATCGACGTCGTCAGCGGCCATGTCGTCGATGCGACGGTTCGCATCCCAGCTCCGGGAATCGATGACCCGAAATACTTTTCCGCCGACCATCACCGCTGCTGCGCCGTCGCCGCCCCGCAACTCGACGGAAGGCCAAAGCGGATTGCGGCCGGTTGCCGCAGGAAAGCTGCGCGGGACGAAATGCGTGTGCGTATCGATCGCCTCGACCAAGGCTCGCTTCCTCTGACCTGTTATGCACTGCAGCGTGACTTGTCCGCGCGAAACGGGACGGCACCTGCAATTCACTTTACAAGCAAGTTGGACTGTTTTTAATATGGAAGCAATCGAAGAATAATTGCGGACAGCCTTTGCGTTCTCGCAAGGCCCGCATCCAGGGAGTGAAGATCGCGTTGCTGGACGCATCCGCACATATCGTGATTGCAGGCGCCGGACAGGCCGGCGGACGCGCGGCCGAAGCACTGCGGGCACGCGGCTTCCAGGGCGCGATCACCATTCTGGGCGAAGAGTCTCATCCGCCTTATGAACGGCCTCAGCTCTCGAAGGACATGCTGGCGGCCGCCGACACGCCGATCACTTACATCAAGCGCGCGCAGGACTGGAGCGATGTGCTCAACGTCCGCCTCGAAACGAACTCACCGGTCACCGATTGCGACGCGGACCGCCGCACCGTGACGACGGGCGACGGCCGCGTCTTTACGTTCGACCGTCTGCTGATCGCGACCGGGACGCGCCCTCGCCGCCTCGAGCGGCTCGAAGGCCGCGGACCCCAGGTGCAATATCTCCGGAACGTCGAAGATGCGCTCCGCTTCCGCAAATCCATCCGCGCCAGATCCCGCATCGTCATCGTCGGCGGTGGCGTGATCGGGCTGGAAGCCGCCTGCGCCGCCGCCAAGCACGGGTGCAGGACCACCGTGATCGAGAGCGAGCCGCGCCTCCTCGCCCGCGCGCTGCCCTCCTTGGTCAGCGACATCGTCGCCGCCAGGCATCGCAGCCACGGCGTCGAATTCATCTTCGGCACGACCGTGACCGACGCCACGCCAGGCGGCGTGCGGCTCGGCAACGGCGCGGAAATCCCCGCAGACCTCCTCCTGATCGGCATCGGGGTCGAACCTGTCGCAACCGTTGCGGAGCGGCTCGGCCTGCCTGTCACGGCAGGCATTGCCGTCGATACCTGCGGGCGCACCGCGGCGCCGGACGTGTTCTGTGCCGGCGATGCCGCCCTGCAATGGAGCCGGTGCCACGGCCGCGACATCCGCGTCGAGACCTGGGCCAACGCGCAGAACCAGGCCATCGCGGTCGCCGGCAACATGCTCGGCGAGCAAAAGGACTATGTCGATCCGCCGTGGTTCTGGACTGACCAGTACGATCTGAACATCCAGGTTGCGGGCGACATGCTCGACAGCGACCACATCGTCCGGGGCGAGCCGTCATCCGGCCGCTTTTCCGTCATCGCGATGCGCGGCGCCGATCTGGTCGGGGCTCTGTCGGTGAATGCCGCCAAGGACATGGCGATGCTGCGCCGGCTGCTCGCGGCGAACAGGCATCCGGCCCGCGCCGATCTGGAATCGCCCGCATTCGATCTGCGGGCCGCACTGAAATGAAGAACAGAACCTTCCGAGGGAGACACCGCCAATGAACGCGTTCGAGCGGATGAATACGGCGCTCATGGTCGACGAGGCCAAGCAGATCTTCAAGGTTTCCCGTCAGGCCTTCGTCGATCCCGACATCCTCGAGGCCGAGCGGAGCCGGATCTTCGACAAATGCTGGCTCTACCTCGGTCACAGCTCCGAGGTCCCCAAGCCCGGCGACTTCGTCACGCGCCAGGTCGGCGGCCGCAACATCCTCTTCGCACGCGATGCCAAGGGCGTACTCCGCGCCATGCTGAACACCTGCCCGCACCGCGGCGCGCAGGTGTGCCGCGAGAAGCACGGCAGCGCAAAATCTTTCCAGTGCTTCTACCATGGCTGGGTGTTCGGCCTGGACGGGGCCCTGCGCAGCCAACCGGGCGAGGCCTCCTACGCGCCCGACTTCAAGGAGCGCAGCACGTCGAACATGCAGCAGGTGGCGCGCTTCGAGGGCTATCGCGACTTCAATTTCGTCTGTTTCGACAGGAATGCCGAGAGCCTCGACAGTTATCTCGGGGCGGTGAAGGAATATCTCGACGTCATTGCCGATCAGGCCGAAGCCGGCATGACCATCGTCGGCGGCACGCAGGAATACTCCATGCGCGCCAACTGGAAGCTGCTGACCGAGAATTCGATCGACGGCTATCACGCGCTCACGACGCATGCGACCTATTTCGACTATCTGAAGGCCACCAATGGCGGCCTCGCTCCCGTTCCGCTTGAAGGCGCGGCGCGCGACCTCGGCAACGGCCACGCCGTGCTGGAATACAAGGCTCCGTGGGGACGTCCGGTCGCGCAATGGATCCCGATGTGGGGCGAAGACGGCAAGAAGGAAGTCGACCGTCTCTATCAGGATCTGGTCAAGCGGCACGGCGAAGAGCGCGCCAAGCGCATCGCGCTCTTCAACCGGAACCTGTTCGTGTTTCCCAATCTCGTCGTGAACGACATCATGGCGGTCACCATCCGGACCTATTACCCGATCGCGCCCGACTTCATGAACATCAGCGCCTGGGCGCTGGCGCCGAAAGAAGAGACCGATTGGGCCCGCAAATACCGCCTCTACAATTTCCTCGAATTCCTGGGGCCCGGCGGCTTCGCCACGCCTGATGACGTCGAGGCGCTGGAGCAGTGCCAGCGCGGCTTCCGCAACTCGGCGGAGGCGCAGTGGAACGATATCTCCAAGGGCATGGGCAAGCCGGTTCCGGCCTACGACGACGAACTGCAGATGCGCGCGTTCTGGTCGAACTGGAACAAGCACGTGTTCCAGGCGTCGATCTGAGGGGCAGAGCTATGCAGAACGTCTCCCGCGCCGACATTGAAGACTTCCTGTTCACCGAGGCCGATCTGCTCGATGAATGGCGCCTACCCGAGTGGCTCGAACTCTTCACCGAGGATGCGATCTACTACGTCCCGTCGACCGACGTTGCCGCGGACTCTTCGCCCGACAAGACCCTCTTCTATGTCGCCGATGACCGTTTCCGCCTGTCGGAGCGCGTCAAGCGGCTGATGAAGCGAACGGCGCACGCCGAGTTTCCGCACTCCCGCACGCGGCACCTCGTCAGCAATGTTCGCATTCGCAATCGCAGCGAGGCCGAGCTCGAGGTCGGCTCCTCCTTCATCACCTATCGCACCAAGGACGGCGTCACCGACACCTATTTCGGTAGCATTCGCTACCGGATCGTCATGGACAATGGCCGTCTGCGGATCAAGGAAAAGCGCTGTCTCCTCGACAGCGAAGGCCTGCGGACGCAAGGGCGCGTCAGCATCATTCTCTAGAGAAACCGGATCAATGAACAAGAAACTTCATGACAACGTCGCCGTCGTGACGGGTGCCGCCAAGGGCATCGGCCTGGCGATCGCAGAGCGGCTGGCGCGCGATGGAGCCAAGCTCGTCATCGCCGACCTCGACGCGGGGGGATTGAAGGAGGCAGCGAGCCGCCTGAAGACGGAATACGGTGCCGAGGTCGCGAGCTGCGCGGGTGATCTGGCGGAGCAGAGCATCGCCGAGAAGACGATCAACCTCGCCGGCGAGGCCTTCGGACGGCTCGACATCCTCGTCAACAATGCGGGCGGCGGCATCATCAAGCCCTTTTCCGAGCATTCCCCCGAGACGCTCAGGACCACGATCGACCGCAATCTATGGACCGTGCTGTGGTGCTCCTGGTACGCCGTGCCGAAAATGCGGGCCCAGCGCTACGGCCGCATCGTCAATCTCGGAGCCGATTCCGTGCGCAACGGCCTCTGGGATCACGCCGCCTACAACGCAGCCAAGGGCGGCGTGCACGGGTTGACCACCGGCATGGCCCGCGAGTTTGCCGCGGACGGCATCACCATCAATACGGTCGCGCCTTGCGCCGTGAACACGCCGCAGATGGTCGCGATCACCAAGAGCGATCCGGCGCTCGCCGCCAAGTTCGTGAGCGTCATTCCCATGGGCCGCCCCGCGGAGATGGAGGAAGTGGCGTCCATGGTTTCATATCTTGCCTCCGCCGAGGCTTCGTTCGTGACCGGGCAGGTCATCAGCGTCAACGGCGGCAGCACGATGCTTTAGGTTCTCGCCATGAGTCAAACAGTCATCCTTTGCGCCGCGGACGACGTCGCCGAAGGCGAAATCAAGCAAGCTCCCCTGCCCGACGGCTCGAACGTCGCCCTCTACCGTGTCGAGGGAGCGATCTACGCAACGGCCGACATGTGCACGCACGGCGAAGCTTCGCTATCGCTCGAAGGTCTCCTGAACGGGAAAACCGTGGAATGCACGTTCCATTTCGGGACCTTCGACGTGACCACCGGCGAGCCGACCGGTATGCCTTGTGAGATTCCGCTGAAGACCTACCCAGTGACGATCGTCGACGGCAAGGTCCAGATCGAGGTTTAAGATGGCACAGCGCCCCGCCCCCCTGACCACACCGCGAAAGACAGCCCGCCGCCCTCTCGGCGCCACGCGGCGGCGGACTCAGGCCGAGCGGACAGAAGCCACGCGCACGCAACTCCTCAAGGCGGCCGCCAATCTCATCCGCCGGCGGGGCTACGCCCGGTTCCGAACCGCGGATGTTGCCGCGGAAGCAGGCATGTCGCGCGGCGCGCAATTGCATCACTTCCCGACCAAGGACTCGCTCGTCGTCGCCACGCTGGAATACGTGTTCGAACAGGCTCAGATCATGAGCCGCCGCCGCGCCGCCGCCGTCAACCGCCCGCGCGACCTGATCGAAGCCGTCATCGAGGACGCCCGCGAATTCTTCTTCAGCGAGCACTTCATGGTCGCCATCGACATCGTGCTGTCGACATCCACGGATGACGCCGTTCGCAAGCAGATCCTGGAGATTTCCCGGAAAGCCCGCCGCCCCGCCGAAACCGCCTGGACCGAGGCCCTCGCGGCCAGCGGCGTGCCGTCGTCGCTGGCGGCCGACATCGTTGCGCTGACGCTCAGCCTCGTCCGCGGCATGGCGCTCCGTACGCTCTGGGACAACGACCCGAAATGGTTCGACGAGCTGTTTTCGGTATGGCGGCGCATGATCAAGATTTTCCTCGAAGCGCAATCCACGAAGGCGCGGACGCGATGAAGAACGGTCACGCCACCCCTCTCGTCACCGCCGTCTGCTACGTCCGTCTCGCGGTCAGCGAGTTACAGGCGAGCGCCCGCTTCGTCTCGGACATCTTCGGCCTGCAGCGCGTCGCGGAGCAGGATGGCGAGATCGCCTTCCGCTCGGACGACCGCTATCGCACCGTCAGCCTCGCCAGCCATTCGAACGAAGCCGCCAGTGTCGGGATCGAGGTCTGGGACGACAAGGCGCTGGACACCATCGCCGAACGTCTCACCGCGCTCGGATTTACGGCGAGGCGCGCCGAGCCGGTCGAATGTCAGCGCCGCCATGTCCAATCCGCGCTGCTGACCGAGGATGCATCGAAGAACCGGATCGATCTCGTCGTGCGCCCCACCCGCAGCGGCCGGCGCTATTTCCCCACACGCGATGCCGGCATCGTCCAGTTCCACGGCATCGGGCTTCGCACCACGGACCACGTCCGCGATCTCGCGTTCTGGAAAGCGGTCGGCGCTGAAGTCAGCGACTGGGTCGGCGACATCGCCTATCTGCGGATCGACGGGATGCATCACCGCATCGCGCTCTATCCTTCGAAGCGCAACGGGCTGCTCTACTCCGCGTTCGAGGTCGAGGCGCTCGATCAGGTCATGCAGAACAGCTATTTCATGCAGGAAAGCCAGATCAAGATCGTGCAGGGGCCAGGCCGGGAGCCCGCCTCGCGCCAGACCTTCCTCCACGTTGCGGGACCGGATGGCCTGATCTTTTCCTACGTCAACGGCATGGCGGAGTGCGGCGACACACCACGGCTGGCGCGGCAGTTTCCCCTGACCGCGACATCGCTGTGTGATTGGGGCAGCGAGAGCAAGGACGTGCCGGAACTGAGCGCGCACGTCTGAACAAGAGAGAGAAGCAGCATGATCCAGCTCAAGGATGTCAGCTATGTCCGTCTCGGCTCCCCCGACCTGGAGTCAGCCGAGTCCTTTGCGACCACCTGTCTCGGCCTGCAGATCGCGGAGCGCGGCAAGAAGGAGCTTTATCTGCGCTCAGACGACCGGGCGCACACCTTGTGCTATTCGGAGGGCGATGCACGCAGCCAGACCGTAGGCTTCGAGGTCGAGGACGAAGCGAGCCTGCAGGACGCTGCGTCCACGCTCGAATCGCTCGGTCACGCCGTCCACGCCGGAACCGCTGAGGAAGCCGAGCAACGCAAGGTAAAGGCGTTCATCGGCTTTCGTGACCCGACGGGCAATCACATCGAACTCGTCGTTCGCCCGGAACGCAGCGGACGGCGCTATTTCGCCAGCCGCGATGCCGGCATCACCGGCTTCAGCCACATCGGCCTGAACTCCACCGACCCGGCCCGCGACGAGCGGTTCTGGACCCAGGTCTGCAATGCTCGCGTCAGCGACCGGATCGGCGATATCCCGCTGATGCGCGTCAACGCCATCCATCACACCATCGCGCTGGTCCGGGCGCCGACCGCCGGAATCCAGCACATCAACCACCAAGTCGAGAGCAGCGACGACGTATTGCGCTCCTATTATTTCCTCAACGACAAGCGGGTGCCGATCGTGTTCGGCCCCGGGCGGCATCCGACCTCGGGCGCGCGCTTCCTCTACTTCAAGGGCCCGGACGGCATGATCTTCGAATACTCCGTCGGCGTCGACGAAATCGAGGATGAAGCAACGCACAGGCCACGGCAGTTCGGCTTCGAGCCGACCAGCTTCTGCATGTGGGGCGCGAAGCCTGCCGGCATGGCACTCCCCAACAAGTAAAAAACAACCGGCGCTGGGATCACGGCGCCAAGCATATCGGCGAGGAAACATGGATCTGGGGTTGAAGGGCCGGAAGGCAATCGTATGCGCGGCAAGCCAGGGACTTGGCCGGGCGAGTGCCGTCGCACTGGCTCGCGAGGGCGTCGCGCTTTTCATCGCGGCGAGGCGCCGCGAGGTGCTGGAGGCGACCGCGGACGACATCGGCAAGCTCACGGGAAACCGGCCGACCCCGGTCGTCGCCGACGTCACCACCAAGGACGGTCGCGACGCGCTGCTGTCGGCATGTCCCGCGCCGGACATTCTGGTCAACAATGCGGGTGGCCCTCCGCCAGGTGATTTCCGCAAATTCGAGCGCGACGACTGGATCAAGGCGCTCGACGGCAACATGCTGGCGCCGATCGCGCTGATCAAGGCGACCCTGGACGGCATGATCGACCGCAAATTCGGTCGCATCGTCAACGTGACGTCGCATGCGGTGAAGGCACCTGTCGCCATGCTCGCACTGTCCAACGGCGCGCGGACCGGGTTGACCGGCTTCATCGCCGGACTGTCCCGTTCGGTTGCCGAGCACAATGTGACCATCAACAATTTGTTGCCCGGCACGTTCGATACCGACCGGCTGAAGTCGAACCTCGCCGCGCTTGCGAAGAACTCCTCGCGCGACGTGGCGGACGTCACGGAGGATGTCAGGTCCGCCAACCCGACGAAGAGGTTCGGCCACCCCGACGAATTCGGGGCGACCTGCGCTTTTCTGTGCTCGGCTCAGGCCGGTTACATCACGGGACAAAACATCCTCATCGACGGCGGCGCCTACCCCGGCACGTTCTGAGCTCTGGGGGAATGCGCGCGGCGTCGACGAGGAATGGGGATGGCATGACGGACGTATTGATCGTAGGCGGCGGCCCGGTGGGCTTGATGACGGCGCTCGGGCTTGCCCAGCGGGGCGTGACGGTGAAGCTGCTGGAGGCCGAGGACGGCATAGTGTATTCGCCCCGCGCGATCTCCTACGCGTGGACGATCTTGCCCGGGCTCGAGTTGCTCGGCGTGCTCGACGACCTGATCGCGGCGGGCCATCCCATCGACGATCGCTGCTGGCGCATCTTCAGGACCGGCGAAACCATCGTCTACAACCACGACGCCGTTCGCGGCATCACCGATCGCCCCTATAATCTGACCTTGGGTCAGGACGTGCTCGCGCAGGTCGTGCTGCAGCATCTCGAACGGTATCCGAACGTCACGATCGACTGGGGCACGAAGTTCACCGGCTTGACCGACACATCGGGAAAGGTCGTCGTCCGGGCCGATAAAGCCGGGACGCCCGTGGAATACGAAGCTCGCTGGGTCGTCGGAGCGGATGGCGGTCGCAGCGCCGTGCGCAAGGCCGTCGGATTGACCATGGACGGCTTCACATGGCCACAGCGCTTCGTGGTGACGAATATCTATTACGACTTCGAAAAATACGGCTGGAATTCGGGCTATCTGGTCGACCCCGTCTACGGCGCGGTCGTCTACAAGATCAATCTCGACGGCCTCTGGCGCTTCACCTTCGCCGAGCAGACCACGCAGCCGCTGGAAACGGTGAGCGGCCGGATCCGGGATTTCATCCAGCACGTCCTTCCCGGCGACAAGAAATACGATCTCGTCCTGCATACCGCCTACAACATGCACCAGCGCACGGCCGCCACCTACCGCGTCGGCCACGTCGTGCTCGCGGGCGATGCCGCTCACATCACCAACCCGACCAGCGGGTTCGGCCTCATGGGCGGATTGTACGATTCCTTCGCATTGAGCGAGGCGCTCGCGGCCGTGGTCCACGGCAGCGCCGGCGACGAGGTGCTCGATCGCTATTCTGAACAACGCTTGAAAATCTATCACGAGGTGACCTCGCCGATCTCAAGCGAAAGCCTCCGGCTGGTCTTCAATTCCGCCGACGAGGAGCGCCTGGAGCGCGACCTCTCGGTCCTGCGAGAACGCAAACGCGATCCCGCGGCAATGCGGAAATTCCTGTCGGCACCGGCGGCACTCGAAACACCATCGCTGATCTCGGGGCGGACGCTGACGCAGCGGGTCGCGGACAGCCGGCCTTAATCGCCGCTCAGCGCCGGTTCGCACGATCCGGCGCCGCTTGCTTGAACACATCGACAAGAGGACGATCATGACCAGTTTCTCGCGCCGTTCCGTTCTTCGCCTTGGTGCGGCCACGGCGGCACTCGCCGGCATCTCCAGACGTGCAGTGGCCGCGACCAGCGCCGGCCCCGGCGTGACGGATTCCGAGGTCAAGCTCGGAACGACCGCCTATTACAGTGGACCGGCCTCAACCGCGGCCGCCTACGGCCAAGCGCAGGTCGCCTATTTCCAGATGGTCAACGATCGCGGCGGGATCAACGGCCGCAAGGTCAATCTGATCTCGCTCGACAATGCGTTCAGCCCTCCCAAGGCGCTGGAGCAGACGCGCAAGCTCGTCGAGTCCGAAGAGGTCTTCGCCATCGCCGGATCGCTGGGAACGCCGACCAATGTTGCGATTCAGAAGTATCTGAACGGCAAAGGCGTGCCCAATCTCTTCCTGACGTCCGGAGCCGAGCGTTTCAACGACCCGAAGAATTTTCCCTGGATCGTTCCGTTCTATCCCATCTACGCCGCCCAGGGCGCCCTGTTTGCCAAGCACATCCTGAAGGAGCGCCCCTCGGCGAAAATTGCCGTCCAGTTCGAGAATGACGACCTCGGCCGGGACTATGTGAAGGGCCTCAAGCAGGGCCTCGGCGAGAAGGCATCGAGCATGATCGTGAAGGAGCTGAGCCACGAGCTCTCGGACCCGACCATCGACGCGCAGATCGTCGACTTCAAGGCGTCCGGGGCTGACGTCCTGATCCAGTTCACGCAGTCCAAGTTCGCAGCACAGGGCATTCGCGCGGCTGCCGGCATGGACTGGCACCCCATGCACATCGTCGCCTCCAATGCGGGCTCGATCAGCACCACGTTCATCCCGGCCGGCGCCGAAGCTTCAAAGGGCGTGATCACCGCGATATGGGAACGCAATCCCGCTGATCCGACCCAGGCCGAGCATCCCGCGGTGAAGGAGTTCAAGGCTTTCGCCGCCAAGTACATGCCGAACCTCGACCTCAACAACGCGGCGGCGCTGCCGGGCTACAACAATGCCTACATGATCGAACAGGCGCTCAGGCGTTGCGGACATGAGCTCAGCCGCGAGAACTTGCTGAAGCAGTCGACGACCCTCAGCGGTGTCACGCCGCCGATGTTCATCGACGGCATCGGCGTTTGGAACTCACCGACGGACTATCGGGCGATCCACCATCTTCAGCTCAGTCGATTTGACGGCACGACACTGGCCTCGATCGGCCAACCCGAGTCGATCGACAATCTCGGTTAGCCGCCTCGCTTGTCCCTGCCCGAGGGGCTGCCGGCTTCGGCTGTCGGGCGGGGCGTCTCTCAATCCGCGAAGGCCCGGTGAGTGCCCAGGCCGGTGACGGAACAACCGTCACGGCCGCTCGCGCGCCTCTCGCCTTGAGACCCATTGCCACGCCCGCGGCTGTGGCAATTTCGCTTCCTCCCCACTATCATCGTCCACGGCAATACCGTGGTCCCCGGCATGAAGCGGCGTGACGTCATCGTTTTGTTGGCTTTGTCCGCAGCCCCGCGGCTGGCGCTGGCGCAACCGAAGACAGCGACGATCGGTGTGCTCGTGACCGGCAATCGCGATCCCGCCCTGTTCCTGAACGCGCTTGCGAGCGAGATGGGCAAGCTCGGCTACAGCGAGGGCAAGAACCTCCGCACCATCGTGCCCTCCAGGCTTCACGACGCGTCCGCACTGCCGGCGCTCGCCGCCGGACTGGTGAATGAGCGCGTCGACGTCATCGTCACCTGGCTCACGCCCGCCGTGCGCGCGGCGAAGCAGGCGACGTCCACCATCCCGATCGTCATGGCCGGCGCCGGCGATCCCGTTGCCACGGGGATCGTGAGCAGCCTTGCCCAGCCGGGCGGCAACATTACGGGCGTCGGCAGCGCCACATCCGAACTCGTCGCCAAGAACATCGAGCTCCTGCGCGAGCTGTTGCCCAAAGCCCGCAAGCTTGCCGCGCTCGCCAACGAGGGCGATCTGTTCACTGCGACCTTCGTCGATCAGTCGAAGCTCGCCGCGTCGCGGCAAGGTTTCGAATTGGCCGTCAAGACGATCCGCGCGTCGGGCGATCTGCCGTCCGCTTTCACCGAATTGAAGGACGGCGGCATCGAGGCGGTGATCGTGCAGCCGAGCCTTCCCGTCAAACGCTGCGCCGAGCTCGCGGCTGCGGCGGGGATGCCATCGACATCGCCGATCGAGAGCTACGTCACCGATGGTGGCCTGCTGGCCTATGCCAATCGCACCGCGGACCATTACCGGCTGGCGGCGACCTATGTCGACAGGATCCTGCGCGGCACCGCGCCCCGGGATCTGCCGATCCAGCTGCCGACCAATTTCGAGCTTCGCTTCAACCTCCGGACGGCCCGCGCGATCGGCCTGACCGTGCAGCCGGCGCTGCTCGCGCGGGCTGACGACGTCATCGAGTGACCGGCCCCACGTCAACACCCTCGCCGTCACAGCGTGTTGATCTGCCCGGACCGCCCGTTCACCGCGGCGCGCCCCGAAGGAGTCTCCCGCCATAATTTCTCCGTCGCGCTCGCGTTGTGTTGGACTGCGGCGAGGACTATCCTCACGACGATATCGGACTGCCGCACTCATTCCGTTGACGCAGGACTGGATGGAGAGCGCATCAGTGCCTCAGACGAACGACCCGAAGCCGGACACACCACGCGCCGATGGCGATCTGACGCGGGCGTATGAACAGATCAAGAGCGCCGAAGAAGACCTTGCGCGGCTCGATCGGCTGGTTTCCGGAATGGAACGCGGCAACGACGGCCCGTCGGCCTCGCCGGCAAGCGCAAGTGCGGAGCCAGCGTCCGCCCCGGCTCCCGCGCAAACCTCATCATCGCCGCAAAGCGAGATTCCCCATCAAGCGCCGAAGGCGAAGCGGACCATGCTGCGGGCCGTGGTCGGATTGTTGCTGGCGGCAGGCCTTCTCGGCGCCGCGTTCGCTTCGCAATACCGCGACCAGGCGAGAGCGATCATGGCGCGATGGGCTCCGCCGGCATCGAACACATCCCGGGACGTGGCCGAGGCTCACGGCGCCGTGACCTCCCCGAAGGTCCAGTTGGCTGCGGCCGATGATCAGGTGCCCGTTCCGGCGCCGCCGGTGCACAAGGACGCGGAAAGCAATTCGCCCGCGGCCGTCACGCCCCCCGATCCGAAATCCGCCGAGCTGGCGCAGTCGCTCAAGGCCGTCACGGACCAGCTCGCGAGCATGAACGACAAGCTCGAGCAACTGAAGAGCCGCCAAGAGCAGACAGTTCGCGAGCAGGCCGAGACCATCCAGCAACTCAGGACCGCACAGGAGAAGGACGCAGCCGACAGCGCGCGCCTCGCCGCGCAGGTGCAAGCGCTGCAGACGCAGCTTACCGCGCTATCGGCGTCCTCCTCATCCTCCAAATCCGCAGCCGTCGCTCCGCCAGCGTCGGCTCCGCCATCCGCGTCCTCGGTACCCCCGCCCCCTGCGCCTGCCAAACCCGTGGCGCGGAGCGTTGTCAGGGAGAGCGAAGCGAATGCGCGCCAGCAGCATGTCCAGGCGGCTCCACCCCGGCGGCTCAGACCGCCGCGAGAACCCTGGATGCCCCCACCCTATGTGATCGACCCTTACGGCGATCCGTATTGGTGAGCGCGGCGACGGGCCTTCTGCGGCGTCAGTTGCCGGCGTGGGCGGATGGCGTCCGCGCGACGCAGCGTCATTCGGCGTCCTCGTTCAGCAGCGCCAGCGCCCGCGGCACTTGCTCGCTTGCCTCGACCAGCACGTACTCCTGACGTTTCAGGCTGGCGCCGCTCGCGACCACGACAGATCGCTTCGGGCACAGGCCGAAGCATCCCGTCATCACGAGTTTCGCCGGCTTCGTGCCCTCGCGCCTCGTCGCCTTCAACTCGGACTTCAGCGCGCGGCGGACGTCGCCGCCGTCGGCACTGCGCTTGAGGCATTTGCGGCAGACCAGAACCGGCGCCAGGCGGCGTGGGCGCACGACCATCGGCGCGGCGGATTTCGAAACCTTCCCGGACATAACGATCCTTCCATGAGCTCGAGCTCATATAGGAATGGAACCACGGCGGATGTAGTCGGTTGCCCTCGCGCGACGCACCTGCACCAGCGTCCGCCGATACAGGCCGATACAGGCTTTGGTGCTATGCTCTCCGGCGATGCGGCAGACAGGCCCACGGCCCGGTCTGTGCGAAACCGGAACGGACATCGGTATGAAGGAGCGAGTGCATGACCAGGCACCTTCCCCGCCTCATGTCAGTCAGTGCGGCCCCCGTGATACTCCTGCTTGCGATCTGCACGGCGAGTGCCGCCGATGATTGCGGTCCCGGCTGTCACAGCACAGCCACCGGCGCGTGCGTCGCCGATGGCTGGAGCACGGGCGCGCGAGTCTGGAACGAATGCCCGGCCACGTCCCGTGCCCGCCCGCCTTGCGGCGGTTCGGATTACGTCTGGAGCCGCAACAAGCGGGCATGCTTCCCGAAAGTGAAGGATTGGACTTGAGGCAACCTGCCTCGTCCCGTCATTTTCGTGGCGACGGTCAGCGGCGGCGTAGCGATCCCTTGTATGCGGCCTGAAGGACGCGCGGGCGCGTTCTGACGGGCGTGCCGTGATGACGAACGAAATTTGGAAGCGTCGGAACGGCCCTACTCCTCCCCGCGCTCCACCAGTGCATCCCTGAAACTCTGCATCTGCTTGTTCAGCGCGATCATCTCCGGCGCCTTGAGGCCGGAATGGGCGAGCAGCGCGTCCGTCAGGCAGGACACATTGCCGCGCAGCTTGCGACCCTTGTCGGTGAGATGGACATGCACCTGCCGCTCGTCGTCGGGATTGCGCTGGCGTGTCACGAAGCGTGCGGCCTCGAGGCGCTTCATCAACGGCGTGATGGTCGATGGCTCCAGCGCGAGCCGCTCGGCGATCTCCGAGATGGTCTGACCGTCCCGCTCCCACAGCGCCGAGAGCACGAGATACTGCGGATACGTCACTCCGAGCTCGTCGAGCATCGGCTTGTACAGGCGGTTGATCGCAATCATCGTCGAATAAACCGAAAAGCAGAGATGCGCGTCGAGCGGCAGCGGGTCACGGGTCTGGGCGGGCATGGCAAAATCTCCTGAAGTCCCAGCTAATTACCACAAAAAACAATATCGTGATAATTATTTTCTCGACAAGGGGCGCGGAACCGCGCTATCAGATGTTTATCGCGACAATCAATATCGCGCAAAACACAAAGGAAACGGACATGACCCGCAAGATTCTCGCCGCTGCCGCCACCTCCCTGGCCCTGGCCGCCGCTCCCGCTCACGCCGCCGCCCCCACCCCCGTGAAGTCCATCGTGCTGGTCCATGGCGGTTTCGTCGATGGCTCGGGCTGGGCCGATGTCTACAAGATCCTGAGCAAGGACGGTTACAAGGTGACGATCGTCCAGAACCCGACCAATTCCCTGGCCGACGACGTGGCCGTGACCAGGCGCGCGATCGCAGCTGCCGACGGCAAGGTGATCCTGGTTGGCCATTCCTATGGCGGGGTCGTGGTGTCGGAAGCCGGCACCGACCCGAAGGTCGCCGGTCTCGTCTATGTCACGGCATTCGCTCCGGACAAGGGTGAGTCCGTCAACTCGCTGATCGCGAACCCGCCCCCGGGCGCACCGGTGCCGCCGATCCTGCCTCCGAAGGACGGCTATCTCTTCCTCGACAGCGCCAAGTTCGCGGCCTCCTTCGCCGCCGACGTGAAGCCGGAAGTGGCCCGGTTCATGGCGGCCTCTCAGGTGCCGTGGGGTGTCGCCGCGCTGCAGGGCGCCGTCACCGAACCCGCCTGGAAGGTGAAGCCCACCTGGTATCTCGTCGCCAAGGACGACAAGATGATCCCGCCGCCCGCCCAGCGCCAGATGGCGGAACGCGCCCACGCCAAGGTCGAGGAAGTGGCCGGCAGCCACGCTGTCTACGTCTCGAAGCCGGCCGCGGTCGCCGCGATCATCGAGAAGGCCGCACGCGGCGCCGCCGAATGATTGCGGCTCGTCCGCCAAAGCCCTCGAAAAAGAAAGGCCCGGCAAACAGCCGGGCCTTTCTTCATGGTCTACTTCTGCTGCTGGCTTTTCGAGTGGGCCTGCTCGCTGTGTTGATGAGCCGACTGTGAATGCTGCTTCGCAGCCTGGGCATGCTCCTTGCCCTTGGCGTGATCGCCGCGGTCGTGGTGCTCGGCCGCCGACCGGTGCGCCTTTGCAGCATTCTCGTGATGTTCAGCGGCCTTGTTGTGCTCGTCGCGTGCCATCTTGATCTCCGTGGTTCGCTCCCAGCAGCGATCAAGCCGCCCCCAAGCCGATCGTTCCTAACAGCCGCCGCACCTTCCGAAAATATTCCGTGTGGCCCTGGCGAAATCGGGTCTAAGCTGCGGGTCAACGGGAAGAGGATACCGACGACCGGACAGTGAGGATTTCGTCAATGTCGAAAGAGCCGTCAGTCGAGCACGAATATCATCCCAAGAAAGATCGCTTCGAGATCACCATCAAGCATTACGCGCTGAAGAAGAAGTCCGACCGGGAAGCGCTGCTGAAGCACATCCTGCACAGGCTCGAACGAAATCCGGTCATCACGAAGGCGACCGAGAAGAAGGCCAGAAAAGGCAAGCTTCCGAAGTCCTCGATCAAGGCAAGCAGGCTCATCGAGGTCGGAGACTGACGTCGACGGATTTGCCGATGGCGCCACACCGAAGGGCGCAAGGACCTGCTGGCAACGATCGCCGACCTGCCCGCGATCCCGTCTCAGAAAAATCCGGGGCTCAAATCCAGCCCGTAAGTCAAGCTCAACACGAACACGAAGAGCACGGCCGCAGCGAACAACGCGACCTGCTTGACGATGAACGCGCGCGGCGAGCTGCTGGCAATGACGGCTTTCTGCGCAACGGGCATGACGGCCTCCGATAACAGATCAAAAATCTGCCGCGACGAGGCGGCGGCCGCATCAAGCATGCGACCTCCGAAGCAAACATTAAAAACAGCGCGCCGTTTTGAACGGCCGTACATGATCGTCTTCGTCGCGGCATCTTTTTGCCGGCAACCTCTCAATCCGCGCATCCGCGGGCGATCTCCGCCGTTGGATCTCGCGGGAAGTACGCGCAAGCTTCACCGCTTTCGTGCGCGCAACGATCGACGGCACCAGCATTGCGCCATCGATCGTCGCAGGCCGGATTGGCTTAGCGGGCGGCGCCCGTCGTCACCGTCGCGGTCTTCAGTTTCCGCGGCGTGAGCACGCTCGCTTGATGCGGGGAGACGGCGGCCGGTGCGGCCGACTGCTGCTCGACATGTGCGGCGCCGAGTACGCGAACCTGCACGGGCGACGCCGGGAAACCATGTGCTTCATAGGTCGGCAACTCGGCCGCCATGCCTGCCGTGCCACTTGCGACAGCAAGGACGGCGGCTGCGATCGAGACTTTCAACGCTTTCATGGGGGTATGCTCCTGAGAAACGGTCCGGAGCACATCTAATCGTGTTTTGCTGCATCGCGATATGTATTGTTGCATTGCAACATTCCACGTCGCGCATGGCAGCACAACTTGCGGTCGTGAGCCCTATTTCAACGCCGTGGCGAGCGATTGGAGTTTGGCGACCAGATTTGTGCCGAGTGCGTAGATGACTTCGATGATGGCGAGTGCAATGCCCGCCGCGATCAGCCCGTATTCGATGGCAGTGGCGCCGGACTCATCGGCGGCAAATTCGGTCAGTATGTTCTTCAATCTCAATGTCACTGTCACTTTCCTTCCCAGGTCTGCCGACATCGCCGGCACGCGAGAAATGCATTGACACAATCCAAGATTGAGTAAATTCGCTTCGTTCAATTTGACGACAATCGGCGGCGGATTCGCCGGATTTTCGGCCGCAAAAGCGCCGGGAACCGCGATGGAACCCGCGTTGCGCTTGCGCAACACTCGTTTGAAAAGCCTTTTCTCGTCGAAATGTGCCATTGCACCGCCACACCATCCTCCGAACAATTGATGCGCCGCGTGCTTGGCTGTGCAAGATCGGTTCGACAGAACCTATTGGAGGCAGGGATCATGAACGATCGGCGGTCTCTTCTGGTGGCAGTGTCGTGTCCCTCGGCCGTGATGGTCGGCTGGCTGGCGCTCTCGCTGTCTGCCTACGCCCCGGCTCTGGTTCAGAACAGTGGTGCTGACCTGGGTGCCGTATCCCGCGCGAAAGATCTCAGCCGCATCGAACTCGCCGACATCCCCCACGCCGCGACCATCGATGATGGCATCGCCCTGACTGCCGATATCGCGGCCGCCGTGGCAGCGACGCCGGGGCCTGCGGCGACTGAGGCGACCAATCCCGATACACCTGTTCCCGCCGTCAAGCTCGCCTCGGCCGACCCGGCAGAACTGCTGCCGGCCGAAGCGCCGACGATCGACGCGCCGCAAGCGGCGATCACGCCCGAGGCGGCGCCCGCCAGCGCCGACGCGACGCCGGCTGAAGAGCCCTCGGTCAAGCTCGCATCCGCCGATCCCGGCGATGTCGTGCCATCGGAGATGCTGCCGTCACCCGCGGCCATCGCGAGCGGGCCGGTCGCCGGCGAGAGCAAGGCCTCGCCGCCCGCGGACACCGTCGCCGTGCTCGACGAATGCTTTTCCATGGACGCCTGCATCGACCGTTACCTCTGGACGCTCTATCAGCGCACCCCGAAGGAAGACTCGATCAGGGTCGAGGAACGCCGCGCCGTCACAGTCAAGCGAAGGGGCAAGACGGTCACCGTGATGCGCAGCTTCACGAAGCTCGTCGACGAGGATTTCGGCTGGAAGGATCCGAAGGCCGCCGAGCACGCCCGCATGCCTCTGATGGACTACGTCATCGGCGGCATGGACCGCACCTTCAAGCAGAAGCTGTTTCGGACACTGCTCGCGGCCGAAGCCGCCGGCCTGTCTCCGGGCATCACCAGTGCGTTCCGAGACGACTATCGCCAGACGATCGCGAGCGGCCTCAAGGCCGCGTCCGATCGCTCATATCACGGCGGCAGCTTCCGCGGCGGCTACGGTCACGGCCTCGCCGCAGACATCGTGAGCACCAAGGGCGACAACCGCGCGCAGCGCTGGGTCTCGACCGAAGCGCTGTGGAAGTGGGTCGACGCCAACGGCAAGTCGCTCGGCATCGGGCGGCCCTATCTCGGCCGCGATCCGCCGCATGTCGGGCCGGTCGACGGGCAGGAATACATTTCGCGCCGCGGCGTCGCGAGCGATCGCAAGGAAGCCGCCAACGTCAAGCCGAAGAAGGCGCAGACGGCCTCGAAGAAGTCGCAGAAGGTGCACGCCGCGCGCGCGCCGGCGAAACCGCAGAAATCGGCACGGACCACCACGATGCGGACGACCTGAGCCGCTACGCGCTGTGATCCGGCGCGGGCAGCGGCACGAGACGCATCTCGTCCGATCCCGCCTGCTGCGTGCGGACCAGCACGGCGAAAATGGTCTCGACGGCAAGTCGCACCGCCGCCTCGATCGCCGAACCCTTGGCAAGATGCGCCGCGATCAGGCCCGTCAGGAGATCGCCGGTGCCATAGGGGCGGATCGGAAGGCGCTGCGTCGCAAATCGCGACAGCGCGCCGTCCGCGCACAGGATCGTCTCCACCTGCCCGGCCGGTGTGTCGGCGAGCGTGCAGCCGGTGGCGACGATATCGGTCCGGCCTTGCCCCGCGAGCGCCGCGCACGCCGCGCGCAAGCCGTCAGCATCCGCAATGCAGCTGCCGGACAGCAGCACGAGTTCGAACTGGTTCGGCGTGATCAGGCGGGCGGCCGGCAGCAACCGGTGCCGAACCACGTCCAGGATACCGTCCGCGACATAGACGCGACCGTCGTCCCCGATCACGGGATCGCAGAGATAGACCAGCTTCGCATTCCGCCGCAGCGCGCGTTCGACGAAATCGGCGATCGCCACCGCGTTGCCGGGCGAGCCGAGATAACCGGTCACGATCACGGCGGCCTCGTCGACAAGGCCCCGCTCCTCGACGCCTCGCAGCAGGTCCGCCACGAGTTCGGTCTCCAGCACGCGCCCGCGCAGCGTCGGATAGCGCGGATGGTTCGACAGCAGCGTCGTCGGCACCTGGGCGACGTTCACGCCCTCCGCCTGCATGGCATAGGCGGCCGCGCTGTTGCCGACATGGCCGTGGACGACCTGGCTTTGAATGGAGATGACGAGCATGGCGTGGTCCGTAGGATCAATCGTGGCGCAAGGCAAGCGCAGCCGGGATGGCGCGAAGCGAAATCGGAGGTCCCGGCCCGCGGCATCTATCCGGACCACGTGACATCAGAGCTACGGGATCTCGTATCCCAGCCCCGGCCTCAGCGCCCGCATGGCCCGCGCCAGCCGCTGATGTCCGCTCTCGTCCGACCGCGCCAGTCGGTCGGCCACCGCGACATGGTCCGCATCGCTCTTGTGCTGGTTGAGCTTGGCCTGTCCTTCGATGGTATCGACGACGAGATCGACGACGCGGATCGCGGCCAGCATGGTCTCGCGTTTCCCGGGCTCCATCTGCCGGAGATCCCAGGGCTGCTTCGGCAACCGCGCCTCGGCGACCGCGAGCAGCGCGTCGCCATGCGGACGGCTCTCGTCCTGGCCGCGCAGATGCGCCACGCCGGACAGATGCACGGCCTCGTAGAGCCAGGTCGAGACGTTGTCGCGCGAAGCGTACCAGTCGTTCGAGACGTAGGCATCGTCGCCCGGGACGATCAGCAGGAAGCGTCTGCTCCCGTCGGCGAGCTCGACCAGCGGATTCCTGGCCGTGAAGTGGACCTGCACGATGGCGCGGCCGTCGTGCCGTTCCAGCACGAACGGCACATGCGAGGCGCGCGGGCCGCGACCATCCGCCGCCACGATCATGCCGAAACCGCGTTGGCTCGCGAAATCCAGCGCACGCTGCTCCTCGATACGAAACTGGGGACGGAGGACATGCATGGCGCGGCGCTCGACGGCTGGACGAAGGGCTGAGCGAGGCTATCCCATGATCCGGCGAAATCCGAACCGATATTGAGCTGCAAATCCAGATTTCAGGGACGATTTCGGCATATCGATTTCCCAGACAGGTGCGGAACGTGGCGGCCGGCCCGTCCATATCGCGCATGATTTCGCCCTCGGCCCGCCATGTCGCCGAGACCCGCTTGCCGACTTCGCACAACGCCATCGTGGCTCGGCGGAGAGTGTGCCGTCGCATCCGATGCCATCGCCAACGCCTCCGGCATGAACAGCAACGACGCCCTCGCCGCCTGCCCGCGTCGCCTGCGCTTCGGGCACGGAACGAGCTGCCTCGTCTGCTCACATCGGGGCCGACAACCTGTCGCAGGCTCGTCACTCACACGTGATACTGCCTGCTGGCAAAGGCCGTGCTTCGCGTGCTAAACATACCTACCGCGCGGTATCTTTCTCGCGTGACTTTTCCGGGTTGATCATGACGTCCGCCTTCAATGCCTACGCGGCGCTTGCCCTCGCCATCGTTCTCGAGGTCACGGCGTCTGCCTTCCTGCAGCAATCCGCGCAATTCACCCGCCCGTGGCCGACGCTGGCGATGGTGCTGTTCTATGTCGCCTCGTTCTACGCGCTCTCGGTGGCGATCCGTGTCATTCCGCTGAGCATCGCCTATGCGATCTGGGGCGGCGTGGGCATCATCCTGACCGCCACGGTCTCCTTCGTGCTGTTCCGCCAGGTGCTGGATGCCGCGGCCTTCGTCGGCATTGGGCTGATCGTGTCCGGCGTCGTGATCATCAACCTGTTCTCGGAGACGACGGTGCACTGATGCCGGGCAGCGCCTACACCCGTGCCAAGCGGCCCGAACAGGTGCGGCGCGCCCTGCTCGACTGCACGGCCGCGATCGCAATGGACCATGGCGTATCCGGCGTCACGGTGCAGGCCGTCGCGGCGGCGGCCGGCGTCACCAAGGGCGGGCTGTTCCACCATTTTGCGAGCAAGCAGGCGCTGATCGAAGGCCTGTTCGTCGACCTGCTCGCCCGCGTCGACGCCGAGATCGACGCCGCCATGGAGGCGGACCCGAAGCCGCGTGGCAGCTTCACGCGCGCCTACGTCAACGCCGTCTTCACCGGCAGGGCCTTCGGCTTCGCCACGCCCTGGGCCGCGCTGAGCATGGTCGTCGTCACCGATCCGCCGCTACGCCGGCTCTGGAACGGCTGGATGAAGGCTCGCCTGAAGCGCCATCACGCAACCGATGGCACGCCCGATCTCCATGTCGTGCGGCTCGCCGCCGACGGCGCCTGGCTGTCCTACGTCACGACCGGACAGACCCGCATGAATGCCGATCTCCGCGCCGTGCACGATCGGCTGATTGCGCAGACCCGCCGGCGCGGCTAGCGAACCTTGTTCGTCATTGGTAGCTCGGAAGACCGCGAAACCCGCTCGATAGGCCGGCATCGCTGGGCTATCTAGTTGCCCTGCTCCGGCTTGGGCGGACGCGGCGCGGACCTGGACGATTTCGCCCCGGGCTTTGCGGCCGCGCGCGGGGCCGGTCCATCGACCGACTCCAGATACGCGGCCAACGCCTTGGCCGAGTCGGAACTGGTGGCGTAATGGTCTTTCAGGAACCAGGCGAGCGTCACGCTGAAACGCCCCTTGGCCAGGCCCCGCGGGCTGCGGTGGCAGGTCGCGCAGCCGTCCGCGAAGAGTTTCGCAGGCGGCTTGCCGGCGTCGAGATTTTGCGCGGACGCGACAGTCGCCGTCAGCATGGCGGCGCCTGCGAGAGTCATCAAGGGCGCGATCACGTCGCGCCCCGGTCGAAACAGCGGTCTCAAATGTCGTCCCCTGAACCCGTCGCGCGGTCAGGCCGCCAGCAACTGATCGAATTCGGGCGGGGTATAGGCCTTGCCGTCCTGGTCGGTGATGACGACGCGCCACCCCTCGCTCGCCCACACCTTTGCTTTCGCCACGATGAGCAGCCGGCTTTCGCGGGCGAAACTGCACTTCTCATTATCGCGTTCTGCGATCATCTTGTAGGCCAATGCGCATCCCCTTGCGTTGTCCTGCACCCGCTTCCCTCGTGGCAGCGGGCTTTGGCGGCAATTCGCCAGGACCGTGGCAATTTGGTGCCATCCACGGCAGCATCGCGCCCGGGTTCCATGCGCGCGACGGAGTACGCTGATGTCGGCTAGCTTGAAGGAACTTTTGCTTGCCGCGGGCTTGTTCGGGGCCATGCCCGCGGCCGCGCAGACCTACGATCCGCGCTATCCCGTCTGCATCGAGGTCTACACCATCGACGGGAGTTCCATCGATTGCAGTTTCACCTCGATCGCGCAATGCGCGGCGACAGCCTCCGGGCAGTCCGCCCAGTGCTACGCCAATCCCTATGCTGTGCAGATCCGCCGGCCGAACGGTGACCCGTCGCCGCCGCGACGGAACCGATAGCGCTGAAATCCGCTAGTGGACGCGGATGGCGTGCGGGCGGCCGAGATCGATCAGCCCCTGTACCGCCGACAGGCGGTCGTCCAATGCTGCAATGGTGAGCAGCAGGTTGTTGCGGCGCTCGTCGAGCAGGCCCATCTCGGCGCCGGACAGTTTCTTGTTCGATCGCTCCTTGTGGATGCCGTCGAGCGATTTTCGTAATCCGGCGATCAGGCCGGTCAGTTGCTTGGCCTCCTTGGTCATCGAACGCTTCGCGACGTTTTGGCGGCGCGTCTCCGCCTGACTCTGTCTCATCACATCCTCCCGTGCCCCGCTGCCCCGAGTGGATACGCGCACCTTTGAGTAGACATGTTACGATCGATGAAATCTGCCCGCGCAGAACTGCCTTAAATTGTACGCGGAGGGAACTCGGTCCACTCGAACGAAAAGCCCGGCGCGAAGGCCGGGCTTTTGCAGCAACGTTAGTGTCTCGGATGACCGGCACCACCGGCCGGTGCGCCGCCACCATGCGGCGGAGTAGCGTTGATGCGCGGAGCACCGCCACCACCGGGATGCGGCATCACGGGCGCTGCGGCGCGCGGCGCCGGCATTTGCGCATGCGCGTTCATCGGCGCGCCACGACTCACATTCGGCTGCGCCACATGCGGCATCGCAGGACGCGCCGCAGGCGCTGCCGACATGCGCGGCGCCTCATGCATCCGCGCCATCGGTTGCGCACGAACAGCGGCGCGACCGGCAGCCTGCTCGTGCATCATGCGCGCCTGCGCATCGCGCGCATTGCGGCTCTGTGTATTGGCTCGCTCGTGCGCGAATCGATCGTTGCGTCCGGCAGCGGCACGTTGACCGGCAAGAGCGGCGTCGCGTTTCGCGATCGCGGCGTCGCGTCCCGAGATTGCGGCATTGCCTCTGGCGCCTGTGTCCTTGTGCCCGAGCGCGATCGCGGCATCGCGCGTCGCGGCACGACCGATGCGGGCGGCGCGCGGATCGATCGTCATCCGGTTCGCGAAGTGCTGATGCGAGGTCCAGTGATTGTTCCAGTAGGCGTGGCGGCGATACCAGGGCCGCCCCTCGTAATAGTTAGACCAGTACGAGGTAAGCACGAAGGGAACGACCGGCACGTCGATCTCGTCGACATAATCGGGAAGATAGACGTAGTGATTGCGGTAGAGATATTCGAGATATTGCGACGACACCCAGCCGCGATCGTCCGAGAAGCTGACATCGCACCACGCGTTGCCCTGCAGGCAACCATGGATGTTGACCCGGGTGCCCTCCGGGACGCGATCGACCAGGGGAAAGCCCGAACCCGGTCCGGCACGCAAGCCGGTGGAGACGGTGACGATGCCCGGCGCGGCCAATGCGGCCGTTGGTGCGAGCAGCAACGCGGCAACCAGAACGCTTCTGAGTCTCATGACGTGTTCCTCCTTTGCCAATCGGAACGCGCCAGCGGAACGAGCGTTCCGCGCGCAGTGGTCGCTTCAGTCGAAAGATCGAGACAGACGCCGCGCGCGGTTCGATATTCATTCGCCGTTCATCGGCGCGGCGCGCGGCCGCGCAATGACCGTCAATTCATCTGCAGCATGAATTCCGCGAAATACGCGGCAAGCCCGGCAAAATCATCGAGTGGAAGCACCTGCGCGACATACTGATCCGGCCGCACCACGACCATGCAGCCGGCCGTCCGGTCGATGCCTCGCATCGCGAAAACGTCGTGGCCGCCCTTGAGGTCCGGACAGAACACCTTCTCGTAGTCGCGCAGACCGTAGCGGCCCTTGCGCGGAAGCAGCAGTGACGGCATCGCCTCGAGGGCGAGCTCGCGGTGATCCTGTTGAAACACCGCGCGCAGATCGATCACGGCGTCGATCTCGGCGCCAGCGGGCGTATACCGCCGGACCGGCGATTCTCTTGCCTCGGTCAGGAAGTTGCAGAGCGCGCGGATCCTGGACCCGGCCGCCGCCGGATCTTCCGCGGGGGCAAACGCGTAGATGCGGAAACGGCCGTCGGCCTGCCCGGCATGGCCCAGATGCACCGGCTTGGCATCCGCCAGGCGGATCACCGGCGCGGAATGGAAGCGCTTGCCGATGACGAGGCCTTCCGCGAGATGCTGGTGCGACGTCGCGCCGGTCAGGATCGACGGCCGGTAATGCGTCGCCGTCCCCGCGGTGTAGCGGCCGTGCCTGACGAAATAGTCCTGCGTCCTCGTCGCGTCTGCACCGCCCGCCTTGGCGGCGGACGCGAGGATCGACGCCCATTCGCGATCGAAGTCGATCAATTCCTTCGCCACCGCCTGGCGCTCCGCCGAATAGGAATGCAGCAGGCCGGGCGCGCACTGCTTTCGCAGCACGGCAGCGAGCTTCCAGCCGAGATTGAAAGCGTCCTGCATCGAGACGTTCATGCCCTGCCCCGCCTTCGGGCTGTGAGTGTGACAGGCATCGCCGGCTATGAAGATGCGCGGCAGGCGCGCCGCGATCTCGGTCTCGGGCACGTCGTCGAACTTGTCCGTCAGGCGCTGGCCGATCTCGTAGACCGACCACCACGCGATCTCCTTCACATCGAGGATGTGTGGCTTCAGGATCCGCTGCGCCTTGGCGATGACGTCCTCGGCGGTGATGTTGCGGTTGGCGACGCGCTCGCCGACATCGAGCTTGGCGAGCTCGACATAGAGGCGGATCATGTAGCCGCCCTCGCGCGGGATGATGAGCAGACTGCCGTCCTTCGCGGACTGGATCAGGACCTTGAAACGGACGTCCGGAAAATCGGTCACCGCCAGGATGTCCATCACGCCCCAGGCGTGGTTGGCGGAATCGCCATGCAATTCGCGGCCGATCGACTTGCGCACCGTGCTGCGGGCGCCGTCGCAGCCGACGACGTAGCGCGCCTTGATGGTCTCGACCTTGCCTTCGTTTCCTGCGTCGACCCGTTCGAGCCGCACGGTCACCGCGTGATCGTCGGGTGCTGCGGCGGAATCCACCTCCACATCGAGCAGACGTCGGCCGTAGTGAGGCTCGAGCTTGGCGGGAGCTTTGCGCATGACGTCGAGAAAGCCGTCGTGAATGCGGGCCTGGTTGAGGATGACGTGCGGGAATTCGGACAGTCCGTCCTCGACGTCCTGCACGCGGCCGCTGCGCACGATCCTGTCCGGCGCCTGCTCGTTCGGCTTCCAGAACGTCGTCTCGTTGACCCAATAGGCCTCCTTCAGCACGCGCTCGCTGAAGCCGTAGGCGTGAAACATCTCCATGGTGCGGCAGGCCACACCGTCGGCCTGGCCGACCAGCAGGCGGCCCGGCTTCTGTTCGACGATGCAGGTCTTGATGTCGGCGAATTGCGCGAGCTGGGCGGCGAGCGTCAGGCCGGCCGGGCCGCAACCGACGATGAGCACGTCCACCTCTTCAGGCACCGCACCGGCGGCCCCCGAAGGCTGAATGCGCTCGGCGGGATCGGAGATCTCGGGGTCGCCCGGCTGGAATCCATTGAGATGGAATTGCATGAGCACCTCTCCCGGCAACGTTCTGTTTGGATATTGCTCAGTATGCTGACTATCAGTATACTTGTCAATGATCCCCGCCCCTCCCGGCATCGAGGAGAATTCGGTGAAAGACAACAACGACATGCCCGGGCATCTCGCCCGCCGGTTCCAGCAGATCGCCGTGGCGGTGTTCCTCGCCGAGGTGGGCGACGCCGGCTTCGATCTCACGCCCGTGCAGTACGCCGCGCTTGCGACGATCAAGGCCAATCCCGGGCTCGACCAGGTCACGCTCGCCGGACTGATCGCCTACGACCGCACCACCATCACCGGCGTGGTCGATCGTCTCGTGCAGAAGGGTCTTGCGATCCGCAGCGCCTCGAGCCGCGACCGCCGCGCCCGCGAGCTCGACATCACCGACGAGGGTCGCCGCACCTTGCGCAAGATCACGCCGGCCGTCGAATCCGCTCAGCGCCTGATGTTGCGCGGCCTGAGCCAGAAGGAAGGCGATGACCTGATGCGGCTGTTGCGCAAGGCCATCGCCGCGGGCAACGAGCTCAGCCGCGCGCCGCTGCGCGATGTGCAGGCGTAGCCTGGTGCCCGTGTACGTAATTGTCGCAGTTCTGCGAAACCCGGAGCTAACTTTCGGCTGCTAGCGTCACGCCCGTTCGGCGTTTAATGCGCGATTAACTTTGCCGCTCGGGAGTTTCGGATGTTCAGGGTCGTCATCACAGCCGCGGTCATCGCGCTTTCGACCGGCCACGCGCTCGCGAACGGGCATGGCGGCGGCGATGCGCCACCGCCGCCGAAGCCCGAGGCCACGACCGCGCCGGCAAAGGTGGTCCTGACCAAGCAGGGCCCGAAGCTCGTCGATCTCAAGGGCATGACGCTCTATTATTACGAACGCGACACCAGCGGCAAAACGTCGAACTGCAACGACAAATGCGCCGAGAGCTGGGTCCCGCTGGCCGCGACGACCGATGCGAAGGCCATCGGCGATTTCACCGTGATCAACCGCAACGACGGCAGCAAGATGTGGGCCTACCGCTATCGCCCGCTCTACACGTCGCCCGCCGACAAGGCGCCCGGAGAAGTCAACGGCCTTGCCACCACGATGCAATGGCGTGTGGCGCGGCCCGAAGACTAGTGTGAAACCGGCGTGCGTGCATGCACGGCCGGCGGGCTGACCATCTTCGCGTGAGCCGTGGGCTCCACCGAGGCATAATCGACCTCCTGCCCCCAGTGCAGCGCTGCGTAGAGCAGCGTTCCCGCCAGGATCGATCCATAGAAACACAGGGCCCCAAGCCGCCACATCCGAACAATGCGGCGGTCGCGTTCGTTCAATGGATAAGAGATCTTTTGCATGATGCCTCCGACGGCAACGAGCCATCGAGGCATAGCGCAATCGCGATAAAACGCCTGTGAAGCAGTTCACCTTTTGCTGCTTCGGGATCGGTCGACCGCCCTGACCTATTCCCCGCGTCCGTCCGGCAGCGAAGGCCTGAACGTCGGCACACCCGCGCCCGCCTGGAGCGCCTTATATCCTGCTTCACCACGACGGGACCGGTCGCGAAATGGAGCGCGGCGACCGGCGCGATCAGTAGCCCGCGCCGAGCGCCGCGAACTCTTTCATCGTCCCGTTCCCGGCGTCAGTTGCCGAGGATGACGCCGTGCTGATGGCGCGACGCATGATCGGCCCCGACCAGTGCATTGGGATCGCTGGCGATCACCATCTCCGGCAACGGGACCGGCTCGATGCCGGCGAAGCGACGGTAAAGCGCGCCCATCATGGCGCCACAGAATGTCGCCGGAACCAGCAGGAGAGAGAGCAGCGGCACGACCAATCCGAGCAGCATGACGCAGCCGAAGGCCGCGACGCCTGCGATCAGCGCATATTCCAGCGCGCTCCGCCTGCCCATGGCCCGTGCGATGTGGTGGATACAGAGCATGAAGATGCTCGAGGGCACGACCGAAATCGCCAGCATGGTCAGGAACGTCTGCACCGGGATGAGCGTCGCGAAAATATGCGCCGTGCTCTTGTCCTCAAAACCGTGCATCAACACCGGCAACAACGTGTAAGGCAGCAACGTCGCCAGCACCGCCGGCATGACGGCCGCGATTGCGATGCCCGCAAGCGACGTGCGAACCCGGACCGGTCCGTCGAACACGAGCGGCGGCGCCGACTTGTCAGCCGCATTTGCCGGGGCCGTTCCGCCAGCCACAGCCGCAACCGGGCTCAGGCCGGCGAACTGGCCGTAGAGAAATCCGCTGATCATCCCCGCGATCGTCGGCAGCAGGCCGATCGTCACCACTGTGCCGTCGCCGGGCGACACCAGCTGAATATGGTTGCGGATCGCGATGCCGTAACTCACTGCGGCCATGACGCCGCCCATGAAACCATAGGCAAGACGGCTGGAGACCGCCCATTGCCGCAAGACGAGATGGCCGGCAAACAGCAGGGCCGCATTCATCGCCATGCGGCCGGCATACAACACGAGGATCTGATCCGGGGCCGGCACGCCAACGGGATCGGTCACCTGCCCGCCCGCGACAGCGAGCGCCATCAATACCGCTTCCACCACGGCCAGCGGAATCAGCGCGGCGAGCAGCGCGCGCGGCGAGTTCTTGACGAGATACATGCGTGCAACCCCTTGCTGGCCGCACGCTAGGCGCGAAGCATTACGGAGCGCGCAAGACAATGGATAAAATTGTCCGCAAGCGGCGCTTCCCGGGGCTCAGGCCCGCAACGCTCGCTTCATCCGCGCCAGCTGGCGCGCGTCTCGGCATTCGCGCTCTGACCGGGCGGCAGCACCACGACCGTCGCATTGAGCTTCACCCGGTCGAACAGATCGATCACGTCCTCGTTGCGCATGCGGATGCAGCCCGACGAGATCGCCTGCCCGATATATTCGGGCTGGTTGGTGCCGTGGATGCGGTAGAGCGTGTCCTTGTTGCCGGCGTAGAGATAGATGCCCCGCGCGCCGAGCGGATTGGCGGGACCACCCGCCACGCGTGCGGGATACGGCCCGAGCCGGGCCTGGATTTCCGGCGTCGGAACCCAGTCCGGCCACTCCGCCAGACGCCCGACCCGCGCCACGCCGGAGAAAGCCATCGCTTCTTCGCCGACTGCGACGCCGTAGCGGATCGCCTTGCCCTCGGGCAGCACGTAATAGAGATAGCGCGCATCGGTATCGACCAGGATCGTACCCGGCTGCTCCTTGCGCGAATAATCGACGATGTGACGGAGATATTGCTCGGGCACGTTCGCTTGCGCGTAAGGGGCGTGCGCCAGCAATTGCCGATCGCGCGGCGTCATGCTCGCGTCGGTCGACGGCGAAAGCGTTGTCTGCATGCAACCGCCGAGCGGCAGCAACGCAGCAACGAGAACAGCGAAATGAGATCTTGGCACCGCCGGCCCCCGATAGCGGATGAGGAACACCCCCAGCGGAGCCACATGCTGCCCAAATCGTGCTGAAAACAAGGCAGCATCGAACACGGGAGCGTGTTCATGGAACGGTTCCATCGCCACAGACGGCAGAAGACGGTCGCACAGTCTCCACCCCCTCGCCTTGCTTTGGTCAAACCCGACTGGACTCGTGCGGCATCGGGTTCGGGATGGGCCCATTCAATCGATCGGCTCGCGCCAATGCGGACGACCAAGGCTTCAAAACCAAGGCTTCAAAGGAGCTGCGATGCTCGCGACGCTGAACAGCAAGCAAATCGTCGATGAGATCGTGAAGGACACGGTCAAGGACAACGATCCGCACGACGCGGTCCAGATCTCGCCTGAGATCGTGCTGGCCTCGCGCGCCGGCGCCGATACGCCGACGCTGGCGCCGGAGATCGCAAGCCGCCCCGAGCCGCGCATCAGCGTCATCGAGGCGCCCGTGACGGCTTCTTCGGTCGATACCGCCGTGCGTGCGGCCGCCAGCGATGTTCATGGGCGCCGGCAGCGATCACCGCTCGGCAAGCTGCTGCGCGGCGCGTTCGTCACGATGCTGTTCGCCGGCGGCGGCGTCGCGGCGACCTTCGCCTGGGAGAAGCATGGCGACACGGCCAAGCAGACGCTTGCCGAGTTGATGCCGGCGGTGACGTCGCTCCTGCCCTCGACGTCGCAGACGACGCCCGTGGCGGCCGCGCAAGCAGCCCCGCAGGCTGCGGCAGACGCAACCACCGCACAGCCGGCAACGGCAGCGGCGCCGGCGGCACCGCCGCCTCAGGATGTTGCCACCGCGTCACCCGCAACGGCCCCCGACGCAACGCAATCGCTGCAATCCATGACGCAGGATCTCGCGGCGATGGCGCAGCAGATCGAACAGCTCAAGGCCAACATCGCCGAACTCAAGGCCGGCCAGGAGCAGATGGCGCGCGAGATGGCAAAGCCGCCCGCGCCGAGGGCGGAAGCGCGGCCGGTCGATCCGCGTGCGCGAGTCTCCGCGCTGCCGCCGCGGCCACCGGTTCGCAAACCGAAGCCGACCGCGTCGCAAGCCTATGTGCCGAGCTATCCACCAGCGCAAACTTATGCTCCGCCGCCGATTGCCGCGGCTCCGCAGACCTCGCAGACTGTCGCCGTCCCGCCGCCCGCCGCGGTGACGTCGCAAGCCGTCGCCGATGACGACGGACCTGTCGTGCGTCCGCCGATGCCGGTGCGCTGACCGTCATCGCAGGACGGCACGAACCTGCGATCGCCGACGCCGCGACGCGCAAGCTGACCGAGTCGATGTGATGGCGTTGAGACCGGACGATTACGGTGGCCGCGACGTCGACCGCCTCGTATCGGGAAACTCGCGACAAGAGAAAAGGCCGTCGGGATCTATGCCGCCGGCCTTCTCTTGCAACTGCCGGTTCCCGGAGCCCGGTTCTGTTGCAATTCGATGCCTGAGGATCGCGCCGACATATTTAATAGAATCCTAACGCGCTCGCTGGCTGCACATGATTTTTGCGCCATAAGCTCAGAGATTGCGCGGCCCGTTCATTCGAGAAAGATCGACTCAGTGATACCATCAGGCACACGTTGAGACTTCCTTTGAAGACTTTGTCCGTTGAAGACTTGGTCGTCACACCGGGGAATTCTGATGCCTTACTACTACTTCGATCTCGTGGTCGGTGAAGAGTTCAAGAACCAGGGCGGCATCATCCTCGAGGATCTCGAGGTCGCCTCCGATCGCGCCGATCAACTGGCGAACGAACTGTCGCAGGTCAAGCCGGAGCTGCAGAGCAAAGGTTGCGCGGTGCGCGTCACCGACCGCGATCACAACGAGCTCTATCGCACGCCGCTCGATCCCGTGCCGGCCTGGCAACGCTAGCCGCCGGCCGTATCCGAGCCGCGATGCGTCATGGCGGATTGCGAAACATCCGCAACGTCCGACCGGCAATCATCTGCCGATACGCGCATCGTGCGCCTTGTGGATGAACGGCCATCACCCCGCCTACCATTGCGGAGCCGCCCACCGGGCGCTAGCCTCCTGAAAAATCCGGGAGGTGCCAAGGATGCGCTACGGTTTGCTGACGGCCGGCCTGTTGCTGCTTGCCGCTCCCACCCCCGCGGCAGAGCCGCGATCGACCTACGTGACGTTGGTTCTGCAAGCCTTCGCCGCCAAGGTCGAATGCCCCAACACGGATGTCGTCTATCAGGATCTCCTGGAGAAGGCGCAGCAGATGCATCTGCCGGACGGCACCACCGAGAAGGTGCGCAAGGCGATCGCCTATATGCACACTGGCGGGAAGATGGGTAAGAAACAGGACGATGACCTCATGATGGAGGTTGCGGTTGCGACGCAGTCGACCGATCTCGACCAGCGTCGCCTCGGCATGCCCGCCTGGTGCGAAAGCCAGAAGACCAATCTCGCCGGCCTGATCCGCAGCACGGGCGGCTAGATCGCGGTGTTAAGCACACCGTGATGGAACCGCTGCATCGGCCAATAATCGTCACATTCCTCGCGAGCATACGGGCGTTTTCGAACTAGGAGACCCCGATGCGGATCACGCACTTCATCCTCGCCGCAACGCTCGCAGCCGGCCCGTTTCTGGCCGCCCCTGCCATGGCGAGGAACCCCGATGTCCAAAAGGGCGAGGACAAATCGACCTCGTCCTCCTGCAGCGCCTATCAGCAGGCGCCGGACGGATCGTGGGAGCCGCTTCCCTGCAAGGAAACGGGCGAACGCTCTCAGAGCCAGACGCAGAACAAGCCCGCTATTCAGCACGCCGACCAGGACGAGCGCTGAGCGGAGCGTCCACGCAAAGGGAACCGCACCGAACCGACGGTGATCAGCCCTGATGCGGCCCGCGCATGATCTTCATGGCGTCCGCGATGTGACGCCATTCCTTGGCGTCCTCGGACTCGCCTCGGCCTTCGCAGGCCTGCGCCTGTTCGGCAGCCTTCGCAATCGCAGCAAAACCATGCTGTTCCAGCATCTGCCGCGCGACAGTATGCACCTGCACCTCGGACATCATGAGCGCTCTCCCGTTTGAAAGAATCGCGGCGCATGGATCGGCTGCGGCCGCGGTCTGACTTAACGGCCTGAACGCAGATCCCGTTCCGTCCAGCGCCGATCACATCGGCAGGCCCAGGAATTTGAATGGTTCGGCGTCACGAAAATTCGCGGTCGCATCGCCGGCGAAGGTGTGATCCTGATCGGGGCCGAGATCGAGCTTCTTCACCTTGCCGCCTTGCGGCGAGAAGTCGATCTTCTTGAGATCGACCCAGAACGTGTTCGGCGTCAGCACGGATTCGAAGAAATAGAGCTTCCGCTTGTGATCGGCGACCGTGCGCCAGCGGGTCGACGAGATGTTCGGCTCGTCCGGCGTGTTGATGCCGAACGGCACCGACGCATTTCGGATCACGCTGAACACGCTGGCGAGCGCGCGGTCGGGATTCTCGTCCTTCGGGATCGCGTTGACGTAGAACGACGCACGGGCAAATCGATCGGATGCACGGTTGGTCCCCGGCAGGAAGACGGTGCCGCCGATCTGTTTCCAATAGGAATTGAGCGCGAGCTGCTCGTCGAAGGTCGGCGAGTTCGTCATCACCTGATACTGGCGGCCGTGATGGATGACCTGCTTGCCCCCGATGTACTCGATGATCGCGCTGTCGCCGCTCGCATCCGACAACGACAGATGCAGCGTCGCCAGCCGCTTCTCGCCGGGCACGTTGTCGGTGACGATCGTGAACGGCTCCTTCGCGAGCGTGTCGACGGCCTCCTGCACGGTCGCGAAACTGTCGAGCACGTATTGCGCCCAGGCGGCAATGGTCAGGCCCGGCTTGGTCTGGTCGAACTTTGGATACTCCGACTCCACAAGCCACAGCACGTTGGCCATCAACCCGGCTTCGTTGAGCCCGTCGGTCGTCGAGATGTCGTAGCCCGACGCGATCACGCTGCCGTATTTCGACGTCCATTTCAGCGAATTCGGCCCGACCTCGCCCGTGCGCGCCATCCCCCGCGGGAAGATCCAGAGATTGGTCGCGACGTCACTCTTCCAGTCCATCGAGCGCGCCGTGATCACCTGGCCGTTGACACCGTGGTAGACGAGTCGCGTGCAAGCCATTGAGATGGAAGGCGCTGCGGCGATCGTGGCAGCCAGAAGCGCGGCCGTCACACGTTGATGAATCGACTCTCCCGACGGCATGACGGCATTCCCTTCGCTGACCAGCAACACGCGTATCGTCTTTCGATGACAATCCAGCGTCGAGACGAAATCGGGCGAAAGCGTGATTTGGCGCGCCGCCAATACGACGAAGGCGGCCCGCTATGCCCCGCGGACCGCCTTCTCACCCACCCCAAACCGGATGTCGTCGACCGGATCTACCCGGCCGCCGCGCGCTTGCGTTCGAAATCGTTGGGCACCTCGATGTCGACCTCCAGGGTCGAGACCTCGTCGCCGCGCTCGAGCCGGACGATGACCTTGGTCGGATCCAGCATCACATGCTTGGAGACGACGGCGAGAATTTCCTCGCGCAGCACGCCGAGCAGATCGGGCTGTCCACGCAGTCCACGTTCATGGGCAAGCAGGATCTGCAGCCGTTCGCGCGCGACCGGTGCAGACGCCTTGTTGCCGCGGAGAAGCCGAAGCAGACCCATGCTCATGCAGCCCTCCGTCGCAGCAGACGATCCATGAACCCCTTGCGTTCGGTCGGCACCTGCATCGGCACGGTATCGCCGCACAGCCGCCGCGCCGCGTCGCTATAGGCCCGCGCCGGTGCGCCGTCCGCATTCGACAGCGTCACGGGCGTGCCGACGTTGGAGGCGCGCAGCACGTCCTGGCTCTCGGGAATGATGCCCAGCAAGGGCGTTGCCAGGATTTCGAGGATGTCGTCGATGGTCAGCATCTCGCCGCGCGCCGCGCGGGAGGGATCGTAACGGGTGATGAGGATGTGCTTCTCGACCCGCTCGCCCTTCTCGGCGCGCACCGTTTTCGAATCCAGCATGCCGATGATGCGGTCGGAATCGCGCACCGACGACACTTCCGGATTGGTGACGATCACGGCCTCGTCGGCAAAGCGCATCGCCATGGAGGCGCCGCGCTCGATCCCGGCGGGACTGTCGCAGATGACCCAGTCGAAGCGGCTGCGCAGGTCGGCGATGACCTTGCCAACGCCCTCTTCCGTGAGCGCGTCCTTGTCGCGGGTCTGGGATGCCGGCAGCAGCCAGAGGTTCTCCAGCCGCTTGTCGCGGATCAGGGCCTGCGGCAGCTTGGCGACGCCCTGCACCACGTTGATCAGGTCGAACACCACGCGGCGTTCGGCCCCCATGACGAGGTCGAGGTTGCGCAGGCCGACGTCGAAATCGACGACCACGACCTTGTCGCCGCGCTGCGCGAGGGCGGCCCCCAGCGCGGCGGTCGTCGTCGTCTTGCCGACACCGCCCTTCCCTGATGTCACGACCAGTACCTTGGCCATTTCTGAAATCTCCTTCTGGTCAGTTCAGCGCTGTAATTCGCATGGTGTTGCCTTGCAGCCAGGCCTGAGCCGGCCGGCCGCGCAAGGCTTCGTCGATATCGTCCGCGGTCTGGTAAAATCCATCGATTGCAAGCAGTTCGGCTTCGATCTTCTGGCAATAGATGCGAGCGCTCGTGTGCCCGTTCACGCCCGCCATGGCGCGGCCGCGCAGCGCGCCGTAGATGTGGATGGAGCCGCCGGCGACGACCTCGGCGCCGGAGCCGACCGATCCGAGAATGGTCACATCACCGTCGGGGAAGATCACCGTCTGTCCCGAGCGCACGGGGCTTTCGAGCAGGAGCGAGGTCGGCGGCTTGGTCGCGGTCTTCGCTTCAGCCTTCTTGGGCGCGCTGGGCTCGACCACGCAGCTGCGTCCGCCGGACAGCAGCGGCGGCATCATCGGGGTCAACCGCGCCTCCTCCACGCCCTCGATCCCGAGCACGCGGATGTTGCGATCCTGAAGACTGGTGAGCAGATGGCCGATGCCGGATTGGCTGAGATCGACCGACGAGAGGTCGATGACGACAGGCCTGCCGACGAAGAAGCCGGGCGAGCGCGCGATGGTGGCATCGATCTCCTGAAGCCAGTCCTGGATCGGAACCGTCGGCACAAACACGAACGCGACGTAGGACCGGCCGCGGAGCCGCACCATCTGGCGTTGAGGTTTTACTGCTGCCTCCATGGCGGCCGACTCGTCCCTGTTATTGAATGGTTAACGATGCGGCGGATATGGTTAACGGCGGGTTAACTCCCTCTTGAGGCCGTATAGGCTGCTCCGGGCGGACGGCGCCCTGGTTGCGCCCTGCCCCGCACGCGGCAGCACGCGCGGCGTGCCCGGATGGACGAACCGTCGTTTCGGCTCAGGCGCGTGGCGCCCAATGGATCGGAAAACGTTACTGCGCGAGCCGCTCGAGCGGATTGGCCGGCGTGCGCTCGTCGCTGAGCACCTGCCCCTTCGCCATCCGCTCCCGGATCATGCCCACCACCGAAGTGACCTGCTCGAAGGCGCGATCGTGCGCGTCGTCCCCGGGCACGGCCAGCCGGGTCAGGTCGAAGACGTCGATGCGGTCGCGCGCCAGTTCCTCGCGGTAAGGCGCCGCGTTCGGATCGATATCACCCAGCCGGGGCACGTCGCCCCAGATCGTCTTCGACAAGGCGAGCGCGCCGTCGTCCCGCGACACGAACAGCGAAATCGGCGGCCTGGCCGGGCCCATGCGCTGAAGCTGCGACCTGAACACGTCGACATCGACGTCGGGCGCAACCAGCATCACGTTCCTGAGCTTGCTGCGCTTCGACAGCGCGGTGCCCGCACGAATGGCGCGGCTGCGAAGCGCTTCCAGCGCGATCCAGTTGCCCATGGAGTGCGCGAGCACATAAACCTCGCTGACCGAGGGGTAGCCGTCCAGCGCGTTCAGCAGGTTTTCCAGCGCATCACGTGAGAAATTGGCGCTCTCGCGGTCATAGGTGTAGGCGCGCAGCCGCAATTCGCCGCGCGAGGGCCAGGTGAACAGCACGGGGATCACCGGGACGCCGGAATCGTGCACGATCTGGGCGAACCGGTACACCGCATCGTCGAAGCGGTTGTTGAAGCCGTGCACGAACACCAGCACCTTGCCGTGCCCGGATTGCTTGGCCGCCGCGGCGATCGAGGCCGCCAGGCGAGACTGGTCGATATAGTCGGCGGCCGCCGTCGTGAAATCCTTCTGCGGATCGCCGGGCAGGCTCGTCGGCCACTGCACCTCTCCGGCTTTTCGCGTCGCATCGGGTGGAATGGAAACGGTGATGGCGGCATAGGAGAGCGCGTCGGATCGCTCTCCGCTGAACATCTCGCCGGGATCCGTCGTCGATCGCTGTCGGTTCGTCACCGCGTAGATCGGGACGAGCGAGGCACCCGCGACGGGGGCGGCCTGCGCGGTCGGCACCAGCACGCCCTGCGACGGCCGGCCCGCACAACTGCTCAGCAGGGGCGCGACGAGGACCGCCAGCAGGATCGCTTTCCCGGGATAGTTTGTCCTGATCACCCGACGCCTACGCTTTTACCAGCCGCCGAGGAAACGGCGACACACCCCACGACGTCCGCGGCGAGCCGAAACGGCCTCGCCCCGCGCCCCTCGAAATCCAGGCTTGTTCAGCTTAACGGTTGCTGCCTAAGATTGAGTTGCTCGTCTTCATAGGGGAGAACCAAGTGTCAAACTTGTGGCAAAACTTTGGACGGCTGGCGATTGCGGCTGCGATGGCAACAGCCCTCACCGGGGGCCTATCGACCAAGGCCGATGCGGGGACAGGCACCGTTCGCCTGTCCGTCTTCAAGGCCGGCTTCATCATCGGCGGCGGCGGCGGCAAGGGCGTCCTGAATTACGCGGGACACAGCTATCCCTTCGACGTCGGCGGTATCGGGCTCGGCACGATCGGCATCGCCGAGGCGAAGTACAACGGCGTCGTCTACAATCTGCGCAGCCCCTCGGATATCGAAGGGGCCTATCAGGCGGCCGGCGCGGGCATCGCGATCGTGGGCGGCGTCAAGGTCGCACGGCTGCAGAATGCGCGCGGCGTCGTCCTGGAACTGCGCGGCGTTCAGGCCGGTTTCGAAGCCTCGCTTGGGCTCGGCGGCATCACGATCAATCTGCGCTGAACCGCCCCCGCGGTCACAGACCTTCCGTGAGGGACCGGCTCGCCGCCTCTCTCTCACGGCGTAGCGGCGCCCTACTTCTTGACCTTGCTCGCATCCATCTTGATGGCGGGGTCGAGCATCTTGGTCGTGAACGCCGTGGTGACGTCGAACGGCTTCTCCATGCCGAGATAGGTCTGGACCAGGTCGTAGTCCTTCTTCATCCGCTCGCCGTCGATCCAGCCGAGCGACTTGGTGGTCGTGAACTCGTCCGTCATCAGATATTTGATGCGCTCCCACTGGCGCTCCTGGTTCTCCTTGTCGAGGCCGGAGACCTGCTCGAGCAGCGCCTTCAGGCATGGCGCCGCATCGGCGACGCAGGCCGCGAACGCCTTCTGCGTGACGCGCACGAAATCCTCGACGAGCTTCGGGTTCTTCTGGAGATACGCCCCGTTGACGATCAGCGAATTGCCGTAAGGATTGAGCCCGATATCCTTCCAGTTGACGTAGCCGAGGTCGGCGCCGAACTCGATCGCCTTGAGGTCGTGCTCGTTGTAGAAATCGCTGATGATGTCGACGGTATGGCTCTTGAGCGCCGCGATCTTCGCGGTCGGTCCGATGTTGACGAAGCTGACGGAGTCCGGGCCGATGCCGGCGGCCTTGGCGAAGGCCGGCCACATCACGCGCGAGGCGTCGCCCGGCGGATTGCCGATCTTGTGGCCCGGAAAATCCTTCACGCCGTTCACGCCGTAGCTCTTCAGCCAATAGAAGGTCTGGCCGGTATTCGCGTAGATGCTCATCAACGCGACGTCGTCGGCGCCCTTGCTCTTCGCCACCAGCATGGTGGCGAGATCGGCGATGCCGAAGGGCGAACCGCCGGAGCCGACCTTGGCGGCGGAGACGCCGGAGCCCTTGCCGACCTCGATGGTGAGATCGATGCCCGCCTTCTCGTACCAGCCTTGCGCCTTGGCGTAGTAGAACGGCGAATGATCGGCCGTGGGCGTCCAGTTCAGGATCAGGTTGACCGCCTCGCCGGCGCGCGCAGGTGCTGCCGGCAGGCCGAACGTCGCGGCCAGGACCAGCGCCGAGCCGAGGGCCGAGCCGACAGCCGACCCGAGAGCTGAACCAAGTGCCGAGCCTGTCGCCTGCAAACGCTTCATCGTTTCTCTCCTGATTCCAGCGACCCGGCTTGTCGCTCTTCCCTTGTGAGGATACCAATGCAACAAGCCCGTCCTGCAATTGTCAACTGTTTGGTTGGAAATGCCCGCAAAACGTTCAGGTGACACCGCGCCGCAGCGCCGTGACCCCGTCGCCACCCGCAAGAAACTGCTGACCGCGGCACGCCTGGAGTTTGCCAGGCACGGCTTCGCCGGTGCCCGCGTCGACGAGATCGCCGAGCGCGCGGGCGTCAACAAGCAGCTCGTCTACCATTACTTCGGCGACAAGGACGCACTCTACCTGGCCGTGCTCGAATGGGTCTATGAGGACATCCGCGAGCAGGAGCGCGGGCTCAACCTCGAAGGCCTTCCGCCGGAGAAGGCGATCCGGAAACTGATCGAGGCGTCCTTCGATCACCTTGCGGCAAACCCCGATTTCATCGTGCTTCTGAACGACGAGAACCGCGGCGGCGCCCGCCACGTCCGCGGCTCGACGCGGCTCGAGGCGATGCACTCGCCCCTGGTCCGGAGCCTCTCCCACATCCTCAACGAGGGCGTGCGGTCGGGGATCTTCCGCAGGGGCGTCGATCCGGTCCAGCTCTATATCTCCATCGCCGGCCTCAGCTATTTCTTCTTCTCCAACACGCCGACGCTCTCGGCGATCTTCGGCAAGGACCTGTCGGCCCAGGCCCAGCGGCGCATCCGCCGCAGGCACGTCACCGACCTCGTGCTGCATTCGCTCCGGCCTAATCAACCAACTGGTTGAAACTTTCCGCAAGGCCGGTTAGGCTGACCGCGGCGGCAAGGGTGCCGCCCGCAACAGGGAGCAACCGGTGGCAGGAGACGGCGCACGCACCTCGCGCAGCTTTGCGATCATCCTGATCGTTCATCTCGCCGTGCTCGTGCTCTGGCAGGTCGCGGTCGATGCCTTCCACGTGCCGAAGTTCATCCTGCCCTCTCCGCTCGCAACGGTGCAGACGCTCGGAACCGCCGGCTATGCCTGGGGCGTGAACACGCTGGTGACCGCGGTCGAGATCGCCGGCGGCTTCGCGCTCGGCGCCGTCGTCGGCGTGGCGCTCGCCGTGATCTTCAGCTGGGCGCCGCTGCTCAGCCTCGTCCTGCTGCCGCTGTTCGTGACGCTGAACATGATCCCGAAGGTCGCGCTCGGCCCGCTCTTCATCGTCTGGTTCTCCTACGGGATCGTGCCGAACATCCTGATCGCGTTCAGCATCTGCTTCTTCCCGATCCTGCTCACGACCGCGCGCGGCCTGCGCGAGGTCGAGCCCGACCTGCTCGATCTCGTCAAATCGCTGCGCGGCTCGCGCTGGACGCTGTTCCGCAAGATCCAACTGCCGGGATCGCTGCCCTACGTGTTCTCCGGCATGAAGGTCGGCGCCATCCTCGCGGTGGCCGGCGCCATCGTCGGCGAGTTCATCGCCTCCGAACGCGGCCTCGGCTACCTCATGATCCAGGTGCAGTCGTCGCTCGACACGCCCGCGATGGTGATGGCCGTCGTGCTGCTGACCTTGCTTGGCGTTGCTCTTTACGGCCTCGTCCTCGTCCTCGAACGCATGTTCGTGGTCGGCGATGCCAGACAATCCTGAAAACGGCAGACCCAACGACAAGGAACGCCCCATGTTGCTCACCCGCCAGACACTGCCGAAGACGATCCCGGACATCGCAGCCCTCGACGATCTCCTGTGCCGGCCGAGCCAGGCGCTGATCGACGACCTCAAGAAGACCGACGGCGACATCATGATCCTCGGCGTCGCCGGCAAGATGGGTCCGACGCTAGCCGGACTTGCCAAGGCGGCGGTGCCGGACCGGCGCGTCATCGGCGTGGCGCGCTTCAGCGACCCCGAGGTCAAGGACTGGCTGCACGCGCGCGGCGTCGAGACCATCAGCTGCGACCTGATGGACGACCGCGCGATCCAGGCGCTGCCAAAAGCCCCCAACATCGTCTTCATGGCCGGCCGCAAGTTCGGCGCCGAAGGCGATCTGTCGTTGACCTGGGCGATGAACGCCCATGTCCCGGCGCTGATCGCGCAAGCTTTCCCCTCGTCCCGGATCGTGGCGTTCTCGACCGGCTGCGTCTATCCGTTCGTGCCGGTCGACGGCAAAGGCTCGACCGAGGACATGGCGCCGAACCCGCCCGGCGAATACGCCCAGTCGTGCGTCGGCCGCGAGCGCATGTTCGAATATTTCTCGCGCAAGCTCGGAACGCCGGGACGTCTGTTCCGGCTGAACTATGCCATCGACATGCGCTACGGCGTGGCGCACGACATTGCGACCAAGGTGCTCACCGGGGCGCCGATCGACGTCAGCATCGGCCACGTCAATTTCATCTGGCAGGGCGATGCGGCATCGCAGGCGCTGCGTTGCCTCGCGCATTGCACGACACCGACATCGCCGATCAATGTCAGCGGCCACGAGATCCTCGCGGTGCGCGATCTCGCGGCGAAGTTCGGCGCAAGGTTCGGCCGCGCGCCGGTGCTGGTCGGCCAGGAGCAGACGACGGCGTGGCTGACCGACACCTCGCTGGCGGTCGGCCTGTTCGGCGAGCCCGTCATCGACACCGAGCAGTTGATCGCCTGGACTGCGGACTGGGTTTCCCGCGCCATGCCGAGCTTCGGCAAGCCCACCAAATACGAGGTGCGCGATGGTCGATACTGACGGCGCGCGCATCATCCAGCTCGGCGCCGAGGATGCCGCGGCCGGCCTGCTGCTGTCGACCGAAGCCCACTGGAATCAGACCGGGGCCGACTGGCTGGTCTTCCTGCGCGAGGGCACCGTGCTCGGCATTCGCGACGGCAGGGTGCTGGTCGCGACGGCGGCGCTGTTGCCCTATCCCGGCAACAATGCCTGGATCAGCATGGTGCTGGTGACGGCGAGCCATCGACGCCGTGGCCTCGCGACGCAACTCGTCGATGCCTGCCTGGAAGTGGCCAGGAAACGTGGCCTGACGAGCTGGCTCGACGCGACCCCCGCCGGTGCCGCCGTCTACGGGCCGCTCGGCTTCACCCCGACGCTGCAATTGCGCCGGCTGAAGCTGGTGACATCCACCCCGGCCGCGACACCCGCGCCTTCGTCCGCCCCCGTTGAGGCCCTCTGCGCGCGCGACCGGCGGGCGACGGGCCTCGATCGAACGGTGCTCCTCACCGCCTTCGCCGAACGGCCCGGCTCACGCATCGTCTCCGAAGGCGGCGCCATCGCGCTCGTCCGCGATGGCCGAACCGCCCGCCACGTCGGTCCGCTGTTCGCAGACGACAGCGCCGGCGCACTCACCATGATCAATACGATCGTACGATCGGAGAACGGACCGCTGTTGATCGACGCCGTCGCATCGCAAGGCGCGTTCCTGGAAGGATTGACCGCATCGGGCTGGACGATCGAGCGACCGTTCCAGCGCATGCGGTTCGGCCCCGCCTCAGCCACCGGCGGGGAGTTGCCGTTCGCCGTCGCCGGCCCTGAATTCGGATAGGACATCATGCACCACAGCCAGATCAACAGCGACGTCCGCAAGCTGATCGCCGACGGCACGGTGATGCCCGCGCATCCCCTCGCCCTGACCGCCGAGCGCCGGCTTGACAAGACGCACCAGCGCGCGCTGACGCGTTACTACATCGACGCGGGCTCGGGCGGCCTTGCGGTCGGCGTGCACACCACGCAATTCGCGATCCGCGACGTCGGCCTCTACCGCCCCGTGCTGGAGCTCGCCGCCGAGACCGCCGCAAGCTGGACCAGGCGTCCGCTGGCGATGGTTGCAGGCCTTGCCGGTCCGACCGCGCAGGCGACCGCCGAAGCGCGCACCGCGCGCGACATCGGCTATCACGCCGGCCTGCTCAGCCTCGCCGCGATGAAGACCGCCTCCGAGGACGAGATCATCGCGCACTGCACCTCCGTCGCCGCCGAAATTCCGCTGGTCGGATTCTATCTTCAGCCGGCCGTCGGCGGGGTCAACCTGTCCAGCCGGTTCTGGCAGCGCTTCGCCGCGATCGACAATGTGATCGCGATCAAGATCGCGCCGTTCAACCGCTACCGGACGCTCGACGTGCTGCGCGGTGTCGCCGCGGCCGGTGCGCTCGACCGCGTCGCGCTCTACACCGGCAATGACGATCACATCCTGCTCGACCTCACCTTGCCGTTCGACCTGCGCGACAAGGGCGTCACCACCCGCACCTATTTCAAGGGCGGCCTGCTCGGCCACTGGTCGGTCTGGACCGCGAGCGCGATCAAGCAGTTCGAGCGCTGCAAGGCCGCGCGCCACAAGGACAGCGTGCCCGCCGACCTGCTCGCGCTCGATGCCCGCGTCACCGACTGCAACAGCGCGTTCTTCGACGTCGCCAACAATTTCCACGGCTGCATCGCCGGTTGCCACGAAGTGCTGCGGCGTCAGGGCCTGATGAAGGGTCTGTGGTGCCTCGATCCGAACGAAGGGCTCAGCCCCGGCCAGAAGGACGAGATCGACCGCGTCTGCCGCGAGCATGCCGACCTCGGCGACGATGCCTTCGTGGCCGCCAATCTGGACAAATGGCTGGCATGACGGCAGAGCCCTTCATCAGCCTGCGCGGCGTCCGCAAGGTCTATCGCTCCGGCGGCGCCGAGTTTCTCGCGGTCTCCGACGTCACCATAGACGTGCAGGAAGGCGAGCTCGTCTCGCTGGTCGGCCCGTCCGGCTGCGGCAAGACGACCGTGATGAAGATCCTGGCGGGCCTGCACGGCGCCGACGGCGGCAGCGTGAAGATCGGCAATGCGCAAAGCCCGTTCGATCCGACCCGCGACATCGGCATGGTGTTCCAGCAGGCGCTGCTGCTGAAATGGCGCACCATCCTCGACAACGTGCTGTTGCCCGCCGAAATCGTCGGCCTGCCGATGAAGGCCGCGCGCGAGCGGGCACGCGACCTGCTCAATCTCGTCGGGCTGGCCGGCTACGAGCAGAAATATCCGCAGCAGCTCTCCGGCGGCATGCAGCAGCGCACCGCGATCGCACGCGCTTTCGTCCACGACCCCAAACTGATCCTGATGGACGAGCCGTTCGGCGCGCTGGATGCGCTGACACGTGAGCAGATGAATCTTGAGATGCTGCGCATCTGGCGCGAGAGCGGCAAGACCATCATCTTCGTCACGCACTCGATCCAGGAGGCCGTGTTCCTGTCCTCGCATTGCGCGGTGCTGACCGCAGGGCCCGCAAGGATGGCCGACTATTTCCCGATCGAGCTGCCCTTCCCGCGCGACCTGCCGCTGAAGACGACGGACACGTTCGGCGCCTATGCACGGCGCATCTATGCGAAGCTGGGGCTGGGCGCGGCCTAGGCGGCTTGCCGAGACCCCGTAGGGTTGGGCAAAGCGAAGCGTGCCCACTACACGGGAAGATGGTGGGCACATCACGAATGCGCCTCTGGCCCACCCTAAGAGAGCTTCATCCGCTCCGTCATTCCGGGGCGCGACGACGTCGCAAACCCGGAATCCATCAGGCGGCAGGATGCGCGGCGAAATCAATTCCGGGGTCGCGCCAGGAGACGCGACCCGGAATGACGTCCGTCAGCTCTTATTGCGCATCTTGCTGAGCAGGTAGTTGTCGTAGAAGTTTTCCGCGATCTGCGTGTAGAAGAGCAGCTCCTTCATATACGCGTCGTGGCTTTCCTTGGTCCGCTTGAACAGGTCGCTCTTGGCGGCGAGCTCGTTCAGGTGCTCCTGGGTCGCGTTGTAGCAAGCCTCCAGCACCGGCTGCGGGAACGCCTTCAGCTCCGCACCGTTGGCGATCAGCCGCTTCAGGGCGCCGGGATTCACGCTGTCGTATTTTTCGAGCATCCAGGCGCCCGCCGCCGAGGCGGCCTGATTGACGATGGCCTGGTACTGCTTCGGCAGCGAAGCCCACTTCTCGTCATTGACGATCATGTGCAGCATCGCGCCGCCCTCCCACCAGCCGGGGAAGTAGTAGTACTTGGCGACCTTCTGGAAGCCGAGCTTCTCGTCGTCATAGGGGCCGACGAATTCGACCGCGTCGAGCGAGCCCTTCTCCAGCGCCGCATAGATGTCGCCGCCCGCGAGCTGCTGCGGCACCACGCCGAGCCGCGCCAGCACATGGCCGCCCATGCCGGCGATGCGGAATTTCAGGCCCTTGAGATCGTCGACCGACTTGATCTCCTTGCGGAACCAGCCGCCCATCTGAGTGCCGGAATTGCCGCAGAGGATGGCGTGCGTCTTGAACGGCTTCAGCGCCTCGTTGGTGAGATCGGCGCCGCCGCCGAAATACCACCAGGACTCCTGATGGCGGTGGTTCATGCCGAAGGGTGCGCCGGTGGCGTAGGCCAGCGCCGGCTCCTTGCCGATGTAGAAATACAGCGGCGTCTGCGCCATCTCGACGGTGGAGACGCTGACGGCATCGAGCGCCTGCAGCCCGGGCACGATCTCGCCGGCGGCGAAGGTCTGGATCTGGAATTTGTTGTCGGTGGCTTCGGCGACGTATTTCGCGAAGGTCTGCGCCGTCCCGTAGATGGTGTCGAGCGACTTCGGGAAGCTCGAGGTCAGGCGCCATTTGAGCTCCGGCATCGACTGGGCGATCGCGGGAGCCGCAACCAGCGTCGTCGCGCCGGCCACGGCGCCACCCTTGAGGAATGTACGGCGTTTCATGATGGGCTCTCTCCCTTGGGTGGTTGCGAGGCTTGTTGACGCCGGGCTTCGGTCTTCGAGAACCGCCTGCCCGTCCGATAACGAAGCCGGCGCGGGAGCGCCAGCCTGCCCGTGGCCTTGCCCAAGTTCGATCAGAAATTCAAGCTAAACCTGCCCTTGATGGCATGGTCGGTGGCGTGGCCGGCAAGTTCGCCGAAGTAGGAGACGCCGATCCTGGCGTTCGGCTTCAGCTGCCAGTCAAATCCGGCCTCGACGACTGCGGCATCCTGCCCCAGCGGTACGCCGGCGACGGAAAATGCGCTGCCGGTGCTGAGGAAGCTCAACGACGCCGTGGGTATCGTGTTGCCATAGGCGTGCTGCCAATAGGCGGACAGCCGCGGGACGAACGCCGTTCCGTTGAAGAGCGCAAAGCTCTGGGCGAGCCGCACGCCGAGAGAGGAATAGCCGACGTCTTCGGTCGAGCGCGCGACGGCAAGCGCAGCCGCCCCACCCGTCTCGCTGAAGCTGCCGGTATCGAGGTGAACGTAAGCGAGCCCGGCAAAGGGTTCGATCGCGAGTTTGCCGACCGCGAAGCCGTAACCGACCTCACCGAAAACCTGGCTGGTGCTGGCATGGTAGTGCGCGGTCACGCTGTCGAAGAAGCCGGGGAAGAGGACCGAGCGGCTGGTCCCGACCTCGCTCCACGCGAACGCAGTGCCCGCGCGGAAGTTCAGAGGTCCCCTGCTCGTGCCGGCGTAGGCCGCCACATGGGCGGTATCGATGTTGGCCGAGCTCGCGCGGGCACTCAGCCCCACCGACGAATTGCTGTAGCCGGCCGCGATGCCGGCACGCCAGTCGTCGCCGAAGCGGCGGTCGAGGCCGGTAAAGACGCCGCCGAGACTGCGGGTGACGCCCGCGGCGTTGCCGTCGCCGTCGAAGCTGCCCCAGGCGCCGATGCCCTGCGTCCACCATGTCAAATCGGCTGCCGGCTGCGCCGGTACGGCCTTGACCGGAAACGCCGGCCGGCCCGCCGAGGCATAGGCGTTCGCCGGACCGGCATAGGCGATCGGCCCGCCGAGCCCGAGCGCCGCCATGGCTCCGCTCCCACCGGCATAGGTCGCCTGCCGCAGCCGGCTCTGCACCGCGTCGCGAACGAACAAACTGTCGTCGATCAGGACGGACTGCACGCTGGCGTGGATCTCACCCGAGAGGCTGTCGAGCGTCGCGGGGATCGCGGCGGCACCGACATTCGCCGCTGCGGCGAACAGCGGATTGCCGACCGGGAAACGATCGAGCGCGACGCCCACCGCACGCTGGTTCGGCGTCAGCCCGGCGTCCTGGAAGAAGGTCTGGTTGCGGACGAGATTGAGGAAGACGTCGTTGGCGTCGTAGACCAGCGTTGCCCGGAGATAAGGAATATTGGTGGTGACACCGGAGAACGTGCCCGTCCTGCCGTCGTCAGCGGTGAGGATCGTGTAAGTGATCGCGGACGAATAAGCGCCGCTCTGCGCGATGACCTGAACCGTGCCGCCCGACAGCGTGGCCGCGCCGGTCGCGGCGATCTTGTCGGACTGCCCGGCGAGATTGGTCTCGACCTGATAGATGCCGCCGGTGAAGCTCACCGGGCCCGCCACGTTGAGCGTGCCGATCGAATGGCCGGGCGCGACGGTGCCCCCGTTCACGGTCAGGCTACCGAGCGTTCCGGTGCCGGACAGGATGCCGCCATTGACCGTGGTCGCGCCGACCGTGCCGTCGACGGACAGCACGCCGCCCTGCACCGTGAATGGCGAGTTGGCCAGAGTGCCCGTGACATTGAGCGTTCCCTGCAGCACCGTCCACGGCAGCACCGCAGCGTTGGTGCCGGTCAGAGTCCACGTCGCGTTATCGACCTTGTTGAAGCTGGCGAAGCCTTGATATTGCGCCGCGGCGCCGATCAGGGCCGCATCGAAGCTGCCGTTCCCGGATGCACCACCGAGCTGGAAAGTGTCGGTGCCGACGCCGACCGCATTGCCGGTGATGACGCTGGTCGGCGCGATCGTCAGCGTATTGCCGGCCCCCGCGAACCGGATCGCGGTGCCGCCGGTGCCGGTGATCGAGCCGGCGTTGAACACGCTGGTCGCGCCGGCCGAGGTCACGATGCCGGTCGCGGCGCTGATGCTGCCGGTGTTGCTGATCGCGTTGCCCGTGCCGCCGGTCAAATTCAGGCCGACATCCGAACCGACGACGGTTCCGGCATTGTTGACCACGATCCGGCCGGTGGTTGCGGTGACATCGACGGCGTGGGCACCGCCGCCCAGCGACTCGACCGTACCGCCCTTGATATTGACAGTGCTGATGCCGCTGGTCGCCGTCGCCGAGATCGCGGTACCGGACGCCGTGACGTCATTGCTGGTCGTCACCGTGACATTGCCGCTGCCCGCAGTGGTCGCGATGATGCCGGTGCTGCCGCTGATGCTGCCGGTCGGGGCGACCACGATGTTCGCGCCGTTCGCCGCGTCGGTGATTTCGGCTCTGATGGCGGTGCTGGCGCTGATGCCGCCGGTGGGGTTGATGGTGATGTCGCCGCTGGTCGAACTCGCCGTGTTGGACACCGTGATGCCGGTCCCGAGCACGACGGTGAGGCTGCCGCTGCCGCCGACGCTCATGCTCCCCGTGCTGCTCGACGTTGCGCTGATGCCACCGCTATTGGCATTCAACGCCGCATTGTAGGTGATCGACGTGTTGCCGGTTCCCCCGACGATGCTGGTGAGGATGTCGACGTCGTTGGTGGCGCTGATCGCGCCGTTGGCGACGATCGTGATACCGCCGCTGCCGCCCGACGTGACCTGCGCGCTGATGCCGGTGTTGGCCGCGAAAATCGTCGTCGCGTTGATATTAATGGCGCCGCTCGCCGTCGTCGCTGCCAGGCCGTTCTCGACGCGCACGCTGCTGGTGCCGATCGTACCGCCGCTCGCATTGACCAGGATGTTGCCGCTCGTCGTGGTCGCTTCCACGCCGCCGCCGTTTCCGAGTGCGCTCTGAAGCGTGCCGCCGCTCATGTTGAAGACGGCATCGCCGGTGGTCGCCGTCACGCTGACATTGGCGCCGGCTTCCGCCTGATGAAGACCGCCGGTGACGTTGACCGTGCTGGTGCCGCTGGTTGAAGCCGCCGCGAGCGCGGCAGCGCCGAGGGTCGTCATGGTATCGTTGGACGACGTCACGGTGACATTTCCGCCGCCCACCGTGGATGCCGCGATCGCGGCGCCGCCGCTGATCGTTCCCACCTGCGTCACCACGATATTGGCGTTGTTGGCGGCATTGGTGATTTGCGCGACGATCGCGGCCGAGCTTGCGCTGCCCACGATATTGCCGGTCGGATTGATGGTGATGTTGCCGCTGGTCGAGGTCGCGTTGTTCGTCACGACCAGCGCGGAGCCCGACAACTGCGCATTGATGCTGCCGCTGCCTCCGACGGTCATGCTGCCGGTGCTGCTGGACGTCGCGCTGATGGCACCGCCGTCGGCATTCAGCACGCCGTTGTAGGTGATCGACGTGTTGCCGCTCCCTCCGGTGATGCTGGAGAGGATGGCCACATTGTTGGCGGCGCTGATGTTGCCGTTGGCGACGATCGTGATGCCGCCGCTGCCGCCGGAGGTGACCTGGGCGTTGATGCCGATGTCGTTCGCGAAGATGGTCGTCGTGGTCACGTTGATCGCGCCGCTCGCCGTCGTCGCCACCACGCCGCTGCTCACGCGCACCGCGCTGGTGCCGATCGTGCCGCCGCTGGCGTTGACGGTGATGTTGCCGCTGGTCGTGGTCGCCTGCACGTCGCCGCCGGTCCCCAATCCGCTCTGGAGCGTGCCCGCCGTCATGTTGATGAAGACGTTGCCGGTGGTCGCGGTCGCGCTCACGTTGGCGGGGCCAGACGTCTGATGGACACCGCCGTTGATGTTGACCGTGTTGGTGCCGCTGGTGGTGGCCGTGACGATACCGCTGGCACTGCCGCCCGTGACGAAATCGCCGGACGTCGTCACCGTGACATTGCCAGTGCCCAGCGTCGTCGCCGAGACGCCGCTTCCGCCGGTGATCGTGCCGGACAGCGTCACCTCGGTATTGGCGCTGTTGGCGGCATTGGTGATCGCCGTCACGACCGCGGGCGAGAATGCCCCGGCCGTGATGTTGCCGGACGAATCGACGGTGATGTTGCCGCCCGTCGAACTCGAATTGTTCACCGTGAGGGCAGAACTGGCGGCCGACTGGATGCTGCCGCTCCCGGTGTAGCTCACGGCCCCGCCGGCGCCGTCCAGTTGCAAGGCGCTCGAACCCGAGAACACGTTGACCGTGCCGTTGTTGATGAAGGTGATCCCACCGCCCGGCTTCGTCGTGACGATGTCGAGTCCTTCGCCGCCGATGGTCACGCCCGAATTGATCTGGCCGATCAGATTCGCGTTGAACTGCTGCGTCCTGTCGCTGGTCGCCCCGTTGGGGCTGGTCGTGTTCGTGGTCGAGGTCGTCGCCGTACTGACCGCGCAGGTCAGCGTCACCGGATCGGTACCGGTGGTTGCGCATTGGGCGTGAGCGTCCCGGGTATCGAGAACAGTCAGCGTGGCCAGTATCGCAAGCGCACCGAAGAACCAACGAAGCGCGCCGCCGAGACTTTGTCGCGCTCGACCGTCGCCCATACCGCCCGTATGCATTCCAATTCCAATTCCAGCCGCCGCCTCAAATCGAGTCCATCGTAACAAATCATTGCTGCGTGGTGAGAGGATGAGTGCTGGAACCGCTATTTTGCGGCGTCCCGTTACCGCTCAGCAACATCAACCGAACGGTTGAGGTGATGCGGACACAAAGTGACGCGTTCTGTCTGACTTCGATGGCGAAGGGCCGGCGGCTCCGGGCGCCGGACCGTCAGAGCAGTTTTGCGCTGACGAACAGCGCGCGCACGGCGTTGGTCGCCTGCACTGCGAGCATCGCATTGTCCGCCGCGCCTTCCAGGGCGGCGACGGCGTCCTCATGCAAGGAGCGGAATTCCATCCATTCGACGGAGTTGTAGTTGGTGAGGAACTGATAGGCCTGACCGACGCTCGCAATTGCCAGCGTGTTGCCGTTCAGGCGAATCTTGAACGTCGTGCGCAGCGGGGTGTCGGAGCTGGATGGGTCACTCATGGGCTGCTTCTGGACGACAACGGCTTAAGGAAGGGGAAACGGCAGCCCCGCCGTCCCGCAAATTCAGGAGTCGGAGGTCGCGCGCTGCGAGGCGGTCGCCGACCCACCGAGGTTCGGCACGACGATCAGGCGATTGAACTCACCGTTGTCGTAGGCCTTCAGGAAGCGATCATAGTCCTTGATCGAGACGCAGCCGTTGGAATCGCCGCGCGGCCCGAGCATGTAGCTGTGGGTGAGCAGGCCGACGCGGCCGAGCGCGCTGGTGCCTTCGGTCGGGGTCAGGCGCAGCGCCCGGACACCGTGGAACAGCTTCTCGCGCGGCTTCAGATCATAGGTTGCCGGCGGGGTCGCACCCACCATGCGCTGATCGACATGTTCGGGATCGTCCATCAGCGCGCCCATGCCCGAATGCGCTTCCAGCGCGACTCCGCTCGGCAGATAGAGCGCCTTGGCCGAGATGTCGTACACCGCCGTCCGCGAATCGTAGCCGAGCGCCGCGAGGTCTGGCCCCTTGCGGAACAGGCCGCTATCGGGCGTCAACGAGGCCAGCTTGATCTTGTCGGTGAATTTCTCGAAGAAATTGCGGTTGTCGATCCGGGGGCCGGTGTCCGCATAAGCCTGGCTGGAGGCGATCTGGGCGGACAGGTCCGCCTGGACCGGCCGCGAGCGAGGCATCGGGACGGCATCGGCGCGCTGCGAGGACCTGGTCTCCTCGACCGCCGACTTGTCGTCCTCCGTCAGGGTCGAACGCCAGTCGTCGCCTTGAAGCTTTTGCGCGAGCATCGCCTTGGCGTCGCGGAGCTTGAGCTGGACCGCGCTCACGGCGGAACGCTCGAGCTGGCGGAAGCCGCTGTCACGGATGGGCTGGCTGCCGGAGAGCGAGGCGAACCGGTCGTCGAAGGAAGGATTGTTGGCCGGCGGCGGCAGCGCCGCGGTGACCAGAGCGGTCGAATCGTCGTTGTCGGCGACCCAGGCGGCGGCACCGAGCGACAGCGCAATGGCGGCCAAAGACAGCAATATTGCCTCGGCTCGCCCGATACGGCGGCGCGACAACAGCCTCTCGGCTCGTGCGGCGTCGGAAACCATTAGATCCCCAAATCGACCCCGGGGTACCCACCCCACCCGGAGACTCTCTATACCAGCTACCACATTGGGAGCCAAAAGTTAGGCATAATCGCGGCCGGGAAGCCATCCATGACCGATCCTTTCGACCTAAACCGGTTCATCCAGGCCCAAAATGTGGTCTATTCCGACGTTTTGGGGGAGTTGACCAGGGGCCGGAAGCAGAGCCACTGGATGTGGTACATTTTCCCGCAGGTCGCCGGCCTCGGCCTCAGCGCCATGTCCCGGCGCTACGCCATCGGCTCGCGCGAGGAGGCCGGCGCCTATCTCGCCCACCCCCTGCTCGGCTCCCGCCTGGTCGAATGCACCCGCCTCGTCCTCGCCGTCGAGGGACGGACCATCAACGCGATCCTCGGCGCGCCGGATGATGCCAAATTCCGTTCATCGATGACTCTGTTCGGCGCGGTGTCCGACGAGCCGCTGTTCGGCCAGGCGCTCGCCCGATACTTCGCAGGCGAGCCCGACGACGCAACGCTGCAGATCCTCGCCGCGCTCGATCGAAAGGCGTAGCTGCGACAGCGAGCGCCTGCAAACAGCCGCTGGTTCAACACCGACCTAGCACAGGCTCTCGAGCAATCTCGCAACAGCCTCCGCCCCGGGGTCGGCGTGCCCCTGCAACTGTTGTGCGCTGATGTAGGAGGCTCGTCCTGCGCGCGCCTTGGACATGGAGGCCGTCAGGTTCGCTCCCTCTCTTGCTGCACGGGCTGCGTAGGTCAGCCCTTGCGGCAAGGCATCCAGGGCGGGCAACAGCGCGTCTATCATGGTTCTGTCACCCGGTTGCGCGCCCCCCACCTCCTGCATCCTCGCCAGTCCAACCTTGAGCGCGCCCAGGAGGCCATGCCCGTTCGATACCGCATCCCCCGCGGCAGCGAAGAAGATCGCGAGCAGGACGCCCGAAGAGCCCCCCATGGTCTGGCTGAGTTCCTGCCCCAGCGCACGATAAAGCTGCGTGTGGTCCGACAGCGGAAGCTGACCTACGTTCTGGATCAAGGCGCTCGCCGCGCCGGCAAGGGTCGTTCCGGTATCGCCGTCTCCTGCTCTGGCATCGAGCGCATTCAGATCGGCCTCGGCGGCGATCAGCGCCTTGCAGCACCGGATGAGGAATTCTTCGGTTGCGGGATCGGCGGAAGGCGTTGGCCGCAGGCGAGCTAGCCCATCTGGCAAGGGCACGATGCGGGGCGCCACGAAAGGTTTAAGCCCCGGCCAGGTCCGCAATGGCGTCTCGGCGGCCAGCAGCTTTTCATCCTCGGTGTTCAGCGCATAGAGCGTGAGCGAAAAGCCATGCATGTCGAGCGCCGTCATCATCGAGGCCGGGCCAACGATATGCGAGACCGCAGGGCCGATGGCGGACTGCCGCAGTTCTTCCGCAAGGACCAACATTTCGAGGGCCGTCGTGGAGCCGAGATTGTTCAGAAGCGCCGCATAGCTATTCCCATTCATTCGCGGGAGAAGTCTTGCGACGGCATCAGCCATGGCCTGTCGTGCGCCGAGATAGGGAAACTTCGCAGCACCGGCTTCGCCGTGAATGCCGAGCCCCAGCTCGATCTCGCCCGACCGGATTCGGTTTTCCTTGGGCGAACCGGGCACGGTGCAGGTGTCCAACGACATCCCGATGCTCATGACATTGGAGGCCGCGCGACGCGCGGCCGCAGTCACCTCATCCAGGTCACCTCCGCGCTCGGACACGGCTCCCGCGAGCTTGTGCACGAAGACCGTTCCGGCGATGCCGCGGGGACGGCCGATGTCCGGGATGGCGATATCGTCCTGGACAATCACCATCGTCACTTTCCTGCCCAATGCACGGGCCCGTTCGGCAGCAAGACCGAAGTTCAGACGATCGCCGGTGTAGTTCTTGACGATAAGGACACAGCCGGCAGGTCCCGTCACGGCCAAGATTCCCGCCAACACCGCATCGACGGATGGAGAGGCGAAAACGTCGCCGCATACGGCCGCCGTCAGCATGCCCGGGCCGACAAAGCCAGCATGTGCTGGCTCATGCCCGGACCCGCCGCCGGAGATCACGGCGACGCGGGACCGATCCCAATCCGACCGGGCGACCACGCGTATGAATGGGTAACCGTCCAACCTGACGAGCTGGCCACCGGAAGCGGCAACCAGACCGTCAATTGCCTCTTGAACGATGTGTTCCTTGGCGTTGATGAATTGCGTCATTCTGATTGGCTCTTTGTCTGGACATTGGGCCCGAATATAACGCCTCGCCGGGCACCGGGAGATAGGTGCCTGGCGAGGTAGCGTCACCGATGCCTGGGCCCCAGTTCTATCAGTTGATGACGTTGTCGTAGAATTTCGCTTCGACGTCGGCCATGTCGATCGCCGCGAGATCCTTGGGCAGTGCATAAGCATCGGCATCGGCATGAACCTTCGCCTTGTCGAAGTCGTTCGCTCCGGCGATGAATTCATTGGTGACATAACGGCGGGTATCGATGTCGATACTCGATTGGCCGATGGTCTTGAGTATCTTGAAGAAATTGTCCCAGGCCGAGATGTTGTGCTCGCCCCAGCCTGCGCGCCCCGCCATGTTGCCCTTGAAGGTGCGGTGGATCTGCATGAGGCTCTCAGTGCCCGCTCGCGGACCGTAGTTTGCCTTGGTCGTCGGCAACGCGTTGAATACGATATCTGCAGCGGCGCGCGGATTGCGGTCGGCGAATTCGCTGCCCATGGCCCAGCCCTTCAAGTACTTCTTCAGGAACTTCAGCCGATCGGCATCCTCCAGATCGGACCGCCGCACGACCAGCGAATTCGACGGCAGGGGTGAGCCGCGCATGCCCAACCAATAGTCGAACTTGAGGCCCTTTGCGCCCAGATCCGCTCTCAGGCCCTCCCAGGCAAGGCAGGCGTTCCCCTGTCCGCTGGCAAGCGCCGTTGTCCAGGTCGGCCAGCCGGCTTCGACATAGGTGATCTTTTTGGGATTGACGCCGACCGCGGCGAACATCGGGTCACAGATCGACTGCCAGGCGGCCGACCCCAGAAGCACGGTCTTGCCTTCGAGCTGTTTCAGATCCTTGACGCCCTCGCCTTTGCGGAAGGCGACGTTGAAGAGATCGAGAAAGCCGCTGCCGAAAACCGAGACAAGGTCCATCCCCGCGTTGACCGCGAACGACAGGACGCCCAGCGAGGGAAAACCGACATCAGCCTGTTGCACCGCCAGGAATTTCACCACCGCGGTCCCGTCTGAGGGGCCTGGCTCCATGGCGGTTTCGACCCCGAGGTCACCGAAGTAGCCCATCTTTTTGGCCACCCAGTAAGGGTAGTCGTCCATCACCTCGATGGTGCCGCGCGGCGAAATCCAGGTGAAGGGCGACTTGTAGGGCTTGGCCTCGGCCGGGCCCGGGGTCAACAGGCTGCCACCGAGAACGGTCGTCGTCACAAGGCCGGTGGCGCTGACTTGCAGCAGCCGCCGACGCGTCATCATTTGGTGATCCATAGGTCTCCTCCCTCGTTGATTGGGCCGCAGCGTTCGTATGTCCCGGGACGAGCGCGGCGCTTCGCCCGTTCCTGGTCAGCTTTCCCAGCCGACCAGCCTTTTTCCGAGCCAGAAAAAGAAGGCGTAGATCGTGATCCCGGTGACGGCGAGGATCACGATGCAAGCGAAGAACTCCGGCATTCGAAGCGTCGAAGAATAGGTCGTCAGGCGGCTGCCCAGCCCGAACCCGCCACCCGACATCTCGGCGCCGACCGCGGTGATCATGCCGAAGATCGCACCGATCATGAGGCCTACGATCACCATCGGCATGGCCATCGGGATGCGGATCTTCGCAAAGATCTGCAGGGTCGACGCCCCGCAGGATCTCGCCAGCGCAATCTTCATCGCGTCGACACGCCGAAATCCGGTGGCTGCGTTGATCATCACCATCGGACCGGAAGCGAGCGCGACAGCGATGATCCTCGGCGTGAATCCGAAGCCGAAATTCAGGATCAGGAGCGGCACGAGCGCCAGCATCGGCGTCGTGACCAGCAACAGGATGTAGGGCGTGATCACCTTCTCCACGAACGGGAATTGCGTGATGACCGCAGCCAGGACCAGCCCGATCGACGCGCCGATCGCATAGCCAGCAAAGAGCTCGATCAGCGTGTAGAAATAATGTTCGCAGATCGTCGAGATCTCGGGCGAGAGGAATACGCCGGCGATGGCCGAAGGGGTCGGCAGGATGTATCGCGGCACCTCGAACAGACGCAGCAGCAGTTCTCCTCCGCCGACGACCAGCAGGGCCACCGCGATGATCGCGGCGACTTCCTTGCCCCCTTGGTTGCCAAGCCCGCTGGTAATTCCCGTCGCGCCCGCGATGCCGGCACCGGTCTGAGTTGTCTCACTCATGGTGACCTCCCTCATCTCGCCATAGCGACAGCCGGCGTCGCCGGCCGCTGGTGTTGAATGTCGTGCTTGATCATGTTGACGAGGTCGAAGAACTCGCGCGATTCCATCAGGTCCAGGGACCTCGGCCGCGGAAACGGAATGTCCACCACCCGCGCGATCTGGCCCGGCCGCGCGCTCATGATGTAGACCTTGTCGGCGAGGAACACCGCTTCTGCGATGGAATGGGTGATCAGGACCACCGTCTTGCGGGATTCCAGCCAGATCTCCTCCACCAGCTTGTTCATCTCGTCGCGGGTGAAGGCGTCGAGCGCGCCGAAGGGTTCGTCCATCAAGAGGACCGCGGGGTCACTCGCCAACGCACGCACGATCGACGCACGCTGCTGCATCCCTCCCGACAGTTCCCGAGGCATCTTGTCGCCGAAGCCGCCCAGCCCTACCCGCTGCAGGAACGTATCGATCCGCGCGGCGTCCGGACGTATTCCGCGAATCTCGAACGGAAACTCGATGTTCTTGCGGATCGTCCGCCAGGGCAGAAGATTCGCCTCCTGAAACATCATGCCGATACTGGGATGTGGGCCTGTAATCCATTCCTCGCCAAGCGCGATGGCGCCTGAGGTGAGCTTGTGCAATCCCGCGATCGACCAAAGCAGCGTGGTCTTGCCGCAACCCGAGGGGCCGACGACGGCGATGAATTCACCCTGGCGCACCGTCAGATCGACGTCCTTCAGTGCGTGAACTTCGCCCGATTGCGTCCTGTAGATCTTTGTGGCGCCCCTGACGTTGAGCGCCTTGCCCTTGGTCTGTTGCATCTTGCACGCGTCCTCAGGCGCGGTCGTCCGGATATGTCTCTGCGTTCCCCGAAGCGACAGCACCGGGGGCGGTTCAAAACCGAGCTTGGAAGTTGTCAGATCGCCAGCAATTCAGTCAGGTGACGATCGACCTGCTGCATGTATCCCGGCTCGAATCCGTTCAGGCCCATGTGACCTTCAGGAGACTCGATCACGCGAAACAGAGCGTCCGGCAGAAGTCGATAGTCTGCCTCGCATTCCTGCGGCGGAAAGAAACCATCGTGGCTGATCGGCATGACCATCGTCTTTGCCTTCACCCGCGCCAGCGCTCGGGCGAGGTCACCCGCGGTGTGTCGCGATACGTCAGCCCGTTGCCACTTGTGCATCTCGCACAACAGGACATTGGGGTCCATCGGCTCGAAATAGGCCTTCATCACGCCGTTGATGAAATCCTCGAGCGACGACATACCGACGATGCTGCGCCAACGCTCCTCTTGATAGAACTGCGTAGACCAGCCGAGCGTCGCCACGATACGCGCCATCCGGTCCATGCCCTCGCGCACAACGAGGCCCGAGGCGTACCAGCCACCGTTCCAGCAAGGGTCGGACGTGATCGCTTCCTTGAGCGTTTCGACGAAGACCTGCTGGTGCAGCGAAATGCGGGCCGTCGCAGCGATCGGCGCTGCCCGTTCGACCATCGTCGGATAAGCGACAACCCATTCGTAGACCTGCTGCCCGCCCATCGACCCGCCGACCACAAGGGCCAGTCGTTCGATCCCGAACAGGTCCGCCAGCATCCGGCGCTGGGCGCGGACGTCGTCGCCGATCGTCAGCTTCGGAAACTTCGCCATCGCCTGTGGTGCCGGGGTGTTATGCGGCGACGACGACACGCCGCTGCCGAGCTGATCCACGATGATGATGAAATATCGGTCCGGATCAAGCGCGTGGTTCTGCCCGACATAGACGTCCTCCATCACCTTGCCTGTTCCCGAGAACCAGGTTGTCACCAGGATGGCGTTGGATTTCTCCGCGTTCAGCTTACCGAATGTGCGGTAGGCCAGCTTCGCGCCGCGCAGCGTTTCGCCGCTTTCAAGAATGAGGTTGCCGAGTTCGTAAAGCTCGAACTCGCCCTGCGTTTCGCGGTCGTAAAAGGGGTTCTCGATCATGGCGCCACTCAGTTCAGGCTTTCTGAAACTGCATTGAGGCCCGCTTGCGCGCAGCTTTCGTCCTGATCCTCGCTGCCGCCGCTGACGCCAATCCCACCGATGACATCGTTCGTCGCGGTCTTGATGGGCAGACCGCCGGCAAAGGCCACGAGACCAGGGACAAAGGCTGCCCCGGGCAATCCGGCATTCACGCCATCGCGCTTCACACCAAAGGACAGATCGGCAAATGTCCGGGTCGGCGCGGCATACAGCGACGACGTGATCGCCTTGTTCTGCGCAATGTCGATGCAGGCCTTGCACGCACCATCCTGTCGCGCGGCGGCGATCAGCCGTCCCCCATCGTCGACCACGACGACATTGACCTTCGCGTATCCGCCGGCGGCCTGCGCGGCGAAACAGGCTGCAATCATCTTTTCGGCCGCGTTGTAGGTAAGCACCGGCTTGCTCTTCAGGCCCCCGGCCATGCCGAGCGTCGGCGAGCAAACCACGAGCAGTGTCGCCGCAAGCAATTGTTTGGCCATCTCCCCCTCCCTTCCCTTCGCCAAGCCTCCCGTCCGGGATGGTTCAGCGCGGCACGATGATTCACGTGCAATCCGGGTCTACCAAGGGACGTGTGGGGCCATCTATCGCGAAGGTTCGCGATACCGGTCAGGCCCCGCGAAGCCCGGCTTCATCGATCCGATATCCTGGAGATACTTCTCTTCAGGAGCAGAGGCGGGCTCCCTGACTTTTGCGAATGCGACCTTCGCAGGCGCGTCTTCCGCGGTTCTTCAGACCAGCGGCAAGTCCGTCCGCGCAAGCAGGCTGACCAGCGCGGAGGTGCTGGAAGCGCCGGTCTTCTGCCGGATGCTTCGGAGCTGATGATCGATCGTGGAAAAGGACCTGCGGCGAACTCTGGCTATTTCCTTGTAGCTCATCCCCTTCGCGACCAGTCTGGCAACCTCGATTTCCGAGGCCGTAAGGATTGCCAGCCAGGCATTCGCCTCTCCATTCCGTCCCGTCGGGTCTCGATCGGCAATCTCCTTGGCAACGGCAACGATCGGGCTCAGGACATCGACCACCGTCTGCTCGAAACAATCGTACAGGCCGGATTCCCAAGGGGCAAAATGCTCGGTCCAGTCGGCGCAGATCAGGCCGTAGCTGCCGCGTCCGGTCCGAAGCGCCCAGGCGAATTTCGACTTGGTTCGCGCCCCCGAAAGCCTCTGCCGCAGCTTCATCGTGATGCGGCTATCCTGCTTGATATCGGCAAAGATCACCGGGCGGGGATCCAGCCACATCGCCTGCATCGCGGCATCCCGATTGTCGACGGCTTTGCCGCCGAACGAGGGAACATCGTAGTCTGCGTCTTTTGCTTCGGCAAAACCCGGGAAATAGTCGCTTGCTTCGCGCATTCCGAAACCAGTGTCGACGCGCTGACAGCGAAGTTCGGCCCGCAGCCAGTTGGTCGCAATCGACCAGCAGCCCGACAGGTCATCGAGATGAAGCAGCATGTGGGCGGCCAGATCGCGCGCATGAGGCAGGCGGATCGCACCACCATCGAGAAGCCGGGTGCGCAGCGTCCGCTGCCTTGCAAAGACATCCTCGCGGAAATCCTCTGCAAAGGCCGGGGTGTGCCACGTTTCCTGGCTTTGCGTGCCCACCAATTCTTCCCTGTTTGGACGTCCCATCTCACGGGCCTGCGCCGGGCGAAATTTACGGTAGATGGACACCGGGCGACAAGACGCCTTTCCTTCGACTTTATGCCAGCCGCCTTCCAAGTCAAACCCGGGTCGGCCGGTGCCCCATCCCGGCATCCGGCCGGCAACGTAAACCCCGGATTAAGCTCGCCTGCCTATCGTCTGTGAAGAATGGCTTTCTCCTTTACGTAATTGCCGGACGGCTCATGAAAATCGGTACGCTCCTGACCACCGCCATCGTCTCGCTCTCGACCGTTGGCGGCGGCCTCGCCGTCTATGTTGCGGTGACGAAATACCAGACGATGGAGAGGATCACCGAAGCGCAGGGCCGGCTCTCGATCGTCCGCGCCGTGAGCGACATTCCGCGCTATCTCAATCCCGAGCGGGGCTTTGCCACCAACATCCTCTATGGACCTGCGACCGTCGATCCGGCGCAGCTCTCCGAGCATGACAAATTGCGCAAGCAGACCGACGGCGCGCGCGACAGGATGAACGCGTTGCGCAAGAAGCTCCCCGGCTCCTTCGATGACGGCAACGCCATCGGCGGCAGCATCGACACCATCAATTCGAAATTCGCCGCGCTGCGCGAGGCCATCGACAAGGCGATCATCGGCCCCGCGGATGCCCGCAAGGACGCCGCCCGGAAGATCGTCGCCGACAACGCCGTTCTGAACGCCGGTGTCACGGCGCTGCTGAACGAGCAGGTCCGCCGCATGGCGATCCTGAACGGCGATGCCTATCGCCAGGCCAACTACGCCAACATCGCCATGACGCTCCGCGACATCGGCGGCCTCAATGCCAGCGTGCACAAGAACCTCGTCGGCGGAAAGAAGGTCGCGAACGACGCCGAGAAGGCGGAAGTCGCCCGCTCGCAAGGACGCAACGACCAGATCGTCATGTCGCTGATGGAATTGCGCGGCAACCCGGCGACACCGGCGAACGTCGCCGCGGCGCTGGAGACGATGAACGCGATCTATGTCGAGGAGTTCGGCCGCGAGCTCAAGCTCGCCAAGGAAGGCGCCGTCAGCGGCAAGTACGAGCACGACGTCGAGACCTACTATCTGGCGTCCCAGCGCGGCCTCGGCACCGTCATCGGCGTCCGCGACGCGCTGTACGACAACGCCGAGCAGATCCTCGCGGGCGCATCCGCCGCCGCGCACGCCAGCTTCACCATCGCGCTGCTCGGCCTCCTCGCCGTGCTGATCGCCAGCGTCGGCCTCGTCGTGATGGTCCGCCGCAGCGTCTGCGCGCCGATCGTCAACCTGACGTCGCGAATGTCACGGCTCGCCGATGGCGACGTTGCCGACAGCATTCCCGGCGCCGAGCGGTCCGACGAGATCGGCGCGATGGCGGCGGCGGTCCAGGTCTTCAAGGACAACATGATCCGGGCCGACCGGCTCGCGGCCGAGAAGCAGGCCGAGAACGACGGCAAGATGCGCCGCGCGCAGGCGCTCGACGACCTGACCCGTGCCTTCGAAGCCAAGGTGTCCGAGCTCGTCGGCGGCCTGTCCGAGGCGTCCTCCACGATGGAGAGCACGGCGCAGTCGATGACCTCGACCGCGGCCCAGACCAACAGCCAGGCCGCCGTGGTTGCCGCGGCGTCCGAGCAGACCTCGACCAACGTGCAGACCGTTGCAAGCGCCACGGAAGAGCTGACCTCCTCGATCGCGGAGATCGGCCGCCAGGTCGCCCAATCGACCGAGATCGCGGCCCGCGCCGTCGAGAATGCGCGCCGCACCGGCGACACCGCACGCGCGCTCGCCGAGGGCGCGCAGAAGATCGGCGACGTCGTCACGCTGATCCAGAGCATCGCAGAACAGACCAATCTCTTGGCGCTGAACGCGACCATCGAGGCCGCGCGCGCCGGCGAGGCCGGCCGCGGCTTTGCCGTGGTCGCTTCCGAAGTGAAATCACTGGCCGGCCAGACCGCCAAGGCCACCACGGAAATCTCCGAGCAGATCACCGCGATCCAGACCGCGAGCGACGAGACCGTGACGGCGATCCGCCACGTCGCCGACGTCATCGCCGAGATCGACCAGATCGGTACGGCGATCGCTGCCGCGATCGAGGAGCAGGGCTCGGCGACCGCGGAGATCTCCCGCAGCGTCCAGGAAGCCGCCCGCGGCACCCAGGAGGTCAACGCCAATATCACCGGCGTGCAGCGCGCCGCCGACGATACCGGCGCGGCGGCCCATGACGTGCTGGGCGCGGCTGAGCAACTGTCGACGCAGTCGCGCGACCTCGCCGGACAGTTCGACCGCTTCCTCAGCGAGGTCAGGGCCGCATAAGCGGCTCAGTACGGCGGGGCCTTCCGCGCCCGCTGCGCCTTGGCGGCCTCGATCCACCACAGCAGATCGTCGGCAAAGCGCGGGAACGAGCGTTCCAGCGCCTTGCCCCCCTCGCCGATCGGTTCGGATTCCGCCGACAGCGTCTGCGCGATCGGACCGACGCCGATGGTGCTCGACACCACCACCATGCCCATCTCCGACAGCGTGCCGTGCCAGGCGGTCGAAGCACGTGCGCCGGACAAACGCCCGGCCGAATAGCTGGCGATCGCAGCCGGACGCCAGAACCACTCTTCCAGGAAATGGTCGGTGAGATTCTTCAATCCGGGCTGAATGCCCCAATTGTATTCGCCGGTGACGAACACGAAACCGTCGGCGCCGCGGATTTGCCCGGCCAGCTTCTCCAGCGCCTCGGGAGCCTTGCCCTTGGGGTGTTCCTTGTACATGCGGTCGAGCATCGGCAGCCCGATCGCCTTGGCGTCGATCAGCACGACGTCTTCGCCACGAGCGCGCAGGCGATCGACGACGAAATTCGCCAAGCGGATGCCCATGCGGTCGGAGCGGTAGGAACCGTAGAAGACGAGGATCCGGTTGCTCATTGCCGGCAGGCTAGCACAGAACCGGTTTCGCGGCGCGCGCCATTTGCCGGCAACGCATCACGACCGGCGGCCGCGCTCCAGCGTCTCCGACGGCGCCTCCCCGAACTGTTCGCGATAGCTCCGGGAGAAGTCGCTGAGGTGCCAGAAGCCTGACGCGAGCGCCACGGCCTTGACGCTCTCCGCGCCCGCGAGGAGGCGCTGACGCACCAGCCAGAGACGACGCAGGCGCAGATAGCGATGCAGGCTCATGCCGCGATAACGCCGGATGACGTCATGCATGGTGCGGACGGAGATGCCGAGTTTGCGTGCCAGCTCCTCACTGTAGATGGGCTGCGCGAGATCGTCCGACACCAGCGCGCGGATATCCTGGAATATCTTGAAGTTTCGCGCGTCGTTCGGCCACGAGGTCCATCGCGCCGGCACGATGTCGGCGATGGCCGCGTCGACCGCTCCGAAGAGGGATTCCTTCATCGCACGGGCCTTGAACGGCACCTCGATGGGATCGATCGGCTCGGACGCCGCCGCCACCACCTCCCGCACGACCCGCCGCAGACGGTTCAGCGCCGGAATGCCGGTCTCGAATATCTTGAAGGTCGAATTCGTCGGCGGCCAGCCGCGGTCCTTGACCTCGGGCCGAAACACCACCGAGGCGATCTGTCTCGGCGCCTCTTCGATCGTATTGTAGGCGGCGCCGCCGCTGCCGATGACGATGACCGCGCGGTCACGCTGCGCGCCGTTGAAGCGGATCGGAATCTCCGTCTCTTCCATGGCGAAGCCGACGGCCGTGCAATCCGCCGTGAGCTGCGCGTCCACGACGCGGGGAAACGCGCGCGTCACGTTCACGTCGCAGCCCGGCAGTTGCAGGATGATCTGCTCGGTCGAAATTCTGCGCACGAACGGCGTGAACTCGATGTTCAGGCCGCGTATCGAACTGCGAAATTCGTCGACATCGAAGAAGCGAAAAATCTTTGGCGCCAAACCCGGCGCATCATCAATATTGGTCATGGCAAAATGAAAAGCGGCGTCAGGAAGTCGCAAGCGCCGACGAAAACCGGTGTGATTTTCCCCCTTCCGGCTCCAAGCAGAACCGAAAGACTCATCCTATCCTCCTGCGGTCAATTGGCGAGGGTTCAACTCAAAGGACAAGCTGGCTCAGGGCCGTCCGCCAAATTTCGATAGCGTTTCCCGTGAATTAAAGGTGTGACCATACCCGAACCACCGGCGTCTAAAACTCAAATTAACAACTCTGAGGCGCAATAGAGTTTGTTCAATACTCAGATTTTTAGCATTTTCAGGCCTGCCACCGATGGCAAATTCGCCTGCCGATATCCTTGCAGAACTGGAAGAAGCGGTCGCGGCCTGCTCGCCGGAGCGGTGCGCGCGGATTCTGACGGGTATCGTCCGCCTGCTCGCGGTCGGCTCCGACCAGCCTAACCAACAACTGGTCAACGTGGCTGACGCTATCCTCCGTCGCCTGACGGGACGTGTCGCCCCCGCCGCGCTGGTCCCGGTCAGCCTGGCACTTGCCGAACTCAAGGCAGCTCCGAAGGAGACTCTGCGGGAGTTGGCCCTGCACGCCGATCCGGACGTGGCATGTCCGGTCCTGCTCAAATCCCAGGCAATCTCGACGGCGGACCTCGAGGCTGCCGCGACGTCCCGCGGCGAGCGGCATCGGCTCGCGATCGCCGCGCGGGGCACGCTCGAAACAGCCGTGACCGAAACGCTCGTCAAGCATGGCGCCCGCGACGTCCATCTCGCGTTGATCCAGAACCCCGGAGCGGGCTTCTCCTCCGCGGCCTATGCCGCGTTGGCGGCCAGGGCTGAACGGGACGGCGATATCGCCAAGGCGCTGGCGCTCAGGCCGGGCATCCCCGACATCGTTCTGCGCAAGCTGCTTCCTCCCTCGCCCGATCCGAAGACTCCGGCGAGGCTAGAGGCGCCCGCCTCGCCGCCCCAGCAGGCCGCCGCGCCAGCCGGCGCAACGCCCGCCCCCGTCGTGCCGAAGCGCCCCGGCTCGGCCGAATATGCGAAGGCGCGACCGGAGATCGTCGCGCTCAACCGCACCGGCAAACTCAACGACTCCACGGTGAACCGCTTCGCCATCCGGGGGGAAACCGCCAATCTGTTCACCGCGCTGTCGGTGCTCTCGTCGGCTCCCATCGAGATCATCGAGCACGTGATGACCGATGCCGATTGCGAGGGTCTGGTGATGGCATGCCGCGCTTCGCGGCTGAACTGGCAGACCACGCTTGCGATCCTGAGCAATCGCGGCGGCGCGCGGCTGTCCTTCGCCGAACGCTCTCGGGCGCAGGAGATATTCGACACGCTGCTTCTGTCGACGAGCCAATGGAGCGTGCGCTGGGGGGAAATTGCCGCGAACGCCAATCCGGGTGATCCGGGACATTGCGGCGTCAAGGTTGGGGGCAGCCGATGAGATTCGATAGTCGCAAGGCGCTTCGCGTCCGGATGGATCACAGGCAGCCCGTCAACCTGATGGGTGCCGACGGCACCTGGCGCCGCAGTTGCGTCCTGGTCGACGTCTCGGAGACCGGCGCCAAGCTCGAGGTCGAAGGCACGCTCGACGTGCTCCAGGCCAAGGAATTCTTCATGCTGCTGTCCTCGACGGGGCTCGCCTACCGGCGCTGCGAACTGGTCTGGATCGACGGCACCATGGCCGGTGTCCATTTCATCACCGCGGACACCAAGAAGAAACCGACGAGCCGTCAGGACGGCTCGCAGAAATTCGACCACAACAGGTAGGTCCGACATTCATCTCATCGAACTCCGACGCATTGCAGTCCAGGCTAATTGTGCAGAACGCGCGAACCATGTCCATTGTTAGCGGCACCCACGGGGTGGACCGTACGTTCGTGCACGTCCTGGCCGACACATCCGACAAATTGTCGGGTGTCTGCTCGATCCTCGAACACAGATTCACCGTTGCCGCGGAACGGCTCGACGCGGAATCCAGCCTGCCGCAGACGCCCGCTGCCGTCGTCGTCCGCGCGGAGCTGCGCGACGTCGACAGCATTGCGGCGATCAAGAAGCGGGCCACGAAGCTGGCAAAGGCGAGGAAGCTGATCTTCCTCGTCGAGCACAGCTCGCACGTGTGCGTCTCGCAGGCCTATGCGCTCGGCGCGACGCTCGTCCTGCCCGGGACCATCAACCGAACCAGGCTGCTCGCCGCGCTTGCTGATCCCCCTGCTGCTTCATCCGGTGCCGAGCCGCAACCGGACAACGCCGTCGAGACCGCGGCGACCGCCATTGCGTCGATGTTCACGGCCGTCACGCTCGGCGAGCCGATCGACATCGACGGCACGAAGGAGGCCGGTCGCAAGATCGCGGAGCGCATCAGCGAACACGGCCTGTCGGAATGGCTCACGACAGTGCGGCGCCATCACGAGGGAACCTATCAGCATTGCCTGCTCGTGACGGGAGTCGCGATCGACTTCGGCCTCAGCCTCGGCGTCGGAAGAACGGATCTCGAGCGCCTGTATTCGGCCGCCATGTTCCACGACATCGGCAAGGCCCGGATCCCGCTCGCCATCCTGGACAAGCCGGGCCGTCTCGACGACGACGAACGCGCCCTGATCGAGACGCATCCCGCCGCGGGCTACGAGTTCCTGAAAGGACATGCGGCGATCTCGCCGGAGATTCTCGATGCCGTGCGGCATCACCACGAATATCTCGACGGAAGCGGATATCCGGATGCGCTTTGCGGCGAGAACATCAGCGACATCGTGCGAATTCTCACGATCTCGGACATCTTCGCGGCGCTGATCGAGCATCGGCACTACAAGCCGCCGATGCCGCGCGCGGAGGCTTACAACATTCTTTGCGGGATGACCGGAAAGCTCGAGAAGGCGCTCGTGACTTCCTTCAAGCAGGTCGCAATCACGAGATGAGCGCACGCGCGAGCGCGCGGCGATGCCGAGGACAGTAAGCCGGGCCTAGTGAGTCGCCCGGTACTTGGGACGGTGCGGGATCGACCTGCAGGCCAACCCTTCCGCAATCTGCTTCATGTCTTCGCGTCTGCCGCTGCGGATCAAGCGGCCGAACTCTTCAGGACTGAACGGAAGACTTGGATCGTCTCCCACCGCATGCCGCACTCGCGGACCGAAGAACCGTAGAACCAGGCTAGCCAGCCGCCGCATGTCAATTCCCTCGCGCCAGCAACAAACCTTTTACTGTGGCCATTGTTCCTCCCGCACGATCGAGATTGCAAGAGGAAGCAACGAGCCCACACGAAAAATTTCAGCGGGGGAATAATCGTTCTCGTCGCCCCGGCCGCGGCTGTAGTGCCTCAATCGGCAAAGCCGACGTAACGTACGAAGTCGCCATTCTCCTCGCGATCGGAGCGAACGGTATTCGCGGCGAAGCTCTCGTCGGGATAGCCCAACGCGACGCACGTCATGATCACTTCGTCGTCCGGGATCTTGGCGACCTCGCGCACGATGTCGGAGCGCATGATGCCCTGCCCGTTGATCACCGAGCCGAGCCCACGGTTCCAGGCCGCGAGCACGATGCCGTAGCTGAGCGCGCCGAGATCGAAATGACAGACGGCACCGGGATCGAGCACGCGATCGTAGGTGAGCACCAGCGAAACCGGCGCATCGAACTGGCGGAAGCCGCGCAGCACCCAGTCCTGTCGCATCGGCTTGTCGTCGCGTTCGATACCCATCGCTCCGAACAGCTTCTTGGCGATGTCGACCTGCCGCGTGCGATGCACGCCCTGGTACTCGCCATGGCTGACGATGTCGCGCTTGACCTTCGCGCCGGCGATCATCTCCTCCATGTTGCGCCGGCGCACTTCGTCCAGCGGCGCACCCGTGAGCACGTGGACGTGCCAGGGCTGTGTGTTCATCGATGACGGCGCGCGCTTGGCACTTTCGATGATCGCCTCGATCACGTGTCGCGGCACCGGCTGCTGCCTGAACCCGCGGACGCTGCGGCGCGACTGCACAAGCGTTTCGAATTCCACCTCACGACCTCCCATGCTCATCCGGCAGCATTGCAAGACCGCCGGTTGCCGATGCGGCGCACGAAATCTATGCTAACCCGCAAGCAAGACCAAGAACCCGGTGTGGACCCGCCACGCCCCGTGAGGACCAGACAATGCCTGCACCACTCGATCCCGTCATCGCAGAGATCATTCCGAAGCTGCCGCTGCGCGATCCGACCACGATGACGCCACAGAGCGCCCGCGATGCCTTGCGCGCACTCGCTGCCGCGCGCGCCGCGGTGCCGCCGCCGCCCGTCGATATCGTCAAGGACATCCAGGTGAAGGGCGGCGCCGGTCCGCTCGCGGCGCGTCTCTACAGGACCGGCAGCGGCTCCGCGCCGACGGTGGTGTTCTTTCATGGCGGCGGCTGGGTTGCGGGTGACCTCGAAACCCACGACCGGCAGGCCCGACTGCTGGCGATCGAAACCGGCGCGGTCATCGTCTCCATCGACTATCGGCGGCCGCCGGAGACGCGCTTTCCCGGCGCGTTCGAGGATGCCTTCGCGGCGGCGCGCGATGTTTTCAGCCGTGTCGCGGAATTTGGCGGCGACGCGAAGCGCCTCGGGGTTGCCGGCGACAGCGCCGGCGGCAATCTGGCGGCGACCACCGCCATTGCCTGCCGCGATGCCGGCATCAGGCTCGCCGCGCAAATGCTGGTCTATCCCGTGACCGACGTCGCCGGCAGCTATGCCGACGCGCGCGAGAATGCACGCTTTCCGTCCCGCAGCGAAAACGCGGAGGGCTATTTTCTCTCCCGCGCGGTGATGGAATGGTTCGCCGGCCATTATCTGGCTGATCCCGGCCATGCCGCGGATTGGCGTGTGTCGCCGCTGCGCGCCGCATCGCTGGCCGGACTTCCGCCCGCGATCGTGACCACCGCCTGGTTCGATCCGCTGCGCGACGAAGGCGCGGCCTATGCGCGGGCGCTGGAGGCCGCCGGCGTGCCGGTCAGGCATCATGAAGGCGCCGGCCTGATCCATGGCTATTTCGGGCTGGGCGAGGCCTCCGAGGTTGCGCGGGCCGAGGCGCAGCGTGGACGGGCCGACTTCAAGGCCCTGCTCGCACGCGGGATCTGATCGCTTTGCGGCCGGACCGGAACGCATCATGGTATCGGCCCGGTCGTCTCTGGATCGGCCTGATCGCGGCACTGCTGTCGATCCGGCCGGCCTCTGCCGCACCGCAAACCGTCTCGTTTCGCAGTGCAGACGGCAGCACCGAGCTCGTCGGCTACCTGTTCCAGCCCTCCACGCCCGGGCCCTGGCCGGCCGTCGTCATGCTGCATGGCCGGGGCGGCCCCTACTCCATCAACGACAACGCCGATTGCACCTATGTCGGCGCCGGCACGGCGTCGCGCTGCAACGCCACCACATTGTCCCGGCGCCATGCGATGTGGGGCGAATACTGGTCGGCGCACGGCTACCTGGCCCTGCTCCCGGACAGTTTCGGCCCGCGCGGCAAGGCGCACGGCTTCGGCCGCTTCACCCATGGCGATCCCGATCGCGCCGACGTCAACGAGAAGACCGTGCGGCCGCTCGATGCCGAGGGTGCTCTGGCCTATCTGCGTCAGCGCAGCGACGTGATCGGCAACCGCATCTTTCTCCAGGGCTGGTCCAATGGCGGCAGCACCGCGCTGAACGTGATGATCCGGCAGGCGACCCAGCCGGGCTATCGCGGCGCGCTGGTGTTCTATCCGGGCTGCGGGCCGGCCGCGCTTCTCGCGCCGGTCATCCCCGCCACGGCGCCGATTGCCGTGTTTCTCGCCGCCGACGACGAGGAAGTCTCCCCGCAGAACTGCCAGCGCGTCGTCGACCGATCGCATCAGGCCGGCGCGCGCATCGATCTCACCGTGTACCCGGGCGCGACCCACGATTTCGACGATCCTTCGTCCCGGCGGCAGTCCGTGCCCGGGAATCGCGACGCGATGGACGATGTCCTCGTCAAGGCCGTTGCGATCCTCGACCGCTGGAAAAATTGAAACGAATGCGAATGCCGCCGCGCCGATCCAGCTTGATTGCGCCACGATTCCGGGTTCCAATTCCCTCGCCACTTTTGGTTTAGGGAGACACCCATGATGAAGCGGATTTTCCTGGCTGCGATCCTCGCCACCTTTGCAGCCGGCTCGGCCCTCGCGGACGACACCTGCGAGAGCAAGGCTGTCGGCAAGGACGGCAAGGCACTGGCCGGCGCGGCCAAGACCTCGTTCATGAAGAAGTGCAAGGCCGACGCCTGTACGCCCAAGGCGGTCGGCTCCGACGGCAAGCCGCTCGCCGGCGCCGCCAAGAACAGCTTCATGAAGAAGTGCGAAGTCAGCGCATAACGCGCCGGGATCAAGATCCACTCACCTTGCCCCGCTCGCGGGGCGAGGTGACGTCTTCAGGCCGCTGCACTCGTCAAACGCCCGTCGGGCCTTCGTCGCGCGATCATCGCGATGTCGCAGATCCCGGGAGTTGCCCCGTACGGGCCAGCGCGAGTCCTGCCTGTCTTCCGCTCCGACAGTGGCGGATGTCGCTTCGAGTTATCCGGGCGACCGAGCCCGTCTACGACCGCAGTCCGGGCGCTTCCTGGCCGGTGCGCGCGACGTATTCCGTATAGCCGCCGCCATACTGGTGGATTCCTTCGGGCGTCAGCTCGAGCACGCGGTTGGACAGCACGCTGAGGAAATGCCGGTCGTGCGATACGAACAGCATGGTGCCCTCGAAATCCGACAGCGCCGTGATCAGCATTTCCTTGGTGGCGAGATCGAGATGGTTGGTCGGCTCGTCCAGCACCAGGAAGTTCGGGGGATCGAACAGCATCTTGGCCATCACCAGCCGCGCCTTCTCGCCGCCCGAGAGCACGCGGCAACGCTTCTCGACGTCGTCGCCGGAGAAGCCGAAGCAGCCGGCGAGCGCCCGCAAGGAGCCCTGCCCCGCGGTCGGAAACGAATCTTCCAGTGACTGGAACACGGTACGCTCGCCGTCGAGCAGGTCCATCGCGTGCTGGGCGAAATAGCCCATCTTGACGCTGCCGCCGAGCGCGACGGTGCCTTCGTCCGGCTCGCTCGCACCGGCGACGAGCTTCAGCAGCGTCGACTTGCCGGCACCGTTGACGCCCATCACGCACCAGCGCTCGCGGCGGCGGATCATGAAATCGAGACCGTCATAGATGCGCTTGGTCCCGTAGCCCTTGTAGACGTTCTTCAGCGCGACGACGTCCTCGCCCGAGCGCGGCGCCGGCAGGAAATCGAACGCGACGCTCTGGCGGCGACGCGGCGGCTCGACGCGCTCGATCTTGTCGAGCTTCTTGACGCGGCTCTGCACCTGCGCGGCATGCGAGGCGCGCGCCTTGAAGCGCTCGATGAACTTGATCTCCTTGGCGAGCATGGCCTGCTGGCGTTCGAACTGCGCCTGCTGCTGCTTCTCGTTCTGCGCGCGCTGCTGCTCGTAGAATTCGTAGTCGCCGGTGTAGGTCGTGAGCGAGCCGGAATCGATCTCGATCACCTTGGAGATCACGCGGTTGATGAACTCGCGGTCGTGCGAGGTCATCAGGAGCGTGCCTTCATAGTCGTGCAGGAACTTCTCAAGCCAGATCAGGCTTTCCAGATCGAGATGGTTGCTCGGCTCGTCGAGCAGCATGACGTCGGGACGCATCAGGAGGATGCGGGCCAGCGCGACGCGCATCTTCCAGCCGCCGGACAGCTTGCCGACATCGCCCTCCATCATCTCCTGGCTGAAGCCGAGGCCGGACAGCGCCTCGCGGGCGCGGCCGTCCAGCGCGTAGCCGTCGAGCTCCTCGAAGCGGTGCTGCACCTCGCCGTAGCGGGCGATGATCTCGTCCATCTCGTCGGCCTTGTCGGGATCGGCCATCGCGGCTTCGAGCTCGCGGAGCTCGGCCGCGACCTCGCTGACGGGACCTGCGCCGTTCATCACCTCGGCGACCGCGCTATGGCCGGACATCTCGCCGACGTCCTGGTTGAAATAGCCGATGGAAATGCCGCGATCGGTCGACACCTGCCCTTCGTCCGGCAGCTCCTCGCCGGCGATCATCCGGAACAGCGTGGTCTTGCCCGCGCCGTTCGGGCCGACGAGGCCGATCTTCTCGCCCTTGTTGAGGGCGGCGGAGGCTTCGATGAACAGGATCTGGTGGCCGGCTTGCTTGCTGACGTTGTCGAGGCGGATCATGGCGGTCTTTTGGGGGAATTTTGCGTTGCAGCGTAATAGGCCATGCGGGCCGCCAGGGGAAGCCCGGCCGATGCCGGAATCCGCCCCCGGGACGGGTCGATTTCCCGCAATCCGCCCCGAGACTTAGGGCTTATAGACCTCGACCGTCTGCATCATGCCCATCTCCTCGTGGTTCATCATGTGGCAATGGAGCATGAAGACGCCCGCGAAATCGAGGAAACGCGAGCGGAACACGACCTCGCCGCCCTTGCGCTCGACGATCACGGAGTCCCGCCATTCGGGCGTCGCCAGCGCCTTGCCGTTGACCGAGACCACCTGGAACGGATTGGTGTGGATGTGGAACACGTGGTCGTCGTGCTCATGCGTGTTGACGATGGTCCACTCCTCCACCGCACCGAGCTTGACCCTTTGATCGATACGGCCCGGATTGAACTTCTTGCCGTCGATGAAGAACTCGAACTCCTGCCAGTGGCCGGCGGCGTCGGCCTCCGGCGCGGTCGCCGACAGCACCACCTTGCGGCGGTTGGTGATCTCCGCGTCCTTGATGGATGCGAGCGGCGCCGGCGGAAGCGCACGCGGCAGCTTCATGTCCATCGGCGCGCCTGACACCACGACGCGCGCCAGCGGGCCGACCGGAGACGGATGGCCCTGGTCGTAGGGCATCGCGTTGAAGGCATAGGTGCCCGGCGTGCCCGCCTTCACCAGGATGTCGGCGCGCTGGCCCGGCGCGATCAGGAGCTGCTTGAGCGGCTGCACGGCGCCGAGCTGGATGCCGTCATAGGCGATCGCGTGCAGATCGTGCTTCTCGAGGTCGAGCAGCATGTCGTCCTGATAGGCCGCGTTGAGAATGCGCCAGCGCTGCACTTCGCCGGGGCGCATCTCGATCATCGGGCGGCGCTGGCCGTTGATCGCGAGAAACCGCGTCGCGGTCTCCGGAAACAGCGTCTCGAAATTCTCGATCATGCCGCTGGCGTCGTGGACGACCTGGGTCAGGACCAGCAGCCGCTCGCGCGCCGCCGCGATCTCCGCAACGTCGGCGAAATCGCCCTCGACGATGATGGCGCCGACCATGCCGCTCGACATCTGGATGTCGGCGCTGCCGTGATGGTGCGGATGATACCAATAGGTGCCGCGCGTGTGGTCGGCCGGAAGCGCGATCTCGATGTTGTAGCTGTGGCCGGGTGCCATCGAGCGCATCACGTTGTCCGCGATCCCGCTCGGGCTCGCATGCGCACCGTGGAAATGGAAGTTGGTGTTGTTGAACTGGTGCGGGTGGCTGATGTTGGCCGGCAGCCCGTCGCGGTTCGGCGGCAGGTCGTTGATCAGCTTGATGCGCAAGGTCTCGCCCGGCTTCATGCGCAGCGTCGGCCCCGGGCTCGTCCCTTCATACGACCTGACATAAAGCCTGACGCCGCCGATCTGGCGATAGGCGTAGCTGCAGCGCAAGGTCGTGCTGAGCACGCCGTTGACGGAGCGCCGCACCTCCGGCTCGGTCAGCGGCTGGTCCATCGCCGGCACGGGCGTTTCCGGAACCATGCCCATCGTCGGCGACATGTCCGCCGTGTGCGACGTCCCGCCATGGTCGTGCGCCGCATGCTGGGCCTTCGCCGTCCCCGCGATCAGCGACAACGCGCCGGCCTTGAGACCGCAATCGAGCAACTGCCGCCGCGACAATCCTCTGGCGCCCGTCGTGGCGCCGACGGAAACGCCGTCGTCCTGATCCTGCCGCATCTCAAGCCCCCCTGTGCCACGAAACGTCTTCAATTCGATTCGACTGCAAATCAAGCACGAATGAGTATTTCGTCGCGCGCGCAGCTTCTTCATTCGTTGTAAACGTCCTGCCCTTTTCTATCATCGCGTGGCGAATCGTGACAGCTTCACGCCAGCGTCGGCGCGTACCATTCGGGCATCGATTCCGTCAGCATCGCTGTGCCCACCAAACCTTGTACAAGGATGAGATCATGCGGCCTTCGCGACGCGAGTTCGTGAAGTGGTTTTCGGCGGGAGGGATCACGGTCAGCCTCTCGCACCTGGGTCTGGCGAAAGAGGCGCCGTTCGCGTCCCACGAAACGCTTCCCGGCCGCGGCAAAATCAACCCTGCGGCAAAAGGCGCGGGCCGCGTCGACGGCGTCGCAAAGGTCACCGGCGCAAAACTGTACGCGTCCGACTTCCGCGCCAACGACCTGCCCGGCTGGCCGCAGACCACTTCGCACGCGATCCTGGTGCGCGCCAACGACGCCACGCACGTCTACACCGGCATGGATCTCGGCCGTCTCAAGGGCGCGCTGAAGCCGGCCGTCGTCGTCACGGCTTCCGATCTCGACCGCATCGGCACGCAGGTGCCGGAGTTCTACGCCGGCGACCTGTTCTGCCCGCTCGGCAAGACGCCGCTCTATCTCGGCCAGCCGGTCGCCCTGCTGATCTTCGAGACCTTCGACGCCTTCGATCGGGCGCGCATCGCCTTGCGCGACGGCACCTTCGTCAGGTTCGGCGAAGAGACCGGGCCGGTGACCGCGCCCGATTACGGCTCCTACCGCTTCACCCGCGTCGCGGGTCCCTCGCCCGACAAACCGGACGTCTATTCGCCGATCCAGGCCGGATGGGTCTCGCCGAAGAAGGTTCAGAACGCGGCGCTGCCGGTGTGGTCGCCGCTCGCCAGGGAGATGCCGCCCGACTACGTCAAGGCAGCCAAACATGGCGAGCGGATCCGCGCGGAGCTTGCCGCTGACGACGACGCCATGCTGGTGCTCGACCGCGAGTTCGAGACACAGTCGGTCGACCCGATGTTCCTGGAGCCCGAATGCGGCCTCGCCTGGTACGCCGGCAAGGGCGGCACGCTCGAACTGGTGCTCGGCGTGCAGTCGCCTTACGAGGCCGCGGAGTCGCTCGCGCATCTCCTCGCCAGCGCCCACGCGCCCTACAAGCCCGCCCATATCAACGCGCAGTTCGCCCATGTCGGCGGCGGCTTCGGCGGACGCGACCACACGCCCTTCATCCTCTATGTCGCGCTCGCCGCGATCGTCTTCCCCGGCAAGCCGGTGCGGCTCGCGCATGACCGCTACCAGCAGTTCCAGGGCGGCATCAAGCGCCACCCGATCAAGATGCGCTCGCGCATCGGCATCGACCGCGCGAGCGGTCTCATCAGGGCTTTCGCGGCCGACCACGTCCTCGACGGCGGTGGCCTTGCTAATTTCTCCGCCAATGTCGCCGTCGTCGCCGCCACCGGCGCGATCGGGATCTACGACATCCCCAAGGTCGACGTCACCACGGTGGCGATGCATTCGCGCGGCGTGACCGCTGGCTCGATGCGCGGCTACGGCACGCTGCAGACCATGACCGCGATCGAGGTACTGGTCGACGAGGCCGCAGGCGAGCTCAAGCTCGATCCGATCGAATTCCGCAGGCGCAATGCGCTGAAGCAGAACGGCCGGACCATGACGGGCAATCCCTACATCGTCTCGGTCCGCACGCCGGAACTGCTCGACAAGCTCGAACAGCATCCGATCTGGCAGCAGCGCGCTCAGCTCAAGCAGCAGGGCGCTTCCGGCCGGCTGGTCGGCACCGGCGTTGCCTGCGTGACCAAGGATTACGGCTCCGGCGCCGACTGTTCGCTCGGCCGCGTCGAGCTGGACCCCGACGGCAGGATCGCGATCTTCTGCGACCACGTCGAGATGGGCAACGGGATCGGCACGGCCCTCGCCAATCGCGTCGCAAACCATCTCGGCATCATTGCCGACGAGGTCTCGGTCGCCCGCGTCGACAGCTACGATGCCCTCGGCCTCGTCACCTCCGGCGATCCCTACACGATGGACCAGAAGACGCAGGACGCGGCCGAGAAGAATCCGCGCTGGGTACCCGCGATCAGCTCGGCGACATCCGCCTCGATCGGCGCGCATGTCGGCACGCATTCGGCCGCCGAAGCCGCCCGCGCCATCTTCCGTTTCGGGCTCTGGCCGGCGGCGCTCGAGCTGTGGCGCATTCCGAAGACCGATCCGCGCGCACGGCAATGGGCAAGCGCGAGCTGGCGCAACGGCCGGCTCACGATGCCAGATCTCGAACCGCTGGCGCTGCCGGCACTTGCCGCGACAGCCCACGCACGCGGCTTCGTCACCGGCGCGGTCGCGCACAGCTTTTCGCGCTGGGCCTGGTCGCGGGCGCGCTTTCCCCTGTTCGGCGAACAATATCGCGCCGAGATCGACGCACTCGCCATCCGCAGGGGCAACGGCAGGTTCGAACGGATCAACCGCAGCAGCGTCAAGTTTCCGCCGACCGACAACAACCGGATCGGCACCGCCTACACCTCGATGTGCGGCACGCTCGTCCGCGTCGAGATCGAACGCGCGACCGGCGCACTCCGCATCGCCAAAGCTTACAGCGTGTTCGAGTGCGGCACCGCGCTCGTGCCCGAGGTGGTCATGGGCCAGGCCCATGGCGGCTTCGCCATGGGTGTCGGCTACGCGCTTTTGGAAACGCTGCCGCCGTTCGAAGGCGGCCCCGGCAACGGCGAATGGAATCTCGGCCGCTATCTGGTCGCGCGCGGCTCCGACCTGCCCTTGCGCGACCTGGAAATCGAGATGCTGAAGCCGCGGACACCGGACGAAGCGCCGAAGGGCATGGCCGAGGTCGTGATGATCCCGATCGTGCCGGCGCTGATCAACGCCATTCACGACGCGACCGGCCACCGCTTCCGCAGCCTGCCGGTCACATCAAGCCTCTTGAAGGGAGTGCTCGCGTGACGACCCTCAGCCTCACCATCAACGGCCGCAAGCACGGTCCGACGGAGGTCCGCGACGATCTCTCGATGAACGACTTCCTGCGCGAGATCCTCGGGATGACGGGGACCAAGTTCGGCTGCGGCGCCGCGCAATGCCTGAGCTGCGCCATCATCGTCGACGAGCCCGACGGCACCAGCTACACCAGCCCGACCTGCATCGCGCCGGCCGTGAACTTCGACGGCAAGACGATCCGCACCGTCGAGGGACACGCCAGGGACGGCGAGCTCTCGGCCCTGCAGCAGGCCTTCGTCGATCATTTCGCGTTCCAATGCGGCTATTGCACCGCCGGTTTCCTCAACGAGGGCCAGGTGCTGCTCGAGCGGCTGTCGCGCAAGCCTGTCGCGCGCGAGACGCTGGAGCAGACCATCGCGGAGGCGCTCGACGGCCATCTCTGCCGCTGCACCGGCTACATCAAATATCACGAGGCGGTGCGTGACGTGATCCTTGCGGATTCAAACCGCTATCTCATCGCCACCAAATAGCGGCGCGGAGGACACCAGCCATGATCTCCGATGCGCGGTTCACGACGATCGCGGTGATCGTCGCTCTCGCCGGCAGCCTTGGTGCCGGCTACGCCGCCTCGCAGACGGCGAGCCACGCACTTGCCTCTCCCGACAGCTTTGCCGGCATCGCCGACCCCCAGAAGCGATCGGCCGCGATCTTCACCGAACTCGGCAAGGTGCTGACGCATCCGCGCTGCACGAACTGCCATCCCGCCGGCGATAGTCCGCGCCAGGGCGACACGCCCCGCCTGCACCAGCCGCCGGTGGCGCGCGGCGCCGACGGTCACGGGCTGGAGACGATGCGCTGCCAGGCCTGCCACCTGAAGGCCAATTTCGAGCCAGGCCGCGTGCCCGGTCATCCCGAATGGCACCTCGCTCCGCGCGAGATGGCATGGGAAGGCAAGACGGTCGGCGAAATCTGCGAGCAGATCAGGGATCCCGCGCGCAACGGCGGGCGCAAGGTGGACGAGCTGATCGATCATATCGGCAAGGACACGCTCGTCGGCTGGGCCTGGAAGCCCGGCTTCGGACGCTCGCCTGCGCCGGGCACGCAGGAGCAGGCCGGCGCGCTGGTCGAAGCCTGGGTAAAGACCGGAGCCGCCTGCCCCGCGCCGTGACGGGACGACGAAGCGGGAACTGATCGGCCCCGGGACGGACCGTTTCGAGGCACCGGCCCGCCGGTTTACCGGGAGCTGACGAATCACCTAGGGATTGCAACCGGCTATTCCCGAGGAATTCTCATGGCCAATCCTGATCGCCAATTCGCCGAGCCGGACAAACGAGACAACGATCTCGGATCGATCGACGGGACCCGCACGGCCGTCGCGCTTCTCGCGGAGCTTCACGCATCAGCCATCGAACATCTGCGCGACGGGCGATTGCCGAAGGCGCAGTCTCGCGCCAAGGAGGCCCTCAAGCTGGATGCGGAGAACGCCGCGAGCATTCACCTCATGGCGGTCGTCGACCTCGCCGCCGGCCGCGCGGACAAGGCGATAGATTGGGCGTCCCGTGCGATCAGGAAGGACCCGCAACCCGCCTATCTGGCAACGCTGGGCAATGCGCTCGTGGCGGCAGGTCGCATCGATGAGGCCCTGAGAGTCTTCGACAAGGCTGTCCAGCTCCGGCCTGACGATGCCGAGCTGTGGCGGCAGATGGGCGACGGCCTGACGCAGGCCCGGCGACCGAACGATGCCTTGCTGTGCTTTCGTCGCGCGCTCGAACTCGATCCGAACCATGCCGACGCCGCCTACAAGATCGGACACATTCTTCATGGAGCCGGGCAACTCGCGGAGGCGCTCGTGCATCTCGACCGGAGCGTCGCGCTCCGCCCCGACCATGCCCCGAGCTTCCATATGCGCGCCTTGGTGCTGAACGGACTGAAGCGGCACGACGAGGCGATCGCTGACGGCAGGCGTGCAGCCGAGCTCGATCCTCGAAACTCCGAGACCCTCAGCAATCTCGGCGCATTTCTTCGCGCGCAGGGCCGCCTCGACGAAGCTCTTTCGTTCTACGATCGATCATTGAAGGTCAAACCCGACGCTGGGAAAACCGTCTTCAATCGGGCCAATGTCCTGGCGGAGCTCGGGCGCGTGGACGACGCGATGTCCGCCTACAAGCGGTCCGCGGTCCTCGGGCCGGAGCACGCGCGCGCGGCATGGAATCTCGCCCTGCTTCAGATGCTGACCGGCGACTTCAAGCGCGGCTGGAAGGGCAGAGAGACGCGCTGGGATGTCCCGTCCCTCATGAAGTCCTATCCGCCGCTCGCCGGACCCAAGCTGGCAGGGATCGAAGGCGTGGCCGGCAAGACGGTGCTCGTTTGCGCCGACGAAGGATTGGGCGACGCCATCCACTTCGTGCGATACGTTCCGATGCTCGCAGCCTGCGGCGCGAACGTCGTCCTGCTCGTGCAGGACGCGCTGCAGCCGCTGTTTTCAGCACTGCAAGGCGTCTCGCAGTGCCTCGCGGGATCGTCCGGGGCGCACATACCGCCCTTCGACTTCCATTGCCCCCTCGCCACCTTGCCGATGCTTTTCGGCACGCGATTGGAAACCATTCCAGCGGCGACGCCCTATTTGCCCCCCGCATCTCCAGCGCGCATGCAAGCCTGGCAAGAGCGGCTCGACGATCGGTTCGGCGATGGTCGATTGCGGGTTGGCCTTGCCTGGTCAGGCAACGCCGAGCACGCGAACGATCACAATCGATCGATTCCGTTTCGAATGCTCACCGGCCTTCTGGACACGGGTGCCGCCTTCGTCAGCCTGCAGAAGGAGGTCAGGCCGACCGACCAGCCGGCATTCCGCGAGCGGACCGACATCCTCGACGCGGCACCTCATCTCACTGATTTCTGCGAGACGGCCGCACTCATCTCGTGCCTCGATCTGGTCATCAGCGTCGACACCAGCGTCGTTCATCTGGCGGGCGCGCTGGGCAAGCCGACCTGGGTTCTGCTTCCCTGCGTCCCGGACTATCGGTGGCTTCTCGGTCGGGACGACAGCCCGTGGTATCCGACGGTCCGCCTGTTCAGGCAAACCGCGAGCCGTGACTACGCCACCGTGATCGACGGCGTCCGCGAGGGGCTGACCAAGAGGCTCGATCAGCCCCGCTAAACGGTCGAAGCGCATAAGGCGGTTCGGCGATGATCGCCGTAAGCCCTACGCCCGCCGCATCAGTCTGAGCGAGGCCGCAAGACGCAGGCTGCGCTTGCCGGCCAGCGCGATGCCTTCGATCTCTCCACTGTCGGCGGTGCAGCTGCCGGAAAATCCGATCCCGACTTCGTAGCCGCCGAACACGGGATTCTCGCCCCGCGCCGGCGTGTGTTCCTGGTTGAGCATCTCGCCCTTCCAACGGCCGTCCGCCGAGGAATACGAGCCGAGATAGTAGAAGAACGCATCGCCGCCGAGGATGTGGCCGTCGATCAGCAGCATCACGCCGGAGAGCCCGGCATCGACACCGTCGAGCGCGCGCAAGCTGATCGCGTAGAGCCCGTTGACGATCCCGCCCGGACCGATCGTCCCGCGCGGCGGCAGCGCCTCGTCGTCGAGCCGTGCGAGATTGGCCCAGAACCTGCCGCCCGGCATGGCATCGGAGTGACCTTCGAAGCGGATCTGGTGGCCGTCGAACGGCCCGCGCACGCTGATCGCGGCGACGTCGGAGCCCATCAGCGGCTTGAAATTGGGATCGTCGTTATGGCGCTCGGTGATCACCTCGCCCACGACCTCGCCATCGTGCGCCCGATAGGTGCCGAGATGCGCGAAGGCCGAGTTGCCGCCCAGCATCTTGCCGTCATGCATGCACATGATGCTGCGTCCGAACGCATCGTTGATGCCGTATTCAACCTTGTAGAGTCCGTCCAGCAACGCAATCGGCCCGCAAAATCAAGAAAGGAATCGCGGGCTACCTAGCACTCTCGCCGCACCGTGGCCATCCGGCGTTTCCGCGCAGGGCTGCTTGCGGAACCTTTCGCCGCCAGGATGCCATCGTGCGCCTGGTTTGCCCGACGGGTCAATCCACTTCGTAAAATCCGCAGCCAGCCGTTCTGACGCCCCGGCTACTGTGCATGGGGTTGTTTTCGAGTTTTTGGTTGTTCGCCTCGTGGCGGCGCAGCCGGCAATCAGTGCCGCTTGAAATACTGCACGTCGCGCTCGTGCTTCTCGGCCGCGGCGCGGCTCTTGAAGGTGCCGAGGTTGCGGCGCTTGCCGGTCTTCGGATTCACCTTGCGTGAGTAGAGGCGATATTCGCCGGTTGCGAGCTTGCGGATCATGGTTGCCTCCTGTCGTGCGTTCGGTTTCAACCCGCGCCACGTCAGGTCCGTTCCGTCAGGGCTTGACGGCCGGCGCGAATTGCTGATTGGCGAAGGGCTGTTGATCGGAGGGAACCCGCATGACGACGAAGCTTCGCTTCATCGACCTGTGACAGGCATTGCAACCGTCGGTCAATTCGCCCAGCGCCTTTCCGAATTTGCGGCCGTCCTTCGCCGCGACCGCATCGGCGATCGACTGCAACGACGGCTCCAGCGTCGTGACGTTGCTGACGGGAATGCCGGAATAGAGCACCGCGGCCTCGACCAGGCTGGCCTTCAGCTGGTTCAGCTCGTAGGCGGCCAACTCCCAGTTCTGCGCCTTGCCGGCCAGCCAGAGCTTCTGGTGCCGCGTCTGCGCGGTGCTCATGATGTCGCCGAGGCGCGGCACGTATTGATCCGGGGACGGCGACCTCAGGTCCTGGGCCGCAACCGCACTGGCCGCTCCCGACACGGCGAACGCCACCATCCAATTCCGCAGCTTCATCGCAGATCTCCCTTCCGCTGAAGGCAGATTGTAGCCACGCACGGAGCCCGGCGGCCTTGCGCTCGATCAAGCCCCGCATTGGTCCCGCGGATGCAGGCACGCGACAATGCCGCTCGTCACGACAGGCCGGAAGCACAGAGGCTAGAAGCACAGCGTGGTGACGAACTTCCCCTGCTTGTCCTTGATCGCATAGGGACAGCGCAGGCGTTCCACCGCCTTCTTGGCATCCTCATTGCCGAGCGCGGCGGCGCGCTCGTAATAGGCCTTCGCGGCGTCCTTGTCCTTCGCGCCACCGCGGCCGTCCTGCGCGAAGGCGCCCATCCGTTCCAGCGCGCCGGGATGGTTCTGCGCCGCCGCCTTCTCGAACATCGCACGCGCCGCGACGTCATCCCGCTCCCCGCCGGTGCCGTTGGAGAGCATCAGGCCGAGCTGATACTGCGCCTCCGCATTGGTCTCGGCGGCCTTGCCGAGCAGCGCGCGCGCCTGCGCGGGATCGGCAGGCGCGCCACCGCCCGCGCCACCAAGCGCGGCAAGATTGCTGACACCGCGGGGGTTGCCGGCCTGCGCCGCCTTCTCGAACAGTCTGCGCGCCTGCGCTTCGTCCTTCGCGACGCCGGAGCCGGTGCCGTAGAGCACGCCGAGTTCGACCATCGCCGCGCTCGATCCCTTGTCGGCCGCCTTGCGCCAGGCCGCCATCGCTTCCGCCGTCTGCCGATTGGCCGCATAGGCGCGGCCGAGCTCGAACATCGCGCGCCGCGACGATGGCGCGGCCTGTTTGCAGAATTTGATGGCGGTCGCGACGTCGGAGGCTGCGACCTCCGGCACGCCCTTCACGTCGGCGGGCTTGTCGGGATCGCTGGGATCGGCCGCGACCCGGTCGCACAGCACGAGGTCGGCCGATTGCGCATGCGCCGCGAGGGGCACGCCAAGCAAAAGCAGAACGGCACAGAGACGGGCTCGCATGGTGGTCACGTTGCGTCGCGGTGCCGGCGAATTCAAGGCTCCAGCCCCGATTGCCGCAGCACCGGGACGACCTCCGCGGATGCCAGGTAGCGCAGCAAGCGGTCGGCCGCGTCCGGATGCTCGGCGCGCGCCATGCGGCCGGCAGAGAACACGGCCGGTGTCTGCAGATCGTGCGGAATCGGACCGACCACCTCGATGCCATCGACCTGCTTGAGTTCGCTGATCTGCTGCACGGCGAGATCGGCCTCGCCGCTGATCAGCCGCTCGGCGGTGAAGCCCTGCTGCACGATGGTGGCGCGGGCATTGATCTCGTCGGCAATCCCCATCCGACGATCAATTGGGCGAAGTAGATTCCGCTGGCGCCGAGCCGCGAATAGGCGACGGAGCGCGACGCGGTCAGCGTCTTGCGCAGCGCGGCCTCGCTGCCGATGTCCGGGTGCGGCTGCCCGGCGCCGACGGCAATGCCGACGAAGGAACGCGCCAGATCGGCCGCGCTCGCGGCGACGACGTAGCCCTCCCCGATCATCTCGTCGAGGCCCTCGCGCGTGAGGATCACGAGATCGGCGCCCTCGCCGTCACGCAGCCGCTTGAGCAGCGCCTGGGTCGGCGCGAAATCGGCATCGATGCGGACGCCCGCCGCGGCCTCGTAAGCAGTGGACAATCCGCGCATCGCCCCCATCAGGCCGAGCGTGGAGAGCATGCGGACGACATTTTCCATCTGCGCTTTCCGGTGGCGATCAGGCGCGGTGCATGAGCTTGAGCGCGGCGGTCAGGCGCAGGCTGCGCTTGCCGGCGAACGCGGTCGCCTCCAGCACCGCGTGCTCCTCATCATAGGTGCCGGAGAAGCCGATGCCGACCTCGTGGCCGCCGAAGACGGGATCGTCCTTGGCCGGCGAATGCTCCTGGTTGAGAATCTGGCCCTTCCACCGGCCGTTCGCGGCCGTGTAGCTGCCGAGATAGTAGAACGAGGCGTCGCCGCCGAGAATGCGGCCATGGTTGAGCAGCATCACGCCGGTCAGGCCGCCGTCCAGTCCGTCCAGCATCCGCAGATGGACCGAGTAGAGACCGTCGACGATGCCGCCCTCGCCGACGCCACCGGCGATCGGCACCTCGTCCTCGGTGATCGGCGTCATCAGGGACTGGAATGGCACGCCGGGCAGCTCCTTCAGCTCGCCCTTGAAACGATAGAGATCGCCGTCGGCACGGCCCTTCGCGATCAGGGTCGCATCGTCGGTGCCGGCCAGCGCGCGATAATTCGGATCGGGATTGTGCCGGACCGTGTTGATCACGACGTCCACACCGTCCTCGGTCTTCGCATAGGTGCCGATATGCGCGAACGCGGAATTGCCGCCGAGCATCTTGCCATTGCCGGCATGCATCACGCTCCGGCCGACGGCGTCGCCGAGCTGAAATCGTACCTTGTAGAAACCCTCGAACACCAGCCGCGTCCCCGGCCCTGCGCACATCCGGATGGCATTCTACCCCCCTTTCAGCCGCGATGGACAAGTTTCGCGCGATCTGCACCGGCGGATCACAGGAATGGTTGTCATCAAGATGCAAAAATCCGCCGGAGCCTTTCAGCTCCGGCGGATTGAAAGCCAACCCGGACCAGCCCCCCAGCCCGGGCCGGGAGGATCTTAGGCGGCCGCCTTCTTGTCAGCCGGCACGGACGCGATCGTCTTCAGGATCTGCGAAGCGATCTGGTATGGGTCGCCCTGCGAGTTCGGACGGCGGTCTTCCAGATAGCCCTTGTAGCCATTGTTGACGAAGGAGTGCGGAACGCGGATCGAGGCGCCGCGATCGGCAACGCCATAGCTGAACTTGTTCCACGGCGCGGTCTCGTGCTTGCCGGTCAGACGCTTGTCGTTGTCCGGGCCGTAGACGGCGATGTGGTCCATCAGGTTCTTGTCGAAGGCAGCCATCAGCGCCTCGAAGTACTCCTTGCCGCCGACCGTACGCATGTACTCGGTCGAGAAGTTGGCGTGCATGCCCGAGCCGTTCCAATCGGTGTCGCCGAGCGGCTTGCAGTGGAACTCGATGTCGATGCCGTACTTCTCGGTCAGGCGCAGCATCAGGTAGCGGGCCATCCACATTTGGTCGGCAGCGGTCTTGGACCCCTTGCCGAAGATCTGGAATTCCCACTGGCCCTTCGCGACTTCCGCGTTGATGCCTTCGTGGTTGATGCCGGCAGCGAGGCAGAGGTCGAGATGCTCTTCGACGATCTTGCGGGCGACGTCGCCGACGTTCGAGTAGCCGACGCCGGTGTAGTACGGGCCCTGCGGCGCCGGATAGCCGGACGACGGGAAGCCGAGCGGACGGCCGTCCTTGTAGAAGAAGTATTCCTGCTCGAAGCCGAACCAGGCGCCGGCGTCATCGAGGATGGTGGCGCGCTTGTTGGAGGCGTGCGGGGTCTTGCCATCGGGCATCATGACTTCGCACATCACGAGCACGCCGTTGGTGCGCGCGGCATCCGGGAACACGGCGACCGGCTTCAGCACGCAATCGGAGCTGTGGCCTTCGGCCTGCTGGGTGGAGGAGCCGTCGAAGCCCCAGAGCGGAAGCTGCTCGAGCGTCGGGAACGACGCGAATTCCTTGATCTGGGTTTTGCCGCGCAAATTCGGAGTCGGCGTATATCCGTCGAGCCAGATGTACTCGAGCTTGTACTTGGTCATTGAGCCTCTCTGTAGATGATGCGAAAGGTGAGGACTGAGAGCCCCCGCACGTTGTACCCGGCCACCATCGGCCGCCCTTCTATAAGCATTTTGCGTGCCAAAAGGCCGCACGGCGGGCACTTATCCACCGTCGTCGTCCGGCGCGCCGGACCCGCGCCCAGCCCGCGGCCGCGTGCGTCATAGCAGCGCACCTTTCCGTGAAGCTGCACTGCAAAAATCCCGCGGAAAACGCCTGATTCCAGAGCACTGGAGGCCTTCCCCGAGGTTGCCGACTAAACGCGCATCAACGTCCAGCAATATTCGGGAAGTCTCCGGGCCGCCGCTCGCAACCTTCGCAATGGCCCAAGCGTTAGTCAGTGGAGCGGTGCCTTGGGGGAAGCAGAACGGTGACTGCCTACAAAATAGGCCAGAACTGATTTCCTTTTCAGCACTTTGCATTTCAGGACGCACGGCCGATATGGAGATTCCAGTAACCACACGCGAACGAGTCGGGCGCACCATGGAGGTCAAGGACTTCGCGCCAAAGGAGATAGTCGAATGATGAACAATGGTTTGAGTCAGGGATCTGCGAAGATCTACCAATTCCCGGTCGGGGGCCGTGCGGCTCTCGGGGGGCGCCGCTATGGCGAGACCGGCCTGCCGGCCGATCGTCTCTCTCTTCCCGTCAACGAGACGATCTGCAGCGGTAGCTGGTACCACCAGGAAGCAATCGAGGAAGCCAAGCCGAAATGGGATCGCTGATGCCTGCGCTTGGTCCAGTATCGCCGCACCTTTGCAAGGGCACGGCGGCAGTTTGAAAAAGGGTCGAAACAACGAGGTTTCGGCCCTTTTTGATTCCTGACGATCCCCTCAGATCAGTGCGCAGGCCGTCGCCGGCCGTCTCAGATGCCTGACCGTCGTCGTCCCGGTCTTGCCGATGGTCAGCGTGATGCCCGCTCCCGAATAGCGCGCTCCCGAGACCGAAAGCCGCTTGGCGAGAGTTACGGGCTCCCCATCGATCTGAAGGAAGGCGCGCTTGTCGGCGTCATAAAACCCAACGATGAACTGCGTACCATCGGTACAACGATAGGTCTGGAACGTCTGCGCATCCGCCTGCCGCGCGGTGAGGACCTCGCCCGCCATCAATGCGAGTGTCAAAATAATGGCCTTGTGCCGGCTCACGATCGCCCCCTTAGTAGACGTCAAGGACGCCCGCAGCGCGTCCGCCGGAAACATAGCCCAAGCTGGTCCCAAGAACGCAAGCTGATCCCATGTCAGACTCCCCCGCTCGCCATCTCGCCCTGCAGGGCGCCAGCAATTTTCGCGACCTCGGCGGCTATCCGACCGCCGATGGCCGCGTCACGCGCTGGCGGCACCTCTTTCGCTCCAACCATCTCGGCCAGCTCACCACGGCCGATATCGAGATCGTGCGCGCGCTCGGCGTCAGGAGCGCTTTCGATTTCCGCGGCGTCGAGGAGCGCGCCGCCGGCGTCTGCATGATGAACGACATCACCGTGCATTCGCTGCCGATCGAGCCGACGGTCGTGGCCGCCCTGCGCGCCGAGCTTGCCCAGGGCACGCTGACCGCGCCGGTCGCGCTCGACATCATGCGCGAGTCCTATCGCAACTATGTCCGGCACAACACGCACAGCTTCCGTACGCTGTTCGGCCATCTCCTGGAAGACCGCGCACCGCTCGTGATCCACTGCACCGCCGGCAAGGACCGCACCGGCTTTGCCAGCGCGCTGATCCTTCATGCGCTCGGCGTGCCCGATCACGTCATTGCCGAGGACTATCTGCTGACCAACCGGCACTACAAGCGCGACCTGTCGAGCGCGTCCGATCTGCCTGCCGACGTCCTCAACGCGATCGGCAGCGTCGAGGCCTCCTATCTCGCGGCGGCCTTCGAAGCCGTCGGCAGTGAATACGGCGACCTCGACACCTATTTGCGCGACGGGCTCAAGCTCGGTGCCGCGGAGCGGACCGCGCTCAGGGATCGTTATCTGCAGGCGTGACCCGGGCGCCTCAACTTCCGGGCGCCGCGGCTTTGGTGATCGCGGCGCTAAGCGCCTTCGATACGAACTGGGTGCTCCAGTCACTCTGATGCAGCTTGTCCGGATCGGTGGTGTCGACCAATTGCTCGAAGGACACGTTGTTCTGCACGTGCCAGTGCCGCATCAGGGCCCATCGCCGGAACAGATTCACCTCGGCGCGTTCGGCCGCGGCCCGGATGCGACGCACCATCCTGTCCGAGAGTTCAGCGCGATCATCCCATAGCATCTTCGTCACATATTGCGGATCGATCAGCAGAACGTCGAAGCCCCGGCCGCTCAGCCTGGCGAGCCCCTCCGCGATTTTTGCGGCGACGTCGTCGACGTCGTACTGGTCGTTGTGAAACACCGCGTTCGTTCCGACCTGCCAGATGACCAAAGCGGGGTTGTCAGGGTAAATATCGGTATCGAAGCGCTGCAATTCCTCGTTCGCTTCCTCTCCGCCCTTGCCCCGGTTCAGCACGTCGATCCGGATGGCCGGCCGCGGCTCGACGCCCTGGTAATGCTGCCTCAGATACATCTCGAGCCGGTAGGGATAAGGCACGACATCTTCTCGCCCTGCCGTGGAGGATGATCCCATCGCCACGATCCGCACGGGACCCGATCCGTTCACCGCCTGCCAGAAATGCTGCAGCGGAAATTTCAGATCCACGATCTCGGGCGGAAACTCGATATCTGACATTCAAGACCGTCCTGGCGACCCTAGGTTGCGCGGAACATTCAGCCCTGAAGGCCTCGCCGTTGCAAGTCCAATTCGCAGGGAGCAATAGTCAAGGCAGACCGAAGCGACGGAGAGCAGCATGCAGGGAAAAATCATAGCCGTGACCGGCGCGCTCGGAGCGCTCGGCAAGGTGGTCGCCGACATCGCACAGTCGCGCGGCGCGCGTGTTGCCGGCATCGATCATGCGCCCTCGCAGATTCCCGCGACCGCCGAACGCATCGAGATCGGCGGTGTCGATCTCTCCGACGCGGCCCAGGCGAAGACGGCGATCGAAGCTGCGGCTGCGCATTTCGGCGGGCTCGACGCGCTGATCAACATCGCCGGCGGCTTCGCCTTCGAGACCGTCGGCGACGGCGACACCAAGACCTGGCAGCGCATGCATGCTCTGAACGTGCTGACCGCGCTCAACGCCTCGCGCGCGGCGCTGCCTCACCTGGCCGCGTCCAAGGCCGGCCGCATCGTCAACATCGGCGCGATGGGCGCGCTCCAGGCCGGCGGAGGCATGGGTCCCTATGCGGCGTCGAAGGCAGGCGTGCATCGCCTCACCGAGGCGCTGGCGAACGAGTGGAAGGGCAAGGTTACCGTCAACGCGGTGCTCCCCTCGACCATCGACACCAAGGCCAATCGCGCGGACATGCCGAAGGCCGACTTCTCCAAATGGGTCACGCCGCAGGAACTCGCCGAGGTCATCCTGTTCCTAGCCGGCGATGCCGCCAGCGGAATGACCGGCGCGCTGATCCCGGTGAGCGGACGGGTGTAGCCGTCGATCGGATCGTCCGGGCTCGGCCCGGATTCAATTGGCGCCGGGAAGGCTCTAGACTGGCCGCAACTGATTCTCCGATCGGACACCCCGTGGAAACCGCGCTCTATCTGCCCGTCAAACGCTTCCTGGAAGAACTCGGCTTCACGGTGAAGGGCGAGATCGGCGGCTGCGATCTGGTGGGCCTCAGCGCCGGCGATCCACCGGTCGTGGTGATCGGCGAACTCAAGCTCGCCTTCAATCTCGAACTGATCCTCCAGGCGGTCGATCGCGCACCGGCGGGCGACGAGGTCTGGATCGCCGCGAGGATGTCGGCGCGCGGCAAGGGACGCGAGAGCGATGCGCGCTACCGCAATCTGTGCCGCCGGCTCGGCTTCGGCATGCTTGGCGTCACCGACCGCGGCCAGGTCGAGGTGCTGGTGAAACCGCCGACGGCGGCGCCGCGGCGCGAGCCGAAGGTTCGCTCGCGCCTCGTTGCGGAGCACCAGCGTCGCCAGGGCGATCCCGTACTCGGCGGCAGCACCCGTTCACCGATCATGACGGCCTATCGGCAGCAGGCGCTGGCCTGCGCGTCCGCGCTCTCCGACGGCCCGCGGCGCGTCCGCGAATTGCGCGAACGCTGTCCCGATGCCGGCAAGATCCTGCTGCACAACGTCTATGGCTGGTTCGCGCGGGCCGAGCGGGGAATCTACGGGCTGACGGAAGCCGGACAGGCAGCGCTGCGACGCTGGCCGCAGCAGAAGGTTGAGCCGGATTCGACCGTCGCGTCACCGCCCTGACATCTGACCGATGCATGACAAGAATGGCTGAAATGCCGCGACGAATTCATATTGCAATGCAACATATGCCGCACTAGGTATCCCGGATCAAAACGAGGCCCCTATGAGCGCAGATTGGAATACCAAATACGGCACGCGGCGCGTCCGCCACGATCCGCCGACCCTGGACGAGGCGATCTTTGCCGCCGTCGGCATCACCGACGATCAGGATCAGCAGGCCGAGATTGCCGCCGCTCTCATGGGGATGCCGCTCGACGTCGTTCAGGCCGAGGTGAAGAAGCAGGCCCGCACCAACAGCCGCATCACCGCCACGCGCGTGATCGCCGGCGAACAGGGCGCGCAGCGCTCGGTCGTGGTCGAACGTCGCGTCGTCCGCCGCTTCGGCAACGACAAGCGCATCGGCACCTGAACGCTGATTTTCAGCGACGCCCATACAAAAGCGGACCGGCCACGCCGGTCCGCTTTTTGATTCCAGTCCGCTTCCGCCTCAGGCTGCGCGATGGCCGTACATGCTGGAGATCAGCTTCCAGCAGGTCGAGTTGAAGCTGAGGAAGGCGCGGCCGGCCGTGAACGGCGCCGCCGCCAGATCGGCGAACTCGGCCTCCGGCGTCTTGGCGAGATCAATCGTGCCGGTCGATTCGCCATGGCGGAATTGCAGGTGCGCGCCGAACCTCTTCGCGAGCGCCCGCATGGCGTGGTTTTCCGCACCCGTGGTGATGCGCAGGCGCTTGTGGCCCTTCCAGCGCGCCTCGGCGATCAGGCGACGGAACAACACCGAGCCGACGCCCTGGCGGCGCGCGGATGCTTCCACGCTGAACGCCACCTCGGGCAGCGAATCGCCTTCCGGCGGATGCAGCTCCGCCGCGCCGCGAACCACGCCGTCGACGACATAGGCGACGATCACCGTGCCGTCCTCGGCGCAGCGGGCGGCATAGCGCTCGATGAAGCTGTCGTCGAGAAAGCCGTTGAAGCGGTCGTGCCGGCTCTCGGGATCGAGCCTCAGCAGGTGGTCGCGCAAGAGCGGCAACTCTTCCTGCTGGCTCAAGGTCCGCACATAGCCCGGAACGGACCTTACGCGGGTGATGTCTTCAAGTGCCACGTCAAAACTCCTCTTGGTATCCCTCGAGGAGGCGTTCGAATCCCTAGGCTTCCTATATTGTGCGTTGCAATATATTTTTCAAGATGAAGCGCTGCCCAAGTTAGAGGCACCTAGGGGACCAATTCGTTAACAAAATCAAGGCCCCCGTAATCATACGAGGACCAGCTGCGTCTGGGTCACCACGGCGACCAGCTTGCCGTCCTCGGTCTCCAGCCGGGTTGTCCAGACCTGGGTTCGGCGGCCCCGATGGACCGGCGTGGCGGTCGCGATGACCGTGGTTCCCTCCTTGGCTCCGCCGATGAAGTTGGTCTTGCTCTCCAGCGTGGTCGTGCCCTTGGCATCCTCCGGCAGGTTGATCACCGTCGCGGCCGCCCCGACGGAATCCGCGAACGCCATCACCGCGCCGCCGTGGATCGTATGGCGAAGCGTGCACAGATCGGGCCTCACGGTCATCCGCGCCACCACGCGATCCTTCTCGGCTTCGACGAATTCGACGCCCTTGAGCTCGGCGAACGGCATCTTCATCGCTTTAAGTTTCTCGAGCGGCGTCATCGGATCTCCTCCCAATTCGTTGTGACCTCAGCGTGAATCGCTCCGGGCGGCAAAGCAATGACGTCCGAGGTAATGGCCACGGTGACATCGGCCGGATCATTCTGCATATGGTCGCGCCATGCGCCACTTCCCGCCCCGCCGCATCGTGTGCCTGACCGAAGAGACCGTCGAGACGCTGTACCTGCTCGGCGAGCAGGACCGCATCGTCGGGGTGTCCGGCTATGCGGTGCGCCCTCCGCAGGTCCGCCGGGAGAAGCCGCGGGTCTCGGCCTTCGTGTCCGCGGACATTCCCAAAGTCCTGGCGCTGGAACCCGATCTCGTGCTGGCCTTCTCCGATCTCCAGGCCGGCATCGTCGCGGACCTCGTCCGCGCCGGCGTCGACGTCCACGTCTTCAACCAGCGCGACGTCGCCGGAATCCTGGCGATGATCCGCACGCTCGGTGCGCTGGTGGGTGTGGCGGCGCGGGCGGACGACCTCGCCCAGGGCTTCGAAAGGGGCCTCGCCGCGATCGCGGCAATGTCCCGCCCCTCGCCGCGCCCGAAGGTCTATTTCGAGGAATGGGATGACCCGTTGATCTCTGGCATCGGCTGGGTCTCCGAGCTGATCGAGATCGCCGGAGGTGAAGACATCTTTCCGCAGCTGCGCCACCAGCAGGCCGCCAAGGATCGCATCGTCTCACCTGACGCGGTGCGCCAAGCCCGTCCCGACATCATCCTCGCCTCCTGGTGCGGCAAGAAGGTCGTCCCTGCCCGCATCCGGGCACGCGACGGCTGGAATGAGATTCCGGCCGTGCGCGACGACCGGATCGTCGAGATCAAGTCGCCGATCATACTGCAGCCCGGTCCGGCGGCACTGACGGACGGTCTGGATGCCATCGTGGCGGCGCTGTGGGGTGAGCGCGCTTGAGGTCCCGAACCTCATCAGAGCGAGGCGGTCCATAACGTCTCTGCCGGGCGCTTCACTCGCAATTGCAGCGGGCCAGATGCTTTACGTCACCGCGTTCACCACCTGGTATTCGGGCCGTCGCCACACCTCGCCGGCGATCACCTCTTCGATGATCTCGGCCGCCTTCGTCACCTCGGCTTCGCCGACATAGAGCGGTGTAATGCCGAAGCGCATGATGTCGGGCGCGCGGAAATCGCCGATGACGCCCCGCGCAATCAGCGCCTGCATGGCGGCATAGCCGCCGTCGAACGCGAACGAAACCTGCGAGCCGCGGCGTTCGTGCACGCGCGGCGTCACCAGCTTGAGCGCCGGGCAGCGACGCTCGACCTCGGCGATCAGGAGGTCGCCGAGCGCCAGCGAGCGAGCGCGCAGCTCGGCCATGTCGACGCGATCCCAGATGTCGAGCGACGCTTCCAGCGCGGCCATCGCCAGCACCGGCGGGGTGCCGACGCGCATACGCTCGATGCCGCCCGCGGGTGCATAGGCAAGATCGAATGCGAACGGCTTGGCGTGCCCCATCCAGCCGGACAGCGCGGCGCGCGCCCGATCGGCGTGGCGCGGCGCGACATAGAGGAAAGCCGGCGCGCCCGGACCGGCGTTGAGATATTTGTAGGTGCATCCGGCGGCGAAATCTGCGCCGCATCCAGCGAGATCGACCGGCAGCGCGCCCGCGGAATGCGCGAGATCCCAGACGGTGACGATGCCGAGCGCATGGGCCTTCGCGGTCAGCCCCGCCATGTCGTGGCGGCGGCCGGTGCGGTAGTCGACCTCGGTGACGTAGAGCACCGCGATCTCCTCCGACAGGGACGCCTCGATCTCCTCCGGTGCCACCAGCCGCAGTTGATGGCCGCGTCCGAGCGTCGCGATCAGGCCTTCGGCCATGTAGAGGTCGGTCGGAAAATTGCCGGTGTCGGACAGCACACCCCTGCGCGACGGGTTCATGTCGAGCGCGGCGGCGAGTGCTTGGTAGACCTTGAGCGACAGCGTGTCTCCGACCATCACCGAGCCGGCTTCCGCGCCGATCAGCCGCGCGATGCGATCGCCGACGTGGCGCGGCTGGGCGTACCAGCCGGCGCTATTCCAGGCGCGGATCAGCTCGTTGCCCCATTCGGTCGTGATGACGTGCTTGACGCGCTCGGCAACCCCGAGCGGCAGCGCGCCGAGCGAATTGCCGTCGAGATAGGTCACGCCGTCGGGCAGATGGAACAGCGCCTTGGTGTCCTCATAGACGCGAAGCTTTGCCATGGACATCCCTACAGGATCGTACGCACGCGCCAGAGTTCTGGAAACAGCTCGACCTCGAGCATGCGCTTGAGATAGCTGACGCCACCGGTGCCACCGGTCCCGCGCTTGAAGCCGATGACGCGTTCGACCGTCGTCACGTGGTTGAAGCGCCAACGGCGGAAATAATCCTCGAAATCGACCAGCTTTTCGGCGAGTTCGTACAGCATCCAGTGGGTTTCTGGCGCCTCGTAGACGACACGCCAGGCCTGCAGCACGCCCTCGTTGAAACTGTGCGTCTCGCGCACATCGCGCGCCAGCACCGCCGCCGGCATCTTGAGACCGTGGCGATCGGCGAGCCGCAGCACCTCGTCATAGAGGCTGGGCGTCGCGAGCTCGGCCTCCAGCAGCTTCGTCGTCTCCGGATCGTGAGCGTGCGGCTTGAGCATGGCGTGGTTGCGGTTGCCGAGCAGAAACTCGATCAGCCGGTACTGACGCGACTGGAAACCCGAGGACTGGCCGAGCTGCGAGCGGAAACGGGTGTATTCGCTCGGCGTCATGGTCCGCAGCACGTCCCAGGCGTTGTTGAGCTGTTCGAAGATCCGCGACATCCGCGCCAGCATCTTCATGGCGGGCGAGACCTCGTCCCTGGCGATGGCCCGGCGCGCGGCGCTGAGCTCGTGGATGGCGAGCCGCATCCAGAGTTCGGTGGTCTGATGCTGGATGATGAACAGCATCTCGTCATGCGCTTCCGACAGCGGGTGCTGGGCGCCGAGAATGGCATCCAGCGCCAGATAGTCGCCATAGGACATGCGCCGGGCGAAATCGGTCTCGGCGCCTTCGCTTGCAGGATCGTAATCGCTGGACGTCATGACAGGCCCTTTCGATCGATCATCCCCGCTTCGCTCAATCGAGGCCGATCAGCCGCGAGGTGATCGGTGACGACGGATCCTTCAGTCCGTCGATGACGGTGAAATGGTTGAGCCCGGGATCCACGACGAGGCGCGTCGGCACGTCGAACCCGGTCCAGACATTGGCCATCAGATCGGACTGGCGGATGAATTCGGGCCGCTCGCCGCCTCCGACCCAGGCGGTGACAGGCGAATGCCCGCGAGGCAGATGCAGCGCGGCGCTTTCGAGCGTCGCCTCTTCCATCGTCATGCCGAACGTGTCGTTCATCCCTGTCTTCAGGAGCGGGCGAAGGTCGTGCAGACCACTGATCGACAGCGTGCCGGCGATGCGGTTGTAGACCGCAGGCTCGAGCCGGCTGTCGTCGCACAGCATGCGCGTGACGAGATGGCCGCCGGCGGAATGGCCGGCGAGCCGGATCGGTCCCGCGACGAGTGACGCCGCCTTGGCGGTCGCTGCGGTGATCTCGGCGGTGATGTCGGAAATGCGCGCGGCCGGCGTCAGCGTGTAGCTCGGCAGGGCGACGGTCCAGCCGTGATGTCGCGCGCCCTCGGCGAGATCGGTCCAGGTCGACTTGTCGAAGCGCATCCAGTAGCCGCCATGGACGAACACGACGAGCCCCTTGCTGTCTCCGTCGGGCAGGATCAGGTCGAGGCGCTGGCGTTCACCCGAGCCATAGGCGATGTCCGCACGAAAATCCCTGAGGCCGGCGCGATAGGCAGCGGCCCGCTCCGCCCATAGCGCCGGCAGCTTGTCCGAGCCCGGGATATGGGCCGAATTGGCATAAGCATCATCCCAATCGCGCATCATGTTTCCTCAGCGGACTCGGCGTGCCGCTGGACGGCAGTCTGCCACCGGCGGAGGCCGCCTCCTAGTCTTTATTTTAAGCTTAAAGTATTTGGGCGCGCCCGCGTTTCGGGCAGCTGACGGCAAGATATTTCCGTACACCCCAAGGAGGATCTGGCAGATCGTCATGGCGAGACGCGCAGCGGCGAAGCAATCCAGACTGCTCCCTGGCTCGGATTGCGCCGCTGCGCTCGCAATGACGACGGGAAGAGGCCTAGGCCCTCTCCACCCCGCACCAATCCGCGATGAACAGCGCCATCGCCTTGGTGGATTTCTTCAGCGACTCCAGATCGACATATTCGTTGAAGCCGTGCATTTCCCCACCGCTGGGGCCGAAGCAAAGACTCGGGATGCCGTAATTGAGACCGTAGAAGCGGGTATCGGTGAGCGCGGTGAAGACGAGGTCCTCGACCGCGCCGCCATACACGGTATTGAACGCCTTCCCGAAAGCGGCTTCCGGCGCCGCGGCGCCGGTCAGCTCGTAGCCTTCCGACAGGAAGCCGGACCATTCGATCTCCGGCGGATTGTTGGCAAGGAAGCGGTGGTTGCGCGCGGCGGCCGCCACGCAGGCCATGATCTCCTTCTGGTGGTCTGCCACCGACCAGCCAGGCAGAATGGCGATGCGGCAATCGACGTCGCACCAGGCCGGCACGCTGGAGGCCCAGTCGCCGCCCTTGATGATGCCGGGATTGAAATTGATGGGATGGTCGAGCGTCTTGAAATGGGGATCGGCCTTGGCACGCTCGTTCCACTCGATCTCGAGCTTCTGGATCGCCTGGATCAAATGATACGCCGCCATGATCGCATTCGCACCCGAGCCGGCGAAGGCGACATGGGTCGGGTGTCCCTTCACGCGCAGACGAAACCAGATCACGCCGACCTGCGAGCGTACCATCTTGCCGCCGGTCGGCTCCGGGATGAAGCAGGCGTCGGCGCGATAGCCGCGCTGCAGCGTCGAGAGCGCACCGACGCCGGTGCTTTCCTCCTCGATCACGGACTCGAAGTGGATCCGCGCAGTCGGCCTGAGGCCGGCGGCCTTGATCGCATCGAGCGCGTAGAGCGCGCCGATGGTGCCCGACTTCATGTCGCAGGCCCCTCGGCCGAACATCTTGCCGTCCTTGATCACGGGCGAGAACGGCGGGGTATCCCACAATTCCAGCGGGCCCGCCGGCACCACGTCGCAGTGGCCCTGGAGGATCAGCGATTTGCCGCCATTGGTTTGCGGCCGGTAGGTCCCGACCACCGAACGCGCCCTGGAGAAATCGTGCTCGATCGGGCCGAAGCCGCGCAGATCCCTGAGATCGTCGACATTGATGTGCCAGTCGTCGACCTCGTAGCCGCGCTGGCGCAGCAGGTCGCCCATCATGTCCTGGCACGGCCCCTCGGCCCCGCGGGTCGAGGGGATCGCGACGAACTGGCTGGTGGTCGCAAGCTGGGCGTCGAAGCCGGCATCGACGGCGTCGAGGATCCTCTGCTGCGTTTCGGCATCCATCAGGCAACTCCAATCGGGGTGTTCAGATCATCGATGGAGCGCAGGCTAGCCGATTTCAGCCCTTCGGGTACTGCACAAAATAGGCATCCCGCAATGCATCTTCGAGCAACCGGCCTTCGGAATAGCCATTCAGCGTCGCCGGCCGGCTCACGCCGTCGAGCAGTCGCGGACATGGCTCCGGCGCGCCGAGCACGGTGCGCACCGGAATGCGTTCCGCATAAATCGGCAGTTCGTAATCCTCGTCGTCGTCGGCGACACCTTTCGCGCGGACCTTGGCCGACGCCTCCTCGATCTCCATCGCGATGAAGGATGTAGCCTTGATCTCCTGCGTGTTGCTCGCCCGCAAGCTTGCCGTGCGGTCGGGGAAGAAGCGATCGACCATGGCGATCACCGCCCGCTCCTTCTCCGCGGGATCGGTGACGAGGTAGGCGGTACCGAACGCCATCACCGCGCGATAGTCGGCTGAGTGGTTGAAGCCGCAGCGCGCCAGCACGAGGCTGTCGAGATGGGCGACCGTGAGGCACACGCGCTCGCCCCTGGTCTGGTTGCGCAGCATGCGGCTGGCGCTCGATCCGTGCCAGTACAGCCTTGTGCCCTCCCGCCAGAAGAAGGTCGGCGTGCAATAGGGCTGGCCGTCGATGACGTAGGAGACGTGGCACAGCATCGAGGAATCCAGGATGCGATGCACCGTATCGTGATCGTAGAAGCCGCGGTCGTGACGGCGCTTCACCTGGTTGCGCGCTGACGTCGGATAGGACTCTTGGATCTCAGCTTGGCTCACGGCCGCTCCTGTCGGGATTGGAAGAATTCCAAGTAGTTGTACCGGCGCATTTGGTCTGCGATAGTGCCAATTCCATGCAAAAAATTCCGACCAATTCTCCGTCGCCGGCCAAGGCCGAGCTGCCGCTCGACCTCGCCGGGCCGCACATCACGGCGGGCGCGTCCGCTGCGCACCGGCTGTATCAGGCGCTGTGCGAGATGATCGTCGGTGGCCTCGTGAAGCCCGGCGAACCGCTGCCGCCATCGCGCACGCTGGCCAGGCAGACCGGCTTTCGTCGCAACGCCGTCGTCATCGCCTATGAGCGCCTGATCGCCGACGGTTTTGCCCAGGCCATCGTGGGCTCCGGCACCTTCGTCGCCGCGCGCATCCCTGCGCGCGCAGCCGCGCCGAAGAAGCCGAAGGCCGTCGTCGAGGCGCCGCGGCAAGGCGCGTTCTCGCTCGGCTGCACCCATATCGACGAGCGCGCCGTGCAGCGTTTCCGTGCCTTCGTCGGACGCCGCATGCGCGCCTTCGGAACTGAGCATCTGCATTATGGCGATCCCCGAGGCAGCCGCGAGCTGCGCGCGGCGATCGCCGATCATCTCCTCTCGGCGCGAGGGCTGCGCTGCGATCCAGACCAAATCATGCTGACGTCGGGCACGCTGCATGCGTTGCGCATCGTGCTCAGCGCAATCCTCAAGCCCAACGACCAGGTCTGGTGCGAGGATCCCGGCTATCCCGCGGCCCGCAAGACGATCGCACATTGCGGCTATCGCGCGGTGCCCGTCCCGGTCGACGAGCATGGAATGCGCGTCGCCAGAGGCCGCACCGCCGCGTCCTCCGCGCGCGCGGCCTATGTGACGCCCTCGCACCAGTTTCCGCTGGGCGTGCAGATGTCGATGCCGCGACGGCTCGAACTGCTGGATTGGGCCAGGCAGGCCGGCGCCTTCGTGCTGGAAGACGATTACGACAGCGAATTCCGCTATGACGGCGCGCCGTTGATGTCGCTCGCCGGCATCGATCATCTGCAGCGCGTGATTTACATGGGCACGTTCGCCAAGACGTTGTTTCCGGGGCTGCGCATCGGCTACTGCGCCCTGCCCGAGCGGCTGATCGCGGACGTCACGGCCGCACGCGCCGCGCTCGACCGCTTTCCCGCCACGCTGATGGAAGGTGCGGTTGCCGACATGCTCAATTCCGGCGCGTTTGCCGCGAACCTGAAACGCGTGCGAAAGCTCTATCGCGAGGCGCGCGACGCACTGGCTGAGACGCTCGAAGCGGCATCCGACGGTGTCTTGTCGGTCCCGGTGCCCTCGCAGGGCCTGCATCTGGTCGCCCGATTCGACCCGGCGGTCGATCCGTCAATCGCCGCGGCGGCGAAGCAGGCGGCCGGCGCGGAAGGCTGGCTGCTTGCCGATACCTACACGCGCACGCGGCCGCTGCCCGGTTTCGTGCTGGGATTTTCCGGGCACGCGGTTCCACTGCTCGTCGCATCGGCGCAGCGGCTGGCGCGGGAATCGCGCGCCGCCTTACGCGCGAAAGGCAAATCGCCACGGCGGGCGTGACAAAGCTTCACTATCAGAATCGCACCGCGCTCCCTAGATTGCGCGCTCGATGATGCCGGGATCCCACACCATGCTGCTGCGCCGCGCGACCTGCTGCTCGCTCCTGATTTCCATTGCGCTGGCTACGGCGGCGCGCGCGGGCACGGTGGGACGCGAACAGGACATCGTCGATCTCAAGCTCGGCCAGCGCGTGCTCGTGGACGACGGAACCTGCCCGGCCGGACAGGTCAAGGAAGTGCGCGGCTCGAAGATGACGGACAAGGGCGTCGCCCGCACCAGCGCTTGCGTGCCCCGGTTCGGTCCCAAATCGAAATAGGCGGGAACGCGTTATTTCGCCGGGTCGAACATGCACTGCAGGGTCGGCTTGGCGATCTTGGTGAAGGTCGGGCCGATCTCGCTCTGCTTGGCGGCCGGCACCCACTGGGTTTCGATGGTCGGCACGCCGGTTTCGCTGATGCCCCGCAACAACGCCTCGCGCAGGTCGTGATCCTCGACGACGGCGGCGGCATGATCATGCAGGCAGCCACACACCGCTTCCGGATGCTCCCAGCGCCCCAGCATGTGCGGCGCGCACTGGCGCACGAACTCGCTGCGGGGATCGGGCAGCCTGCTGGGAGCACGCACCTGCGCCTGGACGGCGTTCATCGTCAGAAGAGTTACGAATGCCGCGGCGCAGAGACGAACAATCATGATGGCCTTGCCGGCTGATTTTCTTGTTGGCGATCAGAAGCGCGCTGCGACGATGATCAGCTGCGCTGGCGCAGTTGTGATCGGTGAGCCGCTATATTCGAAGGTGCCGACACCCGGCAGGTTGCCGTCGATCGAGCCCGCCACCGAGGGGCCCATGAGCGCAAAACCGAAAGCGAGGATGTAGGCGAGCGCGCGCATGAAGTTTCTCCCGGTTCCGCCGTCGTCGTTGGTAACCTGATAACCATGCTCGGTTTCGTGCGTGATGCGCCAAAAGCGGAAAATGGTTTCGTCGAAGCGAGACGTGTTTCATCCGCCAGGCGGCGATGAAACATTCGGCGAAAAACCTCAATCATTTCAGACGAGCCGAACGGCGACGCCGAACGGGCTGAACGATGCATTCGGGCTCGAAGCGGGTTCCGCGTGCGGGCGCGGATATGCTTCGCCTCAAAGGTTTCACACGCATTTTACGTTTGTCTGCTGAAGAGAGCGCGAACGAAGGCTGGCCGGCTCGAACCGGGGACGCATCGGCGGCGACCAAAGCCATCGGAACAAGGAGCCCGCATCACACGATCGGGCACGCATGAGGGATGGCCGTCATGACAGCGGCAGATCGCGCAACGGCGCGCGAGGCGGACCAATTGTCGGACCGCGCCGATCGACAGCCCGTTCGCAGCCGCGCCGGTTCGCCCGGCGCGATGACGCTGCAATCGAGCCGCGGCTATGAAGCCGTGCCGCAGATGTTCGTGCGGCTGACCGGCTCGCATCTCGCGGCCAGCCGCAAACACGTCACTGAGTGAAGAAGTCGCCGCATTTCTGGATGTTGGCGTCGGCCGGCCCCCACGGCATGATCGGCACGGTCGAAGTCGAGTTCTTCGGCGAGCCTTCGATCAGCCTGTCGGAATAGACCATGTAGACCAGCACGTTGCGCTTGGCGTCGCAGCCGCGCACGATCTGCATCTTCTTGAAGAAAAGGGACCTGCGCCGGCGGAACATGTCGTCGCCCTGCTCCATCTTGTCCCTGAACTTGATCGGGCCGACCTGCCGGCAGGCGAGCGAGATATCCGACACTTCCTCGGCAAGGCCCAGCCAGCCCTTGAAGCCGCCGCGCTCCGGCACCGTGAAGTGACAGGCGACACCCTCGACCTCCGGATCATCGATGCCATAGGTCGCGAGCTTGTCGTTCGGGCTGAGCCATTTAAACACGGTGGATCGGCGGAAGATCAGATCCGGCTCGTCGGCAGCGACCGCGCCGGTCGCTGGAACTGCCAGAAGCAGGAGGAATAAGATCAAACCTTTCAAGCGGATGCTGGAAAGTGCGGGCAAACGAGATGACATGAAGTTCTCCGGTAACAAGTCCTCGCAATGTAGGCATGCAAACGCCGATCAGGAGGGCTCCCACATCCTCCGTTTACCGGTCCGTGAGGCTTTTTTGCTACGGCTTGGACAAAAGTCGCTGATGGCAGAACCGCCATGCTGGTGAACGCGTATCCCCTCTGCGAGACTAACGTCTGATTTGAATTGTGGATTCGAGGATGAATAGCGTGAACGGGTCCCGTTTTTCTGCCGCACCGGCGCGGCTATGGCAGATCGCCATTTTGACGGCAGCGGGCGCCATCGGCACGACCAGTCAGGCTGACGCAGCGTATTATTATTGGACGGACTATTCCGACGGGTCCTACTACACGCGACAGGAACGGCACCCTGACATTCCGCGCCAGAAGCCGCAGAAGCGCGGCGCGGCCGGCAAGAAGGATGGCGTCGCCGAGAAGGAGACCGGAACCAAGCCGCAGGGGCCACTGGTCATCGTGGTCTCGATCGACCGGCAGAAGGTGACGGTCTACGACACCAACGGCGTGTTCGCGGAATCGCCGGTGTCGACGGGCATGAAGGGCCATTCGACGCCGATGGGTGTGTTCAGCGTCATCCAGAAGCACAAATTCCACCACTCCAACATCTACAGCGGCGCGCCGATGCCGTACATGCAGCGGATCACCTGGTCCGGCATCGCGCTGCATGCCGGCGTGCTGCCGGGTTATCCCGCCTCGCACGGCTGCATCCGCATGCCGATGGCGTTCGCGGTGAAGATGTGGAACTGGACCCGGATGGGCGCGCGCGTCATCGTCTCGCCCGGACAGATGACGCCGCAACATTTCGCGCATCCTCTGCTCGCCTCCGTCCGCGTGCCGCCGCAGCCCGTGGTGAGCCTCGCGCCACAGACGACCGTTGGCGACAAGGCCGACAAGGGTACGGCGGAGACCAAGGCCGCCGACGCAAAGCCGATCGAGACGAAGACCGCCAGCGCCGACGCCGTGCTCGAGCTTCGCTCGACGGTCGGCCATGTCGTGATGTCCGATGTGACGACCGGCAATGCGCCGGTCCGCGAGGACGCTGCGGCCCCGGCCGACAAATCCGAGACGCCTGCGACAATCGCTGACGCGTCCGAGCAGGCGAAGACGCGAGCTGACGAGGCGGCGAAGGCCGCTGAGTCGACCTCTCCGGACACGAAGTCAGCCGCGACCGCCGACGCGACCAAGGCAGCGACGGACGAGAAGCCTGCCGACAAGGTCGAAGCCGCCACGGCTGAGCCCGCCAAATCCGAAGCCGCCAAGCTCGAGCCCGCGAAGCCGGACCCGGCCAAAGCCGAGCCGGTCAAGGCAGAGACCGCCGACACCGCGAAAAAGCCCGACGCCTCCGTCGCGGCGACGGCGCCGGCCGCTGCGACCGATGCGAAGAAGGACGAGACCCGCGTCGCCGATCCCGCACCCGCTGCGAAGCCGGACGCCCCGAAGCGGGCGGGCCAGATCGCGGTCTTCATCAGCCGCAAGGATTCCAAGCTCTACGTGCGGCAGAATTTCGCGCCGCTGTTCGAAGTCCCCATCACGATCGCCCCGAGCGACCGGCCGCTCGGGACCCACGTCTTCACCGCCGAGGTCGACAAGACCGATCCCAACGCGCTGCGTTGGTCGGTGCTGTCGATGCCCGTCTCGGTCCGCTCCGCCGAGCGCGAGAGCGACAGCCGCGTCACGCACCGCCAGCGCAACGCCGCCGTGATCCCCGTCGCCGCCAAGCCGGTGATCACATCGGACAGCCCGGCCGAGGCGCTCGACCGCCTCTCGATCCCCGCCGACACCATGGCAAGGATCAACGAGATGCTGACCACCGGCGGTTCGATCATCGTGTCCGACCAGGGCATCAACCAGGGCGAGACCGGCGAAGGCACCGACTTCATCGTCCGCCTGCGCTGAGCCCGCGACCGCCCGCGATAACGCGGTGTTGAGCACGCGAACCGCCTTGGCGGAGTAACGTGCCCGCGGATCATTTCGGGGGACGCCGTCATGATGAACCGCAGAACCGTACTCACCGCCGCAGCTTTCGCCGCGGGAGGGTCCGTGACTCCTGCACTGGCCGACAGCGGCATGAGTCGGATCCCCGCCTATGCCTTCTCCTTCGCCGCCTTGTCCGGCGACGACATCCGCCTTGCGAGCTTCACGGGACGACCGCTGCTGGTCGTCAACACCGCCTCGCTCTGCGGCTACACTCCGCAATATGCCGGGCTCCAGGAGCTCTGGAGCGAGTTTCGCGAGCGCGGGCTCACGGTCATCGGCGTCCCTTCCAACGATTTCGGCAGCCAGGAACCGGGCGGCACGAGCGAGATTTCCGAGACCGCGCATCACCAATATGGCGTGACCTTCCCGATCGCGGCCAAGGCCGTCGTGGTCGGCGCGAAGGCGCATCCCTTCTACAAATGGGCCGCGGACGCGCGTCCGAAGGACGTTCCGCGCTGGAACTTCCACAAATACCTGATCGGCCGCGACGGCTATATCGCCGAGGTCTTTCCATCCGCGGTCGAGCCGACCGATACCCGGATCAAGACCGCCGTGGCCAGGGCGCTGGCCGACAGTTGAAGCCTGTGTCCAACACGCCTGGGCACAATTGTGGCGCGGTGCCAAACAGCCGTTGCAATGGCGAGGGCCCACCATCTAGGCTAGGATCACCAGGGGCAGGATGAGTTTCGCCGGAAGCGAAAAGCCACGGCGGAACAACGGGATCAATCTCGAGGACAACACCATGCGTGTGGCGGCAGGACTGATTTTGGCAAGCGCGATGTCTGTTGCGATGGCAGGCGCTGCATGGTCGCAGACCCCGGCCGCAAAGCCTGCGCCCGCCGCGCAGGCGGCACCAGCAGCCCCGGCCGCCGCACCCGCGCCGAAGGCCGCCGTCGCCAATCCGGCCCCGCCGCAGCAGCCGGCACAGCCGGCGCGCGCCGCCTGCAACAATCCGAACGCGCTCGGCGTCGCTCGCACCGTCGAGATCGACACCACCGGTGGTCCCGGCTTCGGCTTCGAGCACTTCAAGGAGCTCGACTTCCTGCGCGACCACGAGGTGGTCCTGACCTTCGACGACGGCCCCTGGCCGCGCAACACGCCCGCGGTGCTGAAGGCCCTCGCCGATCAATGCACCACCGGCATCTTCTTTCCGATCGGCCTGCATTCGACCTACGAGCCGGAGATCCTGAAGCAGGTCTATGCCGCCGGCCACACCGTCGGCGCGCACACCTGGTCACACGCCAATCTCAACAACAAGAAGCTGACGGAACAGCAGAAGAAGGACGAGATCGAGAAGGGCTTCAGCGCCGTGAAATGGGCGCTCGGCGGCATCGCGCCCGCGCCGTTCTTCCGCTTCCCGGCACTCCAGCACCCGCCCGAGATGGTCACCTATCTCGGCAACCGCAACGTCGCGATCTTCTCCTGCGACCTCGACTCCTTCGACTTCAAGGCCTCCAAGCCCGAGAAGGTCGTCGATACCGTGATGAAGAAGCTCGACAAGCTCGGCAAGGGCATCATCCTGATGCACGACTTCCAGAAGCACACCGCCGAAGCCCTGCCCGATCTGCTCAACCGTCTCAAGGCCGGCGGGTTCAAGGTGGTGGCGATGCGTGCCAAGGCGCCGGTCTCGACGCTGCCCGAATACGACCAGGAACTGCTGAAGGACGTCAAGCTGCCGACCGTCAGCCAGCGCCCGGTCAATTCGGTGGTGACGACCGTTTCCGAATAGCCGTTCCCATTGTCTTTCCGTTTCGAAGGTTACGTCATCGTCTCCGCGGACGGCATGCTTGCCGACGCGACCCGCGTCATGCCCGACAGCCTGAAGTTCGAGGGCGACAAGCGCTTCTTCGAGCAGGCGCTCGATCGCGCCGCGCTGATCGTGCACGGCCGGCATTCGCACGAGGGACAGCCGAACTCGCCCAGCCGCAAGCGGCTGGTCCTGACTCACAAGGTCAAGGCCCTCGCCGCCGATCCGGAGATGCCGAACGCGACATTGTGGAATCCGGACCATGCGCGCTTCGAGGACGCCTGCGCATTCGCCGGCGTCGCCTCCGGCACCGTCGCGATCATCGGCGGTCCTGTGGTGTTCGACATGTTCATGGAGCGCTACGAGACGTTCTGGCTGTCGGAGGCCCCGCAGGTGCGGCTACCCGGCGGCGAAGGCTGCTTCCTGGGTGTCCCGGAACGCTCGCCGCACGAGATCCTGACCGCCCACGGGATGAAGCCCGGCGCGCCCTATGTGCTCGACGCGGCGCACGACGTCACGGTCACACCCTGGCGCAGGCCCGGCTAGCGCCGCGCGGGCGCCTGCGGAAGGAGCTAGACGTCGCCGTAAGCCGCCTCCACCGGGCGGGTGGCACGGCCATAGCCGATGATCATGCAGAGCGCGCCAATGATCGAGAGGTTCTTGAGCGCATCGACCAGCATCTTGGCGTTGTCGGGCGCCGCCTGGTTCCAGAAATCGTAGAACAGCACGGTTGCGACCGCGACATAGACGATCAGCAGGAACGCGAAGAAGCGCGCGCCGAAGTTCAGCGCGATCATCAGGCCCGCGATGATCTCGAGGCCCCCGACCGCGATCGCCAGCAGTTGCGGCGTGGTCATGGCGGTCGCCTGCTCGACCTGCTTCGCGTAGGGCGCGATGACGTCGGGCACCACGACCTTGGTGGCGATGAAATCCGCCGTCGCCTGGATGGCGAACAGCTTGGTGGCGCCCGTGTAGATGAACAGCACGGCGAACAGGATTCGCCCGAAAGTCACGAACGCTGGCATGATCGGCCTCTTGGCAATGCTCTAAAGCACGAACGCTTGATGGGATTATGAAGAGTCCGTTTGAGGTTTTCAAACAGGGAAATGGAGAACTGCAACTTATTCAAAATCGGACGTGCGCTGCGAAGGGTTGGCGCTCCCTGGCGGAATCGAACCGTGGACGGCGTGGCCTTCGTCGCTCTCGGAGTCCTGGCCGGGCTTGACCAAGCCGGCCACGGCGTCACGCGTTGCGCGGAGAGACGTGGATGCCCGGCTCAAGCCCGCGCATGACGAGGAAGCGAAGCGACCGCTCCCTCACCCCGACCGGGCGAAGCGCTAGGTGAACAAGGTCGGCTGCTGCCGTGCAGCACGTTCCTGCGCTTCGACCACGGCGACGGCGGTCATGTTGAGGATGCCGCGTGCGGTGACCGACGGGGTCAGGATGTGCGCCGGCCGCGCCGGACCGATCAGGATCGGGCCGACGGGAAGCGCGTCCGCGAGCGACTTGATCATCTGATAGGCGACGTTGGCGGTATCGAGGTTCGGCATGATCATGATGTTGGCCTCGCCCTCGAGCTTGGAGTGCGGCAGCACCATGCGGCGCGCGGCGGCGGACAGCGCGGTGTCGCCCTGCATCTCGCCGTCGGCCTCGATCTCCGGATGCCTCTCCTTCAGGAGCTGGGTCGCCCGCCGCATCTTGCGCGAGGAATCGGTGTCGTAGCTGCCGAAATCCGAGTGCGAGACGAAGGCGATCTTCGGCTTGATGTTGAAGCGCTGCACATGCACCGCGGCCAGCGATGCGATTTCAGCGAGCTCCTCCGCGCTCGGATTGGGCCGGACCTGGGTGTCGGCGATGAAGAAGGCGCCCTTGCTGGTGATCAGCAGCGCCAGCGCGGCATAGTCGCTGACCCCTGGCGAGAAACCGATGATCTCGCGGACATGGCGAAGGTGATGCATGTAGCGGCCTTCGACGCCGCAGAGCATGGCATCCGCCTCCCCGCGCGTCACCGCGAGGGCGGCGATCACCGTGTTGTTGGTGCGCACCACCGTGCGCGCCGCATCCGGAGTGACGCCGCGCCGGCCGGCGACCTCGACATAGGACTGCACGTAGGAGCGATAACGCGGATCGTCCTCGGGGTTGACGAGATCGAAATCCTTGCCGGCCCGGATCGAGAGGCCGAAGCGCTTGATGCGCGCATCCACCACCGAGGGACGGCCGACCAGGATCGGCCGCGCCACCTTCTCCTCCAGCACCACCTGCGTCGCGCGCAGCACGCGCTCGTCCTCGCCTTCGGCATAGATCACCCGCACCGGCTGGGTCTTGGCCTTGGCGAACATCGGCTTCATGACGAGGCCGGAGCGGAACGCGAAGCGCTCGAGCAGCGCGGTGTATTCGTCGAAATTGGTGATCGGACGCGTTGCCACGCCGGATTCGATCGCCGCCTTGGCGACGGCCGGGGCAATGCGCAGGATCAGGCGCGGGTCGAACGGGCTCGGGATCAGCGAGCCCGGGCCAAAGCCCTGCGTCTCGCCGGTGTCGAAGCCCTGCGCGACCGCATCCGACGGCGCCTCGCGCGCGAGCTGCGCGATGGCCTCGACGGCGGCGTGCTTCATCTCCTCGTTGATCGCGCTGGCGCCGACGTCGAGCGCGCCGCGGAAGATGAAGGGGAAGCAGAGGACGTTGTTGACCTGGTTCGGATAGTCGGAGCGGCCGGTGCAGATCATGGCGTCGGGACGGACTTTCCGCGCCTCCTCCGGCATGATCTCGGGCGTCGGGTTGGCGAGCGCCATGATCAGGGGCTTTTCGCCCATCTCCTTGGCCATCTCGGGCTTGAGCACACCCGGTGCCGAAAGGCCGATGAAGATGTCGGCACCGCCGATGACGTCGGCGAGCGTACGCTTGTCGCTCTTCTGCGCGTAGACCGCCTTCCAGCGATCCATCGACGTGTTGCGGCCCTCGTGCACGAGGCCGTCGATGTCGCAAACCCAGATGTTCTTGCGCTGGGCGCCCATCGAGACCAGCAGGTTGAGGGTCGCGATCGCGGCCGCTCCCGCACCGGACGCCACGATCTTGACGTCGGACAGCTTCTTCCCGTTGAGCCGAAGGCCGTTGGTGATGGCCGCCGCGACGATGATCGCCGTGCCGTGCTGGTCGTCATGAAAGACCGGGATCTTCATGCGCTCTTTCAGCCGCGCCTCGATCTCGAAACACTCCGGGCCGCGGATGTCCTCGAGATTGATGCCGCCGAAGGTCGGCTCGAGCGCCGCCACGGTCTCGACCACGCGATCGATGGTGTCGGCCGCGATCTCGATGTCGAAGACGTCGATGCCGGCGAATTTCTTGAACAGGACGGCCTTGCCTTCCATCACGGGCTTGGAGGCCAGCGGGCCGATATTGCCGAGGCCGAGCACTGCGGTGCCGTTCGAGACCACGGCCACCAGATTGGCGCGGGTGGTGAGCGTGGCGGCTTCCGCGGGGTTCTTGGCGATCTCGGTGCAGGCAGCGGCAACGCCCGGAGAATAGGCAAGCGCGAGGTCGCGCTGGTTGGCGAGAGGCTTGCTCGCCTGGATCTCGAGTTTTCCGGGGCGCGGCAGGCGGTGGTAGGCCAGAGCCGCCTGGTGGAGATCATCAGAATAGGACGACATGCGGTGTCTCGCCTCGCGTTACCGGCCTCGAAATCAATGTCCTGACCGGACCACCGCACGGACGGTATTCCGGGTCATGGAAACCGGATGAAGCACGGCCGGCGGCTCGGTGGCAACATCCGAATGCAACCCATGCACTTCACTTGTCGTCATGCCGGGTGCTCAAGACGAGCATGCCCGGGACAAGCCCGGGCATGACGAATTCCTGACACGCGTGCCGCGCGCGGAGCGCGGCGTGGTCACTTCTGCGGCAGGTTGACCCGCACGTGCAGTTCGCGGAGCTGCTTGGTGGTGGCTTCCGAGGGCGCGCCCATCAGCAGGTCCATGGCCTGCTGATTCATCGGGAACAGCGAGATCTCGCGCAGGTTCGTGGTGCCGCAGAGCAGCATCACGATGCGGTCGACACCCGCCGCCATGCCGCCATGCGGCGGAGCACCGTACTGGAAGGCGCGGTACATGCCGCCGAACCGATCGACCACTTCCTGCTCGCCATAGCCGGCGATCTCGAACGCCTTCACCATCGCTTCCGGCACGTGGTTGCGGATGCCGCCCGAGGCGATCTCGTAGCCGTTGCAGGTGATGTCGTACTGGAACGCCTTGATGGTCAGCGGATCCTGCGAC
>NZ_JASGFS010000007.1:0-184283 GCF_047605465.1 Bradyrhizobium sp. | reverse complement strand
TGGTGGGATTGTCCAGGGCCGAGTTGACGCTCTTGCCGGTCGACAGACGGTTCTGCGTGGTGGCGAGGAGGTCAGCGGTGGACTGGAGAGAGAGCAGGTTCTGACGAACCGATGCGGAGAGAACGATACCGGACATTGGGTGTTACCTTTCTGGTAAACAACGCTAGTGTTACGCGTCTGCTTGGATCGAGATTGACCCAGCGACCGGCGGACCGTGGCGTCCAGAATCTAACGAAGCATGAAATGAAACCCGCGCTTTCGCTGAGTCGCGGCGCGATTCGAGCACTGCCGCCCGGAGCTTCGCTGCAGTGCCACGCGATCTTGCCATTGAAAGAATTGGTCTTTTCCGCGCAAACCCGCGAGATTCACAACTCGTTAACTAATGTTGAGGGAGTATTGCGCCTTGATCCGCCGCAACACGCGCTCGGTTACGAAAGCGTTGATGGAGAACAGGCATGGCCCTCAAGGTCGAGCTCAGACCGCACGAACGCATCATTGTCGGTAACTGCGTGATCACCAACACCGACCAGCGCGCCCGCCTCCTCATCGACGGCGAGAACGTGCCGATCCTGCGCGAGCGCGACATCCTCACGCCCGAGACGGCCAATACCCCGGCCAAGCTCGTCTATCTGGCGGTCCAGCTGATGTATATCTCGCCGGATCCGCAGACCCAGCACGGCACCTACTTCAACCTGGTGCGCGACATCGTCACCGCGGTGCCCAGTTCCTGGCCCATCATCGAGGGCATCAACAACAACATCCTGAACGGCGATCTCTACCGGGCCCTCAAGGATGCCCGCAAGCTGATCGCCTATGAAGAGAAGCTGCGCGACCAATACAAGGCCGCACATCCCGAAGGCGACGTCAGTTCCGCCGCCTGATTGCGATATCCGCACGAACGGCAACGGCCCCGGATCGTCTCCGGGGCCGTTGCCTTTTCAAGGATATCTCTCGCGATCATTGCGCCGCGAGCGGCGGCGACGCGGTCTCGATCAGGCCATCGCCGGTCCGACGTGCGCCGAACTCCAGCACCGCCGACACCAGCGCATCGACGTCGACTTCCTCGGTCCGGTGATTGACGATGGCGGCGCGGATCGCGAACTTGCCGTCCAGTGTCGTGCTCGATGGCGCCGCGATGCCGGACTCCTGGACATCGGCCACGATCTCGCGATTGGTGGCGTCGTCCGCGCGGTAGCGGAAGCAGACGATGTTGAGATTGACCGGCGCCAGCAATTCCAGGCGCGGTTCGGCGAGCACGCGCGCTTCCAGATATTTCGCGAGCGCACAGCTACGCGCGATCACTGCGCCGAGGCGCGCCGTGCCGAACGTCTTCAGTGTGAACCAGGTCTTCAAGGCGCGGAAGCCGCGCGACAGGTCGGGGCCGAGATCGCAGGGCCAGACCGCCCCCGCCGCAAGTCCCCTCGCCTCGCGGCGCAGATACGCCGCAGGCTGCGCGAAGGCCTGCCGATGCTGCTCGCCGTCGCGCACCAGCAGGAAGCCCGCGTCGTAAGGCACCTGCCCCCATTTGTGAAAGTCGAGCGCAATCGAATCCGCGAGCTCGATGCCGCCGAGCATTGGCGCGAGTTCGGGCGACATGATCGCAAGCGCACCGAACGCACCGTCGACGTGAAACCAGATCCCTTCGTCGCGGCACAGTACGGCGATCGCCTCGAGATCGTCGATCGCACCGACATCGACCGTGCCGGCCGATGCGACGACGAGGAACGGCTTGAATCCGACCTCACGGTCGATCGCGATCTGCGCCCGCAGGGCGGCGACATCGATGCAATGATCGGCATTGACATCGATCTTGCGCAGCGCATCGGTGCCGAGCCCGGCGATGTCCATCGCTCTGGAGATGCAGCCATGCGCGGCCTGCGAAGTATAGGCCGTGAGCACCGCCCCGTCATTACCAATGCCATGCTGCCGTGCAGGCTTGCCCAGCGTGCTGGTGCGCGCCACCAGCACCGCCATCAGATTGGCCATCGATGTGCCCGTGACGAAGATGCCGCTCGCATCTTCCGGGAAAGAAAAAAGAGAGCGCATCCAGTCGACGACCTGGCGCTCGACCTCGATCGGCATGTGATCGCGTCCGCCGAGATTGGCGTTGAGACCAGCCGCCAGCATCTCCGCGAGCATGCCGACCGCCGTGCCGCCGCCATGCACCCAGCCCATGAAGCCGGGATGAACATTGCCGGTCGCATAAGGCGCAACGCCTTCCGAGAATTCGCGATAGACCTCGGCGAGATCGCTCTGCTCGCGCGGCACGTCGGCCCTGAATGCGGAACGCACGTGGTCCGGAATCGGCTGCCACACCGGGCGCGTGCGAATGTCGGCGATGCCGTCGATCGCTTCGTCCAGCATGCGATGGGCGAGTGCGCGAAACGAGTTCCAGTCCTGCGGATCGAGCGAAGTGCCGATGACCGTCTGCTGCGTCTCGCGAAGGATCTCGTTCATGCTGCTCGTCCCGTGTCCGCTATCGCGTGACGCGACAGCATCGCCGTGAAAGCGGCAAAGATCTTGCGCATCTGCGGCGGCTTGTAGGGAAACACGACCGGCGAATCCATGTTGTGCACCACCGCGGTGTTGTCAGCCTCGAAGATCAGGAGCTCGCCGGCCTTGGTCTCCGCGCAATCGACGATGAAATAATCGAGACCGACGCGCTTGCTCATCTCGTCGAGCGCGCTGCGGTGACGCGCGGCGAAGGCGTGGTCGAAGTCGATCATGAAGGCAGCTTCTTCGGCCCGCTTCTCCTCGCTGAACGCCATGTAGGCGTTGAGATACCAGATGTCCCAACGATCGGCGATCGCCATATGGCAGGCGTATGGCTGGCCGTCGATCATGGCGAGGCGATATTTGCGATAGAGTCCGTCGGAGCTCGCATAATCGACGAAGCGCGCGACGAAGAAATCGTCCTCCTGCCGCTCGGCGAGATAAGCCGCGAGCGCTCCGGCATCGTCGACCTTCAGGAGTCCCACGCCGGCATGCGAGCCGCGCGGACGAACGATCATCGGAAGGTGCAACTCGCTCGCGATCTGCTCGCAGCCGATGCGTCCCTGCGCAAGATCCAACAGTTGCGCGCGCGTCACGCGCACGGTCGCGGGAATGTCGAGACGCGCGATACCCGTCAGCAGTCGATACAGCTTGTCGCGATCGAGGTTGCCGATCAGATCGGGGCGATTGAGCAGCGGCCGCGGCCAGCGCGGCGCGGCTTGTGCGATCAGCGCGAGCGCCTCGCGGCACTCTTCGGAATCGGATGCGATCACGATGGCGACGTCGTGATCGGGCAATGCCTCGGGCAGACCGGCACCCTTGACCACATAGAGCGTCAGGAGCTCGATGTCCGAGCCTTCGAGCAGGAATTCGATCGGCGTATTGCCGCCCATGTCGATGTCGGCTGCGAGCGCGAGCACACGCAGACGCGGCTTCGGCGCCTCGCAGCGCGTCCGGAACAATTGATGGAAGGCGAGCACCTCCGCCTGGATCGCGAGCCCCGCTTCCTTGTCGCCGAGGAGCTGTGCGATCAGCGACAAATCCAGTCCTTCTCCCGCCTGCGCAGTGCCATCCGCGATCCTCGCGACGAGCTGATCGCGCAGCGGGTGAAGATCGACGCCCTCGAAGGCGCGGCGCGTCAACTGCGCGAAGCCGATGCGATCGGCATAATTCGGTGCGGTCACGCCGATCGGCGAAGCGGAGTGCGACATCTCAAACCTCGACCACGGCAGCAGCGCGGTGCCGCGAGCAGCCGCCGCTCATTCCGGAAAGCTCAGGCAGCATCCGCCGCGGCTGCTGCTGCGGGCGCCGGTGCGAATTGCGAAGCGATGTCGCCATGGAACACCGAAGGCCCGACGTGATCGAGCGAGCTCTGGATGTCGGCCCAGATCTCGCCGCCGATGTCCGTCCAGCGTTTGCAGAAGGCGAAGTCCTCGGAGAGATAGGTGCCGCTCGCCGCATCGATCATGCATTCGAACAGCGCGAACCTGTTCTGGCTCGAAGCCAGCGTATCGTGCGAGTGTTCGCGGAAGAACTGAAGGCCGGCATAGTTCGGATGGCGGCACATCGCCTCCAGCACGTGACGCCGGATCATCAGGAAGCCGGTGCCGGCATAGCGCACGCGGGTGAAACCGTTGACCATCACGATACGGTCGGGATCCTCGATCTCGAGGACATAGTCGAGCGAAGCCGCCGCCACGTCGGCGCGGCCGGATTGCATCGCGCGCTTCGCCTTGTCCCAGTTGACGCGCTTGATGGGATAGCAGCCCGCGACGACGTCGGCGCCGCATTCGATCAGCCGGAACACCTGCTCCGGCTTGAAACCGATGTCGGCATCGACGAACAGGAAATGGGTCGCCTTGGGGTCGTCGAGGAACATCGCGACCAGATTGGCGCGCGCCCGGGTGATCAGCGCGTCACCGTCGCGCAAGAGCACCTTGAGCTCGAGATTCGACATACCGTGCACGGCGCGCTGAAGCGCGAAGATCGAGCTCGCATAAATGCTCGACACCTGCCCGCCGAAGCACGGCGTAGCGACCACAAGTTGCATCCGGTCCGACATCGACGGCTCCGCCCCCACCTCAAATCGTCACCAAGAGGTAAACAGGCATGGTTAACGGCGCCTTAATGCGCGCCTAGAGGAATTTGACGAGCGAGAGCTGCGCGAGGTTCGCGGTAACCTGGTAAGAGGCCTGCAGCGCATTCTGGAGCGCCAGGATCTGACTTGCCACCTGATCGGGCGAAGCCGATTCCGCCTGATCGATGATGCCCTGGAGCTGCGCTTTGGCCTGGGTCTGGCGCGTGGTGGCGTCCTTCATCGTGTTCTGGGCCATCGCGATGTCGGTCTGGATGTCCTCGAGGCGCTGCTGTCCCGGCTGTTGCGTCAAGGCCTGCGTCACCCGTTGGCTCAGCGCCGACACCTGCCCGCCCGAATAGGTTCCGGTGGCCGAGGTCGAGAACGTTCCGAACACGGCGATCGTCTGCAACTGCCGGCGGATCGCGTCCTCGTCGGCCTGAGCGCCGTACTGCACCGTGATGGAATCGTCGACCCGCGCCACGGCGGTCGAGCGCGCCGAACCGGGTCCATCATTGCCGGTGTACCATTTCACGGTATTGGCCGAACCGTTCACCAGCGTCGTCGCGGAGCTCGCGGGCGACGAGCCGACGCGCAACGGCGGCTGCGTGGCGGTGATCGGCGTCGAGCTGAAGCCGAGCGCGCCCAGCGCGCCGGTGTTCGAGCTCGTGATGTTCAGGCTCGATGCGTCATCCGTATTGATCGTGACCACGCCGCCATGGATGGTCGAAGGCTTCGACGTGCCGGTGATCGAATCGATCTTGCTCAGCAGGGTCTGCATGCTGTCGGTGACGTTGATCTGATTGCCGGTCGCCCCCGAACTGACGAAGGTCAGAGTCGTGCCGTTCACCGTGATGGTGTCACCCGCGACGAAGCCTGGCGAAATCGAATCCGAGGGAGTCGTCCCGGACAGTGCCGTCGCTCCGGTGATTGGCGCCGGCGGGCTCGCCTGGTTGTTCACGGGCGTGCCGATGGCCGAACTCGCGGTGTTGAAGAAATTGTCGCCGGCGGTCATCGCGGACGCGGCCACCAGCGAGGTATTCGCGAGCTTCTGGATCGCGGTGTTCAGCGCGGCATTGAGATTCGAGGCGGTGTTGGTCGGATTGGTCGCGTCGATCGCAAAGCTGCCGGCCGGGGGCGGCGTGGCCGTCGACGCGGTCAGGTCGATCTGCTCGGTCGAACCATCCGGCAGCGTGAACTGCACGCTCAGCTTGTCGCCGTTGCTCGGATTGTTGCCGTTGAGATCCACCGAGAACGACACCGGCGAGCCGCTCGGTCCGGTAACGGTCGCGCCCGTCAATGTCGAGGAGACCGCCGCGATCTTGAGCCCGAACGGGGACCCGGCGACGTCCTCGGACACCTTCACGGAAGTGGCGCTCGGCTGCGTCTGCACCAGCCGTCCCATCCCGTCGGCGCCGAGATCGGCCGCCTGGCGTTCCGCCATCACGGTCTTCAGGCCGGCCTGGGTGGTGGTTCCGTTGATGATGACGTCGGCATCGGCGACCGACTGCGTGTTGACGGCCGTTCCGGAGAACAAATAACGGTTGCCCGACTGCGTGTTGAGAACGCCGACCATCGAGCCGAACTGCGCGGCCGCGGTGTTCTGCGCGATCGTCTGTCCGTTGACGTTGAGATCCTGCGCGGTGCTGGCGGCGCCGGTCTGCACGGTGTTGCGGATCGTCGTCAGCGACTGCAGCGCGGTGTTGGCGAGGTTGATGTTGACGTTCACGTTGGTGATCGTGTCGGTATAGGCCGCGATGTTGGAAAGCTGCGCGCGCGAGGCTATCGCGAAGCCTTCGTTGCTCCCCATCCCGGAGTAGCTCTGCGACAATTTGCCGGACGAGAGTTGCGCCGACAGATCCGTGAGCTGCTGATTGATGTTGCGAATCTGCGAGCCGAGGATCGACGAAGAATAATTGATGCTGCTGATCGACATCTTTCAGAGCCCTGTACCGGTTACACTTGAGCCTGGAGCAACGTATTCATCATGCTCTGCACCACCGACATCACATGGGCGTTGGCGGCGTAGGCATTCTGAAGCTGGATCAGGTTCGACATCTCCGAGTCCAGGTTGACGCTGGAGGTCGAGTTGAACTTGGCCTGCAGCGTCGAGACCACGACGCTCTGGCCCTGCTGCAGCTGGGTCGCCTGCGTCGCAGCATTGCTCTGGACGCTGAGGAATTGCTGGAGGTAGTTCGAGATATTGCCGCTGAACGGCTGGCTCGACGAGCCGAGGCCGGTTTGCGGCGAATAGGAGAACACCGCCGAAGTGAGCTGCGAGTAGAGATAGTCGGATCGCGTGGTGTCGCCCGCGGGCGTCACCGGCGATGTGCTGTAGACCGACAGCTTGGTCGGATCGGTGACCAGTGACGTGTTGACGGCGATCCGCCCGGCAAGCCCCGTGATCTGCGAGCCGGAGCTGGTGATCGCGCCGGTGTAGAGCGCCGTGCCGCCGTCGGTGAACAGCGGCAGCTGCGGATTGCCCGAGGTCAGCGACGAGATCGTCTGGGTGATCGAGGACGAGTTGACCTTCGCGAGTCCGGTGCTGTCATCGGTGATCCGCAGCGTCGTGGCGGTGGCCGGCGACGGGGCGGCGGAGAACGACAAATGCGTGCCGGCAAGCGCGGTGTTGAGCGCGGACGCGATCGCGCTCATGCCGCCGGAGAAATTGACGCCGACCTGCATCGGGTTGGCGTTGGTGGCGTTCTGCAGCGGCAGCGCCGCCGGGTCCGTCACGTTGACCAGCGTGATCTGCCGTTGCGTGTTGGTCGTCGTGTCCGTGTAGGTGATGTTGACGGAATTGCCGGGCGCGGTGCCCGCAAGATCGACATCGAAGCCCGCTGGCGGGCCCGAGACCGCGGTACCGGCGGTGGTCTTGTCCGACAGCGCGCTCGCCATCGTCGCGGCGAGCTGGTCGACCTGGTTCTGCGCCTGCACCAAGGTCTGGTCGCGCAGCTTGAGGTCGGCCGCGATCTGGCCGGAGGAGACGACGTTGTTGGCGACGACGTCGAGCGAGGAGCCGTTCGGCAGCTTGATGGTGAGCGAGCCGACGCCGGACTTGGCCGGATCGACGTTGTAGAGCGACGTCGCCGAGAGCGTGCCGGCCGAGGCGAAGGAGAACTGCGAGGCGAGCCCGGCGCCGACGAGCTGGATGCCGGTGTTGGTGAAGATGTTAGCCTGGTTCGAGCCGTCGGTGACGACGCGGACGTCGACATATTTCGACAGCGTGTTGATCGCCTGGTCGCGCTGATCCATCAGCGTCGCTGCGGACGGATCCGTCGACGCCAGGCCCTGCAGCTTGGTGTTGATGTCGGCGATCTGCTGCATCGCTGCGTTGGCCTGCTGCGCCGAGGTGCTAAGATCCTGCTCGACATTGGAGCGCAGCGACTGGATGCCCTTGGTGGTGACGTTGAGCTGCTGCGCCAGCGCCTGCGCCGCCCCGACCGCGACGGTCTGCGCCGACGACGAGCCGGCGCTCGTCGACAACGCCTGCAGCGCCGAGGTGAAATTGTTGAACGCGGTTTCGAGCGTGCCGTCGTTGCCGGGCGTGCCATAGACATTCTGAAGCTGCTTCAGGATGTTGGCCATCTGGTCGGCATAGCCGCTGCCGCCGGTCTCGGTGCGGAGCTGGTTCAGCACGTAGGAGTCGAGCTCCCGGCTGACGCCGGTCGTCATCGCCGTCGAGCCGAAGGTGCCGGTGGAGACCTCGATCTGGTTCGGCGTCTGGGCGACGTAGCCCGGCGTCTGCGAATTCGCGACGTTCGACGAGACGATCGAGAGCGCGGCCTGGTTGGCACGCAGACCGCTCATCGCACTGGCGAGGGCTGAACTCAAACCCATGTTACTGGCCGCCTTTGGTTACGCGCCGATGAACCGATCAGCGCAACACGTTCAAGAGGTCCTGCACCATCGAATTCGCGGTCGTGATCACCTTGGTGTTGGCCGAGTAGGCCTGCTGGGTCACAATCAGCTTGGTGAATTCATCGGCGATGTCGGTGTTCGATCCCTCCAGCGAGGAGCCGCTGATGGTGCCCGAGGCGCCGGCGATGGCCGGACCGGACTGGTCGGTCACGGCGTAGGCGCCGCCGTCCATCGCCTTCAGGTAGTTGGTGCCGTTGAAGTGCGACAGCGTCACCTGAGCGAGGTCGAGGTTCTGGCCGTTCGAGAAGGTACCGACCACGATGCCGTTGTTGTTGACCGAGACCGAGCGAAGCTGACCGGCGGCGTAGCCGTTCTGCGTAATGGTGTTGATGGTGACCGCACCGCTCGTGCTCGCGTACTGCGTCAGGCCGCCGGAGGAGATGTTGAAGGCAACCGAGCCGAGCGACTGACCGCCGACGGTGACGTTGTTGATGGTGATGCCCGAGCCGCTCGGCGAGGTGAGCGAGCCATCGGCGGCAAAGGTGAAGGCCTGTCCGGTGTTGACCCAGCCGACCTCCGTGCCGGTGGCATCCGCGTTGGTCTGGTAGAACAGGTTCCAGGTATCGGCGTGGCCCGCGCCCAGCGAGGCGCTGTCGGTCTTGGCCCAGCGCAGCTGCAGGTTCACCGGCGTACCCGAGGCATTGTAGGCCGTCACCGCGCCGCCGCTGATCGATTCCTTGGTGAAGGTGGCAAGGTCGTTGCCGATCACCGTGCCGGTGCCCGCGGTGCCGCCGCCGTCGCGGTTCTTGGTGATGGTCGAGGTGAAGCCGAGCGCGGCGAAGGCTGCGCTGTTGGAGCTCGACACCGACAGATTGGAGACGGTGCCGGTGTTCAGCGAGATCACGCCGCCCGTGCTGATGGACGAACCCGAGGCGCCGGAGAGCGCATCGATCTTGCCGAGCAGGGTCGTGACGTTGTCGGTGATGTTGATCTGGTTCGGGCCGGATGCGCCCGAGGCCATGAAGGTCAGCGTCTGGCCGTTGACCGTGATGGTATCGCCGGCGGAGAAGCCCGAGGTGAGCACCTGGGCGCCGCCCGGGGTCGCGCTGCCGCTCAGCACCGTGGAGCCCGAGATCGCCGGCGAGGACAGCACGTTGCCGCCGCGGGTCACGCTGCTGATGCCGAGCGCGGTGGCCGCGGTGCCGCTGCCGACCGCGACGTCGGTGCCGGTGCCGCTCGAGATCTGGATGTTGCCGCTGGCACTCAGCGACGCCGTGACACCGGCGCCGCCTGCCGTCTGGATCGCGCTCAGGATGTCGGCGACCGTCGCAGTGGTACCTGCGCCGAGGCCGATCGTGGTGTTGCTGCCGGTCGTGGTGACGCCCGTGCTGTTGTCGAAGGTGATCGAATTGCCGTTGATCGTCAGCGTCTGGCCGCTGAGCGAGGCCAGGATGCTGGAGGCCAGATGCGTACCCACGGAGCCGTCGAGCGACGTCGTCGTGGAGGCCGCGGCCGCCGAATTGTTCTGAAGCGCGACCGTGCCCGTCCCCGTCGTCGACGAATAGGCCGAGCGGACGTTGCCGGTAGCGGCTGCGCCCGCGACCGTCGCATTGGCGTAGGGCGCGGGCGGCGTGCCGACCGCCAGCGGGTTGGATGCGAAATCCGAGGGGTTCAGGCCGCCGGACGCGAGCAGCGTGCCGCTGGCTGCAGTAGAACTCGCCACCGTGTTCGGCTGGGTCGGCAGGTTGGCCGCGTACTGGATCGAGGTGGTCGCCTGCGCCGGGATGAAGTTGTTCTGGAATTGCAGCACCGTCGGCACGTTGCCGAGCGGATTGCCGGTCTTCGGGTCGACCGCGACGCCCATCAGGTAGTAGCCGGCGCCGTTGACGAGGTTGCCGTTGGCGTTGAGCTGGAAGTCGCCGCGACGGGTGTAATAGGTGACGTCGCTGAACACCGGCACGTTGTCGACGACGCCGCTCGCCTTCTGCACCGAGAAGAAGCCGTCGCCGGTGATCGCCATGTTGGTGGCGACGCTGGAGGTCGAGATCGTGCCCTGCGTGGTAATGGTCGCTTGCGCGTGCGCCGTGACGCCGCCGGCGACCTGCTTGCTCGGCACGGAGGAGTCGGGGATGAGATCCTGGAAGCTGGTCCCGATGCCCTTGTAACCGGTGGTCGACGAGTTCGCGATGTTGCCGGAAATGTTCTGAAGCGCGTAGGACTGCGCCTGCAGGCCACCCACCGAGGTGTTCATTGCATCGAAGATACCCATAACTTTGTCTCCAAATCCGATCTCGGCGGCGCCGAACCCTGGCCGCAATCGGAGGAGACAGTCGCAAAGGCTATGCCAATGCGGGTATCGTCACGAAATCAATGACTTAAATAGACAGCCCCCGGTCCGAGGACCGGGGCACAATTGCCGGGGCGGCAACAATTGCCGGGACGCCATGGCGTTTTCGGGCGGCCTCGTCACCGGTTCGCGCGACGAAACGCGGCGGTGAAGGAGCCTATGTCGCCGATGCGGCCGCGGGGTGGAAGACCATCCCGAAACCGTCGATGCAGTAGCGCAATCCGGTCGGCCGCGGACCGTCGTCGAAGACGTGGCCGAGATGACCGCCGCAGCGCCGGCAATGCACCTCGACACGAACCATGCCGTAGGATCTGTCCTCGGTCTTGCCGACATTGCCCTCGATCGGCTGGTAGAAGCTCGGCCAACCCGTGCCGCTCTCGAACTTGGTCTCGGACGCAAACAGCGGCAGGTCGCAGCCGGCGCAGGCGAAGGTGCCCTTGCGGTGCTCGGCGAGCAGCGGGCTCGTGCCCGGACGCTCGGTGCCTTGATTGCGCAGGATCTCATATTGCTGCGGCGTGAGCTGGGCACGCCATTCGGCCTCCGTCTTCTCGATCTCGAACTTTTCCGCGGCCTTCTCTCCGGCCTCGGCGGGCGATGCCCTCAGCCAGCGGAAGGCCGAAAGGCCGATCAGGCCGGCGACGGTCGTCAACAGGATGCGGCGGTCAAACATGTCTTTCTCCGTGCGCGGGTATCCACGCCCTGAGATACGGGCTCTAACGGCTGACGTTACACTTTCAGGCGGGATTTTTCTCTGCCTATTGCGAGACGGTCTGATCCTGGGGGACAGGTTCCGCAGCCACGGGCGGTTCCGGCGGCGGAGCCGGCCGGGGCCGGACGCCGGGTTGTGGGCGGCGCGGACCGGTGCCGGCGGCCCGGTTGGCTTCGGCAAGCCGGGCCTCGCGCTCCCTGTCCTTGACCCGCGCCCGCTCGCGGTATCGCGCGAGCGACCCGGCCGCGGCGGAACTCGCCCTGCCCCATATCCCGACCAGCTGGCCGGCGACCCGCCCGGTCGCGCCGCCCGCCCAGACCAGCTCGAATGGCGAGAATAGCCGCCACCGCTCGTCGCCCCACAAGATGCTGCGCGCGATCAACTGCCCGGCCATGGCCGAGGTGTTCATGCCCTGGCGTCCGAACCCGCTCGCCACCCACAGGCCTTTGCGCAACTGCCCGATCTGCGGCATGCCGTGCACGGTCTGCCCGGTCGCGCCGCCGAAGGTGTCCGTGATCTCGACATTGCCGAGCGCCGGGAAGATCGTGCGGATCCTGCGCCTGACGGCACCGGCGAAACGCTGCGGACGCGCGGCCCAGGTGGTCTCCGGGCTTTCCCATAGCAGGCGGTCACCGTCGACGATGCGGAAATGGTCGACGCCGTCGGAATCCATCACCGATCCCGTGAAGGCGACGACCTCATGCAGCCGCTCGCCGAGCGGCGCGGTGATCCCGGCATAGCGCCAGACCGGCAGCAGCGTCTCGGACAGGCGTTTCAAGGGCGCGCCGAGATGGATGTTGCCGGCCAGCACGATATGGGTGGCGCGCAGCCGCGCCGAAGGCGTGACGATGCGCTTGCGGATGCCGGAATGATCGATGCTGACGACCGGCGTGTCCTCGAAGATGCGGGCCCCGGCCCGCCGTGCCAGCGCCGCAAGGCCGTGCACATATTTGCGGCCGTCGACCTGGAACGCCCTGGGATAATAGACGCCGTGGAAATAATGATCGGTCTTGAGCACGCCGCGGACGCGATCGGCCTGCCAGCCCTCGACCTCGGTGTCGAAGTCCTCGCCGAGCACCTGCAGCCGGCTGATCAGCCGGTCACCCGCGTCGACGTTGGAGACCTCCAGCACGCCGTCGCTGCGCCCGATCCCCGGCATGTTCTCTTCGGTGGCGTTGGCGCGGACGAACTCGGCCCCCTCCTTCGACAGGGTCCACAATTCGCGTGCGTCCTCGAGGCCGATGCGCTCGATCAGGTCGGCGAGCGGCAGCGCGAACCCCGGCATCACGGTGCCGAGCTGGTTGCCGGACGCGTTCCAGCCGACATGGCGCCCCTCGAGCACCGCGACGCTAGCCCCGAGCCGGGCCGCTTCCAGCGCGATGGACAGCCCGGCAAGGCCGGCGCCGATGACGCAGATGTCGGCGTCGAGGTCGAACGACAGCCGCGTGCGCTCGCGAAGGCCGGCTTCCTGCTGGGACACGCTTGTGAAAGTCTCGCTCATGTCGTTTTCTTAAAGGACCGGTCGGGCGCTTGTCACCTTGTCCTCAACAGGCGCCTGTAGATTATCCTGGACGCGTAACGATTCGAGAATGCCATGCGCCGTTTGATGTTGCTGCGTCACGCCAAGACCGAGACCGACGCGCCGAGCGGGCGCGACCAGGATCGCCGGCTCGACGAGCGCGGCCGCAGGGACGCCGCGCAGATCGGCGACTGGATCGCCGCCCACCCGCCGTTTCCCGATACCGCGCTGGTTTCGCACGCCGTCCGCGCCCGCCAGACCTGGGACATCGCCTGGGAGACCATGAAGGACCGCGTCGCAGCGCCGCAGGTCGAGGTTCTCCCGGAACTCTACGGTGCCGATCCGGCGCAGCTCCTGGAGACCATTCGCACCGCAACCGTTCCGGCCAACCCGCAACAGCTCCTGCTGGTCGGCCACAATCCCGGAATGCACGAGGTCGCCTTGATGCTGATGGGCGGCGGTGATCCGGCCGGCGCCAAGGCGCTCGCGGACAATCTGCCCACCGCGGGACTTGCGATCTTCGACTTTGACGACAAGGATTGGAGCGACGTGGCCTACCGCCGCGGCAAACTGGTGCTGTTCGTCAGCCCCAAGCTGCTCCGACTGGAATGAGACGCAAGGGCGCCGTCTCATCCGGTTGAGCCAGCTTGACGGTTGGACGACTGGAAGATTTGGAGGCGCAGATGTTCAAGTCCATTCTCGTGCCGATCGACCTCGCCGACACCGATCTGGCCAAGCCGGCGATCGCGACCGCCGCGACGCTGTCGCAGACATGGAGCGGATCGATACGTCTGCTCAACGTGCTGCCGATGACGCCGGTGATGCTCGCCGAATATGTCCCGGCCGATTTCGACGAACAGCAGCGCCAGACATCGGAAGAGGCGCTCGCGATCGTCGCACGCGAATCCGGCATCGAGTCGGGGCGCATCTCGAGCGTGGTCCGCCAGGGCGGCATCTATCACGAGATCCTGGAAGAAGCCGTCCACATGAAAGCCGACCTGATCGTGATGACCTCGCACCGGCCGGCGATGCGCACATACTTCCTCGGCTCAAATGCAGGTCATGTCGTGCGCTATGCAAAGTGCTCGGTGCTGGTGGTCAGGCACTGAACTCGGAGCAATGCCGTGAGGCAATGGTGGCGAAGATGGACCTACGACGTCCCGCTCGCGATCGGCGATGCGCTGTGGGCCGTGTGCGTGGTGCAATTCGCCGCGTTGCTCGACCGCTTGACGCTGCGGCAGGTGATTGCCTGGATTCCGGTGGTGATCCTGATCCTGGCCTACTACCACAGGATCCCGATCCCGCCGGAGCTGATGCTGGTCGGCGATCTCCTCGCCTATATCGACGGCTGTTCCTGCTGGGCGTGCTGAGCCGGGTCACGACGATTCTGTTCGTGCTCAGGCGGACGGCGGCACGCATCAATCTCCTCGCCGGCAGCATCACAACGCATGTGCGGCGCCTGGAGGTCCGGCATCGGCGACAACGCGGCGCCTCGCCGAAGCCGCGCCGCCAGTCCGACCGATCCGACGACGATCGGGCTTTCGGCGGAGCGTGGGATCAGGTCGCGATCGCCTGATCCCGCGGTGTCTTAGAGATAGCGCCGCAGTTCGTCCTTGAACTGTCCGTAGACGGCGTCTTCGATCTGGCTGCGCGTGATCCCGATGTCGCGCAGCGCGCGGTCGTCGAGCTCGTTCAGCGTCTTGACGGCGGAGCGGCGCTCCAGGCGATCGAACAGCGCAAGTGCGCGTTCGGCGAGCGAGCGGAAAAATCCGCGCGATGAGGATGGGCGTAAATCCTGCCCGGCAGTTTGCGAAATCGTGGTCATTTTTCTTCTCCGGCCTACCGTCCCGCGCGGCGAAGCGGATGCCGTTGGCGCAGACGCCGTGAAGCATCTGCACCCTGTTTTGCCCTCGGATTGCTCTCGCTCTCCTCGGCTCAATCGCGGAACTTGATGGAACTTAAATGCTCCAGTACATTCCTCGGTGCAAGGGAAACATTGCTCTCGGTGCAATAATGTCCAAGTTCGAATACGTAAAGCTCGCCGATTCGATTGCCGCCGACATCTCCAACGGGACGTTGAGGCCCGGCGACCGGCTGCCGCCGCAGCGCAATTTCGCCTACGACCGCGGCATCGCGGTCTCGACGGCCAGCCGGGTTTATACGGAGTTGCTGCGCCGTGGCCTCGTGGTCGGCGAGGTCGGCCGCGGCACGTTCATCTCCGGTGACGTCAGGCGCAATGTCGAAACCGTGACCGAGCCGCGCGACGCGCGGATCGACTTCGAGGTCAACTATCCCCTCCTGCCACAGCAATGGGCCATGATCGCCAAGAGCCTCGCCGGGCTCGAACGTGTCGACGCGCTGGAGGCGGCGCTGCGGGCCTCGACCAGCACTGGCACCAAGAGCGCGCGCAACGCCGCGGCCAATTATCTCGCGCGCAAGGACTGGTCGCCGCAGTCCGAGCAGATCGTCTTCACCGCCAACGGCAAGCAGTCGCTGGCGGCTGCGCTCGCCGCGCTCATCCCCACCGGCGGCCGCTGCGGCGTCGAGGCGCTGACCTATCCCTACGTCAAGAGCATCGCCGCACGGCTCGGCGTGACGCTGGTGCCGATCCCGATGGACGAGCACGGCGCGCGCCCCGATGCGATCCAGAAGGCGCATCGCGAGGCCCACCTCTCGGCGCTCTACCTCCAGCCCGTCATCCAGAATCCGCTCGGCGTCACCATGAATGCGAGCCGGCGCGCGGACATCATGCGCGTCGCCGAGAAACTCGACCTCACCATCATCGAGGATACCGTCTACGGCTTTCTCGCCGACGAGACGCCGCTGGCCGCGCTGGGGCCGGACCGCTGCGTCGTGCTCGACAGCCTGTCCAAGAAGGTCGCACCGGGCCTTGCCCTCGGGATTCTCGTCGCGCCGCCGCATCTGCGGGAGACCGTGATGAGCGCGGTCCGGACCGGCGGCTGGATCGCCTCCGGCCATGCGCTCGCCTCCGGGCAACGACTGATGGCCGACGGCACCGTTGCCGAACTGACGCGACTGAAGCGCATCGATGCGACACGCCGCCAGCAGATTGCAGCGAAGCTGCTCGCGGGCTACCAGATCGCGGCCGATCCGCGCTCCTATCATTTGTGGCTGACGCTGCCGCCGCACTGGCGTTCACAGACCTTCGTGGCCGCAGCAGCGAGGCGCGGCATCGCGCTGACCCCGTCCTCGACATTCGCGATCGCCCATGGTCACGCGCCGAACGCGGTGCGGCTCGCGCTGGCGCCGCCCTCCCCTGAACAGCTCGATTCCGGCCTGCGCACGCTCGCCTCGCTGCTCGGCACCAAGGAAGAGGATTTCGACTCGACGGAATAGCGCGTGCCCTTAGGGCAGCAGCGATCGAGGCAGGCGGTCGAAGCTGTAGCTCCGCGGCTGGTTGCGCCGCACGAAGCCGCCGACCTGCCAGACGAACAGCGCGGCAAATCCGATGATGAACAGCGCGCCGGCGAATTCGCCGATCATCAGCGCGCGGATCAGGAGCCCCGACATCGCCACCGCCAGCACGGCGAGGAAGGCCAGCATCGCGGCATAGGTCTTGCGGCCGAGGCCGGCGATCAGCTCGGCGCGGCTGCCCGCCTTCGCCATCCGCGCGTGCAGCTCGACGATGAAATCGCGGAAACCATTGTCCTGCGGTGCCATCAGCGCCGCGGTTTGCCAACTCGTCGACAGGATCGCGATACGGCCGCCACCGGCACGGCTGACATCGGCGCGGAAGCGGTGCTGCTGCATCGACACGGGGCGGAACGAAAGCCGGATCGCGCTGATCTCGTCGTAGCGCCACAGTCCGGAGCGGCCGGCGATGTGCCAGGACAGGCCGTCGCCGGTGAGCTCGAAACGATGCGCCGAACCGATCAGCGACGCCTTGTAGGCGTAGCTCGTCACCGAACCGGCCTCAGCTTCCGAAACCTGCATCGTCCATCCCGTCCGCGATCGGCTTGCGCGACCGCCCCCGACCATCCTACAAGCGAGGCATGGCTGAGACGATCTTTTTTCCGCGCCGGCTGATTCTCGGTGCTGCCGTGATCGCCGGCGTCCTGCTCGCGCTCGCGGTGCACATGCTCGGCGCGCGCTACGGGCTCGACCTCGGCGGCCTCTGGCGGTCCGACACGCACGAGTTCATGCCGGCGGGCGCGGCGATCGCCTGGTGGCTGATCGCAACCGTCGGATTCTCCGGCGGCTATTTCACCGCGACCCTGATGCAGAGCGCCGTCTCCGGCCAGATCCCGCAACGGATGCGGCAGTTCCTGATCGCGGTCGGCGTGCTGCTGCTCGCGGGGGCCGGCCAGGCGGCGTCCGCACCGAGCCCGATTCCGACCGTCTCCGGCGTGCTCGCGGGCCTCGCCGCCTTGTGCCTGGGCGCCGTGATGGCGTTCTGCGGCGCGCATTTCGCGCTGCGCCGCTCCTAAACCTCACGCCGATGCGCGGCGGCGCACCGGCTCCAGCATCAGCACGACATCCGACGCAGGCCGTGGCTTGCTGAACAGATAGCCCTGCACCTGGGTGCAGCCCTCGCGCCGAAGCAGCTCGAGCTGCGCGTCGTTCTCGACGCCCTCCGCGGTCGTCACGATGCCGAGGCTGCGGCCGAGGCCGGTCACGGCGCGGATGATCGCCATCGAATCCTCGCGCGTGGCGAGCTCCGACACGAAGGAGCGGTCGATCTTGATCTTGTCGAAGGGGAAGCTGCGCAGGTAGCTGAGCGACGAATAGCCCGTGCCGAAATCGTCCAGCGAGATGCGCACGCCCATGCTGCGCAGCTCGTGCAGCGTGGCCAGCGTCGCCTCGCTGTTCTGGAGCAGCACGGATTCGGTGATCTCGAGCTCGAGGCGACGCGCCGTGAGGCCCGATTCCTTCAGTGCCGCGGTCACGGATGCGATCAGGTTCGGGCTCTTGAACTGCACCGGCGACAAATTGACGGCAACGCCGACACCGTCCGGCCAGGTCGCCGCGTCCGCGCAGGCGCTGCGCAGCACGTACTCGCCGAGCTGGATGATCAGTCCGGTCTCCTCGGCCAGCGGAATGAATCCGACAGGCGAGATCATGCCGCGCAGCGGATGGTTCCAGCGCAGCAATGCCTCGAAGGCGACGACGCGATCGCTGGCGACGTCACGGATCGGCTGGTAGTGGACCTCGAACTCGTTCCGCTGCAGCGCCGCGCGCAGATCCATTTCCAGCATGCGCCGCGCCTGGGCGCGCGCATCCATGCCGGTCTCGAAGAACCGATAGGTGCCGCGGCCGTCCGCCTTGGCGCGGTACAGCGCGAGGTCGGCGTTCTTCAGCAGTTCGTCCGGATTGCTGCCGTCCTGCGGCCACAGCGAGATGCCGATCGAGACGCCGATGACGATCTGGTGGTCGTCGATCTCGTAGGGCGCCGAGATGACCTCGACAAGCTGGCTCGCCAGCAGCGTCGCGGCGGCCTCCTCGGACCGGCCGAGCTGCACCACGGCGAACTCGTCGCCGCCGAGCCGCGCGACCGTGTCATTCTCCCCGACGGTGGCCTTCAGCCTGCGGCCGACTTCCTTCAGCAAGGCGTCGCCGATGGGATGGCCGAGGGAGTCGTTGATGTCCTTGAAGTGATCGAGGTCGAGGCACAGCACGGCGAGCTGATCGTTCGCCTTCGCACGGCGCAGTCCCTGCTCGAGCTGTTCGTGGAACAGCATCCGGTTCGGCAGATTGGTCAGCGCGTCATGACGCGCCATGTGCGAGATCTTCGCCTGCGCCTCCAGCCATTCGGTGATGTCCTCGAAGGTCGCGACCCAGCCGCCGCCCTGCATCGGCTGGTTGACGACGCGGATGGAGCGGCCGAACCGTATGACGACGTCGGTCGTGGTGCGCCCTTCCCTGGCATCTTCCACGAGGCGCGCGAAGAACTCGCTGGGATCACCGCTCCATTTCCCCTCGGCCTGCTCCTCCTTGAGCACGTCGAGAAGCACGCGGCCCGTGAGCTGCTTGTCGGAACGGTGCAGCATTGTCGCATAGCGCTCGTTGAACAGAAGAATCTTGCCCTCGGCGTCGAACATGCAGAGGCCCTGCGACATGTTCTCCAGCGCGGTGTCGAGCACCACCTGCTGACGTCCCAATTCGCCCTTGGCGCGGCGATCGAGCACGGCGGCTGCGAGCGCGATCGCGAGAATGGCGACCGCCGCGCTCGCGGTGAGGATCGAGAGCGAGCCCGGCGCGATCGACATTCCGCTGACCACGAGTGTCGGGTCCGGCGTCAGCAGCACGGCGCCCATGGCGGTGAAATGATGAGACACGATGGCGATCGTCAGCAGGCCCGCCGCCTTCAGCGAGCCATAGCGACGATCGGGCTGCGCCGCGACGTACATCGCAAGCGCCGCGAAGACGATGCCGAACAGGACGGAGGCCGTCACCGTCCCGACCACCCAGTCGACCCGCGCGGGCATGTCGAGCGCCATCATGCCGGTATAATGCATGGCCGCGACGCCGCCGCCGATGACGGCACCGCCGATGGCGGCGATGGAGGCACGGCTCGCCGAGACGGCGATGCTCAGGCCGATGAACGTCACGGAGACCGCGAACACCAGGGACAGGATCGTGACCGGAATGTCGTAGGCTGCGCGAGCCCCGGGGCCATAGGCCAGCATCGCGATGAAATGGGTCGCCCAGATGCCGCAGCCGCCGACGGCCGCGTCGAGCAGGATCCAGGCCACGCGGGCACCACCATTCGCCGCACGCGCCCGATGAAACAAGCTGATCGCCGTTGCACTGGCGAGAAGACACACCGCGCCGCCCAGCACGACCAGACGCCAGTCATGCTGGTCGGTAAGACAGTAGAACACTTGATACATTGCCGGCCCCTATTGCAGCCGCACTAGAACCGGCAGAGTGTGGATAGTCGGTAACCGGCTACGAGCCGTCTCCTGAAATGGTGAACAGATGATGTGTGCGGCCGCTCACATGGATCGCTTTGCTGCGCGATCCGTCCGCACGCCGAACCCGATCGCAGCCGCCGCGAGCAGCAGGACCACCGCCGAAATCAGCAACGAGAGGTGGAGCCCCGCCATGAACGCACCGTCACCGGCGACCAGCGAGCCGAACAGCGCCACGCCGAGCACGCTGCCGGTCTGACGCGTCGCGTTCAGGACGCCCGCCGCGATTCCGGACCGCTGCTTCTCGACGCTGCCCAGCAAGGTCGAGGTCAGGGGCGGCACCAGCAGGCCGAGGCCGCCGCTGATCGCGATCATCTGCGCGAACATCGCCCAATAGCTCGTCCCTGCTTCGGTCCAGAGCAGTCCGAGGCATCCGAGCGCCGATATGCAGGAGCCGACGACGATGGTCGGACAAGGGCCGATGCGTTCGGCGACGTGCGGCGCCAGCAGGTTGACCGGCAGCACCGCACCCATCATCGGCACGAAGGCGAGCCCGGTCCACCAGGCCGACAGTCCATTGATCCTTTGGAAGTACAGGCTCAGCACGAAGATCAATCCGTAGATGGCAACATTCACCAGCAGGCCGACGATCGTCGTCAAGCTAAACAGCCGGTGGCTGAACAGTGAAAGCGGAAGCATGGGCTGCGCCGCGCGGCTCTCGCGCCAGACGAACAACACGGCGAAGACCGCTGCCACAAGGAATGCCGCGATCACGGCCGGATGCCGCCAGCCGAGCGCGCCGCCCTCGATGATTGCGCCGGCGAGCGCACCCAGCGCACCGATGGCCGTGATCTGACCGGGCAGATCGATCTCGCGCGAGCGCGCACGCGTGGTCTCGCTGGCATAGCGCCAGCTCAGCCACAGGCCGGCGAGCCCGATCGGGAGATTGACCAGGAAAATCGCGCGCCAGCCGACCAGCGTGATCAGGGCCCCGCCGACGAATGGTCCGGCGGTAAGCGCAAGGCTCGCACCGGCCGCCCAGACCGCAACGGCGCGGCCGCGCTGACGGTCGTCCGCATAGGCGTGGTTGAGGAGTGCCAGCGAATTCGGCACCAGGATCGCCGCCGCGAGTCCCTGGACCAGGCGCGCTGCGATCAGCACCATGGCGTCGGGCGACAGCGCGCAGGCCAGCGAGGCCGCGGTGAAGATGGCGAAGCCCGCCATGAACACGCGCCTGGCACCGATACGATCCCCGATCGCGCCGGCGGTGAGAATGAACGCGGCAAAGGCGATGGTGTAGGCGCTCACCACCCATTGCAGCTCTGCAACGCCGCCACCGAGTGTCTTGCCGATCGCGTCGAGCGCCGTGTTGACGATGGTGACGTCGAGCTGCACGACGCCGTAACCGAGGCTCATCGCCGCGAGCGTGAGCGAACTCGCAAGGCGCGATGTGTCCTTGGTGCGATCGACGGATTTGTAGCCGAGACTATTGGCCCGCATGTTGCCACCTCAATTGGAGCCCCATGCGAAACATAGGCATTCAGTCGCCATCATGCTTCGACAACGACCGAATGATGAATGTCCGGAGAAAGTCGGCGTATCGCCCGCAGGCGGCAATTGAGAGAACAGGCTCCGCGCGGATGGCCGCGCGGCGCCATGTTCGTAGCGTGTTCCTAGCCGGCCGCGCGCAAATTAACCTTGCTCTCGGCAATCGCCGTGAGCTTCTTGTCGGTGGCCTTTTCCTCTTCGAGCGTCCTTGTAAGCACGCTTGCGCAATCGTTGCGGCCGAGCAGCTTGGCCCAGGCGATCAGACTGCCATAGCGAACGATCTCGTAATGTTCGGCCGCCTGCGCCGCATTGATCAGCGCCGCATCGAGCACAGCCTTGTCGGCGACTTCACCGGCGGTCTCGTCGGCCTCCTCGATGATACCGTCGATCGCCGGGCAATCGACCGCCTTCACCTGCGTACCGTACATCCTGAACACTTCCTCGAGGCGCTTGACGTGCTGCTTGGTTTCTTCGAGGTGCGTCAAAAAGCCCTGCTTCAGCTGCGGATCGGTCGCCTTATCTGCCATTTTGGGCAGCGCCTTGGTGAGCTGCTGCTCGGCATAATAGATGTCCTGCATCTGATGCACGAACAGGTCGTTCATGGTCTTGATGTCTTTCGTGAACAATCCCATCGTTCCGATCCTCTCGGGTTTCGGGAACACGCCGGCACCGGCTTGCACGCAAACCGCTTCACCTGCCGCATTCGATTGCTGATGGGGCGCTAACATGCGTGCGGCACCGTCGTTCCAAAAAAGCCGGCAGGGCTTGCGCCGGAACAATGGCAACGTCATCCGGCCGTGACATCATGCCGAAAGCGCAGGCCTGCGGCCCGATCCCGGGCCATTCGACTCATCGGCGCACGCGCACGGAATGTGTACCACATATGACAAAAACGGCCGGTCCGGCGCAGAACCTATCCTTGTCAAGGGCTGCACAAGCCTCCGTTTTTGCCTTAATGGACTAGATGAATACCGAGCGATTGGTGCCTATGTTGGCAGCTATCGCACCTGACCCATTCGGGTCGGTCTTGCCCCCCGCCGGGAGGATGAATGCACGGACTGCTGCCCGCGCTGAAGCGCGGCTTCAAAAGATGGATCGGCTGGCGACGGCTTGGAATTGCCGCGAGCGTCTTCATCATCGCTTTCGCGCTCACGACGCTCGTGCGTACCCTGAAAGGCATCGACACCAGTGTCATCCTGACGGCGTTAACCGAGATTCCGCGCGGTAATATCGGACTGGCGGCGATCTGCGTCTTCTTCGCGTTCTGCACGCTGACCTTCTATGACTTTTTTGCACTGCGAACGATCGGCAAGAAGCATGTTCCGTATCGCATCGCAGCGCTGTCCAGCTTCACGTCCTACTCGATCGGCCACAATATCGGCGCCACCGTCTTTACCGGCGGCGCGATCCGTTTCCGGATCTATTCGGACTATGGGCTGAACGCGATCGACGTCGCCAAGATCTGCTTCCTGTCGGGCCTGACGTTCTGGCTCGGTAACATCTTCGTGCTCTCGATCGGGATGGCGATCCATCCGGATGCGGCATCCTCGATGGATCAGCTGCCGTCGTCGATCAACCGGCTGATCGCGCTCGGCGGCCTCGCCTCGATCGGCGCCTATCTGGTCTGGCTCTGCATGGGCGAGAAGCGCCGCGAGCTCGGCCAGAAGGGCTGGAAGGTGGTGCTGCCGTCCGCCCCGCTGACGCTGGTGCAGATCCTGATCGGCGTGGTCGACCTCGGTTTCTGCGCCACGGCGATGTACCTGTTGATGCCGGCCAATCCGCCGATCGACTTCATGTCGCTCGCCGTGGTGTTCATCCTGGCGACGCTGCTGGGCTTCGCCAGCCACGCCCCCGGCTCCATCGGCGTGTTCGACGCCGCGATGCTGGTCGCGTTGCCCGAGTTCGGCCGCGAGCAGCTTCTGGCCACCCTGCTGGTGTTCCGCATCCTCTATTTCATGATCCCGTTCGGGCTCGCCATCTCCATCATGGGCACGCGCGAGCTCTGGATGAACGTCGTCGAACCCTGGCAGGAGCGCCGGCGGCTGGCTGAGGCCTGCGCACAGGCCAACCTGCCCAATCAGGTGACGCAGATGGAGCGTGAACGGTCGCTGCGGCAGGCGAGCAAGCGCTGAGGCGCGATCCCGCCGGGAGCGCGACGGTCCGCACCGCGCTCCGGCCACTGGACGGCCGCCTGCAAAACCGTCAGACAAAATGTTGCAGGCGGGAGGCCGTTCCTCTCTTATTTCCGCCTCAACTTTGCCGTTGAAGACGCGGGCCATGATCAGACCATTTCTTCGCACCCTCTCCGCAGGCGCCCTGCTGCTTGCCGGAATCCTGACCGCCTTGCCGCTCGAGCGTGCCGCCGCCCAGGATACAGGCGCCCTGCAGATCACCTGGGAGGTGCGCAACCGGTTTCGCCTGTTTCGCGAGGAGCGCGACTTCCTGCTCCATGTCGAGAACGCGCGTAACCGCAGCATTCTCGCCGCCGAGCAGTCGCTGGAACTGCAGAGCGAAGGCCGCGGCTGGGCCCGCAACATGGTCAACCGCCTTTGCATCGACCTCCAGGGCCGGGTCAACCAGCCCTGCACCCGCGACAACGTCAAGGAAAACTACATCACCCCGATCGACCATCCCGTCACCGTCCGCCTGAGCGGCGCGGTGCCGGTCGGCGCCATCTGCGCCTGGTCGTTCGACGACGGCGACGGGCCGCAGCAATCGACCTTCGACTGCGCCGAGCCGATCAATCTGCGCGTCCGCTACGGCAAGCAGACGGTGGCCAGCGTCGACGTCTCCTCGGGCTCCGATCCGACCCAGCGCGTGCAGACCGAGATCCAGGTTCGAGATATCTTCATCGCCGGCCTCGGCGACAGCATCGCCTCGGGCGAGGGCAATCCGGACCGGCCGCTGGCGCTGTCCGACGAGGGTTTCTGCTTCCGCTCCTATCTCGGCACGGCTGGCGCGCAGTACTACCGGCCGAGCCGCGCCGGTTTCAAGGGCGGGCGCGCCTGCGAGGCGCCGGATACGCTCGCCAACTGGCAGCGCTACGGCGCGCTCTGGTTCAACTCGCCCTGCCACCGTTCGCTCTACAGCTACCAGGCCCGCACCGCGCTCGCGCTCGCGGTCCGCTACACCCATGTCGCGGTGACCTATCTGCCGCTCGCCTGCACCGGCGCCAGCATCGGCGACGGCCTGCTCGGCTCGCAGCGCGCCCGCGAATGCCCGCCCGGCAAGACCGGCGTCTGCAACACCAGCGTGAACGCGCAGGTCGCCGAGCTGCGCGAAGCCCTCACCGCCGCGAAGAAGCGGCAGCCGGACCGGACGCTCGATCTCGTGCTGCTGTCGATCGGCGCCAACGACGTCTATTTCTCCGGGCTCGTCGCCGACGTCATCGTCGACACCGCGACCGAGCGTGCGCTGTTCCGCCGCTCGGGCGTGATGGCGAGCGTCGACGATTCCCGCGACGCGCTGACGCGCGAGCTGCCGCAGAATTTCGTCAAGCTGCGCGAGGCGCTGAAGCCGCTCGTCGGCGGCGATCTCTCGCACGTGGTCTACGTCTCCTATGCCAACCCGGCGCTCGCCGAAGGCGGCGTGCCCTGCCGCGGCGGCCGCGCCGGCTTCGACATCCATCCCTCCTTCAACGCCGATCCGGAGCGGCTCGCACGCGTGTCGACCTTCGTCGACACCGAGTTCCTGCCGCAATTGAAGGGGCTCGCCACTTGCACGCGCGGCGCGCTGTGCCGCGATCCCGAAGCCGACCGCATGACCTTCGTCGACGCGCATCAGAGCGCGTTCGCCGATCACGGCTTCTGCGCGCATGCGGGGAACGATCCCGAATTCGACCGCACATGCTTCGCCGAGAACGGCAAGAGCTTCAATCCGGACATCGTGAGCGCGGCGAGCCAGCCGATGCTGTGCGGCCGCGGCGCCTCCGAATATCGCGCCTACCTGCCCCGCGCCCGCTGGATCCGCGACGCCAATGACAGCTATTTCGCCGCGATGACCTATCCGCAGGGGCTGCCGGCGGCGAGCCAGCCGACCGACATCCACGATGCAACCTGGGGCGTGCTGTCCGCGGTCTATGGGGGCGCCGTGCATCCGACCGCAGAAGGCCACGCCGCGATGGCGGATGCCACCCTGCCGGCCGCGAGCGCCGTGCTCGGGCTCGACGCCGCGCCGCCGAACGTCACGCGCGGACTTCTCGCGCCGCTGCTGCCCAGTTCGCAGCAATAGCCGCCCCGACGAGGGCGGAAACAGTCGGGCGGACGCGCAAACCGGGCTGGAACCGGGCTTGCGCGCGCGGTCGCTCGCTGGAAATTGATGGCGCTCCCGTCATTTCATTCCGTTCTATTCAGGGCGCGTTCAGCGATCTGGAACATGATGGCGCACGCGTTGCGGGACTGTGCGCTCCCCGTCCGGTCCAACCATTCGGGAATGATCGTGAATAGCAGGGACGCTCATCGTCGGTTGCGGCACTTCGGCCTCATGGCGCTCGCTGCCATCACGGCAAGCATGATCGCGAGCGCCTCCCGCGCCGATGACCTCAGCCCGCATGATCTCGCCCTGCTCGATCGGCTCACCTGGGGCGTGACCACGTCAAGCGCCACGCATCTGCACGCGGTCGGCGCCGAACGCTGGCTCCAGGAGCAATTGCATCCGGCCCCCAATCCCGCGCTGCCTGACGCCGCTAAGGCGCAGATCGAGGCGATGCCCGACGTCCACAGCTTCCCGTTCGATATCGCCGTCGCCTTCGAGCAGCAGTCGAAGAGCGCCAACCAGGTCACCGATCCCGAGCAGAAGAAGGCGGCGCAGCAGGTCTTTCAGCAGGCGATGAACGATCGCGCCCGGCAGGCCGCGGCACGCACCATCCTGCGCGCGCTTTATGCGCCCGATCAATTGCGCGAACGGATGATGTGGTTCTGGTTCAATCATTTCAACGTGCACCAATACAAATCGAACCTGCGCGTGCTGGTCGGGGACTACGTCGATCACGCCATCCGGCCCTACTCGCTGGGCAAGTTCGGCGACCTCCTCAGCGCGACCGTGCATCATCCCGCCATGCTGCGTTATCTCGACAACGCCGACAACGCCGCGGGCCATCTCAACGAGAACTACGCCCGCGAGATCATGGAGCTGCACACCATGGGCGTCGGCTCGGGCTACACCCAGGCCGACGTCGAGGCGCTGGCGAAGATCCTCACCGGCGTCGGCATCGACACCAGGCCGGAAGACCCGAAACTCAAGCCCGAATTGCAGTCCCAGCTCGTGCGCGAAGGCGCCTTCGAATTCAATCCCGCCCGTCACGACTACAGCGACAAGACCTTCCTCGGACATCCCATCAAGGGACGCGGGCTTGCCGAAGTCGACGAAGCCATCGGCATCCTGGTCCACCATCCGGCGACTGCGAGCCATGTCGCGCGCAAGATCGCGACCTACTTCGTATCGGACACTCCACCGGAAGCGCTGGTGCAGCGGATGGCGCAGACGTTCAAATCCACCGATGGCGACATCGCCGCCGTCCTGACCACGATGATCCATTCGCCCGAGTTCGAGGCATCGCTGAAGCCGGGCACCCGCTTCAAGGACCCCGTGCAGTACGTGCTGTCGGCCGTTCGTCTCGCGTATGACGACAAGGTGATCCTGAATACCGCCCCGATCCAGGGCTGGGCCAATCGCCTCGGCGAGGGCCTGTTCAATCACGACACGCCGGATGGCTATTCGCTGACTTCGGCGTCGTGGAACGGACCGGGACAGATGATGGTGCGCTTCGAGATCGCGCGTCAGATCGGATCGGGTTCGTCCGGCCTGTTCAAACCCGAAGGGCCGAACCCGGTCGAGCAGCCGGCGTTTCCTGTGCTGCAGAATGCGCTCTACTTCAACGGCCTTCGCCGGACGCTCGGGCCGGCGACGCTGGCGTCGCTGGAACGGGCCGTGTCACCCCAGGACTGGAACACGCTGTTCCTGTCGTCACCGGAATTCATGCACTGACAGCAACGGAGATCGTCATGAACCGTCGCGAGCTGATCAAGACTTTTGCCGCCCTCGCTCCCCTCACCGTCGCGGGCCGCGTCTGGGCCGCGCCCGCCACCGACGCGCGGCTGCTGGTGGTGTTCCTGCGCGGCGCCTATGACGCGGCGAACGTCGTGGTGCCGGTGTCGAGCGAGTTCTACCATGCATCGCGGCCGACGCTGGCCATCGCCAGGCCCGACATCGGCAATCCGAACGCGGCGCTCGCCCTCGACTCCGATTGGGGACTGCACCCTGCGCTGCGCGACAGCATCTACCCGCTCTGGGCCAAGCGCGAGATCGCCTTCATCCCGTTCGCCGGCACCAGCGACGATCTGACCCGCAGCCATTTCGAGACCCAGGACACGATCGAGCTCGGTCAGTCCGCGGGCGGATCGCGCGACTATCGTTCCGGTTTCATGAGCCGGCTCGCCGCCGAGCTCACGCGCGTGAAGCCGATCTCGTTCACCGACCAGCTTCCGCTGATCTTCCGTGGAAAGTCGCAGGTTCCGAACACCAGCATCAACAACGTCGCCAAGCCCGGAGTCGACGACCGTCAGGCCGAGTTGATCAAGCAGATGTACGCCCAGTCCAACCTGGCCTCGTCGGTCTCGGAAGGCTTCAGGGTGCGCGACGACGTCTACCGCTCCGTCTCCGAGGAAATGACCGCCGCCAACCGCGGCGCGGTCTCGCCGCGCGGATTCGAATTGTCGGCGCGGCGTATCGGCCGGCTGATGCGCGAGCAGTTCAACCTCGGCTTCGTCGATGTCGGCGGCTGGGACACGCATGTCAATCAGGGCGCGGCCAACGGCTATCTCGCCGATCGGCTCGGCGAGCTTGGCCGCGGCCTCGTCGGCTTCTCCGAGGAAGTCGGCCCGGCCGCCTGGCGTGACACGATGGTGGTCGTGATCTCAGAATTCGGCCGTACGTTCCGCGAGAACGGCGACCGCGGCACCGATCACGGCCATGGCAGCGTGTACTGGGTGCTCGGCGGCGGAATCAATGGCGGCCGCATCCTCGGCGAACAGGTCAAGGTCGAACAGCCGCATCTGTTCCAGAACCGCGACTATCCCGTCCTGACCGATTATCGCGCGCTGTTTGCCGACCTGTTCAGCCACGCCTTCGGGCTCGGGAATGAAAGCGTGCAGCGTATTTTCACCGGGGTTCATCCGACCAACCTGGCGCTGGTCTAGTCGCGAACTGGGATAAGCGCCCGTGTTGCCGCGTTGTCATTGCGAGCACCGCGAAGCAATCCAGAGCGTCTCAGCGAGGCGATGCAGGATCGCTTCGCCGCGCTCGCACTGACGAGCCTCGTGGCTCTGGTCTCGCTGTTCTCCCTTGGCCACATCCCCGCGTTTTCCGTTCCATCAATCCAAAAACGGTATCGATCGATACCCGCTTCAACTTGGACTCTGTCCTCTCCACGCTTCTAGGAAGCAGTCAGAGGAAATAAAGTTCGAGGAGACGCGTCATGAGCGCGATTGTGTCCACGGCGGACGTGAGGAGATCTCGCGTCAGGCTGTTCATCGTGACCATGTTGTTCCTGGTCACTACCGTCAATTATGCCGACCGTGCCACGCTGTCGATCGCGGGTCCCGCGCTTTCCAAGGAACTCCATCTCGATCCCGTCGCCATGGGTTACATCTTCTCGGCGTTCGGCTGGTCCTACGTGATCGCACAGGTCCCGGGCGGCTGGCTGCTCGACCGCTACGGCTCGCGCCTCGTCTATGCCTTCAGCATCCTCGTCTGGTCGCTGTTCACGATGATGCAGGGCTGGGTCGGCTTCCTCAGCGCCGGCACCGCCATCAGCGTGCTGTTCGCGCTGCGCTTCCTGGTCGGCATCGCCGAGGCGCCCTCGTTCCCCGCCAATGCCCGCATCGTCGCCGCCTGGTTTCCCGGCAACGAGCGCGGAACCGCGTCGGCCTTCTTCAATTCGGGGCAGTATTTCGCCACCGTGATCTTCGCGCCGCTGATGGGCTGGATCGCCCACGATTACGGCTGGCGCTACGTGTTCTTCGTGATGGGCGCGCTCGGCGTGATCATGGGCATCGCCTGGATCAGGACCGTCTACGGCCCGAAAGAGCATCCGTCGATCAACGAGGCCGAGTTCGACTATATCAGGGACGGCGGCGCGCTGGTCGATCTCGACGCGCCCAAAGACGAGCGCGTGCCTGACACGGGTCCGAAATGGGACCACATCCGCCAGCTTCTCTCCAACCGCATGATGCTCGGCGTCTATCTCGGCCAGTACTGCATCAACACGCTGACCTATTTCTTCCTGACCTGGTTTCCCGTGTACCTCGTCAAGGAGCGCGGCCTGTCGATCCTGCAGGCGGGCTTCGTCGCGACACTTCCCGCATTGTGCGGCTTCATCGGCGGCGTGCTCGGCGGCGTCATCTCCGACGCCATCCTGCGCAGGACCGGTTCGCTGACCATGGCGCGCAAGATCCCGATCGTCGGCGGCATGCTGCTGTCGATGGCGATCATCGGCTGCAACTACGTCGACGGCCAGGCGCTGGTGGTCGGCTTCATGGCGCTCGCCTTCTTCGGCAAGGGCATCGGCGCGCTGGGCTGGGCCGTCGTCTCCGACACCTCGCCGAAGGAAGCCGGCGGCGTCTCCGGCGGCCTGTTCAACACTTTCGGCAATCTTTCCTCGATCACCACGCCGATCGTGATCGGCTACATCGTGGCCGCAACCGGTTCATTCAATGGCGCATTGGTGTTCGTGGGCATCAACGCCCTGGTCGCCGCGATCGCCTATCTCGTGGTCGTCGGCAGGATCGAGCGCGTCGTGCTGCGGCCTTCCGCCTGAGCACCAAAGTGCGACCGGACGCTAGGTCAGACGAGTTGCGGCGGCGGCCCGGCCGCCGCCTTTCTTTTTGGGGGTGATCGATGCTAGAAATGCCCGAGAAGCGCCTTATCCATCTAAGGCATGTATCGATGTTCGATCTCAACCAACTCCGCTGCTTCGTCACGGTCGCGGAGGAATTGCATTTCGGCCGGGCCGCGGCGCGGCTGAACATGACCCAGCCGCCGCTGTCCCGGCAGATCCAGGTGCTCGAGCACATCATCGATGCGCCGCTGCTGGAGCGCACCAGCCGCTCGGTGCGGCTGACACCGGCCGGACGCAGCTTCCTGCCCGAGGCACGGCGCATCCTGAAGCTCGCGGAAAGCGCCTCGCAGGTCGCCCGCCGCATCGCGCTCGGCAAGACCGGCTCGGTGAAGATCGGCTTCACCGCAGCCGCGGCCTACGGCTTCCTGCCTGAACTGATCGCCGCCTGCCGCGCGAGACTGCCGGAGGTGGATTTCTCACTGAAGGAAATGGTTTCGGGCGACCAGTTCGAGGCGCTGACCTCGGGCCAGATCGATGCTGGCCTGCTGCGGCCGCCGATCGCGCGCCCGGAGCTCGTCAGCCGCCGTGTCGTCGCCGAGCCGCTGCTCGCGGCGATCCCGAAGAAGCATCCGCTGGCGAACGCCGACGGCATCACCATCAAGGATTTCGACGACCAGCCCTTCGTGATGTATTCGCCCTATGAGAGCCGCTACTTCCACGATCTGCTGGTAGCGCTGTTCACCCGCGCCGACGTGCTGCCGCGCTACGTCCAGCACCTGAGCCAGATCCACTCGATCCTCGCCATGGTGCGCGCCGGCCTCGGCCTCGCCATCGTACCGGCCGCCGCTGCAAGCCTGAAGATATCCGACGTACGCCTGCGCCCGCTCAAGCTGCGCACGCGCGTCCCGGTCGAGCTGTTCATGGCGTGGCGGCGCGACGACGAGAATCCCCTGCTCTCGGCGCTGGTGAAGATCGCGAGCGAAATGGCCTCCGCCGAGGTGGTTGAGGATTGATGCTGATTTCGCATCGGTCGATATAGGCTTTGGCTTGGACGCGTATCGAACCGTCTCTTAAACATCCGCACATGGACGCCCGGCCCGCGCTGCGTCCCCTACGATCCAGAGAAGGGAGTGACGCCCATGAGCAAGATGACCCCGCAGGAGATGGCCCGCAAGATCGGCTCCGGCCTGCTGTCCTTTCCCGTCACGCCGTTCAAGGCGGACTACAGCATCGACGAGACGACCTATCGCGCCAACATGGACTGGCTGTGCGGCTATGACGTCGCCGGTCTGTTCGCCGCCGGCGGCACCGGCGAGTTCTTCTCGCTGACGCCGGCCGAGGTTCCGCACGTCGTCAAGATCGCGGTCGACGAGACCAAGGGCCGCGTGCCCGTGCTCGCCGGTACCGGTTACGGCACCGCGATCGCCCGCGAGATCGCGATCGGCGCCGAAAAGGCCGGCGCCGACGGCCTGTTGCTGCTGCCTCCCTATCTCACCCATTCCGAGCAGGACGGCCTTGCCGCTCACGTCGAGGCGGTCTGCGCCGCCGTGAAGATCGGCGTCATCGTCTACAACCGCGACAACGCCATTCTCCAGCCCGATACGCTCGCGCGCCTCGCCGAGCGCTGCCCGAACCTCGTCGGCTACAAGGACGGCATCGGCGACATCGAGCTGATGACCCGCGTCCACACCAAGCTCGGCGACCGCCTGACCTATATCGGCGGCCTGCCGACGGCGGAGACCTTCGCGCTGCCCTATCTCGACATGGGCGTCACGACCTATTCTTCGGCCGTGTTCAATTTCGTGCCGGAATTCGCGACCAGCTTCTACGCCGCCGTTCGCAAGCGCGATCACGAGACCATCAATGCCGGGCTGAAGAACTTCATCCTGCCGTTGATCGCGATCCGCAACCGCAAGAAGGGCTATGCGGTCTCGATCATCAAGGCCGGCATGAAGGTGATCGGCCGCGACTCCGGCCCCGTGCGTCCGCCGCTCACCGATCTCACCGAGCAGGAGACGGCGGAGCTGGCCGCGCTGGTGCAGAAGCTGCCCGCCATCCGCTCAGCACAGCAGGCCGCGGAATAACGCGAAGAAGACGGACAACAGGGAGGAGCGCGCGATGGCCCGGACCGACATCTCTGGCGCACCGGTCGTCACATCGATGCAGGTGGTTCCGGTCGCGGGCCGCGACAGCATGCTGCTCAATCTGAGCGGCGCTCACGCGCCGTTCTTCACCCGCAACATCGTCATCCTCACGGACAATGCCGGCCACACCGGCGTCGGCGAGGTGCCGGGCGGCGAGAAGATCCGGCAGACGCTCGACGATGCCCGCGATCTCGTGATCGGCAAGACCGTCGGCGCGATGAACGACATCCTCGCCGACATCCGCACCACCTTCGCCGATCGCGACGCCGGCGGCCGCGGCAAGCAGACATTCGATCTGCGCGTGATGATCCATGCGGTCACCGCCGTCGAATCCGCGCTTCTCGATCTGCTCGGCCAGCATCTCGACCTCCCGGTCGCCGCCCTGCTCGGCGAAGGCCAGCAGCGCAAGAGCGTCGAGACTCTCGGCTATCTCTTCTTCGTCGGCGACCGGCGCAGGAGCAAGCTCGACTATGTCAAGGGCGAGACCGGCAAGCCCGACTGGTTCAACCTCCGCCACCAGGAGGCGATGACGCCCGAGACCGTGGTCCGGCTGGCGGAAGCCACTCACGACCATTACGGCTTCGCCGACTTCAAGCTGAAGGGCGGCGTGCTGCGCGGCGAGCAGGAGATCGAGGCGGTCACCGCGATCGCAAAGCGCTTCCCCGATGCGCGCGTCACGCTCGATCCCAATGGCGCATGGTCACTCGACGAAGCCATCCGCCTCTGCAAGGACATGCACGGCATCCTTGCCTATGCCGAAGATCCCTGCGGCGCCGAGGCCGGCTTCTCCGGCCGCGAGATCATGGCCGAATTCCGCCGCGCCACGAGCCTGCCGACCGCGACCAACATGATCGCCACCGACTGGCGCCAGCTGTCCCATGCGCTGCGCCTCGGCGCGGTGGACATCCCGCTGGCCGATCCCCATTTTTGGACCATGCATGGCTCGGTCCGCGTTGCCCAGACCTGCCGCGACAACGGCCTGACCTGGGGCTCGCACTCCAATAACCATTTCGATATTTCGCTCGCCATGTTCACCCATGTCGGCGCCGCTGCGCCCGGCAGGGTCACCGCGATCGACACCCACTGGATCTGGCAGGACGGCCAGGCGCTCACCCGGGAACCGCTGCAGATCAAGGGTGGCAAGATCGCCGTTCCCGACCGACCGGGCCTCGGCATCGAAATCGACCGCGCCGCGATCGAAGCTGCGCATGGTCTCTACAAGCAACACGGGCTTGGTGCCCGTGACGACGCTCTCGCCATGCAGGACCTGATCCCTGGCTGGAGCTTCGACGACAAGCGTCCCTGCCTGGTTCGTTGAGACCTCGGGTATGATTCCGGAAAAGCGGCTCCGCTGCAGGATCATGCCCAGAGAGAAGGAGAAAGCGATGACCGCGATCCTGAAGCATCGCCAGGAACATCAATCATTCCAACACCCGAGCAGGGCTCCCATGCCTGCGCGTTCTACACGACGGTGAAGACGGCCTATACTTATCCGGGCTGACCGGCTGACATCGCGGGGTGGATTGGCGTAAGCGTAATCCACCTCCACCTTGGCGGACAGAGACATTGGTGGGTTACGCTTTCCGCCAACCCATCCCACACTTCGGAGTCCTCCATGGACCAGGACGTCGCAGCGAAAGAACAGCCCCGCTACATCAAGCTCAACGCGCGCGACAATGTCGCGATCGTGGTCAACGATTTCGGGCTCCCCGCCGGCTCCCGCTTCGCCTGCGGGCTGACGCTGCGCGCCTTCGTGCCGCAGGGACACAAGACGGCGCTGGTGGACATCGCGGAAGGTGCACCGATCGTCCGCTACGGCGAGGTGATCGGCTACGCGCTGTCGCCGATCCTGGCCGGCGAATGGGTCGACGAAGCGCGCATCCGCATGCCGGAGGCCCCTGCCCTCGACAAGCTCGAAATCTCGACCGCGGTCCCGGCGCAGCTGCCGCCGCTCGAAGGCTTCACGTTCGAAGGCTACCGCAACCCCGACGGTTCGGTCGGCACCAAGAACATCCTCGGCATCTCCTCCTCCGTGCAATGCGTCAAGGGCACGATGGAATATGCGGTGAAGCGCATCCGCGCCGAACTGCTCCCTAAATATCCGAACGTCGACGATGTCGTGCCGCTCACGCATGCCTATGGCTGCGGCGTCGCCATCACCGCGCCCGACGCGGTCGTGCCGATCCGTACGCTGCAGAACCTCGCGCTCAATCCCAATTTCGGCGGCGAGATCCTCGTGGTCGGTCTCGGCTGCGAGAAGCTCGCGCCCGAACGGCTGGTGCCGGAAGGCATCAGCGATGCCATCGTGCGCATGCAGGACGAGGCCTTTGACGGCTTCGGAGCGATCGTCGAGGCGATCATGACCCAGGCCGAAGCGCGGCTGAAAGTGCTCAACAGCCGCAAGCGCGAGACCTGTCCGGCCGCCGATCTCGTCATCGGCCTGCAATGCGGCGGCAGCGACGCCTTCTCCGGCGTCACCGCCAATCCCGCCGTCGGCTTCGCCGCGGATCTCCTGGTGCGCGCCGGCGCGACCGTGATGTTCTCGGAAGTGACGGAGGTGCGCGACGCCATCCAGCTCCTCACCCGCCGCGCCATCAACGAGGATGTCGGCCGCGCGCTGGTGCGTGAAATGGCCTGGTACGATTCCTATCTCGCCCGTGGCGGCGCCGACCGGAGCGCCAACACCACGCCCGGCAACAAGAAGGGCGGCCTCGCCAACATCGTCGAGAAGTCGCTCGGCTCGATCGTCAAGTCGGGTTCGTCCGCGATCACGGGCGTGCTCTCGCCCGGCGAGAAGGCGACGCAGAAGGGCATGCTGTTCGCGGCGACCCCCGCATCCGACTTCATCTGCGGCACGCTTCAGCTTGCCTCCGGGATGACGCTGCAGGTCTTCACCACCGGCCGCGGCACGCCCTATGGCCTCGCCGCCGCGCCCGTCATCAAGGTCGCGACCCGCAGCGAGCTTGCGCGGCGCTGGAAGGACCTGATCGATTTCGACGCCGGCGGCATCGCCACCGGAACGAAAACCATCGAGGAAACCGGTTGGGACCTGTTCCGCCTGATCCTCGAAGTTGCCAGCGGCCGGACGAAGCCATGGTCGGATCGCTGGGGCATCCACAACGATCTGACGCTGTTCAATCCGGCGCCGGTGACCTGAACGCAGCGAACGCGGCGGCATCCGCCATCGTCATTACGATTGCAGCGAAGTCATCCGGACTGGCGCGAGGGAAAGGCTTCGGTCCGCCGCGCCCGCAATGACGAGGCGCGACAGATCACCACCGCGAAGGCAACGGAGTTGCGCGCAACTACTGCTTCGGCCCCGGTGCCATCATGGCGCCGCCCTTCTTCATCGCCGGCACCGGCGGCTTCGCGGCGACGGCCTGCGCGGGCAGATATTTGGCGACGATGACGGGATCGACCTGGGCGAGGTTGGCGTCCGGCAGGCGGCTCCAGCTCTCGTCCTTGCCAAGCAGCGAAATGCCGAGATAGCCGCGCAGGGTCAGCGTCTGTCCATCCGGGCTGACCTTCATGTTGGCCTTCCAGATGTTGCCGTCGCGCGGGTTGAGCACGTTGCCGCCTTCGTATTTCAGGCCGTCGCGCTTCATGTTGCGGACGAAGGAGATGCCGAGCACGGGCGCGTTCTTGCGATCGTCCGTGCACTTGGTGCAGGCCTCGTTCGGATCGTCGCCGGGCCGCGGGAAGGTCTTCACGATCACGCCTTCGAAGACGCCGTTGTGGTCGATGAAGAGGAACCAGCCCACCGGCTTGCCGTCCTCGACCTTTTGCCAGAGGCCAGCGGCCGTAGGCTCAGCTGTTTGCGCCGCTGACGGCACGACTGCCGCGAGGGACAGCGCGAGCGCGAGAAAGGACAGAAGCCGAAAGCTGGAAAAGAAATTCCGCATCATGATCACCTTGCTAAAGCCACGACTGGAATGGCCGCAGACTACGGCGATTTCGCGAACGGTTCCAGCACCAGAACTGGGGCATGGCCTCCCGCCTGCGTCAATTGACACCGAGCTTCTTCTGCAGGCTGGAGGACGAGGTCGTGTATTGGAACACCAGCCGCTTCTCCGGATAGACGTAACGATGGGCTTTTTGCGACATCAGCGCGCCCTCGTGGAAGCCGCACAGGATCAGCTTGATCTTGCCCGGATAGGTGTTGATGTCGCCGATCGCGAAGATGCCGGGCACGTTGGTTTCGAACGCGCTGGTCTCGACCGGCACCAGATTGTTCTCCAGCGCGATGCCCCAGTTCGCGACCGGACCGAGCTTCATGGTCAGTCCGAAGAACGGAAGCATGGTGTCGCAGGAAATTTCGGCAACGCTATTGTCGTTGCCCTTGACGGTCGCGCCGGTCAGCCTGCCGTCGGCTCCCGAGAGTCCGGTGACCTGACCGAGCCGCAGATCCATCTTGCCGTCGGCCACCAGCGCGCGCATCTGTTCGACGCTGTGGGGTGCCGCGCGAAAATCGTCGCGCCGATGCAGCAGGGTGATCCGCTTGGCCAGCGGGTGAAGATTGAGCGTCCAGTCGAGCGCGGAGTCGCCGCCGCCGACGATCAGCACGTTCTTGTCGCGGAATGTTTCCATCTTGCGCACGGCATAGTGCACGGACGTGCCTTCATAGGCCTCGATTCCCGGCACCGGCGGACGCTTCGGCTGGAACGAGCCGCCGCCGGCCGCGATCACCACCACCTTGCATTCGAACACCTTGCCGGCGTCGGTGGTGCAGCGAAACAGCGGATCGCCGATCTTCTCCACCGTCTCGACCATCTCGCCGAGATGGAAGGTGGGATGGAACGGCTTGATCTGCTCCATCAGCGCGTCGGTGAGACCCTGCCCCGACACCTGCGGAATGCCGGGAATGTCGTAGATCGGCTTTTCCGGATAGAGCTCGGCGCACTGGCCGCCGACCTTGTCGAGGATGTCGATGAAATGCGCCTTCATGTCGAGAAGGCCAAGCTCGAAGGCGGCGAACAGACCGCAAGGGCCGGCGCCAATAATCAGCACATCGGTTTTGATCGCGTCGCTCATGTCGTCTCTTTATCGGTCGTTATCGGTTGGACGGCGCCCGGCGGGCAGAGGGGACCCTGCCTGTCTAGCCAACGGGGATGGATCAGGGAAGGCATAAAAGCGGGAGCGTCCCGCAGCCGCGCCCACTTGCCGGGTCAGGATAAGTGGGCTGTAACGAGGAAAGATATGACGGAGATCAACCGGTGAACGCACCAAGCCGCCAGGATACGGCGCCGCGCCTCGAGGACTACCCCTACCGCCTCAGCGACAACGTCCGCTTCGGCGACCTCGATCCCAACCACCACGTCAACAACGCGGTCTACGCCACCTATTTCGAGACCGGACGCGTGACGCTGATGAAGAGCCCGGAATACGGGCTGACCCCGCGGGGCCTCGCCTGGATCATGGTGCGGATCGACATCCACTTCCGCGCCGAGCTGCACTGGCCGAACACGATCGAACTCGGGCTCGGCGTGATCAAGCTCGGACGCACGTCCGTGACCTTCGAGCAGGTCGTGTTCTCACAGGGAAAGTGTATCGCCTCTGCGACTTCGGTCGGCGTGATGCTCGACGGAGCGACGCGCCGGCCCGCACCGCTCCCCGCGGAGGTGATCGAGAAGCTGAAGCCCTGGCACAAGCGCGGCGTCGAGGTCGCGCCCGGCACCTGACGTCGGATGCGGAATCAGGCCTGACGCTCCGGCGTCGCCACGACGAGACCGTCGAGCTCGTCGGCGACCTTGATCTGGCAGGACAGGCGCGAGTTCGGGCGCACGTCGAAGCCGAAGTCGAGCATGTCTTCTTCCATCGGCGTCGGGCTGCCGACCTTCTCGCGCCAGGCTTCGTCGACATAGACGTGGCAGGTTGCGCAGGCGCAGGCGCCGCCGCACTCGGCCTCGATGCCCGGAATGCTGTTGCGTATGGCGGCTTCCATCACGGTCGCGCCATTCTCGATTTCCACCGTGCGGGTTTCGCCCTTGTGGTCGACAAAGTGAATTTTGGCCATATGTGCTCGTGCTGCCGCGATGTTGGGAATGAAGGAGGGTCTGGGCTGTCCTATAACGGGTCGATCAGTCCGGCGCCATAGCGTTTTCGGACGAGGTGGATCCCGGCGCAGGCCAAGAAAACGCGTCAAAACAAGCGGCTGGAGTCCTGCCGGTTCTGAAGCGCGAGCCGCCCCATATTTTGCGGCGCGGACTAATGCTTCAGGATCGCCTCGATCGCGGTGCGGACCTCGACCACCGCCTCCTTCAGCGTGGCGAAGGCGCGGGGCGGGTTGTCTCCGGTCCGGATTGCCATCTCCAGGCCCGCGGCGGCATCGGCCACCGCAAAAGCGCCGATCCCGCGCGCCGATCCCTTGAGCTTGTGCGCGAGCGCGCCGGCCTCGGCGGGCAACGCCGCCATGGCGGCGATGAGCCGGACCGCCTGCTCGGCGAACATCGAGAGCACTTCCTGTTCCAACTCGACGTCGCCGAGGGTCATGCGGGACAGGTGCTCGAGATCCAGCGGGCTATCGAAGGGAGCAAGCGGTGGCGAGGGCATCCAGTCCATCCGTTGCAGTTCAGGCATCATGGCGCAGGTCCCGGCATTGCGCGACGTCCCGCCGGTCCGGCGGATTGGCTCCACGGAAGCATGGAAATGGTTAACGAAACGTTTGGGGGGCTTTGCCCAATTCCGCCAGCATATTGACGAAAAGTTGCCGCAATCGGCCGAGTCCCGTGGAGAATTTCATTTAGTGCGAGGGTGTTACGCCGCGATCCTGTTAACGATGATTAAGATTGTCTTAATCCCGGGCATTTCATTCGCGACGCTCTGCCAATAGGATGTTGCGGAAATTGGCGGACAAGCCGTCCGGGTGGGGACGGCTCGGGACTCCGCGCGAGCGGCATGAACCGGTCTGTGGGCTTGCGCCTCGCGCAGGGCTCGCGGGGGACGCGTACAAGTTAAAGAGGGCTCAGGCTGAACATGGCGAACACTCCCAAGAAGGTCAAAGACCCCACGGAAGTTGCGCTTTCCGCGATCCAGGAAGCGCTGAACATCAGCGACACGGCTGCGGACACCAGCCGCAACGCATCCTCGGTGCGCAACGAGACGACATCTGCCGTGACGCCGCCGGCGCCGGCGGTATTCGACGAGCCGGGCTTCGAGCCCCGTCCGGCCGCGAACGAGCGTTCGATGTTCGACACGATCGAGGAGCCGCGCGGCTCCCGACGGCCCGCCAATGACGACCGCGAGACCATCGGCCAGCTGCTCCAGGCGCTGCAGAAGGGTCGCCCTGCCCGCAGCGTCTACACCTTCGCCACGGTCTTCGCCGGCATCTGGATCGTCGCCTGCGCCGCGCTGACCTTCGGGTTCCTGCCCTCGATCCAGGCCGCCATGGGCCAGAGCGGCGGCGTGCTGGTTCTCGCCGGCCTCGTCGCGCTGTTCTTCGCGCCGGTGATGCTGTTCTACTTCCTCGCGAGCCTCGCCTGGCGCGGCCAGGAGATGCGCATGATCGCGCAGGCGATGGCGCAGGTCGCCATCCGCTTCTCCGAGCCGGAAGGATCGGCTTCCGATTCCATGGTCACCGTCGGCCAGGCCATCCGCCGCGAGGTCGCGGCGATGGGCGACGGCATCGAACGCGCGATCGCGCGCGCCGGCGAACTCGAGACGCTGGTCGCCAACGAGGTCGCGGCCCTCGAACGCGCCTATTCCGACAACGAAGTGCGCATCCGCGCCCTGCTCCAGGACATCGCGCACCAGCGCGACAACCTGGTCGGCCAGGCCGAGCAGGTCCGCAGCGCCATCTCCGGCGTGCAGATCGACCTGCGCCACGACATCGCTCTGATCTCGGATGCGATCGCCTCGCGCGTCGACGAGGTCGCCAAGAGCATCACCGGCGCTCTCGAGGAGCGCGGCGCCCACATCACCCAGGCGCTGAGCAATGCCGGCGACAACATGATCCTGGCGCTCGGCGAGCGTGGCGGCGACCTGCTCGACCGCCTCGAGGAGGCCAGCAACGAGACCACGCGCGCGGTGCTCGACGCCAGCGAGCGGCTGACCACCAGCCTCAACTTCAAGACCGGCCACGTCCACGACGAGTTCGTCGATCTCGCCGACCGCGTCCACGAGATGCTGAACGAGCGCATCGACCGCATCACCGGCGAGTTCGAGCAGCGCTCCTCGGCGATCGTCGACGGCATCTCCGATCGCACCGAGCAGGTGCACGACTCCCTGAAGAACTCGTCGGACTCGCTGCTGCTCGAGCTCGAGCTGCGCAGCAACGACCTCTCCGCCAAGATCGACGACGCCGGCAACCGCCTCGCCGGCCAGATCATGACCTCCGGGGACAAGGCGAGCGAAGCGCTCGACGCCACCGTGAACACGCTGGTCGCCAAGGTCGTGAGCCAGACCGAGACCGCGCACGACTCGCTGTCGCTGCAGATGAGCGCCTTCGACGAACTGGTGAAGAACCAGGGCTCCGAGCTGGTCGAGAGGTTCGCCCGCGATTCCGGCACGCTCGGCTCGCTGATCACGCGCCACATCTCCGAGTTCGACCGCACCGTGAAGACCTTCGGCGGCGAGATCGTCGACCGCATGGGCCAGCGCACGCAGGACATCGCCGACACGCTGAAGACCTACGTCGACAATTTCGACACCCGCTTCACCTCCAACGGCGGCCAGATCACGGCGGCGCTCGACCAGCGCCTGGTGCAGTTCGAGACCACGATCGGTGAACGCGTCACCAATCTCGACGCCTCGCTCAACGGCAGGATCGCCGGCCTGGACAGCACGCTCGACGGCCACATCAGGACCTTCGACGAGCAGCTCGGCGGCCGCGTCACGGCGCTCGAACAGTCGTTCGACACCCGCGCCAGGTCCGTCACCGAGACCATCGACGGACGTCTCGGCACGCTCGCGACCTCGCTCACGGACGGCGCGGCGCAGGCGATCCAGTCCATCGACTCTCGCCTCACCCACCTGACGACGTCGCTGACCGACGGCGCATCGCAGACCATCCAGTCGATCGATACGCGCTTGACCCACCTCACGACGACGCTCACGGGCGGCGCCACGCAGGCGCTCGAGTCCATCGACTCCCGCCTCACCTACCTGACCACCGCTCTGACCAACGGCGCCTCGCAGGCCGTGCAGTCGATCGACACCCGCCTCACCCTGCTGACCTCCACGCTCACGGACGGCACGGCACAGGCCATCGACGCGGTCGACCGCCGCATCACCGGCGTCACCGAGACCATCGACGGCCGCAGCATGCATCTGACCGACACGGTCGCGGCCCGCTTCCAGGACATCCACCAGGCCATCGAGACCAAGGTCGGCTCGGTCGCCAACGACATCGACGTCCGCGTGGCGCAGTTCGAGGATCTCCTCGGTTCGCGCGTCGAGGCCGTCGCGGGCCGCATCGAGAGCAGCGGACGCCAGGCCAGCGAGGACCTGATGTCCCGCGCCGAGATGATCTCCACCACGATCCGCTCGCATGTCGAGGACGCCGAGCGCTCGCTCACCAACCTCGTCGTCAACACCAGCGAGACGATCCAGACCGGCGCCCGCACCGCGCAGCAGTCGCTGATGACGGTCTCCTCGGACGTCAACGCCCAGCTCAAGATGACCTCCGCCGAGGTCGAACGCGCGCTGACCGCGGTCGGCACCGGTGCCGCGAACTCGATCCTGACCAGCGCCCGCGAGGCACAGTCGACGCTCGTCGCGGCCTCGGGCGATGCGTCCAACCAGATCAAGTCGCTGTCGTCCGACGTCGAGCGCACGCTGTCGGCGGCAGGCTCGGCGACCGCGGCCTCGATCCTGGCCGGCGCCCGCGAGGTGCAGACCACGCTCATCACCGCCTCCTCGGATGCGGCCAACCACGTCAAGACGCTCACCGCCGACGTGCAGCGTTCGCTGTCGATGGCCGGCTCGACCACGGCCGAGTCGATCACCGCCGGCGCCCGCGATGCGCAGAGCTCGCTGATCGCGGCCTCGACCGAGACCGCCAACCAGATCAAGGCGCTGTCCTCCGACATGCAGCGTTCGCTCTCGATGGCGGGCACCTCGACGGCCGAGACCATCACGGCCGGCGCCCGTGAGGCCCAGAACACCCTGGTCACGGCGTCCTCGGACGCGGCGAGCCAGGTCAAGTCGCTCGCGATCGAAGTGCATCGCTCGCTCTCGCAGGCCGGCCAGTCGACCGCCGAGACGATCACGGCGAGCGCCCGCGACGCCCAGAGCACCCTCCTCGCGGTCTCGGCCGAGCAGACCGGCCAGGTCCGTTCGCTGGCCGCCGAAATGCAGCGCGCGCTGGCGACCGCCGGCGGCGCCACCATCGAGGCGCTCACCAGCGGCGTGCGCGAGGCACAGGGCACGCTGATCACCGCCTCCACCGACGCGGCGAGCCAGATCAAGTCGCTGACGACGGACATCGAGCGCACCCTGACCTCGGTCGGCGCCGACACCGCGGCGACGATCCTCAGCAGCGCCCGCGAGGCGCAGTCGTCCCTGACCTCGACCTCGGCGGACGCCGCGAGCCAGATCCGCACGATCTCCACCGAGATCGAGCGCGCGCTGAGCACGGCGACCACGAATGCGACCAACGACATCCAGACCAGCGCGCTCAACGCCCAGAATGCGCTGATCTCCGCCTCCAACGAGGCGAGCTCGCGGGTCAAGACGAGCTCCGCCGACGTCGAGCGCTCGGTGCTCGCCGCCAGCAGCAGCTTCGGCCAGGCCATGACCGGCAAGACCGACGAGATCGTCACTTACGTGCAGCAGCAGGCCGACCGTCTCTCGAACATGATCGACGCCAAGCGCGGCGCTCTGGTCGATGCGATCGGCTCGAAGACCAGCCAGCTCACCCTCGACATCGACCGCGTCACCTCCGACGCGCTGAAGTCGATCGAGACGCGCGGCCACGCCTTCTCGCAGACGATGATGGGCAACGGCTCCGAAGTGGCCCGTACCATCAACACCGCGAGCGAGCTCGCCACCGGCGCGGTCGGCAAGTCGCTCAAGGACCTCGAGCAGGCCTCGCGCGCGGCCATCGACCAGTCGCGCCAGGTCTCGATCGCGGCCGTCACCGAGATGCAGGAGACCAGCAAGATCCTGCGCACCGACACGGTGGCCCTGTTCGAGCGGCTCCGCGAAGGCAACATCCTCCTCCAGGAGGTGCTGACCGGCGCTCACGACAACCTCAACTCGCTCGAGCGGGCGCTGGTGACGCGCGTCGCCGACTTCGTCTCGGCGATGAACGACGTCACCTCGCGCAACGGCGCGGCGACGCAGAACCTGGAAGACCAGCTCAACGTCTTCAACACGAAGACCACGAAGGCGCTCCAGGACCTCGGCGAGCTGTCGACCCAGTTCGACGCGCACGGCAAGGCGCTGGTCGATGCCGCGCAGGTCGTCGAGCAGAGCAACAAGAACACCACCGCTTCGCTCGCCGAACGCAAGCAGGCGCTGGAATCGCTGGTCACCACGATCGACCTGCGCACGACCGATCTCGACCAGCGTCTGTCGCGCTTCACCGGCCTGCTCGATGAATCGCTGGCGGCTGCCGAAGAGCGTGCCCGCGACATCGCCCGCGTCGTCGCGGAGACCGCCGGCGCAGGCTCGGCCGCGATCACCCGCCAGTTCGAAGCGGTGCGCGCGGCGTCCGAGGAGGAGCACCGCCAGACCATCGACGCGATGCACGACATCTACCGCCAGACCACCGACGAGGCGGATGCGATGTTCAAGCAGTCGACGGAGCGGTTCACCAACCTCGTCTCCAGCATGAAGCAGATGGCGTACGAGATGCACAACGAGCTCGAAGCCACCCGCAACGAGCTGCGCCGCGGCGTACTCGAGATGCCGCAGGAGGCCGCCGAGAGCACTGCGCAGATGCGCAAGGTGATCGTCGACCAGATCGAGGCCCTCGCCGAGCTCAACCGCATCGTGGCCCAGCATGGCCGCGGCCTCGACGTCTCGACGGCGGGCCGTGCCAGCGTGCAGCAGCGCCAGGAAGAGCCGATGCTGGCAACCGCCGGCACGCGCACCGAGACCCGCATGCGCGACACCGGCAGCGCCTCGACGCTTCCGCCGCCGGACCTCGGCATGCCGGCCTCCTCGCGCCGCACCGAAGCGCCGCCGGTCGCGCCCGCGGGCAACGACCAGGGCCGCGACGGCTGGCTGTCGGATCTGCTGAACCGCACGGACGCCAACCAGGGCGCTCCGACCGGCCGTGAAGCTTCGCCGCGCGCTCGCCCGGCTCCCGCTCCGCAGCCGCAGGCTCCGCAGAGCGCCGGCAATCCGCTGGAGTCGCTGTCGCTCGACATCGGCCGTCTGATGGACCGCAACCTCGCCGCCGAGATGTGGGATCGCTACCAGCGCGGCGAGAACAAGGCCTTCACCAAGCGCCTCTACACGCCCGCCGGCCAGAAGGCCTTCGACGAGGTCGCCCGCAAGTATCGCTCCGACCGCAACTTCAAGGGAACGGTCGACCGCTACATCGCGGAGTTCGAGCGCCTGCTCGACGAGGTCGCCCGCGACGGCCGCGGCCCGCAGGAGCTGCGCAGCCACCTGACCTCGGAGACGGGTCTGGTCTACACCCTGCTCGCGCACGCGGCGGGCCGGCTGGGATAAGGCAAGGCCCGCGAACAGCGCGAGGCGAACGGCGAATGAAAAGCGGAGCCCTCACGGGCTCCGTTTTTGTTTGTGCGCGACGTTGCGGGACCATCATGGCCCGCATGGAGCGCGGCGGAACGCGGTGAAAGACCCGGATAGCGCTTCGCCCCGTCCAGGCTGCGAAATTACGAGATCCGCACGCCACTTCCCTGCACCGTCATTGCAAGCAGCGCAGCGACGAAGCAATCCAGACTGCATCCGCGGAGACAGCCTGGATTGCTCCGCCACTGCCAAGGCTTCGGCGGACACCTCGCTGTGCTCGCAATGACGAGAGACGGATTCCGCGAGCTCGCCCGTCCGCCTACCGCCTGCGTTCCGTCGCGGGCGGCTTCGGCGGCTCGGGCGGCGGGGCCGGCTGGGAGCTGTTGCTGGCGCCGAACAGGACGCGGGTCGGGTTGCGGTCGAAATTGTTCACGGCGCGGCTGATGTCGCCGAGGGTACGGCGGCCGTCGGTCATCAGGGCGCCCGAGCGCTTGTCGAAGTCTTCGGCCAGTTCGCGGATCGACTTCACGGCCTGGAACAGCTCGCCGCCGTCCTTGCCGCCGGCCAGCGTGTTCAGGCCGAGCATGAGGTTGTCGGCCTTGAGCATCACGCCGTCGACCTTGGCCATGACGACGTCGATCTTCTCGGAGTTGCGGGCGAGCGAGTTGGTGAAGGTCTCGAGGTTCTTCAGCGAGTTCTTCACCGATTCCTGATTGTCGGCGACGATCTTGTTGATGTTCTGCAGCGTGCCGCGGATCGCCTCGGTGACGTCCTGCAGCTTGTTCGGATCGGCCGTCAGCGTCGGGATGCCGTCCTGGTCGAGCGGCGGAGGGGCAGCCGCCTCCTCCCCGCCCTTGAGCGAGATCGCGGCGACGCCGGTGAGGCCCTGGAATTCGAGGCCGACCAGCGTGTCCTTGCGGATCGGGGCGTTGTTCTCGATCATCGCGAGTGCGACAACCCGCCGCGGGTTGTCCAGCTTCACCGAGACCACCTCGCCCACCCGGATACCGTTGAAATTGACGCTGCCGCCGTTGCGCAGGCCCGCGGCCGGGCCCTCGAACACGACGCGCAGGGGGCTGCGCTGCTTGGTGGTGTGCAGCGACTGGAACCACAGCACGAAGCCGATCGCGGCGGCGATCACCGCCAGCGTGAAGGATCCGATCAGTACGTAATTCGCCCGCGTTTCCATCAGGTGCTCCGGCTGTTCAACCCATGACCGCGCGGGCGCGCTTGCCGTGGAAATATTGCCTCAGCCAGGGATGCTGCGAGGCCTGCATGTCGGCCATCGACCCTGCCGCAATGATCTTACCGTTCCCTAAAACGGCAATGCGGTCACAGGCTGTGTAGAGGCTGTCGAGGTCGTGGGTTACCATGAAAACGGTCAGGCCCAAAGTGCGCTGAAGCGTCCTGACCAGTTCGTCGAAGTCGCCTGCGCCGATCGGGTCGAGGCCCGAGGTCGGCTCGTCCAGAAAGACCAGGTCCGGGTCGAGCGACAGTGCGCGTGCGAGCGCGACGCGCTTGATCATGCCGCCGGACAGTTCCGAGGGAAAGCGCTCGGCCACGTCCGGCTTGAGCCCGACCATGGTCAGCTTGGCGATCGTGATCTCGTCCATCAGCCGCTGCGACACCCGGAGATATTCGCGCATCGGAAACTGGATGTTCTGCCGCACCGTCAGCGAGGAGAACAGCGCCCCCTGCTGGAACAGCACGCCCCAGCGCCGCTCCACGCCGCGACGCTGTGGGCCGCTGGAGGCGTCGAGGTCGACGCCGAACACCTCGATGCTTCCGGCCACCTTCGGCACCAGGCCGATGATGGTGCGCGTCAGCACCGACTTGCCCGCGCCGGACGGGCCGACGAAGCCGAGGATCTCGCCGCGCCTGACGTCGAGGTTGAGGCCGTCGAGCACCCGCGTCGCACCGAACTGCACGGTGATGTCGCGCACGCGGATGATGGGATCTGGCGTCGCGTTCCGGATGTCCTGGGCCATCGTCACATCCCGATCGACGCGAAGAAGATCGCGAACACGCCGTCCATGACGATGACGAAGAAGATGCCCTTCACCACCGACGACGTCGTGTGCTGGCCCAGCGATTCCGCGCTGCCCTGCACCGCGAGGCCCTCGACGCAGGCGACGATGCCGATCACGGCGGCCATCACCGGGGCCTTCACGATGCCGACGATGAAATGGTCGATCGAGATCGCATCGCGCAGGCGCAGCAGGAACGCCTCGGGATCGACGCCGCCATAGAGCCACGCGACGAGGCCGCCGCCGTAGAGCGCGGCCATCGCGCCGAGGAAGGCGAGGATCGGCAGCGCCAGCACCAGGGCCAGCATGCGCGGCAGCACCAGAACCTCGATCGGGTCGAACCCCATGGTGCGCAGCGCGTCGATCTCCTCGCGCATCTTCATCGAGCCGAGCTCGGCGGTGTAGGCGCTCCCCGAGCGGCCCGCGACCATGATCGCCACCAGCAGGACGCCGATCTCGCGCAGCACCAGCACGCCGAGCATGTCGACGACGAAGATGTCGGCGCCGAAGCGGCGGAAATGGAAGATGCCCTGCTGGGCGATGATGCAGCCGATCAGGAAGGTAATCAGCACGATGATCGGCACCGCGCGCCAGCAGACCTGCTCCATGTGGTGCACGGTCGAGGTCAGGCGGAACGAGCGCGGGTGGATCAGCACGCGGCCGCCGGCCGCGAGCACGGCGCCGAGCATGTCGATCAGGCTCGCCACGGTGCCGCCGATGCCGGCGACGGTGCGGCCGATCTGCTCTAGCATGCCGGTGATGGTGATGGTGCCGGTGTCGATCACGGGCGTCGCCCGCACCCGGCGCACCTCGTCGACGAGGCTCGAATAATTTGCCGAGAGCCCGGCGATCTGCGCCTCGACGGCCCCTTGCGTGAGGCTGCGGCGCAGCCGCTCGATCAGCCAGGCGCCGAACGTATCGAGCTGGGCGACCTCCGAGACATCGATGAAGACGCTCTGCGGGCCGCCGGCGAGCTTCTCCGCATCGGCGACGATCCGCTCGAGCAGCGGCGCGAAGCGCGCGGTCCAGGTCCCGGTGGCACAAAGCGCCAGCGCGTTGCCCTTCGCGATCCGTTCCAGCTTCGGATCGCCGCTCAAGATGTCCGCTCCCGCGCCGGGACGGAGAAAAACGATTGGTTGCGCACGCGCCCTTACCTAGAAAAGGTACCCCCAACTGGCCATTGTTAGTTGCTAGAGGTAACCAGCAGGTTCAGATTTCGCCAGAGTTCAAAATGACTTCCAGCAAAGTTCCGGCACTTCGCGCGCGAATCGAGCGCTTTCCCATCACCGGGAGCTTCACCATCAGCCGGGGCGCCAAGACGGAAGCCGTGACCGTCGTGGCCGAAGTCAGCCGGAACGGCCTCGCCGGCCGGGGTGAATGCGTGCCCTATCCTCGTTACGGCGAGACGCCGGAGGCTACGCTTGCTGCCATCGAGGCCATGCAGGACGCGGTCGCCGGCGGTCTCACGCGGCAAGCCCTGCAGGCCGCCATGCCGCCGGGAGCAGCCCGCAACGCGCTCGATTGCGCCCTGATCGACCTCGAGGCCAAGGCGGCGGGCCTGCGGGCCTGGAACCTGCTGGACCGCCCGGTGCCGGGCGAGCGCACCACGGCCTACACGATCTCGCTGGGGACGCCGGAGGCCATGGCCGCGGCGACCGCCCGGGCGGCGCACAGGCCGCTGCTCAAGATCAAGCTCGGTGGCGAGGGCGATGCGGAGCGGATCGCCGCCGTCCGCAAGGCCGCCCCCGAATCCGAGCTGATCGTCGACGCCAACGAAGCCTGGACCGAGGCCAACCTGCAACACAATCTCGCCGCCTGCGACGCCGTCGGCGTCACGCTGGTGGAGCAGCCGCTGCCGGCCGGCAAGGACGACGCGCTGGCGCAGATCAGGCGCCCGCTCGCGGTCTGCGCCGACGAGAGCGTGCATGACCGCGGCTCCCTGGCGCCCCTGCGCGAGCGCTACGACGCCGTGAACATCAAGCTCGACAAGACCGGCGGCCTCACCGAGGCGCTGGCGATGGCCGACGCCGCGCAGGCCCTCGGTTTCGAGATCATGATCGGCTGCATGGTCGCGACCTCGCTCTCGATGGCGCCCGCGATGCTGGTCACCCCGCAGGCGCGCTTCGTCGATCTCGACGGGCCGCTGTTGCTCGCGCGCGATCGCGACCACGCCCTGCGCTATGACGGCAGCCTGGTCTATCCGCCCGACGCCGCGCTGTGGGGATGAGCCTTGAGATGGGGCCGCGCCGCCCAGATCACGAGCGCACCGGCGGCGGCCATCGCCGCCATGACGTAGTAGAGATCGTCGCCGATCCGCGCGTAGATCGCGCCTGAGGCGATCGAGGTCGCCGCGCCCAGGAGCCCGTTGCACGCGACGTAATAGCCCTGCCCCCGCGCGATCTGGTGCGAGGGCACGCGCTGCACCAGCAGGTTCATGGTGCCGACGATCGTCATCCCGAAGGTGAGGCCGTGGCCGAGCTGCACGATCGCAAGCAGCGCGAGCGGCGGCTCCTGCGCCGTGACGATCCAGCGCACGACCGCGCTCGCGCCGCCGATCGCGATCAGCGAGGACGCATGCAGCGAGAAACGCGGCGACAGCGCGAAGACGGCGATCTCCGCGATCACGCCGAGCGTCCAGAGGCCCGCGATGGTGACCCCACCGAGGCCCTGGGCCTGCCAGTTGATGGCCGAGAACGTGTAATAGGCGACGTGGCTACCCTGGATCAGCGCGGCCGAGGCGATCACGGCCCAGAAGCCGCCGTCGCGCAGCAGCGCCTTGCCGGCATGCGTCTCCGTCGTCTTTCGCCTGACGTCGTCGAGCGGCTGCAGGAACAGGCTGGCGAGCACCGCGACGATGGCCCACGCGACGATGACCCAGATCAACCTGCTCGCGGCGATGCTGTCGACGAGATAGCCGCAGGCGAGCGAGCCCGCGGCGAAGGCCGCCGAACCCCACAACCGCAGCGGGCCGTAATCGAGCCCGTAGCGCGCGACGCCGCGCAACGCATAGGCGTCGGTCAGCGGGTTGGTCGGCGTCCACATCATGCAGGTGAGCGCGTAGATCAGGAACAGCGCGAGCGGTTGCTGCTGCAAGCCGACCGCCGTGAACCCGATCGCGGTGGCCAGCACCGACACCATCATGCCGGCGCGGATGGCGTGCCGCTTTTCGGCAAGGGCCGTGATTTGCGGCAACGTGGTGAAGCGCGTGATCGCCGGCAGCGCGTTGATGATGCCGATCCATGACGGATCGATGCCGATCGCCTTGAGCCAGACCGGGAAGAACGGCAGATGCGTGCCCGACACGGCGAATACGGCCGAGTAGAACAGGGCGAGTCCCACCGCGAATCGCCGTTTCACGGATGCAGGCGTGGGGATTTGTGATTCGCGTGCCATCAAACCAATTGCGATTCGGTCGATATCGTGGTGATCGTTACATAACGCGCAGTGATTTGCGCGACGAGATTGCCATGGCCACTGAAGCATTCGCCCTCTCGCCCATGTCTGCCCGCGCGGCAGAGCCGAACGAGCAGGACTACGAAGCGATCCGCGAAGCCTTCATGGAGACGGCGCGCGGCCGCTGGTTCCTTGGCGAATACGCCAAGCGCAACCGCAATGCCGACACGCGCATGGTTCTCGACGCGGTCGCGAAAATCGAGGAAACCCTTGCGGCACAGCGGCAACCGATCGTCGAGGATCGCCTTCCCGAGGCGCTTGCCGCGATCCGCCGCGCCGTCGCGGATGCCGAAACGTCCGCCGCCAGGGCGTTCGATCCGGCCGCTATCGAGGCCGGCATATCGCCGATCCATCGCGGCGTGCGCATCATCAGGGAGATCTCCTGGCGCTGGCGCGAGATCGGCGCCGACGGGCGAATCTGCGACCTCATTGATTCGCAGCTCTCCTCCATCGAGAGCGCCTGCGCGCAGGTGTCGACCATCGACCCGCGCGCCGACCTGAAGGCCGCCTTCGACCTGCTCAAGGACCGGATCGAGCAGACCGACGTCGGCGCAACGTCGCAGGCGGCATCACCTCCCTCGCCCGCTCCCGCGCGGACCGAATCGCCGTCCAGCGCGGAAACAGCGTCGGCAGCAGCCACGTTCTCCGCGACAGCCGGCGAAGCCCCTGCTGCCGATGCGGCGAGCGCGGTTGCCGAGGCGGCGATGGACGCCGCGATGGAACCGGAGATCGCCGCGGAACGCCATGCCGCGTTCGAAGAGGTCGCAGAGTCCACGGCCCTTGCGGACGTGACGGACGAGTTTTCGCTCGACGCCGCCGCGGAAGCCGAGGACGAAGCGGTGCTCGAGCGCATCGCGATGGAGATGGCCGCGGCCGATCCGGATTTCGACGAACTCGTCGAGCCCGTCGAAATCACCGTCACGGTTCCGGCGCCGATGGACGTCGAGATCGCGGCGATGGTGCCGGAGCCCATCGCGCCCGAGCCGATCGCGGCAATGGTCGCGGAAGAGCCCGCCGATGACGCTCCGATCGCCATGGAGTCGCTTGCGCGGCTCACCGACGCCATCGCGGAAGCGGCCGCCGAAGTGATGGAGCAACCTGTGCCGGCCATGGCGGCTGCAGCCACCGCGACATTCGCCGCCGTGCCGACCGCCACGCTGCCGATGCCCTCGCCGCTCCCCGAGGCCTCGCTCGGCGCCACCATCCTCGCCAGCGGCATCCTGCAGAAGCCCCGCGCACCGGCCAACGATCCGCTGGCCCCGATCCGCCGCATGACCCAGGCCGAGAAGATCGCGTTCTTCTCGTAAGGATCGTTCGCTTCGTTGGTCGCTTAGGCGGTCACCGCATCGTCATTGCGAGCGCAGCGACGCGATCCGGAGTCCTTCCGCGATGAGATCCTGGATGCTTCGCTGCGCTCGCAATGACGGCGCACGAGGCAACAGCAGTCACCTGTCCCGGACGAACGAAGCGAAGCTCCAGGACCCAGGGGTCGCAGCCTCACTGATAGGATGGGTCGCAGCCCTCGCGCGGCCGCCAAGGCGGCGCTGCGCCGCGTTCACGCGCGATCGATCAACCGCAGTTCCAGACCGCGCCGATCGGTGTCCGCGTCCAGCAGGGACCGAAGCTGCCGCCATTGTAGCGGCCGCCGCCGAAGCCGGGCCGGCCGAAATAGTGCCACTCGCCGTCCCAGCCATAATAGCGCGGCACCGGGTCGATGTACCAATGACGCCGGTCGTTGCGCGACAGCCGCCGCATCGCGTCCTTCTGGGCGTAGAGCGGCTGGCTGTTGCTCAGCGGCTGCCGATAACCCGGCAGGAAGCCGTAGCCATGCCAGACCGGCTTGGGACGTTTTTGCGTCGGCTCGGCCGGCGCGACGGCCGGCAGCAACGACACGATGACAGCAATAGTCAGACACAGGACTCGCGACATGCCCGCACGATAGACAGTCGCCTGCAGGAAGGCCATTCAAATCCGAGTGGGCTTGCGCGCCATCGCGCCTGGCGTCAGGCAATTCGCTTCGGTCGCAATTCGATGATCTCGGCCGGCTCCGCGGCGGAATCCGGGCCCGACTGGATCATGCCGTCAGGACGACTGCGCAACTGCGCGTCGCGGTCGATCGCCTCTCGCTCGAACAGAGCCTGCAACTCCGGCCGCAGGCCGTCGCCGCGAAGCGCAGCGATGGAATGAAACTTGTACATGTCGTGCTCCCACGTGTCTTCGCCACGATAGGAGTTGCGACAGATCGATCCACCCGATTTCCGAACGCGCGACGTTGCGCGCGGCAGGCTCTAGCTGATCACGCCCTTGCGGATCAGGAAACAGCCATAGCTCCTGGTGTCCCCGACCTGCACGACACCGAAGCTCGCCGCCGCCGCGCGATAGAAATCAGGGCGCGAGAGCTTGCCGGGCGTGACGGGGCGGCCGACCGAGCGAGCGATCTCGTCCAGCACGGCACGCTGCACCTCGGGGACGCGATTGGGGTCGTCCACCGGCATCATCACGCGCACCGGATCGGGATCGAAATCGTCGAGCGGATAGAGCGTCATGATGGCGCCGATCGCCGTCTCCATGCTCATGCCCGGCAGCTGGATCAGGCGCCGCGACGTCGTGCTCTGCGCGATGCGCGTCGCCGGATGATTGGCATCGACGAAGGCAAGGTCGTCGCCATGGCCCATCGAGGCCAGAAGCCAGAGCAGATCTGGCGTCAGGATCGGATCAAGCGATTTCAGCATGGACGCCTCCCGCAATTGAAATGAATCTCGAGCTCATCATGACGGAACAGCCGCATCGTGCGGAAGCAGCCGTTCCGACTTCAAATCGTCCCAGAGCCCGCGTGGAGCCCTGCGGCTCAGCCGCGCCGCGTTTTGCCGGACTTCGTCGGCCGAAACCGCGCCGAGCACGACACTCGACACGGCCGGGTGCGCGAGCACGAATTGCAGCGCGACATCCGGAAGCGACACTTCATGTGCACCGCATATGGCCTCAATCCGGCGCACGCGCGCAAGGACGGCTTCGCTTGCCGCCGCATAGTTGTAGCGCGCGCCATCCCGGGCGCCGGTGGCCAGAATCCCGGAATTGAAGACGCCGCCGAGAAGGAGGCCGATCCCCTTGCGCTGGGCAAGGGGGAAGAAGCTCTCAGCCGCGCCCTGCTCCAGCAGGGAATAGCGTCCGGCCAGCAGCATCACGTCGAAATCGCCGGCGCTTGCGAAGCGCTCGCACATCCCGACGTCGTTGACGCCGACGCCGATCGCCTTGATCACGCCGTCGTCGCGCAGGCGCGCGAGCGCGCGATAGGATCCCTCCATCGCTTCGGCGAATCGCGTCTCGACCGCGGCTTCGCCGTGGGTCCAGGCATCGACGTCGTGAATGAGCAGGATGTCGATGCGCCCGACACCGAGCCGAAGCATCGACTGCTCGACCGACCGCATCGTGCCGTCATAGGAATAGTCGATGATCGCGCCGTGAGGCAGGCCGCCGACATAGCCCGAACCGTTGCCGCGCGCCGCGAACGGATCGAGCCAGCGCCCCACTTTCGTGGACAGCAGGAAACTGTCCCGCGGCACGCTGCGGAGCGCCGTCCCGCAACGATGTTCGGCAAGACCATGCCCGTAGAGCGGCGCGGCATCAAAGATGTTCATGCCGACGTCGTAAGCGGCAGTCACGGCACCGATGGCGCGGCCTTCATCGAGCACCTGATAGAGGTCGCCGATCGGCGCGGCACCGAAACCAAGGCAACTCACCTGCAATCCCGTGCGCCCGAGCGTGCGCGACGGCAACGGCTTCTCGTTCGCGAAATCCATCACGCCTCCATCCACGCTTGCAGCGCCGCCGTGACGCGCCCGGGTGTTTCCAGCGATGCGCAATGACCGCAATCGGGAATCATCGACAGCGTGCTGCCCGCGATGGCGGCGACCAGTTCGCGCGAACAATCGGGCGGCGTGACCTGATCCTGTTCGCCCACGACGATCGCGGTCGGACACCTGATGGACGCCAGCACAAGACGGGCATCAGGTCGCGCGATGACCGCACGCATCTGCCGCTCGATGATGTCGAGGCCCACGGTTTCGGCCATCGCGACCATCAGCGCCGCGAGGCCGGCATCGTCTCGATGCGCACGATGGAAGTCGCGACCCAGTCCCGCCGCGGCCATCGCCCCGACACCGTCGCGGCGCGCCAGCGCGAGCGCCGCATGACGCAGCGGAGTGGTCGCGGGATTCTCCGGGCGCGCCGACGTCGAGACGAGCGCCAACCGCTCGACGCGTTCAGGCGCCAGCCGCATGATCTGAAGAGCGACATAGCCGCCCATCGAGCATCCCGCGAGCGCAAATCGCTCCGGCGCTCCGGCGAGCACGGCCGTCGCCATGCCGGCAATGCTCTCGCAGTCGAGAGAAGCGACCGGAACGATGACATCGCTCCGACTCCCGAGCGCGTCGATCTGGGGCTGCCAGACGCGATGGTCGCTCTTGAGGCCGGGAAGCAGGATCAACGGCGGAGGCATCGGCTGTCCCTAACCATTGCGATCAATCCGATCACAGATCACTACCTCTCGGCGGAGATAACGTTTAGATTGATGACGTGACTTCGTTCCCTCATGAAGATGGCGTCGATGGCGAACATACGTGACGTTGCTAGGCAGGCTGGAGTATCGATCGCCACGGTGTCTGCCGCCCTCAATCGCAGTGGAACTGTCAGCGAGAAAACCCTGCGCCGGATTCTCGACGCGGTCGATGCCGTCGGCTACGCGCCGAACGGAATCGCGCGCAGCCTCCGGATGGGACGCAGCCAGCTGTTCGGCCTCATCGTCTCGGAGATCACCAATCCGTTCTTCGGCACGCTCACGCGCGCGATCGAGAAGGCGGCGCACGATGCCGGCTACGCCGTCATCATCTGCAACAGCGACGAGGACGAGGCGCGCGAGCTCGAACTGCTCGAACTGCTGCGCGTCCAGCGCGTCGCGGGCGTGATCCTGTCGCCGTCCGGACAGGGCGCGGCCTACCGCGAGAAGCTCACGCGCGAGATCGGCGCGCCGCTGGTCACCATCGACCGGCGGATCGAAGGCCTCGATCGCGACTTCATCGGCCTCGACAACCGCGCAGCGGGCCGGATGATCACGGAATACGTCCTGCGCTTCGGCCACCGCCGGGTTGCCTTCATCGGCGGCCGTGCCGGCCTGTCGACCAGCGACGAGCGCTATCAGGGGTATTGCGAGGCCCTGCGCGACATCGGCCTCGAGCCGGATCCCGCGATCTGCCTGCGTGCCGACTTCCGCGGCGAAGCGGCCTACATGGTGGCCCAGCCGGTGCTGTCGGGCCGCAACCGGCCGACCGCGATCGTCGCCGCGAACAACGTGATGGCCCTCGGCGCGCTGCAGGCGATCGGCGATCTCGGCTTCAGGTGTCCGCAGGACATCTCGGTCGCGGCCATCGACGACTTCCCGTGGAGCACGGCGCTGCGGCCGCGCCTCACGGCGATTGCCCAGCCGATCGAGGAGATGGGTCGCATCGCCGTGGAATACCTCCTGGATCGCGTCGGCGAGATCGAGACGATCACGGCGGCGCGCAGCCGGATCTTCGCACCGACGCTGATCGCGCGCGATTCCTGCGTCGCGCTCGACTAGGAGCGCGCGCGACCTGTCCCGCGAAATGTCGTGCGCGGCGATCAAATATGCAGCCCCGCCCACTCCGGACGCGTGATCCGGTGCACGGCCGACCACAGGCCGATATCCTTGCGGCCGCCGCCGCCGATGCCCCCACCCCAGGCATGCACGTTGTTGGATTCGAGCAGGCAGACCCCCTCGGCGCCCCCACGCTGCGCGCCGTCGGCGAGGCTCTCCAGCTGACTGCAGGCATCGAGCGCGCTGCGCGCATGCATGTCGAACATGAACAGCCCGATCGTCAGCGTCCCCTTGCCGTCCATCCGCTCGCGCGCGTCGAGCGCCTCGCGCCAGACATCGGCGGCGGTGATGTCGAACAGGTCCCAATTGTCCATGAACAGCACGACATCGTCGACGATCCCTTGCCTCGCCCACTCCGCCCAATCGACGAACGAGCCGCGCCGCGAGTCGGTCGGATAGCGCTCGGACACCCACCACGGCATCGGCAGCGCCATCGACCGCAGCGAGCGAACCCGCACCGCCAGGCGCTTTCCGCGTCCGTGCACGAGCGCTGCGGCCTCACGCATGAATTCGGTGTTCTGCGCCACGCGAAAGTCCACCCAGACGGGATCGTCGTTGCGCAGCTCGCGCGGGTCCTTGCCGTGCAGCGCGCGAAACGCATCGCGCATCGGCGGCTCGTAGCCGTAGATCGAGACGCCGCTGGGATCGACTTCCACGCTCGGCTGCCGGCGGAATTCCCATTCCTGGGTCTCGCGATAGAAGTCCAGCATCACGTAGTCGGGATTGTAGTCGAGCTGTTCGGTCAGCATTCCCAGCTTGTGCGCGCGCGTCGCCGGATGCGCGAAGCTGAGCTTGCTGCGCCGTGTCCTGCCCTCGCGCGTCTCGACCCAGCACTCCGGCTTCTCGCGGGCGAGCCGCGAGACATCGAGCTGGAAATGAGTCTCCTCGAACAGCGGATACCATGCACCGATTTCGAGGCCGCGCTCCCGGCCGGCTTCGATCGCATCGGGCAGCGGATCCCATTGCCGCAGATCGTAGCTGCGCCGTGCCGTGCCTTCATTGCCGGGGCGATCGATTCCGCCGCCGCCTTCCCGGCCCCAATAGACCGTCTCGATCTTGGAATGGTACTGGGCCCGCGCCCCGAACATCGTGCGCCACGGCACCCGCTGCACGCCGGCTTCCTTGAGCTGGTCGAGGATACGCTCGACCGACGGACGCCCCCAGCTGCCCCAGGAATTGAACCAGTCGCCGTGACTGACCGTGACATCGACTCGCATTCACATTCTCCCCGTTGCCCGCACCGTCATCCCTTGACGGCGCCGGCCGTAATGCCCTGCACGAACCATTTCTGGATCAGCGTGAAGAGGATCAGAACGGGCACCGCGGTCAGCGCGCCCAGAACCATGATTTCGCCCCACGGTGCATGTCCCGAGCTCGCCATCTCGGCGAGCGCGACCGGAACCGTCTTCATTTCGCTGCGGGTCAGGACCGTGCTGGAAAAAAGATACTCGCTCCACGAGATGATGAAGGCGAGAATGCCGACCGCGAGAATGCCGGGAGCCGCGAGCGGCAGGATGACGAGGCGATAGATCTGGGCGGTGCTGGCACCATCCATCACGGCCGCTTCGTCCAGCTCCGGCGGGATGTTGCGGAAGAAGGATTGCATCAGCCACAGGCAGAACGGCAGCGTCAGGGTCGTATGAGCGAGGATGCCGCCGAGATAGGTATTGGTCAGCCCGAGCTGGTCGAGGGCCACGTAGAGCGGCAGGAAAATCAGGATCGGCGGGATCACGTAGACGAAAAGTACGCCGAGCGTGATGGCGTCGCGGCCGCGGAACTTGAAGCGCGTGAGGCCGTAGGCCGCGAGCGAGCCGAGCAGCATGTTGATGCAGGCGGCGCCGAACGCGACGATCGCGCTGTTGGCGAACCATTGCAAAGCATCCGTCTGCAGCAGCACTTCGCGCAGCCAGTGCAGGCTCGGCTCGGTGAAGAGGCGCGGCGGCCGTGCCAGCAGGTCGGCCGGCGTCCGCAGCGCCGACAGCACGATCCACAGCAGCGGAAAGCTCGCGAACAGCACCAGCGCTGTCGCCCATATCGCGAACGGCAGCCGGAGCAGGATGGCTTTGGGATTCATCGATCGCTCAATGGCTCAGGCTCTGCCGGATCACACGGCGGAACGCGTAGACGACGGCGGCAATCGCAAGGCCGAGCAGCAGCGCGAGAACCGCCGCCCGTCCCGGACGGAAGAAGCCCATCGCCTCCTCGTAGATCCAGATCGGCCAGACATAGGTTGTTCCCGCCGGGCCGCCGCCGGTCAGGAGCCAGGGCAGATCGAACGAGGTCGCGGTCCAGATTCCGCGCAGCACCAGCAACGCGATGGTCGCGCTGCGCAGCGACGGCAGCGTGATGTAGCGAAACTTCTGCCACACGTTGGCGCCATCGAGGCCGGCGGCCTCGTACAACGCCGGGTCGATCTGCTGGAGCGCGACCAGGTAGATCAGCATGGCGAAGGGAAAGCCGTGCCAGATGTTCGCGAGCACCACCAGCCAGATCGCGACATCGGCGGAGCCGAGCGGCGAGGCGTTGAGCGGAAACAGGCCGAGGATCTGCAGCCAATGGGTCAGGATGCCGGTGCCGTCGCTGAACATCCAGCGCCAGACCAGCGCCAGCGAGATGGCCGGCACGGCATAGGGCAGCAGCAGGACGCTGCGCAGGACGACGCTCGCGCGCCCGGCAGCGAGCAGCGTCATGGCGGCGAGCAGCCCGAGCACGAGCTGCCCGGCCGTGGATCCCAGCGTCCAGACCACGGTCACCCAGGAGATCGCGCCGATCTTTCCGCTGAGGAAGACGTTGACGTAGTTGGCGAGACCGACGAAACGGCCGCTCTCGCCGATCATGCCGGCGTCGTAGAAGCTGTAGCTGATCGACTGCACCAGCGGGACCAGCAGGAAGCCCGCCAGCAGCAGCAGGGCCGGCAGCACCAGCAACAGGCCGACCGGCGGACGATAGCGCGCCAGCACGGACCACGGCATGCGATCCGAGGCTTGCGGCGTGGCCGCGCTATCTGGGGTCATGGCTTCGGTCCGGCCGCGTTGACTAGCGACGATCGAGCGACGACTTCATGAACTGATCCAGCTCGTCGATGGCCTGCGCGGAGGTCTGCCGTCCCAGCGCGACCTTCTGCATGCTCTCGTTGATGACGCTGGTGCTCTCCATGATCGAGGAGACCGGGTTGAGGCCGGCTTCCAGGCCGTAGCGGTACCACCTGTTGATCACGTCGCGGCGGATCGTCTCGATCTCCTTGGCGAAGCGCACATTGATCGGATCGGACTTGAAGGCCTCGCTGTCGTAGGCGCTGTTGATGGCAGGCAGCGCGAAAATGGCGCGGCTGTTGGCGCGACGGGCGACTTCCGACGGCTGCATCAGGCAGGCGACGAGCTTCTTCGAAGCCGCGACTTCAGCCTCGGGCGCGGTGCCGATCATCATGTAGAAGCCGCCGCCGAGGCTCGCCTTGGCCGGACCGTCATGGGCGGGAAACGGAAACACGCTGAGCTGGTCCAGCAGCTCCGGCCGCTGCTGCTCGACGAATTTCACCACCCCGCCCCATTCGGCGCCGGCCGCGATCTGGCCGTTCATCAGCGCGGTGCGGATCTCGAGCAGCGTCCAGTCGATGCTGGCGGGCGGCGAATAGGCCTTGTGCATCTTCATCATGTAGTCGAGGGCCTGCACCGCATCGGCCTTGCGTCCGGCGAAGGAATAGTTGCCGGTCTTGGGATCGACCACCGTGATGCCTTCCGCATAGAGCGCATCGAACAGCGACTGCTGGGCCGCGAAGAACTTCGCGCCCCAGGGCACTGCGAAGCCGAACTGATCGGGCTTGCCGTCGCCGTCCTTGTCGATGGTCAGCTTCGCCGCCATCGCCTCGAGCTCGGCCCAGGTCTTCGGTGTCGACTGGATGCCGGCCTGCGCCAGGAGGTCCTTGCGATACCAGACCGCATGATGCAGCGCCCAATCCGGCACCGCCCAGGTCTTGCCTTCGGCCGAGACGGCCTGAAGGAATGCCGGGATGAAGTCGGCGCGGCCGTGACCGTCGATCACGTCGTCGACCGCAACCAGGCTCTTTTTGTCGTGCAGGAACGCGACCACGCTCTCGACCGTGATGATGACGTTGGGCGGCCTGCGATCCCTGAGCGACGTCGCCAGTCGCGGATACATCACGTCGAGCCCGACGCTCTGCAGCGCCACCTTCACGTTCGGCTGCTGCGCCGAACAGGTTTCCAGCTGCTGCTTCAGAACGGTTTCGTGCGCGGGGGTGCTGGCCTGCTGCCAGAGCGTCAGCGTCACCGCCTGCTGGGCCATTGCGCGATCGGAGAGGCTTGCGGCGCCGAGGGCGATCGTGCCCAGGAGCAGCGCGCGGACAGAACCGAGCTTGGATGACATCATTGTATCCCCCCAGATGAAACGTTTCGTTTTGTTACGGCCAGAAGCGGTCCGCTTGAGAATTTCTCCCGCGGATTAATCGTCCAACTTCTCGTTCGGTGTCAATCGAAACGTTTCGATAACGCAAATTGCCGCATCCAGCGGCCAAGACCGAATGTGTGACTTAGCTCACATTTCGCGCATTGGTGATCGCAATCACGGACCTCAGGCTCGAACGCGGCGATGGTTCCCCGCAACCAATCTCGCATCGAGATCAGTGCCAAAGGAGCACACTATGTTCCGCCTGAAGTCCTTCCTGATGTATGCGGGCCTGCTGGGGAGCCTGTTCGGCTTCGCGTGCGGCCCCGCCTCCGCGCAAGTGGCGCCCGGCGAGCCGGCGGCCCCGGCCGCCCTGCAGGGCCCGGAGCAGCGGGTCGCGCTGGTGATCGGCAATTCGAACTACCGGAATGCGCCGCAGCTCGCGAACCCCGAGAACGATGCCCAGTCGATGGCGCAGTTCCTGAACTCCGCCGGCTTCGAGGTGGTGGCCGCGACCGACCTGACCCAGGACGACATGCTCCGCGTGGTGCAGGATTTCTCGGCCAAGGTGTCGGCCCGCGGTCCGAACACCGTGGCGATGATCTACTATGCCGGCCATGGCGTGCAGCTCGCCGGCGAGAACTATCTCGTTCCCGTGGACGCGCGGGTCGCCACCGCCGCCGAGCTGGTCAGCAACTCGGTCCGCCTCGTCGACGTGATGTCGACGCTGGAGACGATCCCGAGCCGCATGCGCATCGTCATCCTCGATGCCTGCCGCAACAACCCCTTCCCCTCCGTCAATGACGCCGGCCGCGGCCTTGCGATCGTCGACGCGCCGAACGGCTCCATCGTCGGCTATTCGACCGCACCGGGCGCCGAAGCACAGGATGGCGCCGGCGGCCACAGCCCCTACACCCAGGCGTTCCTCAACGTGGCGCGTGAGCCCAACGTGCCGATCGAGCAGCTGTTCAAGCGCGTGCGCCTGCAGGTCAACCAGAGCACGAACGGCACGCAGATCCCGTGGGAGAGCTCTTCGCTCACGTCCGACTTCACCTTCTTCGGCGACACCGCCGTTGCCGCGAGCCGTGCGCCGGTGAACACGCCGGTCGTGCAGATGGCGTCCAACCTGCCGAGCCGCTCGGCGCGCCAGGCCTACGACTACGTGCTCTCGGAAGGACGGCCGGAATATTATCAGGAGTTCATCCAGATGTATCCGCACGACCCGCTGTGCGATCGCATCCGCTGGCTGCTGTCGAACCTCGCGATGTCGCAGGCCTGGCACAAGGCGGTGCTCGCGAACTCGCCGCTCGGCTACCAGACTTTCTACGACAGCTACGGCAGCAGCCCCTATGCGACGTCGGCGCTGAAGCTCGCGGCGCAGCCGAAGCTGATCCCCCTGTTGCAGCCGACCAAGTTCCTGGCGCCGCAGACGATCACCCCGACGCTGAAGATCGGCAGCCTCGGCCAGCCCAAATACATGCCGCTGGTGCAGCAGGGTGCGGGTCCGCAGATCAACGCCAATCTGCCGGTCGTGCAGAAGCCTGTCGACAACACCGGCATCGGCAAGCCCGGCAATGGCGGCCAGATCGTCAACCTGCCCGCGGGCAACAACCAGAGCCAGCAGAACGGCACGCCGCCTCAGGTCCCCGGCAAGATCGTCACGCTGCCGGCACCGATCAGCACCACGACCAACAACGGCGCCCCCGGCAAGATCGTGACCCTGCCGGTGACCAACACCACGCAGAATGGCGGCGGCAATGCCGGCGCTACGCCCGGGAAGATCGTGAGCATGCCCGTGAATCTCGGCAAGGGCGGCGCGAATGTCGATGCGAAGCCGGTCAACGTCCAGACGCAGAACAACCCGGTCCGCATCACCAACGGCGTGAAGTTCAACAACAACCCCGTCAACAAGGTTCAGGTGCAGAACACACGCCCGCAGCTCAACACGATGCCGAACCGCAACAACAATGGCGGCAACAATTTCCGGCAGTCGATGAACCAGGCTCCGAACACGAACGCCGGCGGCAACAATCACCGCACCGGCTTCATGCGCTGACAGCCGACAGCCTGGACGGCGCATGCCCTCTCCCGCTTGCGGGGGAGGGCTTTCGCTTTTGATGGATCGAGAGACAGCGGCCGTGTTCGGCCTGCATGGTTCGAGGCACTCGCTTTCGCGAGCTTCTCACCACCAGGTCCGAGATCCCGCCGCGAGACGCGACTTCATCCTCAGGACCTGCCGCAGGCAGGCGCCTTGAAAGATGGTCGCAGGCGAGCTTTCGCCAATCGGACGCTTAAGCCACGAGCTCGGCGAACAAATCGGCGTCGACATTGCCGCCGGAGAGCACGATGACGACGTTCTTGCCGGCAACGTCGAGGCGGCCGGCCAGCAGCGCGGCAAGACCCACCGCCCCGCCCGGCTCGACCACGAGCTTCAGCTCGCGATAGGCATAGGCGACGGCCGCGCCGACTTCGGCATCCGACGCGGTCACGCCGCGCGCGAGCAGCTTGCTGTTGATCGCGAACGTCATCTCGCCGGGGATCAGCGCCATCAGCGCATCGCAGATGGTGCGGCCCGCGGGCGGATGCGGCTCACGGTGGCCCGCGGTCAGCGAGATGCCGTGATCGTCGAACGCCTCGGGCTCGGCCACCACGATCTGCGCCTGCGGATAGCGCGCCTTCACCGCGGTTGCGACGCCGGCGATCAGGCCGCCGCCGGAGGCCGGTGCGACCACGATGTCCGGCGCAAGGCCGAGGCCCGCCATGTCGTCCGCGATCTCGCGGCCGGCGGTGCCCTGCCCCGCGATCACGAAGGGATCGTCATAGGGCTTGACCAGCGTCGCGCCGCGCTTCTCCGCGATGCCACGCGAGATCGCTTCGCGATCGTCGCGGTCGCGGTCGTAGAGCACGACTTCGGCGCCGTAGGATTTGGTGCGCTCGCGCTTGGACAGCGGCGCGTCCGACGGCATCACGATGGTCGCCTGCATGTCCAGGATCTTCGCCGCGGCCGCCACGCCCTGGGCATGGTTGCCGGAGGAGAAGGCGACGACGCCGCCGGCGCGCTTGTCCTGCGGAATCGACGCGACCTTGTTGAAGGCGCCGCGGAACTTGAAGGAGCCGGTGCGCTGGAGCATCTCCGGCTTCAGGAACACCTTCGCGCCGAGACGCTCGTTGAGCACCGGAAAGGACAGCAGCGGCGTGCGGATGGCGAAGGGCGCGATCACGCGCGCTGCGGCATCGATATCGGCGGGGCCGATCGGGAGGTTCTGTTCCGTCATCCCCGATTTGTATCGCGGGCGGCGAGCCACGGGCAAGACACCTCCGCGCGAGGATATCGGGCAAAACGGCCCGGCCGGTCAGGCGACGAAACGCTCGGGCTCCGCCCCGGCCTTGCCCGGGAGCACCGCCCCGACCGCCCGGATGCAGTCGATGAAGGCCCGCGCCGAGGCCTCCCAGGTGTAGTTGGCGGCGAATTCGACGCAGTCCTGCCGGGAAATGTCGAGCGCCGCGAGGCAGGCGCTGCGCAGGTCCTGATCCAGCGCGCCGACCGGCGCATCCCCGATCACGTCGCGGGGCCCCTTCACCGGGAACGCCGCGACCGGCAGCCCGCTGGCGAGGGCTTCGAGCAGGACGAGGCCGAACGTATCGGTCTTGCTCGGAAACACGAAGACGTCGGCCGCCGCATAGATATCCGCCAGCTCCTCGCCGTGCTTCTCGCCGAGAAAGATCGCGTCGGGATAGGCCTCTTCAAGCGCGACGCGCGCGGGGCCGTCGCCGACGACGACCTTGGTGCCGGGCAGATCGAGGTCGAGGAAGGCTTCGAGATTCTTCTCCACGGCAACGCGCCCGACGGAGAGGAACACCGGCGCCGGCAGGCAGAGATCGACGGCGCGGGGATGGAACAGGCGGGTGTCGACGCCGCGCGGCCACAGCACGACGTTGTCGAAGCCGCGCTCGCCGAGTTCGCGCGCCAGCGCCGGCGTTGCCGCCATCACGGCCCGGCTCGCGCTGTGGAAGCGGCGCAGCGCCCGCCAGATCAGGGCGCCCGGAACCGGCACCCTGGCGCGGACATATTCGGGAAAGCGGGTGTGGAAGCTCGAGGTGAACGGCAGTTTGCGCTGCCGGCAATAGCGGCGGACCATCAACCCGATCGGCCCTTCGGTCGCGATATGGATGCTGTCGGGGCGCGCCTCCGCGATCAGTTTCGCGATCCGCGCCGGGCGCGGCATGGCGAGCCGCACGTCGCGGTAGCTCGGCATGGCGAAGGTACGGAACGATTCCGGCGTGAGGAACGAGAATTCGACGCCGAGCCCCTCGGCGGCGTCCGCGAGCTTGGTCAGCGTCCGGACCACACCGTTGACTTGCGGGTGCCAGGCGTCGGTCGCGACCAGGATGCGCATCAGGCTGCCCGTGCTGCCACCTGCGGAACGGGCGCCGCTTTGCGCATCTGATCGGCCCAGGTGATGATCTCGAAATGGCCGTCGTCATGTTCGACGAGCGCCGTGCAGCTCTCGACCCAGTCGCCGCAGTTCATGTAGCGGATACCGCCCTCGTCGCGGATCACGGCGTAGTGGATATGACCGCAGATCACGCCGTCGGCGTCATGACGGCGCGCCTCGGCGGAGAGCGCCTGCTCGAACGCACCGATGTAGTTGACGGCGTTCTTGACCTTCTGCTTGGCCCATTGCGACAGCGACCAGTAGGGCACGCCGAACATGCGGCGGAAGAAGTTGACGAAGCGATTCATCTGGATCGCGAAGTCGTAGGCCTTGTCGCCGAGATGGGCGAGCCAGCGCGCGTTCTGCACCACGAGGTCGAAGATGTCGCCGTGGATGACGAGGTAGCGCTTGCCGTCCACGCCGGTATGGACGGTGTTCTCGACGACGTCGATGCCGCCGAAATGCGTGCCGTAATAGTTGCGCAGGAACTCGTCGTGATTGCCCGGCACGTAGATGACCTTGGCGCCCTTGCGCGCCTTGCGCAGCAGCTTCTGGACGAGGTCGTTATGCGATTGCGGCCAGTGCCAGCTCGATTTCAGCGCCCAGCCGTCGACGATGTCGCCGACGAGATAGATGGTGTCGGCATCGTGGTAGCGTAGAAAGTCGAGCAGGAGATCGGCTTGAGAACCGCGGGCTCCGAGATGAACGTCGGAGATGAACAACGTGCGAAAGCGCCGCTCCGGGCTTTCGTCACTGACATCGTAGCTTCCCATGCGCCAGCCTGTAACAATAATCCCGTGACAGGGGGATGACCGATTGAACTTGTGAGGCACCCTCAGATACGAATCAAACCTCGTCTCCCCCACCCCGCGAATATCAGTCGCATGCGACAATCAGGCGACATGGGGCCGCCGCGGCTTCCGCCGGGGCATGGAACTGACTGGCCGGACGGGGTTATTCCGGCGGACCGCGGTGCGACCGTCGGTGGCCGGAGCCGGATTCAGTAAAATCTGTGGAAATGATGGATCGGCCCGTGGCCGTGTCCGACGCTGAACCGGTCGGCCGCCGCGATCGCCGCGCTGATCCAGTCCTTGGCGTTGCGCACGGCGCGCTCGAGGTCCTCGCCCTTGGCGAGCCCCGCCGCGACCGCCGAGGACAGCGAGCAGCCGGTGCCGTGGGTGTTGCGGGTCGCGACGCGGGGCGCGGCCAGCGCGATCGTGTTGTCCCGATCGACGAGATAGTCGATGCTCTCGGGGCCGTCGCCGTGCCCGCCCTTGATCAGCACCGCACGACAGCCGAGCGCGAGCAGGCGGCGGCCCTGGCTCGCGATCTCGGCCTCGCCTGCGGCAACGGGTTCGTCCAGGAGAGCCGCGGCCTCCGGCAGATTCGGCGTGATGACGGAGGCGAGCGGCATCAGCCTGGTGCGCAAGGCTTCGACCGCATCGGAGGCCAGCAGGCGGTCGCCCGAGGTTGCGACCATCACGGGGTCGAGCACGACGTGAAGAGGCGACCGGCGCGACAGCGCGGCCGCGATCGCATCGATGCTCGACGCCTGCGCCACCATGCCGATCTTCACCGCGCCGACATCGAGGTCGGAGAACACGGCATCGATCTGCGCGGTGACGAATTCGGCGGGCACCGCGTGGATGCCGGTGACGCCGCGCGTGTTCTGTGCCGTCAACGCCGTGATGGCGGAGGCACCAAAGACCCCGAGCGCGGCAAAGGTCTTCAGGTCCGCCTGAATGCCGGCGCCGCCGCTCGAATCCGAGCCGGCGATGGTCAGGGCCACGGGCGTCGTCATCACCGGCCCCACGCGTTGGAAAGAAACACCGCCATGGCCTGTCCTAGCGCGGCAGCCCAACACCAGCAAGCCGCACCGGCCGGGATTCACGGCAAGGCCGCCGACAGCGGCGAATCAGCCGGACGCGGTCATACGCCGCATTGTCGACCCGCAACCGTGCACAGATGCGCAAAAGATACCGTTGATATCGCGCCCCTCCTTGGCGTCATCATTGATGAATGAGACGCTGGATGGTGGAATCGTCCAGCGGCGCCAACATTGCGGACCGACCCCGGTCCGCAAGCCTGTCGGGGGGTGGGATCAATGTGGGCCTTCTTCACTCGTCTGCTCGATTCGTCGATGCTTTCGCCCCACGGCATCTGCCTGTTATGGGAGCCCGAGCTGATCTGGCTCCACGTCGTCTCCGACGCCTGCATCGCGGCCGCGTATTTCTCGATCCCGTTTGCCCTCGCGATCCTCGTCACCAAGCGGCGCGACCTCAAATTCGGCTGGGTCTACTGGGCGTTCGCCATCTTCATCACGGCCTGCGGCCTGACGCATGTGCTGTCGATCTACACGCTCTGGGTCCCGATCTACGGCATCGAGGGGATCGTCAAGGCGATGACGGCCGTCGCATCGGTGTTCACGGCCGGTGCGCTGTGGCCGCTGTTGCCGAAGATCCTGACGATCCCCTCTCCGTTCGAGCTCCGGCAGGTCCAGGCCGCGCTCGAGGTGGAGGAGACCAAGAGCCGTGACGCCACGCTGCTGCTGGCGCAGGTCGGAGAAGCCCAGCGCGCGATGCGCGAGAGCGTCACGCGCCTCACCGCCGTCGTCGAGACGGCGGTCGACGGGGTCATCCTGTTCGATGCCCAGAACCGCATCCTGATGTTCAACCCGGCCTGCGAGCGTCTGTTCGGCTACCGCGCCGGCGAGGTCATGAACCGGAACGTCGGGATGCTGATGCCGGGCGCCGCGAACACCGCGTCCGGCGGCGGCGCGAGATATTTCGCAACCGGCGGCGAGGCCATGGGCCTGCGCAAGGATGGATCGACCTTTCCGATGGATCTGTCGGTCGGCGAAGCCAACCAGGACGGCGAGCCGATCTTCGTCGGCATCGTCCACGACCTGACCACGCGCAAGCTGACCGAGCAGCAATTGCAGCAGGCGCAGAAGATGGAGACGGTCGGCCAGCTCTCCGGCGGCATCGCCCACGACTTCAACAATCTTCTCACCGTCATCATCGGTAACGCCGAACATCTGAGCGATCAGCTCAAGGGACGGCCCGACCTGCGGCGGTTTGCCGACGATATCTGCCTGTCGGGCGAACGCGGCGCCGAGCTGACGCAGCGGCTGCTCGCGTTCAGCCGCCGCCAATTGCTCCGGCCGCAGGCCATCGACTGCCGCGAGCTGCTCGAATCCATGCTCAAGCTGCTCAAGCGCACCCTGCGCGAAAACATCGAGATCAGGACGTCGTTCGGATCCGGCACGATCATGACCTTCGCCGACCGTGCGCAGCTCGAATCCGCGGTGCTGAACCTTGCGCTCAACGCGCAGGATGCGATGCCGACGGGCGGGCACCTGACGCTGAGCACGGAGCTGGCCTCGATCGACGAGGACTACCGCGCGCTTCACCCGGAAGTCGCGTCGGGCGGCTACACCCTGATCTCCGTCACCGACGACGGCGAAGGCATGACGCCCGAGGTGATCGAGCACGCTTTCGAGCCGTTCTTCACCACCAAGGAGGTCGGCAAGGGCTCGGGGCTCGGCCTGAGCATGGTCTATGGCTTCGCGAAGCAATCCGACGGCCACGTCTCAATCTACAGCGAGACTGGCCTTGGGACGACGGTCCGGATCTATCTGCCGCGCATCGGCACCGGACCCACTCCCGCCGAGACGCTGGAGAACGAGGTGGCGGCGCCGCGCGGATACGAGACCATCCTGATCGCGGAGGACGATCCGTTCGTGCGCTCCTCGGCCATCCTTCGGGTCGAAGCGCTCGGCTATCGCGTCGTCGCCGCCGTCAACGGCAAGGAGGCGCTGCAACGGCTGCGCGTCGATCCCGGCATCGACATGCTGTTCACCGACATCGTCATGCCCGGCGGCGTCAGCGGCTGGGAGCTCGCCGAGCAGGCCCGCCGGATTCGTCCGGGTCTGCCGGTCGTGTTCACCTCGGGCTACGCGCTGGAAACGCTGGTCGAACAGGGCCGCGCGCAAGCCAACTCGATCATCCTGACCAAGCCGTATCGCAATGCCGAGCTTGCGCAGCGGCTGAGGGACGCATTTGCCACGGCAACCGTGACCTCGTAAGGCAGAGCCGATATCTGTGTTCAAGGGGCTGGAGGCCCGCGCCCGCGAGCGAGTCCGCTTGCCAATTCCGGCCGGTTTTGGCCTATTAGCCCCCAAAATCCGCCTTCGGAGTGACCGCTATGGTTCCCTTTTTCGTCCAGATCAAATGCAAGCTCGGCCAGTCCTACACGGTCGCCAACGCCTTGGCCGAAGCCGAGATCGCCTCGGAAATCTATTCCACGGCCGGGCATTACGATCTGCTGGTGAAATTCTACGTCGACAAGGACACCGATATCGGTCACTTCATCAACGAGAAGGTGCAGATCCTGCCGGGCATCCAGGACACCCTCACCATCATCACCTTCAAGGCGTTCGGCGCCGGCTAGGCATGCTCAAACGTCCCGGCGGCCGTGCGGTTGCGGGGTGAAATCTCTGTGCTAGCGTGCAGTCGTTGGAATTAAGTCGGATCGCAAAGCAAATCATGCCCCTCACGACGTCAGTGCCGCTTCTGATCAGCCAGCAATTCGACAGCGAAGTGGTGTTGGCCAACTATCAGAACGGCGTCTACTACAACCTCGACGGAAGCGCCGCTCAGATCTGGCTCGGCCTCAAGGCGGGATGGACGGTCGAGGAGATCGGCGCCGCATTTGCAGCAGCGACCGGCGTCGATACGGCATCCATCACCAAGCAGGTGCAGACCTTCGTCGACAGCATGCTGGCGGAAGGCCTGATCGCGAACGGCGCCGCCGACCCGCGCGAGGAGCAATGGTCGCCGACGCTTCCGGGCGAACTCGGCACGCCGGAATTCCAGCGCTTCGACAATCTGCGCGAGCTTCTGCTGATGGATCCCGTTCATGACGCCGGCGAGGAAGGCTGGCCGCTGCGCGAGACCAATGACAGCTAGCGATCGAATCCGGCAGGAGATCGCGAACGTCTTCGAGGCGGACGCATCAGCGGGGTCTACCGTGGCGCACGCACGCTGCGGGCCGTTCGGGTTGCGTCTCTCGTTCGCCTCGCCGGATCTGGCCCGCATGTTCCTGCCGGCCTACATCCAGCGCCCTTCGGATATTGTCGATCTCGACCTGCGCTTCTTCACCGCCGACGATCGCGACCTTTCGGCGCTGGTGCCGGAAGCCGCGGAACGTCCGCGGCTGCTGATCGAGGACGGCATATATTCGGTCTGGCAGCCGGCGGTCATTCCGGTGCTGTTCGCGGTCGACCGGATCGCGCGACGCGGCATCGCGTGGCTGCCGAAGGGCGAAGCTCCGCCCTGGATCCGCAGCCGGCCCGCGATCTCGCTGATCCATGCCATGATGCACGAAACGCCATGGTGCGCCGTGCATGCCGCGGCGGTCGGGACCGATGGCGGGTTCGCGCTGCTGGCCGGTGAAGGGCACAGCGGAAAGACCACCGCGGCACTCGCCTGCGCCAAAGCCGGCTGGCGCTACGCGGGCGACGATTTCGTCGCCGTCAACAGCGACACCGGACAGATCGAGCCGCTCTTCTGCTCTGCGCGCCTGCGCCCCGCTCTCGTCGATGCCTTCAAGAGCTTCATCGGCGAAACCACACCGGTTTCGGACTACAACGGCGAGCCGCGTCACGAACTGAGCCTCGCCGATCTCGGCAATGGGATCGGAGGCGGCAAGCTGCGGGCCATCTTCATCCCGCGCCGCCGCGGCGCGACGTCGCCCGAATTTTCGCCGGCGCGGCAGTCGGACGCGTTTCGTGCGCTGTTGCCGACCACCGCTTACGAACTGCCGGGGTGGCCGGACGTGATCGCAGGCAAGGTCGCGCGGATCGCAGGCCTCGGCCCGGTGTTCTTCGCCGACACCGGCACATCGCCGACCGGCATTCCCTCGGCTTTCTCGCTTCAACTGGAACGGCTCTGACCGAGCAAGGGCCGGCCGGCATGCAGGTATCCGTCGTCATCGCCGCCTACAACGCCGAGGCCTATCTCGCCGAGGCGATCGAGAGCGTGCTCGGCCAGACGGTGCCGCCCGCCGAGGTCGTCGTCATCGACGACGGCTCGACCGACGGGACGCGAGCCATCCTCGACCATTTCGGGCAACGCATCGTCGCGCTCAACCAGGCGAACAGCGGCCAGGCCGTCGCCGTCAACAAGGGCCTCGCCACCGCGCGCGGCGACCTGATCGGCTTCTGCGACGCGGACGATCTCTGGACCCCGCGCAAGCTGGAAATGCAGTTGGCGCTGCTCGAAAGCAACGGCGGCCTCGAGGCCGCCTTCGGCAAAGTGGAGCAGTTCGTCAGCCCTGACGTGCCGCAAGACCAGCGCGAGCGGCTTCAGCCGGCGGTCACCACCCTGCCGGGCGAACTCAAGCAATGCATGCTGATCCGGCGTTCCGCGCTCGATCGCTTCGGCCCGTTCGACGAGACCTTGCCCGCAACGTTCTTCATCGCATGGCTCGGCCGTGCCAAGCAGAACGGCATCAGGATGGCCCATGTCGACGACGTCGTGGTCCGGCGCAGGCTGCACCTCGGCAATGGCGGCCGCGTCAATACCGAGGCCCAGAATCTCGAGACGCTGATGGCGCTGCGCAAGGCCATCAAGGCCCGGCGCCCTCCGGATTGAAAACCGGCGCGCCGTCGATCGACATCGACTTGACGAACAGCCCGAGCAACCGATGGTCGATCGAGTGACCGATATCCATCGGCCGCCGGGCATCGAGCATCCGCAACGCGACGACGATCTTCCGCCGGCCGGTGGCGCCGACCACCTTGGCTCGCAGGGTGATCCTGAACGGCATCGCGTCCCTGCGTCTCGCGGTCGCGCGCGACACCGCGCCGACCCCGGCATAGGCCGCGAAACGAAAACCGTCCCGGTCCGGCGGCAGGAACGGCACCACGGCAAGCTCAACGGCGACGACGGCCTGGTCCAGTTCGTTGGCCGGCACCTCGATCATGGCGAAGTGGCGATCGGTCCACCGTCCCTCGTCTTCCGGGACCGAGAATCCCCGGCCGAACCAGACGCCCTTCCCCGACGACATTTGCGTCGCACCCGCGGCCTGCTGCCATAGTCGCTTCAGGATCGCGTTTCTGAAGAGAGGGAAATGCGCGGCGCTGGCGTCGAATGCCGCAACGGCCGCTCCCGGCAGTTTCGGCCAGGCCCACCGTCCGAACGGCGCCTTGAACTGGGCGCGGAGCGACGACAGGAAGGCAGCCACGAACTGCTGCCATTGCGTGCGTTGCGCCCGCGGCACCGCCCGCACGGCGATCTCGACGAATTTCCCCGGCGGCCCGTAATTCCACAACTGCTCCACCAGCCCGTCCGGTACGAGCGCCGGCATCTCGCGGGCGACGACGTCGAGCAAGTGCGCCGCTAGCAGGCTGCCATTGTAGCGAGTGACGATCGACCGGAAGCGATCCCAGTCGACGCTACCGCCGCAACTCTGCAGGACATGCACGACCTCTAGCGCCCGAAACACCATCTCCTTCTGATCGGCGGAATCCGGCCGCATCGCCGCGATCGCCAGATGTTCCGGAAGACCGGGGATCCGCACTTCATGCGTCAGCAGCGTGGCCGTCTCCGACGTGCTGAACAGCTCCTCGGTGAACGCCTCGTCGTCGAGCCAGAAGATCGCACGCCAATGCAGGTCGATCGCTCTGCTGAGCCCGGCGCGGGACATCGCCACCGCATGGATGTCGCGATCGAAATCGGACTCGGAGAACAATTCGACGCGCATGCCGTAGCTGCGGAAGTCCGCCTGCCGCAATACCTCGATCGCACGCGGAGCATCGGCACGCCGAACCAGCAGATCGTAATCGCCGGTCATGCGCTTCGCCATATAGCTGGCATCGCGCGCGAACAGCGCGCCGCCCTTGATCAGCAGCGATGCGATGCCGGCCTGCTTGAGCGCCGCGTAGGCATCGACGACATCGCGAACCCGCGTGGCGTTGGACAGCCAGACGTGCTTGACGACGCCACGCATGCGCTTGGTATCGGCATCCGCGATCCCGGCCTTGTCGGCGGTGGCGACGAGGAGCGGCATGGTCCGATAGACGATTTCGTCGGCCGCATCCAACGGCTCGGATGCCCGCCAGGCCCGGTAGGCGTCGACGGCGGTCTGGCCCTGGCCAAGAGCAGCCCTGAAGAGCGTCAGATAGCGCTGGTTCAGCGCATCCGGAGGTGTCGATGCTTGCGCCATCTCAGGAAGTTGCAACCGTCGCCGGGGCCGTGTCGATCATCAGGACCGAAGGGAGCGGGGAGAGGATCATCTTCACGGTTGTAAAACTTCGACAGCCCATCACGACGTAGTTCCAATTCTCAGGCGGCGGGAAGATGGGGGCGCAATCACCGGGTGTCAATTGGGAAACATCGCTTCAGCCGTCCGCCTCCTTGCGTTTCGGCCGCACCGGTCCGTCCACCGGCGGTAGCGACTTGAGATAATCCGCCATCGCCGCGATATCCTCGTCCGGCAATTGCGACGAGTTCTTGATCACGCGCGTCATCGCACCGCCGACGCTGTCGCCGTCGGGCAGTTCGCCGGTCTTCAGGAAATAGGCGATATCCTTCGCGCTCCAGTCGCCAAGACGCTTCTGCGTGATGTTGGGAACCCATCCCTCGCCTTCCGGATTGGGACCACCGGCAAGTCGTTCTCCGGCGATGATCCCGCCGAGCGCATTGCGCGGGCTGTGACACTCGGCGCAATGGCCGAAGCTGTTCACGAGATAGGCCCCGCGATTCCACTGCGCGGAGCGGGCACCGTCGGCGACGAACGGCTTGCCGTCCATGAACAGCAATTTCCAGATGCCGACATTGCGGCGGATGTTGAACGGAAAGCGGATGTCGTGATCGCGAACCTTGCCGGCAACGGCCGGCAGCGTCTTCAGGTAGGCGAAGAGATCGGCGACGTCCTCGCGCTTTGCCAGATGATAGGAGGTGTATGGGAAGGCCGGGAAATAATGTTCGCCGGCCGGCGAGACGCCGTTCATCACCGCGTTGACGAACTCCGCTTCTGTCCATTTGCCGATTCCGTCATTTGCATCCTGCGAAATGTTCGGCGCGTAGAACGTTCCGAACGGCGAGCGGATGGCGAGCCCGCCGCCAAGGCGGGTGCGGTCGGGCTGATCGGGCACCGCATGACAGGAGGCGCAACCGCCGGCGTTGAAGATCACCTCGCCATTGGCCAGGTTCGGCGCATGGGCGGGAACGGCGCCGGTCAGCGCCATCACCGGCGCGCTGAGCCACCAGTAGACGCCGGCCGCGGCCACCACGGCGACCAGTGCCACGAGGATCGTGCGTTGCCACATGCGGTCCATCCACTCGTTGCGGCGAACTTAAAGGCGGCCGCGGCGTGGCTCCAGCCACGAAGATTTTAGCCCGCCCCCGTCGAAAACGGGAATAAACTGAAACGCCGGCTGTTGGAAGTTTGGCACCTCAACGACGTCCCCAGGGAGAAAGTCATGAACAAGATCGTCATTGCCGCACTCGCAGTCGGAGCCGTCGCTTTTGCGGGGCCGGCCAGCGCCGAAAAGCTGAAAGCAACGCTCGACGGCAAGTCCGAGGTGCCCGCGACGACCAGCAGCGGCACGGGAACGGCCGATCTGGACTACGACGCCGCCAGCAAGAAGCTTTCCTGGAAGCTCACCTATTCCGGCCTGTCAGGGCCGGCGACAGCGGCGCATTTCCACGGGCCCGCCGAGCCCGGCAAGAACGCCGGCGTCGCGGTGGCGATCCCGAACGCCGCCAACAGCCCGGTCGAGGGCAGCGCGACGCTGACCGACGCGCAAGCCGCCGATCTGCTGGCGGGCAAGCTCTACGTCAACGTTCACACCGCAGCCAATCCGGGCGGCGAGATCCGCGGTCAGGTCACGAAGTAACGCCGCATCAGGCGAGACGAGCAAAGGGCGGGTGCCGCGCGCATCCGCCCTTTTTTCATCGCTCCGCGTCAGCCTTTCTTGACGCGGAACGTCTCGTGGCAGCCGCCGCATTCCTTGCCGATCGCCGTCAGCGTCGGCTTGAGCGTGTCCAGATCCTTGACGTTGCCCTTCGCCTCGCCGACGACCTTGGCGAAACTCGCGATCTTCGCCTCGAACCCGGCCTTGTCCTCCCAGATCTTCGGCGAGGCGTAATAGTCGCCGTCGAGCTTGACGCCCTTCGCACTGTCCGGGAACAGCCCCGGCAGCTTCTTGGCCGTATCCGCGAACTGCGCCAGCGCCGTGTCCACGGTGGCCTGGTCGTAGGGCTTGTCGCCCTTGACCATGGCAGACATCGCGCCGGCGTTCCGGCCGTTGCCCTTCATGAGCGTCTGCACCTCCTTCACGGAGTCCTGCTGCGCCCAGACCGCACTCAAACCGAACAAGAGGACGCTTCCGACAATCAAAGCACGCTTCATTCGCGAATCTCCTTTCCGTGATTCACGATCATGCCGCCCCATCATTGGAGCGAACACCGCCTGGCAGATTTCATTCCATCGGGAAGCTCACAGCGTGTGACGGCGGTGATGCTCGTTGATTGCGATCCACACCCGCTCCGGAGTTGCCGGCATGTCGATGTGGTCTATCTTGTATTCGCGCCAGAGCCCGTCGACGACGGCGTTGACGATGGCCGGACATGAGCCGATCGCACCGGCCTCGCCTGCGCCCTTCACGCCCAGCGGATTGGTCTTGCAGGGAATGTTGTTGGTCTCGAACACGAAGTCCGGGCCGTCGGCCGCGCGCGGCAGCGCGTAGTCCATGAAAGTCGCGGTGATGAGCTGGCCGTCGCCCGCGCCATAGACCACCTGCTCCATTAGCGCCTGACCGATGCCCTGCATGGCGCCGCCATGCACCTGCCCGGCCAGCAGCAGCGGATTGAGCGTCTTGCCGAAATCGTCGACGATCACATAGTTCACGATCTTGATGATGCCGGTCGCCGGGTCGATCTCGACCTCCGCGACATGCGTGCCGTTGGGATAGGTGCCGTCGGCGCTGGCGAAGGTCGCGCTCGCGTTCAGCTTCGCGGGATCGGCGCCCGGCCGCTTGGCGAGATCGGCGAACGAGATCGAGCGGTCGGTGCCCGCGATGCGCACCGCGCCTTCGGAGACTTCCAGGTCGCCGGCGCTCGCTTCCAGCGCCTGCGCCGCGATCTCCTTCAGCTTCTGGCCGAGCTCGCGCGTGGCGCGCTCGACGCTGACGCCGCCGGACGGGATCGAGGCCGAGCCGCCGGTTCCGAGGCCGGTCGCGATCTCGTCGGTGTCGCCCTGGCGGACGTGGACGCGCTCAGGCGCCACGCCGAACTGCTCGGCGACGATCTGCGCATAGGCGGTCTGGTGGCCCTGCCCGCTCGACTGCGTGCCGATCAGGACGGTGATATCGCCGTTCGGATCCATTCGCACATGGGCGGTCTCCTCGCCCATGGTGCCGCAGACCTCGACATAGCTGGCAAGCCCGATGCCGCGAATGAGGCCGTGCTTCTTGGCCGCCTTGGCACGCTTGGGAAACTCCTTCCATTCGCCGATCTCCATCGCGCGCTTCAGGTGCGCGGCGAAGTCGCCGGAATCATAGACCTTGCCGGTCGCCGTCTTGTAGGGCAGCGCCTTGGGCTGGATGAAATTCTTGCGGCGGATGGCGTCGGGCGTCATGTCGAGCTTGCGCGCGCAGGCGTCGACGAGGCGCTCGATGACATAGGCGGCTTCAGGCCGTCCCGCACCGCGATAGGCATCCACCGGAACGCTGTTGGTGAAGATGGTGCGGACCCGGCAATGGAAGGCCTGGATGTCGTAAAGGCCCGGCAGCATGCCGGCGCCGCCATGCGGGATATAGGGTCCGAAGGTCGACAGATACGCCCCCATGTCGCCCATCAGGTCGCAGTCCATCGCGAGAAACTTGCCGTCCTCGGCCAGCGCCATCTTCGCCGTGGTCACGTTGTCGCGGCCCTGCGCATCGCCCATGAAGTGCTCGGAGCGATCCGCCGCCCATTTCACCGCCTTCTTCAGTTTGCGCGCGGCGACCGCCATCAGGGCGTATTCGCGGTAGGGAAACAGCTTGGTGCCGAAGCCGCCGCCGACGTCGGGACAGATCACCCGCATCTTGTCGGTCGGGATGTTGAGGACGTTCTGGCAGAGGATGTCGCGCAGGCGATGGCTGCCCTGGCTGCCGACGGTCAGTGTCAGATGGGCGCGCTTGGCGTCGTATTCGCACACGGCCGCACGCGTCTCCATGAAGCTTGCGACCACGCGCGGATTGACGATGGAGATTTCGGCAACGGCATGCGCCTTGGCGAACGCGGCCTCCGTCGCCTTCTTGTCGCCGATCGAGACGTCGAACAGCACGTTGCCGGCCTTGTCCGGCCACACCTGCGGTGCGCCCTTCTTCACGGCATTGACGACGCCGGTCACGGCCGGCAGCGGGCTCCACTTGACGTCGATCGCCTCGATCGCATCGCGGGCCTGGTCGATGGTCTCGGCCACCACGAAGGCGATGGAATCGCCGACATGGCGCACCTCGTCCTTGGCCAGGATCGGGTAAGGCGGGCCGGTGAACGGATCGGTCTCGAGATTGAACAGGCAGGGCAGATTGCCGAGGTCCTTCACGTCGTCGGCGGTCAGGATCAGCGCGACGCCGGGCAGCGTCCGGGCATGGCTCGCATCGATGGTAAACTTGGCATGGGCGTGCGGCGAGCGCAGCATCAAGCAGCGGAGCACGGCCTGCGGCGCGAAATCGTCGGTGTAGCGGCCCTTGCCGCGGATCAGCGCGTCATCCTCCTTGCGCAGCACGCTCTGGCCGACGCCGAACTTGATGGGGGCTGCCATTTCCTTGTCCCGTCCTATGGTTGTTTTCGGACATACTGCCGTGGAAAAAGTGGCAACGCAAACGGGTTCGGCCGCACGAGAGAGGGGCGGACCACCTTGCAGCGGGCCCGTTGCTGTTTACGGCACGCCTGGCCGGGGGGCAGACCGGGCACGTCCGAAGCGCCAAACAGTCAGAACCGTGGGCAAGGTCGATTGAAAGAAGACGCGATCGAAGCTCTGCGGTGCACCGCGGGATGGAGCCCGGAACTCAAGACGATTCTCCGACAGCCGATCACAAGGATTGACTGACCACCGTGGCTGAAGCGGGCCTTGTTAGCCACGCACCAGCGAGACCAGCCATTTGCGGCCGAACAGCACGAGGATCGCCAGCGCGTAGACGATCGTGCCGCCGACGGCGAGCAGCGCCAGCGTCAATTCGTCGTGGAAGCGTATGGCGGCCAGCGCAGAACCGGCGAAGCGCGCGGTCGACCAGAAGAAGGCGGCGAGGATGATCCCGGTCAGCAGGAATTTGCCGACCGACGACAGCCACGCGCGGTCGAGCACGAGGAAGCCGCGCCGCACGGCGAAGACGAACAGCAACAGCAGGTTGGTCCACTGGCCTGCGGCGGTCGCCAGGGCGAGGCCGATCTGCGCAAGCCCTCCCATCAACGCAACCTTCAGCGCGACATTGATCGCGACGCCGCTGAGCATGGCCCGGACCGGCGTGGCCGTATCCTTCCGCGCATAGAAGGTGGCGACCGCGCTCCGGATCATCACGAACGGGATCAGGCCCACGGCGTAGGCCGCCAGCGTCGCGGAAGCGGCCGCAGCATCGGCCTTGGAGAAGGCTCCGTGCGCGAACATCGCGCGGACGATCACATCGGGCACGGTGGTGAAGGCCGCGACGAACGGCACCGAGAACAACAGCGTAAAATCGAAGGCGCGGCGCTGCGCCTTCATCGCGCCGTCGTGGTCGTTCGCCGTGATCCGCCGCGACATCTCCGGCAGCAGCACGGTCCCGATGGCGATGCCGATCACGCCGATCGGCAGCTGATTGAGGCGATCGGCATAATAGAGCGCCGACAGCGCGCCCGCCGGCAGGAACGTCGCGATGATGGTGTCGGCGAACAGCGCGACCTGCGTGCCCATCGAGCCCAAAGTCGCCGGGCCGAGCGCCCTGAAGAATCCGCGGACGTCTTCGTCGAGGCGCAAGGGCGCAAAGCGCGGCAGGCCGCCGTGGCGCGCGAGATCGTCCGCGAGCAGGAAATATTGCAGGAAGCCCGAAATCAGGACGCCCCAGGCGGCGGCGTGGCCTGCGCTCGGAAACCAGGCCGCGAGCGCCAGCGTCATCATCATCGAGATGTTGAGGAAGATCGACGCGGCCGCGGCGCTGGCGAAGCGCTGCATCACGTTGAGCATGCCGCCGTAGAGCGTCACCAGCGTGATCAGCAGGAGGTAGGGAAAGGTGATGCGGGTCAGCTCGATCGCGAGCTTGCGCTGCTCGGCATCCTCGCTGAAGCCGGGCGCCAGGATGCTCATGGCCTGCGGCATGAACAGCCATGCGACAATCAGCAGCACGACCTGCGATGCCAGCAGCACCGTGAAGATGCGGTCGGCGAACAGCCTTGCGGCCGCCTCCCCGCGCTCGCCATGGACGTGGGCGTAGGCCGGCACCCAGGCGGCATTGAAGGCGCCCTCGGCGAAGATCGCGCGGAAATGGTTGGGCAGCCGCAGCGCGACGAAAAAGGCGTCGGCCACGGGACCGGCGCCGAGGATCGCCGCGAGCATGATGTCGCGGGCAAACCCCGTCAGCCGCGACAGCAGCGTATATCCGCCAACCGTGAAGATACGTCCGAGCATGCGTCTGTTTTAGAGCATGGCGAGATTAGGTCTAGGTGAAAGCCGCGCGGCAGGACGATCGCACGTGACGGGATCGAGAGGGACGGGACTCGCCCGGCCGCCATGATTCGCGACACCCGCCCGAGCGGGCACCTCACCCTCACCATGAGGGTCCGAGATCCCGCCGTGACAGCCGACCCCTGAGGACCTCCCGCAGGCGGCCATCTCCAAGGATGGCCGCGGGCAAGCTGCCGGCCGTCGTCTGGATGTGCGACGGCCCTCTCGTCCGCAAGCGGAAGAGATCGAGAACCCGCAGCCCGATCAGCCCGAAATCGCGCCCCGCACCGCTGCGATGATTCGCTCCTGATCGGCTTCGGTCAGGTAGGCGTGCATCGGCAGGCTGATCACGTCCTGCGACAGGCTCTCGCAGCCCGGCAGGCCGCCGTCGGCGACCGGATACTGCTTGTAGGCGGTCTGCTGATGCATCGACTTGCCGTAATAGATCGCGGTCGGCACGCCCTGGGCCTTCAGCGCGGCGGCGAAGCCGTCGCGGTCGGTGCCGGCAGGAAGACGGATCGTGTATTGCGCCCAGACCGAGGTATTGCCCGGCGCAAGCCGCGGCACGGTGACGACGTTGGACAGACCGCGTGCATAGCGCTCGGCGATCCTGTTGCGGGCGGCGATCTCGTCGTCGAAGATCTTCAGCTTCTCGATCAGGATCGCGGCCTGCATGGTGTCGAGCCGGCCGGTGAGCCCGAGCCTGACGTTGTCGTATTTGTCCACGCCCTGCCCGTGCACGCGGATGCTGCGCAGCGTCGCGGCGAGGTCGTCGTCATCGGTGAAGATCGCGCCGCCGTCGCCGAAGCAGCCGAGCGGCTTCGCCGGGAAGAAGCTGGTGGCGGTGGCGAGCCCGAAGGTGCCGAGCTTGCGGCCCTTGTAGCTCGCGCCAAAGCCCTGTGCGGCATCGTCGATCACGAACAGGCCTTCGGCCCTGGCGATCTCGGCAATGGCGTCGTGATCGGCGGGCTGGCCGAACAGATCAACCGGAATGACCGCGACCGGCTTCAGGCCGGCCTTCCGCGCCGTCGCAATGCCGCGCTTGAGCGATTCCGGGCTCATGTTGAAGGTGGTCTCGTCGACGTCGACGTAGACCGGCGTCGCGCCGGTCCGCGCTGCCGGCGAAGCCGTCGCGATGAAGGTGAAGGACGGGCACAGCACGGCATCGCCGGGCCCGACATTCTTCGCCATCAGGATCATCAGCAGCGCATCGGTGCCGCTGGCGCAGCCGATCACATGCTTGGCGCCGCAATAGGCGGCGAGCTGCGCTTCGAACGCGGCAACCTCGGGCCCGTTGACGAACTGGCAATGGGTGAGAACGCGGCCAACCGCTTCATCGATGGCGGAGCCGAGCCGGCGCCGTTGCGCGACGAGGTCGATGAAGGGAATGGGATCGGAACGCAGATGCTGGTTCATGGCGCCTTGCAGATTCGACATGGAGGAGATTCAGCCGGCGACGCGGCGCGGACCCTTGCGGGCCTGCGATGCGGCGGCCGAACGCGACGGCGTTTCCAGGCACTGCGTGGCGATTTCGAGAGACGCGACGCCTTCGTTGCCGGTGACCGCCGGCGTCTCGCCGTGACGCACGGCCTTGAGGAACGCCAGCAGTTCGGCGCGCAGCGGCTCGTCATGGCCGACCGGCAGATGCCGCATCGAATAGCTGCCGTCCGGCTTGAAGCCGAAACATTCGGTGACCTGGCGCGTCAGGAGATCGCCCATCACGTATTTGCCGCGCGTCGCGACCGTGACGCTGCGCGCCTTGAACGGCGTCAGCCAGTTGGTGTTGATGTGCGCGAGCACGCCGTTGGCGGTGCGGAACTGCAAGAGCGCGATGTCTTCGCGCTCAGCGACGGCGCTCGACAATTGCGGCTGCACCTCGACGATGTCGGATTCGGTGAACCAGCGGATCAGGTCGATGTCGTGCACGGCGAGGTCGATGACGACGCCGACATTGGACATGCGCGGCGGGAACGGTCCGACGCGCGTGATCGCGATCGACAGGATGTCCTCGCCCGCGATCGCCTGCTTGACGGCGGCGACCGCCGGATTGAAGCGCTCGACATGACCGACCATCAGCGTGACGCCGGCGGCCTGCGCGGCGGCGACGATCTCCCGTCCCTCCTCCACCGTGGAGGCGATCGGCTTCTCGACCAGGACGTGGACGTTCCTCGCGATGCAGGCGAGCGCGACCTCGTGATGAAGATGGGTCGGCGCCGCCACGGTGACGGCATCCACGCCCTCGGCCAGGAGCTGGTCGAGCGTCTCGAAACCCTGGCAGTTGGCAAGCTCGGTGGTGCGCGTCCGGTGCGCAGGCGACGGATCGACGATGCCGACGAGACTGACGCCCGGCAACCCCGCCAGCACGCGCGCGTGGTTGCTGCCCATCACGCCGGCGCCAATGACGCCGACCCGCAAGCCGGCCTTTGCCGGTGCAGACCCTTTGGAACTCATTTGATTCGAACCCCGATTCAACCCAAATCCCCGGGGCCACTCCTAGCACGGCCGCCACATTTGTGGCGAATGCCGAGGGCGTGGTCCGGACACGATTTGATTCAAAAAGTTACACGTTCCCCGGGCCTTAAGCGGCTGAAAGATACCGCTCTTTCGGCCCGGATCGCGTGATTCGGAGTCTGCTGGTTACGACCTTTGATAGTCGTCTTCAATCCGGATGATGTCGTCTTCCCCGAGATAGCTTCCAGTCTGGACCTCGATCAGTTCCAGCATGATCTTGCCGGGGTTCTCCATCCGGTGGACGGCGCCCATGGGAATGTAGATGGACTCGTTCTCGTGCACCGTCTTCACGGTCTCGTTGACCGTGACCCGGGCCGCACCCCGGACCACGATCCAGTGCTCGGCGCGATGATGGTGCTTCTGCAGCGACAGCCGCCCGCCTGGCTTCACCACGATGCGCTTGACCTGGTGACGCTCGCCATTGTCCACGGACTGATAGCTGCCCCAGGGCCGGTGCACCTTGAGATGCTCCTCGGTGACCTTGGGGGCCACCGCCTTGAGCTTCGTCACGAGACGCTTCAGGCCGTTCGCATCCTTCTGGCGCGAGACCAGAACCGCATCCGCGGTGGCGACAACGACGAGATCGTCGACGCCTTCGAGCGCGACCAGCGCCTGGTCGGTAGTGACGTTGCAGTTGCGGGAATCCTCGAATACGGCGGTGCCGTGCGAGGCATTGCCCTGCGCGTCCTTCGCCGACAATTCCCACACCGCGTGCCAGGAGCCGACGTCGGACCAGCCGCAGGATACCGGCACCACCGCCGCGCGCGATGTCTTCTCCATCACCGCATAGTCGATCGAGATCGCCTTCGCCGCGCCGAACGCCTGCGGCTCCAGCGTCACGAAGCCGAGATCGCGGCCGGCATTGGCGACGGCGTTGGCGATCGCCTCCACGCTCGCGGCGTCGACCTTGCGGTACTCGTCGAGCAGGACGGACGCCGGGAACATGAAGTTGCCGCTGTTCCAGAGGTAGCCCGAATTGACGTAGTCGGCGGCCTTCACGGCGTCTGGCTTCTCGACGAAGCGCGCGACCGCTTGCACCTCGCCCGAGATCACCTCGCCGGGGCTGATATAGCCGTATTCGGTCGCCGGCCGCTCCGGCTTGACGCCGAAGGTGACGATGCGTCCTGCCCCCGCGGCCACGAGGCCCTCGCGGCAGGCCGCCACGAAGGCGGCGTTGTCCTGCACCACGTGGTCGGCGGCGAGCGCGAGCACGATGGCCTCGCTGGCACGGTTCTGCGCGAACACCGCGCCGGCGGCGATCGCGGGACCGGAGTCGCGCCGCATCGGCTCGAGGATCACGTCGGCCTCGATGCCGATCTCGGCGAGTTGTTCCAGCACCATGAAGCGGTAGGACGCGTTGGTGATGACGATCGGGCGATCGAACAGCGAGCCGTCCGAGACGCGCAGCAGCGTGTCCTGGAAGGTCGATCGCGTGCCGAACAACGGCAGGAATTGTTTAGGGCGCACCTCGCGCGAAGCCGGCCACAGCCGCGTGCCGGCACCGCCACACATGATCAGGGGGATAATGCGTTTGTCCATCGCCATTCAAACCTTGAAGTAGTCCCGATACCAGGTGACAAAATTGCGGATTCCGTGCTCGATCGGCGTCGACGGTGCGAAGCCGGTGTCGCGCATCAGATCTTCGACATCCGCGAACGTTTCCAGCACGTCTCCCGGCTGCATTGGCAGCAGCTCTCTAAGAGCCGTACGACCCAGCTCCCGCTCCAGAAGCGCGACGACATGCATCAGCTCTTCCGGATGGTGGTTGCCGACATTGTAGACCTTAGACGGCGCATTTGCGGCAGCCGGATCATCCACAGGCACTTGATCGATCAGCTTGGATACTACACGGGTGACATCGTCGACATAGGTGAAGTCCCGCCGCATCTTTCCATGGTTAAAGAGCCGGATCGGCTCTCCCGCCAGGATGGCTTTGGCGAACAGAAACATGGCCATATCAGGCCGTCCCCATGGCCCGTATATGGTAAAGAAGCGAAGGCCGGTGACCGGCAGGCGGTAAAGGTGGCTGTAGGACTGCGCCATCACCTCATTCGCCTTCTTGGTCGCGGCGTAGAAGCTCACGGGATGATCGGTCCGGTCCTGCACGGCAAACGGCAGCTTAGTGTTCGCACCATAAACGGACGATGACGAGGCGTAGACGAGATGACGACAGCCGTTGTTCCGGCAGCCCTCGAGCACGTTGAGGAAACCCTCCAGATTGGAATCGACGTAAGCCCGCGGATTGTCGATAGAGTGGCGCACCCCGGCCTGTGCGGCGAGATGCACGACTTTGGCGAATCCGTGTCGCTCGAACAGCGCCGCGATCGTCGTGCGGTCGGCGAGATCGGCCTCCACGAAGGAGAAGCCGGAGTCGCGGCGCAGCAGCTCCAGGCGCGCCTGCTTCAGCTTCGGATCGTAATAGGCGTTGAGATTGTCGAGCCCGATCACGGGCCTGCCTTCAGCCAGGAGTTGCCGGGCGACGTGAAAGCCGATGAAGCCGGCGGCCCCCGTGACCAAAATCGCCTGATCCGTCATCCTGTTCCCAAGCTCATGGGCTTGCCCGCCGCGCCCGCGATAGACGCATGTTTAGCCACCGCGTCGAGGGGGCCGCAATAGCCCCGCCGCCGTTCAGAGCTTTCGGGAGAGGCTTTCATGAGAGCTCTTCGATGAGAGCTATTGCAAGATCGGCGCCAAAACCATACCAAAGCGGCCGAATTCGACGCCTCGCGTCGGGTGGCTCCGAATCTTCGCAAACCCTGTTCATGCGGGCGAGATGCGCCGAATCCTGCTGTCGACGGCCAAAATCCTGATCTCCGCGGCGCTGCTCTACCTGGCGCTGCGCAAGGTCGACCTGACCGAGCTGCTGTCGCGCTTCACGGCGACCAGCCTGTTGTGGATCGGCATCGCCATCGCCGTCACCTTCCTGCAGATCTTCGTCGGCGCGTTGCGGTGGCGCGAGATCAGCTCCGAATGCGGCGCACCGATCGAGCTCGGCCGCGCCATGCGCTACAACGTGATCGGATCGTTCTTCAACCAGACGCTGCCCTCCGCGATCGGCGGCGATGCGGTCCGGCTCTGGCTGGTCGCGCGCGCGGGCGCCGGATGGCGCGCGGCGACCTATTCGATCTTCGTCGATCGCGCGATCGGCCTGATCGCGCTCGCGATCATCATCGTGGCGAGCCTGCCGTGGAGCTATCGCCTCATCACCGATCCGCACGGACGCTCGGCGCTGCTGCTGCTCGACTTCGCGGCGCTCGCCGGCGGCATCGGTTTCCTGATCTTCGGCGCGCTGAAATGGTCGTGGCTGAAGACCTGGTGGGGAACTCATCACCTCCACGCCTGCGCGGTGATCGCCAACCGCGTGATCTTCAACCGCACGCGCGGCCCGATCATCGCGATCCTGTCGCTCGCCATTCACGTGCTGGCCGTCGTCATCGCCTGGTGCGTGGTGCAATCGATCGCCGCACCGGTCAGCTTCGGCCAGGTGTTCCAGCTGGTCCCGCCGGTGATGCTGATCACCCTGATGCCGATATCGATCGCCGGCTGGGGCGTGCGCGAGGCGACCATGGGGCTGGCCTTCGGGTTCGCGGGCCTCGCCGCCAACGAGGGCGTCAACGTCTCGCTGCTGTTCGGCGCAGTCTCCTTCATCGTCGGCGCATTCGGCGGCCTCGTGTGGATCCTCAGCGCGGAAAAGGCCGCGCAGGGCTCGGCGCCGATCGGAGTGCCGGAGTGACGACCACGGCTGTCGACGCGCTGCCGTCGCTGCTCGCCATGGCAGCCGCCGCGCTGGTGTCGGCTCTCGTCACCTGGATCAGCCGCCCCCTGCTCCAGCGCTATGCGCTGGCGCGGCCAAATGCGCGCTCCTCGCACCGGATCCCGACCCCGCAGGGCGCCGGCATCGCGGTGATCGCCGCGACATTGCTGGTCGCCTCGGCCTGGGCCGTCCAGGCGAACGTCACGATCCCGCTGGCGCTGGTGGCGGCGACGGTGCTGATCGCGCTGGTCGGGCTTGCCGACGACATCCTGTCGCTGCCGGTGCTCTTGCGCCTCGTGCTGCAGGCGGCCGCCGTCGCCGCGGTGGTGTTCACCGCGCCCGAGACCGCGCGCATCGTGCCTGCCCTGCCGCTCGCGCTGGAGCGCGGCCTGATCTTGCTCGCCGGCATCTGGTTCGTGAACCTCGTCAACTTCATGGACGGGCTCGATCTGATGACGGTCGCCGAGGTCGTGCCGGTCACCGCCGCGCTGCTGCTGCTCGGCTGGCTCGGGGGCCTGTCCTGGCCGGCCGCGCTGATCGCCGCAGCGCTGTGCGGCGCCATGCTCGGCTTCGTGCCGTTCAACCGGCCGGTCGCGAAAGTGTTTCTCGGCGACGTCGGCAGCCTGCCGATCGGCCTCTTGCTCGGCTGGTGCCTACTCGAACTCGCCTGGCACGGACAGCCCGCCGCGGCGCTGCTGCTGCCGGGCTATTACCTCGCGGATTCGACCATCACCCTGTTCCGCCGCATCGCGAGGCGCGAACAATTCTGGTCGGCCCACCGCACGCATTTCTATCAGCGCGCCACCGACAACGGCTTTTCGGTCTCCCGCGTCATCGGCGAGGTCTTCCTGCTCAATGTCGGGCTCGCTCTGCTGACCATCGTGATGATCCGTGCCGGCTCCACGGCGGCTACGGCGCTGGCGCTCTTGGCGGGCGCCGTCGCGATCGGCTTCGTGCTGCGGCGGTTCTCCCGCCCTCAGGCGTCCTGATCCGCGAGCGCAAGCCGCAATCCCTCGTCGAGACTGATCTCCGGCTCCCATCCGGTCGACATCGCCTTGGAGATGTTGAGCTCCAGCGATCCGATCAGGCTGTCATGGGTGTCCTGCCGGCCGAGCACGCTGAGAAGCGTGCCGAGCAGCTCCGGCGGCATGCCGAAGAGCCGCGGGCTCTTGCCGGATGCCTTGGCCAGACGCGCGATGAATTCGGGCGTCGAGACCTGCTCCTTGTCGGCCACGAGGAAGATCTCGAAATTGCTCGCGGGATCGGATAGATCGAGGCGCCGGAGAATGAACGAGGACAGGTTCTGGACGGCCAGGAAGGCGCGCTGATTGTGGATGGCGGCAAAGGGCAGCGGCAGCCCGACATTCACCGCGCGCGTCAGCAGCGCGAAATTACCCTTGGCGCCCGCGCCATAGACCAGCGGCGGCCTGATGACCGAGATGTTCATCGCGCTGTCGCGCGCGAGCGTTTTCAACCCCGCTTCGGCGGCGGCCTTCGACATGCCGTAGAGCCCGCGCGGGGTCAGGGTGTCGCCCTCGCTGAACGGCGCGCGGCGGTCGTTGCTGCGGCCATGCACGAGAACGGTGCTGACGAAGATGAACTGGCGCACGCCGGCGGCCGCCGCGCACCGCGCCAGGTGCAGCGTGCCGGCGATGTTGACGTTGCGATAGAGCTGGACCGCATGTTCCTCGTGCTTGTGATGCACGCGTGCGGCCAGGTGGATCACGGCATCGACGCCGTCCAGCGCCGCCCGCCAATCGGTGTCCGGGCCGATGGATTCGATGACGACCTCGTCATCACGGCCTTCCGGTGTGCGGACCGTGCGGCGGACCGTCCAGCCCGCCTGCACGAGCGCCGGCACGACGTGACTTCCCACGAAGCCGTTCGCTCCCGTCACCAGCACGACAGGCTTGCGCTCGCTCATCTCTGCTCCGCCAGTTCGGGGTTGCGCAGCAATTCGTCCATCAGCGCGGCATAGGCATCCATCGCGGCCGTCTTGTCGAATTTCGACGCCGTCTTCACCGCGCGCAGCGCCATTGCACCGTCATCGGAGCGCGACGCCGCGCGGATCGCATCGGCCAGTTGATCCGCCCGGCCCGGCGTCACGACCCAGCCGAGACCGTTCTCCACCACCGTCAACGCGGCCTCGGCCTCGGGCTCGGACACCAGCACCACGGGGCGGCCGACCGCCAGCAGATTGTAGAACCGGCTCGGCACCGACACCCCCGCGACATCCTTGCGATACGGAATGATCCAGAGGTCGGCTGCGGCCAGAAACGCTTCGAGCTCGGCGTCCCCGACGCGCGCGACGAAGGAGATATTGGGCAGGTTCGCGGCGGCCTGCAACTGTTTCAGGCGCGCGAAGCCGATCCCCCAGCCGGACAGCAGGAAGTGGATGTCGGCCTCGTCCCGCAGCAGGCGCGCCGCCTCGAACACGATCTCGGGATCGTGGGTGAAGCCGAGATTGCCCGACAGGCCCACGACGAAGCGAGCCGACAGCTCCCGCCGGAACGGGTTGTCCGCGGTCAGCGGACGCGGCGCGGGCACGAGCGTCGTCCAGTTCGGGATGAAGCGAATCTTGTTCCGCGTCATGCCGCGATAGCTCAGCAGTGGCCGCTCCGCATCGCGCCCGATGGTGATGACGGCATTGAGCGCGCGAAACATCAGCGCGTTGGCGGCGCGCATCACCTTGGTCCCGATCGACCCGGGCTTCAGCAGGCCCGCCATCACCAGCACGTCCGGAAAGAGGTCGTGCATGATCAGGGCCGAGCGCGCGCCCTTCAGTCTTGCGGCCGCAGCGACCGCGTAGGGCAGCATGAAGGGCGCGGTGACGGTGAGCACGACGTCGGCCCGCTTCAGCTCCCGCATCAGGGCGAAGAACGTGCGCGCCACGAACAGCAGTTCGGAGACGCCGCGCTGCATCAGCGCCGCCTTCCCCGCCATCCGGTTCTTGATCGCAACGAGCCGCGGCTTGCCCGGACCGGTCTGCGAGGCCGGCAGCGCGCCCGGCGAGCCCGACAGCACCACGACCTCGTGGCTGGCGGCGAGATGACAGGCGATCGCCGCCATGATCGCCGCCGTCGTGCTCGGGTCAGGCGGATAATGCTGGCTCGCGACGACGATTTTGCCGGAAGACTGCATGGTCAGGCCGCGGTCGACCCGAATTCCGGAACCGCATCCTTCAGGATGGTCTTGATGGTGGCGCGATCGTCCCGCGCGATGGCCTGCTCGAGCGCCGCGATCCATTTGCGCAGGGTGATCATCGGCGGCTCGTTCGGCTGTGCGGCCATGACACCGGCGACGCCGATCTCGACGGTCGGCTCCTCCGAGGCGAACAGAATCTCGTGCAGTCGTTCGCCCGGCCGCATGCCCGTGAACACGATCTCGATGTCGTAACCGGGCTGCAGGCCGGAGAGACGGATCATGCGCTCGGCGAGATCGACGATCTTGACCGGCTGCCCCATGTTGAGCACGTAGACCGAGACGTCCGGACGCGCCGTGCCGAGCGCATGCGTCGCCGCGGTGATGACGAGATCGCAGGCCTCGCGGATGGTCATGAAATAGCGGACCATGTCGGGATGCGTCACCGTCACCGGGCCGCCGGCCTCGATCTGGGCCTTGAACTTCGGCACGACGGAGCCGTTCGAGGCCAGCACGTTGCCGAACCGGACCGAGATCAGCCGCATCGCTGCCTTGGCCGTGCCGGCTTCAGCCGCGAGGTCGTGATCGAGCGCCTGGCAGTACATCTCGGCGAAACGCTTGGTCAGGCCGAGCATCGAGACCGGCTCGATCGCCTTGTCGGTCGAGATCATCACCATCGCTTCGGCACCGGCGCTGCGCGCCGCGTCGGCGACGTTGATGGAGCCGAAGATGTTGGTCTTGACGCCTTCGCTCCAGTCGCGTTCGAGGATCGGCACGTGCTTGAGCGCGGCGGCGTGGAACACGATGTCCGGCTTGAAGTCGGCCATCAGCCGCATGATCCGCTCGCGGTCGCGGATGTCGGCAATGCGCCCCTCGACCGTCGCCGCCGTGCCGTGCGCGGCGAGCGCTTCCGTGACCGCATAGAGCGCCGGCTCGGAATTCTCCAGGATCAGCAGGCGCGCGGCGCCGAACACGACGACGCGCTCGCAGATCTCCGAGCCGATCGAGCCGCCGCCGCCGGTGACGATCACCGCCTTGCCCTTGATCAGGGCTTCCAGCCGCGCATAGTCGATCGTCTCGCTCGGCCGGAGCAGGAGGTCTTCGACCGCGACCGCGGTGAGCCGCGGCGTGTCACCGCTTTCCAGAGACGGCATCCGGTTGACGATCACGCCGAGCCGCCGCGCCCGCATCAGGATCGATTCCGGATGGGCTTCCGGCGCGAAGGCCGACGGCGTCATGACGACGCGGGCGATCGCCTTGTTGCGCTTGGCGAAGTCACCGATGACGTCCTCGATGTCCTCGACGCTCCCGAGCACCGGCACGTTGCGGATGAACTGACCGAGATCGGAGCTCGACGGCGACAGCACGCCGACCGGCCAGATGCGCTTGATCGCGCCGCTCTCGATGCCGCGCAGCAGCACCTCGGCGTCCGCGGCGCGGCCGACAAGAAGCGTCGGCGCGGCGTCATCGGTCCTGGCGTGGCGCCGCACCCGCGTGTAGCGGAAATAGCGGTAGGCCATGCGCAAAGCGCTGAGGAACGAGATTTCCAGGAACCAGTAGAGGACGATCGTGACCTTGCCGAGAAAGAAGGCGCCGCGGACGTTGGGGGCGACGAAGATGTAGTCGAGCACGAGGAGCGCGACCGTCAGCACCGTCGCGACGCGGATGATGTTCAGCGCATCGGGCAACGAAATGAAACGCCATTTCGTCGTGGTCAGGTTGAAGATGAAGAACACGACCACGCTGAAGGCGAGGAAGTAGGGCAGGATCTGGAACAGGAGCGGCAAACGGTCGTAGAATCCGTCTCCGCCCTCGAAGCGCAGATAGAAGGCAACGAACAGCGCCGCCGTGGTCGCCAGGAGGTCGTGAAGCGCAATCAGGAAATTGCGCAAAGTGAGATGCGAGAGACGCGTCATCCGCCGACCGATGAAAAACCCGTTAGATGCAACCTGTCCGCGCTGATAGCCCATCTCGGCGAGACTTGCCAGCAACAAGACCTCCGAAGCGCAGCACTTGCCGGCACGGCATTTGTCGAGCGCGAACGCTCAGGAACCGGCTTCCCTCGCCTTCGGCGAAACGCCGCGCGCGCGAAGGACCATGCCGCCGGCAACCCCGACGCCGATGACGTACATCCAGCCCTCGTGGAAGTCGAACAGGTGAGAATTGAACAGAGAGGTGAAGACGTTCTGCACCACCACCAGCAGGCCGATCCAGTTCGCAAGCCCGTCGCCGCGAAACAGCAGCAGATGAAAAAGCCAGGTCGCGTAGAGAATGACGACACCGATGCTGCCCCACTGCACGGCGACGGCCAGCGTCTGGTTGTGAGGATTCGGAAACACCCTGACGCCCGGCACCCAGTCGGCGCTCTTGGAGACCTTGTCGAACAAGCCCTGCGTGGAACCCGTCCCGTGTCCCATGATCGGAGCGTCCCGGAAGAACTGAATCGACTTCTGCCAATATTCGAGGCGCTCGCCCATCGAGGTCGGAATTCTCTGCTTGGTGTAGAGCTGGTAGTCGCTCACGAAGGTATCTGCGGTCTTGCGCAGCTGCGGCGATGCCTGCCACGCGGCCGCGGCACCGGCGACCAGCAAGGCGGAGATGATCGCGATGCTGCGCCAGCGCAGGTGAAGCACAGCGAACACCGCGAGCATGATCGGCACGGTGACGAGCGCGGTGCGCGACACGATCACGAAGGCCATGTTGACGAAGAAGCTCACCGCGAGCGCCGTCAGCAACCCGGCAAGCCAATACCGTTTCTCGCGCAGCAGCAGCACGACCGGATAGGCCAGCGCGACCGCGCACAGCGTGAACTCCTGGCTCTGGTCGATGTAGTTCTTGACGAAGATTCCGCGCTCGGGGTTATCCGGCTTGATCGACAGATTGGGATAGAACGCCACCAGCCAGGACACCACCGACAGCAGCGCGCACGAGATCAGGAAGGCGATGAGCACCCAATGGCCGCGCTGCGAGCGCTCGAAATGGTAGAGCAGGACGGGGATGACGAGCAGCTTCGCCACCGGGCTCAGCGAATAGAGGCGCATGCCCCACGGCGCGTCCGACCACAGCGTGCCCAGAAGCGCCAGCAGCACCAGCGCGATCGGCGCGGCGCAGATCGGACGCTTGAGCGACTCCAGGAATGCCCTGACGTCGAGGAACGGCACCATGCAGACGAGCAAGAGAGCATTGAAGATGCCCGCGAGCGACGTCGACCATGGCAGCGAGGCCGCGGTGAGGATCGCGAACAGGTCGACCGTCTCGCTCCACGCCACCGGGCTGCGCAGGCGCCGCAGCAGCATCCCGCCGGTCGTCTCCCTTGCAAGCGTCGTCACTTCGCCCCTCCCCGTGCACGATGGACCAGCGCCGTCGTGCTGAAGCCCTGGAGGATATCGACGAGCACGACCGTTCCGCCGGAGGCTTCGACGACCTCGTGGCCGACGACCTGCTCGCGGGTGTAGTCGCCGCCCTTCACCAGCACGCTGGGCTTGATCCGGGTGATCAGTTCGAGCGGCGTGTCGTCCTCGAAGATGACGACGAGATCGACCGCTTCGAGCGCCGCCAGTACTTCGGCCCGCGCCCGTTCGTCCTGGACCGGACGATCCGCGCCCTTCAGCCGCCGCACCGAGGCATCGCTGTTCAGTCCGACGATCAGGCGGTCGCAGGCGGAACGCGCGGCCGTCAGCACCTTGACGTGGCCGGGATGCAGGATGTCGAAACAGCCGTTGGTGAAGCCGACCCGCAGGTCCTGCCGCTTCCATTCGGCGAGCTGCGCGTCGAGCGCACCCGGCTCGAGCACGATCTTCTCCTCGGCGGCGAGATAGGCGTGCGGCAGGATCTTTCGCCGCAACTCGGCCGCGCTCACGCTGGCGGTGCCCTGCTTGCCGACCGCGACGGCGGCTGCCGCGTTCGCGATGCGCAGAGCCGTATCCCAGTCCGCGCCCGCCGCGAGCGAGACCGCGAGCGCCGCGGCGACGGTGTCGCCCGCGCCGGAGACGTCGCGCACCTTCACGGGAAAGGCCGGAACATGGACCGCCTCGCCGCTGCGCGGCACCAGCGTCATGCCGCGCTCGCCCTGCGTGACGAGGATCGCCTCGCAATCGGCCAAACGCATCACGTCCTCGGTGGCGTCGACGATGTCCTGCGGCGTGTCGGCGCGGCTGCGGGCGGCCTCCGCGAATTCCTTGCGATTGGGCGTGAGCAGCGTGGCGCCGCGATAGATCGCCCAGTTGAGGCTTTTCGGATCGACGATCACCGGCTTGCCGAGCTTCCGCGCGGTGTCGATCACGTGACGGATCACGCGCGCGGTCAACACGCCCTTGGCGTAATCGGAGAGCAGCACGAGGTCGGCACGGGCGATCTGCGGCAGGATCGCCTCGATCAGCCCGGTCTCGATGTCCTCGGAAGCGGCCTGCGCCTGCTCCCAATCCGCGCGCAGCATGTGGGTGGAGAAATGCTCGGAGACGAAGCGGACCTTTCGCGTGGTCGGCCGCGAGGGATCGCACACCAGCACGCTTTCGATCCGGGCCTGCTCCTTCAGCGCGGAAGCGAGCCGCTTGCCCGCATCGTCATCGCCGACGAGGCCCACGAAGATGCAGTGCGCACCGAGGGACGCAACGTTGCGCGCAACGTTGCCCGCGCCGCCGATGTGGATCTCGCTGCGCTGGGCCGCGATCACCGGCGTCGGCGCTTCCGGAGAAATCCGCGACACCTCGCCGTAGACGAATTCGTCCAGCATGACGTCGCCGATGCAGAGCACCGTGCGGCGCGCGATGTCTTGCGCCAGGGCATCGAAGTCGAGGATGGGCGTCGGCATGGTGGTGGGCCTCAGCGGAAGCGGTCGGACCGGTCGAGATATTCGCCGACATAGGCCTTCACGGCGTCTTCGAGCGTCGTGAAGCCGCCATTGTAGCCGGCCCGGTGCAGACGATCGACAGCGCTCTGGGTGAAGTACTGGTAGCTGTTGCGGATGCTCTCGGGCATGTCGACATATTCGATGTTGGGTCTGGTGCCGAGCGCGGCATAGGCCGCGAGCATCAGGTCCTTGAAGCTGCGCGCATTGCCGGTCCCGACGTTGAACAGGCCGGACACCGAAGGCGTCGCCAGGAGCCACATGACGACCCGCACCACGTCGTCGACATAGATGAAATCACGGCGCTGATCGCCGTCGGCGATGCCCGCGCGATGCGACTTGAACAATTGCACGACGCGGCCCACCTTGACGTCGTCGAAGCGTCGCGCCAGCACGCTCATCATCGCGCCCTTGTGGTACTCGTTCGGGCCGAACACGTTGAAGAATTTGAGGCCCGCCCATTGCGGCGGCAATCGGTCGCCGCGCGTGACGCGCTCGGCCACCGCGAGATCGAACAGGTGCTTGCTCCAGCCGTAGAGGTTCATCGGCCGCAACTGCTTCAGGGCCGCAAGCGAGGCGTCGTCGTCGAAGCCTGCGGCACCGTCGCCATACGTCGCCGCCGACGAGGCGTAGATGAACGGGACGGCGTTGGCCGTGCACCAGTCGAGAAGGCGCATCGACAGGCGGAAATTGGTCTCGATGACGAGGTCGCCGTCGGTCGCGGTGGTCTCGGAGATCGCTCCGAGATGGATCACGGCGTCGAGCTCGCGGCCCTGCAACCAGCCGAGCAGTTCGGCCGGGGGGACGATATCCACAAGCTGCCGCTTGGCGAGGTTGCGCCACTTGCCGTCGGTGCCGAGCAGATCGCAAACCACGACGTCGCTGCGGCCGGCCTCGTTCAGCGCGGCGACGACGTTCGATCCGATAAAACCGGCTCCGCCGGTCACCAGCAACATTCCACTTCCCTGCCTGAGTTTTGCGGCCCGGCCTTGCCGTAGCGCATGATCCGTCAAAGTGTAAGCGGTTTCGGGGACCGGGCCTCTCCCGGCTTTACCTGCCGGCCCGGAGCGGCTAACCGAACCGCCACATTCAGTGACGCTCTGGTTATATTAACGAATGAACCAAGATTCGCAATTTAGCGGAAGTGAGGACCGGAGCGACACCCGCCCGATCCTGATCATCCCCTACATGTGGATCGGTGATTTCGTGCGGAATCACACGGTCGTGCGCGTGCTTAGGGAGCGCTGGCCGAACCGGCCGGTCGATCTCCTGACCACCTCGCTCTGCGCCCCGCTGGTCGACTACATGCCCGGCGTCCGCGAGGGCATCGTCTGGAACCTGCCGCGCAGCCGGCTCGCCGTGGCCCGCCAGTTCGGCCTGGCGAAGCTCCTGCGCGAACGGAACTACGGCACCGCGCTGGTGCTGCCCCGGACCTGGAAGGCCGCGATTGCGCCGGCGCTCGCCGGCATCCCCGAACGGGTCGGATTCGTCGGTGAGTTCCGGTTCGGCCTGATCAACCATTGGCGCTGGGGCGAGAAGAAGCTGCCTCGCTTCATCGACAAGAACGCGGCGCTTGCCCAGGCGGACGGCGCTCCCTTGCCCCCGGAATGGCCGGTGCCGCAACTGCGCGTCCCCGCCGAAGAGATCGCGCGCTGGCGAGAGGCCAACGGCCTGGGCGCCGGAGCCGCCGTGGCCCTCGCCCCCGGCTCGGTCGGCGTCTCCAAGCGCTGGACCGCCTATCCCGAGGCCGCACGGCTCCTCGTCGAGCGCGGGCTCGAGGTCTGGGTGGTCGGCGGCCCCGCGGAAAAAGGACTGGCGCAGGAGATCGTCGCGGCCGGCGGCCCGAAGGTGCGGGACCTCACCGGCAACGATTTGCGCAACGGCGTGCTGGCAATGGCCGCGGCCGGCGTCGCCATCTCCAACGATTCGGGCCTGATGCACATCGCCGCCGCGCTGGGCACGCCCACCATGGGCATCTTCGGCCCGACCAGCCCCTATCTCTGGGCTCCCCTCAACGGCCTCGCCGCCACCGTGGTGCAGGACAAGAGCATTCTGTCCTGCCAGCCCTGCCAGAGCACGATCTGCCGGATGAACGACCACCGCTGCATGCGCGACATCTCGGCGTCCGAGGTGGCAGCGATCGCGCAGCGGGTGCTGGGCGAGGCCGGGGCGTCCGCTTCGACCTGAAGCATTCGAGGCCCGTGCCGATGATGACATCGTGCTGGTGTTTTGCCCGACGTGTCAAAATGTTTCGCTGAGCCCCGGCACCGTGCACCGACGCCCGCCGGCGACGTCCGGCTACTGTGCATGGGGTCGTTTTCGAGATTTTTGTTGTGGCCCGGCCCGCCGGCTCAGAGCACGGTCCGATAAACGTCCCCGATCCGCGCCGCTTCCGCATCGAGGCTGAACGTCGCAAGCACCCGCGCCCGTCCGCGCTCGCCCATCGCGGTGGCCGCAGCCACGTCGCGCATCAGCGGCTCCAGCGCTGTGGCCAGCGCGTCGGCATCGCCTGTCGGGATCAGCACGCCGCTCACGCCATCCTCGACGACGAGTTCAGCCGCGCCGGCCCGCGCGGCGACGAGCGCGCTCCCGGCCGCCATCGCCTCGATCAGCGTCAGGCCGAAGCCTTCGTTGCGCGAGGTGAAGGCGTAGATCGTCAGCCGCTGGTACCAGCGCTGCACCGCTTCGATCGGCAGTTCGCCGGTGATGACGATACGCGATTGCAGGCCGGCGGCCTCGATGCGCTTCTTCAGATCGTTCGCAAAGACAGTCTGCTCCGGCGTGACCTGACCGACGATGACGGCGGTGAAATCCGGGTAGCGCGGCAACAATCGGCACATCGCGTCGACGAAGACATCGGTGCCCTTCTGCGCGCGCACGCGGCCGAAACAGCCGATGGCGTAGCGGCCCGGCAGCGCGGCTTCCGCGAAGGCCGCGGCGCGGTCTTGCGGCGGCGCGTAGACGTCGGTGTCGACGCCATGCGGGATCACGGTCGCCTTCACCTTCAGGAATGAAGCAGAGACGTCGGAGGTTGCGATGATCGCGTCCATGCGCCGGATCAGCCAGCGCGTGATCCAGCTGTGATGCCGCTGCGCCGCCGAGGTGAACACGAGCTTGAGCGGCCAGCCGAACGCGCGCAGGGCGACGCCCACGATCATCTCGTTGTTGCGGCGCGCATGCCAGAGCAGCAGCGTCCTGCGGCGCCAGAGTTTCAGGAGATCGCCGACCTCGAGCCGTGTGATGCCCTCCGGCGCGTCGGAGCCGAACCAGGCGGCACGAAACAGCCGCGCCAGCCGCGGCGCTACCATCCGGTTGGTCGCGGTGACCCCGGAATAGCGCCTGTGCAGATTTGGCACGATCACTTCGAGATCGCCGGGGAAATTCGCCACGCCACGCTCCGTTTCGCAAGGCTCCTATACGCAACATTAAGCATAGTGACCAGTTCAGCCGTTCCGAAACCCCCTCTTCACCGCGCAAACGTTAGCATCGGGGTTGATCGAAGACGGGTGAGATCAATGACTGTGCTAGTCACCGGCGGCGCCGGCTATATCGGGAGTCACACGGTTCTGGCGCTGGCGGAAGCCGGCGAGGACGTCGTCGTGGTCGACGATCTCTCCACCGGATTCTCCGCCTATCTGCCCGAAGGCGTGCCGCTGTTCATCGGTGATGCCGGCGACGAGAATCTGATCGAAGGCGTGATCGCCCAGCACAACATCGAGAGCATCATCCATTTCGCGGGCTCCGTCGTGGTGCCGGATTCGATGCGCGATCCGCTCGGCTACTATCGCAACAATTTCACGACCGCGCGCAACCTGCTCAACGTCGCGGTCAAGCGCGGCATCAACCGCTTCATCTTCTCCTCGACCGCCGCCGTGTACGGCAATCCGGACCAGGTGCCGGTGCCCGAGCACGCGCCGACGCGGCCGCTGTCGCCCTACGGCTCGTCGAAGCTGATGACCGAGATCATGCTGCACGACGTCGCCACCGCCTACGGCATGCAGTACGTGACCCTGCGCTATTTCAACGTCGCCGGTGCCGACCCGCATGCGCGCATCGGGCTCGCCACGATCGGTGCCACGCATCTGCTGAAGATCGCGGTCGAGGCCGCGACCGGCCAGCGCGCCAAGATCGACGTGTTCGGCACCGACTATCCGACGCAGGATGGAAGCTGCATCCGCGATTTCATCCATGTCACGGACCTCTCGCAGGCGCATCGCTCCGCGCTGGCCTATCTGCGCCGCGGCGGCGCCTCCACCACGCTGAATTGCGGCTATGGCCGCGGCTATTCGGTGCTGGAGACCATCGACGCGGTGCGCCGGGTTTCCGGGCGCAGCTTCGCCGTGCAATACGCGCCGCGCCGGCCCGGCGACATCATGACCATGGTCGCCGACACCAGCCGCATCCGCAGCCTGCTCGACTGGCAGCCGCAATACGACGACCTCGAGACCATCGCCGCGCACGCCCTGGCGTGGGAGGACAAGCTGTTCCGCGAGCGCCATGGCGAACTCCGCCACGCCGTCTCGGCCTAGATTCCATCCAGGCGCAAGCCCTTAATTGGGCTTGAAAAGCCCCGCTTTAGCGGGCACAGAGGCCATTCGATCCCTGACGCGCGGGCAGGCTTTTCCCTGTGCCGTCAATGGACTACGGATGGCCCAGTTTCCAAAGAAAATCACCGACGATCCCTATGCGGCAGCGATCCTGATTCGCCGCCTGGTCATGGAACAGGGGGTCACCTACTGGCGGCGCTACATCGTCGCCTTCACGCTGATGGCGCTCGCCGCGGGCGCCACCGCAGGCGCGACCTACGTCCTCGGCCAGGTCATCAACCAGGCCTATGTCGACAAGAACATTCCGGGCATCGCGATGTTCTCGGGCATCACGGTGATCCTGCTGTTCATCAAGGGCGTGGCGACCTACGGCCACATGGTGATCCTGACCAAGATCTCGAACGCCATCCTCGCCACCAACCAGCGCCAGCTCTTCGCCAAGCTGATGCGCGAGAGCGTCGGCTTCTTCTCCGAGCGGCATTCGTCGGAGTTCCTGGCGCGGCTGACCGCCGGCGCCAAGTCGATCACCGACGTCCTCAACATGCTCGTCAACGCCATCGGGCGCGATCTCCTGATGCTGCTCGCCATGATCGGCGTGATGGTGTGGCAGGACCCGCTGATGTCGCTCATCGGCCTCGTCGCGGTGCCGCCGGCGATGCTGGTGCTGCGCAAGCTGGTCAAGCGCATCAAGGGCCTCGCCTACAACCAGTTCACCGGCACCGCCGACATCCTGGAGACGATGCAGGAATCGCTGCAGGGCATCCGCACCGTCAAGGCGTTCACGCTCGAAGACACCATGCAGAGCCGGATCGACGAGAACATCGCGATCGTCGAGCGCAACGCCAACAAGATGGCCCGCGTCGCCAACCGCTCCAACCCGCTGATGGAAATGCTCGGCGGCTTCGCGGTCGCCGGCTGCCTGCTCTATGGCGGCTACAGCGTGGTCGCGCTCAATGCGACACCGGGTGCGTTCTTCTCCTTCATGACCGCCTTCCTGATGGCGACCGAGCCTGCCAAGCGGCTGGCACGGCTCAACATCGACCTGAACAGCCAGCTGGTCGGCGCACGCATGCTGCTTGAAGTGGTCGACAGCCCCGCGAGCGAGCATTCCGACGACGACAAGCCGGCGCTGAAGCTGTCCGATGCGCGCATCGAGTTGCGCGATGTCAGCTTCTCCTATCGCACCGGCGAGACCGTCCTCAACCGGATGAGCATCGTTGCCGAACCCGGCAAGGTCACCGCGCTGGTCGGCCCCTCCGGCGGCGGCAAGTCGACCGTGCTGGCGCTGCTGCTGCGCTTCTACGAGGTGACGCAGGGCGACATCGTGATCGACGGCCAGTCGATCGGCTCGGTGTCGCGGAAATCGCTGCGGTCCCAGACCGCCTATGTCGGCCAGGACGTCTATCTGTTCCGCGACACCATCCGCAACAACATCGCTTTCGGCCGGCCGGGTGCGACCGAGAACGAGATCACCGAGGCGGCGAAAGCGGCCTGCGCGCATGATTTCATCATGGGCTTCCCGCTCGGCTACGATACGCCGGTCGGCGAGCACGGCACGCAGTTGTCCGGCGGCCAGCGCCAGCGCATCGCGGTGGCGCGCGCGCTGATCAAGAACGCGCCGATCATCCTGCTGGACGAGGCCACCGCGGCGCTCGACTCGGAGTCCGAGCGGCAGGTGCAGGAGGCGATCGAGCATCTCTGCCAGAACCGGACCACCATCGTGATCGCGCACCGCCTGCACACCATCATGCACGCCGATGCGATCCTGGTCGTCGAAGGCGGCGAGATCGTCGAACAGGGCCGGCACGACGAGTTGCTCCGCCGCTCGGGCCGCTACGCCTCGTTCTTCCGTCTTCAACATCACGACACCGGTCCCTTGGGGCTGGCGCCGATCAGTGCAACCGCCTAGCATTCGTTTCACCCCAAAGAGCAGCGAGACCGCTTCATGAACGCCGCCTCCTACGTCATCCCGCTTCCGCCCCAGGCTTCGCTTCCCGTCGTCGGTGAGAGCGGCCGCTATCCGGTCCGCCGCATCTGGTGCGTCGGCCGCAATTACCTCGAGCACATCCGCGAGATGGGCAATGACGAGCGCGCCCCGCCCTTCTTCTTCGCCAAGCATGCCGACATGCTGGTGCCCGATGGCGCGACCATTCCCTATCCGCCGCTGACCAAGGACCTGCACCACGAGGTCGAACTGATCGTCGTGCTGAAGAGCGGCGGCCTCAACATTCCGGCCGAGAAGGCACTCGACCACGTCTACGGCTATGCCGTCGGCATCGACCTGACGCGCCGCGATCTCCAGATCGCCTCGCGCAAGAAGGAGCGCCCCTGGGAGGTCGGCAAGTCGTTCGACGGCTCCGCGCCTGCCTCCGCGGTGCAGCCGGCGTCGAAGATCGGTCACCCCTCGACGGGCAAGATCTGGCTGACGGTCAACGGCAAGGAAGCGCAGAAGGGCGATCTCAACGAGATGATCTGGAACGTTCCGGAGATCATCTGGCAACTCTCGCAGCAGGTGAAGCTCGCAGCCGGCGACATCATCATGACGGGCACGCCAGCCGGCGTGTCGCAGCTCCAGCCCGGCGACAAGCTCGAATGCGGCGTCGATGGCGTCGGCACGCTGAAAGTGTCGATCGGCCAGCCGGAATAAACGGCACGGTCACTTCAGATCAAAGGGCCCCGGACATCGTCCGGGGCTTTTTTGCATTTGAGGTCGCGTAGTCTCGGATGCCCCTGCTCTACCACGCCTTGACCGGGCGGTTGGCGTGGCTGGCCTGCGGCACACCGCGGTTGAGCGACATATGCGAATGCACGCACAGCCAGCCATCCGCATTCGCAGCGAACACCATCGTGGCGCGGCCGGGCCGCGGAAACGTGCTGCCGTCGGGATGGTAGCCCGTGCTCGTCCACGGCGCGATCACCGTCGCCATCGTGCCGTCGGCGGATGCGAGGATCGAGGTCTGGTCGAGAACGAAACGGAAGTCCGTCGTCCTCGGCCAGACGCTATTCCACTGCGTCGAGACCCACTGATCGACGCCGGGGATGACATCGTTGTGCGTGCCGAAAGCGAGCACATCGGGATGAAAGAGCGGTCGTGCCGAGGCGTAGTCGACCTCGCGGACGTACCCCGCGAAGGTTTCCAGCCATGCACGGAAGAACTGTGCTATCTCCGCGTTTGCGGTCGGCAAGGGGGCCATTGCCTGCTCCATGTTCGGCTACACGATCGCGGCGAGGTTGTTGCCATGGACCCGGGCGTTCGGCAACTCCGAGACCGCGTATCGACATCGGTCAGGACCGGAGGGTCCCCCGAGAGAATGCATTGGAAACGAAAGGATGTCTCTGATGTCAGCGACGATCACTGAACTCGAGGGGCTGCTCATGCAGCGCTCACTCACCGATCCGCAGCTTCTCGCCGCTGCGGAGGCAGCTTCCGACTTCCGCATCCTGCCGGATGCCACCGTCATCAAGATCGGCGGCCAGAGCGTGATCGATCGCGGCCGCGCCGCGGTCCATCCGCTGGTCGACGAGATCGTCGCCGCACGCAAGACCCACAAGCTGCTGATCGGGACCGGTGCCGGCACCCGCGCGCGGCACTTGTATTCGATCGCGGCCGGCCTGCGCCTGCCGGCCGGCGTGCTCTCGCAGCTCGGCGCCTCGGTCGCCGACCAGAACGCCGCGATGCTGGGACAATTGTTGGCCCGGCACGGCATCTCCGCCGTCAGCAGCGCCGGGCTCTCGTCCGTGCCGCTGTTCCTCGCCGAGGTGAATGCCGTGATCTTCAGCGGCATGCCGCCCTACAGCCTGTGGATGCGACAAGCTGCGGAGGGCGTGATCCCGCCCTACCGGACCGACGCCGGCTGCTTCCTCGTGGCCGAACAGTTCGGCTGCAAGGCGATGGTCTATGTGAAGGACGAGAACGGTCTCTACACCGCGAACCCGAAGACGTCGAAGAATGCCACTTTCATCCCGAAGATCTCGGTGGCGGAGATGAAGGCCAAGGGTCTTCAGGATTCCATTCTCGAATTCCCGGTGCTCGATCTCCTCGCCGCCGCGCGCCACGTCCGCGAGGTGCAGATCGTCAACGGCCTCGTGGCCGGCAATCTCACCCGCGCGCTCGCGGGCGAGCATGTCGGCACCATCATCACCGCGAACTGAGGGGGGCACCGTCATGACTGTCATCAACCAGATCAAGCACGTCGCCTCGCCGCTCGCGCGCCAGACGCTCCTCGATGGTGATCTCACCCGCCCCGTCGCGGGCAATCGCCCGATCAAGCTCCTGCCCTGGGTGCAGGTGGTGAAGATCGGCGGCCGCATCATGGATCGCGGTCACGAAGCGATCCTTCCGCTCGTCGACGAGTTGCGATCGCTCCTGCCGGAGCATCGGCTGCTCATTCTGACCGGCGCCGGCATCCGCGCCCGTCACCTCTACAGCGTTGGCCTCGACCTCGGACTGCCGGTCGGCTCGCTCGCACCGCTTGCCGCCAGCGAGGCCGGTCAGAACGGTCATATCCTCGCGAGCCTGCTGGCGCCGGAGGGCGTCTCCTACATCGAGCACCCCACCATCGCGAGCCAACTCGCCATCCACCTCAGCGCGGCTCGTGCGGTCGTCGGCAGCGCCTTCCCGCCGTACCACCATCATGAGTTCCCGACCTCGCGCATCCCGCTGCACCGGGCCGACACCGGCGCCTTCCTGCTCGCGGACGCGCTCGGGGCTGCGGGTCTCACCATCGTGGAGGACGTCGATGGCGTCTACACCACGGATCCGAATGGCGCCGACGGCAAGAAGGCGGAGCTCTTGAAGGAGACCAGCTTCACCGAGCTCGCGAAGCTCAAGGGCACGCTGCCGTTCGATCCAGCGCTGATCGACGTGATGGCCAACGCACGGCACATCGCGCGCGTGCAGGTGGTGAATGGTCTTGTGCCCGGCCGGATCGGTGCGGCGCTGCGTGGACATCACGTGGGATCGATCATTCACACCGGCGCCAAGCCGGTGTGATCGCAGGCAGCGCATCCCCAAGGAAAAAGCCCCGGAGATCGCTCCGGGGCTTTTTGATTCAGGCCGCGCGGCGAGCGTCGATCACTTCAAGGCCGAAAACACGATGAGGCCAAGAACCAGCGCCGTCACCGAGTACTTCAGCGTGTAGTAGACGTTGCGGTTCCACTCCTTGACCTTGCGGCTGCCGAGATGGATCTCGTAGAGCTTGCCGAACACCTTGTTGAGCGCGCCGACACTCTCGCCGTCGACGTTCTGCGTCGCCGACGCCTTGACGATGTGATGGCTGACCCAGCGATTCATCGCGGTCATGAAGCCGTACTTCATCGGACGCTCGACGTCGCAGAACAGGATGATGCGGTTGACATCGGTCGCGTTCTCGGCGCTGTGGATGAAGGTCTCGTCGAACATGAAGGCCTCGCCGTCGCGCCAGACGCATTCGACGCCGTCGACCAGGATACGGCACTTGTTCGAGTTCGGCGTGACGAGGCCGAGGTGGTAGCGCAGCGAACCAGCGAAGGGATCGCGATGCGCTCCGAGCTTGCCGCCCGGCGGCAGCATCGCGAACATCGCGCCGTGGACGTTGGGGATCGAGTTGAGCAATTCCACCGTCTTCGGGCACAGCGTACGCGCCGACGGCAGGAAGTCGTCATACCACTTCAGGTAAAATCGCTTCCAGCCGCTCTTGAAGAACGAGTAGAAGCCCCAGTCGTTGTTCTTGGCGGCGGCGCGGATGAAGCCTTCGTCGAACAGGCGAACCGCTTCGTCGCGGATGGTTTCCCAGTTCTCGCTGAGCGGCTTGAGTTCGGGAAACTGCTCGACCGCGATCACCGGCTTGTTCGGCACGGCCGAGCCCGCATACATAAGCACGTTGTAAGGGGCGAGATAGGTCGAGTGATCGCCGAGCTGGCGCGCGAAGCGCAATCGCTGCTTGCCGCGGAAGTGAACGTAAATCGTCGATGCCGCCAGCACGTAGAGAATGACAAGTTGCGGCGCAAAAAGCTGTTTCAGCATATCCCCGATCCCCAGTGACCCAGCCGGGGTGTCGTGTAACCCGAGCGGGCCCGTGCGGCAAGATCGTCACCGGCAGGGTGACATCACACGCTGGGGAGAGGCTGGAAATGGAACCCGCGTGCGGGCTGCCGAATCAGGCCCGCGACAGGGCCTGGAGGCCTTTGAAGGTCAGGCGCTTGGGATCCCTGACGCCGGCCAAGTACAACCTTCGGATGAAGGCGATGACGGCGTCGCGGTCACAATCGGTCAGCGCAACCACGGCGTCGACCGCAATCTTCTGGGCTTCCATTGGGCTCACCTCGGCCTTGCGGGTTACCCGGCCCGGACAGGCTAGGATGCACCGGTTAATCCCGCGTTAACCGTTCTGGCGCCCGGCTGATCCGGCGTCGGGCTCAGCTTCCGGCGATATCGACGACGGCCTGGGCAAAGGCCTGCGGGGCTTCCTGGGGCAGGTTGTGCCCGATGCCACCGGCCACCGTCCGGTGCTCGTACTTGCCGGAAAACTTGCCGGCATAGGCCGCCGGTTCCGGATGCGGAGCGCCGTTGGCGTCGCCTTCCATGGTGATGGTCGGAACCGTGATCACGGGCAAGCCCGCCAGCCGCTGCTCGAACGCGGCATATTTCGCTTCGCCCTCCGCGAGGCCGAGCCGCCAGCGATAATTGTGGATGGAGACGTCCACGTGATCGGGATTGTCGAGCGATGCCGCACTGCGGTCGTAGGTTGCGTCGTCGAACGCCCATTTCGGCGAAGCGAGCCTCCAGATCAGCTTCGCGAAATCGTGCCGGTTTCTGGCGTAGCCTTCGCGGCCCCGCTCGGTGGCGAAGTAGAACTGATACCACCATTGCAGCTCGGCGCTCGGCGGCAGCGGCATCTTGCCTGCCGCCTGGCTGGAGATCAGGTAGCCGCTGACCGAGACCATGGCCTTGACGCGCTCAGGCCAGAGCGCCGCGACGATATTGGCGGTGCGCGCGCCCCAATCATAGCCGGCAAGCGTCGCCTGCTTGATCCCGAGCGCGTCCATCAGCGCGACGATATCGGCGGCCAGCGCGGCGGGCTCGCCATTGCGCATCGTCGCCTCCGACAGGAAGCGCGTGGTGCCGTAGCCGCGCAGATGCGGAACGATGACGCGGTAGCCGGCCTGTGCCAGCGCGGGCGTGACATCCGCGAAGCTGTGGATGTCATACGGCCAGCCATGCAGCAGGATCACCACGGGCGCATCGGCAGAACCAGCCTCGGCATAGCCGACATTGAGAACACCGGCGTCGATCTGCTTGAGCGGAGCGAACGACACAGTCGCACCCGGCTTGATCGCAGGCAGGCCGGTCGCCGGTCTCGCACCGCTCTGGGCGAATGCGGGACTTCCCAGGACAAGAGGAGCCGCGGCAACGCCGAGAACGGCAGAGCCGAGGAAGCGGCGGCGGTCGTGATCGATTTCTTGCGACATCGTGATCTCATGGATTGAAAGCCAGCGCGCTGCCGCACGATCGGCCGGAAGGCACCGAGCAGCAAAGCACGCGATTGGATGCCTCACTTTCACAGCGTCATCGGATCACAATTCAGCGATTGCGGCCGCCTCAGTGGGTGGTCAGGAATACCGCATCACACCGTCGTCAACGCGGCCGAAACGCAGGGAGACGATGTCCAGCGCGTAATTCTGATGAAGCCGCCACGGCCGCTTCGAACCCTGCTTGGGCATTTTCGCGACCGAACGCTGCACGTAGCCGGAACTGAAATCGAGCGAGGGCTGCTGGGTGATCGTCCGATCGTCGTTATGAGGCACGCATTGGCGGAAATTGTGCCGGTCCATATAGTTGATGAGCCGGCAGACATATTCGCAGGTGAGATCGCATTTCAGCGTCCACGAGGCGTTGGTGTAGCCGAACGCCGATGCCATGTTCGGCACGTCGGCATACATCATCCCCTTGTAAGTCAGCGTATTGGCGAAATCGACGGCGCGCCCGTCCACGCTGACCTCGAGACCCCCGACGACCTGGAGCACCAGCCCGGTCGCCGTCACGATGATGTCGGCCGCAAGTTCGCTGCCATCCTTCAGGCGAAGGCCGTCGCGCGTGAACGTGTCGATCTCGCTCGTGACGACGGTGGCGCGCTTTTCGCGGATCGCCTTGAACAGATCGCCGTCAGGCACGAGGCACAGCCGCTGGTCCCAGGGATTGTAGCGCGGGGTGAAGTGGGTCGCGATATCGTAGTCGGGACCGAGCGCCATCCGCACGCCCTTCAGGACCAGATCCTTCACCTTCGCGGGCCGGCGCCGGCTGAGCTGGAAGAAGAACATCCCCCACATCACGTTGCGCCAGCGGATCAGGTGATAGGCCAGCCGTGTCGGCAAATTGCGGCGCAGCTTGTTCGCGACGGGATCCTGCGCGGGGCGCGACACCACATAGGTCGGCGAACGCTGGAGCATGGTGACCTGCGCCGCCTTCTTGGCCAGCTCCGGCACCAGCGTCACCGCGGTTGCCCCGGAGCCGATCACGACGACGCGCTTGCCCGTATAGTCGATGTCCTCGGTCCATTTCTGCGGATGCACGATGCGGCCGGCGAAATCGGCCGTGCCCTTGAACTCGGGCGTATAGCCGGCTTCGTACTTGTAGTAGCCCGAGCACATGAACAGGAAATTGCAGGTGAAGCGTACGATCTCGGTCGCGCCCTCGCCCGTGATGCGCTCGGCTTCGACGGTCCAGCGCGCCTCCGGCGTCGACCACGCTGCGCGCTTGACGCGATGCCGGAAGCGGATGTTCTTCTCGATGCCGTTCTCTGTCGCCGTCTGGCGCACATAGTTCAGGATCTGCGCCCCGTCGGCGATCGCCTTCGGATCGGTCCACGGCTTGAAGGAATAGCCGAGCGTGAACATGTCGCTGTCGGAGCGGATGCCAGGATAGCGAAACAGGTCCCAGGTGCCGCCGATGCAGTCGCGGCCTTCCAGGATGACGTAGCTCTTGCCGGGACATTTGGTCTGGAGATGATAGCCCGCGCCGATGCCGGACAGGCCGGCACCGACGATCAGCACGTCGAAATGTTCTTGTTGCATGGTTTCCTCCGCCGCTCGCGATTGTCGGCCCGTCGCTGCCAGCCGTCAATCAGCAAACAGCCGCGCGACGACGGCAAAGCGCGTCGAATTCCACGTGCCGAAACAACAAGGCCCCGGATCGCTCCGGGGCCTTGCGTCGATGATCTCTCGGCTTCGGGGATCAGTAGCGGTAATGGTCCGCCTTGTAGGGACCTTCCTGCTTCACGCCGATGTAGTCGGCCTGGTCCTTGCGCAGCTCGGTGAGCTTCACGCCGATCTTGGCGAGATGCAGACGGGCCACCTTCTCGTCGAGGCTCTTGGGCAGCACGTACACTTCCTTCTTGTACTTGCCGTCCTTGTTGTTGGCGAACAGCTCGATCTGCGCCAGCGTCTGGTTGGTGAACGAGGCCGACATCACGAAGGACGGATGGCCCATCGCGTTGCCGAGGTTCACGAGGCGGCCTTCCGACAGCATGATGATGCGGTGCTTGTCGGGGAATTCGATCTCGTCGACCTGCGGCTTGATGTTGGTCCACTTCAGGTTACGCAGACCCGCAATCTGGATCTCGTTGTCGAAGTGGCCGATGTTGCAGACGATGGCGCGATCCTTCATCGCGCGCATGTGCTCGATGGTGATGATGTCCTTGTTGCCGGTCGCGGTGACGAAGATGTCGGCGCGGGGCGCGGCGTCTTCCATGGTCACGACCTCGTAGCCTTCCATCGCGGCCTGCAGCGCGCAGATCGGATCGATTTCGGAGACCAGCACGCGGCAACCGGCCTGGCGCAGCGAGGCCGCCGAACCCTTGCCGACGTCGCCGAAGCCGGCGACCATCGCGACCTTGCCCGACATCATCACGTCGGTGCCGCGGCGGATGCCGTCGACCAGCGATTCGCGGCAGCCATAGAGGTTGTCGAACTTCGACTTGGTGACGCTGTCGTTGACGTTGATGGCGGGCCACAGCAGCGTGCCGGCCTTTTGCATGTCATAGAGACGATGCACACCCGTGGTGGTCTCCTCGGAAACGCCCTTGATGCTGTTGGCGATCCCGGCGAAGTAGCCCTTCGGCTTTTCCTTGAGCTGCTTCTTCAGCAACGCGAAGAAGACTTCCTCTTCTTCCGAGCCCGGCTTGTCCAGGAACGCGGTGTCGCCGTTTTCGGCGCGCAGGCCGAGATGGACGTACATGGTGGCGTCGCCGCCGTCGTCAAGGATCATGTTCGGGTGACCGCCGCCGTGCCAATCGAACAGCTTGGCGGTGTAGTCCCAATATTCGCTCAGCGTCTCACCCTTCACGGCGAACACCGGAATGCCGGCGGCTGCGATCGCCGCCGCGGCGTGGTCCTGGGTCGAATAGATGTTGCAGGAGACCCAGCGGATGTCGGCGCCGAGCGCCGCCAGCGTCTCGATCAGAACGCCGGTCTGGATCGTCATGTGCAGCGAGCCGGCGATGCGCGCGCCCTTCAGCGGCTGCTTCGGGCCAAACTCTTCGCGGGTGGCCATCAGGCCGGGCATCTCGGTCTCGGCCAGCGAGAGTTCCTTGCGGCCGAAATCGGCGAGCGAAATGTCCTTGACGATGTAATCGGTGAAGCCGGGCTTCGCGTTCATTGCGAGTGTCCTGTTGTTGAACTGGTCATTCCGGGGCGTCTTCGGGAGGCGAACCCGGAATCTCGATGTGATGAATGGGGATCCCGGGATCGCCCGCTTCCGCGAGCGAACCCGGGATGACGCACGAAATCAGAGCGCGCGCTTGAGCGGCTCGACGAGGTCGGTCTTCTCCCAGGAGAAGCCGCCCTCGTTGTCCGGCGTGCGGCCGAAATGGCCGTAGGCCGAGGTGCGCGCGTAGATCGGACGGTTGAGGTCGAGATGGGTGCGGATGCCGCGCGGCGTGAGATCCATCGCCTTGGCGGCCGCCTTCTCGAGCTGGTCCTCCGGCACCTTACCGGTGCCGTGGGTGTCGATGTAGATCGACAGGGGACGCGCCACGCCGATGGCGTAGGCGAGCTGCAGCGTGCAGCGGTCGGCGAGACCGGCCGCGACGATGTTCTTCGCGACGTAACGCGCAGCGTAAGCCGCCGAGCGGTCGACCTTGGTGGGATCCTTGCCGGAGAACGCACCGCCGCCATGCGGGGCCGCGCCACCATAGGTGTCGACGATGATCTTGCGGCCGGTCAGGCCGGAGTCACCATCGGGACCACCGATGAAGAACTTGCCGGTCGGGTTGATGTGCCAGATGGTCTTCGGCGTGATCCAGTCCTTCGGCAGCGCCTCGCGCACATAGGGCTCGACGATGTCGCGGATCTGCTTGGACGAGATGTCCTCGACCAGATGCTGGTGCGAGACAACGATCTCGCGCACGCCGACCGGCTTGCCGTTCTCGTACTGCACGGTGACCTGGCTCTTGGAGTCCGGACCGAGCACCTTCTCCTTGCCGGAGTGGCGGGCTTCGGAGATCAGACGCAGGATCTTGTGGGCGTAGAAGATCGGCGCCGGCATCAGGTCGGGCGTCTCGTTGGTGGCGTAACCGAACATGATGCCCTGGTCGCCCGCGCCCTCTTCCTTGACCTCGCCCGGCTGAAGCGCATCGACGCCCTGCGCGATGTCGGCCGACTGCGGATGCAGGAGGATCTCGATGTCGCAGGTCTTCCAGTGGAAGCCGGCCTGCTCGTAGCCGATGTCCTTGATCGCGTTGCGGACGACACTTTCGATCTGCTCGTTGGTGACGGACGCAGGACCGCGGGTCTCGCCCGCGATCACCACCTTGTTGGTGGTGGCAAGCGTCTCGCAGGCTGCGCGGATCGCCCAGGGATCGATGCCGGCTTTCGGCCCCTCGCGGTAGAACAGATCCACGATTTCATCGGAGATCCGGTCGCACACCTTGTCCGGATGACCCTCGGACACGGACTCGCTGGTGAAGAGATAGGACGCGCGCATCAAGTAACCCCTTGTTCCGCCTCTATTTGGCGGCTCGTTTGCGATGTTTACCGTTGGATTATGTCAATCACGCCGTCGCGAGATGACGTAGGATTCGTCGTAGAACCAGAGCCCGTTGTATTTTCGCAGCACGTCCCTGGCGGCATCGAGAGTGCGGCCGTTCTGAGCCATTTCCGTCAATCGGTCGTCCTCAATCTGAGCGACGTACACCGCCGCATTCCACGCTGCAAAGGCCGTCGAGGTTCCGATGGTCCCGGTCACCTCGTTGGGCAGCGCTTCCATATCATACCTGAAGATCGAACGGTTATCCGCATATGCATTAAAATTAAGGTCGCGGCCCAACGATCCGAGTTCGTACTTAACGGCGCGCAATAGCTCATGACGGCTCACCGAGAAAGGATTTTCTCCTGGCCAGATCGCCTGGATCATTTCCATGCCGGGATCCTGCCCATGGGAGTGAATACCGATCAGGCGTCCTCCGGGCCGAAGCGCCCGCGCCAGGGGCGCGATGATCCGTTTTGCCCGGAAATTGACCGAGGACAGGGCGCGATAAGGCTGTGAGGCGATGACGAGGTCGAAATTGGCCTCGGTCTGGCCCGGCCGCGGAATGGTCGAATCCAGCAGAAACCTGTGATCCTCGCGGTAGAGAACGAGGACGACCGGCCGCTCGTACAGGGGCATGGCCGTGCGTGGGCTGATCGCGGCGCGCCAGTTCTGCTCCAGGAACGGCTTCAATTCGGCGATCTGCGTCTCGAACTCGCCCGACGAAGCGCCCCGCAGCGGAACTTCATGCCAGACGGTGGCGGCGGCCGCCGCCGGCGATGCCGGGGTGAGCCAGGGCGCCTCCGCGTAGAACATGTTGGTGAAGACGAAGACCGACGCGGGATGCTCGAAAATGCGATCCGGCACCTTGTCCAGCGTAAGGCGCAGATCCTCGAGGCTGAGCTCCTTGCCGGCGACATAGAACGGCATGTGCGGGTAACGCTGGTGCGTGGCGCGCAGTACCCGCGCCAGCACCGTGCCGTCGCCGACGCCCGCGTCGAAGATCCGCAGCGCCGGCGGGCGCGGATGAATGGTCGCGAGCTCCAGCGCAACCCTGTCCGCGACCACCCGCTTTTCGCTGCAGGTGTGGACGAACAGCAGGTATTTCTGCCGGTTCTCGAAGAAACGGAAATTGCCGCGCGGATCGCGCCTTTCCGGGGGCACCTGGAGTCCCCGCGGCGGCGGCAGGCCGCCTGTTGATGCGGCCATGTAGGCCTGGATCCGCTCCAGCGTATCGATGGTGATGCGCTTGCCCTCGCGCAGGCGATGCACGAGCTTCCCATCGTTCACCGCGCGGCGGCCAAAGGTCGATTCCGCCATGTCCGCCTTGCGGCAGAACTCGGTGATCTGGCTCAGGATTTCGTCGTTCTTCATCGTGGGGATGTGAGTGGGCAGACGCGTTGGGCTCAGTGTCCTAGCAAAATCTGCCCACCAAGGGAATACCCCCTGACGTTACTCACCTACCGACAAAGCCGTGAACCCCGATGCTCCCGCCGGCAACAAACAAGCGCCTCCTCATCGGGACCACCCCCCATGCGCCGCCTGCTCGTCGCGTTCTGCCTGCTTGCCTCGACCCTTTGGCCGGCGCCAGCCTTCACACAGGCCCGCAACCAGCTGGGGGCACTCTGCACCACCGACACCACACCGGCGGACCAGATGATCGAGGCCTGCAACAAGATCATCGCGCTGAAGGCATTTCAGGGCGGTCAGCTCGCGACGATCTACTTCTGGCGCGCCGTCGGCTGGAACAAGAAGGGCGACTATCCGAAGGTCATCGCGGACACCACCGAAGCGATCCGGCTCCAGCCGAGCCAGGCGGTCTACAATCTCAGGGGATCGGCCTATTACGACAAGGGCGAGTACGACATTGCGATCGCCGATTTCGACGATGCGCTGAAGCTCGGACCGCCGAGCGGCATCATCTTACACAATCGCGGCAACGCCTGGCGCGGCAAGGGCGATTACGCCAAAGCGATCGCGGACTACGATGCCGCGATCAGGCTGGAGCCGAAATCGGCGTTCTCGTTGCAGAACCGCGGCATCGCCAAGGAGGCGACCGGCGATCTCGACGGCGCGCTGGCCGACATCAACCAGGCGATCCGGCTCGATCCGACACTGCCGCAGCCCTTGATCAACCGCACCGCGATCTGGCGCGCCAGGGGCGATCTCGATCGCGCGATCGCCGACGGCAGCGAGGCGATCCGGCTCGCCAGGGAGAAGACGCCCGCGAACATCATGACGCCGCCGAACAACGTACTGATCTCCGGCTATGTCCATCGCGCGCTGGCCTATGAGGCGAAGGGCGACTATGCGCATGCCGGCGACGATTACAGGGCGACGCTGGCGATCGCGGCCTCCGATGCCGGCAGCAAGGCGAACCAGGCCACCGCGAGAGTGAGGCTGTCACTGGTGACGGACATAGCCGTGCCAATCCCGCGCGATGCCCCGTCACCGACGACGCAGCCGGCGGCACCTGCCACTCAGCAGACGGGCGCGGCGCCAGCCACCTCGCCCGCGCCGACTGCGCTTGGCAAACGCATGGCGCTGATCATCGGCAACGGCGCCTATGCGCACGTCAAGCCGCTGCCCAACCCGCCGAACGATGCGCGCGCCGTCGCGAAGAGTCTGCGCGACATCGGCTTCATCGTGTCGGAAGGTGTCGATCTCGACCGCGCGGCGATGCAGAAAGTAACGCGCGACTTCCTGCGCCAGGCAGCGAGGGCGCAGGTGGCCGTGGTGTATTATGCCGGCCACGGCGTGCAGGTCGACGGCCGCAACTATCTCATTCCCGTCGACGTCGAGCTCAAGCCGGGCGCGAGCATGACGGAGGCGATGATCGACATGGACACGATCATGTCCGGCCTCGACGACCAGATCCGCACCAACATCCTGATCTTCGATGCGTGCCGCAACAATCCGATGGCACATCAGGCCGCGGCCAGCGGCACAAATCGCGGCATCGATGGAGCTTCGGGTCTCGCCGCGCCGACAAGTCTCGGCGTCGGCGCAACGCTGGGTGCCGGCACCCTGATCGCATTCGCGACGGCCCCGGGCCAGGTCGCCCTCGATGGCGAAGGCGCGAACTCGCCGTTCTCCGCCGCGCTGTCCCGCCACCTCGGCACGCCGGGCCTCGAGGTGCAGCAGATGTTGACGCGGGTGCGAGCGGAAGTGGTCTCGGCTACGAAAAACAAGCAGGTGCCCTGGTCGAACTCGTCGCTGCTGGGCGAGGTCTATCTGGCGGAGAAGTGAGAGGCACGCCGCCTCCCCACATTTTGGGGTCGTCCCGGCGAAGGCCGGGACCCATCACAGCAGCGAGTGGCTTGACGGACTGACCGCTCGCAGGCTCGCGCAGCAATCAGTCCACGGCGCATGGGTCCCGGCCTGCGCCGGGACGACACCGAAATCGGCGAGGTCTTGCAGCCTCACACGCTGGGGAATGCGTGGAGCTAGCTGCCCCAAACTTCCTTGGCGATCTCCACCGCGAGGCTCAGCTTGGCCCACTGCTCTTCCTCGGAGAGGATGTTGCCCTCTTCGGTCGAGGCAAAGCCGCATTGCGGGGAGAGAGCGAGCTGGTCAAGCGGTACGAACTTGGCGGCCTCTTCGAGACGGCGCTTGATGTCGTCCTTTTTCTCGAGCTCGCCGAACTTCGAGGTGATGACGCCGACCACGACGACCTTGTTGCCCTTGGGCAGGAACCGCAGCGGCTCGAAACCACCCGCGCGGTCGCTGTCGTATTCGAGGAAATAACCGTCGTAGTTCGTAGCGGCGAGCATCGTCTCCGCAACCGGCTCGTAACCACCCGAAGAGATCCAGGTCGAGCGGAAATTGCCGCGGCAGACATGCGTCGTCACCACCATGTCGGCGGGCTTCTCTGCCAGCGCGTAATTGATGACGCGCGCGTAGATCTGCTGGAGATTGTCCGGATTGTCACCGCGCTCGCGCGCCTTCTGCAATTCCTCCGGCGAGCAGAGATAAGCCCACACCGTGTCGTCGAACTGCAGATAGCGGCAACCTGCGTCGTAGAACGCCTTCACGGCCTTGCGATAGGTCTTGCCGAGATCCTCGTAGAACGTCTCGAGATCGGGATAGACGTCCTTGGAGATCGATTTGCGGCCGCCGCGGAAGTGCAGCACGGCCGGCGACGGGATCGTCATCTTGGCGGTGACATGGGCCTGATCGGTACACTTCTTCAGGAAGCGGAAGTGGTCGAGCATCGGATGGTCGTCGGGGAAGTCGAGCTTGCCGATCACGCGCACCGCGTCGTGACGGGTCTGCACGCCCGTGAACTGGATGCCGGCGTCGGGATGGAACAGTTCGCAGCCGGTCAGCTTGGCCAGGAAGTCGAAATGCCACCACGAACGGCGGAATTCGCCGTCGGTCGCAAGCTTCAGGCCGACGGAGGCCTGCTTGTGCACGACCTTCTCGATCTCCATGTCCTCGATCTTGCGCAGATCGTCGGCCGAGATCTCGCCCTTCTCGAGCTTGGCGCGGGCTTCCTTGATCTTGGCGGGACGCAGAAGGCTGCCGACCTCGTCGGCGCGGAAGGGGGCTTTGGCTGGCTGCATTTTTCTGACTCCCGGGAGCTCTAGTGGGCACTCGCCCCTGCGACCCCGAGATGACGCTCCAGGACCGACGGGTCGGCCTTCAGCGCGGCGCTCGGGGCATCGTGGACGATCGTTCCGCGCTCCAATATCACAACGCGGTCGGCCAGCCCCAGAATCTTTTGGGCATTCTGCTCGACGATGATCGAGCAGATGCCGCCCGCCCGGGTGATGGTCCCGATCGCCTTCAGGAGCTCCTCTACGATGATCGGGGCGAGGCCCTCGGTCGGCTCGTCCAGCAGCAGCACTTTCGGGTTGAGCGTCAGCGCGCGGCCGATCGCCAGCATCTGCTGCTCGCCGCCGGAGAGCTGGTTGCCGAAATTGCTCCGCCGCTCCTTCAGCCGCGGAAACATCTCGTAGACCTTCTCGACCGTCCAGGGACCCGGCTGTGCCACCGCGGTCATGTTCTCTTCCACCGTCAGCGAACGGAAGATGTTGCGTTCCTGCGGCACCCAGCCGATGCCGGCGCGGGCCCGCTGGTCGGACCGCAGCGTCGTGACATCGGCACCGGCGAGCGTGACGCTGCCGGAGAAACGGCGGGTCACGCCGACGATCGAGTTGATCAGCGTGGTCTTTCCGGTGCCGTTGCGCCCGAGCAGCGCCAGCACCTGCCCCTCGGCAAGGCGCAGGGACATGTTGGGCAGCACCACCGCCTCGCCATAACCGGCGCGAAGCGAATCGATCGCGAGCAGGTCAGACATTCACCGCCTCCTCGCCGAGATAGACCGCCTTGACCTGGGGGTCGCGCGCGACCTGCTCGGGCGGCCCTTCCGTGAGCAGCGCGCCGGAGACCAGCACCGAGATACGATCCGCGAAGGAGAAAACGAGGTCCATGTCGTGCTCGATCAGCAGCACGGTGACGTCGCGGGGCAGCGCGCCGACGACCGCCAGGATGTCGTGACGTTCGCTCTCGGGCACGCCCGCGGCGGGCTCGTCGAGCAGCAGCACACGCGGCTTGGCCGCGATCGCGACCGCGATCTCGAGCAGGCGCTGCTTGCCATAGGGCAACGTCACGGTCTGCTCGTTCATCACGTCGAGCAGATGGAAGCGCGCGAGAAGATCGGCGATCTCCTCGTTGACGTCCGCGCGCGTGCCCATCCGCCGCCACCAGTCGCCGCCATGGCCGAGGCGTTCGGACACGGCCAGGCCGATGGTCTCGAGCGGGGTCAGGTCCGGATAGAGCTGGTTGATCTGGAACGTACGCGACAGCCCGCGCAGCACCCGCTTGTGCACGGGAAGATCGGTGATGTCCTGGCCTTCGAGCAAAATGCGGCCCGCGTTCGGCTTGAGCACACCCGTGAGCTGGTTGATCACCGTGGTCTTGCCGGCGCCGTTCGGCCCGATCAGCGCATGGCGGGCGCCCCGCTCGATTTTGAGCGAGAGGTCGCGGGTAACGCGCAGGCCACCGAACGTCTTTTCGAGATTCCTGGTTTCGAGCGCGATGGTCATGCGTCGCTCTCCGGCACGGCGACGACGGCCTTGCGTCCGGCGATCTGCTTGATGACGAGGTTGGGCACGTACAGCACCCAGCGATGCAGGCGCTGGCGGCCGACCAGCACGATCACGACCAGCACGAGACCGATCCAGAACTGCCAGTATTGCGGGGTGATCGCGGAGAACACTTCCTGAAGCATGCGGAAGATCACCGCGCCGATCAGCCCGCCATAGAGATAACCGGTGCCGCCGATGACGAGCACCAGCATCAGGTCGGCCGAACGATCGAAGGCGAACACGTCGAGCGAGGCGATCGCGGTCGTCTGGGTGAACAGCGCACCTGCGATGCCGGCATAGAATGCCGCCAGCGTATAGACCGCGATGAGGCGATGATTGACGGGGATGCCGATCGCGGCAGCTCGCAGCGGATTGTTCTTGATCGCGCGCAGCGACAGGCCGAACGGCGAATGGACCACGCGGCGGGCGAGCAGGAACAACAGGAACAGCACGGCCAGCGAATAGAAGAACCCGGTCTTGCCGAACATGTCGAACGGGATCTGGCCGAAGATCGGCTGCATCTCGATGCCCTGCAGGCCGTCGGTGCCGCCGGTGATGTTGGAGAAGCGTTCGGCGAGCGCCTCCAGCAGCAGCGCAATGCCGAGCGTCACCATCAGCCGGGTCAGGTCGACGCCGCGGATCACCAGGAAGCTGGTGGCAAAACCCAGCACCATCGCGACGAGGCCCGCCGCGATCAGCGCGAGCACGGGCTCGTTGATGATCCCGTGCAAAGCGAGAAGCCCCGCGCAATAGGCGCCGACACCGAAGAACGCGGCGTGACCGAGCGAGACGATGCCGGCGTAGCCGAGGATGAGATCCAGCGACATGGCAAACAGCGCCAGCCGCAGGATGTCGGTCATGATCAGATAGCGCGTGGGAAACAGGAAGCCGCAGGCCAGCACGACGAGCCAGAAAGCGAACTCGCCATAGTGCCAGCGCGCTTGTCGCTGGGCGTGGTAACCAACGTCGGAAGAAGCGTTCATCGGCTTGAACTCAGCGCGCGGCCGTGCGGCCGAACAGGCCGTTCGGGCGCCAGATCAGGATCACGATCATCATGGTGTAGATCACGAAGGGGCCCATCTTCGGCACGTAGTATTTGCCGGCGACGTCGCCGATGCCGAGCAGGAGCGAAGCCAGGAACGGGCCGGTGATCGAGGACGAACCGCCGACGGTGACCACGATCAGGAAGTAGATCATGAACTTCAGCGGGAAATACGGGTCGAGGCCGAGGATCTCGGCGCTGAGGGCGCCGCCGAGGCCGGCAAGCCCGCAACCGAAGGCGAAGGTCAGGGCGAATACCTGCGGCACGTTGATGCCGAGGCCGCTGGCGGCGCGCGGGTCGTCGACGGCGGCACGCAGACGGCTGCCGAAGCGCGTCTTGGCCAGAACCATCTGGAGCCCGATCGTGAGCAAGCCGCAGATCACGATGATCATGAGCCGGTAGCGGCCGATGCCGACGCCGAACACGTCGAACTGGCCCTGGAGCGCGGCCGGCAGGTTGATGAAGACCCGCGACGAGCCCTGGATGTAGTCGACGGCGGCGACCGACATGAACGTAAGGCCGATGGTGAACAGCACCTGGTCGAGATGGCTGCGCGCATAGAGGTGACGGTAGAGCGTGCGTTCGAGCACGATGCCGATCATGGCGGCGGAGACGAAGGCGAGCGGGAGCGCGGCGAAGAACGGCCAGCCCATCCGGTTGACCAGCACCATGCACACGTAGCCGCCCGCCATGGCGAAGGCGCCGTGGGCGAGATTGACGAAATTCATCAGGCCGAGCGTGACCGCGAGCCCGCAGGCGAGAACGAACAGCAGCATGCCGTAGGCAACGCCATCGAACAGATTGGTGAGGATTGCGGTCATCGTCTCAGCTTGGAGTTAGGCGTCATGGCCGGGCGAAGGCACGAAGCGCGTCTTCGAACAAATGTCCCGGCCATCGACGTTGTTGTCTCGACTTTTTCCTGGGTCTTGCGTGAATGCCCGGGACGAGCCCGGGCATGGCGCTGGAGCGCTCGGGGCGCTCCGGGATGACGCGCTGTCGCGCGTCACTTCTTGATCTTGCCGGGGTCCTTGACGGCGTCGAAGGTCGCGAACTCGACGTTGTAGAGCTCGCCGTCGACCTTCTCGACCTTGCGGATGTAGACGTTCTGCACGATGTCGCGGGTCTCCGGGTCGATCGAGATCGGGCCGCGCGGGCTCTCCCACTTCTGGCCCTTCATCGCCTCGATCAGCTTGGTGCCGTCGGTATCGCCGTTGGTCTTCTTCAGCGCCTCGTAGATCAGGTGGATGCCGTCATAGCCGCTCACCGCCATGAAGCCCGGACGGCTGTTGAAGGCCTTCTTGTAGGCCGCGACGAAATCCTTGTTCATCTGCGAGGGATGCGCCGCCGAGTAGATGTGCGCGGTCACGGTCCCGAGCACGGCGTCGCCCATGTTGTTGAGGAGATCGTCGTCGGTGACGTCGCCCGGTCCGATCACCTTGATACCGGACTTGTCGAGGCCACGCTCGGCATATTGCTTCATGAAATTGCCGCCCTGACCGGCCGGCACGAACACGAAGATCGCATCGGGCTTGGCGTCCTTCATGCGCTGCAGGAACGGCGCGAAGTCAGGATTGGCGAGCGGAACCTTCACCTCTTCGACGATCTCGCCGCCGCCGGCCGTGAAATGCTCCTTGAACGAGGCCAGCGCATCGTTGCCGGGTGCATAGTCCGACGTCAGCGTCGCGACCTTCTTGATGCCGTTCTTCACCGCCCAGTCACCGATGATGGTGGAGGACTGCGGCAGCGTGAAGCTCGTGCGCACGATGTAGGGCGAGCGCTCGGTGATGATGGAGGTGCCGGCCGCCATCACGACTTCCGGAATCTTGGCCTGCGTCGCGAGCGGCGCGGCGGCCAGTGCCGCCGGCGTCACGCCGAAGCCGGCGATGAAATTGACCTTGTCGTTGACGATCAACTCCTGGGCCGCGGTCTTGGTCTTGTCGGGAATCGCAGCGTCGTCCTTGAGGATGATCTCGATTTTCTTGCCGGCGACGGTGTCGCCCTTCTGCTGCATGTAGAGCTTGATCGCATTCTCGATCTGCTTGCCGGTCGAAGCCTGGCCGCCGGTCATCGGCAGAATCAGGCCGACCTTGACCGTGTCCTCGGCTCTTGCCGGCGTAACAGCCACAAGACCCGTGATGGCCGCGACGGCGGCCGCCCAGGTCGTCTTGCGAGACAGTTGTTTGCGTTCGAACATCAGATGTCCCTCCCCTTCATTCCTGACCTCTTGTGCGCCGGACCGAGTGCCCGATCCTTGCCTCAGTTTGGCTCACGCACGAGCGATATCGCGCGCCACATGGCGTCCTTCGCGCCCCCATTGTCAATCGGACGTTTGGCGACCATTCGGCGCAAGCCGAGCGTTCCGATTGCCGATGACGGGAGCCGCATCGCGGTTACGCCGGGGTTACCCGAGCGTCCTCGATCCCAGTCGCTTCTATTTGTACGATTGTACAAATAAAATGGACCTGTCAACGAAAAAGCCTGTCCGCTGACCAAGCCAAGATGTCGCGAGTCTGTTGCCGCACTCTAGGAACGCCGGAGATCGCGTGGATGGAGGATTTCATCTTTCTTTTGCAGAATCTGTACATCCGGAGGCGCCATCCCGGCGGAATTAAGGTATTTTGATACCTATCTCGAATAAGTCTATTTTACCTAGTTGAAGGCTAGTCTCCCGGTGCCGGCCTGATCCGGCGCCCAATGACCGAATTCGCGTGCGTTCCACACAATGCCCAAGCTCTTCCAATCCGTCCTTGTCCTCGTTGCGCTCGCCGCGGGGCTGTGCGGCTGCGGCACCGTCAACGAAAAGCTCTCGGCCGGGATGGGCGACTATGTCCCGCAATGGGCGGGCGGCCTGCCCGCCGACGCTCCGCCGCGCCCGGGCACGCCGCAATACGACGCCTACATGAAGGAACGCGAACGCAAGCGTCTGATGCCGGCGGCCGATCGCGAGAAGGAAGAGCAGGCACAGAAGGGCGCGACCGGATCCACGTCGGGCGACGCGGCGCGCTGAGACGGCGGATGGCGAGCGGCGCGTCGAGAAGGGTCGCTTCCACCCGCTGCTCGCCCCTCATGATTCGCTAGTCCATGAACACCACGGTCTTGCGGCCGTTGAGGATGACGCGATCGTCGAGATGGTAGCGGATCGCGCGCGCCAGCACCCGGCGCTCGATGTCCCGGCCCTTGCGGACGAGGTCCTCCGGCGCGTCACGGTGGCTGATCCGTTCGACGTCTTGGTCGATGATGGGACCCTCGTCGAGGTCGCTCGTGACGTAATGCGCGGTCGCGCCGATCAGCTTCACGCCACGCTCATGGGCCTGGTGATAGGGCTTCGCGCCCTTGAAACCCGGCAGGAACGAGTGGTGGATGTTGATGCAGCGGCCGGAAAGCTTCGCGGAAAGATCGTCCGACAGGATCTGCATGTAGCGGGCAAGCACCACGAGATCGGCGCCGGTCGTGGTGACGAGATCGAAGATCTGCGCCTCCTGCTCGCGCTTGGTCTCCTTGGTGATCGGCAGATGGTGGAACGGGATCTCGCCGAAATCGAGCCCGGCATAGACCTCGCGCGGATGGTTGGAGACGATCGCGGCGAGCGTCATCGGCAATTCGCCCGTGCGCCAGCGGTAGAGGATGTCGACCAGGCAGTGATCGGACTTCGACACCAGGAGGATCACCTTGCGGTGCGCGGCGCGGTCGCGCATCTGCCATTCCATGCGGAAACGCTCGGCGATCGCCGCAAAGCCGGTCTGGAGTGCGGAGAGTTCCACGGCGAGATCGGCTGCGGTGAATACCACGCGCATGAAGAATTTCTTGGTCTCGGTGTCGTCGAACTGCTGGGCGTCGAGAATGTTCTGCCCGTTGTGAGCCAGGAAGGTCGACACCGCCGAGACGATGCCGGGACGATCTGGACAGGACAGGGTCAGGACGTATTGATGATCGGACATGGCTCTTGATGACGGTTTGGGCAGGGACTGCGGAGCGACCCGCGATTTGCGCCCTGCTCTATCACCTACGCTGCCCTTGCGCCAATCCCGGGCCCAGAGTCAGGATGAACGGACAATTGCGATTTACGACCGGAGCATACCCATGGCCGACCGCTTGAACGGCTACCGCATCCTGATCCTGGAGACGCGCGAGGAAGCGCAGTTTTCGAAGCTGCTGGCCGAGCAAGGCGCCGAGGTGGTGCAATGCTCGATGTTTACCATTCAAGATGCGCCCGATCCTGCCCCGGTCGAGGCCTGGATCCGCCGCGCCATCGACAAGCCGCTCGACGACCTCGTGCTGATGACGGGCGAAGGCCTGCGACGAATCATGAAGCTCGCGATCGCCCGCGGGCTCGACGCCGCGCTCATCGCGGCGCTCGCAGGATCGCGAAAATTCACCCGCGGGCCGAAGCCCGGCAAGGCGCTGCGCGAGGTCGGCCTCGAGGCGCAGCAGACTACGGAGAAACCGACCACCGAGGGCGTGATCGAGATGCTGGGCAAGCTGGAACTGAAGGGACGGCGCGTCGGCCTCCAGCTCTATCCGGACAAGGACCACAGCGCCCTGACCGACGCGCTTGCCGCACAAGGCGCGAATGTCGATACCGTGCTGCCTTACGTCTACGATTCCAAGGCCGCCGATGCGAACATCGTCGCCGCCGTCGACGCCATGGCGGAGGGGCGGATCGATTCCGTCGCCCTCACCAATCTCGGCCAGGTGCGCCGCCTGATCGAGGCCGCGAAGGCGCATGGCAGCGAGGCGAAACTGCGCGCCGGTTTCGAACGAACGCTGATCGCCTCGGTGGGACCGGCGGTCTCGGGCGAGCTCGCCGCGCACGGGCTGCGCACGGACGTCTCGCCGGCGGATGAAGCCTATTTCATGCGCCCGCTGATCTCAGCGATGGCTGCGGCTCTCGCGGACCGGAAGCCGCGCACCGCTGCGAGGTAAGAGCCGCGCGCGGGGGCGGTCTGCGGCAGCTCCGATTGACACATGCATCGCCGGCGCTAGTTTGCCGAGCAGCAAGAAGAAACGACAGCAAGGGAATCGCCGTGACAGGCGTCATCGCGTCTTGAGCGCAGCCGCGCGGCCTTCGGCACTCGCGCCATTCCGTATCCGCAACTATCGCTTCCAGTGGCCGTCCGACCTGCTGACCTCGTGGGCGTTCGAGGTCGAGACGCTTGTGCTGGGCTGGTACATCATGGTCGAGACCGGCTCGGTGCTGCTGCTCACCACCATGGCATCGCTGCAATATATCGGGACGCTGATCGCGCCGGTGCTCGGAATGGTCGGCGACCGCATCGGTCATCGCGATCTTCTTGTCGTGATGCGCCTCGCCTATACCGTCTTCTCCTCGATCATTCTGACGCTGGCCTTCACCGGCCATCTGGCGCCGGTCAATGTCATGATCATCGTCGCGGTCACCGGCCTGATCCGCCCGTCCGATCTCGGCGTTCGTGGCGCGCTGCTCGCCGACATCATGCCGAGCGAGCAGCTGGTGGGCGCCATCAGCCTCGCGCGGACGACACAGGACAGCGCGCGTATCGTGGGCGCGCTGTCAGGCGCGGGACTGTTCGCAGTTCTTGGTATCGGCTACGTGTATATCGTGATCGCCAGCCTCTATCTCGTGGCCGCGATCCTGATGCTCTGCCTGACGCGGCCCGAAAAGGCGGTCATGACGAGCACGCTTCCGGCGAACAGCCACGCCGTCTCGCGGCTGCTCGGCGACCTCAAGGAGGGCATCGTCTACGCCTGGAATGGTCCGGGCATGCGCGCGGCGCTTTGCGTCGCCTTCCTTGCCAACCTCACCGCCTTTCCGCTGACGAACGGACTGTTGCCCTATATCGCCCGGGATATTTTTCACACCGACCAAAGCGGCCTCAGCTACCTCTCGGCCAGCTTCGCCCTGGGCTCGCTGATCGGCTCCATCGCACTCAGCGTTGCCGGCGGCCTGCGCATCGCCCGGCTTCTGATCGGCGCGACGCTGGCCTGGTACGCCATGCTGCTGGTGTTCGTCGAAATCAGGACCATGCCGGTAGCCATGGCCTGGCTCGTGCTCACCGGGATTGCCCAGAGCATGTCGATGATATCGGCTGCAGTGATCCTGATGCGGGCGGCAAGCGCGCATCTGCGGGGCCGCGTGATGGGGGTCCGCATGATGGTCATCTACGGCCTGCCGCTGGGGCTGCTCGCGGCCGGCAGCCTAATCGACCTGATCGGCTACTCCGCCACGGGCTCGCTCTACGCGATCTCGGGAATCATCGCGATGCTGGCGATCGCGCTGCGCTGGCGCGCCGATCTCTGGCCGGCGCACGCGCCCGCAAATGCGCGATGACGGGACAGGTGCTCGCGCGCCTCAGTCCCCATATCCGCGCAGCCGCTCGACATCGAGGATGGTGACCCCGCCATATTCGAGCCGCAGCAGGCCTTCCTTCTCGAGACGGTTCAGCGCGCGATTGGCGTTCTGGCGCGACATGCCGGAGAGCGCGCCGATCTCCTCCTGGGTGATCTCGAGATGCGCCGTGTACTCCGGATAGAGGATGGGATTGAACAACGAGGCGATGCTGCGGGCCAGGCGCGAGGTCGCATCGAGCGTACGGTTGACCTCGAGCATGCCGATGAACTGGGCGAGCCGCTCGTTGAGCTGACGCACGAGGAATCGGTTGAAGCCGACGCTGTTCTCGAACAGCCACATGAACGCACTGCGCTCCATCAGCGCGACGCGGCTGTCGCGCAGGGCGACCACGTCGTAGCGGCGCAGCTCGTTCTTGAGCACGCTGCCTTCGCCGAACCAGGCGCCGGCGGTCAGCCCCGCAAGGCTGGTCTCCTTGCCGTCGCGCGAGACCCCTCCCATCCGGGCAAGACCACTGACCACGCCGGCCCAGTAGTCGAACTTGTCGCCGCGCATGAAAACGGTCTCGCCCGTACCGTAGGACCGCTCGGTGATCCCGGCGCGGGCCACCTCGATCTCGCGCTCCGTGAGCTCGCGCGACCAGGCGGCGACGCGCTTCAGTTGATCCTCTGAAATCATGATCCCGAAGCCAGCCGCACCGTTTCGTCACCCCATCCTTCTGTTGCACTGCAACAGGGTCGTTTTCAACCACCATCCGACGAAAGACGAAGGCCGCGCCCACCCGACAAACTTTGTCACCGAATTGTCAGGCCGAAGACATTTCAAAATAGCGCTTTCCCCTATTGAGAGCCACCTTGGGCACTGCGGCTTTTGATCCCGAAAAGGACGAGAGCGGCGCGGTCCGGTCGAGACCAATAGCTGCATGGCCCCGCCGGGACGACCGTACTAGGATTGCCCGAGAGGAACCGACGAAGAGCGCCGCATGAAAGCGCCATCACCGGGGAGGGATTTGTTTGGTGGCTACCAGTCTTGAAGTGCGCGGCGTGTCCCTGCGGTTCGGCGGCGTCCGCGCGCTGACCGATGTGAGCTTCGCCATCCAGGAGGGGGAGCTGTTCTCGATCATCGGTCCCAACGGCGCCGGCAAGACCTCGATCGTCAACTGCATCTCCGGCCGTTACAAGCCGACCGAAGGTCAGCTCTTCTACCGGGGCCGCGACATCACGGGATTGACCCCGAACGCGCGTCCGACGCTCGGCATCGGCCGCACCTTCCAGAATCTGGCACTCTTCCACCACATGAGCGTGCTCGACAACATCATGGTCGGCCGCCATCACCTGCTGAAGAACAACTTCCTCACCGGCTCGCTGTACTGGCTCACCGGGGCACGCAAGGAGGAGCTCGAGCACCGCCGCAAGGTCGAGGAGATCATCGACTTCCTCGATCTCCAGTCGGTCCGTAAGGCGACCGCCGGTACTCTCCCCTACGGCCTGCGCAAGCGCGTGGAATTGGCGCGCGCCATGGCGCTGGAACCTCGCCTGATTCTCCTCGACGAGCCGATGGCCGGCATGAACTTCGAGGAGAAGGAGGACATGGCCCGCTACATCGTCGACCTCAACGAGGAGTTCGGGATGACGGTCGTGATGATCGAGCACGACATGGGGGTGGTGATGGACATCTCCCACCGCGTCATGGTGCTGGATTTCGGCCGCAAGATCGCCGAGGGCGATCCGGGTGCGGTGCTCGCCGATCCCCACGTCAAGCGCGCCTATCTCGGCGAGGAGGACGAGGTGCTGGTCGATCCGGACGATGCTCCGACGGCCCGGGAGAGCGCGGCATGATGGACTATGCAGGCCGCGTCGCGCAGGCCGACACCTATCCCAAGATGCTCCGGCTCAACGCCAGGGAACATGGCAGCGAGATCGCGCTCCGCGAGAAGGATCTCGGGCTTTGGCGCGTGTTCACCTGGAGCGACTATCAGACCCGGGTGCGCGACTTCGCGCTCGGGCTGATGGAATTGGGCCTCGGCCGCAACGACGTCATCGGCATCATCGGTGACAACCGGCCGGACTGGGTCGCGGCGGAAGTGGCCGCCCACGCGATCGGCGGCCTGAGTCTCGGGCTCTATCGCGACGTGCTGGACGAGGAAGCCGCCTATCTCCTCAATTACGGCGAAGCCCAGCTCGTCTTCGCGGAGGACGAGGAACAGGTCGACAAGCTGCTGGCGCTGGCCGATCGCGTGCCGAGGCTGAAGCACATCATCTATTCCGATCCGCGCGGCATGCGGAAATACGATGATCCGCGGCTGATGTCGGCGGAGAAATTCGCCGAGCTCGGACGCGCACGCGCCGCGCGAGAGCCCGAGCTCTACGACAGGCTGGTCGACGCCACCAAAGGCGAGGATGTCGCGATCCTCTGCACGACCTCGGGCACCACATCTCATCCGAAGCTCGCGATGCTCGCCGCCGGCCGCGTGCTCGGCCATTGCGCGACCTACCTCGCCTTCGATCCCAAGGGCCCGGACGACGAATATGTCTCGGTGCTGCCGCTGCCGTGGATCATGGAACAGGTCTACGTGCTCGGCAAAGGCCTGCTCTGCCGGATGAAGATCAACTTCGTCGAAGAGCCGGACACGATGATGAACGATCTGCGCGAGATCGCGCCGACCTTCGTGCTGTTCGCGCCACGCGTCTGGGAATCGATCGCCGCCGACGTCCGCGCCAAGGTGATGGATGCCACGCCTTTCAAACAGCACCTGTTCGAGACCGGCATGAAGAGCGGCCTCGCCGCGCTCGCGCAGGGCCGCCGTTCGGGCTTTGCCGATGCGATCCTGTTCCGCGCGCTGCGTGACCGTCTCGGCTTCACCCGCCTGCGCTCGGCCGCGACCGGCGGAGCGGCGCTCGGCCCGGACACGTTCAAGTTCTTTCAGGCCATGGGCGTGCCGCTGCGCACGCTCTACGGCCAGACCGAACTGCTGGGGGCCTACACGCTGCATCCCGAGGGCAAGGTCGATCCCGATACCACCGGCGTGCCGATGGCCGAGAGCGTCGAGATCCGCATCGACAATGCCGACGTCCACGGCGTCGGCGAGATCGTGGTGCGGCATCCCAACATGTTTCTCGGCTATTACAAAAATCCCGAGGCCAGCGTCGCCGACATCAAGGACGGCTGGATGCTGTCGGGCGACGCCGGCTATTTCAACGCGAACCGCCAGCTCGTCGTCATCGACCGCATCAAGGACTTGGCCGAGACCTCGCGCGGCGAGCGCTTCTCGCCGCAATTCATCGAGAACAAGCTGAAGTTCTCGCCCTATATCGCCGAGGCCGTGGTGCTGGGAGCCGGCCGCGACGCGCTCGCGGCGATGATTTGCATCCGCTACTCCATCATCTCGAAATGGGCGGAGAAGAACCGTCTCTCATTCACCACCTACAGCGACCTCGCCTCGCGCCCCGAGGTTTACGCGCTGCTCCGGAAAGAGGTCGAGACGGTCAACGCCACGCTGCCCTCGGCCCAGCGCATCTCGCGCTTCCTGCTGCTCTACAAGGAACTGGACGCCGACGACGGCGAACTGACGCGGACCCGGAAGGTGCGGCGCAGCGTCATCAACGAGAAATACGAAGGCATCATCGACGCGATCTACCGCGGCGACGCCGACATCCCCGTCGACACCGTGATCCGCTTCCAGGACGGCACCACCCAGCGCGTCCGCACGACGCTGCGCGTGGTGGACCTCGGCGGACATGGTCCCATGGCGGAGGCGGCGGAGTGACACAGGTGCCCGTCATGGCGCAGGCTGTCACCCTTCGCCTCTCCCCGCGTGCGGGGAGAGGCCGGAGCGCGTCAGCGATCCGGGTGAGGGGGAGTCTCCGCGAGTGCGGCGACAATTGCTTCCAGGACGCCGGCCAGATTGCTCGACACTTCGTTGTTCCAGAAGCGCAGGATTCGATAGTTGCGATCGGCAAGCCATTTGTCGCGCGCGGCGTCCCGCGGATTGTCGGCATGCTGTCCACCGTCCACCTCAATGATGAGGCGGGATTCGCGGCAGACGAAGTCAACGATGTACGGCCCGATTGGATCCTGCCGGACAAATTTGTGGCCGTTCAGCCTGCGCGCACGCAGGCGATACCAGAGCGTCCCTTCCGCATCGGTCAGTGCGGTGCGCAATCGTCTGGCGCGTTCGGTCTTGGATTCATCGGCACCTCGCATGCGGAAACTCCCCCTCACCCGCCGCGCTCCAGCGCGCGTCGGCCTCTCCCCGCAAGCGGGGAGAGGCGAAAGGCCCATGATAGATGAACACCGCCTTCCTCATCCAGCTTCTGGTCAACGGTCTCGTGGTCGGCACGCTCTATGGCGTGGTCGCGATGTCGTTCGTGCTGATCTACAAGGCGACGCAGGTCGTCAATTTCGCGCAAGGTGAATTGCTGCTGGTCGGCGCCTGGGTGTGCTGGGCACTGCTGGCGAAATACCAGGTGCCGTTCTGGATCGGCATGCCGATGACGCTGGTGTTCATGTTCGTGTTCGGTATCGCGATCCAGGTCCTGATCCTGCGGCCGATGATCGGCGAACCCATCATCTCGGTGATCATGGTGACCATCGGCCTCTCCACCGTGCTGCAGGCCACGCTGAAATGGATGTTCGGTGTCAATCCGCAGCCGTTCCCGCGCGTGTTCGAGAGCCAGTCGGTGGGACTTTTCGGCCTGCAGATCCAGACCGTCTACGTCATGAGCCTCGTCGTCTCGGTCGCGATGATGATCGGCATGGCCTGGTTCTTCCGCGCCTCGAAATACGGCCTCGCGATGCGTGCGACCGCGTTCAACCAGCAGGTGGCGCAGTCGCTCGGCATCTCCGTCAAGAGCGTGTTCGCGATGGCCTGGGCGATCTCCGCGACGGTATCCGCCGTCGCGGGCGTGGTGGTCGCGGTCGTGAACGGCGTGTCCTCGGGGCTCGCCGCCTACGGCATCAAGGTGTTTCCGGCGGCGATCCTCGGCGGACTCGATTCCGTCGGTGGCGCCGTCCTCGGCGGCATCATCATCGGGCTGCTGGAAAACATCGCCCAATATGTCGACAGCCAGTACCTGCACTGGGGCAATCTCTACGAGATCGCGCCGTTCTACGTCCTCATCATCGTGCTCATGATCAAGCCTTACGGCCTGTTCGGCACACACGACATCGAGCGGATCTGACCCATGGCTGGCCCTGCCCTCATCCCCGCTGGTGATTTCCGGACCTCGTACGCGGCTGACACCACGATCTTCCCGACCACGACCAGCCGCAACTTCGCGATCGCGGGGATATTGCTGCTCTGCCTGGCGCCACAATTCCTGGGCGGATACTGGCTCAGCATCCTGATCCAGATCGGCATCTTCTCGATCGCCGCGCTCGGGCTGAACATCCTGGTCGGCTTCACCGGACAGATCTCGATCGGGCACGCCGCCTTCTTCCTGCTCGGCGCCTTCACCTCGGCCTACATCTCCAACAACGCGCCGATCCCGGTGTTCTTCGCCATCCCGCTGGCCGGCATTGTCACCGCGCTGGTCGGACTGATCTTCGGCATCCCGGCCGCGCGGCTGAAGGGTCTCTACCTCGTCATCGCGACGCTCGCCGCGCAATACATCCTGCTCGACTTCTTTTCCCGAGCCGAATGGTTCTCCGGCGGCTCGGTACCGGCAAGCGCCGAGCCGTTCTCGATCTTCGGTTACACGCTGCGCGGCGACAAACAATATTTCTACGTCGTGCTGGCTTATGTGCTGTTCAGCTACATCCTCGTCACCAACCTGATGCGCACGCGCGACGGCCGCGCGCTGGTCGCGATCCGCGACCATTATCTCTCCGCGGAGATCATGGGCATCAACCTCACCAAGTATCGCACGCTGTCTTTCGGCCTTGCCGCCTTCTTCGCCGGCATCGCGGGCGCGCTCTACGCGCACTACCAGCTCGTGGTGTCCCAGGAGGGTTTCGGCATCGAGCGGTCGATCCTGTTCCTCGCCATGATCATCATCGGCGGCACCGGATCGATCATGGGCACGCTGATGGGCACCGCCTTCGTGGTCCTGCTGCCGGAATCGATGGAGTTCATCAGCATCTATCTGAAGGGGGGCGCGATCGACAAGGCGCTGGCGCTCAACAACAACATCACCTTCCTGCGCGAGATCGCGATCGGGGTGATCATCATCGCATTCCTGATGTTCGAGCCGGACGGGCTCGCGCATCGCTGGCGGCAGATCAAGGCCTACTGGAAACTCTACCCGTTCTCGCACTGAATACGGCCGACTTCACTTTAACGATAACAGGAGGAAACAACCGATGAAGACAACGTCCCTTTTGAGCACCGCCTCGCTCGCGCTGGCGCTCGCCGCTTTCTCGGCCGGCGCGCAGGCGCAGATCGCGATCGGGCATCTCGCCGATTATTCCGGCGGCACCTCGGACGTCGGCACCCCATACGGCCAGGCCGTTGCCGACACCTTTGCCTGGATCAACAAGAACGGCGGCGTCGGCGGCAAGCAGCTCAATGTCGAAACCAACGACTACGGCTACCAGGTCCCGCGCGCGATCGCGCTGTACAAGAAGTGGTCGGCGCCGGACTCCAAGGTCGCTGCGATCATGGGCTGGGGCACCGCCGATACCGAAGCGCTGACCGGCTTCCTCGCCCAGGACAAGATTCCCGATCTCTCCGGCTCCTACGCCGCCGCCCTCACCGACCCCGAAGGCGTCAGCGGCAAGGCCAAGCCCGCACCCTACAATTTCTTCTATGGCCCGAGCTATTCGGACTCTCTCCGCGCCATGCTGATCTGGGCCGCCGAGGACTGGAAGGCCAAGGGCAAGCCCGGCAAGCCGAAGTTCGTCCACATGGGCGCCAACCATCCCTATCCGAACGCGCCGAAGGCCGCGGGCGAAGCCATGGCGCAGGAGCTCGGCTTCGAGGTGTTGCCGCCTCTGGTATTCGCGCTCGCGCCGGGTGACTACAGCGCGCAGTGCCTGAGCCTGAAATCGTCGGGCGCCAACTACGCCTATCTCGGCAACACCGCCGCCTCCAACATCTCGGTGATGAAGGCCTGCAAGACCGCCGGCGTCGAGGTCCAGTTCCTCGGCAACGTCTGGGGCATGGACGAGAACGCCGCCAAGACCGCGGGCGATGCCGCCGACGGCGTGATCTTCCCGCTCCGCACCGCGGTGAGCTGGGGCGGCGATGCGCCCGGCATGAAGACCGTGATCGAGATCTCCAAGATTTCCGATCCCACCGGCAAGGTCTACCGCCCCGTGCATTACGTCGCCGGCGTCTGCTCGGCGCTCTACATGAAGGAAGCGCTCGACTGGGCCGTCAAGAACGGCGGCGCCACCGGCGACAACGTCGTGAAGGGCTTCTACCAGAAGAAGGACTGGGTGCCGGCCGGAATGGAAGGCGTCTGCGCGCCCTCGACCTGGACCGACAAGGATCACCGCGGCACGCTGAAGGTCGAGCTCTATCGCACCAAGATCTCGGGCGCGACCGACGGCGATCTCAACGACCTCATGGCCAAGGGCACGATCAAGCTCGAGAAGGTCAAGACGGTCGAGCTGCCGCGCAAGCCTGAACTGCTGGGCTGGTGAGCCTTCACCTTCCCCACGCGCAACGGTCATCCCCCGCCTTGTGCGCAATTGCGCACTGGAGCGGGGGATCCAGTACGCCGCGATCTCTCGGGGACCGTCAGGCGCCTTTGGAATACTGGGTCACCCACCCGCGCGGGTGACGACAGCGGAGAATGAAGACGCATGTCCCAAACCATTGAAGCAACCCGCCCGACTCCCACCGCTGTCCCGGCGGCCGCCCTCCTCACCGTGCGCAACATCGAGGTCGTCTATGACGACGTCATCCTGGTGCTGCGCGGCCTCAGCCTCGACGTGCCCAAGGGCGCGATCGTCGCGCTGCTGGGGGCCAACGGCGCCGGCAAATCGACGACGCTGAAGGCGATCTCGGGGCTGCTCAAGACCGAGGACGGCGAAGTCACCCGCGGCGAGATTTTGTTCGAGGGCGAGCGCATCAACGGCATCGATCCAGACAAGATCGTGCGCCGGGGCATCTTCCAGGTGATGGAAGGCAGGCGCATCGTCGCCGACATGACCTCGCTCGAGAACCTCAAGCTCGGCGCGTTCACACGAAGGGATCGCGAGGTCGATGCCGATCTCGACATGGTCTTCAACTATTTCCCGCGCCTGAAGGAACGCACCGGCCTTGCCGGCTACCTCTCGGGCGGCGAGCAGCAGATGCTCGCGATCGGCCGCGCGCTGATGGCGCGCCCGAAGATGATCCTGATGGACGAGCCGTCGATGGGGCTGTCGCCGCTGCTGGTAAAGGAAGTGTTCTCGATCATCCAGAAGATCAACCGCGATCTCGGCGTCACCATCCTGCTGGTCGAGCAGAATGCGCGCGCCGCGCTGTCGGTCGCGAGCCACGGCTACATCATGGAACAGGGCAAGGTCGTTCTCGACGGCACCGCGGACGAATTGCGCGACAACGAGGACGTCAAGGAATTCTACCTCGGCGGTGCCGGCGACCAGCGCAAGAGCTTCAAGAACCTTAAGAGCTTCAAGCGGCGCAAGCGCTGGCTCTAGAGACGGCGTTTTCGAGCGAAGGGAGACCGGTTCGCGTGACGAAAACGCGTCAGACAAATGAGCCTTATTCCAGCACCTGCTCCGCTTCCGTGACTGCGCAGAGAACATGATAGAACGACGACGCAGGAATGGTATCGACCAGCGACTTGCCGTCGCGATCGAACTGGTCGTACCAGCCGCCCCGCACGGGATGGCTGAGGTAATGGCGTTCGAGTCGCGCCAGCGCCGCGCGCGCCTCATCCGCCGCCCCCGCTTCGCCGGACTCGGCCTGTGCGATCCACGCTTTCGCCATCTCGGTCTGCGGCCACAGCCGCCGCGTGCCGCGCCGGACGTTGCCCTCCGCATCGCCCTCGTCAACGAGACAACCGGTGGCTTCGTCGCGATAGCGCAGAGCGGTGGCCAGAAGCTCGGCACGGCGTTGCCCGGTCGGGCATCCCGTGATGCGTTCGAATCCCTTCAAGAGCCAGACCCATTCCGCCTGATGGCCGGGTTCGACGCTGACGGGCTCGATCTTGGACCAGTCTTCCTCGAAATACTCCGTCAGGATCCGCTTCTGCTTGTCGTAGAGATTGGCGAGGAACAACGCGAAGAACTCGCCGGCGCGGTTCTGGAACGACAGATCGCGGGTCGCGTCGAAACACGCGATCATCGCCTCGAACAGATGCATGTGCGGATTCTGCCGGCGCGGCAGCGAGACCGGCAGACATTCGTGCACGCCGCCGTGCGGCGAGCGCAGGGAGCCGTCCAGGAACGCCAGCAGCGCGTCGATTTCCGCGCGCACCTGCGCGTCCTGATCAAGCGAGTAGACGGCGGCAAGCGCAAACAGGATGAAAGCGTGATCATAGGCATCGCGCCGGGCATCCAGCACGGCGCCCTCCGGCGTCAGCCGGTGCACATAGCCTGGCCGGCCGTCCGGAGCCTTGGCTCTGGCGAGCAGGTGCTCCAGCCCCTTCAGCGCGACGGCGCGGCCGTCGGGGTACCAGCCCATCTGCGCGGCCTTCGCATAGCACCAAATCTGGCGCGCCTGCACGAAGACACGGCGCGGCGCGGTCGTGTCCGCCGTGCCGTCCAGGCCCAGCCGGTCGACAAAGCCGCCCGCGGCCGAATCCCATCCGGGGCCCGACCACAGCGGCAGCGCCTCCTCGATCATGCGGAGCTTCAGGCGCGCGACCACATCGGCCGTCTCGCCCGCCGCAATGATCCGTTTCTCTGCCACACCAAGCTCTCCAGGCCGCCGCAACTGCCGTCTGATAACCATGCAAGCGGCGGCGCGCAACGGATGCCAACCCGGAAAGACCCGCCATGACCGCCCATTACGACGCGCGCGAGACGCGCGAACCGGCCGCGCGCGAGGCCGAGCTGTTCTCCCGCCTGCCGGACGTGCTGCGCGCCGCGATGGCCGCACCATCCTATGCCGAGCGTTTCAAGGGCCTGGATCCCGCCTCGGTGACCTCCAGAGCCGCGCTGGCGCGCCTGCCGGTGCTGCGCAAAGCGGAACTGCCGGCCCTGCACAAGGCTTCCATGCCCTTCGGCGGCTTCGTCGCGGCGGCGCCGGGATCGTTTGCCCGGCTGTTCACCTCCCCCGGGCCGATCTTCGAGCCCGAAGGCCGTCAGGCGGACCCCTGGCGCGGCGCGCGGGCGCTGTTCGCGGCCGGGTTCCGCCCGAACGACATCGTACTCAACACCTTCAGCTACCACCTCACCCCCGGCGGTTTCATCTTTGATGCCTCGGCGCGCGCGCTCGGCTGTGCGGTGATCCCGGCAGGCCCCGGCAATATCGAGCAACAATTCGAACTGATCGAGGCCTACCGGCCGGTCGGCTACAGCGGCACGCCCGACTTCCTAAAGATCCTGCTCGATGCTTCGGCAAGCGCGGGCCGCGACGTCTCCTCGATCAAGCGCGCGCTGGTCTCAGGCGCGGCATTCCCGCCCTCCCTCCAGGCCGAGATCAAGGCACGCGGCATCGAGGCCTATCAGGCGTTCGGCACCGCCGATCTCGGCCTGATCGCCTTCGAGACGACTGCGCGAGAGGGCATGGTCGTGAACGAGGACCTGATCCTGGAGATCGTCAAGCCCGGCACCGGCGATCCCGTCGCGCCCGGCGACGTCGGCGAGATCGTGGTGACTTCACTCGACGCGCATCATCCCTGGATCCGGCTGGCGCTCGGCGATCTCACCGCTGCGTTGCCGGATTCGAGCCCCTGCGGGCGCACCAACATGCGCATCAAGGGCTGGATGGGCCGTGCCGACCAGACCACCAAGGTCAAGGGCATGTTCGTCCGTCCCGAGCAGATCGCCGAGATCGGCAATCGCCACCCCGCGCTCGGCCGCCTTCGTCTGGTCGTCACGCGCCAGGGCGAGACCGACGCGATGACCCTGAAGGCGGAGACCGCGACCGCGAGCGAGGCCTTGCGCGACGAGATCGCGGCGAGCCTGCGCGCCGTGACCAAGCTCGGCGGCACGGTGGAGCTGGTCGGCCCCGGCGCCCTGGCGAACGACGGCAAGGTGATCGCGGACGAGAGGTGACCGACAGCCGTCCGGTCGGCCACAGGTCGGATGCCCGGCCACTGGAAGCATGCCGCTATCGACGCTAGAAGCTCAGCAGGCGGATCCGGCAGGAGGTCCGCCATGCAAGGCTGTCGCAATGAAATCGCTGGACGACACTTCGAAGATCGGGATTTCGCGACAAGAGCAGGCGCCTCATTCGATCAAGAGACCTCACATGGTCCCTGCGGTCCGAGCGGCCTGGCTGCTCGCCTGTCTGCCCGCAATCGTCTTCCTGCTCGTCCTGCTCGCGCTGACGTCCTATGCGGCTCCCGAACATGACGATTTCTGCTTCGCGTCCCTGAACGCAAGCAGCGGGTTCGTAGCCACCATCATCCAATTCTACAATGGTTTGACCGGCCGGATCGTCCCGCTTTTCCTGCTTCAATTGCCCGGCGCGATTTCGACGGCCGGTGGCATGAGCCTATTGTCGGCCTACTCCATCACGCTGGCCATCATTGCGGCCGTCTCCTTTGCCGCGATGTATTTGACCGTATCCGCGGCCTTTCCTCGGGTCGGCGGATTGCCCCTGGCTTTTCTCGGCCTGACCTTCGTCGCCAGTATCCTCGGCGCCTCGCCCAGCGTACGCGATCAGCTCTACTGGCTTCCCGCGGTCGTCTGCTACGTTCCCCCGGCACTCGCGACCATTTTCATCCTCGGAAGATGTGTCTACGCGGTCCGGGACGGAACCAGCTTTTCAGGCGCCGCCGCGTGTCTCATGGCGGCAGCCGGCTTCGCGGCATCCCTATGTAACGAGTTCACGGGTGTCTGGCTGCTCCTGATCATCGCGTGCTCGCTTCTTCTCCGTCGCGTCCGCGGCCAACCGCTTCAGTTCGGACATCATTTGCTGATCGCCATCGCCATTCTGGCGGGATGGGTGATCATCGTGCTGGCTCCCGGCAACAGCCTGCGCATGGCGGCGCAACCGAACGGTGCCGGCCATATCGGCCGGGCCTTCTATGAAGCGTTTCGCTTCTCGCTCGTCGGCCTCGGCCGCTTCCTGCGGGAACCCGCGATCCTTGGGTGGCTCATCGCGACGGGCTTGATCACCTTGGCCGCGTCGCCGCGCCCGGATCCGGCCCGCGCCGACGACAGGAAATTCGCCCTCGGAATCACGGCGCTTGCCCTGTTCTGCTGCTACTTCGAATACTTCGCGCACGAATATTCCACGGGGATGCGGATCATCGAACGGGCGCAGAACCAGGCCTTGATCCTTCTCCTGTTCAGCACGACGTTGACCGTTGCGTTCCTGACCGAGACATTTCGCGCGAACCTGCGATCGCGCTACGATGCGCTTGCGGCTCTGGAATTCAACTCTCTCGCACTCCCGTCCCTGCTTGGCCTGATGACGGTGGTATCGCTCGCGTTCAGCTCGACGGGATCTTTGCTACGCCGGGAGAGGAGCGAGCTCTACGATTATCATCAGGAAAGCGTCCAACGGCACATCCTCCTGGCGACGAGCAAGGAGCAGACAGTCGCGGTTCCCAAGCACCGCGTGTTGCCGTCGCTCCTGATGAGCGCCGACGTCACGGCCAACACGGAATGCATTGCCCGATACTACGGAAAGTCCACGATCATCCCGGTTGAACCGAGATGAGGCACGCTACGCGGCCGCCAGGAAAAACACAGGGCCAGTGACGAATGGGTTCCGCGCCGTCTCGCGTTACGACTTCGATAGCCTGTAGTTTCCGAGATAGAGCACGTCGAGCCCCGAACAGAAGTACGTATGCAGCGCCTCGAGCGGTGCATTCACGGTCGGCTGCTCGTTGATGTTCAGGCTGGTGTTGATGAGCACCGGGAGCGTGGTCGCCTCGGCGAACTCCGCGATCAGGCGGCTGTAGAGGGGATTACTTTCCTCACGCACGCTCTGGATGCGCGCGGTGTTGTCGACATGAACGACCGCGGGCATCGTCTCCGCGACCTTCTCGTTGACCGGAAATGTCACCACCATGAAAGGCGCTTCGAAAGTGTTTTCGAAGTACTCGGACTGGCGCTCGTACAGGACCGACGGACAGAACGGGCGAAACTCTTCGCGATACTTGATCGAGAGATTGATACGATCTTTCATGCTCGCCTGGCGCGGATCGGCCAGGATCGACCGGTTGCCGAGGGCGCGTGGACCGTACTCCATCCGCCCCTGGAACCAGCCCACGGTCTTCTGATCCACGAGATCGGTGACGCAGCGGGCGACGGGGTCATCCAGCACCTCGAACCGCGCACCGATCTTGTCCAGCGTCTCCCGGATGGTGTCGTTCGAATATTCCGGGCCCCAATAGGCGTGGGTCAGCGGCGAGATCGCGTGCCCCGCCTCCGCGCATTTGAGCATCGCAGCCCCGAGCGCCACACCCGCGTCGTGGGGCACAGGCGGAACGTAGAGCCGTTTCACCGACGGCTCCGCCGCGATCTCCATGTTCATCTTGCAATTCAATCCGACGCCGCCGGCAATGCAAACGTCACCGCAACCGCTCTGGGCGATCGCGGAGCGGATCACCTCGGTGGCCACGATCTCGAGCTGCTTCTGCCCGCTCGCCGCGATGTTGGTGAACCGCTCGCTGAGCGGCTCACCGCGCAGCCGCCGCGGCCCCAGGATCTCTTCCATCTTCTCGGTGAAGATGCGCTCCTGTCGCGTCGAGAAATCGCTGGTGAATATCTCCGCGTCGCGCCTGCGCTTGTCGAGTTCGGGATCGAGCTCGTAGCTGATGCCGTTCGGACGCAACAGCTTGGCGAATTTGTCGAGATATTCGGGACTGCCGTAGGAGGACAGTCCCATGACCTTGTACTCGTCATTGGTCATCTGGTAGCCGAGATACTGCGTGAGCATCCCGTAATAGAGACCGAGGCTGTTGTGACGGCCGAACCGCGTCAACACACGGAAGTCGTTGCCGCGGGCGTGCGCGACGAGGCCTGAGCTGGAGTCGCCGGAGAAATCGAAACAAGCGACCGTCGCTTCCGAGAAGCCGGACCCGTAGAACGAACTCGCAGCATGGCAAATATGATGATCGTACAGCTCGATCTTCGGGCTATGGCCGAACTGGTACTTGAAATACTCGGTGAGGCGCTGCCCGTAATTCGTGTAGGTCTTCAGCGGCGAGCAGATCCAGTCGACATCACGCATCGTGATGCCTGCCTGCTTCAGGCAGAAGCCGATCGCGCCGCGCGGCAACTCACCGCGGGCATGCTTCGCCAGCGTGAAACGCTCCTCCTCGGCTGCGGCGATCAATTCGCCATCGCGCAGCAGCACGGCCGCACCGTCATGGTGCCCATGCTTGATACCAGAGCTGATCCCGATCACATACATCTATGCCACCCTCTCGGCGGCATCTATAGAAACTAACATCAATGCAATCAAGGGAGTAGCGCGGCCCGGCGCGGCTTGGTAACGGTGCTCTCGCACGGCGAGGGAACACGGCGCCGTCGTTCCGACCGGAAGCATGGAGACTGCGTTGAACAGGCCAGCCGTTTTCTTCGATCGCGACGGCGTGCTCAACGAAGATACCGGTTACGTCTTCGAGATCAGCGGACTGAAATGGATCGAGGGCGCGCCGCAAGCCGTCAAGGCGGTCAACGACGCCGGCTATTTCGCATTCGTCGTCACCAACCAGTCGGGGGTCGCCAGGGGCCTCTATGACGAGAGCCATGTCGACACGCTCCACGCCTGGATGGCCGGTGAACTCGCCAAGAGCGACGCTCACATTGACGCCTTCGAATATTGCCCCTACCACCCGGACGCCGTCGTGGAACGGTATCGCCAGACCAGCCCACGGCGCAAACCCGCACCGGGGATGATCACCGACCTCCTCGCACGCTATCCCGTCGAGATAGACCGCAGTTTCCTGATCGGTGACAGATCCAGCGACCTGGAGGCGGCCTCGGCCGCCGGCATCCGCGGATTCCTGTTCCCGGGCGGCAATCTCAAGACGTTCGTCCGGGACCTTTTGTCGGCGGAAAGAAGCAGCGCGCCATGATCACGAACGGACAGCAACAGCCTCTCCTCGCTGGACGAGCAGGGATGATTTGTCTTCTGGGCCTGCTCGCGGCGCTTTGCTGCCTGTCTCTGGTCGAGGTCTCGAAGCGTCTCGACTACATCCCTTTTCATCAGGAACGCCTCATGGAGGCGGTTGCCGTCGTCGCAGCCTTCTCATGCGTGGCCATCGCGCTGCTTTCAGCCGCGAAGTTCAGCTTCGGCTATGTGACCTCGCTCAGCCTCTTCTCCATGGTCGCGGGCTTTCTCTGGATCAACACCTTCTCGAAATTCCCCTACGACCACCAGCTCGCGCGTTTCTCCGCCGTCGCGTCCTTTCTGGTCTTCCTGGCGGTGACGATCGTCACACCCAATCGGTCCAAACTTCGATTTGAATTGTCGGAACGCACCTTGAGGAGAATCGTGCTTGGCATCGAGATTCTCGCGCTCATCACGCTTCTGGCCGCATCGCGGTATAATTTTCGGCTGGTGTCGCTCGCGCATATCTACGACTTTCGGCAGGACATCGATTTCCCTGCGCCGGTACGCTACGCGATCGGCATCTGGTTGAGTGCCCTGCTGCCATTCGCCTTCGCCTGCCATCTGGAGCGTCGGGAAACCAAGCGGGCCGCGCTCGTGCTCGTCCTGATGCTTGCGTTCTACCCCATCACATTGAGCAAGTTTGCGCTGTTCTCTCCGGCGTTCCTGCTCTGGCTTCTCCTTCTCGTCACGTTCTTCGAAGCCAGGGTCGCCTCGATCCTCTCCCTTCTCATACCTCTCGTGGCCGGCCTCGTGCTGATCAGCGTGGCTCCGCCGGGACACACCGGACTGACCGAGTCGATCTTCAAGCTGATCAACATCCGGATGTTCGCGATCCAATCGAGCGCATTGGACGTCTACAATTCATTCTTTTCGACCCACCCTCACACTTATTTCTGCCAGATATCGTTCCTCAAACCCCTGATGGCCTGTCCGTACGCCGAGCCGCTGTCGGTGGTGATGCAGAACACCTACTCGATGGGCTACATGAACTCGTCGTTGTTCTCGACCGAGGGCGTGGCGTCCGTTGGCCTGTTGCTCGCTCCGATCTCGGCGCTGGCGTGTAGCCTCGTTCTCCTGCTCGCCAATTACGCCTCGTCCGGCCTGCCGCCCCGGTTCATTCTATTGTCGAGCGGGTTGATGCCGCAGATCCTGACCAACACGCCACTGACGACAACGCTGCTGACGCACGGACTGGTCATCCTGATCGTATTGTGGTGCGTGACGCCGCGTCTGATCGGCGAGCCCCGGCCGAGTTAACCGAGCTTCGCCGGTTTAGTCGATCAAGAGCGCATTTTCGCGCCGATCACATCGCCTCAGACATTCGCCAGGTTGCGCAGGTAGGACGCGTAGTCGCCCTTGCCCATGTCGGACGCCAGGCGCTCGAGTTGCGCCCGGTCGATGTAACCCTGATTGAACGCAACTTCCTCGGGGCAAGCGATGCGGAAGCCCTGCCTCTTCTCGACCGTCGCAACGAATTCCGCAGCATCGAGCAGGCTTTCGGGTGTTCCCGCATCCAGCCAGGCGAAGCCGCGCCCCAATCGCTCGACATGCAATTGGTCACGCGCGAGATAGAGTCCGTTGAGGTCGGTGATCTCCAGTTCTCCGCGCGCCGAGGGCTTGATGCTCGAGGCCAGGCTCGCCACCTGCTCGTCGTAGAAATAGAGGCCCGTGACCGCAAAATTCGATTTGGGTTTCTGCGGCTTCTCCTCGATCGAACGCGCCTTGCCCCCTTCGCCGAATTCGACCACGCCGTAGCGGTTCGGATCGGCCACCTGATAGGCGAAGATGGTCGCACCATTCGTCCGGCCCGTGGCATTGGCGAGCAATTGATGGAGCCCCTGCCCGAAGAAGATGTTGTCACCGAGGATCAGGGCCGAGCGCTGCCCCTCGACAAAATCGGCGCCGATGATGAAGGCTTGGGCAAGACCGCCCGGCGTCGGCTGTTCCGCGTAGGAAAGCGACAGGCCCCATCGGTTGCCGTCACCGAGGAGAGCTTTGAACTGCGGCAAATCGTGCGGCGTCGAGATGATCAGGATCTCGCGGATCCCTGCGAGCATCAGGGTCGTTAGCGGGTAGTAGATCATCGGCTTGTCGTAGACCGGCAACAACTGCTTGGAGGTCACGAGGGTCATTGGATACAGCCGCGTACCGCTGCCGCCGGCAAGGATGATTCCTCTCAAGGTGAGCCTCCCTACTCCTGTGAGATACGATCGAGGCAGTCGTCCAGCGACGCCGCAAGAGCCGGTAGCCGGATGTCGAAAACCGATTGCAGACGCGTGGTCGACAGACGTGAATTTGCCGGACGAATGGCGCGCGCCGAATATTCGGCCGAGGAGACCGGAACGATCTCGCTCGATCCCGCGCCGCCCGATGTGGACCTCTTCGCGATCAGCCGTGCGAAGTCGTACCAGGTGAGCGCGTCGGGACCGGCGATATTCGTGACGCCCGCATAGTCGGATCGCCAGCCGGCCTGGCTCAAGCGGCGCGCCAGCGCGATTGTCGCCCCGGCAATATCGGGTGCGTAGGTTGGACAGCCGGTCTGGTCGTTGACGATCCTGAGGCACTGTCCCTCCACCAGCTTGCGCCGGATGGTCCGCACGAAATTGGACCCGAACGGAGCATACACCCATGACGTCCGCAGCACGATGTTTCGGGTATTCGCCGACATCACGGCCAATTCTCCCTCCAGCTTCGAACGTCCGTAGACGCCTTGCGGGTTCGGGGAGTCCTGTTCGTCGTAAGGGGTAGGTTTCCTGCCGTCGAAGACATAGTCGGTCGAGAAATGGATCACCGGGGCATGCTGGCTTGCCGCAGCGGCGGCGACTTCACCTGCGCCGTCGCGGTTGATCGCGAAAGCCAGATCGGTCTCGTCTTCGGCCTTGTCGACGGCAGTATAGGCGGCCGTGTTGACGACGATGTCCGGGCGGAACTGGGCAATGGCCGCGGCCAGCGCTCCGGGCCGCAACAGGTCTGCATCGGGACGTCCGACGGATTGGAGAACGATATCGTTCTCGCCGGCTGCGGCTTCGCGCAACGATCGGGCGACCTGACCTTCGCGACCAACGACCAGCAGTCTCATGAGCCGTCTTGTCCGATCAGACCCAGACGCTTGCCGCTATAGACGCCTTCCCGCAATGGGCGCCACCAGTCGGCACGATCCATGTACCAGCGCACCGTCTTCTCGATACCCGTTTCGAACGTCTCGTGGGCGCGCCAGCCGAGTTCGCCTTCGAGCTTGGTTGCGTCGATCGCGTAGCGGAGATCGTGACCGGGACGGTCTGTCACGAACGAGATCAACTCATGATGCGACGTGGCGGTCGGGCGCATGGCGTCGAGCAAGGTGCAGATCTGCCGCACCACGTCGAGATTGGTCTTTTCGTTGCGTCCGCCGACATTGTAGGTCTGACCCGGCCGGCCCTTCGCCAGAATCGTCGCGAGTGCCTGCGCGTGATCCCCGACATACAGCCAGTCGCGAACGTTCAGACCATTGCCGTAGACCGGAAGCGCCTTGCCCTCCAGCGCATTCAGGATCATCAACGGGATCAGCTTCTCGGGAAACTGGTAGGGTCCGTAATTGTTCGAGCAGTTCGAGACGATCACCGGCAGCCCGTAAGTGCGGTGCCAGGCCTTCGCGAGATGATCCGATCCGGCCTTGCTGGCCGAATAGGGAGAACTCGGATCATAGGACGTCGTCTCGGTGAAGGCACCCTCCGGGCCCAGGGATCCGTAGACCTCGTCGGTCGAGACATGCACGAACCGAAACGACTGGGCGATGCTCGCGGGGCTGCGCTCGTGATAGCGGCGCGACACGTCGAGAAGGGTGAACGTCCCAAGCAGGTTCGTTCGCACGAACACGTCCGACTGAGCGATCGAGCGGTCGACATGAGTCTCGGCGGCGAGGTGAACGACCGCACCGGGCTCGTACTTCCTGAAAACGGATTCGACCGTGTCCCGATCGCAGATATCGCCCTTTTCGAAGACGTATCGCGGATCGCTCGAGACGGGAGCGAGCGAGGCGAGATTGCCCGCGTAGCTCAAATTGTCCAGAACGACGACGTCGAGCCCGAGACTGGAAATGAAGTGACGGCTAACCTCGGATCCGATGAACCCGGCCCCTCCAGTCACAAGAACCCGCATGATCGTCCTATGGTTTTAGCTGGAGCGCTGTGCCGGTTCGCCCAGACGGGGAAGATTGCGATCCTTGTCCGACAAGATGGCTTTCGTCGGGGAGATGCGCCAATCGATTTGAAGCGCGGGATCGTCCCACGCGATCCCGCGTTCATGACCCGGTGAATAATAGTCGGTCGTCTTATAAATGACCTCGCAATTATCGTCCAGCGTGACGTAGCCGTGCGCGAAACCGGGCGGCACCCACAGCTGCTGCCAATTGGCCTCGGAGAGCTCGACGGCAACGTGCTTTGCGTAAGTCGGAGACCCTTCGCGAACATCCACCGCGACGTCGAGGATGGCACCCCTCGAACACCTCACGAGCTTTCCCTGCGCGCGCGGCGCGAGCTGGTAGTGCAGGCCGCGCACGACGCCTCTGCTGTTGGAAACGGCGTGATTGTCCTGCACGAAGGCCGCATCGACGCCATGAGCGGCGAAAATATCCGCCCGAAAGGTTTCGGAGAACGAACCGCGGGCATCAACATGCCGCAGCGGTGTCACCAGCAACACGTCGGGAATGCTCAGGCGTTCGATTTTCATGGTGTCATCCGGCAAGGTTGATCGCGTTCGGTCCTTACAGGGCCCGATCTCAAGCCCGTCAAATCCGACCAAATATCGCCGCGACGTATAGCGCGAGATTCTCGATGGCCGTCTGCCGATAGACCCCCGATCGCCAAAGTAGCCACAATCGGACAGGCAGCCAAGCGGTTCGTGCCCGCGCGAACAGATCGAGGGTCGCGACGTTTCCCGGAAGCAGCTCCCCGCGGACCCGGTTCAACAGCGTGAGATTGATCTCATTCCATCCGGCCATCTGCCCCGACAACAGCCCGAGCGCCCTCGACAGGCGCGCCTGCAGACCGACGTTCTTCCCGAACACGTTTTCTCCGTGCTGCCGGTAGGCAAGGCTCGGCCTCGTGTCGTAGTGCACGAGCCCTCCGACGCCGGTGATGATCTGATACGTCCACCAATCGTGCGCGACCATCGCCGCGTCCGGCGGCGTCGTCTGAAGCGCCCGCTGTGCGGCCCGGTTGAAGATCATCGTGTTGCCGCCACCGAGATTCTGGACGAGCGCATTGGCGAATCCCGATGCACGCCTGAACTCCCGGGAGTAGCCCATGGGTGCTCCCTGCCGGGTGACGAGCTGGGTGCGCGTGCAGAACAGAGCCGGCCTGTCTTCGGGCACCTGCTCGAACCACACCACGGCGTCCGCAAGCTTGTGGTCGAACCAGATGTCGTCCTGGTCGCTGTAGCCCATCAGTTCGCCCGAGACCTCCGGGCTGCGGACCAGGGAGACGAAATTCTGCCAGAAGCCCTTCTGCGGACCGCGCAGGACGACCACCCGCTGCGATACGGATTTCGCGAACTCGTCGACCAGCGCAAGCGTCTCGTCACTCGATCCGTCATCGGAGACGACGAGCTCCCAATTCGCGTAGGTCTGCGCGCGATAGGATTCGAGCTGATGGCGAATGAACTCGGCGCCATTCCTGGCCGCGAGCAGGATCGTTACCTTGGGATGCTTGGACAATTGACTGACGCTCACGTACCGGTTGTCTGGAGTTCATTCGCCCCAGGTGCCGAAATCAGGCGCGTCTGGGTACCAAATCACCGGGATGCTTTCCATGCCCTTGTGTCCCGCCGGCCCGAACCGCTCGCAGCCGCAGACCTAGGCGAACAACCGCTGGGATCGCATCCTGACGAGGTAGTCGCGTATCAGGCCGACCACCAGTCCGGCCGACAGCCCCATGACGAGACCGAACGCGATGATGAGGCTCTTGCGAACGAACATGATCCTCACCGTCGAAACCTCGCCGATCATCTCGGTGGAGAGCGACTGACGCTGATTGCGTTGAACCAGAAGAAACCTCTGGCGATCGAGCTCCCTCATCTCCCTGGCGTTTCTCTCCATGGCTGACGTGAGCGTCGCCAAGGCCATGGCGCCGTCCTCGCCCCCCGGCCTGTTGGCGGACGAGAATGCCTTCTGCAGGTTCGACTGCGTGTCCCGCAAATCGGCAAGCTCCTGGGTATATTGCTGCGCCAGCAGGTCGGCACCAGAGCGCGCTTCTCGCATGAGCTCTCCCTGCATCGACGACAGGTGCTCGAAGAGAGCCGTAACGATGGTTCGCGCTTCGTCCGGGCTCGAAGCACGCGCCCTGACACGGATCAACTCGGTCGCGGGCACCAGATCAACGCTCGATCCTTCGTACAGCGTTTCCAGAGTTTCGCCATCCGGCGAAATGCCTTTGCTCTTCAGCGCATCGCGCAGGAAGGATCTCGCGCGTATTCGTTCCAGAACGTTATGCAACGGCTCGACCGGCCGGGCCGCGCCACTCAGAACGTCATAGACCTGGCCGGCCCGGATCCTCACCTCGGCCTCCCATCTCGGCCCGGCGAGACTCAGCGCAGCAATCGCCATCACGGCGACGATGGCGAACGTGATGACCACCCACCGCCCCTGACGCACGAAGGCAGAGACGAGTTCTTCCGGCACGAAGCCGTCACGGCCTGCGGGCCTCCTGTCCGGTACCGACGCGTTGCTGTCCATCATCTCTGGTCCATGCCCTTCAAACGCCCGGGAAGAAAATGCGCAATGATCGGAATCGCCAGACAGATCGCCACGAATCCAAAGTTCGTCCAGGTAAACGCCTGAGGAGCGAATGGAGACATCACGGACACGTAGGAAATGCGAAGAAAAACAAGAACGCGCCAAACCGCGATTTCGTTCTGCAACAGCACGATACTCCACAGCAACATGCCATAAAGCGCAAAAATGCTCAGCATCGCACCGCTCCAGCCGAACGCCATCAGGAACGGGAAGAATTCCGTGCCGACATTGATGGTCGCCTTGTCCAGCGGTATCTCCGACCCGAGCGTGACCGTGGAACCGCTGAATGGGACGAGTTGGGCGATGAGAATGCTCGTGTTGTGGTAGTCCTTGGCCATGATGGAAGAGAAATTGTAGACGCCGGCGCTGACATACAGCAGCAGCCACTTCACACCCTGGGGAGAGTTCCGGAACACGCCGCTCAACGGCAAGCCCTGATTATCCAGGGTTCCCGAACGAATGGCCCCCAACAGCGAGAAGAGCGCCAACGCACCGATCAGGAACGGCACGATGACCTTCCACGACAGCAGCGGCGACTTCTGCTGCCGGAGAACCAGCGTCAGCACCAGCGAGAACAGCGCCGCAAACAGGCGATTCCGGTCGATAACGAGAATCGGGAAGATCAGGCCGATCGCGATCAGCGCAATGCGCACCGTCCAGCTCCGGAAACAGAGCAGCGCGAGAGGCGGCAAAATCCAGCTCAAATTCGAAATGTGGCGCACATGATTCCGACCGCCATCGAACGTCGCATACAACGAGGGATCGACGATCAGCGGAATGGGGAAAGCGGTCAGATCGACCACGCAGAATGCGGCCACCAGGCAGCAGAGCGCCGCCGCAACGGCTCCCTGGCGCGTCTGCGAGAAATCCATGCCCTGAAAGGACGCCGGTTCAGGCAGGCGAATCCCGAGGAAGACGTCGAACACGACGATCGCGGCCACCGCGGTCGCGAAAAACAGCACGCCTCCGAGCACGGCGACGGAAGGCTCGAAACTCACGACCATCCCCGCCACGGCGACGACCATCGGCAGCGCCAGATAGGTGGATGGGTATCTCAGCAACGTCAGCAGCATGACGCGTTTTCAGCTATCTGAATGCGACCGAATATTTCAGACCGACAAACTTCAGCATATCGAAAGCCACATGCAGGTAGCGCCGCCGCAGGAAACTGATCTTCGCGGATGCGAGGCTCTCTTCGGATCGCAGCAAAGTCGAATACGGGACTCCAAACAACTGGCTGCAACGGCGGGCCGTCTTCACCATGTCCTGGAGGTTGCGTATCCGTTTCTCGACATTTCTGGTGCGGCTGGCGTTAGCGCCATGCAGCCGATAGGCGCCGACCGGCATGTCGATGAAGCCGAGCCCCTTCGTGGCGAGCAGGCGCAGGTAGATGTCCCAGTCTTCGACGGACAGTTCTTCGTTCCAGCCGCCCAGTGCTTCGAACGCGCTCTTGCGGATCATCAGGACCGGCCCTCCGACCGACCACCGGCAGATGATCTGCCGTCCCAGCGAGGCAGGCTCCAGATATTTGGACCTGTCGGCCCCATAAACGTCCGAGAGCAGGCTGTCGTGGACCTGACGATCCTCGCCGTCCACGACGACCGCATCTCCGAAAACCGCGCTTCGGGAACGGTCCTCCTGCAGGTAGGCGACTTGAGCGGAGATCCCGGCCGGCAGCAGGAAGTCGTCGCTCGCCACGACCCGCAGGAATTCGCCGTTCGCGAGCCTGCCCATCTCGTTGAGTGTTCGGGACACGCCCCGGTTCTCCCGGCGGCGAAACTTGACGTCGAGACTGCCCGAGTTACGGCTCATCCAGTCGGAAATGACGTCGGCCGTGCCGTCCGTCGAACCGTCGTCGATGACGACCAGCTCTTTTCGCGGATAAGCGTCTTCCAGGACGCTATCCAGACATCGCCGCACGTAGCCCTCGTGATTGTACGCCGGCACCAGAACTGAGACGAGGGGCACCTCGGTCATACGTCACCCGTTTGAAGCATTTGCCTTCCCGCACGCACCCGATCCGTCGAAAAGGCCACCGGAACGTATCGCCTCACAAACCATCCGACACGAGCGAAACGGCAAGCGCAACTGGCAACGACGCTGGACATCACACCCAAGACCGAACCGATGCGTCAGGACCGAAACCAGGACATTGACCGCGCAAGCGCTGTCGCTTTGGCCCAAATCGTCACGACCGGCGCACCTGCGCGAGATAGGTGTTGTAGTCGCGATAGTAGTCGTCCTCGTCGTACAGATTTGAGGCAAGGACCATGCAGACCGAGCCCGACGAGAAATTGTCCAGCTCGCGCCAGATCATCGGAGTTATCAGCAGGCCGTAATAGGATCGATTGAGATGGAAGACGCGTTTCTGGTGTCCATCATCGATGCGCACATCGAAGCTGCCGGCCATGGCCACGATCAACTGCGTGAGGGCCTTGTGCGCATGCCCTCCGCGCTCTGATCCGCCCGGAACATCGTAGAGGTAATAGACCCGCTTGATGTCGAACGGGACGTGCCGATTCGACTCGATGAAAGTCAGGTTTCCGCGTGGATCGCTGATCTTCGGCAGGTCGACGATCTTGCAGCGCTCGACGCTCACGTTTCCAGCCCCGGCTTGATCTTCGAAATCACTCGCGCGGGATTTCCGGCCACGACAGTCTCCTGCTCGACATCTCTTACGACGACCGCGCCTGCGCCGACCATCGCATTCCTCCCTATTCTGACGCCGGGGAGCACGACGGCACCGGCGCCGATGGACGCGCCGCTTTCGATGAACGTCTTCTCGAGGCGCGCGTCTCGATTCCGGCTGCGGGGAAAGCGATCGTTCGAGAACGTCACGTTGGGGCCAATGAAGACGTCATCCTCGACGACCATTCCATCCCAAAGCTGCACGCCGCACTTCAGCGTGACTCGGTCCCCGACGCTCACGTCGTTCTCGATGAAGCAATGGGAGCATATGTTGCAATCCTCCCCTATCCTCGCCTCGGGAAGAATGACGACGAATTGCCATATCCGGGACCGGTCCCCGATCCATTTGCTCTGAACATCGGACAAGGGATGGATGAAAGCAGATGTCATGATCTCGCCGCCGAGCGCTTGCCGATCGCGGAAACTGCATCAACCAGATGCTTGCTGACGTAATCGATCTGACCGAGATCGAGATGCGGCCCGATCGGCAGGCTCAGCACTTTGGCGCTCAACGACGATGCTCCGGCACAGGCGGCAACAAGCCCCTCGTAAGCCTTCGAGTCCGCAGGGCTGATGGGATAGTGAATCAAGGTTGCGATATCCATCCTGGCCAGATGTTCGACGACCCTGTTTCTCTCAGCCACCTGGACGACGAACAGATGCCAGACCGGCTGTGCGGAATCGACGACGCTGGGAAGCACGAGCGGCGCATCCGCCAGAAGCTCCATGTAGCGAGCCGCTTGAGCACGCCGGACTTCGTTCATCCCATCCAGGGCTCTCAGCTTCACCCGCAAATAGGCCGCCTGAAGCTCATCCAGCCTCGTGTTGAACCCGATTTCGTCGTGATGGTATTTTCGCGAAGATCCGTAGTTGGAGAGCTCGCGCGTGCGCTTCGCGAGGACGGGATCGTTCGTGACGATCGCGCCGCCATCACCGAGGGCTCCTAGATTCTTCCCCGGATAGAAGCTGAACCCGGCCGCATCCGCCAGCGCCCCGGCACGGCGGTTCCGGTAAGTGGCACCATGGGCCTGGGCCGCGTCCTCGATGACCTTGATCGAGTACTTTCGGCCGATCTGGTTGATGGCTTCCATCTCTGCGGGCTGACCGTAAAGATGGACGGCGATGATGGCCCGGGTCCGCGAGGTGATTTTCGCTTCGATCTGAGAGACGTCGATGTTGCAGGTGTCGAGCCGCGGCTCGACCGGAACGGGCGTCGCGCCCACATGCGTCACCGCGAGCCAGGTCGCGATAAACGTATTTGAGGGAACGATCACCTCATCGCCGGCACCGATGTCGTAACCTCTCAGGATGAGGTGAAGGGCATCGAGTCCGTTTCCCACTCCGACGGCATGGGCCGCTTCACAGTAGGTGGCAAACTCCTGCTCGAACGCTTCCAACTCGGGGCCGCGGATATACCATCCCGACGCCAAGACCCGATCCTGCGCAACAGCGAGCTCGGCCCGGAGCTGATTGTTGATTGCCTGCAGGTCTAGGAATGGGACCTTCATCCAAAGCTCTCCTCGTGGGCCTGCTGGACCAAGCAAATCCCTGCGCGGCATCGGATACGACGGAGTTGCTGACCGTTCTGCCGCTCCTCGGCATCCGGCTCCGACCGACCATCCGCGCCCGTGCTGCCCGGGTGTATATACTGCAAACCCCTGTGGGGAACGACCAATATGATTGGGAGACCGCCGGGGTCAACCAGCCAGCCCGGGCCCGGCCGTCGCCCACGAGACTGGTTGTTGAAGCCGGACCGGAAACCTAGAATTGATTCTGGTCAAAAATGCGCTCTGCCGATCTGCACTCTCGCGATCGTCGATCCATTTCGGTCGCCACCAGCTCGCAATCGCGGATCGTATACGGATCGGCCCATCGCCAGTCCGCAAGCCGCCAAACGACGGGAACGCGGGCGCCGATCGCGGCTCGGAGCATCGGATTGGTGCTATTCAATTCCGCCGGGTCTTGCCCCCGCAAGGGAAACTTTCTATCCACGATACGGCATTTTCAGGTGAACCTCGCAGAGCGGATCATACCCTTTCCGGGTGGTCGAACGTGCTGTGCTTGAACCATGCTCGGGGCTGGAAGACACCGTCCGGTCCGAGACACGCCATTTTCTCCCGGTGCAACACGGCCCGATGCGCATCCTGATCCTCAACGCCGACTATCCGCGCTTTCTCTCGTGGCTCTATCGGCGTCAGCCAGGCCTGGAGAACGAGCCTTACGCGGCGCAGATGGCGGCGCGCAACGCCAGCCTGTTCGGCGTTGCCGATTTCTACTCGCGCAATTTCGCCCGTCTCGGACACCTCGCCGCCGACATCCATATCAATAATCCATGGATGCGAGCGGCGTGGGCGCGCGAGCACGGAATCACCATTTCAGAGCCGGCACCGCCCGGCGCGCCGGCCGCGCGGGACGCCATTCCCGGCTGGCTGCAGCGCGCCGTCGCCCCCTTCAAGCCGGTATTGCGGCCGCTCGCGCGCAAGGTCGGCCTCAGCCCGCGCCTCGATGCCGAAGCCGAAAACATCCTGCTGGCGCAGATCGAGGATTTCAAACCGGACCTCGTGCTGAATCAGGACCTTTTCCATATCGACACGCGCCTGGCGCGCCGGATCAAGGCGATCGGCCGGCCGATCCTGATCGGTCAGATCGGCATCATCCCGTCGCGCGGTGAGGACTGGTCGGTCTACGATCTCCTGATCTCGCAAATCGCCGCGGTGGTGCACTTTTTCCGTGGGCACGGTGCGCGCGCAGAAGTGGTCCACCTGGCGTTCGAGCCGGACAATTTGAACGTTCTGCCGCCGGCACCGCCGCAGAACATCGATGTGTCCTTTGTCGGCGCGATCTCAGCCGATCACCAGCAGCGTGTCGCGCAGCTGGAAGCGGTGGCGCGGCGCCACGATCTCAAGCTCTTCGGCAGCGGCCTGCACACGCTCCCCGCCTCCTCGCCCCTGCACCGCTGTTACCAGGGCGAAGTATGGGGCGTGGAAATGTATCAGGCGCTGAGATCCTCCCGTATCACCCTGAACTCGCACATCGACGTCGCCGGCCCCGAAGCAGGCAACGCGCGTCTGTTCGAAGCCACCGGCGTCGGCACCTTCCTGCTGACCGATTTCAAGGACAATCTTCACACCCTGTTCGAACCCGACCGCGAGGTGGTGGCCTGGCGTTCGGCCGACGAATGCCTGGCCTTGGTCGATCGGTATCTCAGGGACGATCAGGCGCGGAACGCGATCGCAAAGGCGGGGCAGGCCCGAACGCTCGCGACCCACACCTTCCAGCGCCGCGTCGCCGACCTCATGCAATTCGTCGGCTAGATCAGGTGCCGGTTACTCCCGCCGTCCCCTCCCGAGCCGCCCTTGACGGCCCCGGCCAAAATGGCCAAAGTGCCGCGTTGGGACGCTATGTCACTCTAATCACAGCGCTTTTTGTCGAGGACTTGGATGGAACACGTCGAACATGTTCGATTCGGCGACCAGCTTTATGCGATCATCGTGCGCGCCTCGTTTCGCGAGCCGGGCATCCACTTCTTTTCGTCCCCGGAGCTGTCGCAGCAACTCGCCTTCATGAGCCATCCGCCGGGCAAGGCCATCGAGCCTCATCGCCACAACAAGGTGACGCGAGAGGTGCACTACACCCAGGAGGTTCTGCTGATCCAGAAGGGCAAGCTCCAGGTCGACTTCTACACGGTGGAGGAGGATTACCTCGAGAGCCGCGTGCTCGGCGCCGGCGACATCATCCTGCTGTGCAGCGGTGCCCACGGCTTCCACGTGCTCGAACCGCTCGAGATGTTCGAGATCAAGCAGGGTCCTTATTCCGGCGAGAACGACAAGACGCGGTTCGCCGAAGTCGCGCCGTCCGAAATCCGGATCAAGGGCCCGGGCCTGTGACCGCCCCGTTCATTCCCGTCAACACTCCGCTGCTTGACGGCAACGAGGCCGCGTACCTCGCCGAGTGCGTCCGCACCGGCTGGATCTCGTCGGAAGGGCCGTTCATCAAGCGCTTCGAGCAGGCGATGGCCGAGACCGCCGGGCGGCGCCACGGCATCGCGGTCACCAACGGCTCGGTCGCGCTCGACATCGCCGTTCATGCGCTCGGGATCGAGGCGGGCTCGGAGGTCATCATCCCGACCTTCACGATCATCAGCTGCGCCGCGGCCGTGGTGAGGGCCGGCCTCGTGCCCGTGGCCGTGGACTGCGACCCGGCGACCTGGAACATGACGGTCGAAGGCGTGGAAGCCGCGATCACCCCGCGCACGCGCGCAATCATGCTGGTTCACATCTACGGCCTGCCGGTCGATCTCGATCCGATCCTCGCGCTCGCCCGCAAGCATGACCTCAAGGTCATCGAGGATGCGGCCGAGATGCACGGCCAGACCTATCGGGGCGCGCCCTGCGGCAGCTTCGGCGATGTCTCGACCTTTAGCTTCTACCCCAACAAGCACGTCACCACCGGTGAAGGCGGCATGATCCTCACCGACGACGACGCGCTCGCCGAACGCCTGCAAGGCCTGCGCAATCTCTGCTTCCAGCCGCAGCAGCGCTTCATTCACGAAGAGCTCGGCTGGAATGCGCGCCTCACCAATCTGCAGGCCGCGCTCGGCGTCGCCCAGGTCGAGCGGCTGCCGCGTACGGTCGAGATCAAGCGCAGGATCGGGCGGCTCTATGACGAGCATCTGGGAGATGTGGGCGGCATCAGCCGTCCGGTCGCCCGGACCAACTATGCCGACAACATCTACTGGGTCTACGGCATCGTGCTGAACGACGACGCGCCGTTCGACGCCAAGGAGGCGATGAAGCGCCTTGCCGCCAAGGGCATCGGAACGCGACCGTTCTTCTGGTGCATGCACGAACAGCCGGTGCTGCGGCGGATGGGCCTGATGCGAGACGAGTCCCATCCGAACGCGGAACGCATCGCGCGCCGCGGCTTCTACCTGCCCAGCGGACTTGCCCTGACCGACGACGAGATCGCCCGCTCCGCAGCGATGCTGAAGGAGATCCTGGCGTGACGGTGTTCGCGGACTACGCCCCCTGGTACGACCTGCTTTACCGGGACAAGGACTACGCGGCGGAGACGGCGTTCGTCGAAGGCCGCCTGCGCGATCACGGCGTCGCCTCCGGCAGGATGCTCGATCTCGGCTGCGGGACCGGACTGCACGCGCTCGCCTTCGCACGCAAGGGCTGGAGCGTTGCCGGCATCGATCTGAGCCACGAGATGATCGCGAGCGCGAAGGCGCGCGCGGACCAGGCCGGGCTTTCGATTCCGTTTCGGCAGGGTGATGCCTGCGAAGCCGGTGCCGAACGCGATTTCGACGCGGTGGTGTCGCTGTTCCATGTCGCGAGCTACCAGACCAGCCGCGACCGGCTGGCGAAGATGTTCCGCACCGCGCATGCCGCGCTGAAGCCGGGCGGAGTGTTCTTCTTCGACTACTGGTATGGCGGCGCCGTGCTGGCGCAGGGCGTCGAGACCCGGGTCAAGGTGATCGAACAGAAGCCGCTGCGCCTCACCCGCATTGCCCAATCCGACCACGACGAGCAGCAGGCGACGGTCACGGTGAACTACACGCTGTTCTGCGAGGACACGGATCGCGCCACGATCCGGCGCGTCGATGAGGCGCACCACATGCGCTACTGGTTTCCGTTCGAGATCGACGCCGCGCTGCAGGCGAACGGTTTCCAGCCCGCTCATCACGCCGCATGGCTGACGCAGGATGCTCCGAGCACCAAGAGCTGGGCGGCCTACGCGATCGCCAGAAAGAACGTCACGCCGTGAGACCGCTGCGCCTCGCCGTCATGCTTGAACAGGCGCTCGAGGTCGGCGGCGGCTTCCAGCAGCCGCTCAACGACCTGCTCTGGCTGCGTGAATGGGCGGCCAAGTCCGGCAACGAGATCGTGGTCTACTCGCCCTATGCGCAGACGCTGGAGATCCTCAAGGAGTTCGGCATCGCGGCACGCCTGCGCAAATTCGGCGCCATCGACTATGTCTTCCTGTTCCTGAAATATTGCGGACCGTTCGATCTCGTCCAGATCGCGCTGAAGCTGAAGTCGCCGTTCGAGCGCGCCCTGATCCGCGACGGCATCGACGTCGTGCACTTCACCTCGACCTCGAAGCGGCATCTGCTGCTGTACGAGCTGCCGTTCAACATCACGATCTTCGACGGCTGTCATCGCGATGCGCCCGAGTTTCCGGAGGTCCGGACCTTCGGCGAATTCGAGCGCCGGGAGATCCTGTTCGGGCTGGCGAGCACCAAGGCGGCGGTCGTGATCGTCAACGCGCCCGAGCTGATCGACGATCTCTCGCGGCGCTATGCCATGGAACGAGAACGCGCGGTCTGCATTCCGTTCTCGCCGTCGACCTATGTCAGCCAGTCCGCGTCCGACGCCGACGACGACGCGGCGGTGCTGACCAAGTACCGTCTCGAACCGGGCTACCTGTTCTACCCGGCGCAGTTCTGGCCGCACAAGAACCACATGACGCTGCTTGCGGCGCTCGCACGGCTGCGCGAACGAGGCATCACCGAAAGGCTGGTGCTGTGCGGTTCGGATCGCGGCGGCCGCAACAAGATCGACGCGGCGATCCGGAGCTACGGATTGTCCGACCAGATCTCGATCATCGGCTTCGTCGAATCGGCCGAACTCGGCGCGCTCTATCGCGGCGCCGCGGCGCTGGTGATGCCGAGCTATTTCGGTCCGACCAACCTTCCGCCGCTGGAGGCCTGGGCGGTGGGCACGCCGGTGATCTATCCCGAGGCCTTCAAGGCACAGGCCGGCGACGCCGCGATCCTGTTCGACTATGACGATCCGCGCTCGCTTGCGGACGCGATTGTCGGTCTGCGCGCGGATGGCGCGCGGGAGCGGCTGAGCAAGGCCGGTCACCTCCGGCTCGGGCAATTCGCGCAGGAGACCGAGGCCGGCCGGCAGCAATTCGCCCGCCATCTGGAACGGCTGAAACACCGGCTGGCGCTGACGGCGCGCTGATATCCGCCGCCTAGGCCGGGATCAATGCGCGCAGGCGCTCGCGCAGCGCCGCATTCAGAAGCGGGCTTGCGAGCGCGCCGGCCACGATCACCCAGATCGCGCATTCAGCGACGAAGTGTACGGCTCCGCTGCCCGGAACGAGCGCGCCGATGACCGTCCCGATCAGCCAGCCCGCGCCGATGATGCAGACCGCCGTCAACGTCAGGAAAGCGACGTGCCTGAACGGATGATGCAGGGTCTGCCGCATGATGGCGAGCGCGAGCAGACCGAACTGGATCAAGATATCGCTCGCGACCATGGCGAGCGCGGCGCCCAGCGGTCCGAGCCGCAGGATCAGGACGACGGAGAGCGCGAGGAAGACGACGAGCTGAAGTCCCTTGGTGCGGATCAGGAGATCGCCCCGGTTGCTGTGATTGGCAAAGGCCAGCGCCAGCAGCGAGGGCGCGACCGCGGCCGAACCGAGCAGCAGCGTCATCGCAAGCGGCCCATCATAGGGAATGCTGCCATGTGTCCACAAGGTGAAGAAATCAGGCCAGAACGGCAACAGGCCCGCGACGATCACGCAGCCGACCAGCGTCACGAACACCGAGCCATGGGCGTAGAGATGCCGCAGCCGCTCCTTGTCGCCGATCGCATAATCGTGGCCGAGCTCGGCGGCGAGCGGAAGCGTCACCTGAAGGCAGAGCCCGCGCACGAGGCTTGCGATCACGCGCGTCAGCCCCCATTGCGCCACCGCGATACGATCGGTGACGAGTGCGGAGACGAGCAGAACCGGAACGTTCACGAGCGCGAGCTCGGTGATGTTGGCGACCGCAAAAGGCAGCGCGCGGCCGAACTGGCCGATGCTCCAGCGCAGGGATGACGGCGCGAATGACGGCTTGGCGGCGCCGCGCAGGAATGGAAACAGCCGCGGCGCATCGAACGCGACGACGAAGATCGCGAACAGGAGCTGCATCGACACGAAGGCGATCGCGACCGCGAGCAGGCTGCCGAACAGTGCCAGCGCCACCAGCTGGGCGATCTGGCCGAGCAGCAATGCGGCGTTCTGCAGCCAGACGGTCCGCCCGTAGCGGCCCCGCACCCTGTAGAGCCCGGAGGGGACGTTGGCGGGCAAGGCCAGCAGCATGCCCAGCGTCATCACCGCCATCGCCGCATCGAAGGTCGGCGTCGCATGGAAGCCGAGCACCGCCGACGGCGGCGCGAGGACCATCACTGCGCACAGCAGGACTCCCAGCCCCGCGACGATGGCGAAATAGATCCGCAGCATGCCCCGATAGAAGCTGGCGGTGCGCCCGTCGCAATCGGTGCAGGACTTGAATGCGAGAAACCGGTTGATCGCGCGAAGCTGCAATCCGGCATCCGCCACGACGACGAGGCTGCCCGCCGCATAGATCGCGAGCCAGGCGGCGAGCATGTCGCCGGTCCAGACATGCAGGAAGGCCGGGATCAGCAGGAGCTGCTGGGTCAGCCCCAGCACCACCTGGACCAGATTGGCCGACCAGCCCCGAACGAGCCGCCGGGCACGGCCGACGCCGCCGGGGCCGCTGGAACCGTCGGCCTTGCCAGACGCTTCGATGTGCGTGTCGGTCAAGCCGCATCCTTCCCGGCAGGCGATCCGCCCGGCCCCGATCGCCTCTCGATTCCCGCTGAAGGCCGCGTCTTAAGGCCGTTGGGCACGTTAGGCAAGCAATGGCGGCCTTCCGGCCGCGAAGGCGTGATCCGGACCGAGGCACTGGCGAAATCGCCCCTTCGCAGCGCCGGGCGATTGGATCAGGCTCGCATTTCTGCAAGCGGCATCCGCCCCTGCGCAGGCTTGCCGCATGCTCTTTCAGCACTATGGTAGGCCCCTATCCTGTCCCGGAGCCCCGCAAGATGTCCTTTCCGCATGCCTCGGAAGCCCTGTCGCGCTTTACCGTGCTCGATCTGACCCGCGTCCGGTCCGGGCCCACCTGTGTGCGGCAACTCGCCGACTGGGGCGCCAATGTCATCAAGGTCGACGCGCTGACCGAGGATGCCGGCGGCGAGCAGCCGGGCGGACCGCGGCGGGGTTCCGACTTCCAGAATTTGCACCGCAACAAGCGGGCGATGACGCTCAATCTGAAAAACGAGCGCGGGCTCGCCGTCTTCAAGCGTCTGGTCGCCAAGGCCGACGTCGTGGTCGAGAATTTCCGCCCCGACGTGAAGAAGAAGCTCGGCATCGACTATGACAGCCTGCGCGCGATCAACCCGGGCATCGTCTACGGCAGCATCTCCGGCTTCGGCCAGGACGGCCCCTATCACAAGCGGCCGGGCTTCGATCAGATTGCCCAGGGCATGGGCGGGCTGATGTCGATCACCGGTGCGCCGGGCGAAGGCCCGATGCGGGTCGGCATTCCCGTCGCCGATCTCACGGCGGGCCTGTTCTGTGCCATCGGCATCCTCACCGCGCTGCTGGAACGCGACGTCTCCGGCCAGGGCCAATGGGTGCAGACCTCCCTGTTGCAGGCACAGATCTTCATGCTCGACTTCCAGGCCGCACGCTGGCTGATGGAGAAGGAAGTCGCCAAGCAGGCCGGCAACAACCATCCGACCAGCATCCCGACCGGCGTCTTCAAGACCTCTGACGGGTACATCAACATCGCCACCACCGGCGGACGGATCTGGGAGCGCTGCGCGCAGGCCCTCGGCGCACCGGAGCTCTACAGCCATCCCGACTATGCGACCGCGCCTGCCCGCTCGAAGAACCGCGACGCGCTCAATGCCGAGATCGAGAAACGCACCGTGACGAAGTCCACCGAGACCTGGGTCCGGGAGCTCAACGATGCCGGCGTGCCCTGCGGACCGATCTATGCGATCGACCAGATGTTCGACGACGCGCAGGTCCGCCATCTCGGCATCGCGCAGGACGTGCCGAACGACGAGAATCGCCACATTCGCCTCGTCGGCCAGCCCGTCACTCTGTCGCGCACGCCGAGCAGGATGGTGGCGCGGCCGCCGGAATTCGGCGAGCAGACCGCCGAGGTCCTCGCCGAATTCGGTTTCAGCGCCGCCGAGATCGCGAAACTACGGGACGAGAAGGTTGTATAACGCTCCATGCTCTCTTCTTGAGCCGGCTTTGGCGTGATATTGGGCCTCTATCTGCCTGTAATTGCAGTTCAATCCTTGACTGTGTGAATCCCGGAACCTGAGGTCGAAACTCTCGCCGTGAGGGGTTTTCCAGGTGCGACGGCTTCGTATAGAAGCAGTCCAAGATATCCAAGGGAGCGTGTCTCCCCGTTCGGAGCGAGTGAATGAAAGTCGTCATCCTGGCCGGAGGCCTGGGCACCCGAATTGCCGAGGAAACCAGCACGCGCCCGAAGCCCATGGTCGAGATCGGCGGACGGCCGATCCTCTGGCACATCATGAAGATCTACAGCCATTACGGCTTCCATGATTTCGTGATCTGCCTTGGCTACAAGGGCTATTTGATCAAGGAGTACTTCGCCAACTACTTCCTTCACATGTCCGACGTCACGTTCCATCTCGCCGAAAACCGGATGGAGGTTCACCGCGAGGCTGCCGAGCCGTGGCGGGTCACGCTCGTCGATACCGGCGAGGAGACCCAGACCGGCGGCCGGCTGAAACGCGTGCTGCCCTACGTCGCCGACGAGCCGTTCTTCGCGCTGACCTATGGCGATGGCGTCGCCAACATCGACCTCAAGGCCCAGGTCGCCTTCCATCGGGAACATGGCCGCAACGCGACCGTTTCGGTGGTACGCCCGGCACGGCGGTTCGGCGCGGTCGCCATCGAAGGCAACAAGGTCGTCGACTTCGAAGAGAAGCCGCACAATGACGGTGGCTGGATCAACGGCGGGTTCTTCCTGCTGTCGCCGTCCGTCGGCGATCTCATCGCGGGCGACAAGACGGTGTGGGAACGCGAGCCGATGGAGCAGCTGGCGCGCAACGACCAGCTCCGTGCCTTCGTGCATCACGGCTTCTGGCATCCGATGGATACGCTGCGCGATCGCAACTACCTCGAGGACGAGTGGGCGAACAACCGCGCCCAATGGAGGGTCTGGTGACGGATCCGTCGTTCTGGCGCGGCAAGAAGGTCTTTCTGACCGGCCACACCGGCTTCAAGGGCGCGTGGGCTTCGCTGCTGCTGCGCCGCTTCGGCGCCAGCGTCTACGGCTATGCCTTGCCGCCGGATCATCCTTCGTCGCTGTTCGTGACGGCGCGGGTCGCCGACGACATCGAGCAATGCCTCGCCGACATTCGGGATCTCGGCAAGCTGCGGTCGGCGCTCGCGGAAGCCCAGCCGGACGTGATCATTCACATGGCCGCGCAGGCCCTGGTGCGGCCGTCCTACGCCGAACCGGTGGAGACCTTCGCCACCAATGTCATGGGCACGGTGCATGTGCTGGAGGCCGCGCGGCATCTGCCGTCCGTGAAGGCCGTTCTGATCGTCACCAGCGACAAGTGCTATGAGAACAACGGCGACCAGACCGCCTTCCGCGAGGGCGATCGCCTCGGCGGCAACGATCCCTACAGCAACAGCAAGGCCTGCGCGGAACTGGTGACCCATTCCTATCGGCGCAGCTTCTTTGCCGAGAACGGTGCCGCCCGCATTGCGAGCGCACGGGCAGGCAACGTGTTCGGCGGCGGCGACTGGTCGCGCGATCGCCTCGTGCCCGATGCCATGCAGGCGTTTCGCGACGGCCAGCCGCTGCGCATCCGCAATCCGAATTCGGTGCGGCCATGGCAGCATGCGCTCGATCCGGTCCTGGGCTATCTCACCCTCGTCGAGAAGCTGGCCGGCGATGCGAGCTTTGCCGACGGCTGGAACTTCGGACCGAATGCCGAGAGCGAGCAGCCCGTGCGGAACGTCGTGGAGCACCTCCAGCAACTCTGGGGCGACGGTGCACGCTGGATCAGCGATGACGGGCCGCATCCGCATGAAGCCGCTTTCCTGAGGCTCGATTGCGAGCGCGCCCGCACGCGCCTGAACTGGACGCCGCGGCTCGACCTCGTGCAGGGGCTCGGCCTCACGGTCGACTGGTACAAGGCGCATCAGCGCGGTCAGGACATGCGCCAGACCTCGCTCGAACAGCTCGAACTCGTGCTCGGTGGTGCCGCCGCGAGCGGCACACCGCAGCCGGCATCTGAATCATCACGCGGCCAGGCGGCCGCCGTCAACGCAAAGTCATTCTCATGAAATCGTCGTCAGCACCCGCGCAGGCGGGTCAACGAAGCCCTGAAGAGATCAGGGCATCCATCATGGAGCTGGTGGAGGAATATTCCGCCCTCGCCCATGCCTCGAAGCCGTTCGTCGCGGGTCAGTCGTCCGTGCCGGTATCGGGACGCGTGTTCGATGCGAGCGACGTCAAGTCGCTCGTCGATTCGGCGCTGGATTTCTGGCTGACCACCGGCCGCTTCAACGACGAGTTCCAGCAGAAGCTCGCCAAGCGCGTCGGCGCCCGTTACGCCATGACCGTCAACTCGGGCTCGTCGGCTAATCTCGTCGCCTTCTCGGCGCTGACTTCGCCCCTGCTCCGCGACCGTCAGGTTCCGGCCGGCAGCGAGGTGATCACCGCCGCGACCGGTTTTCCGACCACCGTCAATCCCGCGATGACGCAGGGCATGGTGCCGGTATTCGTCGACGTCGACATTCCCACCTACAACATCATTCCGGAGCTCGTCGAAGAAGCGATCACGCCGAACACCCGCGCGATCATGGTGGCGCACACGCTCGGCAATCCATTCGACGTCGGCAAGATCGCCGACATCGCCAAGCGGCACAAACTCTGGCTGATCGAGGATTGCTGCGACGCGTTGGGCGCGACGTTCGCGGGACGCCATGTCGGCACGTTCGGCGACATCGGCACGCTCAGCTTCTATCCGGCTCACCACATCACGATGGGCGAAGGCGGCGCGGTCTTCACGAGCCATCCCGCGCTCCGCCGCGCGATGGAGACATTCCGCGACTGGGGCCGCGACTGCTATTGCGAGCCCGGCAAGGACAACACCTGTCAGCGCCGCTTCGACTGGCAGCTCGGCGAGCTGCCCCATGGCTACGATCACAAATACATCTACAGCCATCTCGGCTTCAACCTGAAGATCACCGACATGCAGGCGGCGGTCGGCGTCTCCCAGCTCGATCATCTCGAGGGCTTCATCGCCGCTCGTCGGCGGAATTTCGATCTGCTGAAGAGCGGATTGAAGCCGCTCGAGGAGTTCTTCGTTCTACCCGAGCCGACGCCGAACAGCGACCCGTCATGGTTCGGCTTCGTGCTGACGGTTCGCGAAGACGCGCCGTTCAAGCGGGACGCCATCGTGCGTCATCTGAACGAGCGCGGGATCGGCACCCGCCTCCTGTTCGGCGGCAACCTGGTGCGACAGCCCTACATGACCGGACGGAATTTCCGCGTGCACGGCTCGCTTGCCAACAGCGACCGGATCATGAACCAGACTTTCTGGATCGGCGTCTATCCGGGTCTCGGCGACGAGCACATCGGTTACGTGCTCCAGGTGATCAGCGATTTCTGCGCCGCCCAGAGCCGCGGCGCCTAGTGCGGGGAATGACGCGATGAACGGAGCCCAGTACATTGCGGAGTTTCTCGCGCGGGTCGGCAGCGACCGGGTGTTTCTCCTGACGGGAGGCGCCTGCGCGTTCATGATCGACGCGGTCGCGCAACATCCGAAGCTCAGCTACACCTGCTTCCAGCACGAGCAGGGCGCCGCGATGGCCGCGGATGCGCTGTGGCGCGTCAACCGCAAGGTCGGCGTCACCCTCGCCACGTCAGGCCCGGGCGCGACCAATCTCATTACCGGCATCGCCACCTCCCATTTCGATTCCGTCCCGTCCCTGCACATCACCGGTCAGGTCAACCAGCGCGAGAGCAGCGCCTTCCACGGCGCCAATGTGCGCCAGGCTGGTTTCCAGGAAACCAGGATCGTGGAGATGGTCAAGCCGATCACCAAATACGCGGTGATGGTCAAGAGCGCGGCCGAACTGCGCGAAGAGCTGGCCAAGGCCTATTCGATCGCGACCTCCGGACGGATGGGCCCGGTGCTGATCGATGTGCCCATGGACGTCCAGCAGGCCGAGATGGGAGAAGAACTGCTCCTTCCGTCCAAGATCTCCGAGGCGACCGAAGAGCCGGCAAAGGTGGTGTCGGATCTCGCACGGACGCTGGCCGGAGCGAAGCGCCCGGTTGTCCTCTGGGGCGCGGGCGTCGGGCTCGCCGGCATCGAGCAAGAGGTCTCGGACTGGTTGAAGCGGAGCGGCCTGCCGTTCGTCTCGAGCTGGGCCGGCCTCAGCTATTTCGATCATGACCACCCCGGCTTCCTCGGTCAGATCGGCGTCTACGGCAACCGCGGCGCCAACTTCGTGCTGCAGAACGCGGATGCCGTGCTGGTGCTCGGCAGTCGTCTCGACAACCGCCAGCGCTCCGGCAACACCAAGCAGTTCGCAACGGGCGCGACCGTCCATGTCGTCGACGTCGACAAGGAGGAACTCGCCAAATATCGCAATGACGGGTACCGCGTCAGCCATCTCGATTTCGCCGAGCTGCCGGAAGTGTTGCGTCAACTCGATGTCGCGCCGCTGAGCAACGAGTGGAGCGATTACGTCGCCGAGATGAAGCAGAGCTACTACCACAAGGAGATCAGCACTTCCGCGGCGCGCTTGAACTCGCTGTCTCCCTACGACGTGATCCGGCGGATCAACGAGATCATCGCGGACGACGCGATCGTCATCGGCGACACCGGCGCCGCGGTCTGCTGGCTCTACCAGGCCTTCCAGGTGAAACGGCACACGCTGTTCAATCCGGGCGGCAACTCGCCGATGGGCTATGCGCTGCCGGCTGCGATCGGAGCCAAGATCGATCGTCCGGACCGGCAGGTCATCTCCTACAACGGAGACGGCGGCTTTCACGTCAACATCCAGGAACTCCAGACTGTCCGGCACAACAATCTCGATATCGCGATCATCGTGATGAACAATGGATCGTACGGGATCATCAAGCAGTTCCAGGACAGCTACATGCAGAGCCGCTACACCGCCTCGCGCGACGGCTTAAGCTTTCCGGATTTCGGCGCGCTCGCGGCCGCCTATGGACTGCGCTACGCCCGCATCGAGCATCTGGAGCAGATCGATCCGGCCTTGTTCACGGGAGGGCCGATCGTGATCGACGTGATACTCAGCGAGCACACGCTGATCGAACCCAAGCTCGAGATGGGACGCCCCATCAACGATCAGTTTCCCTATCTCAACGAGAGCGAATACGCGGCGGGCAACCGCTTCGTGGACTATCCCAGGCCGGCTTCCCTGCGAACCACCTAGGATGGATCCGGCGAAGGGGCACTCCAGAACATCGGCGGTATCTTGATGCGCATCTTCGTGACGGGCGCTACCGGCTTCCTGGGATCGTACGTCGCAGAGAACCTCCTCGCGCAGGGACACGACGTCGCCGTGCTGCTGCGACCCGGCACCAGGCCCTGGCGTCTCGCGGCGATCCTGGATCGCCTCGACATCATCGAGGGCGCGTTCGACGAGCCCGCCACGATCGGAACGGCGCTCCGTTCCTTCGCGCCCGATGCCGTCGTCCACATGGCATGGCGCGGCGTCGACAACCGCGAGCGAAACAGCGCCGACCAGGCCCGCAACATCGTCGACGCCGTGGAGCTGGCCGACCTCTCGGCCGACGCCGGCGCGACGATCTTCATCGGCGCGGGATCGCAGGCTGAATACGGCCCTTACGATCGCGCGATCAGCGAAAGCGACGTGCCGCGCCCGACCACGCTCTACGGCATCGCCAAGCTCGCAAGCGGCCTCATGACCGAACGGCGCTGCGCCGAGCGCAAGCTGCGTTTCGTCTGGCTGCGCATATTCTCGACCTACGGTCCGAAGGATGGCGAGTCCTGGCTGATTCCGAGCTTGATCCGAACCCTGCGTGCCAACGGGCATATGAAATTGACCGCGTGCGAACAGCGCTGGGGCTTCCTTCACGCCCGCGATGCGGCCGCCGCCGTCAGCCTGGCGCTCGCGAACCCGGCTGCGCACGGAACCTACAATCTGGGCAGTCCCGACGCGCCGCAACTTCGCGACACCGTGAGGCGGGTGCATGACCTCGTCGGGGCCGGCGAGCTCGGCATCGGTGAGGTGCCGTATCGACCGGATCAGGTCATGGTGCTGGCGGCGGACATGAGGCGGCTCGAAGCTTTGGGCTGGCGTCCCGCGATCGGTCTCGACGAAGGATTGCGGGAAACGGTCGCCTGGTACGAGACGGCGGAACGCGCCGCGAAGTGAGCCCTAGGCGGACGGACCGTCGAAATTCACGCGTTCGCGCTCGAACACCACGGGCTTTTCCCGGACCTGGCCATAGATCGCCAGGATATATTCGCCGATCATGCCCATGAAGAAGAGCTGCACGCCACCGAAGAAGAACATCGCAACAATCAGCGTCAGGATTCCCGGCTCGGCAAGGCGCCGGTAGAGGACGAGGCCGAGCAGGAGGTTGATGACGGCGTAGGCGATGCTCGCGAAGGACAGCACGAAGCCCGCATAGAGGCCGAACCGCAGCGGCGCCGACGTGAACGACACCAGCCCGTTCAGACCCTGGTCGATGAGCGCCGCGGCGCGATTCTTCGACAGTCCCTTCTTCCGGGCACGCCAGGTGTAGGGAACGCCGATGGCGCGACCGCCGCACTCGAAGGTCATCATCCGCATGAACGGATATCCGTCACGGACACGCCGCATCCGTTCGACCACGTTGCGGTCGACGAGCTGGAAATCGCCGACGCCCGGCGGCACCTTGATCTCGGAGAATCGCGTGAGCAGGCGGTAATAGGCGTTGCGGATGCTGCGCATCATCCGGCCCTCCTCGCGAACCGCGCGGATGCCGTAGACGATCTCGTAGCCGGTCTCCCACAGCTTGACGAATTCCGGGATCAGCTCCGGCGGGTCCTGCAGGTCCGCCGGCATGAACAGCAGGACGGCATCGCCGGTCGCAGCCATGACCCCGTTGAACGTGTTGCGGAGCGGACCGAAATTGCGCGCATTGACGATTATCTTGACGCCGGGATCGCCGGCAGCGATCTCCCGGAGAATCTCGACCGTACGATCCTCCGAGGCGTTGTCGCAGAAAATGTGCTCGCAACGATAGCCCTGCAGATGCTCGTCGAAGACGCGGCGGACGGCCTCGTAGCAATCGCGGATACTCGCCTCTTCGTTGTAGCACGGCGTAACGATACTTATTGTCTTCACTGCGAGATCCTGGGGGTCCGCGCGGCAGGCTCCGACCCGCCAAATGGCGACTTCGACCCACTCACAACATCAGATTTGCGGCCGACTAGAGCACCGCGAAAGCACGTTTGCAAGCGCTGCGGACGCCCGGCTCATCGTCGGCCGTGATCGGCCAAGCCTACGCTGTGGCTCGCAAGCCGCGACGCTTCAGGGAAGCCCAGCCGTCCTCGGCGGTCTCCGCGAATTCGAACAGCCCGAGATCGGATGCGGAAATCATTCCTTCCTCCAGGAGAGCGTCGAAGTTGATGATCTTTCGCCAATAGCTCTCCCCGAACAGCACGATCGGTGCCGGCGGCGCCTTCTGGGTCTGCTGCAATGTCAGCACCTCGAACATCTCGTCCAGAGTCCCGAATCCGCCGGGGAAAATCGCCAGCGCGTTTGCGCGCATGGCCAGGTGCATCTTGCGCATTGCGAAGTAGTGGAAGCGGAAGCTGAGCTCCGGCGTGATGTAGGGGTTGGGCGCCTGTTCGTGCGGCAGGGTAATGTTGAAGCCGATCGTTGGCGCGCCGACGTCGGACGCGCCCCGGTTAGCCGCCTCCATGATACCCGGGCCTCCGCCGGTGGCGATAACATTGTCGCGCCACCTGTTCTTCGGATCGAAGGCGCCGCCGCGCTCCGAAGCGATGCGGCCGAATTCGCGCGCGACCCGGTAGTATTCGGATTGCTGCTGCAGCTTCTGCGCTCGCGCCTTCTCCTCGTCGGTGTGCGCCGCCGCAAGTGCAGCCGCAGCCGTCTCCGGCGACGGCACGCGCGCATTGCCGAAGACGATGATGGTCGAACGTATCCCCCAGTCCCTCAGCGCGAGTTCGGCCTTGCCGTATTCGAGGGCGAAGCGGATCGGTCGCATTTCGTCGCGCAGCAGAAACTCGGTGTCCTCGATCGCAAGGAGGGAGCTGCGTGAACCATGAGGCGTCGTCTGGTCGTTCATGTCGGTTTCGTCCTTCCGCCTGTACGAGACAGGGAACGCCACCGGGCAGGCCGGCGGCGATCGTCATCATCGAATCTCTTATCAGAAGATGGCTCGGCGCGGGTTACCCGAAGCGAGCAATTTCCGGTCAGCGTGTCGTCGGCTTCATCCGCCGCGCCAAACCCGCACGGGCGAGCAGGCCGTCGATCATCGGCCAGAACAGCAGCACGATCGCAAGCGTCGTGATCGAACCGACCAGGCCGTTCGACCAGAACACCTTGAGGTCGCCGCCGGAGCCGATCATGGACAGGCGGAAGGCGTCCTCGGCACGGTTGCCGAGCACGAGAGCGAGCGTGAACGGCGCGAGCGGAATGCCGATCTTCTTGAAGACGTAGCCGACGACGCCGAAACCCAGCATCAGCCAGATGTCGAACATCGCGTTCTGGATCGCATAGGCGCCGATCGCGCAGGACACCACGATCATCGGCGCCACTGCTGCGAACGGCACGCGCAGGATCGAGGCGAAGATCGGCACCGTGGTCAGCACCAGCACGAGGCCGACGACATTGCCGAGATACATCGAGGCGATCAGGCCCCAGACGAAATCCTTGTGCTCGACGAACAGCAACGGGCCGGGATTGAGCCCCCACACCATCAAGCCGCCGAGCAGGATCGCGGCCGTACCGGAGCCGGGAATGCCCAGCGCGAGCATCGGCAGCAGCGCCGAGGTGCCGGACGCATGCGCCGCCGTTTCCGGTGCGAACACGCCCTCGATGCGTCCCTTGCCGAAAGTCTCGGGATCCTTGGCGAAGCGCTTCGCCAGGTTGTAGCCCATGAAGGACGCCGCGATCGCGCCGCCCGGCGTGATGCCCAGCCAGCAGCCGATGAAGGACGAGCGCAGCAGCGTCACCCAGTATTTCGGCAGGTCCTTCCAGACCGCTAGAACGACACGCAGGGAGATGCTGGCCGCATGGCCGCGCAGGGCCAGGCGCTCCTCCATCGTCAGCAGGATCTCGCTGATCCCGAACAGTCCGATGACAGCAACCAGGAAGTTGATGCCGCGGAGCAGTTCCGCCGAGCCGAAAGTCATGCGCAGCTGGCCTGACACCGTGTCCATGCCGACGCCGGCGAGCAGAAGGCCGAGCGACATCGAGATGACCGTCTTGTGCTTGGCCTCCCGGCCGAGACCGACGAAGGAGCAGAAGGTCAGGAGATAGACCGCGAAGAACTCCGGCGGCCCGAACTTCAGGGCGAAGGACGAGATCATCGGCGCGAGGAAGGTGATCAGGAGCACCGCGATCAGCGAACCGATGAAGGACGACGTGAACGCCGCGGTCAGCGCCTCCGCGGCCCTGCCCTGCTGGGCCATCGGATAGCCGTCGAAAGTGGTCGCGACCGACCAGGCTTCGCCGGGAATGTTGAACAGGATCGAGGTGATCGCACCGCCGAACAGCGCGCCCCAGTAGATGCAGGACAGCATCACGATCGCCGAGGTCGGATCCATCGTGAAGGTCAGCGGCAGGAGGATGGCGACCCCGTTGGGACCGCCGAGGCCGGGAAGCACGCCAACGAAGATGCCGAGCACCAGCCCGACCATCATCAGGACGAGCGTCTTCCAGGTGAGGAGGACGACGAAGCCGTGAGCAAGGAGACCAAACGCTTCCATCGCGTACCGCCTAGTAGCCGAAGGCCGCTTCGAGCGGCCCCTTCGGCATGATGACGTCGAAGGCGATGTCGAAGGTGACGAACATGACCGCCGTGAACAGGAACGCGGTGAGCAGCGACTTCCACAGCGCGATCTTGCCGATGAAACGCATGAAGCCGGCAATCAGGAGAAAGCTCGCGACATAGAGGCCGAGGAACTGCGTCACCACGCAGAACAGCAGCGTCGGCACGAACACCGCCATCACGCGCCTTGCCTGCGCGCGCGTGACGAAGGTCGCCGACGCCGTGCGGTGCGCGAAGAGCGCCGCGATCAGGCCGTAGAGGCTGCCGCAGCCGAGGATGATGGAGAGATAGAACGGAAAATAGCCGGGCTCCGGCCCGGTCGAATCCCAGGACGCGCCGCTGCGCCAATTGTCGTAGCCAAGCGTCGCGGCCAGCGCGAGCAACAGGAGGCAGACCACGATCTCGACCGTGCCGGAACTGACGACGGCGGGCGAGCCATCGTCGGGGGCAGTCGGATCATCGACGACGATTTCGAGATCGGTTTGGGACATGCTTGAACAATGCTGTGGCGGATCCCCTCTCCCCGTGCGCGGGGAAAGGGTCAGGGTGAGCGGGAATATTCACAGTGGGCGGTGAGGCCTGGACCCGGGGAGAGCCCCCTCACCCAGATTGCATCGGCGATGCAATCCGCCCCTCCCCGCGAACGGGGCGAGGTGAAGACGTTACTTCGCGACGAAGCCGGCTTCCGTCATCAGCGACTTGTTGATGGCGTCGTCCTCCTCGAGGAATTGCACCATGTCCTTGCCGGTGAGGAAGATCGGCTTCAACGCCTGCTTCTCCATGTAGTCCTTGTACTCGGCGGTCTGGGTGACCTTGTGAAACAGCTCGACATAGAACGCCTGCTGCTCCGGCGTGACCTTGCCGGGCAGGAACATCGCGCGCAGCATCAGATACTGCACGTCGACGCCCTCCTCCTTGCAGGTCGGGATGTCGGCCCAAGACTGCGTGTCCGTCACCTTGGCAGTATAGGAAATGCGCTCCTTGTCGAACACGCAGAGCGGGCGCACCTGGCCGGCCCGCCAGACCTCGAGATTTTCGGAGGGGTTGTTGACGTTGGATTCGGTGTGGTTGCCGACCAGTTGCGTCGCCGCTTCGCCACCGGACTTGTACGGCAGATAGGAGAATTTCGCGCCGGTCTTCTGCTCCAGGAACACGGTCAGCACGTGGTCTTCGCGCTTGGAGCCGGTGCCGCCCATCTTGAACGGCGCGCTCGCCGCCTTCGCCGCGGCGATGAAGTCCTTCACGGACTTGGGACCAGCGCTGTTGTCCCACAGCACGAACTGGTCGAGCGCGATCACCGAGACCGGCGTCAATTCGCGCCAGTTGAAAGGAATCTTCGCCGACAGCGGCAGCATGTAGATCAGCGAATACGCGATCAGCACCTTGTTCGGGTCGCCCTCGCTCGACTTCATGTACATCAGCGCTTCGGCCCCCGAGGCACCGCCCTTGAGCGAGACGACCATCGGCTGCTTCATCAGATTGTTCTTCTGGATCGCGGCCTGCATCATGCGCGCCATCTGGTCGGAGGCGCCACCCGCGCCCGCAGCCACCACGATCTCGACGGGCTTTGCCGGCTCCCAGCCGGCGACAGCCGGCGCACTGCAAAGCGCGGCCGCAAGCGCAATTGCGGCCCTCATTCCATGTCGCACGCGCGTCCTCCCTCTGTTCTTTTATTTGGATTGGCAATTCGCGAGGCAAAAGCGAATTGCATTGTGCGGGCGAACGCCGGCCAGTCAAGCTGCCCAGCGCCGCACCGCTTATGACTTTGGAATGAGATCGATTGCAAGTGGGCTGGTTGCAATCGCTCGCTTCGAGACACCCCGGATGACCGCACAATGCCGCGGATCGATGCGCCCATATCCAATCGTTCCGTCGCCGCAATCCGATCGGGGCCGCCCCCCACGCGCGGGCCGAGAAATGCCTCGTGGCGGGTGCCTTGTTATGGGTCACCGATTGTGAGACATGCTCCGAACGGCCGTCGGCAGACCATCGGCGGCCGGACCATCCCACCGAGAAGAACAGGCGAAATGCACAGCCACATTTCGAAATCGAGCACGTCGGCGACGACAATCTGCATGGTCGCCATCGTCCTCGTCCTGGGCGTCGGCAATATCCTGTTCGGCGAGACCGTTCCGGCCGGGGGAGGATTCGGATGGGACGGCGTCACCTATGCCGAGATGGTGCGCAGGCTCGGCGCGATGATCAGCGACGGGGAACTCAGCCGATATTATTCGCAGCGGATACTTCCCTCGCTCATCGTGAAGGCCATGCTCGCGCTGACGGGGGCCGAGTTCTCCAATCAGAACATCATCCGCGGTTTCGAAATTCTCAATCTGCTCTCGTTCGTCCTGGGTGTCGTCATCTGGAACCGAATGGCGGATTTGCTCTCGCTCGGGCAGAGCGGACGCTGGCTCGGGTTCGCGAGCCTGTTCCTGAACTACTTTGCGACCAAGAATCTCATGTACTACGCCGTGCTGACCGATGGCCTTGCGCTGCTGGTGAGCCTGCTCATGCTTTTGCTGTTTCTGGAGCGGCGACCATTGCTGCTCCTCGCCGTGACGATCGCGGGATCGTTCGTGTGGCAACTGACGGGCTTCTACGGCGCCGTCATGCTGATCTCCCTGAACCTGAGACTGCCGGATGACGCGAGCGTGCGGCTGCCATCGACGGCTGCCGACTGGACGCCGCGCGACCGCCACATGCGTGCCTTCCTCATGTTCGTCGCGGCCGCAGCGGCGGCGGTCTCGATCGTCGTCCTGTTGCAGCTTGTTGCTGCACGCAAGACCGGCTCCGTGACACACGAGCTGGGCATCTTTCTCACCGGTGCCCCGTCCATGATCGTCGTCGTGCTCGCCCTCTGGATCTTGATCGGCCCGATCCTGCTGAGCCGGCGCGCTCCCCTGGCGATGCTCGCCGATGTGCCTCTGCGCCTCTATCTTCTTGCTGGGGCCGCGCTCCTGATCCCGCAGATCGCATTCACGCTCCTGTCGAATCCGAACGTCTCGAATCCCAGCGGCATGCTCTACGTCTTGCAGCTGGTCGTGTTTCCCATGACCGGCCGCGGCAAGTTCCTGATGCCGTTCCTCTCCGCGACACTGCTCTGGGGACCCGCCGTCCTGCTCGTGATGCTCAGATGGAAAGACGTGAGCGCCGAACTGCACAAGATCGGCCTCGGGCCGGTCTTCGTCGTCGCCATCACCTTGCCGCTGGTGCTGGTCACGGAATCCCGCTTCATGCTCGGAGGCTGGCCATGCCTGGTGCTGGGGCTGGCGCTGGCCCTGGAGCGGTCCGGGATCTCAAAGCCCCTGCTGTATCTCTTTGCCGCCCTGACGATCCTGAACGGGCAGATCTGGCTCAAGTTCAACATCGCCCCATGGGTCGGCAACGACTATGCGGACCTGACGGAATTCCCGAAGCAGATGTACTTCCTCCACTACGGACCGTGGATGGGCTGGCCGGCCTATCTCGTGCAGCTCCCCCTGGTTCTGGCCGCCGCGTGGCTGTTGTGGATTGCAATGCGTCAAGGGAACACCAATCTAGGCAAGGACTAGATCGCCCTTGTCAGGGATTTTGGAGCCGTCGGTCCCCGTGAAGCGTTATCTGCCTGCACTCTGCCTCTTGTTGTCGGCCTGTTCGTCGGTGTGGCCGGACACGTCGGGCCCCATCCCGCCTGCCGTTCAATTGCAGGGACCGCCGACGCAGGAGGCGCTCCAGAAGGGTCTCCATGACGCCGTGACGGAAACCAAGATGATTGCTCCGGTCGAGGTCTCCGCGCTGCGACAGACCGCGCATGGTCCGGGCGGATATTTCCTCTGCCTGAGGGAAGCAGCGCCCTCCACCAAGACCGTCATCTACTCGGTCTTCTTCGACGACATCTACAAGGGCTCCAGGCAATCGGTGATCCTGGACCATTGCGAGCAGGAGCAATACGCGCGGGTGAACTGAACGCGCGAAAGCGCGCCGCAACGGCCATCGCGGCGCCGCAGGCGTGAGTGGCGGAGACTACTTGCCCTTCCAGTTCGGCGTGCGCTTGTTGAGGAAGGCATCCATGCCTTCGCGGAAATCCTCGCTCATATAGGCCTTGAGGATCAGGTCCTCGCCCTCCTCGCGCGACAGCGTGCGGCGGATGCGGCGCACGGCCTCCTTGGTCGCCTCCAGCGTCAGCGGGGCGTGGCTGGCGACCAGTCTCGCGGTCTCCTCTGCGCGGCGATGCAGCGTTTCGACGTCGGGCACGATCTCGCTGAGCAGTCCGAGCGCGAGTGCCTCGGGCGCCTCCACCAGGCGCGCCTTGAAGATCATGTCCTTGGTGCGGGCGGGTCCGACCAGCGAGACGAGACGGCTGATGTTCGACATCGACAGGCAATTGCCGAGCGTACGCGCGATCGGAAAGCCGATGCGGGCCGCCTCGGTGCCGATGCGGATGTCGCAGCACGCCGCGATCCCCGCGCCGCCGCCGGTGCAGGCCCCGGCGATCGCCGCGATCACGGGCACGCGGCACTGCTCGAGCGTGCCGAGTACGCGATCGATCCGCGCCTCGTAGTCGAGCGCGTCCTGCGCGGTCTTGAAGGCGCGGAATTGCGAGATGTCGGTGCCGGAGGCAAACGCCTTCTCACCCGCGCCGGTCAGGATCAGTGCCTTGATCGAACGGTCGGCGTTGATCTCGAGGCAGATCTCCGCCATGCGTTCGTACATGGCGAAGGTCAGCGCATTGCGCGCCTGCGGGCGGTTGAAGGTGATCCACGCGATGCCGTCCTGGACGGAGTAGAGCAGGTCTTCGCTGGTCGTCGTCGGTGCGTTCATCGCGCGCTCATTTCTCGAGTTGGATGGATCAGGCCGCCTGCATCTTCAAGCGGCTTGGGCCTTTAAGCGACTTTGATCCTTAGGCGACTTGGACCGCTAAGCGACTTGGGCCTTGGTCATCGGCACCACGTCGCGTCCCTTCAGGACGTCCATGGCCGCCAGCACGCCGCCGCTCCGATGCGGGATCTTGGCGAGATCGAGGCCCATCTCGACGCCGGCGAGCGTGCCCATCAGCATCAGGTCGTTGAAATGACCGATATGGCCGATGCGGAATACCTTGCCCTTGACCTTGTTCAGGCCGGTGCCGAGCGACATGTCGAAGGTCTCCAGCACCACCTTGCGGAAGGCGTCGGCGTCATGGCCGTCCGGCACGCGCACGCCGGTCAGCGCCGGCGAGTGTGCGGCAGGATCGGCGCACTGCGTCTCCAGGCCCCAGACCTTCACCGCCGCGCGCGTCGCCGCGCTGTGGCGCTTGTGCCTCGTCCAGACGTTCTCGAGCCCCTCTTCTTCCAGCATCTTGACCGCTTCGCGCAAGCCGTAGAGCAGGTTGGTCGCGGGCGTGTAGGGGAAGGTGCCGAGCTTGTTGAAGCTGATGACCTCCTGCCAGTCCCAATAGGAGCGCATGCCCGGATTGGCCTTGGCGGCCGCCAGAGCCTTCTCCGAGATCGCGTTGAAGCCGAGACCCGGCGGCAGCATCAGGCCCTTCTGCGAGCCCGCGACCGAGACGTCGATGCCCCAGGCGTCGTGCTCGTATTCCATCGAACCGAGACCGGAGATGGTGTCGACCATCAGCAGCGCCGGATGCTTGACGCGGTCGAGCAGCTTGCGCACCTCCAGCGGCGGCGTCACGCAGCCGGTCGAGGTCTCGTTGTGCACGACGCAGACTGCCTTGATCTTGTGCTGCTTGTCGGCGGACAGGCGCTGCTCGATCTCGGCGAGGTCGGCACCGTGGCGCCAGTCGCTCGGGATGAAGTCGACGTCCAGCTTGAACTTGTCGGCGATGCCGCGCCACAGCACGGCGAACTGGCCGGTCTCGCACATCAGCACCTTGTCGCCGGGCGAGAAGACGTTGACCATCGCCGCTTCCCAGGCGCCGGTGCCGGACGAGGGGAAGATGATCACGGGCTGCTTGGTGCGGAACACCCGCTGCATGGCGGCCAGAACGGCGAAACCAAGCTCGGCGAACTCCGGACCACGGTGGTCGAGCGTCGGCATGTCCATCGCCCGCAGCACCCGGTCGGGCACGTTGGTCGGTCCTGGAATCTGAAGAAAATGCCTTCCAGTGTGCACGGTCATGGGCGTCCTTCCCGGTCTTTGAGCCTGTCGTGTGCCTTGAACTTGGCCTTAGCCTGCCGGCCTGAATGAAGGCCCCGGCGAGCCGCTCGCATATCATTATTCGCCGGGCTTGTCCCTCGCCCGGCGGGGTCCGTCAATGCACAAGAAGCAGGGCTCGCCTTGCCAAGGGCCGTGACGGTAGGCAAGACGGTGCCAGCGAACAGGCGAGAGCGGATCATGGCGGCGGAAGTGGCCGGAAAAGCACGGGAATCGACCCCAAAGGACGGCCTCGAGGCACGTCTGGCTCGGGAAATCACCGGCGATGTCCTGTTCGACGCATTCAGCCGCGGGCGCTACGCCACCGATGCCTCGTTCTACCAGATCGTGCCCTATGGCGCGGTGGTGCCGCGCAGCATGGACGAGGCATTGCGGGCGCTGGCGATCGCCCGGGACGATGGACGCAAGGTCACGCCGCGCGGCGGGGGAACCTCGCAATGCGGCCAGACCGTCAATGACGGGCTCGTGGTCGATTTCTCGAAACACCTGAACCGCATCCTGTCGCTCGACGTCGAAGGCCGCACCTGCGTGGTCGAGCCCGGCATCGTGCTGGACGATCTCAATCGCCAGCTCAAGAAGCACGGCCTGTGGTTTCCGGTCGACGTCTCGACGGCCTCGCGCGCCACCATCGGTGGCATGGCCGGCAACAATTCCTGCGGCGGCCGCTCGCTGCGCTACGGCACCATGCGCGACAACACGCTGTCGATGGAGGCCGCGCTCGCCGACGGCACGCTGGGCCGCTTCGGCGAGGTGCCGCGCGATCTCTCCGACATCGACATCGGCAGCGAGGCGCGCGCGCTGTTCCGCGACATGCTCGATCTCGGCGCCCGCGAGGCCGACGAGATCGCCGCACGCTTTCCGCAGGTGCAGCGCCGCGTCGGCGGCTACAATCTCGATGCGCTCACGCCGCGCAACGCGCCGAACAACATGGCGCATCTGCTGGTCGGCTCCGAAGGCACCCTCGCCTTCACCACCAAGGTCGAGCTGAAGCTGTGGCCGGTGATCCGCAACAAGGCGCTCGGCGTCTGCCATTTCGGCAGCTTCTACGAGGCCATGGACGCGGCCCAGCATCTGGTCAAGCTCAAGCCGATCGCGGTCGAGCTGGTCGACCGCACCATGATCGCGCTCGGCCGAGACATCGCGATGTTCAGGCCGGTCATCTCCGCCGCGATCAAGGGCGACCCCGATGCCGTGCTGGTGGTCGAATTCGCCGAAGAGGACCAGGCGGACAATCTCACGCGCCTCAAGCAACTCGGCGAGCTCATGGCGGATCTCGGCTTCGGCTGGAGCAACGACAAGCGCAAATGGGGCGGCGTGGTCGAGATCGTCGAGCCGGCGCTGCAGAGCGGCATCGCCGACTTCCGCGCCGCCGGCCTCAACGTCATGATGTCGATGAAGCAGGAGGGCAAGCCGGTCTCGTTCGTCGAGGACTGCGCCGTGCCGCTGCCGCATCTCGCCGAGTACACCGCGCGGCTGAACGAGGTGTTTGCCCGGCACGGCACCAGCGGCACGATGTATGCACACGCCTCCGAGGGATGCCTGCACGTGCGGCCGGTGCTGAACCTCAAGCTGGAGAAGGACGTCAAGGCGATGCGCGCCATCGCGGAGGAAGCCTTCGCCATGGTGCGCGAATACAAGGGCTCGCATTCCGGCGAGCATGGCGACGGCCTGGTCCGTTCCGAATTCCACGAGACGATGTTCGGCGAGCGCCTCGTCGCCGACTTCCGCGAGATCAAGCAGCGCTTCGATCCTGACGGCATCCTCAACCCCGGCAAGATCGTCGATGCGCCGAAGATGGATGACCGGTCGCTGTTCCGCTACAAACCCGGCTATCGCGTCACCGAACTGAAAACCAGGCTCGATTGGTCCGCCTATCCCGGCGCCGGCGGCGGTTTCCAGGGCGCGGTCGAGATGTGCAACAACAACGGTGCCTGCCGCAAGCTCGAGGGCGGCGTGATGTGCCCGTCCTACCGCGCGACGCGCAACGAGAAGGATGTCACGCGCGGGCGCGCGAACACGTTGCGGCTCGCCATCTCCGGCCAGCTCGGCCCCGACGCGCTCACCTCGGACGAGATGATGGAGACGATGAAACTCTGCGTCTCCTGCAAGGCCTGCCGCCATGAGTGCCCGACCGGCGTCGACATGGCCAAGATGAAGATCGAGGTATTGGCCGCGCGCGCGGCCTCGCACGGCCTGACGCTGCGCGATCGCCTCGTCGGCTATCTCCCTCGCTACGCCGGCATCGCCTCGCGCCTGGCGCCGCTGGCGAACCTGCGCAACCACAGCCCGCTGCTGCGCAGGCTGTTGGAGCGCGTTGCCGGCATCAGTGCGCGCCGCGCCCTGCCCGCCTTCCGCAGCGATGTGTTCGTGCCGCCGGCGAATGGCGTCGGGCCGGAGACCGGCCGCGAGGTCGTTCTGTTCGCCGACACGTTCAACCGCACCTATGAGCGGGAGAACCTCGAAGCCGCGCTGCGCGTGCTCGCGGCCGGCGGCTATTGCGTGCATCTGCCGACGCCGCCGGACGGGCGGCGGCCGCTCTGCTGCGGCCGCACCTTCCTGTCGGCCGGTCTCGTCGACGAGGCTCGGGTCGAACTCGACCGGCTGGTGGCCGCCTTCGCGCCGTTCGCCGTGCGCGGCGTGCCGATCGTCGGCCTCGAGCCGAGTTGCCTCCTGACGCTGCGCGACGAGCTGGCCTCGCTGCGCCGGGACGGCGACGCTAGCGCCGTCGGCGCCCACGCGCTGACCTTCGAGGAATTCCTGGTGCGCGAGGCCGAGGCCGGACGGCTGCAATTGCCGCTCGGCGCCATCGGCGACAAGGCCGTCGTCCACGGCCATTGCCACCAGAAATCCTTCGGCGCCTTCAAGCCCGTCGAGAAGGTGCTGCGCCTGGTCCCCGACCTGAAGGTCGAGACCATCGAGTCGAGCTGCTGCGGCATGGCCGGTGCCTTCGGCTATGGCGCGGAGACCTATGACGCCTCGATCGAGATGGCCGAGTTGTCGCTGCTGCCGGCCATACGGCGTGCGGACCAGACGACGCTGATCGTCGCGGACGGCACCTCATGCCGGCATCAGATCCACGACGGCACGCAGCGCGAGGCGCTTCACGTCGCGCGCGTGCTGGCGATGAGCCTGGATCGCGCCAAGACTTCATCCACGCCCTTACCCGTTGCAAAGGAGCCCAGCCATGGCTGAACTGACCCTCGACCTCTCCCGAAAGATTCTCGACGCCGCCTTCGCGAAAGCCGCCGAGTTGAAGCTGAAGCCGCTCGTCGTCACCATTCTGGACGCGCGCGGCGTGCTCAAGCTCGCTGCGGCACAGGACGGCACCAGCCTGATGCGCGCCGAGATCGCGCATGGCAAGGCCTATGGTGCGCTCGCAATGGGCGTGGGCTCGCGCGCCCTGTTCCAGCGCGCGCAGGAGCAGGCTTATTTCATCGACGCCGCGAACACGATGGCCAGAGGCGCGCTGGTGCCGGTGCCCGGCGGCGTGCTGATCCAGGACGGCTCTACGCTTCTCGGCGCCGTCGGCGTCTCCGGTGACACCTCGGACAACGACGAGGCCTGCGCCGTGGCGGGCATCCAGGCCGCCGGGCTGAAGGCAAACGCGGGCTAGCCGGTTTCTCCCGGGCGCGCGCCGGATGGCGCGCCCCGGGACGGCAGCCGGCGCCTGTGTCGCCGCGGCGTCAAGTCTTCAACACGAAAATATTCTCATTTACCGAAATTCGGATTTGTCGTACATGTCGCCTATCCCGATCCGGGAAAGGGGCGGTCGTACGTCGTCACGAACGTGGATCGGGCTGCGGTGGACGCTGGCAGCGCCGTCGCGGATGCGAGGCACAGGGCGGGGCGATGGATTGAGCCGAACCCCGTGAGCGCTTCGCAAGCCGCGTTGTACGAACGGTGCTCGATGCCTGCGAGCCCCTTGGGCGAGAATGCCCCGGGGCGAAGCAGGAAGCCTGCGTACGGCGAAAACGCGTGGTCCTGGCCGTCGTTGCTACGGTCAAGCCTTGCGGAGATGCGGCAATCCCGACCGGGCAAGCTGCGTCGCCAATTCGCGAGGTGACGGAGGCAAGAAGGAACTCGTCTCCGGGGAGAGCGCGCATAAGCCGTCAGACCATTGCGCGGGGAAGGCCGGATGTCCCGGCTGCCCTGTCGTGCCTCCTGTGCATTGCGTGTGCAACGTCTTCGCACGGGAGTTCAACGGGTGCCAGCCGGCATCCGGCCTTCCCTGCGCCCTCTTTCCCGAGAGGGCGTCGAACGAAGAGCAAACCTCGGGCGAGACACGCTGCGAGAATGCGAAACTGCGTCTGCTGTTTGAGATGTGAATTGAAGAAGCGATGCGATCAGCCTGTGGCGCGCTCGCACGAGGCTTTCGGCGTCATCACCCGCGAAGGCGGACGATCGAGGATTTCAGCTACGGCGCGCGGATACAGATGGGCCGCGGTGTTTTGACTGCCCCGCCTTCGCGGGGCATGATGGCGACAGGCGTCGCTTCCCTCACCGCCCCGTCCAGGACGGCTTGCGCTTCTCCCCGAATGCCTTCAACCCCTCCTTGGCATCCTCGGTCATCGCAAGCAGCGCGATCTGGCTTTCCGTATAGGCGATGCTTTCGTCGAACGACATCGAGGCGATGGCACGCATGGCGTATTTGCCCCGGCGGATCGCCGTCGGCGACTTGTCGACGATGCGGCCGATCAGCCAGTCGACCTTGGCGTCGAGCTCGGCTGCCGGCACGACGTAGTTGAGCAGGCCCGCCGCCTGCGCGGCCTTGGCATCGAACGGTTCGCCCGTCAGCGCCCATTCGTTGACGAGGCGCGGCGGCGCGATGTTCTGCAACAGGCTCAGCACCTGCATGGGAAATACGCCGACTTTCACCTCCGGCAGGCCGAAGATGACGTGATCGGCCGCGACCGCCATGTCGGTCATGCACAACAGGCCCATGCCGCCGGCCATGCAGACGCCGCCGACACGCGCAATTGCCGGTTTCGTCGCGTTCTGTGACAAACGTAACAGATCGGCATAGTCGACATTTGGTTTAGAGAAATCCATCGCGAACGCAGCGCCGGAATTCTGCAGGTCGGCGCCGGCGCAGAACGCCTTGTCCCCCGCGCCGGTGAGCACGATGACGCGGACGTCCTTGTCGTCATGCGCCTCGCGATAGCCTCTTGCGATGCCGGCGATCACGTCGCCGTTCAGCGCGTTACGCTTTTCCGGCCGGTTGATGGTGATCCAGAATGCCTGCCCACGCTTCTCGGTGATGACGCTTGTGGTATCGGTCATGGCACGCTCGCTTTCTTGCTTCTGGTCGCCATTTGCGGCAGGTCGGGCGGCGGGCGCAAGGGCAATCTGCGACGTTGCGTCACCGTAGCGTGTTGGCGCAACTTTGCTCGATAATTGAATGATGAGTTACGGCTGTTATCCCGACTGGAGATTTTGATCACCAATGAGCCATTTCATGCGTGTCGCCGTCGCGGCGTTGCTGATAGGATTGACGATCGCAGGCAGCGGCACGGGAAGCCGCGCCGCCGACGCCGCGAAAGTCGCGCTCGTGATCGGCAACGCGAAATACCCCGACAACGAATTCGTGCTCAACGAAGCCGCCAACGACGCGCAGGACGTCGCCGAGGAATTGAAGCGCGACGGCTTTGCCGTCGACAGGCAGACCAACCTCACGGGCGACGCCATGCGGCAGGCACTGGATCGCTTCTATGCCCGGATCGAGCGCGGCTCGGTCGCGCTGATCTTCTTCGACGGGTTCGGCATCCAGTCCAATCGGCAGACCTACCTGCTTCCGGTCGATGCGCAGATCTGGACCGAGCCGGACGTCTCCCGCGACGGATTCAACCTCGATGCCATTCTCGGCGAAATGAATGTACGCGGTGCAGCGATCAAGATCGCGCTGGTCGATGCGGGCCGCCGAAATCCGTTCGAACGGCGCTTTCGCCGCTATTCGGCGGGACTGGCGCCGGTGATCGCCCCGAGCAATTCGCTCGTCCTCTACTCCACCGCGCTCGGCGCGGTCGTGGGGAGCGGCAAGACCGACCGCAGCCTGTTCGTCACCGAACTGTTGCGCGAGATCCGCGCACCGAACATCAGCGCCGAACAGGCGTTGACCAACACCAAGAACGGTGTGGTCGGCGCGACCAACCGGGAACAGGTGCCCTGGCTGTCATCATCCCTGACGACCGAGTTCGCATTTGCGGGCACGATCGTTCGTCCGCCGGATGGCAACGGTCCCGACAAGACTCCCTCCAAGCCCGAATTGCAGAAGCCGGAGCAGCAAGCGGTCTGCAAGGCGGCGCAGCCGGACGCGGCGCCGAGCCCGAGCGAACTGGCAAGGGATCCCGTCATCAACGATCTCACCCGCAAGATCGGAGCCAATCCGAACGATGCCGTCTCGCGTTACAAGCGCGGCCAAGTCTACGCTATCAAGCGGGCCTATGCGCTCGCGATGCAGGATTTCGACGCGGTGATCCGTTCCGATCCGAAGGATGCGGAGGCCCTCAACAATCGCTGCTGGGCGCGCGCGGCAACGGGCGACCTGCAGGCCGCGCTCGCCGACTGCAACCTTGCGCTCCAGATCAATCCGGGATTGAGCGACGCGCTCGACAGTCGCGGGCTCGTCAACCTCAAGCTCGGCCGCACCGCCGACGCGATCAAGGATTACACCGGCGCGATCCAGCGCAATCCGCGGTCCTCGTCCTCGCTGTTCGGCCGCGGCATCGCCAGCCGCAGGAGCGGGAGCGACGGCAGCATGGACATCGATCTGGCGAAGTCGATGGACCCCAACATCGCAAAGGAGTTCGCGGGCTACGGCGTCGCGGAATGCGTGCCCTAGGCGGCAGGCGCCTTCCTGATCCAGACCTTGTTGTCGTGGAACGCGGCGCCGCCGATCGGCGCCACCGCCTCCGCGCCGGTCAGCATGTTGATGCCGCGGCCGCCGATGTGATCCTTGTTCGGATGAATGGACTCGGCGATCAGGACGCCGCGCCGCACGCCATCGAACAGCGTCGCGACCAGCGTGGTCTCTCCGCGCGTGTTGCCGAGCGTCACCGCATCACCCTCGGCGATGTCGAGTGCGGCGGCGTCCATCGGATGGATCATCACGCTCGCCTTGCCCTCGCGCGCCTGCGAGGACGGCGTCTCGTTGAATGTGGTGTTGAGGAATCTGCGCGACGGACTGGTCGCAAGCCGGAACGGATGGTCCTGATCCACCTGCTCGATCACGGCCCAATGGTCGGGCAGCGACGGCATCTTGTCGAACTCGCCCATCATCAGCCCGAACGGCGGATGCGCCCAGTCGGCCTTGAAATGGAATTTCTTGTCCGGATGAGCGAAGCCATCGAGATAATGCGCGGTGCGGAAATCCGGTTGCAGGTCGCGCCAGATGTCGGCTTCGAGAGCCGCGATGTCGCCGTGCCCGCTCAGCTTCAGCGTCGCGTCGATCAGTTCGCGCGGCGTCATCTCGAAACCCGGATGCCGGGCGCCGAGCCGGGGCGCCAATGCCTGCATCACCTGATGATTGGACCGGCATTCACCGGGCGCGTCGATCATCCTGGGCCCGACGGAGATGTGCTGATGTCCGCCGCCGTAATAGAGATCGTCGTGCTCCATGAACATCGTCGCCGGCAGCACGATGTCGGCCATCTGCGCCGTCTCGGTCATGAACTGCTCGTGCACCGCAACGAACAGGTCTTCGCGCGCAAACCCCTGACGCACCAGCGCCTGCTCCGGCGCAACCGTCATCGGGTTGGTGTTCTGGATCAGCATGGCCTTGACCGGGCCCTTGCCGTGCAGCGCCTCGGCGTCGCCGGTGAGGATGCGTCCGATCTGCGACTGATCGAGTGCGCGCGTCGTCCGGTCGATCGCGTCGTGTCCCTCGATGATGGATTCGTCGAAGTGCCACAGCGCGAAATTGTTGAAGAAGGCGCCGCCGCCCTCGTGCTGCCAGGCGCCGGTTACCGCTGGAATGCAGAGCGCCGCGTGCATCTGCGTCGCGCCGTTGCGCGAGCGGGTGAAGCCGTAGCCGAGGCGGAGAAAGGTCCGCTTGGTCTCGCCGACCGCCTTCGCGAAGGCCTCGATCTCGGAGACGGGCACGCCGCAGATGGCCGACGCCCATTCCGGCGTGCGCGGCTTCAGGTGCGCCTCGAGCTCGGCCGGGCAATCGGTGTATTTGTCCATGTAGGCGCGGTCGGCATAGCCGTCGCGAAACAGGACATGCATGACGCCGCAGGCAAACGCGCCGTCGGTGCCCGGCCGCAGGATGATCTTGATGTCAGCCTGCTTCATGGTTTCGTTGTCGTAGATATCGACCGCCGCGATCTTCGCGCCACGCTCCTTCCGCGCGCGCGCGGCATGCGTCATGACGTTGACCTGAGTGTTGACGGGATTGGTGCCCCAGATCACGACGAGGTCGGAGAGCGCCATCTCGCGCGGATCGACTCCCGCGATTTTGCCGGTGCCGATGGCGAAACCGACGCGCGCGACATTCGCGCAGATGGTCGAATAGAAGCGCGAATATTTCTTCACATGCGTGAGACGGTTGATGCCGTCCCGCATCACCAGCCCCATCGTGCCCGCGTAGTAGTACGGCCAGACCGACTCCGCACCGAACTCGCGCTCGGCGGCGTTGAAGCGATGCCCGATCTCGTCGAGCGCCTCGTCCCAGCCGATGCGCGCGTATTGCCCGGAGCCCTTCGGTCCGGTGCGGCGCATCGGATACATCAGCCGCTCGGGATGATGGATGCGCTCGGCATAGCGGGCGACCTTCGCGCAGACCACACCGGCCGTATAGGTTTGCCGCTTCGAACCGCGGACGCGGCCGATGCTGCGGCCTTCGACCACCTCGACATCGAGGGCGCAGGCCGACGGGCAATCATGCGGACAGGTCGAATGGCGGATTTCGATCTTGGCGTGCTGGTTCATAGACAAATTCGTAACACCAAAATACCAGCCCGCCGAGCGTATTTATCCGGCATTGCCCATGCAATTTGCTCAGGTTCTGCGCGCTCCCGGTTCCTGCCGCGTGCCCCGGATGCGGCAATGCCGCACCCGGACATCACGTTCGGACCGGTCCTATTTGTTCAACCGCGTGAGGCCGGTCGGCGGGCCGTCGACAGCGGTCCAGCCACCGTCGACGAACAGCGTGCTGCCGCTCACATAGCTCGCGGCATCCGACGCGAGATAGGCGACCGCGGTCGCGACCTCGTCGGCGCTGCTCCAGCGGTTGAACACGGTGTGGCCGGCATAGAGATCGTAGATGTCGGGGCGCTGCTTGAACGGGCCCGTCAGGGCGGTCTCTGCGATGCTCGGCGCAATGGCGTTGACGCGGACGCCCGAACGGCCGACCTCGGAAGCAAAGCCCTTCACGAGCAGGCCGATCGCGGCCTTGGTCGAGCCGTACACCGCAAGTCCGGGCTCGATGGTGACGGCGCGCACCGAGGAGCAGGCGATGATGCTGCCGCCCTTCTGCTCCACCATGATGCGACCGAACGCCTGGAAGAACCAGACGGTGCCCTTGACGTTGAGCGTGACCACGCGATCGAGATCCTCCTCGGTGTAGTCGAGGATGGTCTTGCGGATGTTGAGCCCGGGTGTCGTCACGGCGATGTCGATCCGCGGGAATTTCTGCATCACCGTCGTCGCCAGCGCGGCGACGTCGGCAGCGCTCGCGGCGTCGCAGGCGGCGGCTTCCGCCCAGCCGCC
>NZ_JASGFS010000006.1:0-197853 GCF_047605465.1 Bradyrhizobium sp. | reverse complement strand
TCGCGCACCTTCTGCACGATGACCTGCTTGGCCGACTGCGCGGCGATGCGGCCGTATTCCAGCGGCGGCAGGGTGTCGGCGATGGTGTCGCCGACCTGGGCGCCCGGATTGGCGCGCTGCGCGTCGACCAGCGAAATCTGGTTGGAGTGGTTTTCGACCTTGTCGACGACCAGCATGTGGCGCGACAGCCGCAGCTCGCCCTTCTTGGGGTCGATCTCGGCATGAACGTCAGTCTCGCTGCCGTAACGGGCCCGCGCCGCTTTCGCGATCGCGTCCTCCATCGCGGCAATGACGATGCCGCGGTCGATCGATTTCTCGCGCGCAACGGCGTCGGCGATCTGCAGCAACTCAAGTCGATTGGCGCTGACTGCCATGGCTAGTCTCCTTCGTCAGGCTCGATCTCGCCACGGCGCGCGCGTTCGGCGGCGAGGCGATGTTTCTTCGTATTGGTCGGGGCCGGCTTCTTTTTCGGCTTGGTGTTCTTGGTCGTCTTTTCGCTGATCTTCGCGTGCGGCGCCTGCGGCGGCTCCAGGCCGAGATTGCGGCGCATCTCGCGCGCCTCGGCCTTGCCGCGGCGCATCGATTCCGCGACCAGCTCGTCGGTCAGCACCAGCCGAGCCTCTCCGATGTCCTCCATCGTCAGGAGAACGTCGGGATCGTCGCCCGTCTTGACGTCGTCGCGATGCAGATGCACGCGGTCGCCCTCGACGGCACCGATGGTGCCGCGGAACCGCTTGCGTCCGTCATGGGCGACCGCCATCTCGACCTTCACCAGATGGCCGGCATACCGCTCGAAATCGGAGCGCCGCACCAGCGGCCGGTCGATCCCGGGCGAGGAAATTTCCAACCGGTAGGCACGGTCGATGGGGTCGGCGACATCGAGCACGGGCGACAGCGCCCGCGAGATCGCCTCGCAATCCTCGATCTGCATCGAGCCGTCCGGGCGCTCGGCCATGATCTGCACGGTGCAGCCTGCCTCGCCGGAAATCCGGATCCGGACCAGGCGGTAGCCCATGCCCTGGAGCACCGGTCCGGCGACCGCGGACACCCGTGCCGCAACGCCCGGCTCGACCACGAGCCTCGGCTCGGCCAGCAACTCGGCATCCGTGGAACCAGTGTTCGGTTCGGTCATATCCAGGGTCAAGGCGCTCGATGGTTAAGGCTTGGTTACGGCCTTCAAAGCCTGCTTCGGAACTCTCCGTCCCGACAGGCCGTCGGGTCGCGCTTCTTCCGCCGCGCCGCGTTCAAGGTAATAAAAAAGAGCGGGTCCTTTCGGGCCCACTCTCACTACGCGGATCGTATGAGAAGATGAAGTCGGCGCTGATATAGCGCTTTCCCCCCTCCGCGACAAGACCCCATCACGGGCGCCGGCCGGGCTTTTTGGGCCAGTTTCGGCGCGCCGAGGCCTAACGCTTCATTCACCCGGGGAGCCTAGATTTCCGCATCGTGGGGCTGCTTGAGCGAAAAGTACGCCCGCGGCGTGCCCGATTCGAGTTGCGTTCCATGACCGTTGCCACGTCGCTCATTCCCGGACTGGACGCCATCGTCAAACGCGGCGATCCGAGGCGTCGCGGCGAAATCGCGCGCGCCATCGCCGCCTTGTTCTTCCAGGACGCCGCAAGGCTCCGTCCCGATCTCGTCGATCTCTTCGACAATCTGCTGATCGATCTCGTTCCTCATGCCGAGCTTGCATCCCGCGTCGATCTCGCCGAGCGCTTCTCGCGGTTGAACAACGCGCCGCCCCATCTGGTCGGGCAGTTTGCCCGCGAAAACGAGATCATGGTGGCGGGCCCCGTGCTGCGGCGCTCGCCCGTGCTGGATGACGCCGCCCTGGTCGAGATCGCGCGGCTGAAGGGCCAGGGCCATCTGCTGGCGATGACGGAGCGGCCTCTGTTGTCGGCGATGGTGACCGACGTGCTGGTCGAACGCGGCGATCGTGACGTGGTGCGTCGTGCCGCGGGCAATGCCGGCGCGGTGTTCTCGCAGGACAGCTATTCCGAACTGATCAAACGTGCCGCGCAGGATGGCGTGCTCACACTCAAGATCGGCCAGCGCGACGACCTCTCGGGCGAGCACTTGAAAGAACTGCTGAGCGGCACGCTCGACGTCATTCGCCGCCGCCTGTCCAGCGTGGTCAATCCGAACCGCCAGGTCGAGATCAAGCGCGCGATGGCGTCTATCGAGGAGGCCGCGCTGCCGCCCGGGCCGCGGCGCGATTTCTCGGCGGCACAGCGGACGGTGCTCGGCCTGTATCGCGAGGGGCATCTCGGCGAGAGCGCGCTGCTCGGCTTCGCCAAGGCGCACAAATACGAGGAGTCGGTCGCTTCGCTGTCGGCGATGTCGGGCGTCAGGCTCGCCATTCTCGACCGGCTGATCGCGGGCGACCGTTACGATCCGATCCTGATCCTGGGACGCGTGTTGAAGCTGGGCTGGCCCACGGTGCGGGCGCTGATTCTGTTGTGGTACGGCCCGCATCGCGCGCCGGCCGATGCCGATCTCGAAGCGGCGCGCGCGAACTTCACCCGCCTGATGCCCGCGACCGCCGAACGCGTGGTGACTTTCTGGCGCAACCGCCAGACGATCTGACATCGGGGCAACACGACCGGGACGAGTCCGGGCGTGACGCTCGCTGCCGGATCGCGTGACGCACCTACACGCGCCTGAACCGCAGATAGGCCGCCTTGCGCCCTTCACGCGCGGCCTTTCGGCCGTAGCGTGTCATGGTGTAGCGGTCCCATGGCCGGCGGAAATCATCGGCGCGCTCGGCGAGCCAGACGAAGTCCGGCGCGCGTGCCAGATGCGACAATGTCCAGGCGCAGTAATCGTCGATGTCGCAGACGAAGCGGAACTCCCCGCCGGCTTTCAGGACACGGGCCATCGCGGCAATGGTTCTGTCCTGGACGAAGCGCCGTTTCCAGTGCCGCCGTTTCGGCCAGGGATCGGGATGGATGAGATCGATCCGGGACAGCGAGGACTTCGGCAGCCACGCGAGCAGTTCGGCCGCATCGCCCGCGAACAGCCGGATGTTGCCGATGTTGCCGGATTCGATCTGCGCGAGGATCTTCGCCATGCCGTTGACGTAGGGTTCGCAGCCGATGAAGCCGGTCGCCGGAAGGCTGGCCGCCTCGGCGGCGAGATGCTCGCCGCCGCCGAAGCCGATCTCGAGCCGCAAATCTTCCGTTGCGGGATCGAAGATCTCGCAGGCATTCGCCGGTGCGTCAGCGTCGATGTCGAGCGCGAGATGCGGCAGCAGATGATCGATCAGGTCGGCCTGGTGCTGCCTGAGCTTGTGGCCCTTGCGGCGTCCGAAGAAGGCGCGCTCGCTGTCGTCGCGATCGGGATCGGATTTGCGTTCGGTCATTGCAGCGTTTGATACAGGCGATAGAGCAGCCGCGCGCGCGGCTCGAGCGAGGAGACGTAGAGCTGCTCATAATGGGTGTGCGCGCCCTTGCCGTCGACGCCGAGCCCGTCGAGCGTAGCGGTATGCGCGGCGGTGAAATTGCCGTCGGAGCCGCCGCCGGTGTGCATGTCGATCAGGTCGAAGCCGAGCTCCGCGGCAAGTACCTTCGTATGCTCGTACAGTGAGGCGCCCGCGTTGCTCTTCTCGTAAGGCGGACGATTGAGATCGCCCTTGACCGTGACCGTGACGCCGTCGGTCTTCGACGTCAGTCCGAGAATCCTGCCGACGAACTCCTCGGCATCGGCAAAGCTCGGCACCCGCAGGTCGACCTCGGCATAGGCCTCTTCCGGCGTGACGTTGGGGCGCGTGCCGCCGCTCACCACGCCGACATTGACGGTCACGCCGCGCTTCAGGTCATTCATGCCTTCCAGCGCCTGAATGACGTTGGCGAGTTCGCGGACGGCGCTGCGGCCGTCCTGGGGCCGCGTGCCGGCATGCGCGGGCACGCCCTTGATGAACACCTGGAAGCGTCCGACGCCCTTGCGTCCGGTGACGATCTTGCCGCCGTCGCGCGCCGGTTCCGTCACCAGCACATATCTGGCCTTGCGCCCTTCCTTCTCGATCAGTGCGCGCGAGGTCGGGCTGCCGATCTCCTCGTCCGAAGTGAAGATGTGGGTGATGCCGAGCGGCGAACGATCGCTCGTGGCGCAGAGCGCGCGAAAGGCGTGATGGGCGATATAGGCGCCGCCCTTCATGTCGTAGATGCCGGGACCGAACGCGCTGTCGCCTTCGACCTTGAACGGCAGGCGCTCGATGAAGCCCATGGGATGAACAGTATCGAGGTGGCTGAGCACGAGGATGCCCGGCCGGTCCTGCCCCCAGGTCGAACGCACCACGAGATGATCGCCGCAGCCATCGACGCCGGCGATGCGTTCGAGCGTGACGGGCAGATCGCGATACTGATCGGCAACCAGGGAGACGAGCTTGTTGACCTGGTCGGGTGCTTCCGTCGGCGTCTCGATCTCCACCCAGCGGCGGATGCCGTCGAGAATGGTTCGGGTATCGAACGGATTGGAGTTGGCCATGGACCTATCTGTGCCTTCGAATCACATCACCGGAGAGGACGTACGCAAAAGCGCGCCCGCAGGTGACGACATAGGCCAGATTTGACGCGGTCTCAAATCGGAATGAAGCGGCGCGTCAGCGTTTGTCCGGGCCTTCGCGGGCGGCGATCTGCTCGACCAGGTCGACAATGGAGCGGCGCAGCTTCGAATCGGTGATTCGGGTGAAGGCCTTGGTCAGGGCGAGCCCTTCGGAAGTCGCGAGGAAGTCGGAGACGTAGGAGGGCGAAGCGCCCTCGCTGAAACCGTCCGGGCTGGTGGTGCCGCTCGGTCCACCTTCGAACAGGAAGGACACGGGGACCTGGAGAATTTCGGCAATCTGCTGGATGCGGCTTGCGCCGACCCTGTTGGTGCCCTTCTCGTATTTCTGGATCTGCTGGAAAGTCAGTCCCAAAGCTTCGCCGAGCTTTTCCTGACTCATGCCCAACATGATGCGGCGCATACGCACGCGACTGCCGACATATTTGTCAACAGGGTTGGGCGCTTTCGACATTTCCTCAGCCCTCCAAACACCCCGCTCCGGCGCAATGAAAAGTATGCCTTGGGTGTCAGCATCGTCAAAATCAGTCTCCGTTATTGGGGAACATTGCGGAGAAATTTAGCAAGCCCGCCGTCTTATCGCAGCGGAACGAAGAATGAGGAGGCCGTGACTGGTCTGTCAACCGTGGGAGCCGCGGTTGTCAAAGGTTTCCGCCCGCTTCGGCCGGGCGGTGCGATCAGGGATGCCGTTTGGCAACACGTCGGCGCACCGCGAGGATCACGCCCAGTGCGACGAGCATGGCTGCCGGGATGTCGCCGACCTTCGCGTAGACCGTCGGCGGGATCGCCGCGGGCAGCCTTGCATCCAGAATGCCTTCGATCCCGAGGCCGAGGCTGGCGACCGTTCGGCCGACCGGATCGATCACCGCCGAGACGCCGGTGTTGGCGGAGCGGACCAGCGGAAGGCCGAGCTCGATGGCACGCATCCGCGCCTGCTCGAGATGCTGGTAAGGGCCGGTCGAGATACCGAACCAGCCGTCGTTGGTGAGGTTCACGATCCAGCCCGGACGTTCATCGCGTCCACCAATCTCGCCGGGAAAGATTGCCTCGTAGCAGATCAGCGGTAGTGCGAACGGAGCGCCAGGCACCGGCAGCGCGTGCCGAACCGTGCCCGGAATGAAGCCGCCGCGCACGCGCGTCAATTGCTCGAAACCAAGCTTCTCCATCAGGCCCTGGTAGGGAAGAAATTCTCCGAACGGTACCAGGTGCAGCTTGTCGTAGACGGCGAGCACTGTGCCGTCGTGATCGATCACATAGATCGAATTGTAGGCACGGGTGATCGGCACACCCGGCGGCAGGTCGGGGGCACGCACGGAACCCGTGATCAGCACCGTTCCCTTGGGCAGGAGTTCGGCGATCTCCGCCATCGCGTCGGCTTCGCGAGTGAGGAAGAACGGAAAGGCGGATTCGGGCCAGATCAGGATGGTGGCATCGCGCACGCCGGTCGATTGCGGTCCGGAGGCGCGGTCCGACAGGGCCAGGTATTTCTTCATCACCTCCGCCTTGGCGGAGTAGTTGAACTTCGCGTCCTGCTGCAGGTTCGGTTGCATCAGCCGCAGCTTGGCGCCGGCGACCATCGTGGTCGGATGCAGCGACAGGCGGATCGCGCCGAAGATGCCCATGACGATCAGCAGCGCGACCGCGGCGGCGGGCGCGCGCCACGCGATGCGGCGGTCGGCCGTGCGGTCGATCAGCGCCGCGGGACTCGCGAAGATCGCGACGGTCAGGAACGTCATGCCCCACAGGCCGATCAGGGAAGCCGTCTGCGCCAGCGGCAACGGCTCGGACAGCGCATAACCGAAGGCGTTCCAGGGAAAGCCGGTCAGGGCGTGGCCGCGCAGCCATTCGCTGATGGTGAGGCTTGCGGCGAGTGCCAGCACGCGCGTGGCGTTCTTGGTCCAGAGCAGGCGCGCCAGTGCAAAGCCGATCGCCGTGAAGATCGACAGATAAGCGGGCAGGCCGAGCACGGCGAATGGTGTGAGCCAGGCGAACACGTCCGCGTCGACGAAGAACGCGTAACCGATCCAGTACAGGCCCGGGACGAAATAGCCGAGCCCGAACCAATAGCCGGTCAGCGCCGCTGCGGGGACGCCGCCGAGCCGTCCGGCGCCGGCGCCGTCGATCAGCCAGACCAGCACCGGGAACGTGATGAACAGCACCGGCCAGGCGTTGAACGGCGCGAGTGCCAGAACCGACACCGCGCCGGCCGCCATCGCGACGAGCGCGCGCTTCCATCCCCAGGTCAGGATGATGGCAAGCGCAATCTGCCGAAGTCGCTGGAATGGTGTCACTGCGGGCCGGCCCCGTCACCAGGTGGCGGGGTCGGTGTGTCGCCGGCCGGCGGCTGGCCGCTCTCCGGCGTGCTCTCGCGGCGTCGGCTCTCGCGCTGGGTGCGAGGGGCAGGACGCTCCTTCCGCGTCGAGATGCGCAGCCGCTTGACGCGGCGCGGATCGGCGTCGAGCACCTCGACCTCGTAATTGCCGGGGCCGGAGATCACCTCGCCGCGCACCGGCAGGCGGCCGACGAAGCTGACGAGATAGCCGCCCAGCGTTTCCACTTCTTCACCGGCTTCGCCGGTGACGAAATCCGCGCCGATCACGGTCCGGACGTCGTCGAGGCTGGCGCGGGCATCGGCGATGAAGGCGTTGTCCGGCAGCCGCACGATCGAGGGCGGCTCGTCGCTGTCATGCTCGTCGTCGATCTCGCCGACGATCTGCTCGACGATGTCTTCGAGCGAAACCAGTCCGTCGCTGCCGCCATATTCGTCGACCACGAGCGCGAGGTGAATGCGGGTGGCCTGCATCTGCGCGAGCAGATCGATCGCCCGCATCGACGGCGGCACGTAGAGCAGCTTGCGGATGATGTGCGCATCCCCGAGCGGCAGCGCCAGGTCGACCGCCCGCAGGTCGAGCCCGGCCGGCAACGGCTTCTTGCGCTTGGTCTTGACGGCGTCCGACACGCGCGCGCGCGCGGTCATGAAGGCGAGCAGGTCGCGGATGTGAACGATGCCGACGGGATCGTCGAGCGTCTCGTCATAGACCACGAGGCGCGAATGGCCGGCGCTCTCGAAGCGGTCCATCAATTCGCCGAGCGGGATGTCGCGCTTCACCGCGACGATGTCGGCACGATGCACCATGACGTCGGCGATGCGACGCTCGTGCAGGCCGAGGATGTTGCGCAGCATGGTGCGCTCGACGGTGGAGAAGCCGGTGTCATCCGGCGTCGTGGCGTCGAGCACGACCTGGAGGTCGTCGCGCACCGATCCTGCCTTCCAGCCGAACAGCGTGCGGATGGCGCGCAGCAGCCAGCCCTCGGCGCTCGGGCGCAGGACCTCGCCGGGCGTCACCACGGCCGGCAAATTGGCGGTGTTGCGCGGATTGTCGTGGGTTGGTTCCGAATCCGGCATCTCAGTGCGTCCCCGGACGGTCTGCATAGGGATCGGGAATGCCGAGATGCGCCAGGATCTGCCGTTCGAGCGCTTCCATTTCCTCCGCGTCGCCGTCGTTCTCGTGGTCGTAGCCGATCAGGTGCAGGAAGCCGTGCACGGCGAGATGGCTCAAATGGTGGTCGAACGGCTTCTGCTCGTCGTCGGCCTCGCGCCGCATGGTCTCATAGGCGATGGCGATGTCGCCGAGCATGCGCGGTGCATCGCCCGGCTTCCATTCGCCTTCCGGCTGCAGCGCGGGAAACGACAGAACGTTGGTCGGCTTGTCGATGCCGCGCCAGTTGCTGTTGAGGGTGCGGATGCCCGCGTCGTCGGTCAGCATCACCGCCACCTCCGCGTCCGCGACGTCGTCGTCGATCATTTCCGCGGCGGCAGCCACGGCGCGCTGAATCACGGAATCGGCGCTGGGTTCGCGTTGCCAGCAATCGGCGACGGCGAGGACCTCGGTGATGGGAAGGTTCGGATGCGACATGGTGTTGTTTGGGACGATGGGCACTTCGCGTGCCCGCATCGTCCCGCTGCTCTCTCGTCAGGATTTAGCGGAGGCCGGCCGCTGCGGCGAGCCTTCATAGGCGGCGACGATCCGCGCCACCAGCTCGTGGCGGATCACGTCCTCGGCGGTGAAATGAACTTGCGCAATGCCCTCGACGCCGTTCAGCAGGCGTGTCGCCTCGGCGAGGCCCGACGTCTGGCCGTTCGGCAGGTCGATCTGCGAGGGGTCGCCGGTCACGATCATGCGGCTGTTCTCGCCCAGGCGGGTCAGGAACATCTTCATCTGCATCGACGTGGTGTTCTGCGCCTCGTCGAGGATGATGGCGGCGTTGGTCAGTGTGCGGCCGCGCATGAAGGCGAGCGGCGCGATCTCGATCTCGCCGGTCTGGAGCGCGCGTTCGACGATGCGCGCGTCCATGAGATCGTAGAGCGCATCGTAGATCGGGCGCAGATAGGGATCGACCTTCTCGCGGAGGTCGCCGGGCAGGAAGCCGAGCCGCTCGCCCGCTTCCACCGCCGGACGCGACAGGATGATCTTGTCGACTTCCTTGCGCTCGAACAATTGCGCGGCGTGGGCGACGGCGAGCCAGGTCTTGCCGGTGCCGGCCGGGCCGATGCCGAACACCAGCTCGTGGCGCTTGAGCGCGCGGATATAGGAATCCTGCGCAGCCGTGCGCGCGCGGACCGGGCGCTTGCGAAGATTGATGCTCTCGAAGGTCGATTTGGCCGACTTGGCATCGAACTCGAACAGCGAGCCCTGCGCGATCACGGCACGGATCGCCCCTTCGACCTCGCCCTGATCGAGATCCCGCCCCTTCACCGCCTCGGCGTAGAGCATTTCCAGCACCCGTCGCGCCGCGTCGCAGCCGTCGCGCGTGCCGCCGATCGTGATGTGATTGCCCTTGGAATCCACGACGACGCCGAGCCGCCGCTCGATCTGCGCGAGGTTCTGGCCGTAGGGGCCGACCAGCGCGGAAGCGGCGCGGTTGTCATCGAAGTCGATGACGACCTGGGTCTCGGGCGGAACTTGCATGTCGCGGTCAAATTTGCGGCTGGGAGCGAGGGAAGGCGAATCCGATGCGCTTTTTGGCAAGGGTTCAGGCTCCAGTGGCGATTGGCGATAAAGCGGGCTCGCGCGCATGAAGCGGCGTCGCGAGTTCACCCAAAAGACTGTAACGCTCGAGGCTGTCGATCCGGACCGGCAGGATCTTCCCGATGATGTCGGACGAGGCCATCACATGTGCCGGCTGCAGATAGGCGGTGCGGCCGACGATCTGGCCGGCATTGCGCGCGGCGCGCTCGAACAACACGTCGACCGTTGTGCCAATCGCGGCCTTGTTGAAGGCCGATTGCTGGCTGTCGATCAGTTCCTGGAGCCGCTCCAATCGCTGGTCCATCTCGGCGGGGGACACCGTCTCCTGCAAATCCGCGGCCGGCGTTCCCGGCCGGGCGGAGTATTTGAACGAATAAGCCGCAGCGTAGCCGATTTGCGTGACAAGCGCGAGTGTGGCGAGAAAATCTTGCTCGCTCTCGCCCGGAAAGCCGACAATAAAATCTGATGAAAAAGCAATGTCTTGGCGCGCGTCGCGGAAACGGTCGACGACCTTGCGATAATCATCGGCGGTATGTTTGCGGTTCATGGCCGCCAGAATCCGGTCCGAGCCCGACTGCACCGGCAGGTGCACGAACGGCATCAGCGCGTCGAGATCGCGATGGGCTGCAATCAAACTGTCATCGACGTCGCGGGGATGGCTGGTCGAATAACGCAGCCGCGCAATGCCGGGAATCTGCGCCAGGCGTTCGAGCAACCTGCCGAGCGGCCAGCTCGTGCCGTCCGGCCCCTCGCCGTGATAGGCATTGACGTTCTGGCCGATCAGAGTGAGCTCGCACACGCCGTTGTCGGCGAGCCGCTTCACGTCGTCGATGATCTTGGCCACCGGTCGCGAGACTTCGGCGCCGCGCGTGTAGGGCACCACGCAGAAGGTGCAGAACTTGTCGCAGCCTTCCTGCACCGTGACGAACGCGGAAATGCCGCGCGCGCGGATCGCCTCGGGCTTCGGCTGGGCCAGGAAGCCGAACTTGTCCGCCGCGGGAAACTCGGTCTCGATCGCGCGGCCTGCGTTGCCGGCGCGCTTCAAGAGGTCCGGCAGATGATGATAGCTCTGCGGGCCGACGACGACGTCGACCACCGGCGCGCGGCGCACGATCTCCTCGCCCTCGGCCTGCGCCACGCAGCCGGCGACCGCGATCTGCATCGCGCGGCCCGCGCGCGCGGCCTCGTCCTTGGCGACGCGCAGGCGGCCGAGTTCGGAATAGACCTTCTCGGAGGCCTTCTCGCGGATGTGGCAGGTGTTGAGGATGACGAGATCGGCCTCCTCGGCGTTCGCGGTTTCCACGAATCCTTCCGGCGCCAGCGTGTCCACCATGCGCTGGGCATCGTAGACGTTCATCTGGCAGCCATATGATTTGATGTGCAGCTTGCGCGGCGGCGTCATGGAACCCGGGACTGAGGTGGAGGACGGCCCTCAAATATAGGCTGGGCCGCCGAAAATCCAGCGATTGGGCGCCGGAGGGTCATTCCCAGGCGCTCGCCGAGCGGACGAACCCGGAATTCGGGGGCTTTGGCGCCGGATTCGCGGGGCGCGCGCCCCTCCGTCCGGTGCGGCGCGCGGCCCGGAAGGGCGGCGACGGCTAGCCCGCGACGGCGTCCGCCTCGACCCGGCGGACCAGTTCCGGCAATTGATGCATGTCGGCGAAGGTCAGGTCCGCTCCGGCCTCGCGCAGGGTCGCGGCATGCCCGTCCCCGCAATGGCTGCCGCCGTGAAAGCCGAACACGGTCATGCCGGCCGCCCGCGCGCCGGCGATCCCCGCGAGGCTGTCCTCGACGACGACGCAGCGCTCCGGCGGCACGCCCATTTCACGGGCCGCGAACAGGAACAGGTCCGGCGCCGGCTTGCCGTTCTTCACCTGCGAGGCCGAGAAGATGTGGGGCGCGAGGCGTTCATAGAGGCTGGTGCTGCCGAGGCTGACGCGCATGCGCTGATGCGAGCCGCTGGAGGCGACGCAGACGCGCTGGGTGACGGCATCGAGCACGTCGCCAATGCCGCGGATCGCCTCGAGGTCGGCCTCGAACGAACGGAACAGCTCGTCCTGCAGATCGCCGTGATAGGCCTCGGGCAGCTTGCGGCCGAGCTCGGTCTCGATCTCGAGATTGGCCTGCCGCGTCGAGCGGCCGAGGAAGCGCTCGAACACCTGCTCCGAGGTGATCGGATAGCCGTGCCGCGTCAGCACATCCGCATGCGCGCGACAGGAGATCACCTCGCTGTCCACGAGCACGCCGTCGCAATCGAAGATGATGAGGTCGATGGGCACTAGGGCTTGGTCCGGAAAAGTGTGGCGTGGGTTTCCGCGCGGCAGGCGCGAAGCGCGCTCGCGCGGAGGTCGGGCCCGATCAAGACGTCGGCTTGTCGTCGTCGAGCGGGACGCAATAGAGCTCGAGCCGGTGGTCGACCAGCTTGTAGCCGAGCCTGCGGGCGATCTCCGCCTGAAGCTTCTCGATCTCCTCGGAGGTGAACTCGATCACCTTGCCGTCGCGCAGGTTGATGAGGTGGTCGTGATGGCTGTCGCGCATCTGCTCGTAGCGCGCGCGTCCCTCGCGGAAATCATGACGCTCGATGATGCCGGCGTCCTCGAACAGCTTGACGGTGCGGTACACGGTCGAGATCGAGATCTTGTCGTCGACGGCGACGCAGCGGCGGTACAGCTCCTCGACATCGGGATGATCGACCGCCTCCGCGAGCACGCGAGCGATGACGCGGCGCTGCTCGGTCATGCGCATGCCGGTGGCGGCGCAGCGCGCCTCGATCCCGGTCGTCTTGGATGCGGAGGAAGGTTTCAGTGCGGTCATGGGTTGTCTGCCGGATGGGGCGCTTTGTGCCATCAATGTTACGACAAGTCACGTCGCATCAGAAGGGCGTTCAATTGTTCCCCGTTGGGCTGCTTATAGTAGCGTTCACGGCGCCCGACCACCATGAATCCGGTCCGGTCATAGAGCCGTCGCGCGGGCTGGTTATTTTCCTCCACCTCGAGAAAAATCGTGCGCACGCCGCGTCCCGCGAGATGACCGAGATGGGTCATCAACAGCGCGCGGGAAAGGCCGTGGCCGCGATGAGCCTGGTCGAGCGCGATCGACAGGATCTCCGCTTCGTCCGCGCCGATGCGCGACACGGCGAAGCCGATCGTCTTGCGGCCGAGGCGCAGCCGGTGCACCAGCGTGTTGTGCTCGCCGATCATCGTCTCGAACTCGCCTTCGCCCCAGCCGCGCGCGAAGGATTCGCCATGAAGCTGCGCCAGCCGCACGGCGTCGCGCGCGGAAGCGGGCTCGACGGTCGCGGTGCCGCCGCGCCACCATTCCGACAGCCATTTCATCATGAGGTTGCGGCTTGCGCGGCGAGCGGCGGTGTCGCGGCAGGCTTTGCATCGGGCGCACGCAGGTAGAACGGGCGCGCCGGCGTGGTGTCGGGATTGGCCGCCGCACCCAGCCACGCGACCCAGCCGATGTCGGGCGCGGCTTGCGTCTCGACCGCGATCGGCTGCGGTCCATCTTGCGGCCAGCGCTCGGCGAGAATCCCTGCGGCATTGCCGACCAGATGCGGTGCGCCGAATTGCGAGGCGGCGATCGCCTCGTCGATGGGGGCGACACGCGGCCGCACGAGTTGATTGCCGTCGCCGGCGACGATCTGGAAATAGACGTGGTCGTGCCGCGCATCGATCGCCGAGATCACGGGTGCCGTCCGGCTCTGGCCGACCACGGCGGCGGCATAGGCCGACAGTGTGGTCAGCCCGACGGCCGGTTTCCGGGCTGCGAGCGCAAGGCCGCGCGCCGCCGAAATGCCGACGCGCAAGCCGGTGAAACTGCCGGGGCCGACGGTGACGGCGATGCGATCGAGCGAGGTGAATGCGAGATCGGCGGATTGCATGACGCGCGCGATCATCGGCATCAGCGCCTCGGCGTGGCCGCGCTTCATCAGAAGCGATTCCTGCGCACGCAATTCACCGGCGTCGGTGTCGAGGACTGCGGCCGCGCACGCCTCCAGCGCGGTATCGATGGCAAGGATCAGCATGGCGGCAATCTAGTCGGTTCCGGGCGTCCTGAACCAGAGCAAGTTCGCACGCTGCACAACTCGCGCGGAGCGGGACAAATCGATCTCACCCGTAGTTCTACGTGTTCGGGAAAAGCATGCAATTCGGGTTCCATTATTTCCGTGTGGACATGACAATTACAACCTCAAGGAGGCCTAAGTCATTGAAAGTATGTGTGATTAATGGTGCATTAGCAATCAAATGAGAACCTGCATGGCGTGGGACGGCGGGTCAATGGCGACTTGAGCAATGCATTTTTGGCGGAACAAGCCAGTGCATTCCGCCCATTTGGGAAGGAATTCATTAATGTTTTTTCGACGGAGCGGTTCTTCGGAGCGCGAGGCAGTGGCCCAGATCAGCGCGCTTTCGAAATCCCAGGCGGTCATCGAATTCAATCTGGACGGCACCATCGTCACCGCCAATCAAAACTTTCTGGATGCGATGGGCTACCGCCTGGACGAGATCGCAGGCCGGCACCACAGCATCTTCGTGACCCCGCAGGAGCGGGACAGCGCCGCCTATCGTGAATTCTGGCTGCGTCTCGGCCGGGGCGAACATCAGTCCGCCGAATACAAGCGGCTCGGCAAGGGCGGCCGCGAAATCTGGATCCAGGCATCCTACGCCCCGATCTTCGACGAGGCCGGCAAGCCCGTCAAAGTCGTCAAATTCGCCACCGACATCACCGCGCGCAAGATTCGCAGCCTCGAGGATGCGGGAAAGATCTCGGCGATCGGTCGCGCCCAGGCCGTGATCGAATTCGATCTCGACGGCAATATCCTGTCCGCCAACGAAAACTTCCTGAGCGTGATGGGCTATCGGCTCGACGAAATCCAGAACCGTCACCATGGCTTGTTCGTGGGAGCCGATGAGCGCGACAGCGCCGGCTATCGCGAATTCTGGGCGAAGCTCGCCCGCGGCGAATTCCAGTCCGCCGAGTACAAGCGCTTCGGCAAGGGCGGCAAGGAGGTCTGGATTCTCGCGTCCTACAATCCGATCCTCGACGAGACCGGCAAGCCGTTCAAGGTGGTGAAGTTCGCCACCGACATCAGCGCGCAGAAGCTGACCAGCGCGAATTTCGCCGGGCAGATCGAGGCGATCGGCAAGTCGCAGGCCGTGATCGAGTTCGACATGGACGGAAAGGTCCTGACCGCCAACGAGAACTTCCTCGGCGCGCTCGGCTACGTGCTCTCGGAGATCGTGGGCCGGCACCACAGCCTGTTCATGCCGCAGGAGGAACGCGACGGCGAAGACTATCGCACCTTCTGGGCCAGGCTGAACGCCGGTGAATTCCAGTCGGGTGAATACCGGCGCATCGGCAAGGGCGGCCGCCAGGTCTGGATCCAGGCGTCCTACAATCCGATCCGCGACCTCAACGGCAGTCCGTTCAAGGTCGTGAAATACGCCTCCGACACCACCGCCCAGGTGATCGCGCGCAAGCGCAGCGAGAGGGTGCGCGACATGATGGAATCGGTCGCGGCGGGCGCCGAGGAACTGAATGCGTCCGTGCGCGAGATCTCGGAGGCGATGACGCGTTCGCGCGAAACCGCATCGACCGCCGTCGTCCGGGTCGAGGCGGCGGACCAGCAGGCGCAGCGGCTGACGCAGGCGGCGGAATCGATGAGCATGATCGTGCAGCTCATCGGCAACATCACCGGTCAGATCAACCTGCTGGCGCTGAACGCCACCATCGAATCCGCGCGCGCGGGGGAAGCCGGTCGCGGCTTCGCGGTGGTTGCATCCGAGGTGAAGAATCTCGCCGGCCAGGCCAAGCAGGCGGCCGACCGGATCGAGCAGGAGATCAGCAACCTGAACGGCATTTCGGTCGACGTCGTTGCCGCGCTGGAGGCGATCAAGGGGGCGATCCAGGGGGTCAACGAGTATGTCGCGTCCACCGCCGCCGCCGTCGAGGAGCAGAGCACCGTCACCAACGAGATGTCGGCGAGCATGCGCAGGGCCGCGGTGGAAGCCGCCGGCATCGGCCAGGCGGCTTGATCGACGTCATTCCGGTGCGGTCCGATCGGACCGAGCCGGGAAACTCGAGCATCCGGGCGCGATGCTACGCATCGCCCCGGAATGACGATTTCACGTCACATCGGCCGCACTTCGACCACGTCGGGCACGAAATGCTTGAGCAGGTTCTGGATGCCGTGCTGGAGCGTCGCGGTCGATGACGGGCAGCCGGAGCAGGCGCCCTTCATGTTGAGATAGACGATGCCGTCCTTGAAGCCGCGGAAGGTGATGTCGCCGCCGTCATTGGCGACCGCCGGCCGCACGCGGGTCTCGATCAGGTCCTTGATCATGTCGACCGTCTCCGCATCGGCCTCGTCGAAGAACTCGTCCTCGTCGTCGAGATCGGCATCGCCCTGCGCTGCGCCGTCGGCGAGCAGCGGCGCGCCGGACATGTAATGCTCCATGATGGCGCCGAGGATCGCGGGCTTGAGCTGCTGCCATTCACCGTCCGCCTTGGTCACGGTGATGAAGTCCGATCCGTAGAACACGCCCGTGACGCCGGGCACGTCGAACAGTTTTTCGGCAAGCGGCGAACGGACGGCGGTCTCGCGGGTGGAAAATTCCATCGGATTGCCGTCGAGCACGACGCGGCCGGGAATGAATTTCAGCGTGGCGGGATTGGGGGTGGCTTCGGTCTGAATGAACATGGTTTTCTCCGGACGTCGCCGGTTCAAGGCCGGCGCGTGAGCTATCCACTAGCAGATGGCGACGGCGAACGCACGATCAAGGGGTGGAATGGCCGTTCCGCTGTTATATCAGCGGGTTAGCGCGGCGTTTCCTGGTCCCCCGCTTCCCGGGAAGCGGAAATCCCGGCAAGGGCGATGACGATGGCTCGCTACGACAGCGAATCCACGCTTTGATCGCTCAGCGCGCCGGAGATGATCGTCACCGGGATGGGGAACACACCCAGCTCATGTGCGAGCAGCGCGACCCATGGTCCGGGGCCCTCGGCGCCGGGATTGGCCGCGAGCACCAGCATGGCGATATCGGGGTCTTCGTCGATCACCGCGAGCAATTGTTCCATCGGCGCGCCTTCGCGGATGAGGCGTTCCGGCGTGATCGCGGCGATGCCGTTGGCGCGGCCGGCGGCGCGGTCGATCGCGGCATTGGCCTCTTCATGCGCCTCGGCGCGCATGATGTCGGCAACCCCGAGCCATTCCTGGCTCGGCTCATCGGTCTCGATGATGCGCAGCATCACCACGCCGCCGCCGGCGCGGATCGCCCAGCGGCTCGCGTAATAGACCGCGCGATCCCACTCGGCGGTGTCGTCAACGATGACGAGGCATTTGGGCTTGTGACCCGGCTCGAAGCAAAGTCGCTTGCTGGTCATGCATGTCCCGGCGTGTGCACGACCGGCATGCTGCCACACTCCCTTGCGCTTTGGGAGGGGGAAGCGGTCGGCACTGTCGCGCCGGCCGCGTTCGTCCTGCGCAATGATCAGCGCCGGCGGATGAAGCCGACGATGTCCTTCGAGAGCTTCATGGTCTCGTCGGCGATGGCGCGGGCCCGGTCGGAGCCGTCGTTCAGGATCGCTTCGATATGGCCGGGGTCGGCGACGAGACGCTTCATCTCGCCGGCGATCGGCGCGAGCTTGGTGACGCACAGCTCCGCCAGCGCATTCTTGAAGCTGGAGAACTGGCCGCCGCCGAAGTCGCGGAGCACGTCGGCCTTGGAGCGGTCGGAGAGCGCGGCGAAGATGCCGACGAGATTGTCGGCTTCGGGACGCGCTTCCAGGCCCTTTTCCTCGGTCGGGAGGGGCTCCGGATCGGTCTTCGCCTTGCGGATCTTCTGCGCGATGGTGTCGGCGTCGTCGGTCAGGTTGATGCGCGAATTGTCGGACGGATCCGACTTCGACATCTTCTTGGTGCCGTCGCGCAGGCTCATGACGCGCGTCGCCGGCCCCGTGATCAAGGGTTCCGGCAGCGGGAAGAACAGTCCGTCATTGGCGCCCAGGTTGCGGATCGAGTCGCCGAAATCGTTGTTGAACTTCTGCGCGATGTCCCGCGACAGCTCGAGATGCTGCTTCTGGTCGTCGCCGACCGGAACATGAGTGGCACGGTAGAGCAGGATGTCGGCCGCCATCAGCACGGGATAGTCGAACAGCCCGACGGAGGCGTTCTCGCGGTCCTTGCCGGCCTTCTCCTTGAACTGGGTCATGCGGCCCAGCCAGCCCATGCGCGCGACGCAGTTGAAGATCCAGGTGAGCTCGGCGTGGCCTGAGACCTGGCTCTGGTTGAACACGATGTGCTTGTTCGGATCGATGCCGCTCGCGATGAACGCCGCGGTCACCTCGCGGGTGTTGCGCGCGAGCTCGGCCGGTCCGCCCCAGACGTCCACGCCCTGCGTGATCGCGTGCATGTCGACGACGCAATAGATGCAGTTGTGGGTCTGCTGCATCTTCACGAAGTTGACGACCGCGCCGAGGTAATTGCCGAGGTGCAGGTTGCCCGTCGGCTGGACGCCCGAAAAGACCCGTTCAACGAATGGCATGGTTGGTTTTCCTGGCAAGCCTTCCCATAGGTAATTGGCCGTCGTTTCCAACAGCGGCGCTGCCCCGTCAAGGGTAATTCCACCGCCCGCATGCCGAGGTCGGGCTAGGCAGGCCGCTTCAGGGCGTTAGCCGCCTCGCGCCAGGAGGCGGCGCCGAGGATTTGGAGGAGCAGGCCGTAGACCCCGATTCCGGCCCCGATCTGCAGGCCCAGCACGACGAAGCGGACAAGGCCATGCGCTTCGGCAGGCGAGAGACCCGTCGTCAACCAGAGCAGACCGCCCATGGCGGCGGCGGCAAGCACGATCCGCGGCAGCCGCCTGCGGGCGGCCGCATCGACCGAGAAGCCGAACTCGGCGGTCCCTGTGCGGAGCAGGGAGAACGCGCTGCTCCAGGCGCCCGCCGCAATGCTCGCGGCGATCCCGCTCGCGCCGAAGACGTGACCGAGCAGGACCGCGAGCGCGACGGCGACGACGAAGCCTTTGGCCGTTGCCACGAGCGGCGTCATCGTGTCGCCACGGGCAAAGAAGGCAGGCGACAGCGCCTTGATCAGCACGTGCGCCGGCAGTCCCAGCGCCAGCCACATCAGAGCGTTCGCCGTCGCCGCGCTGTCATCTGCGCCGAAGGCGCCGTGCTCGAACAACAGCCGTACGATCGGGCCGGACAAGACGATCAGGCCGAGCGTGGCAGGCAAGGCGAGGCCGGCGGCAAGTTCCAGCGCGCGCGATTCCGCGTGCGCCACGGCATCGCGATCGCCGCTGCCGACCGCGCGCGTCAGCTCCGGCACCAGCACGGTGCCCATGGCGACGCCGACGATGCCGAGCGGCAGCTCGATCAGGCGGTTGGCGAAGTAGAGCCAGGACACCGCCGAGGGCGTCGCGGACGCGATGATCGCACCGGCCACCATCAGCCATTGCGGCCCGGAGCTTGCGATCATGCCGGGAACCGCCTTGGCGATGAAGCCGCGCATCTCCGCATCGAACGTCGCGCGCAGCGGCGTGGCGAGGCCGGCGCTCTTCTGCGAGAGCAGCATCACCAGCTGCAGCAGGCCGGCGACGCCGACCGTGGCCGCGAGCATCCACGCGGCGAAGCGGGCGTCGGCATGCCAGAGCAGCAGCGCCGCGATGGTGGCGATGAGCGCGATGTTGAACAGCAGCGGCGAGAACGCGGTGAGGGCGAAGCGCCCTTGCGCGTTGAGCAATCCCATCAGCACCGTGACGGGGCCGGCGAAGGCGAGATAGGGCAGCATCAGCCGCGCATTCTCCACGGCGAGGTCGCGTGTCTCGCTGCCGAGAAAGCCGGGCGCGACGACGGTGATGACCAGGGGCATCACCAGCGCGATGGCGATCGAGATCACGATCAGGCCGGCGCTGACCGTGCCGAGCACGCGTCCGGCGAATGCCGCCGCGGCAACATCGCCATCGCGGTCGCGGATGCGCAGCCACGCCGGGATCAGCGCCGCATTCAGGGCGCCCTCGCTGAGCAGACGCCGCACCACGTTGACCAGCTGGAACGCGGCCAGGAAGGCGTCGGCGACGGCGCCGGTGCCGAGCAGCGCCGCGATCAGGGAATCGCGGGCAAAGCCCAGCAGCCGCGAGGCCAGCGTTCCCGTCGAGACTGTCAGGAAGGAGCGGATCATCGGGCCGTCATACCATAGCGTTTTCGAGCGGAGGGGCCCCGTTCGCGTATAGAGAACGCATCAAAGGACAACTCTCGTTGCTTGCTCGCCAAGGCCCGGTCGTGATAGGCCGCGAGCCAGATTTCAGGCCGACAGGAAGCGGATTTCCCCGGTAATCGCAATCCGGCAACAGGATCAAGGTGAATGGCTGACGTGAAATATGACGTTCTCGGGATCGGCAACGCACTGTTCGACGTGCTGGTCAGGACCGATGAAGCCTTTTTGGCCCGGCACGGCATGACCAAGGGCAGCATGTCCCTGATCGACGAGGCGCGGGCCGCCGCCATCTACAAGGATATGGGACCTGCGACGGAGGTCTCGGGCGGCTCGGCGGCCAACACCATCGTCGGCATCGGCAGCCTCGGCGCGCGTGCCGCCTATGTCGGCAAGGTCAAGGACGACCAGATCGGCAAGCTCTACGTCCATGACATCCGCGCCGCCGGCGTTGCCTTCGACACGCCCGCCGCGAAGGACGGCCCCGCCACCGGTTGCTCCTACATCCTGGTCACGGGCGACGGCGAGCGCACCATGAACACCTATCTCGGTGCCGCCCAGGATCTGTCGCCGGCCGACATCGACCCGGCCGAGATTGCCGGCGCCGGCATCGTCTATCTCGAGGGCTATCTCTGGGATCCCAAGAACGCCAAGGACGCCTTCGTCAAGGCCGCGAAGATCGCCCATGACGCCAAGCGCAAGGTGGCGCTGACGCTGTCGGATTCCTTCTGCGTCGACCGCTATCGCGACGAGTTCCTGGGGCTGATGCGTAACGGCACCGTCGATATCGTCTTCGCCAACGAATCCGAGCTGCACGCGCTCTACATGACGTCGGACTTCGACACCGCGCTCAAGCAGTTGCGCAACGACGTCGGTCTCGGCGTGGTCACCCGCAGCGAGAAAGGCTGCGTGGTGGTGTCGGCGGACGACGCCGTCGCCGCGCCCGCGTTCCCCGTCACCCAGGTGGTCGACACCACCGGCGCCGGCGATCTCTTCGCCGCCGGCTTCCTGTTCGGCCTGGCGCGCAACCTGGCGCACAAGCAGTGCGGCGAACTCGGCGCGCTTGCGGCGGCCGAAGTGATCCAGCACATCGGCGCCCGCCCGCAGGTGTCGCTGAAGGAACTCGCGCAGCAGCGCGGGCTGAAGGTCTAGCACTCTGGCTCGCTCCACCCGTCATTGCGAGCGAAGCGATCCAGAGTCTTGCCGCGCAGGCAGGTCTTGATTGCTTCGCTGCGTTCGCAATCACGAGCGGGTGGCAATGACACGCTGCATCGTCGGCCGCCGTCGCGCGGCCCGATGTCAGCTCACGCCGTCTTCGCGGCCTTCAGCCCCAGCCGTTCCTCCACCGCTTCGCGCATCAGGAATTTCTGGATCTTGCCGGTCACCGTCATCGGGAATTCGTCGACGAATTCCACGTAGCGCGGGATCTTGTTGTGCGCGATCTGCCCCTCGCAGAAGGCGCGCACCTCCTCCGCCGTCAGCTTTTCGCCCGAGCGGAGACGAATCCAGGCGCAGAGCTCCTCGCCATAGCGGCTGTCCGCCACACCGAAGATCTGCACGTCCTGGATCTTGGGATGGCGATAGAGGAATTCCTCGATCTCGCGCGGATAGAGGTTCTCGCCGCCGCGGATCACCATGTCCTTGATGCGGCCGACGATGTTGCAATAGCCCGCATCGTCGATGGTGGCGAGGTCGCCCGTGTGCATCCAGCCGTTCGCGTCGAGCACGTCGGCGGTCTTCTCCTTGTCCTCCCAATAGCCCAGCATGACGCTGTAGCCGCGGGTGCAGAGCTCGCCGCGTTCGCCGCGCTTGACGATCCTGCCGTCGAGATCGACGACCTTGACCTCGACATGCGGATGGATCCGCCCGACCGTGGAGACGCGGCGTTCGAGCGGGTCGTCGACCGCGCTCTGGAAGCTCACCGGGCTCGTCTCGGTCATGCCATAGGCGATCGTCACCTCCCGCATGTTCATCTCGGTGTTGACGCGCTTCATCACCTCGATCGGGCAGGGCGCGCCGGCCATGATGCCGGTGCGCAGCGATTTGAGGTCGAAGCGCGAAAACTCGGGATGATCGAGCTCGGCGATGAACATGGTCGGCACGCCGTAGAGCGCGGTGCACTTCTCCTGTTCGATGGTGCGCAGCGTGACGAGCGGATCGAAGCCTTCGCCGGGATAGACCATGGTCGCGCCGAGCGTGACGGAGGCGAGATTGCCCATCACCATGCCGAAGCAGTGATAGAGCGGCACCGGAATGCAGATGCGGTCCTGTTCGCTCAGGCGCATCGCACGGCCGGTGAAATAGCCGTTGTTGAGGATGTTGTGGTGGGTGAGCGTCACGCCCTTGGGTGAACCGGTCGTGCCGCTGGTGAACTGGATGTTGACGGGGTCGTCGAACTGCAGCGAGGCCCCGAGTACGGCGAGCTGCTCGCGATGCCTGGCGCCGCCCATGCCCGAGACCTCGTCGAACGGGATCGTGCCGGGACAGGCGGGGCCGCCGATCTGGATGACGCTGCGCAAGGCGGGCAGTCGCGCCGCGCGCAATTGGCCCGGCGTGGCGCCGGCGAGTTCCGGCAGCAGCGTGTTCAGCATCTCCATGTAGTTGCTGGTCTTGAACGCGGTCGCGGTGACGATCGCCTCGCAGCCGACCTTGCGAAGCGCGAACTCCAGCTCGCTCAGGCGATAGGCGGGATTGATCGTCACCAGGATCAACCCGGCCTTGGCGGCGGCGAATTGCGTCAGCGTCCATTCGGGCCGGTTCAGCGACCAGATGCCGATCCGCGTGCCGCGCTCGAGACCGAGCGCGAGGAAACCTGCGGCAAGGGCGTCAACCCGCTCGGCAAACTCCCGCCATGTCCAGCGCACGCCGTGACTCGGAGACACCAATGCCTCGCGGTCGCCCCAGCGTTGCACGGCCTGATCCAGGCTGCGGCCGATGGTGTCGCCGAGCAGCGGCATGTCGGAGATGCCGCAGACGTAACTTTCGCTCTTGTCCGCCAAATCGAAATCCTCTCGTCAAAGCTGGTCGGTGTGGTCGTCCGTCGCCCGGGCTTGTCCCTTGCATCCACGGTCCGGGTGCCGCGGTGTAACGCGCGCATGGCCGGGACGAGCCCGGCCATGTCGTGTGGTGAAAGCGGTGCTGCTCAAGCCGCCCGCTTTCCGCTGCCGGCATCGAGGCCGGCATAGACGCCGCGCTCGAAGCCCGCGAACGCCTCCAGGCATTTGGCGTCGGCGAACGGCAGGAGTTGCATCAGGATGACGCCGGTGACGTCGCGCGACGGATCGATCCAGTAATAGGTGTTCGCGAGCCCCGCCCAGAACAGGCTGCCGGGGCTGCGGCCCTCCGCCGTCTTCGCGGTGTTGATCATGAAGCTGAGGCCCCACTTCTTGACCTGATCGGGGAACAGGTCGACGTCGTTGGTGTACATCGGCAAGGCCGAGATCATCTTGGTCATCTGGAGTTCGCCGATGTGGTTCTGCCCCATCGACGCGATCGTCTCGGCCTTCAGCACCTGGTTGCCGTTGCCGCGGCCCTTGTTCAGGATCATCTGGGTGAACTTGATGTAGTCGCCCGCGGTCGAATAGAGGCCGCCGCCACCCATGTGGAATTCCGGCGCCTGTTCGAGCTCGAACGGGATCGCGGCGAGCTGGCCGTCCTCGCCGCGCGCATGCATGCCGACCAGCCGCTTGCGCATGCTGTCGGTGATCTTGAAGCCGGTATCGCCCATGCCGAGCGGCGCGAACAAATTGTCGCGCAGATACGCATCGAGCCGCTTGCCGCTGACGGCCTCGACCGCCTTGCCGACGAAATCGATATTGGTGCCGTATTCCCAGCGCGTGCCGGGGTCGGTCGCGATCGGCGTCTTCAAGGCCGCGTTCTGGCAGGTCGTGATCGCGGGAATGCCGGTTTTTTCCAGATAGATCGCGAGATCGCCGTTCCACATGTTGTAGCAGAAGCCGGCGGTGTGGGTCATGAGTTGGCGCAGCGTGATCGCGCCCTTGGCCGGCCGCAGCTTCGGCTCGCCCTTGGCATCGAAGCCTTCCAGCACCTGCGGCTTGGCGAGATCGGGCAGCAACGAGCCGATCGGTGCGTCCAGCGACAGCTTGCCCTGCTCGACCAGCTGCATCGCGCCGGCGGTCGTCACCGCCTTCGTCATCGAGGCGATCCAGAACACGCTGTCGGCCGTCATCGCATCGGGCTTGGACAGATCGCGCTTGCCGAACGCGCCCTGGTAGAGGATGTCGTTACCGCTGGCGGCGATGGCGACGACGCCGGGGATCTCCTTGGCATCGCTCTTCTGGCGCAGAAGCTCGTCGATCTGGGCTTTGCTTTGCATACGCGTTTCCTCCGGTTTGATTATTTTTGAAGTGATCGATTGTCCTCCTGCGGATCGCGTGCGGCAAGCATCTCAGCTTCCATGCGGGTCGCGATGTCGTGACTTGACGGTTTGCGCCCCAGGCAGGACGACAAAGAGGCTGGGCTGCAACACTCCTCCACAAACTGCGGTGGATGGCCGCACCTCGCCATTACCGCGGATGGGGTCAGGCGATATGTTTCGGGTGTTTGAAGCACTTGAAACATTTTGTGCGTTGCGGCGTTCAGCACATGGCCGAAATGCGGCCAACGCTAGGATTTTAAGTAAATGTTGGCGGCCCTTCCGTGGCCGCGAGGGGGCTTGAGATGATTTCCACCTGGAGCGAATGGAAGCGCTATCCCCGTCCTGGACGGGGCGACAATCTGGAGGCGCCGATCTCGCCGGGCATCTACGAGGTCCGCATCGCCGGGACTGGCGCTCTGTATTCGTTCGGTGCGGTCGACAATCTCGCCCAGTCGCTGGCGCTGCTGCCGGTCGGTTCGAAATCCTGGTTCGGCCGCCGCGACACCTCCGACGTCCCCGATCTCGAGTACCGGACCTGTGCGACCTCCTCGAAGGCCGACGCCAAGGCCGCGGCCGAGCGCATGATCGGCCGGCGCGAGACCTACATGAGCGGCGCCGCCTAAAGCGCGACGAGCCCGGCCGGGTTGCGTGTGCGGTCAAGACAGGCCTCTCCGCGGAGAGGTGCGCAGGCCCGGTGGCTGCATTTGTTTCGGTCAATGAAATCGGTGCGTCCTGGCGCCGCTCCGATGTCCGCTTCCGAGCAGATTTGCGTTGCGGGACGGTGCATTGCGTGCCGCTTCTCCCTATATTCCGGGCCGATCTGATCGCCCCAAGGAGCAACGCCATGACCCCGACCGCCGCCGCCCGCGCCCCGCAAGCCACAGCCGCCCTGCGCGACCGGTTGAAGGACCCATCGCTCCTCAAGGAGGCCTGCTACATCGACGGGGCCTGGGTCGGCGCGCCCGTCTTCGCCGTCAACAATCCCGCGACCGGAGTCGAGCTCGCAAAGGTGCCGCAGCTTGGCGCGGCGGAGACGACCAAGGCGGTCGAGGCCGCCGCGCGGGCCTTTCCGGCCTGGGCCAAGCACACCGCCAAGCAGCGCTCCAACATCCTGCGCAAATGGTTCGAGCTGATCATCGCCAACCGCGAGGATCTCGCGCTGATCCTCACCTCCGAGCAGGGCAAGCCGCTCTCCGAAGCGCTCGGCGAGGTCGACATCGGCGCCGCCTATATCGAGTTCTTCGCGGAAGAAGCCCGCCGCGTCTACGGCGAGACCATTCCGTCGCAGCGGCCCGATGCGCGGCTGCTTGCGATCAAGCAGCCGATCGGCGTCTGCGGCGCGATCACGCCGTGGAATTTCCCGAACTCGATGATCACCCGGAAGGTGTCGCCGGCGCTCGCGGCCGGCTGCACCGTGGTGCTGAAGCCCGCGAATGAGACGCCGCTTTCGGCGCTCGCGCTGGCCGTGCTCGCCGAGAAGGCCGGCGTCCCCAAGGGTGTGCTCAACATCATCACCGGCGACGCGCCGCCGATCGGTAAAGTGTTGTGCGAGCATCCGGCTGTGCGTTTCGTCGGCTTCACCGGCTCGACTCCGGTCGGCAAGATTCTCTACCAGCAGGCTTCCGTCGGCGTGAAGCGGCTCGGCCTCGAGCTCGGCGGCAATGCGCCGTTCGTGGTGTTCGACGATGCCGACATCGACGCCGCGGTCGAAGGTGCGATCGTCTCGAAATACCGCAACATGGGCCAGACCTGCGTCTGCGCGAACCGTCTCTACGCCCAGGACAAGATCTACGACGAGTTCGTGCAGAAGCTGTCCAAGAAGGTCGCGGCGATGAAGATCGGCGACGGCACTGAAACCGGCGTCACGCAGGGCCCGCTGATCAATTTGAAAGCTGTCGACAAGGTCGAGCGCCACATCGCGGATGCGGTTAAGCGCGGCGCGAAGATCGTCACCGGCGGAAAGCGCAGCGAACTCGGGCGCTCCTTCTTCGAGCCGACCGTGCTCGCCGACGTCAAGCCGGACTCGCTGGTGTCGCAGGAGGAGACATTCGGCCCGCTCGCACCGGTGATCCGCTTCAAGGACGAAGCCGACGTGATCGCGATGTGCAACGCATCGCCGTTCGGTCTTGCCTCCTACTTCTACTCCCGCGATCTCGGCCGCGTCTGGCGCGTTGCCGAAGCGCTTGAATCCGGCATGGTCGGCGTCAACACCGGCCTCATCACCACCGAGGTCGCGCCTTTCGGTGGCGTCAAGGAAAGCGGCCTTGGCCGTGAAGGTTCGCGTCACGGCATGGAGGAGTATGTCGAGATCAAATACGTGATGATGGCGGGTGTGTAGTCACACGAGCAGGGCGGCGCCGACGTGGTCAGCGCCGCCCTGTTTCTGATGGCCTGTCGCGGCGAAGCCAAAGCGGTTCGCGTCGTCGTCGTGACCGGTCCCTTGCGCGGAGCGGACCAACGCGCACGCGTGATGCAGGGATCGAACGCGAGTCACGCGTGGTCGTAAACCCGCCGCCCTTCCGCATTCGGTGTGAATTCGAGGATGCTTCCGAGCGTTCTCCGGCGGTCCTCCGACGGGTTTGTTCCGAACGCCGCCTTGAAGGCCTTGCTCAGATGCGATCCGTCCACGAAGCCGGTTTCCGCCGCGATCGCGGCGAGCGTCATGTCGGTTTTCATCATCCAGCGCGCGTGCTTCAGGCGGAGGCGCAGATATGCGCTTTGCGGTGATTGACCGGTTTCATCCTTGAAGAGGCGCTCCAGTTGCCGGGTGCTGAGGTGAACCTTGGCCGCCAGCTTCGCGATCGAAAGCGGCGACGAGAGGTTCTGCTCCATGATGAGAAGCGCTCGCGAGATGCGTCCATCGTTGCCCACGAACTCGGTGGGTGGCGCGGATTGCGCGGTCGATCCAGGCAGCATCTGATCGATCTGCATGATGTGGAGCGCCTTCTGCGCATTGGAGCGCCCCAGCCGCAGTTCGACGATGTAGGCGGCGAGATAGGCCGCGCCGATTCCGCCGGAGCACGTGATGCGCCGGCCATCCACCACGTAGAGCTGGTCGGCGATCGGCAGCGTGTCGCCGAACTCCTCGAGGAAATCCCGGTAATGATACCAGCTGATGCAGCACTTCTTCTGGCGCAGCAGTCCAAGCCGCCAGAGGATGAAGCTGCCGGTGCAGACGCCGACGATCGAGGCGTTCGATTCCGCCGCGGCGATCAGATACCGCCCCGTGCGATCGTCGATCTGGGGACCCTCGTGAAGGAGGCCGCCGACCACGATGATGTAATCCAGCTCGCGCGGCTCGATGAACCGGGACGTGGGGGTCACCAGGACTCCGCTGCTGGAGCGGACGGCCTCGCCGCTCGCCGACATGATGTGCCACTGGCAACGAATCTGGCGGCTGTTGTCGCCATCGTCCGCCGCCAGGCGCAGCACATCCAGGAAGTTCGAGAACGCAGTCAGCGTGAAGTTGTTGGACAGGATAAATCCAACGCGAAGTGGCCGAACCGCCTTTTCCATCCAATCCTCCCGAGTACCACGCCAAGGTTCGACCTCGACTTTTCTGTCGTCGAACCATATTGGGCCTAACGGTCAAGCAAAAACAAGGCCAGACTGCCGGGCGCTGCTGTGGAACAACGCCGCGCGGGAGTGTTTTCAGGAAGTTAATGCGCCGCGCTCATCCCCAATGAAACATGCGGATGTGCGGCAGGAGATCGTCTACCGGACGTTCAACAGCGGTCAGCGACGCACGATCGGTGGAATGGCGCTTCAGAAATGGCACAGCCGGTGCCCGCTGCCCCGCAGCGGGAGGAAGCGCCCCTCACGCGCTCGCGTCGTCAGCGCTGGTATCCACATAAACCGCTTCGCGGCCCGACAGGGTCAGGAACCCGGCGAACGCCTCTTGGGAGAGCGACGTCGTGCGTCGATTGTCGAGGGGATGGCAATTGATCGCGGTCGCAGTCGCCAATTTCGCGTCGAGCAGAAGCTTCACCTTTCCCGCCGCATCATTGACGATCGCCAGGACGGAAACGGCGCCGGGGCGTATGCCCAGCATTTCCAGCAGGGCGTCGGGTGAGCCGAAGGAAAGTCCGCCCTTGGCACCGATCTTCTTGGCGAGCTGCTTCAGGTTGATCGCGGCATCCTCGTCGGTCACGAACAGGAAATAGTTCTTCTTCCCGTCGCGAAGGAACAGGTTCTTCGTATGAAGGCCCGGAATGTCGCCGCGAAGAGCTTTCGATTCCTCGACGGTGTGGACCGCGGGGTGTTCGAACGTCTTGGCGTTGATTCCGTTCTTTTCGAGATGCGCGAGCAGTTCGTCGCTTTCGGTCATGGCAGGGCTTCCTCGTCAGACCGCGCGTAGCGGCAGGATGATGTGCGATCCATTACCACCGCCGCGCAGGACGTCGAACTGCAATGGACCCGCAGCGGGTATGCGCTGGAAATGGTCGGCGTCGGCGCCCTCCAGCGAGAGCCGGATCCGGCTCTTCGCCGAAAAAGTCCACGAGATCGGCAACAGGGAAAAGCGAAAGAGATGCGGCTCGCCGGGCGTCACGTCCCTGGCTTGTCCGCGCGTGCAGGGATGGAATACCGCAGGCGTCCGGTGATGCGGTGGCGGTTCGATCTCGCAGCGATGGATGGCACGCAGGCTGCCTTCGGTCACATAGAGCGATCGTCCGTCGGGCTGTATTTCGGACAGATATGCGTGGATCGCGAAATCCGTTGCCGGCGCCGTGATCCAGAGGCTGACGAGGCCGTGTCCGGTCAACTCCGCGTCTTCGGTAAGTTCCGCGCTCGTATAGTTCAGCATGCGGCCATCGCGGCCGTGCCAATCGGTGTAATATTCGCGGCTGTCGATCGCTGCGATCCGTTCGTATCGGGTGAATCGACCGGTCCCGGAATCGAAATTCACGTTGTGGCCGTCCGATCCCGCGGTGCCGCCAGCATCGCCAAGCCGTCCGTTCTGCGACAGGAACAGGGTCTTGCTGGCTTCGAGGGGAGGCCATGCGTCGGCGGCGCGCCACTCTTCCGCGTGAACGGAGAAATAATGGACGGGCTTCTCCGCCTCGATGCCGGTATCGCGCCCCTCCAAATACTGGTCGAAGAAGCGGAGGATCTCGGCCATGATATCGAACTCGGGCGCTTCACCGGATCGCCAGAGCGAGCAATTGATGCGCGCGCCGTGATCCCATGGACCGAGCAGAAGGAATTTTCGCGAATTGGGCAACGTGAGAAACCGGCTGATGGCGCCGTTGGCGTAGCCGGCGCCGTCCATCCAGCCCGACACCGAATAGATCGCGATGTCGTCACGCACGCCGCCGGCGTAAGTCGACGGACTGATCGAGTCGGACGAATACGGACTGCCCGGCTCCAGTGGTTCACTTCTGAATTCGAGCTTGCGCATCAAATCGGGCATGCGGAAGTTGCCCGCATGCTCCTTGACGGCCGCCACGCACGCTGCGCCGTCGGGATCATCGTCGACCGGGTGAGGTCCCCTGAAGGCGGGATTGGAGTAGTAGACGAACTCCTTGAGATATTCGCGCTTGTCCTGATCGAGGCCGGCCATCATCCGGTCGTAGACATCCGCGAGATTGGTCAGGAGTATTCCTCCCGGATAGTAGTTATCCAGATAGGTGTCCCAGACCGAGAACAGGGGAGCGATCGCCTTGACGGCGGGATGCGATGTCGATGCGAGAAAGTCGCTGGCCGCACCGAGATAGGAAATGCCGGTCGCGCCGATGGCGCCGTTCGACCAACCCTGCGCGACAATCCATTCGACGATCTCGTAGGCGTCGTCCCGTTCTCGGGGAGAGCGGAAGATGTCCCGCGTGCCGAAGCTTGCGCCGGTGCCGCGCACGTCCACCACGACGACCGCATAACCGCGAGGCAGGAATACATCACGATATTTCGCGATGTTGGGCGATGCTTCGATCCGTCCGGCCGCCGGGTCGACGGCAAAGCGCCGGTAATACGGCGTCTGTATCAGGATCGTCGGCCACGGCCCATCGCCTTGCGACCAGCTGGGAAGGTAGAGATCGACCGCCAGACGGCAGCCATCCTTCATCGTCAGGTAGAACGATTTCGGAGCGGATATGTCGTAGGTGGGCGGTCGCTTGCGGATATAGTCGCTGGGCGGAAGACGCCAGGCATTTCCGTTTCGATCACTGTCTGCCATCGTTCCCGTCCCGTATCTCTCGGATCGTTCGCTGCGGATTGGCGCATCGAGGGGCGATGATCACGTCTCGGCTCGCGGAGGCAAGGCAAGAGATCGACGGTGTCGCCTATTTACGGAAGCGATGTCGCACCCTTCCAACCCGAAATGAGCCCGAAAGTGCACATTGGTGCGGATACGGAGCTGCTGGTCGACTCCGTGCGTTCGGAATGAGCTGAAGGGGAATGGAGATGGCGGATATCAAGGTCTATCGGGCACGCAAGGTCATCACCATGGACCCCGGGCGGCCGTTCGCCGAATGCGTGGCCGTGCGTGACGGCCGCATCGTCTCGACCGGAACGATCGAGAGCATGCAGCCGTGGCTGAAGCGATACTCGCACGAGATCGACGACACCTTCGCCGACAAGTTCATCATGCCCGGCTTCATCGACCCGCATACGCATTTTGCGTTCTCGTCGAGCTACCTGACGATGCACTATGTCGGGCCGATCGACTCGCCCAGTCCGCAAGGCATGAACAAGGGCCTCAAGACGCGCCAGGAGGTTCTCGCCAAATTGCAGGAGGCCGCCGATTCCGATCCCGATCCCGACGCTCCGGTGATCGTCTGGGGATTGGATCCCGCGTCCCAGGGCGGCAATCTGCATCGCGACGAGCTCGATACCATCAAGACCAAGCGGCCGATGTGGGTGATCTCCTACGCGCCGCATTTCATCTATCTCAACAGCATCGCGCTGGAACGGGCGAAGATACCGACGAATACGAACGTTCACGGTGTGATGCGGTACCCGGATGGACGGCTCAACGGGCAGTTCGTCGAACTCGAGGCCGGACGGCTGGCTCTGGGTGCCATGCGTGAGGCGATTGCCGTGCGCGGCGGCGCCGACGGCATCAGGAGAATGGCCGACATCGCCAAGAAGGCCGGTGTCACCACCACGGCCGAAATGATCTTCGGCAAGGGAAACTTCGAAAACGAATGGAAGCTCTATTCGGACGTCGTCCCCGACGAGAGCTTCCCGATGCGGATGGGCCTCGTCTCACTCGAACTGGCGCTGCATGCCGACCACGGCGCAGGCGGTGCCGACTTCCTGCTGAAGGCGATGAATCGCGGCGACGACAAGCTGTTCTTCCATGGCGTGAAGTTTCTCTCCGACGGGTCGTTCCCGGCCATGTCGCTGAGGCTCAACTTCCCCGGATATCTCGATGGCAGCAACGGCGTGCGCAACGACATCCCCTGGGATGAGCTTCACGAGCGCATGCTTCCCTACTGGAAGGCCGGCATCCAGATTCACTGTCATGCCAACGGCGACGAGGCGGTGGATGCATCGTTGAATGCTCTGGCCAAGCTGCAGAAGCTGCAGCCTCAGTTCGACCACAGGTTCACCCTCGAGCATTATTGCATCAGCACCCCGGACCAGGCGCGCCGGCTCAAGGCGCTGGGCGGGTGCGCGAGCGTCAACAACTACTTCGTCCACTATCGCAGCCAGCTTCACAGCGACCAGGGCTTCGGCCCCGACCGTTCGGAGGCGATTGCGAGACTTGGCTCGCTCGAGCGGGAGGGCGTGGTCTTCGCGCTCCATTCCGACTATTCGCTCGTGCTGGTTCCGCTCCACCCGCTGACCGCGGCCTGGGCGGCCGTGAATCGCGTTGCGCTCGACGGCAAGACGGTGATGGCTCCGGGAGAGCGGATCGGCGTGGAACGGGCGATGCGGGCCATTACGATCGACGCGGCCTATGTTCTCGGCGCCGAGCAGCGGCTCGGCAGTCTCGAGCCGGGCAAGTTCGCGGACTTCACCATCCTCGACGCCAACCCGTTCGAGGTCGATCCCATGGCCCTCAAGGACATCGGGATCTGGGGCACCGTTCTCGGTGGAAAGCCGCAGCCGGCATGACCTCCGAATGGAAGCGCGCGGATGAGGCCGGGGCAGTGGACCCGGTCTCTGCGAAGCAGACGCTGTCGATGCTGATGGGCATCTTCGAGACGGCCCGGATCGTGCCGCGAACGTCTCCCTCGCGCGTGCTGCCGCTGACGATCATCAGTGGCTTCCTCGGCGCGGGGAAGACGACCCTGGTGAACCGCCTTCTGTCGGAACCTGCGGGCCGGCGGATCGCCGTCCTCGTCAACGACTTCGCCGCCGTCAACATCGACGAGGAGCTGATTCGTTTTCAGAGCGGCGATACCATCGGTCTCACGAATGGATGTGCCTGCTGCTCGATCAACGGCGATCTGGTCAACGCCATTCAGCGATTGGTGGAGCGGGACGACCCGCCGGATGCGGTCGTGCTGGAAGCCAGCGGAATCGCGGATCCGCGTGGAATCGCCCAGATCGCGCTGGCCAATCCGGCGATGAGGCTCGATGCGATCATCACCCTCGTCGATGCCGAAACCATCGCGGAACGGCTTCGCGACGAGCGAACGCGGGCCACGTTCGTTTCGCAGCTGACGGCCGCCGACATGATCGCGGTCAACAAGATCGATCTGGTTCACGCGCCGGGAAACGAGATCCGCGACACGATCGAATCGATCGCTCCCAAGCGGGTTGTGCTCGAAACCACCCACGGCAACATTCCGACGGACGTCGTGCTCGGCGCGGTCAATCGCACGGCTTCGCTGATGGCCTGCTCGCCCGCCGATCATGCCGTGGGCTTCTCGTCGACCGCGAGGGAGTGGAAGGACCCGGTCGACCGGGATACGGTCCTGCGCTGGCTGCGTGATCTTCCGCCATACATCATCAGGGCCAAGGGCACCTTCGCGTTCAGGAACGAGGAGGCCGCGCGATATGTCTACCAGCGCGTCGGCCGCCGCGAGGTTCTCGAATTGTCGCCCGAGACGGTGATCCCGTCATCGGAATCCCGAGTGGTTCTGATCGGCTTCTCCGACAGCTGGAAAGACGCCGATATTTCGGGGCCGCCGTCGTAGTGCTGAAGCCGAAGCGAGAGACGCCGCTTGCGCGCACCGTCGTCTCACGGTTCGGAACGATGGCGGATTTGTACCGGGCCGTCATGTCGCTTCCATCCAACGTCGGCGGCGCTCCGATGCTGGCACGATCACAGCCGGGACGGCTATGAAATGGCTGGTATTCCACGGCGGGCTCTCATGAAGCGATTCTCGGCTTTATCCCTTGTTCGCGAGGCTCTCGGCGGGCATTCGTCCTGGCCGCGCCAATGGCGCTCGCCCGACCCGAAGCCGGCCTACGACGTCGTCATCGTCGGCGGCGGCGGACACGGCCTTGCGACGGCGTTCTATCTCGCCGAACGCTACGGCATCAGAAACGTCGCCGTCGTGGAGAAGGGCTGGATCGGCGGGGGCAATACCGGCCGCAACACCACGATCATCCGATCGAACTATCTGTTCGACGAGAGCGCGAGACTCTACGAGCACGCGCTGAAGCTCTGGGAGGGATTGTCCCAGGAACTGAACTACAACGTCATGTATTCGGCGCGCGGCGTGCTGATGCTCGCGCACAACATCCATGACGTACAGAGCTTCAAGCGCCACGTTCATGCCAACAGGCTCAACGGCATCGACAATGAATGGCTGTCGCCGCAGGAGTGCAAAGAATATTGCCCTCCGCTGAATATCGACGGCGCGATGCGCTATCCGATCCTGGGCGGCGCATTGCAACGCCGCGGCGGCACCGCCCGGCATGACGCCGTCGCGTGGGGCTACGCGCGCGGCGCCGATGCGCGCGGTGTCGACATCATCGAGAATTGCGAGGTGACGGGTATCCGCCGTGCGGCGTCCGGCCGCGTCGAGGGCGTGGAAACCAGCCGTGGGTTCATCCGCGCCGGCAAGGTCGGCGTCGTGGCGGCAGGCAATACCAGCGTCGTCATGAACATGGCCGGCGTGCGTCTGCCGCTGGAGAGCTTCCCGCTGCAGGCGCTCGTCTCCGAGCCGGTGAAGCCCGCGTTTCCCTGCGTCGTGATGTCGAACACCATCCACGCCTATATCTCGCAGTCCGACAAGGGCGAGCTGGTCATCGGCGCGGGCACGGACGCCTATACGTCATACTCGCAGCGCGGGGCGCTTCACATCGCGAACCATACCCTTGATGCGATCTGCGAGCTGGCGCCGATGTTCAGGCGGCTTCGCATGCTGCGAAGCTGGGGCGGCATCGTCGACGTCACGCCGGATCGCTCCCCGATCATCGCCAAGACGCCCGTCCCGGGCCTTTATGTGAATTGCGGCTGGGGGACCGGTGGCTTCAAGGCAACGCCCGGCTCCGGCGACGTGTTCGCCCGGACCATCGCCAGGGACGAGCCCGACGCCATCAACGCGCCGTTCACCATCGAGCGTTTCCGCGAAGGCGTCATGATCGACGAAGCCGCCGCCGCGGCAGTGGCCCACTGAACTGATCGGGAAGATCGCATGTTGCTCATCAAGTGTCCCTACTGCGGACCTCGTCCCGAGATCGAGTTCTCCTACGGCGGACAGGCCCATATCGACCGTCCCAGGGATCCCATGTCGCTCGATGACGAAGCGTGGGCCGAATACCTCTACATCCGAAGCAATCCGAAAGGCCTGCATGTCGAACGCTGGCGGCACATCAATGGCTGTGCGCGGTTCTTCAACGTCAAGCGCAATACGATCTCCGACGAGATATTGACGACCTACAAGGTCGGCGAAACGCCGGAAGACGTGCCGGAAGCGGCGGATCGCTCGACCAAGGGAGGGGCCGTGCTGTGACATACAGGCTCTCTTCCGGGGGTCACGTCGACCGCAGCAAGCCTCTCAGGTTTTCCTTCGACGGAAAGCAGTATTCGGGCTTCGCCGGTGACACGCTGGCATCGGCGCTCATTGCGAACGGCATTCATCTGGTCGGACGTTCGTTCAAGTATCATCGGCCGCGCGGATTCTTGTCGGCCGGATCGGACGAACCCAACGCCCTCGTCGGTGTCGGCGACAGCGAGGCGCGCTACACCCCGAATCTGCGCGCGACCCAGGTCGAGCTGTATGACGGCCTCGTCGCCGAAAGCCAGAACCGCTGGCCATCGCTGTCTCTGGACCTCGGCAGCCTCAACAACCTGTTCTCCCGCTTCATCACCGCGGGATTCTACTACAAGACATTCATGTGGCCCGCGGGCGCGTGGACCGCGCTCTACGAGCCGATCATCCGCAAGGCGGCGGGCCTCGGCCGGGCGCCGAAAGCCGCGGACGCGGATCGATACACCCAGGTGTACCGCCATTGCGACGTTCTGATTGTCGGTGCGGGGCCGGCAGGCCTCGCGGCCGCACTTGCGGCCGGGCGCTCGGGCGCAAGCACCATCGTCTGCGACGAGCAGGACCGCATGGGAGGGACCCTGCTGTCCGAGCGCGAGGCGATCATCGACGGGTTGCCGGCCGCGGACTGGCTGGCGCGCGCGTTGAAGGAGTTGAGCGCTCTTCCGAACGTGACGCTGCTGTCGCGAACGACCGCATTCGGATGGTACCCGCACAATTTTATCGGGCTTTGCCAGCGCGTGACGGACCATCTGGGCAAGGTCGACGCCAGATGCCCGCGCGAGCGCATGTGGCAGGTTCGCGCCAGGGAAGTCGTGCTGGCGACAGGCGCCATCGAGAGGCCGTTGGTCTTCCCGGACAATGATCGCCCGGGCATCATGATGGCGGAGGCGGCCCGCATCTATCTCAATCGCTACGGCGCGATTCCCGGCAGGAAGGTTGCGGTCTTCACCGCGTGTGACAGCGCCTATCGTGCGGCGCTGGAGCTGAAGGCGGCCGGCGTGGATGTCGCTGTCATCGCCGACCTGCGGCCTGCCGCGGAGGGGCCGTGGATCGAGCGCGCGCGGGCGGCCGGCATCGATGTCCGTCCTTCGACCGCGGTCACGGCCACTCACGGTCGTCTGCGTATCTCCGGCGTCGATCTCAGGGATGAAATCAGCGGCGCGGTGGAGTCCGTTTCCTGCGATCTGCTGCTGATGTCCGGCGGGTTCACGCCGAGTGTTCACCTGTTCTCGCAGTCGCGCGGCAAGCTCGCCTACGATGAAACGCTGCAGGCCTATGTTCCGGGGACGTCCGTCGAGCGTGAGCGGTCGGTCGGCGCCTGCCGCGGGCTGTTCGACCTCGGCGCGTCCATCGCGGATGGATTCACCGGCGGTCTTGAAGCAGTGAAACGGGCCGGCAGGAATCCGGCACCCGAACAGAAATTTCCGGTCTTCGCCCAGTCGCTCGGCCAGGACGGCGTGATCGGACTTCCGGGCAAGGCCGGCAAGCCGCGGGGCAGGGCCTGGGTCGATTTCCAGAACGACGTCACCGTCAAGGACATCGAGCTCGCAACGCGCGAGGGTTTCCGCTCGATCGAGCATGTGAAGCGCTACACGACGACGGGCATGGCGACGGACCAGGGCAAGACGTCGAACATGAATGCGCTCGGCATCGTCTCGCAGGCGACCGGCCTGCCCGTCTCGCGTGTGGGCCTGACGACCTTCAGGCCGCCGTTCACGCCCGTGACCTTCGGTGCGTTCGCCGGCCAATCCAAGGGCGATCTGTTCGATCCGGTCCGGCGCACCTCGATCCACGATTGGGCGGCCGAGAACGGCGCGGCATTCGAGGACGTCAGCCTCTGGAAGCGCGCTCACTATTTCCCGCGCAAGGGCGAGGACATGCACGCGGCGGTGCGCCGGGAATGCGCCGCCGTGAGGAATTCCGTCGGCATCTTCGACGCCACGACGCTCGGCAAGATTGAGGTCGTCGGCAAGGATGCCGCCGAATTCATGAATCGCATGTACACCAATGCCTGGACCAAGCTCGAGCCGGGCCGGCTCCGGTATGGTGTCATGCTGCGTGAAGACGGCTTCGTCATGGATGACGGTGTCGTCGGCCGAATGGCGCAGGATCGCTTCCATGTCACGACGACGACAGGCGGTGCCGCGCGCGTCCTCGCGCTCATGGAAGATTATCTGCAGACCGAATGGTCCGATCTCGACGTCTGGCTGACGTCGACGACCGAGCAGTGGGCCGTCATCGCCGTCCAGGGGCCGAACGCGCGGAAGGTGCTGGGGCCGCTGGTGCAGGGCATCGATCTCGCCGCCGAAGCCATGCCGCACATGAGCGTCCGCGAAGGACAAATCTGCGGCGTGCCGACCCGTCTCTTCAGGGTTTCCTTCACGGGCGAGCTCGGGTTCGAGGTGAACGTCCCCATGGGCTATGGACGTGCCGTCTGGGAAGCCATCCACGCCGCGGGACAAGCCTACGGCATCACGCCCTACGGCACGGAAACGATGCATGTGCTCCGCGCGGAGAAGGGCTACATCATCGTGGGCCAGGAGACGGACGGCACCGTCACGCCCGACGACGTCGGCCTCGGCTGGGCCGTCGGCAAGGCGAAGAAGGATTTCGTCGGCAAGCGCTCGCTCGCGCGACCTGCGATGACGAGCGATGACCGCAAGCAGCTGGTCGGTCTGCTGACCGTCGATCGGAAGGTCGTGCTGGAGGAGGGAGCCCAGATCGTGGCCGACCCGCGCGAACCCATCCCCATGACGATGATCGGTCATGTGACCTCGTCCTACTGGAGCATGGCGCTCGATGGCTCGATCGCACTGGCGCTCGTTCGCGGCGGCCGCGCGCGGATCGGCACGCGTCTGCACGTGCCGATGCCGGGCGGCGCCATCGAGGTGGAGGTCGTATCGCCGGTCTTCTACGACACGGAAGGGAAGCGTCTCGATGGCTGAGGCAGCGATAGCCAGACTCAACTCGTTGACCGGGATCGACCGCGGCGGCGCGTCCGTGCGGGAAGCGTCGCTCTCTGTTCTTCCCGACGCCGCCAAGTTCGTCTTTCGCGGGAGACCGTCGTCATGGTCCGCGATCGGTGAGGCGTTCCGCGTGGAACTGCCCAAGACCGTCAATCGCTTCAACGCGAGCGGCGATCGCAAGGCCTACTGCCTCGGTCCGGACGAATGGCTGCTCGAAGCGGTTGCCGAGGATCCGGTCCGCCTGCATTCCGAACTGGCATCGAAGCTGGGCGGCCATGCCTGCTCCCTCGTCGATGTCAGCCATCGGTCGGACGGCCTTGCGATCTCGGGTTCGATGAGCGACTACGTGCTCAACCACGGGTGCCCTCTCGATCTGTCCGAGCAACAATTTCCCGTGGGCATGTGCACGCGCACGCTTCTCGGAAAGTCGCCCATCGTGCTGTCGCGAACGGCTCCCGAGGTCTTTCAGATTGACGTGTGGCGCTCGTTCTCGATGTATGTCTGGGCATTCCTGGATGACGCTCGCCAGGAATTCCTGATCCCGCAGGCGTTGACCTGACAGCCCATGGGCCATGATCGGCATTTTTGAACTCTTCAAGGTCGGTATCGGTCCGTCATCGTCGCATACGGTCGGGCCGATGAAGGCTGCGGCCTCGTTCGTCGATAGCCTGAAGCAGGCAGGCCTGCTCGCGCAGGTCGGCGCGGCACGCGTCGATCTCTTTGGGTCGCTGGCCTGGACCGGCAAGGGGCACGGCACCGACAAGGCGGTCATTCTCGGTCTGGCCGGAGAGACGCCCGAGACCGTCGATCCTGATCACGCGGACCGGATCGTCGGCCTGGCTCACGCGGACCGCACGATCCGCCTCGGCGGTGTGCGTTCGATCTCGTTCGATCCAAAGACGGACGTCGTGTTCGATGGCGTGACGGAGACGAAGCAGCATCCCAATACGCTGGCCTTTACGGCATTCGATTCCGCGGGCAAGTGCCTTCTCGAACAGCGGTGGTGCTCCGTCGGCGGCGGCTTCGTGGTGCGGGAAGAGGAAGTCGGCCAGCCCGCGCCGACGTCGGAGGGAGACGTGCCATTTCCCTTCAGGTCGGGACAGCAACTGCTCCAGATGGGAGCCGCCTCGCGCATGTCCATCGCCGACATCGTCATGGCGAACGAGTTGTCCCGGCTCTCCGGCGAGCAGATCGAAGCGAAGCTCGATCATATCATCGCGGTCATGATGGCCTGCATCGATCGCGGGATGGTGACCGAGGGTAATCTGCCGGGTGGCCTCAACGTCCGGCGGCGCGCGCCGTCGCTGTTTCGCCGGTTGCAGAAGGCGGCCGGATCGAACGACCGGCCGCAGCACATGGTGATGGATTGGGTCAGCCTCTACGCCATCTCGGTCAACGAGGAAAATGCATCGGGCAGCCGTGTCGTCACCGCACCGACCAACGGGGCTGCGGGCATCATTCCCGCCACGTTGCGCTACTTCCGCGATCATTGCGGCCAGGCGGACCAGGCGGGACTGCGCCGGTTTCTGCTCACGGCGTCGGCGATCGGCGCGCTCTTCAAGATGAACGCCTCGATCTCGGGTGCCGAGGTCGGATGCCAGGGCGAGGTCGGGGTCGCCTGTTCCATGGCCGCCGCGGGTCTGGCGGCGGTCCTGGGCGGCACGAACGAGCAGGTGGAGAACGCGGCCGAAATCGGCATGGAGCATCATCTCGGCATGACCTGCGATCCCATCGGCGGTCTGGTCCAGGTCCCCTGCATCGAGCGGAACGCGTTCGGAGCGATCAAGGCGATCAGCGCCGCGTCGCTGGCCTTGCAGGGCGACGGCCAGCACGTGGTTTCGCTCGATAAGGTGATCGCGACGATGCGCGAGACCGGCCGGGACATGCAATCGAAGTACAAGGAGACCTCACTGGGAGGGCTCGCGGTCAATCTGGCAGAATGTTGAGGGCAGGAAGATGGGTCAACAGGCGTCGAACAAGTTCTTCACCACCGACATCTCGGTCCTCGATCCCCAGGTCGCGTCCGCGATCGCGGACGAGTTGAAGCGGCAGCAGGAGGAGATCGAGCTCATCGCCTCGGAGAACATCGTCTCGCGCGCTGTGCTTCAGGCCCAGGGGTCGGTTCTGACCAACAAATACGCGGAGGGTTATCCGGGACGCCGCTATTACGGCGGATGCGCCTATGTCGACGTGGCGGAAGATGTGGCACGGGAGCGCGCCAAGAAACTGTTCGGCTGCGCGTTCGCGAACGTCCAGCCCAATTCCGGCAGCCAGGCCAATCAGGGCGTCTTCATGGCCCTGATGAAACCGGGCGATACCTTCATGGGCCTGGATCTCGCCGCAGGTGGTCACCTGACCCATGGCGCAAAGCCGAACATGTCTGGCAAGTGGTTCAACGCCGTCAGTTATGGCGTGCGCCCGGAGGACCAGAGGATCGATATCGAGGGCCTCGAGCGGCTCGCGCGGCAACATCGGCCGAAAGTCATCGTGGCCGGAGGCTCGGCCTATTCGCGCTTCTGGGACTTCGCGGCGTTTCGCCGGATCGCGGATGAAGTCGGTGCCTTGCTCATGGTCGACATGGCGCACTTCGCCGGGCTCGTCGCGGGCGGCGCGCATCCCTCGCCCTTTCCGCACGCGCATGTCGTGACCTCGACCACCCACAAGACCCTGCGCGGTCCGCGCGGCGGCCTGATCCTCACCAACGACGCCGAGATTGCCAGGAAGATCGATTCGTCGATCTTCCCGGGCCTGCAGGGCGGGCCGCTGATGCACGTGATCGCGGCGAAGGCCGTCGCATTCGGCGAGGCGCTGACGCCCGACTTCCAGCGCTACGCGAAGGATGTCGTCGACAACTCCAGGACCTTGGCCGGCACGCTGATGGATCGCGGGTGTTCGGTCGTATCCGGCGGAACGGACAATCATCTGTTCCTGGTCGATCTCAGGAGCAAGAACCTCACCGGGAAAGTGGCCGAAGCCGCCCTTGGACGCGCGAACATCACCTGCAACAAGAACGGCATTCCCTTCGATCCCGAAAAGCCGACGGTGACGTCCGGGATCAGGCTCGGCACGGCGGCCACGACCTCGCGAGGCTTCGGCAGGGAGGAGTTTCGCAAGATAGGTTCGCTGATCGCCGACGTGCTCGATGCGGTCTCCGTTGCGAACACCGATACCGTCCCGGAGGTGGAAGGGCGCGTCCGCGCGGAGGTGGCCGAACTCACCAGGGCATTCCCGATCTACCCGGTCCTGTCCTAGGCGAGTCAGGTTGAAGGAGCGCCCCCTCGCTGTCGCCGGACAAGATCTTTCTGCGTGGTTTGGCCGTTCTGGCGCGCATCGGCGCGGCAGGGCCCGGGCCGTCGGCCTTCGAAATAGATCTCGATGCCTTCATCGATTTGGGAGCGGCCGCTATGAGCGACAGCCTTGCCGATACCGCGAACTACGCGGACCTGGCGCGAGAAATCTCGGGCGCTCTGGAGCGCGTGCGATATGATGATCTGGCCGAGGCGGCTGACGCCGTTGCCGGTGCGCTGCTGGCGGCAGAGCACAGAATTGAAGGGATCACGCTGACGCTGCGCGATCCTCGCACGGTTCCTGACAGCGCGACCGGCAGGATCGGGGTTTCGATCTCGCGGACACGCGAGCAGGAAAGGCAGTCAACGCACAACGCGCGCGCCGGCATCGCGCGTTGAGTCGGCTCTGAATCGGGACGGCAGTCTCTAGTCGGAAACAGCTTCGAGGCAGACATGTCCAGAAATCTGGCGCTTGGAAATTTTCGGTTGAGCTATGGGCCCGATGCGGGTGAAGGCCAGTTCACGACGAGGCCTGAAATCGCCGGCGCCTTCGGCGTCGTCGCTTCGACCCACTGGCTGGGCACCGCCGCGGGGATGAGGATCCTGGAGAAGGGAGGCAATGCCTTCGACGCGGCCGTCGCGATCGGCTTCGCGCTGCAGGTCGTCGAACCGCACCTGAATGGCTTCGGCGGTGAAGTGCCGGTCATCTTCCACGATGCGAAGTCCGGACGGGCCCGTGTGCTCTGCGGCCAGGGCGTCGCGCCCGCCAGCGCGACGATCGAGAAGTTCGGGGAACTCGGTCTCGACATCATCCCGGGCAGCGGCTTCCTCGCGGCATGCGTGCCCGGATCGTTCGGCGCCTGGATGAGGCTGCTGAGCGATTACGGCACGATGGGTCTTGGCGATGTCCTCGAAGCTGCCATTACATACGCCCGGGACGGCTACATGATGCTGCCGCGCATCGCGGCGGCGATCCGCACCGTGGCTCCGCTGTTCGAAGGCGAGTGGCCGACATCGGCAAGCGTCTATCTGAAGGACGGCATCCCCGAGGCCGGCACACTCTTCGCAAACCCGGAGCTGGCGACGACCTACGAGCGGATGGTTCGCGTCTTCGACGATGCGAGAGGATCCCGCGAACAGAAGATCGAGGCTGCCCGGAAAGCATTCTATGAAGGCTTCGTAGCCGAGGCGATCGACAAATTCGTGCGCTCGCCGGTCATGGACACGTCGGGCGAACGTCACGCCGGTCTGATCTGCGCGCAGGATCTCGCTAATTGGAAAGAGACCTACGAGGATCCGTTGTCCCTGAACTACGGGGATTTTCGAATCCTGAAGCCGGGCCCCTGGACGCAGGGACCTGTGTTCCTGCAACAATTGGCGCTCCTGAAGGGATTCGATCTCGGGGCCATGGACCCCTGCGGTGCGGACTTCGTGCACACCGTGACCGAATGCTCCAAGCTGGCGTTCGCCGACCGCGAGAAATACTACGGCGATCCGGATTTCGTGAATGTGCCGATGGCGCATCTTCTGAGCGAGCAATATTCCGCTTCCAGACGCGCGCTCGTCGACGGCGCGGCTTCCATCGCGTTCCGTCCCGGCTCAATTCCCGGGTTCGACCATGAGGTGCCCTATCTGGTCGGTGGCGACGATGAGGCCGGTGCGATGCTTGGAGCCGGCGAGCCGACGGTCGCGCGTGCCGTTTCGACCGGCGAGCCCACGACCAATCGGCTCGGATCGGTGCGCGGCGACACCGTCCATCTCGACGTCATCGACAGGTTCGGCAACATCGTTTCGGCGACGCCGAGCGGCGGCTGGCTGCAGAGCTCGCCGGTGATTCCCGGGCTCGGGTTCGCGCTCGGCACGCGCGCGCAGATGTTCTGGCTGAAGCACGGCCTTCCCTCGTCGCTCGCACCGGGCAAGCGTCCGCGCACCACGCTGTCAGTATCGCTCGTCTATCGTGAGGATCAGCCATACAGCAGCTTCGGGACCCCCGGCGGCGATCAGCAGGACCAGTGGAGCTCCGTCTTCTTCCTGCGCCACGTGCACCACGGGCTCAATCTGCAGGCCGCGATCGATGCGCCGATGTTTCACAACGACCATATGCCGAGCTCGTTCTTTCCGCGCCGGGCAAAGCCGGGTTCGCTGACGATGGAAAGCCGTTTCGCTCCAGATGTGCAGCAAGAACTGGAGCACAGGGGGCATCGCATCGAGGTCGTTGATGGCTGGTCGCTCGGCAGATTGTCCGCAGTCTCCAGGCAGGGAAAGATCCTGCGCGCCGCGGCAAATCCCCGGTACATGCAGGGCTACGCCTTCGGCCGGTAATCCGCCGTCGCCTTGTTCTCCTTCCGAACGAGCTCCACGAATGTGCGGGCGGCTTCGGACGGGGTGCCGCGCTTCCAGGCAAGGATGGTCTCGAGCCGAAATCGCGGATCGTCGATCGGGGTGAACGCGAGCCTTTCCCCGACGAAGCCGGCCAGGCTCTCGGGATAGATGGTCACGCCGAGACCCGCGGCGACCAATCCGAGCAGCGCCATCGGATTCGATGCCTCCAGCGCCACCTTCATGGTCAGCCCTTCCGACGAAAACAGGTCGGTCAGGCGCCACCGATAGGCCTGCCACTCGGTCATGTCGCCGACCACGAACTCGTGTTCGGCCAGCTCCCGCGGGCTGATGCTGCGGGCCTGGGCGATCGGGTGATCACGCGACGTGATCAGGCAGAGCGGCTCGTTGGCGACCTTCAGCGTCTCGAAATCGGGATGCTCGAATGGCCCGATCATCAATCCCAGATCGATCTCGCCGTTGGCCAGCGCCAGCTTTTGTCCTTGCGTTCGGATGTAGCTCAGCTTGAGCGCGACGTGGGGGCAAAGCGCGCGATATCTGGACACGAGCCGCGGCATCTGGAGCGTGGCCGCGAAGGACATATAGGCGAGCCGCAACTCGCCCGTCTTGCCTTCGGCGACGAAGCGGGCGCTCTCGACGGCGCGGCCATACTCCCGAATGAGTCCGAGATTTGCCTCGTAGAACGAGCGGCCGGCCGGCGTGAGCGCGACCTCCCGTGTCGTTCGCTCCAGCAGCTTGAATCCGAGTTGGTGTTCCAGTTTCTGGATACGGCGTGTCAGAGCCGATTGATCCAGATTGAGGCGCTCGGCACCACGCCGAAAGCTGAGTTCTTCAGCAACGACGACGAAAGATTGTGCGAGCTCGATGCTCCCGTCCCAGCGCATATAAGGTTCCTTCGGGAAGGATAGCCATTGATGCGCGGGACGCAACAACAATTGGCGAACCGTCACTTCCGTATATGCGCGCCTGTGGGATTGTGCGGCACGATCGCTTTTCCCGGCGATCCTTACCGCAGAGATGGAGAAGCATATGCAAGACGATGACGTGGATGCGCGCGAACTGGACAGGATGCTTCAGCGGGCCTTTGATGCCTCCACGAAGATCTATCAGCAGCGCGGGTTTCAGCGGCGTATCGGATTCGGCAAAAAGCCGGCGCTCGTCAGCGTCGATCTGGCCAACGCCTGGACCCGTCCCGGCAATCCGTTCACCTGCGACCAGCGGGCGATGGACGGCGAAATCATCCCGGGGATGCAGCGGCTGCTGAAAGCCTGCCGTGCCCACGGTCACCCGGTCATCCATGTGACGACCGCCTACGAGATCACGGATCCCAACGCGCCCTTCACGGACATGGGCCTCTGGCAATGCAAGATTCCGATCGAAGTCGTCGATCTCCAGCGCAAGGAGTTGTGGGCGATCGATTCCCGCATCGCGCCGGTGAAGGGCGAATACACGCTTCTGAAGAAGCGGGCGAGCGCCTTCCACGGCACCGGCCTCGGTGGGCTGTTGCGGGCGGCTGGCGTGGATACGATCCTGGTGACGGGCGTGACCGCGACGGCCTGCGTGCGCACCACCATCTGCGACGGTCTGGCGGACGGCTTCAGGACGATCGCGGTGAAGGAGTGCATCGGCGATCGCGTTCCAGGTGCAGTGGCGTGGAACCTCTATGATATCGACGCGAAGTTTGCCGACGTGGAAAGCGTCGACACATGCGTGAAATATCTCGAAGGCGCCGGAGCAACCGCTCAGGCCGCGGAATAGAGCGAATTCACAACGCGCGGTGCATCACGAGAGCATCGACGAGATCGCCGGTCGGTCGCCGGAACGCCAGTGGAAGGCGGCCGACCTGCGCAAACCCCATCCCGAGCCACAAGCGAACGGCGCGCTCGTTCGTGCTGACGACGAAATTGAACTGCATCGCCAGAAAGCCGAGCTTCCTGGCTTCGGCCATGGAATGCTCGCACATCGTCCGGGCGACGCCCTTCGCCCGCGCATCCGAATGTGTCATGTAGCCGCAGTTCGCCACATGCGCGCCTCCGCCAAGCTGATTGGCGCGCAGATAATAGGTCCCTACCGCTCGTCCCTCGTACTCGGCAATGAAAGTGTGACGGTCGGATCCGGTCCAGTATCGTACGGCATCGGACTCGGTCATGTCTTGCGGCAGCGTGTAGGTTTCGCCCGCCCGGATCACGGGGCCGATGATCGACCAAATCGATGCGTCGTCCCCCATCGTGCACGGTCTGATTTCGATCATATCTCGGTACCTCATTCGCTGTCGTAAGTCGGACTTTCGTATCATTCAAGCGCGCCGTCCGAGACGAGACGTTGCGATGCGGCATTCGGAGCGTTGACTTTCGCTCGGACAGGGCGATTAATCGCCACCATGCCTAGCTGATGGGCTCGCATTTGCCCATGTGCTGCACAGCGCTCATAGCGTGCGGCGCTGCGTCACGACCCGCTTCCAACCCCTACAATTTGCATGTCGCATTCCTACAAGCCCCGGGCGCGTGGGCACGTATACATTTTTGTCAAGTTTGAAAGCGCCAAACTTTGGGGAAGTGCCGGATGTCTTCCGGCGGATGCCCAAAGGGGTGTGCGAGAGGGCGGAGAAAGTCATGAGCTATCTGGTCAATAGGCGCGCGTTTCTTGCGGGGGCCAGCGGGGCCGTTGCACTCCTGTCTGGCGCAGGCGCTTCACGCGCCGAGGGTGGCCAGGTCATCGTCGCCAATTGGGGCGGCGATTGGAACGACCGTACGGTTCAGTTCTTCGAAGCTCCCATCGTCGAGAAGGCCGGCTATACCGTCGTCCGCGATCTCGACGGTTTCGACCAGAGACGAACGAAGATCATCGCGAGCCGGCGACTGCCGAAGGCGCCGATGGACGTCGCGCACATGGACGACGCCACCGCATTCGAGCTCGCTTCTCTCGATCTGCTCGATCCCATCGACGAGGCGGCCGTTCCGCGCCTGAAAGACGTCGTGCCCGGTCTGCGCACGCCCACCTTCGCGCCATGGCAGTACAGCGCCTGGATCATCGGCTACAACCCGAAGAAGCTCAAGGAAGCGCCGAAGAGCTTCGCCGATCTCTGGGATCCCAAATACAAGGGGATCGTCGGGTTGAGCGATGCCCACTGGTTTCACCACATCGAATGCGCGGCTCTGAAGATCGGCAAGTCGCTCGACAAGATCGACGTGCCGGCCGTGAAGGCGAGCATGATGGAGTGGAAGAAGGCGGCCAGCCCCCGCATCTATCCCAACCACCTTCAGATCGAGCAGGCCCTGAAGAACGAGGAAATTCTCGTCGCTCCGGAATACAAGGCCCGCATCCTGCAGTTCGCCTCCGAGGGCGTGGACGTCGTCTCGGCCTATCCCGACGAAGGCGGCATCTCCATCATCTTCGGATTGTGCCTGCCCAAGAAGCGCCCGAATCCGCAGCCCGCCAACTTTTACTGCAATGCGCTGCTGGATCCGGAGGGGCTCACCGGCCTCGTTCAGAAATCATTCTACTCGCCTGCGAATACGAAGTCGGTGTTGCCGGAGGCGGCCGCCAAGCAGATCGAATTCTCGGACGCCGAGAAGAAGTCGATCCACAATCGCAACCATGCCTTCTGGCTGAAGAACCGCGACGATCTGCTCGACTGGTGGAACAAAGAGTTCAAGAGCTGATCGCATCTCGATGAATGCTGTCGAGGCCATCCGAGTCCAGGGCGCGAGTCAGGTCGTGAAAGAGAAACATGGCCGTCGGCTCGCTCCCTACGCTCTGTCCGGGCCGGCGCTGGCGTTCGTCTCGCTGTTTCTGATGCTGCCGCTCTTCCTGATGCTGCGCCTGAGCTTCTATCAGTACAACGCGGCGCAGATGTATGTGGAGGCCCTGACCCTCGACAACTACCTGCGGTTCTTCAAGGACGATTTCTATCGCCAGGTGCTGTGGACCACGCTCTGGATTTCCACGGCGACCACCATCCTGTGCCTGGTCGGCGGTCTCGCGGTCGCGTATTTCATGGCGAGGACGACCTCGGAGCTGCTGAAGCGCTATCTGATCATCGCGATCGTGCTTCCCCTCTTCATGGGCAACGTCGCGCGAACCGCGGGCTGGATCATCATCCTCGACAACAAGGGCCTGCTGAACTTCCTGTTGCAGAAGCTCGGCCTCACGGAAAGCTCGGTCCAGCTTCTCTATACGTCCGGCGCGGTGATCACCGGTCTCACCTCGGTCCTGCTGCCGTTCATGATCGTGACGCTCAACAGCGTCATGCACAACATCGACATTTCGCTGGAGGAGGCGTCGCTCAATCTCGGGGCCTCGTCCCTGACGACGTTCCGCCGTGTCGTGCTGCCGCTGCTCATGCCCGGCATCTTCGCCGGCTCGATCCTGTGCTTCATCCTCTCGATGAACGCCTATGCCACGCCGGTGCTCATCGGCGGCCCGAAGTTCTACATGATGGCTCCGACCATCTATAAGCAGATATCGGTCGCGATGAACTGGCCGTTCGGTTCGGCGCTCGCCTTCATGCTCATTGGCTTGACGGTGCTTCTCACGGTCATCTCGGCGGTCATGTTCGACCGCGCGGCGAAACGGACGGGCATCATAAGATGAGCATCGCTGCGAGGCTTCATCCATCGAGATGGCTGTACCTGAGCTTCGTGTGGGCGACCATCTTCTTCGTGCTCGTTCCGCTGGCGACGACCGTGTGGGTCGCGTTCTTCAGCAACAAGATCCTGTCGTTCCCGGCGGAAGGATACACGGCGTCCTGGTTCGGCCAGGCGCTGACGCTGGAGGCCTTCCGCAGCGGCTTCCTGCTAAGTTTCCAGGTGGCGATCGGCGCGTCGATCCTCGCGGTATGCCTCGGCGTGCCGGCGGCGATCGCGATCGCGCGGCACGAATTCAGGGGCAGGGAGTTCATCAACACCATCCTGATGTCCCCTCTGATGATCCCGGCGATCGTCGCGGGCACCGCCATCTATCTCTTCTACATCGAGGTTCAGATCCGCAGCGACGTGCAGCTCGTCGCGACGGTCGAGGGCCTGACGCTCGCCCACACGCTCATTGCCATTCCCTGGGTCCTTCGCCTGCTGGTGGCGTCCCTGTCCGGACTTGATCCCGCCATCGAGGAGGCATCGCTCAGCCTCGGCGCCTCGCGCCTCACCACCTTCTTTCGCGTGACCCTGCCGTCGATCCGTCCGGGCATCACGGCCGGCGTGCTGTTCGGGTTCATCGCCTCGTTCGGTGACCTCGAGAAGTCGCTGCTGCTGGTTGGGCCGGGCCGGATCACGTTGCCGATCGCGATGATCAACTATCTGGAATACCGGACTGATCCGACCATCATGGCCGTCGCGACGATCCAGGTCCTGATCATCGCGGTAGCTCTGATCGTTTCGGATCGTTTCGTCCGGCTCGGCAGAACATTCTAGAGAGCGAAAGGCAATAGCTTGTCCAAAGTTACGCTCAGGAACGTCATGAAGCAGTACGACTCGTTCGTCGCTGTGAGGGAAATGTCGCTCGAGGTCGGCGACGGCGAGTTTCTCGCGCTGCTCGGTCCCAGCGGCTGCGGCAAGACGACGACGCTGCGCATGATCGCCGGTTTCGTGGAGGCGAGCGCTGGCCGGATCTTCTTCGGCAACGAGGACGTGACCGATCTTCCGCCGAACAAGCGGAACACCGGCATGGTCTTCCAGGGCTTTGCCCTGTTCCCGCACATGACGGTCGCACAGAACGTGGCCTACGGCCTCGAGATGCGCCGGATCGCCAAGCCGGACATCAAGACGCGGGTCGCGAAGGTTCTCGACCTCGTTCAGCTCGGCCGATTTTCGGAGCGTCTGCCGCGGCAGCTCTCGGGCGGCCAGCAACAGCGCGTGGCGCTTGCGCGCGCCCTGGTCATCAATCCTCACGTCCTGCTGCTCGACGAGCCGCTGTCCGCGCTCGATGCCAAGCTGAGGCACGATGTCCGCACCCAGATAAGGCAGCTGCAGCAGTCGCTCGGCTTGACGACGGTCTTCGTGACGCACGACCAGGAGGAGGCCCTGAGCCTCGCCGACCGGCTGGTGGTGATGAACGGCGGCGCCATCGAGCAGGTCGGCACGCCGGCCGATCTGTACGAGCGGCCGGCGACGCCGTTCGTCGCCGACTTCATCGGCAAGACCAACTTCTTCAACGGCGAGCTGAGCGGCGACCGCTTCGTGTTCGGTGACGGCGATGCGTGGCTGAAGGTCTTGCCGAGGATTCCCGGTGCGAACCTGCTGGGCATAAGGCCGGAGAAGGTCGGGCTTTCGCCGTCGAACGCGCCGGCGTCGCGGTCCGCCGCTGTGAACGAGATGAGCGGAACCGTCGAACTGGTGAGCTATCTCGGTCCGACGACCGAATACCGCGTCAGGGTCGCGGGCGAGAAGCACATCCTCGTGCAGCGTCCGAACGGCGATACGACCGAGCCGGTCAACATCGGGCAGAACGTGACACTCCGCATACCCATGGAATGCTGCTTCCTCTTCGAGGCCGACAAGCGTGCGCAGGAGTTCTCGGGAGCAAAGACGTAGCAGGCTTCGCGACACAACGCCGAATCGGAAGTCCGTCGCCAAAGCAGGGAGAACTTTCTTGTCAGAATTGCACGAGCGGTCGATCGTCATTGACGGCCTCATCATCTCGAATTTCGGCCGCGACGTCTTCGAGGACATGAGAAAGGCCGGATTGACGGCCGCCAACTGCACGTGCTGCATCTGGGAAGGCTTCGAGGCGACGATGCGGAACGTCGTGCGCTGGAAGCAATGGTTTCGCGAACACGGCGATCTCATCACACAGGTCTACACCACCAAGGACATCGTCGAGGCCAAGAAGCTCGGCAAGACGGGCATCATCCTGGGCTGGCAGAACATTTCCGGCATCGAGGACCAGATCGGATATCTCGAGCTGTTCAAGGAGCTCGGCGTCGGCATCATCCAGATGGCCTACAACACGCAGAATCTCGTGGGCACGGGATGCTACGAGAGCAAGGATGGCGGGCTCTCCGATTTCGGCCGCGATGTCGTCGCCGAGATGAACCGCCTCGGCATCATGTGCGACCTTTCTCATGTCGGCCCCGAGACGAGCCGTGACGTCATCCTGACCTCGAAGAAGCCGGTGACCTATTCTCATTGCCTGCCCGCCGGGTTGAAGACGCATCCGCGCAACAAGAGCGATGAACAGCTCAAGTTCATCGTCGACCGCGGTGGCTTCGTCGGCGTCACCATGTTCCCTCCGTTCCTGAAGCGGGGACCGCAGGCGACGGTCGACGATTATGTCGAAGCCATCGAATACGTCATCAACATCTGCGGCGAGCAAAGCGTCGGTATCGGGACCGACTTCACGCAAGGATACGGCAAGCCGTTCTTCGACTGGATCACCCACGACAAGGGCTACGGCCGACGGCTGACCGACTTCGGGGACGTCATCAATCCCGAGGGAATGCGCACGATCGGCGACTGGCCGAACCTGACCGCGGCGATGGAACGGCGCCACTGGAGCGCGAAGCGGATCGAGGGCGTGATCGGCGCGAACTGGCTCTCGGTCCTGCGCGAAGTGTGGGGAGCCTGAGCAGAAGCGTCAACCGCATCCGGACAGTTCATGGTGGAGCGCGTCGCGCGCATGGGCAATGGACGATACAGGAGCTGGCAGGACGCGACCCTGGTGTCGTCTGCTGCCGGTCTCCCCGTCGATACGATTTCGTCGGATGACAAGGTCTGGTCGTTCGCCGACGAGGACGAAGCGTTCGACGGGATGGGCCAGAGCTCGTGGCCGCGATGGCCCGGCCAGCCGGCGCCTCGATCGCTCGTCATGCGGTTGCTGAGTCGGCTGGATCGCCGTCTCCGGAGCTAGCGGCGCGCGCCGGCGAAGCCGGGATCGAAGCCACCGCGCGAGGCCGATCCCATCGGCGTGCGCGGTGTCGCATTTGTTCTAGAACCAGCGCGGATTCTTGCAAGCCGCGAAGCGATTTCTGTCCTATGCAGTGAGTTTCCGTTCAAATCGCATTTGATCCAGCCAATCCGGGAGGTCGTATGAAGCAATGTGGGCTCTTTCGAATCCTCTTCCTGGTCATGGGGCTTGCCTGGCCGGCGCTTGCCAGCGCGGAGTATCCCGATCACTCCATCAAGGTCATCGTTGCCTGGCCTCCGGGCGGCGCCACCGATATCGTCGGAAGGCTTCTGGCGGATCGGCTGGCGCTTTCGCTGAAGCAAGCCGTCGTGGTGGAAAATCGGCCCGGCGCGAACGGCAACATCGGCACCGAGGGCTTCGTCAAGATGCCCCCCGACGGCTACGCGCTGCAGATCGCGACCGCGGAATCGCTCGGGATCAATCCGCACGTCTACAAGAAGCTCGGCTACGATGCCGAGCGAGATTTCGACGTGATCGCGCTGCTGGCGCAGACGAGCTTCGTGCTCGCGGTCAAATCCAGCCTGTCCGTCAAGGACGTCCAGTCGTTCATAGCCCTCGCGAAGTCCGAGCCGGGCAAGACCACGCTCGGCAATTACGGAATCGGCAGCACGTCGCACCTGACGGCGGCCGCGTTTGAGCTCGCCTCGGGCGCCAAGGTGCTCCACGTTCCCTATCGTGGTCTGAGTCCGGTGATCAACGCGCTGCTCACGGGCGAGATCGACGCGGCCTTCGTCAGCGCGAACAGCGCCGTCGGCCTGCAGCAATCCGGGCAATTGAAGATTCTCGGTGCGGCCTCTGCGAACCGCCTGCCGCTCGTCCCGGACGTGCCGACATTCACGGAACAGGGCATGGCCGGATTTACCGGCGGCAATTGGTACGGTGTCGTCGCGCCCAAGGGATTGGCGCCCGACGTGAAGAAGCGGCTCGTCGAGGAGGTGCAGAAGATCGCTCACTCGGACAGCTTCATCCAGAAGGCGGTCGCCAGTTCATTGGAGATGCGCTATCTCGAAGCCGACGCGTTCGCCGATTTCCTGCGCGCGGAACGCGCCAAATGGGGCGAGATCGTCGCCAAGGAGGAGATACAGGTCGGGCAGTGATCTGCTCGGCCCTTATGGAGAACGGTCATGCAAGCGAGACGCCGTGAGCTCAGGAGCCGATGGACGGCTGGCGGCCCACTCTTCGGAATTTTCGTCCGCTTGAGCCACGAAGACGTGTTCGAAACGATCGGCCTGACGTCTGTCGATCTCGTTGTCCTCGACGCCGAGCATGGAAGCCTCGACCGCGAGCGATTGAACAGGTGTCTCCTTGCGGCCCAGGCCGTCGACATCCCGGTGCTGGTCAGGTTGCCGGGTGCGGACCTGCAAGCCGTCCAGCACTGCATGTCCATCGGCGCCCAGGGCGTGATCATCCCGCACGTCAATTCGGCGGACGATATCGCGCCGCTCGCCCGGTTCGCGAAGGGCAAGGCCATCGAACGGGCGTATGCCGGCGCCGGCAGGGCCTCATTGCAACGAACGATGGGGTGGGAGGTGTTCAGGGCCGAGATGATGGCGCGCTTCGTCGTCGTCGCCCAGCTCGATGAGCCGGAATGTCTCGACGATGCCGAAGCCGTCGCCGCGATCGACGAGATCGACGGTCTCTTTCTGGGGACGATCGGCTTCGCGCTCTCCCAGCGCACGGCGCTGTCGCCCGCGGCGCGTCAGGCCGGACTGGAAGGGATCTGCAGGCTTGGGCGGGCGCAAGGCCGGATGCTCGGGATTTCACTGACCGACAGCGCGGCGGCGCGGGACTGGCGCGCTCACGGGGTGAGCTTGTATGTGGTGGACAGCGACGCGGCCGTTCTCCGGAAGGGGATCGAGGACCGGATAGGGCAATTCCGATCCGCCGTCACGTAGGCGCCGCAGGCGGTGCGCGCATCAACTGCAATGACGCAAGCCCGGATCGGTGCTCCGAAATCCGAGCCACACAAGCCTATCGCCGGAGCACCGCGATCGTCCGGTTCGCGAATGTCAGCCGCTCGGCCATGACGGACACGAAATAGGTCAGCAGCTTGTGGCTGAGGGCGGGGTCCTCGTTCTTGATGGCGTCGAACTGGTGCGTGTTGAGCACGTACAGAACGCTGTCGACCTCGGCCTGGATCGTCGCGCTGCGCGGGGTGTGCGACACGAGGCCCATCTCGCCGATCGTGGTGTAGCGGCCGAGGCTGCGGACGCGGGTGGTGCGGTCGTCGTCCGCGGGGACCATGATGCCGACGCGTCCGTCGAGGATGAAGTGCATGGAATCGGCGGGATCGCCGGCCTGCACGATGATGTCGCCGGCCTCGACCTCGAGCCGCTGGCAGCGGCGGATCAGCGCGTCCGCATCGTCTTCGCTGTCGAGGAGCTGCGTGAACCAGTCGCGCAGGCTGGCCTCTTCCTGCGCCAGCCCCTGGTGTTGCGAGATGATCTCGTTCTCGCACCATTCCAGCGCGCGATCGAGTTCGGGAATGATGCTCACGCCCTCGCTGATGAAATCGCTTGAGCGCAATACCTTCTCAGCCGCGGCCGACAGATGCACCAGGATCAGCTCGACGCCGAGATCGGCCGCGCTGCGCTTGATTTGCGCGAAGCTGTAGGCGGCCGAAGAGTCGACACCGGTGACGAGCTTGAAGTCGAACAGCAAATAGCGGCACTCCGGGCGCTCCTGGAGCAGGCGCTTGACGTGCTGGTAGAGACGGTTGGCGGAACCGAAGAACAGATAGCTCTGCAGGTTCAGGCCCTGGATCTTGCCGCCATGGGCCAGCAGCACTTCCTGGTCGTCGCGTGAGCGGTCGAGCGATGAGCGATATTCCGAGCCGTCGAAGCTGTACTTGATCGATTCGACCCGCGCCGCGCTGAACGCGAAGGTGGCGCAGCCGATGATCACGCCGATCAGGATGCCCGGCACGAAACCCCAGACGACGATGATCGCGATGATGGCGATCAGCGACAGATATTCCAGCTTCGAAAGCCGCTTGCGCGAATCGATGATCCATTTGTGGAGCTGGTCGGCGCCGAGATAGAGCAGGAGGCCGCCGAGCACGAATTTCGGGATGAAGCCGAGCAGCTCGGGCGCGACCGCGAGCATCAGCAGCGACAGCGCCGCGACGGTGAGGCCGGACAGGCGTCCGCGGCCTCCGCTGCTGAAATTCAGGATGGAGCGGCTGACCGAGATACAGCCGGCATAGCCGCCGAGCGCGCCGGTCAGGATGTTGGCGGCCCCCGTGATGTTCAACTCGCGCTCGAGATTGGCTTCGCGGTGCACGGCCACCTCGATGCCCGTGGTGTTGAACAATGTGCTGGATGCGGTGACGAAGATGACGGCGACGAGGTTGCCGAGCAGGTCCGGCACGGCAAACCAGGGATAATGGATGAGGCCCTCGACATGCCACGGCACCATGAAGGCGGCGGCCGGCGGCGGCTGGAAGGTCCAGCCCAGCGCGTGGGCGTCGTCCAGCGAAAGCCCCGTGATCCAGAACGCCAGATGGGCGGTGAGCGTGCCGCCGACCAGGATGATCGGCAGTCCGAATGGGCTGCGGGAGCGATGCCAGGTCAGGTACAGCACCAGCGCCATCGCGCAGGCGGCTCCGAGCTCCGAAAGAGCGACGCCGTTGGTGAGGCGGATGAGCGTCGCGAGCTGCACGGGATGATCGGTGATCACCCGGATCGCGCCCATCACGATCAACAGGCCGGTGGCGCCGAGGAAGCCGCCGACCACGGGGTAGGGCACGTAGCGGATGGCGCGCCCCATCCGCGTCAGGCCGAGGCCGCACAGGACGATGCCGGTCAGGACGGTCGACAAAGCGAGCGTGACCAGGACCGGCGAGAGCAGCGATGCCGCGTGGTTCGCAGCCTCGATGCGCTCGACCAGCGACGCGGCCAGAATGCCCGTCACCGCGGCGGTCGAGCTGTCCGGCGCGGCCACGGCGAAGGGCAGCGAGCTTCCCAGTCCGATCACCACCGCGAGCACCGCGGAGCTGATGAAGGTCGCCGCGATTCCGTAGGACAGATAAGGCGACAGCGGGCCGGTGAAGATCAGCAGCGCGTAGGAGAGTCCGAACGTGACGGTCAGGACGCTCGCGGCACTTCCGCCCAGGATGTCATTCAGTGCGCGCTTGAAAGCCGGATTGGATCGTGGAACCGGACGGAAGGTAATTGCTGGATCGGTCACGCCGCTGCGCTCGCCCCTGAGAAATTCCACTTTGAGACGTAGACGACTGCGAGCCTAGCGCAACAGGATTCTTGCAACTATGAAATATCCGACAGTTCCCGCGGTGATCCGAGAAATTGCGGCAGCCTGTTCCCGAGGCAGAAATTGCCCGGAGGAAGTCAGGGGGCGCGCCGCGCCGTCGTCGCGGTTGAGGCCGGGACCTGCGCTGAGGCTAATTTAGCGAAAATTATCTGTCGACGCTTCCGGCCGCCCGGAACGACAGCATGAATCCCGGCCTGCGCCGGCACGAGATCGCGTGTGAACCCGGGTCAACATCGGAGCGCGATCGCGCTCCGGATGACTGCCGTGCCGGGCTAGATCTTCAGCTCGTGTCCCGTCACGCGCCGATAGGCTTCCAGATATCGCTTGCTGGTCGCGTCCACCACGCTTGCCGGCAGCGGCGGCGGCGGCGCGTCGCCGTTCCAGCGGCCGGCGTGGCGCTCGACGTCGAGATAGTCGCGCAGCGGCTGCTTGTCGAAGCTCGCCTGCGGCCGACCGGGCTTGTAGGCGTCGACTGCCCAGAAGCGCGACGAGTCCGGCGTCATCACCTCGTCGATCAGGATGATGCGGCCGTCCTTGTCGCGGCCGAACTCGAACTTCGTGTCCGCGATGATGATGCCCTGCTCGCGCGCCAGCTCCTCGCCGAGCGTGTAGACCGCGCGCGTCATGCTCTCCAGCGTGTAGGCAACGTCGTCGCCGACGACCTCGCGCATCCGCGCAATGGTGATGTTCTCGTCATGGCCGGTCTCGGCCTTGGTCGCCGGGCTGAAGATCGAGGGCTCCAGCTTCTCGCTCTCGACGAGGCCGGCCTTCAGCTTTTCGCCGGCCAGCGTGCCGCTGGCCGCATATTCCTTCCAGGCCGAGCCGGAGAGATAGCCGCGGATCACGCATTCGATCGGAAATACGGTGGTGCGGCGGGACAGCATCGCGCGGCCGTGGATGTCGGCACGGTGCGGCTTCAGGGCCGGCACGGCCGCGATGATCTCGTCGGTGTCGGCGCTGATCATGTGATGCGGCACCACGCCTTCGAGCTCCCTGAACCAGAACGCGCTGATCTGGGTCAGCACCGCGCCCTTCATCGGGATCGTCTCGCCCATCACGACGTCGAAGGCGCTGATGCGGTCGGTGGTGACGAGCAGCAGGCGGTCGTCGTCGACGGCGTAGATATCGCGCACCTTGCCTCGCCCGATCTTGGGAAGCGGCAGGTCGCTGGAGAGCATGGCGGTCATCGGCAGGGCCTTCGGACGGGAGGTTTCAGCCGTGCGTGGTGGCACGGCTGAGATCGGGATAGCCTATTCCGGCAGCGGAATGAACTCATGTTCTTGCGGAACAGTCGCGAAGCGGCCGGTTTTCCAGTCCTGCTTGGCCTGCTCGATCCGCTCCTTGCTGGAGGAGACGAAATTCCACCAGATGTGGCGCGGCCCCTCCAGCGCATCGCCGCCGAGAAACATCATGCGCGTGGCCTTGAGGGTCTTCACAGTGATGCGGTCGCCGGGTCGGAAGATCAGCAGTCGCGGCCCCTCGTAGCGTTCGCCCGCGATCTCGACCTCGCCGTCGACGACGTAGATCGCGCGCTCCTCATGGTCGGGATCGAGCGGAACGCTGGCGCCTGCGGCGGCCGCGACCTCGGTGTAGAACCAGGGCGAGACCATCGACACTGGCGACGTGATGCCGAACGACGAGCCCGCGATCACCCGCGCGGTGAAATCGCGCTCGGAGATCATCGGCAGGTCGCCGGCACCGTAATGCTGGAACGATGGCGCGATTTCCTCGGATCCGGCCGGCAGCGCAATCCAGCTCTGCAGGCCGAGCATCTTCTGGCCTGACGCGCGTTGCGCATCCGGCGTCCGTTCGGAGTGCGCGATACCGCGTCCCGCCGTCATCAGGTTCATCGCGCCGGGCTGGATCTCCTGGATGTTGCCCTCGCTGTCGCGATGCATGATCGCGCCGTCGAACAGATAGGTGACGGTGGCGAGCCCGATATGCGGATGCGGGCGCACGTCCATGCCCTTGCCCGAGACGAACTGCACCGGTCCGAAATGGTCGAAGAAGATGAAGGGGCCGACCATCTGCCGCTTGCCGTGCGGCAGCGCGCGTCGCACGGCGAAACCGTCGCCGAGGTCGCGGGTGCGCGGCACGATGACGAGATCGAGCGCGTCGCAGGACATGGGATCGCCGAGCACGGGATCGTTGGAAGGTTGCCAGCTCATGGGAAACTCCTTCTTTATAGGGGCGATCCTAACAGGATTTGATCGGGGCGTCGCGCCGGTCGGATCGTCGGCGCGATGACCTATTTGCCGCTGCCGGAGGATGCCCGCGAGAGCAATGTTGGAAACCGGGGCGTGTGATGGTTTCTCCGATCATGCCGAGTCACCCTGTGTGACCGCGGGCCACGGCAAAGTTCTTGAAAACGCCGGCGCGAGCGACGATGTTCGGCTGATGTCAACCGCGACCGGTCGCGCCGACTGATGACCCCTGCCACCCTCGAACTCGCCTTTCGTGCCGCAAGCGTCGCGCTGCTGCTCGTGCTGGCGACGTCGTTGCTCGCGGATTTTCGCAACGTGCCGGCGGGGCGGCTCGGCGCTGCATTCGCGCTGGGCTCGGCCGCGCATGCCGTCAGCTATTCGCTCGATGTCACGTCGCGCGTCCCGCTCGGGCTTGCGCCGCTGATCGCGTTGTCGACCGGCAACATCGTGGTGTTCTGGCTGTTCACGCGCTCCCTGTTTGACGACGAGTTTCGCCTCCGCTGGTGGCACGGGTGTATCTGGGCGCTGGTGACGGCCTTCAGCTTCGCAGGCTGCGTCTGGATCGCTCCCAACGGTCATGTCCGGCTTTCAGTGAGGCTGGTCGATCTGATCGTGCTCGCCTTCATCGCGCTGGCGGTCGGACAGACGATCGCCTCCTGGCGGGCCGACCTGGTCGAGCGCCGCCGCAGCGCTCGCGTCTTCATTGTCTGCGCAACCGCGCTCTATGGCGGCCTGAACGCGGTGCTCCAGATCACCGTCGCCGGGTATCACGTCGGCGATGTCGCCGAGGCCATCAATGCCGGCGTGCTCGCCTGCACCGTCGCGGCGATCACCTATGCCATGATGCGCGTCGATGGGGCGGATCTGTTTCCGGCCGCCGCGGAGCCTGCACCGCCGATTGTTTTCAGCCAGCCTGCGGCCGATGACGCTGCCGATCAAAAGCTGGTCGATGCCCTGATGCGGCTGATGGCCGACGAGCGGGTCTATCGCCAGGAGAACATCACCATCGGCGCGCTGGCGACGCGGTTGAAAATCCCCGAATACAGGCTGCGGCGGCTGATCAACCAGCGGCTCGGCTATCGGAACTTCAATGTGTTCCTGAACAACCACCGGATCGAGGAGGCCAAGGCCGCACTGGCCGATCCGGCGCAGGCCGAAGTGCCGGTCATCACCATCGCCATGGATGCCGGCTTCCAGTCGCTCGGCCCTTTCAACCGCGCCTTCAAGGCGGTCACGGGCGTGACGCCGACCGAGTACCGGCGGGTGAGGGTACGTTCGGCGTGATGGGGGGCCTTTGCCTCTCCCAGCCCACGCCTTTGCCCGCTTACGGCGGGGCGATCGTGCAGGATGGTTGAGAGGCTGACGAACCTGCCCGGCCTGCATGGTTCGAGACGCCCGCCTGAGGCGGGCTCCTCACCATGAGGATCGGATATCCCGCCACGAAGCGCTTGGCATCTCGCCGCGAAACCCAGCCTCATCCTGAGGGCCCGCCGCAGACGGGCGTCTCGAAGGATGGCCGCAAGCGGGATTCCAGCCAAACTGCCTTGAAATGGAGCGGCCGTCTCCGCTGCCCAGCAGCGAATGCGCCGAAAATCAATTATTTGATTTCATTGTAGAATTCCAGAATCGACCAGCCCGCGCCGGTTTCGGCGAGGTCATTTTCCAAATCCGGCGAGCGGTCGCCCCGCCGCTTCTGGCCTTCTCTGCGGCGCTCGCCTCGAAGCCGGAGAAAGCCCGTGACCCGCCGCCGCCAGATCATTCTCGCCACCACCGCCATTGCCTGTGTCGGCCTCGCGCTCGCCGCGGCGCGGGCGCGTGACGTGCCCAAAATCGCTACCGGATTCATCGCCGATACGCTCTGCTCGGAGATCTTCGTCTCCGGCCTGGATCCTCAGCGCGACCTCGCGGAGACCACCGACGCGATGCCGGGTGCGGGTCTGCTCACCTGGGCGATGGAGTTTCAGGTCGATCGTGCCCGCAAGGATGTCACAGTGACGCTGTTCGGTATCGGCCGCAGCCATGCGATCTATCGCGAGGGGCTCGGCTGCACGCTCGAGCACGGCCGGGGGATCGCCGACGTCGCGACGCCGCCGGATGACGAGCAGCCCGCCCTGCTGCCGGAGATCGCCGGCCCGGAATTGGTGGCGCCGCAAAGCGAGCAACTGGCGGCCGCACTGGACCGCGCTTTCGCCGAACCCGCGCAGCCGCCCTACCGGCGCACGCGCGCGATCGTCGTCATGAAGGCGGGCCGCGTCATAGCCGAGCGCTATGCCGATGGCATCGGGCCCGAGACGCAGCTGCTCGGCTTCTCCATGACCAAGTCGGTGACCTCGGCGCTGACAGGCATTCTGGTGCGCCAGGGCAAACTCAAGCTCGACGGGCCCGCTCCGGTCGCGGCCTGGCGCAATCCGGATGATCCGCGCCATGCCGTCACCGTCGACCAGTTGCTGCGTCATACCGCCGGCCTCGCGCTCGGAAGCTCGTTGCAGGCCTCGCTCGGCTCCGTGCTCGAGCCGGTCAATGCGATGAAATATGCGGAAGACGACATGGCGGCATTTGCCGCGCGCGCGCCGCTTGCGACCGCGCCGGGGACCGCGTGGAATTATCACGACGGCAACAGCGTCATTCTCTCGCGCCTGATCCGCGATGCGTCCGGCGGCAATCCCGCTGACGCGCTCCGCTTCGCGCGCCGCGAACTGTTCGCGCCGCTCGGCATGCACCATGTGACACTGCAGCTCGACGGCGCCGGTACGATCGAGGGCTCCGGCGAAATGCTGGCGTCCGCACGCGACTGGGCGCGCTTCGGCCAGCTGTATCTCGACGATGGCGTCGTCGCCGGCAAGCGTATCCTGCCGGAAGGCTGGGTGAGCTATTCCGCCTCGGCGACGCCGAACGCGTGGGTCGGCATCGGCGCCGGCTTCTGGACCAACCAAGGCGACAGTTTCGGCGCCAAGTTCCGTGTCGCCCACGGCTGGCCGCGTGACGCCTTCTTCGCCAAGGGGACGATCGGCCAATACCTGATTGTGATTCCGTCGGAGCGGCTGGTCATCGCGCGTCTCGGCCGCTCGCCGAATGCGCCGCCGGAAGCGGATGGCGTATTCGGCCTGGTGCGGGACGTGGTGGCCGCCACGCGCGGCAAGGGCAAGATGGCGGGCGCGGACTAGCGCACTTCTTCCTTCTCCCCTTGCGGGAGAAGGTGGCGTGCTTCGTAAACCAACCCGTCTCGCAAAGCTAAGGTGAGGGGCGCGTCGTCGCGCCAGCCTTGCAGCTACTGCCGTCCCAGCTCCGTCGCCTTGGCGACGCGATCGAACCGCTCCAATGTCATGATCGCGTCCGCGAATTTCTCCGCGCGCGCGTTCAGCACCGGGCGCGCCAGCGTCAGGAACTTCTGCTGCATCGCCTGCGCATCGGGGAAGGAAGCCGGCTCGCCCGAGGGATCGGCATAGAGCCGCTCATGCACGCCGTCGTCGGTGGTGATGCTGACGCGGGCGCCGAACGGATGGGTGCGGCCGATCTCCAGCCGGTCGTCCTGCACGACGTCGAACTTGTCGGCCAGTGCGTCGATGGCGGTGTCGCCGAGCCGGTTGTAATCGTCCCAGCCGAAGCTGCCCTGGTCGAGCGCGAGCGCGCCGGTGAAGAACATCGAGAACTGGCCGCCGACGATCGACGTGGGATGACGCTTGGTCGCGGCGTCGCCGGTCAGCGTGATGCCGTTGCGGTGCAGTCCGATCTCGACGCGCTTGACCTGGTCGGGCGTCAGATTGTGCTCGCGCCGCATCGCGATCAGCGCATCGATCGCGGCGTGGGTGTAGCGGCAGCTCGGATAGGGCTTCACGCCGATCTTCATGGTCTCGTAGGTCTTGCCGAGTTCGGCGACCGCCTTGTCCGGATGCGGATCGTCGGTGTAGCCGGCGAGCAGTCCGTGCTTGCCTTCGACCGATTCCGTCGAGCCGATGAAATCGTTGCGCGCCAGCGTGGCGGCGATCACGCCGTTCATCGCGGCGGCGCCGACCTGGTAGCGCTTGTTCCAGGCGCCGTTGACCAGGAATTGCAGCGAGCCCGCGGCCTGGCTGCCGGAGACGCCGAACGCGGCGATGATCTGCTTCTCGCCGAGGCCGAACAGCTTGCCGGCGGCCGCGGCGGCGCCATAGGTGCCGGCTGTCGCGGTCGGGTGGAAGCCGCGCGCATAATGCGAGGTCGGGTCGAGCGCGTTGCCGAGCCGGCAGCAGACCTCGTAGCCCGCGACGATCGCGGTCAGCACGTCGCGGCCGGAAGCCCCGACCATCTCGCCGACGGCGAACGCGGCCGGGACGACCGGCGCGCTCGGATGCAGCGAGGAATCGGCGTGGGTGTCGTCGAAATCGAGGGAATGGCCGAGCGCGCCGTTGAGCAGGGCGGCGACCGCCGGTGTCCAGGTCTTGGTGTCGCCGAACACGGTGGACTCGCCCTTGGTGTCGAGCGCCAGCGCTTCCAGCATCTTCAGCAGCGACGGGGTCGATTCCGCCTCGCTGCGGGCCCGGATGGCGCTGCCCAGAAAGTCCAGCGTCAGCACCTTGGCGCGATCCAGCACCTCCGCCGGAATATCCTGGTATTTCAGGTTGGCGACATAAGCGGCGAGCGTTGCGGTTTCGTGGGCCATCGTGTTTCCTCGTTTTGGCGCGCAAGTTAGGCGGGCTGATTTGGCCTTTCAAGCGGCCTTCGGGCCGCGGGCATCAGCTATGCTTCGGATCGGTTACGAGGGATGGGCCGGGACTTCTGACGATGACACTCGCAAAACAGGTGTTCGACCGGATCCGGTCGCGGCGGACGCAACTGGGGCTGGCGGTCCGGGTCACGGTGGCGGCGACCAGTGCCTATGCGATCGCCACCGCGCTCCATCTGCTCTTGCCGCTCTGGGCCGTCCTGACCTCGATCATCGTGACCCAGATGAGCGTCGGGCGATCGCTCAAGGCGACGCGCGACTACATGCTGGGCACCGTCGGCGGTGCGCTCTATGGCGCCGCCATCGCGGTGCTGATCCCCTATTCCGGCGAACTCGGTCTCCTCGGATTGCTGGTGCTGGCCGTGGCGCCTCTCGCCTTTGTCGCCTCGATCTATCCGAGCCTGAGTGCCGCGACGGTGACGGCCGTGATCGTGCTCGTGCTGCCGTCCATGCATCACGCCGATCCCATGGCCTCGGCGATCGACCGCGTGAGCGAGGTGGCGGTCGGCGCCATCACGGGGCTGCTCGTCTCGTTTCTGGTGCTGCCCTCGCGCGCGGTGCGGCAGATCCGGGCCAGCGCGGCGATCCTGCTCGAACTGATCGCGGACGCCTTCGCCGAGCTGCTCGCAGGCCTCACCCGGGGCCGCGACAACGACGCCCTGCACCGGATCCAGGACGGCATCGGCACGGCAATGGTCGGCCTCAACGCCATCGGCGCCGAAGCCGAGCGCGAGCGCTCGGCGCGGCTGTCGGGCGGCCCCGACACCGGCCCGCTACTGCGAACGATCCTGCGGCTGCGCCACGACGTCGTGATGATCGGCCGTGCCACCGTTGTGCCGCTGCCGATCGAGGTACAGACCCGGCTCGCGGCCCCGCTGACCGAGGTCTCGACCGCGATCGCATACTTCCTGCGGGCGGCGGCGGCGGCCCTGCGCGAGGGCGCCGGTGCGCCGCCGATCCATCCCGTGCACGTCGCGCTCCAGCACTATGCCGAGGCGGTCGCCGCCGTGCGTCACGACGGCCTGATCCGCGGCCATCCCGGCGACACCGCGGAGCGCTTCTTCGCGCTCGGCTTCTCGCTGGAGCAGATGCACCAGAACCTCTGTGACCTCGATCGCGTCGTCGGCGAATGGTCGGAGGCGGCGGCCGACAAATCGGTGCGCGTGGCGGAGTGAGCGGCGGCGTGTCCCGCCGCGAGGCGAGCCTCGGCGCTCGTTCGACCTACGGGATGCGGACGAAATGAAGCAGACGGTCGCCTGGCCCTGATTCCGACAGCCTGTAGCGCAACGTCAGCCGCTCGTAATTGTCCCGGACCCAGGGCTCGAACACGAACAATTGGTGGTCATGGCCGAGCAGGTCCCGGCTTATGAAGAGATGCTTCGGTCCGTCTTGCTCGACCGCCGAAACGGTCTTATCGACGTCCGTCCGCAGCAGCGTTTCCACGAATCCCGGATTGATGAAGGAGCGCCGGTTCGATTCGGCGAGCAGCGACGCCTGGTTTTCCGCGAAGAGAGCGATCCGATCCCCAAGAGCGGTCGTCTGCGAGATGAAGTCCGCGTCCTGAACGACAGGAGAAGCCGGATCACCCTGAATGGCAGCCGCCCATTGGCGGGTCGTCATTCCTTCGATATGCGGCAATCTGCCGGCGATTGCGGCAAGCGCCAGAACCGATGCGACGGCGCCGACGGATCTGAGCAATGCCGCAACGGTGTGCTGCCCGACTGCGGCAAATCTCGCCTGATAATGGTCGAGAACATAGAACGTCAGGATGACGATCGGCCACGCCGCGAGCATGAACAGCACGACATGTGAGCGCCCTATGAAATAGGACAACAGCCCCGCGCCGAGCACCGCGAGATAGGCGGCCCCCTCCAGGCTGGTGGATCGCGGCCCGGCCGCCGCGGCGGCGTAGAAGGAAAGCACGATGGCGAGGATCGCCACGCCGATCGTCCAGTAATCCGGAGCCGGCGACATCGGCAGCATCAGGAAACCCAGGCCGAAGAAGATGCTCTGATAGTAGGTGAGCCCGGCGGGATCGACGAGCGCGCCGGCACGCAGGCAGAGATAGAGCAAGGCGACGAGGATTGTCGCGGCCAGCGCGCAGCAATAGACGGCAACGCGACGGAGGCGGACCGGAAGGGGCGCTTCGCCCGCGCCGGCATCGACGAAAAGAATGAGCAACCCAAGCGCCGTCGCGACCACCGCACCGGAGTCGAGATTCCAGAAGAGCGCCAGCCCGCCGAAGATTCCGATCAGCGCGGCGCGGGCGAAGCTGCTGCGGCGCGACCAGAAGAAGAAGCACCACAGGCTAAATGCCGGAAACAGCAGCCTGATCGGCATGTACTGAAAATACTGGCCCGCGCTGACATAGAAGACCGTGTTCGAGAAAAGCAGGAAGCAGAGGCTCGCGGCCGCCGCGAGCAGGGTCGACCGGAAGATGACGAACGAAAAGCCGATGATCGCGATGCTGCTGAGTGATTGCAGCGTCGCGAGAACGAGTGTCGCCGATGTCACGGAGAGACCGATGATCGCGAAGACCGGGCGCAGGAATTCTCCGTAGCATCCGTATTGCGGCACGATGTCGTACAGGCAGACCGAGCCATGGGCGATCTGGGTTATGGAATAGAGGGTCGCGTCCCAGTGGGACACGAACGTCGCGTCGGCCCCCTCGACGGCAGCGGCGCCGAAGACCAGCCAGGAGAAGATCAGGAGGGTCGCCAGAATGCAGATGGCGCCCGCCACAAGATATCGGGCCAGCTTGCCGGTGCCCGCCCGCGCATGAAAAAGCAGAGCAGCCGCGGCGGCGGCGATCACAAGGGGTTTCCAGGGAAGCCCCGATTCCAGCGCGTGTCGCGGCAATTCCGACAGGAACGGTACATTCCAGGGACGCACGGCGGCAGCGCCGGCGACGAAGGCGAGAAGTGCGCACCGGTCCCCGTAGCGGGGCGCCGACGGGAGCTTCCAGCGACGCGCCAATCTGCAGGCGCCGTAGACGATCAGCGGCGAGGCGAGAAGCATGCCGAAATAGACGAACGCCTCGCGAGGTTCGGGCTGGATCAACTCGGGGAGAGTCGTGAGCAGCGCGTGCCGCACGGCGGGCGAAGGCGGAGCCGACTCGGGGCCGATCACGTAGAGCAGCGAGCCCGTGATCGCGAGGCCGCCCAACACCAGCATTGCGACGAAGGTCGACGCACTGATGGCAAGGAGGCTTCGCGCGCCTTTCACAAGGGGGCGGGACAGGAACACGCGACGCCCCGAAAGGACAGCACTGTCTGTTGTGGATGCATCTTCGACCGGTATCGAGGGAGCAGCGTCAGCAAGCGTCTCGCCGGTCTGCATCTTGCCGCCTACACGGCTTTATCAAGTCTGAATGCGTTCTGCAGGATCGACGCCGGGCGCAGGAGGTTCAGCCGGCTTGCCTGTCCGGAGGGCTGGGCCGGCGAAGCGAGGGCCACTCGCCTGGCCTGCATGACGGGCCGTTCGAACAGCACATAGGACATCGACGCGGCAAGAAACGACAGCGGCCACGCGATCGCGACCCGAATGGCGAAGTCCGGCAGCGAGTCGAATTGGTAGGGGTAGACGAGCCAGATGAAGATGGGCCAGTGCCAGATGTACAAGCTGTAGGACATTCGTCCGACGGCTCTCAGGACGGAGTTCTGCAGGATGTTGTGCACCAGTGATCGGCGGCCCGAAACGAAGCCGCTCAGGAGCACGGCGCTACCCAAGGAGGCCAGCAGCGACACGTAGTAGAAATAGGCGTTCGACAAATGGCCCAGCGAGAACAGGGTGAAGACTGCCAGGCAGGCGACCGGAATCATCGAGGCACTCAGGAAGCCCGCGATTTTCGGATGGTTGCGCAGCGGAAAAAGCCGAAGCACGATGGCCAGTGCGCATCCGATCAGCAGCGCATCGATCCGGAAATGGAAGACGGGATAGATGTAGTCCCTGCCGGAAACGCCGAGATAGGCGACATAGGCGCGCGCCATGGCAACGACGAGCGCGACGCCGAGCAGGATGGCGATGATCGAACGCGTCGCTCCCCATCTTCGCATCAGGAGCAGGAAGATCGGAGGCCAGAACAGGTAGAACTGCTCCTCGACGGCCAGCGACCAGAGGTGCCCCGTATTGTAGAGCTGCTGCGGGAAATCGAAGAAGTGATAGTAGTCCTTGGTGTAGGTCAGCGCGACCGCAGCTTCGGTCAATCCCATCGGGTAATGCGGATTCAACAGCACGGACAGCACCACGAAAGTGACGACCATGCCGACCAGCGGCGGATAGAGACGTCGCAGGCGTCGCAGGTAGAACCTGCTGAGCGAGATTGAGCCTGTTCTTTCGTGCTCGACGAGGAGGAGCGACGTGATCAGGTAGCCGCTGAAAACGAAGAACGTCTCCATGCAGATCTCGACACCCGACATCCACGTCATGTTGGTGTGGGCGAAGACCACGCAGAGCGCCAGAACTCCCCGCAGGCCGTCCAGTTCTGGAACATAGGTCAGCGAAAATCGGGGCGCGTTGACCTCGGAGGCCTCCGCGGCTGACGGAGAGTGCAAGCTCGCTGAACTGGCGGGGGAGAGTGTTGACACGAAGCAACTCGACTGACGGCAGAGATCGACTGCAGGCAAAGTAAACTATTGGAATTGATGTTAGAACCTAGCTCCGCAGCCTTCGAGGTAATTTCCCGGCAGCGGCAGATTCTGATTGTGGGTGTTGTAAAACTGCCATCGGATGATGGAGTCTTTATTAATCCTGATGACGTCCTCAGTCCCTGTTATGCGGCATGACCGGTGCGATGTTCCGGATACCGGAACGCATGCGGCCTTTGACCGCGGGACGCCTGCATCTCGCGCAGGGGCGGCATGCATCGATGCCGGTCTGAGTAGCAAAACGCACCTGACGCTGCGCGAACGAACGCGCTAACGCCGCTTCAGGCCCTTGCCCTGCAGGCGCCAGAGCAGGAGGTCGATGCGGTCCTGGCCGAAGAACGGCTCCTTCTCGAACACGAAGGTCGGCACGCCCCAATGGCCGGAGGCGGCGTGGTCTCTCTCGTTGTCCGCGATCACCTGCTCGTAGCGATCCGCATCGGCGGTGACGGCGGCATCCATCGCCGCGAGATCGAAGCCGGCCTGCCCGGCGGCGCGGGCGAGATGATCGCCCTCGTTCCAGCCCGCGACCGAACCGTCCCACAGCACGGGCGCGATCGCACAGGCGAATGCCAGCGCGCGCCCCTCGAGCTGTGCCATGGCGCCCAGCCGCGTCAGGCGGTGGATGTAGGGCTGCTCGGCCGCGACGTCGAGCGTCGTCATGTCCTGCACGATCGGATCGGGCCGCGGAAAGCGGAACGGAATGCCCTCGCGCTCGGCGACGCGGCGGGAGTCGAGCACGATGTAGCGTGCGAATTGCGGGCTGGCTTTCTTGAAGAAGCCGGGGACGCGCACCGCGATCGGATAGACCGGTCGCAGATTCACCGCGAGGTCGTACTGCTCGACGAGCCTGAGCGTCTTCGGCAGGGCCAGATAGCTGTAGGGGCTGCGGAAGGAAAAGAAGAGGTCGACGGACAAGGTCATCGCGCCGGCTCCACGATGCTCCCCATCATGCTCCGGACCACGAGCTTGTGGAAGGGCATGATCAGCGCGAGATAGGTCCGGCCGAGGAGATTGTGCGTCCGCACCAGCGTGGTCGAGGTGACCTGACGGTCCGCCGCGAGGCCGGTCACGTCGATCACGACGCGGAAGTCGAGGTGATGATCGTCGAAGCCCGCGACCAGCCGTTCCGGCGTCTCGCTCAGCACGGGAAACAGGCCGATCAGCCCGCCCGGCGCCGGCGCGCCTTCGCCGGAGGTCTTCAGCCCGAGCGGCGTCACCGCGATGTTGCGCAGGCGCAGCAGCGCATCGATCCAGCGCGGCCCGTGCAGCACCATCCGGACGCAGGCTTCGCGGGCGTTCAGCGGCGTGGTGCCGATCCCGACGCGGAAAGCGTCGATGAACTGCGCGCCGGCCAGAAGCGTGCCGGCGTCGATTTCGGGTGCGACTTCGCGGACTGTTCCGATCATCCCGCCAATCTGCGCGTCAGCATCCTGAAGCGCAAGATCAGCAGGCCGGCATAGACGAACGATCCGATCGACAACCCTATCCAGATGCCGACCGCGCCAAGGCTGGTGTGAAAGCCCAGCATCCAGGCGACGGGGAAGCCGACGCACCAATAGCCGATCGCGGCGAACACCAGCGTCATCCGGGTGTCATTGATGCCGCGCAGTGCGCCGCCCATGATGGTCTGCAGCGCATCGGCGATGAAGAAGGTGGCGCCGACCAGCAGCAGCGTCGCGGTCAGGTCGACGGTCGGCGCGCTGGCCGCGCTGCTGCCGAAGAACAGTCGTCCCAGTTCGTAGCGGCCGAGGATGATCGCGACGGTCAGCGCCGCGACGAGCGTGATCCCGAGCAGCGTCGCCACGAGACCCGCGCGCCTCACTCCTCCGGGCTCGTTGCGACCGAAGGCATGGCCGACGCGCACGGTGGCGGCCATGCCGACGCCGAGCGGAACCATGAACAGCACGGCCGTGATCTGGAGCGCGATCTGGTGCGCGGCAAGCGCCGTCGTGGAGATCAATCCCATCAGCAGCGATGCCGAGGAAAACAGGCCGTACTCCAGCAGCAGGGAGAACGAGATCGGAGCGCCGATCGCGATCAATTGACGCATCAGGGGCCAATCGATCTGCCAGAGATGGGCAAGCGGATGATAGTCCGCGAACGGCTTGCGCCACGCCGCAATCGCGAGCGCGGCGATGAAAGTGCCCAGATTGACCAGCGTGGTCGCAAGACCCGCTCCGAACAGGCCGAGCTCCGGCAGGCCGAACAGGCCGTGGATCAGGCAATAGACCAGCGCCACGTTGACGGGGATCGCCGCGAGCGTGATCCAGAGCGGCGCCTGCGGCCTGTTCACGGCGCTCATCATGCTGCGCAGGGCGATGAAGCCGAGCGCCGGCGCGATGCCCCAGGCCAGTCCGTTCAGATAGCGCTGGGCGAGCGCGGCCGAATGCGGGGCCTGTCCCAGCGCAATCAGGATGTGGTCGCCATAAAGCGGCGAGGCCATCATCGGCAGCGAGATCAGCAGCGCGACCCACAGGCCGACGCGCAGCGAGCGGCGGAGGCGGCCGACATCGCCGGCGCCGAACGCCTGCGCGGCCAGCGGCGAAACCGCGGACACCAGTCCGAGCCCGAAGGTGAAGCTGACGAAATAGACCGTGTGCGCCAGCGCGGCCGCGGCAACAGCATCCTCGCCGAGCCTGCCGATCAGCGCGAGATCGCTCGTGATCATCGCGATCTGCCCGAGCTGCGTCAGCATCAGCGGGACAGCCAGCCGCAGCGTCTCGACGAACTCTGCGGCGAGGTGATTCTGCGGCACGCCGGCTTGCGGCTGCGGACGGGGCTGGATCGTGTCGAGCATGGCCGGTCCATAGCACAGGCACACGTCGAAAACATGGCCCTGCGCGCAACTGTCCCGCAGCCGCGAAGCGCGGCGCGGTGTGTTTCCCCACCCTTTCCCTTTGCGGGTTTCCTCACCCTCTCCCGTTGTGGGAGAGGGTGGCTCGCCGCGCGGCGGCGAGACGGGTGAGGGGTTCTCTCCGCGCGTTCGAATGAGAATTGAATTCGCGGAGAGAACCGCTCATTCGGCGCTTCGCGCCACCTTCTCCCGCAAGGGGAGAAGGAAGACTGCCTTAGCTCTTCCGCTCCGGCACGCGCTTGATCTTCGCGCCCAGCGCGTTCAGCCGCTCGTCGATGCGCTCATAGCCGCGCTCGATCTGGTCCGCATTGTTGATCGTCGAGGTGCCCTCGGCGCAGACCGCCGCGAGCAGCATCGCCATGCCGGCGCGGATATCGGGCGAGATCATCGATGCGCCGCGCAGGCGGCTCGGGCCGGCGATGATGGCGCGGTGCGGGTCGCACAGCACGATGCGCGCGCCCATCGCGATCAGCTTGTCGACGAAGAACATCCGGGATTCGAACATCTTCTCGAACATCAGGATCACGCCTTCGCACTGCGTGGCGGTGACGATCGCGATCGACATCAGGTCGGCCGGGAAGGCGGGCCAGGGCTGGTCCTCCAGCTTGGGCACATGGCCGCCGAAATCGTCCTGGATCTTCATGGTCTGGTTCGAGGGCACGATGAGGTCGTCGCCTTCGACGCGGCAGACGATGCCGAGCCGCTCGAAGCCCATCCGGATCGAGCGCAGGTGCTCGACGCCGGCGCGCACGATGCGCAGCGGAGAGCGTGTCACGGCGGCGAGGCCGATCAGCGACCCAACCTCGATATGGTCGGGCTGGATCGAATAGGTCGCGGATCCCAGCGTCGCCGGACCGTGGATGATCATGGTGTTGGTGCCGATGCCCTCGATCCTGGCGCCGAGCGCGACCAGGAAATTGGCGAGGTCCTGCACATGCGGCTCGGAGGCCGCGTTGCGCAGATAGGTGATGCCGTCGGCGGCCACGGCCGCGACCAGCGCGTTCTCGGTCGCGGTGACGCTCGGCTCGTCCAGGAACACGTCCGCGCCGGTGAGCTTGGGCGCGCGGAATTCGAGCCGGTCGGTCGCCGTGACCTTGGCGCCCAATTGCTCCAGCGCGAGCACATGCGTGTCCAGCCGGCGCCGGCCGATGACGTCGCCGCCGGGCGGCGGCAGCATCACTTCGCCGCAGCGGGCCAGCAGGGGGCCGGCGAGCAGGATCGAGGCGCGGATGCGGATGCAGAGATCGGGATCGAGATCGGCGGCGCGGATGCTCTTGGCCTGGATGACCAGCGTATTGCGCGCGGTCCATTCGGCCGACGCGCCGACGGAGCGGACCAGCTCCACCAGCGTTTCGGTGTCACGGATGCGCGGAACGTTGTGCAGCGTCACCGGGTGTTCGGTGAGCAGCGCAGCCGCGATGATCGGCAGCGCCGAATTCTTGTTGCCGGACGGCTCGATCGAGCCCGAGAGCCGGTGACCGCCCTCGACGATGTATTGGATCGGCGCCAAATGGGTTCTCGCTATCCTGTTGGGTGGGGCGGCTATCGAAGGCGGAAAATACAGAGAATTGCGCGGGGGGGCAATTCGGGCTTGCCGGGACCGCCCGTCGTCCCGGGGCCCTCCGGACCTGCCGTGTCACAAGACCCTCATGATGAGGAGCGCGAAACGCGCGCCTCGAGTCCGTGACCATCCTTCGAGGCGCCCGCTCGACGCGGGCTCCTCGGGATCAGGATGGATGCAAGCCTCAGATATCGATCGTCGCGCTCAGCGAGTGTTCCTGGATGAAGTCGCGGCGCGGCTCGACCACGTCGCCCATCAGCTTTGTGAAGATGTCGTCGGCCTCGTCGACCTCCTTGACCTTCACCTGCAGCAGCGAGCGTACGTCGGTGTCGAGCGTCGTCTCCCAGAGCTGCTCCGGGTTCATCTCGCCCAGGCCTTTGTAGCGCTGCAGCGTGATGCCCTTGCGTCCGGCTTCGGTGACGGCCTCGAACAGGTCGACCGGACCGTGGACCATATGCTCGCTGTCCTTGCGCCGTAGCTTGCCGGAGCGGGCGTAGACGTCCTGGAGCTTCGTCGTGTACTCGTCGAGCTTGCGCGCCTCGACCGAGCCCAGGAATGCATCGTCGATCAGGGCTGCTTCCTTGACGCCGCGCACGGTGCGCTCGAACATGAAGCCCTGGCCTTCGACAAATTGCCCGATCCAGCCGCGCTCGACCTCCTCGGCCTGGTTGTCGAGCCGGTTCGCGATGTATTGCGCCGCTGCGGCGGCGTTCTCGGGGTTGCCGTAGATCGACTTGTTCAGCACGCCGGTGATGGCGGCCTGCTCGATCACCTTGCGATTGTAGCGGCTGTGCAGATTGCGCAGGATGCTGCGGACCACCCGGGCGTCGTCGACCAGCGCGCGCAGGTCGCGCCCGGTGCGGTCGCCGCCGTTTCCGGGAACGTACACGCAGTCGTCGAGCCCGGCATCGATCAGGTAGTCCTCCAGCGCCCGCTCGTCCTTCAGGTACTGCTCGGACTTGCCGCGCGAAACCTTATAGAGCGGCGGCTGGGCGATATAGAGATAGCCGCCGTCGATGATGTCGCGCATCTGCCGGTAGAAGAAGGTCAGCAGCAGGGTGCGGATGTGGGCGCCGTCGACGTCGGCGTCCGTCATCACGATGATCTTGTGATAGCGCAGCTTCTCGACCGAGAACTCGTCGCTGATGCCGGTGCCGAGCGCGGTGATCAGCGTGCCGATCTGCTCCGACGACAGCATCTTGTCGGGGCGGACACGCTCCACGTTGAGGATCTTGCCGCGCAACGGCAGCACCGCCTGGAATTCGCGGTTGCGACCCTGCTTGGCGCTGCCGCCTGCCGAGTCACCCTCGACGATGAAGAGTTCCGACTTCGCCGGGTCCTTTTCCTGGCAGTCGGCGAGCTTGCCGGGCAGCGAGGAGACCGAGAGCGGGCTCTTGCGGGTCAGCTCGCGCGCCTTTCGCGCGGCCTCGCGGGCAGCGGCGGCCTGGATCACCTTGCCGACGATCATCTTGGCTTCCGAGGGGTGCTCCTCGAACCAGGCTTGGAGCGCCTCGTTGAGGACGTTCTCGACCACGGGGCGCACTTCCGAGGAGACCAGCTTGTCCTTGGTCTGCGACGAGAATTTCGGATCGGGCACTTTCACCGACAAAACGGCGGTGAGGCCTTCGCGGCAGTCGTCGCCGGTCAGCGCGATCTTTTCCTTCTTCGCATTGGCCTCGGCATAGCCGTTGACCTGGCGCGTCAGCGCGCCGCGGAAACCGGCGAGGTGGGTGCCGCCGTCACGCTGCGGGATGTTGTTGGTGAAGCACAGCACGTTCTCGTGGTAGCTGTCGTTCCACCACAGCGCGGCCTCGACACCGATGCCGTTGGCTTCCGAGCGCACCATGATCGGTGCCGGCACGATCGCCTTCTTGTTGCGGTCGAGATATTTGACGAATTCCTCGACACCGCCGGAATAGTGCATCTCCTCGCGCTTCTCGACCGCGTGACGCATGTCGGAGAGGATGATGTTGACGCCGGAATTGAGGAAGGCGAGCTCGCGCAGACGATGCTCGAGCGTGGCGAAATCATATTCGATGTTCTTGAACGTCTCGGTCGAGGCGAGGAACGTCACCTCGGTGCCGCGCCGACCCGGCGCATCGCCGACCACCTGCAGCGGTGCGACCGCATCGCCATGGGCGAACTCGATGTAATGCTCCCTGTCGTCGCGCCAGATGCGCAAGCCCAGCTTGCTCGACAGCGCGTTGACGACGGAGACGCCGACGCCGTGCAGACCGCCGGAGACCTTGTAGGAATTCTGGTCGAACTTTCCGCCGGCATGGAGCTGGGTCATGATGACCTCGGCCGCCGAGATGCCTTCACCCTTGTGGATGTCGACCGGAATGCCGCGGCCGTCGTCGCGCACGGTGACGGAATTGTCGGCATTGAGCACGACGTCGACGCGCGTGGCATGACCCGCGAGCGCTTCGTCGATCGCGTTGTCGACGACCTCGTACACCATGTGGTGCAGGCCGGATCCGTCGTCGGTGTCGCCGATATACATGCCCGGCCGCTTGCGGACGGCATCGAGACCTTTGAGCACCCGGATCGATTCCGCGCCGTATTCGCTCGCGTTGGAGGGCTCGTTTTCGGCACGCGGCTGCCGAGCAGGTTCTGTCATGAGAGGCCTTCGAGATGTCGCCCGAATCAGCGGCGCAAAGGGTGCTGATTTGCAGGCCATTTGTGCCACGAAAGACCGCTTGCGCCTAGCGCAAAGTATCCTCGGGCAACCCTTTGAGCAGATAGGGATTTTTGGCTGCGTTTCAAGGTGTTCGAGGGCCGATTTCCGGGCCTGCGAAAAGCCCGATTCGAAAGCCCGTTTGACGCGCTCCGCGACCCGCGTTTCTGCGGGTCGAAATGTGCGCGGGGGCTTCTAGCGCCGGGCCGAAACCCGCCCGCTCTCGACGTCGAAAACCTCGCCGCCGGGGCCGATCTCGGCGAAAGCGGCGGGGTCCGCGCCGGTGAGCCAGACCTGCGCGCCGAGCTTGCGCAGTTCCTCGAACAGCGCCGCGCGCCGGTTCGGATCGAGATGCGCGACCACCTCGTCGAGCAGCAACAGCGGCACGATTCCGGTCATCTCGGCGACCAGCGTCGCGTGCGCCAGCACGAGGCCGATCAGCAGCGCCTTCTGCTCGCCGGTGGAGGCGTCGCGCGCCGGCATGTTCTTGGGCGCATAGACGACCTGAAGGTCGGTGAGATGCGGTCCGTCGGTGGTGCGGCCGGCGATCGCATCGCGCGGGCGATTGTCGCGCAGGATCTGGCGGTAGCGGTCCTCGACCGACGTTGCGGTTTCGTCGAGCAGCGCATTCTCCATCCAGCCGTCCAGCGCGATCCTGGCGGACGGAAAGGCGGAGGCTTCGGCGCGCGCGTTCAGCATGCCGGTCAGGCGTGCCGCGGTCTGGCCGCGCGTCGCCGCGACCGCGACCGCGAGCTCGGCGGTCTCGCGCTCGATCGCATCACACCAATGGTCGTCGTAATTGCGCGTCTCCAGCAGGCGGTTGCGCGAGCGCAGGGAACGTTCCAGCGCGGAGATGCGGCTGGAATGCTCGTTGTCGATGGCGAGCACGAGGCGGTCGAAGAAGCGCCGCCGCTCGGAGGCCGCGCCCATGAACAAGCCGTCCATCGCCGGCGTCAGCCAGACCATGCGGATGTGGTCGCCGAAGCTGGCGGCCGAGCCGACCGGCTCGCGGTCGATGCGGCAGCGCCGGCTGACCGCGGCATCGGCGCGCGGCGCATCGATGCCGGTGCCGAGCGTGGCGAGCCCCAGCGCGCCCTCGACCTGCGCCGAGACCGCCCAGGAGCCGTCGCCCTGATTGTCGGCGACGTCTTCCAGCGTCGCGCGCCGCAGGCCGCGTCCCGGCGACAGGAACGAGATCGCCTCGATGCAATTGGTCTTGCCCGCCCCATTGGGCCCGACCAGCGCCACCATGTCGGCCGCCGTCTCGAGCCCCGCCGCCCGGTAATTGCGAAAATGCGTCAGCGTCAGGCGATGAATGCGGGAGGGGGTCATCGATTGTTCGTCATGGACGCCATTCTTCCCCTCTCCCCTTGTGGGAGAGGGTGGCGCCTCACGAAGTGAGGCGACGGGTGAGGGGTATGTTACCGCGCGGCGAGCTTTGCAAGGATGTCTTCCAGCACGGAGGTGGACTGCTGGAGCACGTCATTGTTCCAGTAGCGGACGATTGAGAAGCCTTTAGCGGAAAGTATGGCATCCCGGGTTGCGTCACGCTGCGATTCCGCGTGCTGACTGCCGTCGATCTCGATTACGAGACGCTTCTCGAAGCATGCGAAATCGAGAATGTAGTTTTCGATCGGAACCTGTCGGCGAAACTTGTGGTCTGACAGACGGCGATCCCTCAGCAGGCGCCACATGGCTGCTTCGGCATCCGTCGGATCGTGACGCATGTTTTTCGCGAATTGGCGAATATGTTTGGCAGTTGGCCGATGGTGCGGATCTTGCGGCATCGGCGTTCATTCCGAACGTCTTTGGAGCGCACTGCCTTCACCCTCACTCCTTCCGGGAGAGGGTGGCTTCGCGGAGCGAGGCCGGATGAGGGGTTGCCTCCGCATAGGGAATGCGGCGAGAGGACCCCTCACCCGAGTGAGGTCCGGGCCAACAGCGGAGTAGCCCTCTCCCGCAAGGGGAGAGGGCACAGCAATGCGCATCGTGTTCGATTCTGAAGACAGTGTGTGCCGGTGAGGCAGCACGCCCCTCACACCCGCATTGGCATCAGCACGTAGAGTGCGCTCTTGTCGTCGCGGTCCTGGACCAGAGTGGGCGAGCCGGGGTCGGCCAGTCTGAGGGTCGCGACCTCGCCCTCGATCTGGGCGGCGATGTCGAGCAGGTAGCGCGAGTTGAAGCCGATATCGAGCGCGTCGGAGGCGTATTCGACCTCGAGCTCTTCGGTCGCGCTGCCGGAATCCGGATTGGTCACCGACAGCACCAGCTTGCCCGCCGACAGCGAGAGCTTCACGGCGCGGCCGCGCTCGCTGGAGATGGTCGAGACGCGGTCGACCGCGTTCTCGAAATCCTTCTTGGCGACGACGAGCTCCTTGTCGTTGTTCTGCGGGATCACGCGGCCATAGTCGGGGAAGGTGCCGTCGATCAGCTTCGACGTCAGCACGACGTTGCCGATGGTGAAGCGGATCTTCGCCGGCGACAGCTCGATCGTCATCTCTGCCTCGGTGTCCTCGATCAGGCGCTGCACCTCGCCGACGGTCTTGCGCGGCACGATCACGCCGGGCATGCCCTCGGCGCCCTTGGGCTGGACCAGGTCGAGCTGGGCGAGGCGGTGGCCGTCGGTGGCGACGCCGCGCAAGGTCGCCGCCTTGGCAGTGCCGGCGGCATGCAAATAGATGCCGTTGAGGTAATAGCGCGTCTCCTCGGTCGAGATCGCGAACTGGGTGCGGTCGATCAGCCGCTTGACGTCCTTGGCGGCGAGGCTGAAGGAATGCGACATATCGCCCGCGGCCAGATCCGGAAAATCATTCTCCGGCAGGGTCTGCAGCGTGAAGCGCGAACGGCCGGCGCGGATGGCCAGCACGGCGCGGTCGCCGTCGGCTTCCAGCACGATCTGCGAGCCGTCCGGCAGCTTGCGCACGATGTCGTAGAACATGTGGGCGGGCACGGTGGTGGAGCCGGCGGTCGCGGTTTCCGCCGCGAGCGTCTCCGTCACCTCGAGGTCGAGATCGGTCGCCTTCAGCGACAGTTTGGCGTTTTCGGCGCGCACCAGCACGTTCCCGAGGATCGGAATCGTGTTGCGACGCTCGACGACGCGATGGACGTGGCCCAGCGATTTCAGGAGCTGCGCGCGTTCGACCGTAACCTTCATTGCACTACCCGCCCGATCCCCAAGTGGAAAAGCGATGGAAAAGCCGCGCGGCCGGAAGCACGACGCGGCACCGAGACCCCGGAAAGCCGGATCATCCAGCCGATATGACCAAAGCCGCCAGGGTCGCGCAAGGTGGCGCGGAAAGCCATCCGTTTCAAGGGATTGAGGGGCAGTTCCCCACGATTTACAGGCAAAAACGAAGCCCGCCGCCCTGGCATGGCCGGGGCGGCGGGAGAACGGCGAAACAGGTAGGCGTTTATTCCTGGAGCTGGCGCTTCAGCGATTCCACTTCCTCCGACAGCGCGGTGTCCTTGCCGACCAGTGCCTCGATCTTGCGCACGGCATGCAGCACCGTGGTGTGGTCGCGTCCGCCGAACCGGCGGCCGATCTCGGGCAGCGAGCGCAAGGTCAGCGTCTTGGCGAGGTACATCGCGACCTGGCGCGGACGGACCACGTTGGCGGTCCGGCGCGAGGACAGGAGGTCGGAGCGGCTGACATTATATTGTCGCGCCACCACGCGCTGGATGTCCTCGATCTTGATCCGCTTGGGCTCCTGCGGCCGGACCAGATCGCGCACCTCGCGCTCGGCCATCTCCAGCGTCACCGGCTGGTTGTTGAGCTTGGAGTGGGCGAGCAGCCGGTTGATCGCGCCTTCGAGATCGCGGCCGTTATGGGTGATGGTGCGCGCCAGATAAAGCAGCACCTCTTCCGGCACGTCGAAAGTGGCGTGATGGGCGCGGGCCGCGGCGACGCGCGACTTGAGGATGCCGTGCCGCAGATCTTCGCCGAGCGAGGCCATCTCGACCACGAGGCCGCCGGCAAGCCGCGAGCGGACGCGGTCGTCCAGGCTCTCGAGATCGGACGGCGGACGGTCCGCCGCGATCACGACCTGACGGCCGGCGTCGATCAGCGCGTTCAGCGTGTGGCAGAACTCGGCCTGCGTCGACTTGCCCTGCAGGAATTGCAGATCGTCGATCACGAGCACGTCGATGCCGCGCAGCGCTTCCTTGAAGGCGAGCGCGGTCTGCGTCTTCAGCGCGGCGACGAAGCCGTACATGAATTTTTCCGCGGTGAGATAGAGCACCTTGCGCTCGCTGCCGGAATTGCCGGACCAGGTCACCGCCTGTAGAAGATGCGTCTTGCCGAGGCCGACGCCGGCATGGATGTAGAGCGGGTTGAACATCACGGGATCGCCGCGGCGTCTTTCCGCGACCTGGCGTGCCGCCGCATGCGCCAGCGTGTTGGAGCGGCCGACGACGAAGCTCGCGAAGGTCAGGCGCGGATCGAGCGGCGAGCCGCCGAGCGCGTCGTGATTGGCGGAGACCGGCGCGGTCGCGGTCGAACGCAACTCGGGTGCGGGCGTACGACGCACCTCGACCGGAGCCGGTGCTTCCTTCGGCTGCGCCACCGGGCGCACCGCGGAGCGGACGGTGAGGTCGATGCGATGAACTTCCGGCATTTCGGCCTGCCAGCACGACAGCACGCGCTCGGCGTAGTGGGCCTGGATCCAGCTCTTCAGGAAGCGTGTCGGAACCGAAAGCCGCACGCTTTCGTCCTGCACACCTTCCAGATCCATCCGTGCAAACCAGCTCGTGTAGACGTCTTCGCCAACGCTCGAGCGCAGCCGACCCTTCACGCGTGACCAGCGATCCTGTTCCAATGTCGTCATCGTCAGAAAACTTCTCTTGAGAGATAAGGTTGCGTTGTGAGCGCCATGCAGGGTTGCTGCCATGGCGTGACCTCAAGCGAGTCCATCTTCAAGGCATGGCTCGGCCGTTCGGCTGAAATGCCGCGGGCCGATCAGCGATGTCAGAAGAGATGGAAGGGTCGCGAGGTCAGCGCGTACTCGGCGCTCCGTCACACGCGGGAGGCTGGAGGTCGGACGGACCTAGAACGGCATCGTTGGAATAGGAAACGTGATTCAATACCGCGTTGAGTCCGTGAGACATGATACCTCCCCGTCCTGCCGTGATCGCTCACGGCAAGGTCCTGCGTGTCTAAAAGACTCCCGCGTCGGAATTGCTCCGGTCGCGGACGCCTCGCCCGTCTGTACTAACCGTTCACCCGGCGTCGCTTTCGCGCGTGTCGGATAGTTTCAATATGCCCCCTGGCCTGTCTCGCTTTGCGTTTGACGCGAACGAGACGCACAGGTCTCGCTTGGAGACATTCAGGCAATGAACTACCGTTCCCATATCGCTATGGGTTTTGTACCGACAATCGCTTGGTAAAGCGCCGCCAACGTGCAGACCGCCGCCGATTTGCACGCTCGCCCCGTTTCCTAAACCGCGCTGGTCTGAAGATCGTGGGCGCCGCGAACGACTTAAGAAATACACGATGCGCTAAGACTCGCAACGAAATTGATTCACACTTGAGGCGCCTAAAAACTTGATCTGCGTTAACGCCGCACGCGACTTGTTCACAGGCCCGAGACCAAGTTTTTGAATCCGCGTGGAGAATCGAACACGAAACGCGATATGTGACAAATCTCGAACGGCGGCCAAAAATATTTTACAAAACCTTCACGCGAGTGCCGCGCGAGCTCATTTTCCAAATGCTTGTCGTCGCTATGTGGATAAGTGATTATCGAAACTCCGTTTTTCGAGTCTCGTTTCGCAGGGTAACTCCACCGCGGCGCACCGTCCGGTGAATCTACGGTGAGAACAACTGGCTTGCGCCGGGATTTCATTTGTGCCCGTCCCGCAGTGCCTTTTCGCAACGCGGTGAAAGTTTCCGCTGTGGCAAAAACGCAGCCCGAAAACGCAGGCTGAAAATGCGCGCCAGGCTCGCAGCTCACGCAGCTGATGAGAATTGCTGGAAAGTTGTGTGACGTCGATCGGAGCCTGCCGACGACAATCGGCCGCAGCGGCGATGATGTCATCCGCGAATGTGATGGTCGCGGCGAATGTGATGGACAACAAAAAAGCCCGGCGAGATGCCGGGCTGATTGACGCACGCGAAGATCGGTCGGGCTTACTTGGCGAGCTTGGCGATCTGCGCGGTGAGCCGCGAGACTTTGCGGCTGGCATTGTTCTTGTGAATGATGTTGCGCTGGGCGGCGCGCATCAGCGCGGGCTCGGCGTTGGCCATCGCCTTCAGCGCGGCGCCGTGGTCGCCGGTCTTGATGGCTTCTTCGACGGTGCGGACGACACCACGCATCTGGGTGCGGCGCGACTTGTTGACGGCGGTACGGCGGGCGATCTTGCGCGTCGCCTTCTTGGCGGAAGTAGTGTTGGCCATGGTCTCAAATATCCTCTGCGGTAGACCGGTCGCGTCTTGATCGGGTGGCGCCGGCAGCTGGACCGCGTAATCGACGCTCGGATTTAGGGTGTTCGGTGCAAGGCCGTTCCCCGAACATGAGCGACGGCCTCGTGGCACTGAGCCCTGGACATCGCCTGCAACTGCTCAAAGAACAGCGGCGGCAGGATTGCGCCCGCCGCCAGTTGGCGCCCTTATAGAGGGGGCCTGAGGCAGCGTCAAACGCTTTCCGGGCTGGAAAACGCGCTTTGGACGCCCCGGGCCCGAGCCCTAACGCCCTGATGAGGTTGAATTTCTGCCGTCAGCCGGGTATTGGCTGGCTTCGTTTTAAGGGCCTTTGGGCCGCACGGCCATAGAAGGTGAGGCATGATCCGCGGCTTTTTCCGACTGATTGGGCTGTTGCTGCTGGCCGGCGGTTTCATCTTCATGGTCTATGACGGCGCCCGCTGGGTGGCCGACCAGAGCCTCCGGTTCACCCGGTTCGGCCAGTTCTGGAACGATATCAACCAGGCGAGCCAGCAGGCCTTCCGCACCTGGGTCGAGGCCAAGGCGCCCTGGCTCTGGACCTCGGTGATCCGCCTCGTGCTGGATCAGCCGGTTTTCGCCGTTCTCGGCGTCGTCGGCATCCTGCTGATGATCCTGTTCCGCCCGCGCAAGCCTTTGATCGGCTATTCGCGCGACTAGAACGGGGTCCGGACCCGAAGGGCCGCGCGCGACGTGCAGGGCGGCTGTTCGGCGAGATCGTGCTCCGGGCGAAACTTCGCGCGGCCGGCGGCGTAACAGGGCTGCCCCTTCGCGCGTAAATGCCTATATTCCCACGATCGCGAGCACGCCGCCCGAGCGCCTGGCTTGGGTAGTTGACTCCAGCACGTCGACTTGGGCGACGGACGGCTCGCTGCGGAGATCCGATCATGCTGTTCATGCGCAAGACCACCGCATTGCCGAGCGCCACCGAAGCGCTGCCGGGCCGTGCGCAAGCCATTCCCACCGCGACCACGCATTTCGTCAACGGCCACCAGCTCAAGCCGCCGTATCCGGCCGGTCTCGAGCAGGCCGTGTTCGGGCTCGGCTGCTTCTGGGGTGCCGAGCGAAAGTTCTGGGAGCTCGGCGACGGCGTTTATGTCACCGCTGTCGGCTATGCCGGCGGCCACACGCCGAACCCGACCTATGAAGAGGTCTGCTCCGGCCGAACCGGCCACACCGAAGTGGTGCTGGTGGCGTTCGATCCGAAGAAGATCTCCTACGAGAAGCTGCTGAAGGCGTTCTGGGAGAACCACAACCCGACGCAGGGCATGCGCCAGGGCAACGACGTCGGCACGCAGTACAGAAGCGCGATCTACACTTACAGCGATGCGCAGAAGAAGGCGGCCGACGAATCCAGGGCGGTCTATCAGAAGGCGCTCGCGGCCAAGGGTCTCGGCACCATCACCACCGAAATCGCGCCCGCGGGTGAATTCTACTTCGCCGAGGACTATCACCAGCAATATCTCGCCAAGAATCCGGCCGGCTATTGCGGTCTCGGCGGCACCGGCGTGTCCTGCCCGATCGGCGTCGGCGTGAGCGCGTAGGCGCAAGCGCCGCGACGGTGCACGTCACTGACCATCGCATATGACGGAAAGCGGGGCGGGAAAATCCCCCTGCGGCCATCCTTCGAGACGCCCGCCTATGGCGGGCGCTCACGGATGAGGCCCGGCTCTGCGGTGAGGTATCAAACCTCATGGTGAGGAGCCCGCCATAGGCGGGCGTCTCGAACCATGCAGGCCGAGCGCGTTCGGCAACCATTCGACTCATATGCGATGGCTGTGCTTGCCCGAGGCAAGGGCGCAGCCTCCCGAAACCGTTTGTTAACCATACCCGGTGCAAGACTGAAGCTGTCTCGTTTCGAGGGATGGTTCTGGTGCGGGTTGCGCGCGCGTCTCGATTGTCGATGTTGGCTGCGGCTGCGGCGCTCGCCCTTGGCGGCTGCATGCAGACCGCCGGTCCCATTGCGATCGCGCAGCCGGGCGGCGATCTCGACGCCATCGCCTATGGCCAGCCCTATCCGGGTCCGCAGCCGGTCGTGGTTGCCGACAACGGCGGCGGCGCCATCGGCGCGCTGCGCAATTCCTTCGCTCCCGCGCCCGTGCCGGTCGGCTATTCCGCGCCGATGGCTGCGCCTGTCCGCTACAATGCCTCCTATCATCTCGATGCCGGCGACAAGCTGCGCGTCGTGGTCTATGGCCAGGAAGGTCTCACCAACAGCTACGCGATCGACGCCGGCGGCGCCATCACCATGCCGCTGATCGGCGCGGTGCCGGCGCGTGGCCGCACCACGGCTGGACTGGCCGGCGAGATCGCCGCGCGCCTGCGCAACGGCTATATCCGCGAACCCTCGGTTGCCGTGGAGATTGAAGCCTATCGCCCGTTCTTCATTCTCGGCGAAGTGTCGGCGCCGGGCCAATATCCCTACGTGCCTAACATGACGGTCGAAAGCGCGGTCGCGATCGCGGGTGGCTTCTCGCCGCGCGCCAAGCGCGACGTGGTCACCATCACGCATACGGAAGCCGGCGCCTCCATGCGCGCGGTCGTCCCGCTCGGCACGCCCTTGAGCCCGGGCGACACCGTGTTCGTCGGCGAGCGCTGGTTCTAGGCTTTCAGCCCAACTCTCGTCACGCGTCATTCCGGGGCGCGCGCCGGCGCGAACCCGGAATCCATGTCTCCACCGACGCTGTCGCATCATGGAGTCCGGGCCCGCGCCTCGCGGCGCATCCCGGGATGACCGTGCAAAGCGACGGGCGCGCTTATTTCAGATGCTTGGCGAAGAAATCCAGGCTGCGCGGCCAGGCGATATCGGAGCTGGCCTTGTCGTAGCTCGGCCGCTCGTCGCAATGGAAGCCGTGCTGCGCGCCGGGATAGACGAAGACCTCGACATCCGGTCGCTTCGCCTTGACGGTCTCGACGTCGGTCAGCGGAATGCCGGTGTCCTTCTCGCCGAAATGCAGCTGCGTCGGCACCTTGGGCTTCTCGTCCGCGAAGCGCACCACCGCGCCGCCGTAATAGCCGATGGCGGCCTTCAGGCCCGACAACCGCGTCGCCGCGACGAAGGCGATGCTGCCGCCCAGGCAGAAGCCGATGATGCCGACCGGACCGGCATTCTTCACGGCATCGATTGCCGCCTGCGTGTCGCGCAGCATTGCGTCCCAGTCGGGGCTGGCGACGAATTTGCGCGCCTCGGCGATCTCGTCGGGCGAATAGCCCGACTGGAAGTTGGGCGAGGTGCGGTCGAAGATCGACGGCGCGATCGCGACATAGCCTTCCCCGGCGAGGCGGTCGCAGATCGAGCGGATATGATGATTGACCCCGAAAATCTCCTGGATCACCACCACCGCGCCCTTCGGGCTGCCACCGGGATCGGCGCGATAGGCGCCGAGCTGGAAATTGTCGGAGGCCGTCAGTTTGATGTCTTGTCCCACGCGGGTTGTCCTTCTTGGTTGGTCATCGATCGGGGCTCTCTCTTCATCCTGAGGAGCGCGTCGGCGCGTCTCGAAGGATGAAAAACCGGGATGCCGGAGGCGGGCCTTCATCTTCGAGACGCTTGCCTTGCAAACTCCTCAGGATGAAGGAAAAGAACTCACTCCCACATCCAGTTCTCGCCGTGATCCTCTTTCCATCCTGCCAGCCGACCGTGACGGAATTGCAGGAACAGGCGGTGGCGGTAGGGGATCAATCCGCTGCCGCCGATGTCACGAAGCGCGAGGTAGATCTCGTTGCCGGGACGCCCGCGCACATATTGCAGCGGCTGTCCCAGCGCTCGCGCGGTCTGTTCGGCGTCCATGCCGAAGGCGAGCGGCGTGTTGTTCGACAATGTCGCGACGAAGGGCAGGCGCGGCGGCACGGTGTTGAACGGCTCGGCCCGCGCGGACGCGGAGAGGAGTGTCGCCATCGCGCCCGCAGCCAACATCGCTCGCTTCATGGTCCAGGTTCCCGTCAAGCCCGCTTATCGCGGCAAGTTCTTCAGGAAAGGCACCACCGCGTCAACAAAAGCCTGCGGCTGATCGATGTTGACGGCGTGTCCGGCGTCGGGAATCACGACCTTTTGTGCGCCCGGGATCTTGGCGGCCATGTAGTCGGACGCCGCCAGGAACGGCGTGTCGTCGGCGCCGACCACGATCAGCGATGGCACCTTGATGTCGGGCAACAGCTCGATCACGCGCGCGTCGCGCTGGGTCAGCATGCCGCGTGCCGCAAGTGCCAGTCCCTCGGCGTTGCGATGGCGGGCGGCGGCGCGTTCGCGCGTTGCCGATTTCAGGACATCGAGGCCTTCCTGGTCGAGCCTGTCGGCGGTGGCGCGCGCGCGTGCATTCCAGGCCTCGCGCGCATCGTCCTTCTTGAAGCCGGGGCCAGTGTCGATGATCAGCAGCGCGCGGGCGCGTTGCGGCGAGGCGCGATAGAAGGCGAGCGACATGTAGCCGCCGAGCGATAACCCTCCGATGATCGCGCGCTCGGCGCCGACAGCATCGAGGATCGCCGCCATATCGCCGACGGTCAGCGCTTCGCTGTACGCCGCGGGGTCATCGGGATAGTCGGACTGGCCGTGGCCGCGCATGTCCCACAGGATGAGCTTGTGGTCCCTGGCGAGCGCATCGACCTGCCCATGGCACATCGCCGAGGTCGAGGAGTAGCCGTGGGTCAGCAGCAACGGCGGACCCTCGCCATGAACCTCGTAGTAGATCCCGACACCGTCCCGATCGATCTTCGGCATATCTCCCGTCCTTTCGTTCTTCTTCCCGCCGCTGCACCCTCTCCTCTTGCGGGTGAGAGGTTCTGTCCGCGAGTCCCATTCTCATCTGAACATACGAAGAGAACACCTCATCTGTGCTTAGCGCCACCTTCTCCCACGAGGCGCGTAGGTGCATCCGAAATCACGGCGATCTCTCTTTGGCTTGATCGTACCCTAGCGTGACCGGTTACCCCGAAGAAACTGCCTGAACGCGATGGCATGCATGCCGGAAGCGCCTCCGTTGCGTTCAGTCGCTATGCCAACGCCGTTGTCGCAGCGCACAACGAACAGATGCCGAGATAGTTTCGATCGATTCCAAATTGCATTTGCCTCTGCGCTTGAACGCGATCATTCTTGCGGCCGATGCGGGCGTCGGCCCGGTGGGCGTTCGCGACTCAAGTTGCCGCCGTAAGCGGCTTCATGCACCGGCAGGGGAAGACGCCTATGCCAACTCTCACCATCAACGGGCGGAGTATGCCCGTGGATGCGGCGAACGATACGCCGCTCCTTTGGGCCATCCGCGAACAGTTGCAGATGACCGGCACGAAATTCGGCTGCGGTGCCGGGCTGTGCGGTGCCTGCACCGTGCATGTCAACGGCGAAGCCGTGCGCTCGTGCCAGACCATGGTCGGCGACGTCGCCGGCAAGAAGATCACCACCATCGAGGGCCTCTCCGCTAAGGGCGATCATCCCCTGCAGAAGGCCTGGATCGCCGAGCAGGTGCCGCAATGCGGCTACTGCCAGTCCGGGCAGATCATGCAGGCGGCCTCGCTGCTCGCCAAGAACTCCAACCCGACCAAGGAAGAGGTCGTGGCGCATATGGACGGCAATCTCTGCCGTTGCATGACTTATTCGCGAATCCAGAAGGCGATCATGCGCGCCGCAACCGAGATGCGCACCGCGTCCGCCGCCGGCAACGAGCGGAGGCCCACATGAATCAGCACGTCAAGAACATCACACCCGAGGCAACCGATCTCAGCCGCCGCTCCTTCCTCGTCGGCACGGCCGCGACCGGTCTCGTGCTCGGCTATGCCGGCGTGCCCGGCATCGACCACGCGGTCGCTGCAGCTCCCGCCAATTTCGAGCCGAGCGTCTGGTACGCGATCGCGCCGGATGGCCTCGTCACCGTGACCTGCGGCAAGGCCGACATGGGCCAGCACATCGCCTCCACCATGGCGCAGATCGTCTGCGAGGAACTGGGCGCGAAGTGGAGCGACATGCGCGTCGCGCTCGCCTCGAACGATCCGAAGTTCAACGACCCCGTGCTGGGCGCGCAGATCACCGGCGGAAGCTGGTCGACCATGATGAACTTCGAGGCGATGAGCCGGGCAGGCGCGGCCGGCCGCATGGCCCTGACCGAAGGCGCGGCCGCCGCGATGGGCGTGCCGGCGTCCGAGCTCGTGGTGCGCGATTCCGTGGTCGCGCATGCGAAGTCGAAGAAGCAGATGTCGTTCGCCGACATCGTCAAGAGCGGCAAGGCGACGAAGACCTTCACGCCGGACGAGCTCAAGGCGATCAAGCTGAAGACGCCGGATCAATACACCATGATCGGCGTGTCGGTGCCGCAGCTCGACATCCCCTCCAAGACCAACGGCACGGCCAAGTACGGCATCGACGTGATGCTGCCGGGCATGGTCTATGGCGCGCTGGTGACGCCGCCGGTGCGCTTCGGCGCCTCGGTGAAATCGGTCGACGACAGCGGTGCGAAGAAGGTGCCCGGCTTCATCAAGGCCGTCACGCTCGATGACAAGACGCAGACCACGTCGGGCTGGGTTGTCGCAGTCGCCAACACCTATGCCAACGCCAGGAAGGCAGCGGAGGCGCTGAAGATCGCCTATGACGGCGGTCCGAACGCCAAGCTGTCGAGCCAGTCGCTGCTCGACGAAGCCAAGCGGCTGCAGGGGCTCGACGATTCCGGGCAGTTCTTCGTCAAGGACGGCGATCCCGCCGCCGCCATCGGCACGGCGGCCAAGGTGCTGGAGGCGGAATACACCACCAGCATCAACATCCATGCGCCGATGGAGCCGATGAACGCCACGGCGGAGTTCAAGGGCGACATCCTGCACGTCTATTCCGGCAACCAGTTCGCGACGCGCTCCGGCGCGATCGCGGCGGGCGCCGCCGGAATCGACCCGAAGTTCGTCGTCATGCACCAGATGTGGCTCGGTGGCGGCTTCGGCCGCCGACTGGACGCGGACATGATGGTGCCGGCGGTGCAGGCGGCGAAGGCCGTCGGCAAGCCGGTGAAGGTGATCTATTCGCGCGAGAACGACATGACGATGGATTTCTCGCGCCCGCTCACCTACCAGAAGGTGAAGGCCGGCGTGGACGGCGACGGCAAGCTCGTCGCGCTCAGTCACGACGTGGTCTCGGCGTGGCCGACCGCGCGCTGGGGGATCCCCGATTTCCTCTCGCCCTCGGTCGACAAGAAGGGCCCGCTCGATGCCTTCACGGTCAACGGTGCCGACTTCTTCTACACCGTGCCCAACCATTATGTGCGCGCGATCAAGAACGAGCTCGCGCACAATGCCACGCCGTCGGGCCAGCTTCGCTCGGTGGCCCCCGGCTGGACCTTCTGGGCGATCGAAAGCATGATCGACGAGATCGCGGTGGCGACCAGCCAGGATCCCGCGCAGTTCCGCATCTCGCTGCTGGACGGCAAGGGCAAGAACGACGGCGGCGCGCAGCGTCTGCGCAACACGCTGCTCGCCGCGATGGGCCTGGCCGGCTACGGCACCAAGAAGCTCCCGAAGGGCGAAGGCATGGGCGTGGCCTGCGTCTCGTCGCAGGAGCGCGCCACGGCGAGCTGGACGGCCTGTGTCGCCCACGTCGTCGTTGCACCGTCGGGCGAGGTGACCGTGAAGAAGCTCACGGTCGCGACCGACGTCGGCACCCAGGTGCATCCCGACAACATCCGTGCCCAGGTCGAGGGCGCGGCGCTGTGGGGCCTGTCGCTGGCACTCTACGAGAAAGCGACGCTGAAGGACGGTGGCATCGAACAGACCAATTTCGACAGCTACACGCCCTTGCGCATGAGCCAGGTGCCGGAGGTCGCGGTCGCCGTGATCGCCAATGGCGAAAAGGCCACCGGCGTCGGCGAGCCGGCGGTGACGGTGGTGGCTCCCGCCATCGGCAACGCCATCTTCAACGCCTCCGGTGCCCGCGTGCGGGCGCTGCCGATCACGGCCGAAGCCGTGAAGGCGAACATGAAGGCGTAAGGTCGATCGCGATTGTGACCTGAGACGATCCGCCGGAGGCTTGCCTCCGGCGGATTGTTTTCGAGGTGGTCAGGCCCGGGCTCGCCCCAGGCATCCACGTTCTCCGGAGCGCCGTTGAAGGCATGGACCACCGCGGCATGCGCGAGCGGAAGCGACGCCGTCCCTCGGGCGGCGATGCCAGGTCGGCGAAAAATCTCCTTTGTCGTCAATGGGCGTCCTACTGTGCATGGGGTTGTTTTCGCGACTTTTGCCGGGAGGCCGGCATGGACACCGAAATCCGTAAAATTGCTCGCAATTCCGCAGGGTTGCGTTGAGCACGCCTCTTAAGGGCCGGGGAACCTGAACCGGCTTAGGCTGACGCCGAATAGAGTTCCGTGCTCCCGGGGAAGCCATGACCGCGTCAGCCAAAACCGCCAAGCGCCAGCTGCTGCTGGCCTCGGATCGCAGCGACCAGAGCAGCGAGCTCGCCGGCATCCTGAAGGCCGTGGGCGACGTCTCCATGGTGTCGACCCAGGAGATCCCCGAACAGCCGTCGCGCGATCTCTCAGGCATCGTGGTCGACATCAACCTGCGCTCGCCCGAAAGCGTGCAGCGGGTGCGCAACAAGCTGCGCGCCGATGCCTATCGCACGATGCCGCGACTGTTCGTGCTTGCGGACGCCCTGCATCACGGCACCATGCAGGCCTGGGCGCTGGGCGCGACCGACACGATCTCGCGCCCGCTGCAGCCCGAGGCGATCCTGCAGCGCATCCGCGCCGCATTCCCCGACACCGCGACCTACGACGCGACCGATCGCGGCAAGACGCTCAATCGCGGCGTCGAGGCGGCGCATGCCGTCCTGACAAAAATGTTCAACAAGATGCCGCTCGGCGTCGCGCTGACGTTCGATGACGTCGTCGCCACCGAGAGCAAGATCCTGAAGGCGATCAAGCATTCTTCGCTGCGCGAATGGCTGACGACGGTCGGCTGCCACCATGTCGGTAGCTACCGCCACTGCCTGTTCGTCACCGGTTTCGCGGTCGCCTTCGCGCAGCATCTCGGCATGCGCGAGGACGACCAGCGCCGGCTCACCCGTGCGGCGCTCCTGCACGACGTCGGCAAGGCCTTCGTTCCGACCGCGCTGCTCGACAAGCCGGGCAAGCTCACCGACGAGGAGATGGACGAGGTCCGCCAGCATCCGCGGCGCGGCTACGAGGCGCTCGCGGCGCAGGGCGGCTTCCCGCCGGAGATGCTCGACGTGGTGCTGCACCATCACGAATTCCTTGACGGCACCGGCTATCCGAACGGATTGTCGTCGAACCAGATCAGCGACATCGTGCGGCTGACCACGATCGTCGACATCTACGCCGCGCTGGTGGAGAAGCGTGCCTACCGCATGCCCTTCACTCATGCGCGCGCCTTCACGATGATGGAAGGCATGGGCGGCAAGCTCGATCAGCAATTGCTGCAGGCGTTCCGCCCGGTGGCGCTGGGCTCGTTCTGACGCAATTCGGCGCCGCTGCGAAGCTCCGATGTCGTCCCGGCGTGGGCCGGGACCCATAGCCCCGGGAAGTAGTTAGGCGAAGACCCGTGGTCCGGTATGGGCATCGCGCGCCATCGCCGGATCACGCGGCATGGGCCCGGCCTGCGCCGGGACGACAGCCTCATCCCACCAGCTTCCGCAGCTCCGCCTTCGCCACCTTCTCCAGCGTCGAGCGTGGCATGTCGTCGACGAACCTGATCTCGTGCGGCACCTTGAAGTCGGCGAGGCCCGCGCGGCAGGCGGTCATCACGCTGTCGTGCAGGTCGGGCCGCGCACCGTTGACGCCGCCGTGCGGGATGATGAAGACCACCGGCACCTCGTCCAGCATCGGATGCTTCTTGGCCACCACCGCCGCCTCGCGCACGCCGGGGACGACCGCGATCACCTGCTCGATCTCGGACGCCGCGACGTTCTCGCCGCCGACCTTCAGCATGTCCTTGGCGCGGTCGCCGAAGCGGATGTAGCCATTCTCCTGGCGCACGACGCGGTCGCCGGTGATGAAGAAGCCCTGCGCGTCGAAGCTCTCGCGCGTCGCCTTCTCGTTGTGCAGGTATTCGGCGAACAGCGACAGGCCGGGAATGCCCTTGATCGAGAGGTTGCCGGTGTCGCCGACCTCGGTCGGCCGCCCGTCGTCGTCGGTGACGCGGATCTGGTATTCGGGCGCCGCGCGCCCGATCGACATCGGGATGTTGGGCTGGTCGACCTCGCCGATGATGCCGTGCGTGATGGTCTCGGTCATGCCCCACCAGCCGATGATCTTGACGCCGAACGCGGCGAAGGCCGGCGGCTCGTTGATCGCGGTGCCCCACAGGCGGAACTTGTGGTCGCGGGGGATCTCCTGCTCGAGCAGCGCCTTCATGCAGAACGGGATCGTCGAGGTCCAGGTCGAGCCGTGCTCGCGCGCCACGCGCCAGAACCGGCTGGCCGAGAAGCGCGGCTGGATCACGCATGTGCCGCCGACCCACAGCGTCGCCAGCATGGAATAGGCGAGCGCGTTGGTGTGAAACAGCGGCAGGTAGATCTGATGCACGTCGCTGGCATGCAGGTCCTCATGCGCAGCGTTGATCTTGGCGCCCCACAGCGCATTGGCGTGGGTCCACAGCACCGCCTTGGGACGCGACGTCGTGCCCGAGGTGTATTGCACGCTGCACGGGGCGAGCGGATCGGCGGCGCGCCGCGGCCGGTCGGCGCTGTCGGCGAACAGCGCCTCGAAACTGTCGCCGCGCGCGACAGCCTGTGCAGGCGCGGCGCCTGCGTCATGCGCGGTCACGGCGATCCAGCGCAGCTTGCGGCAGTTCTGCGCGACGATCTCGGCATAGGCCGGCTGCGTGATTGCGGCGACCGCGCCGCAATGATCCGCGAAATATTCGATCTCGGCCGGCGCCGAGCGGGTGTTGGTGGTGACCGCGATGGCGCCGAGCTCGACACAGGCGAACCAGGCGAGGAGTGCCTCGATGCAATTGTCCAGGTGGATCAGCACATATTCGCCGGGCCTGACGCCGCGCTTTGCGAGCCCCGCCGCGAGCGCGCCGACCCGATCGTGAAACTCACCATAGCTCCAGTGCCGCGCCGGCGCATCGAACGGCGCCCAGATCAGGAACGGATGATCGCGGCGTATCTCGGCCCGCATCCTGAGCAGCCAGGGGACGTCCAGGCCTGCGAAGGGACCCACGATTCCAGCGGCGGTTTGCGAATTCGGCATGTGTCCTCCCGTGCGGCCTGCATCTTGCGCGCGGCCGCTTGTCGATTATTGCGTCTTCCTGCCACCGGATGGCGCGGGGAGCAAATCGCGAGGCGCGTTGGGCTGTCCGCGCGCCCTCGTTCGTCATTGCGGGGAACGAAGCGACCAAGCCATCCAAGCTGTTCCCGCGAAGACGGCCTGTATCGCTTAGCCCGCAATGACGGCGCTCGCGCGGTGCGGCTTGGCCGGCCTTCAATCCTCGTACGATGAAATCTCGATCAGGCTGCCGTCGGGATCCCGGCAATAGACCGAGCGCAGCGTGCCGCGGGCGCCCTGCTTGGAAACCGGGCCTTCCTCGATCGCGATACCATGTGCCTTCAAATGCGCCACCACCTCATCGGGCGTGGCGGAGGTGAGGAAGCAGAGATCCTCGCTGCCGGCGGTCTGGTGGTCGGCGGTGAACCATTCCACCTTGTCGGCATCGCGCGGCCGGACGTTGATCTTCTGGTTGCCGAATTGAAGCGACGTCCGCGGCGCTCTGCCGCCGCCGGGATCGAACACCCTGACCTCCATGCCGAGGATCTTGCGATACCATTCGGCGGTCGCCGCGACGTCGGTGACGTTGATCACGAGATGGTCGAGAGCCTCAACCTTGATCGCCATGCCTCATCCTTTCGTCGCGGTACGAGGTGCGCACTTTCCGCATGCTGCGGGCTTTGTTACAACGCCGTCCAAGACGCGTTCAAGAACAACAAACTGGGAGAAACGTTGAGATGATCACTCGCCGTACCGCGCTGGGCCTGCTCGCTGCCAGTCCGTTTGCAGCTACCCCTTTGTCGAAGGCCCTTGCCGCGGATTATCCGACCCGTCCGGTGAAATTCGTGGTCGGCTATCCGCCGGGCGGGGCCACCGACATTCTGGCGCGGCTGATCGGTCAGCGCCTGTCGGAGCGGCTCGGCCAGCAATTCGTGGTCGAGAACAAGCCGGGCGCAGGCAACAATATCGGCACCGAATCCGTCGTCAATGCCGAGCCCGACGGCTACACCGTGCTGCTGGTCAATCCGGCCAACTACATCAACGCCACGCTCTATTCGAACCTCAAATTCAATTTCGTCCGCGACATCGCGCCGATCGCCTCGTTCCAGCGCACGCCGAACGTGATGACCGTCAACAAGGACGTGCCTGCGAAGACGGTGGCCGAGTTCATCGACTACGTGAAGGCCAACCCCGGCAAGGTGAACATGGCTTCGTCCGGCAACGGCACCTCGGTGCATCTGTCCGGCGAGATGTTCATGTCGATGACGGGCTGCAAGATGCAGCACGTGCCCTATCGCGGCGCGGCGCCCGCGATCACCGACATGCTCGGCGGCCAGGTGCAGGTGATCTTCGACAACATGCCCTCGATCATCCAGCACATCCGCTCCGGTTCGCTTCGCGCGCTCGGCGTCACCACCGCGCAGCGCTCGCCGCAGCTTCCCGACGTGCCGGCGATCGGCGAAACCGTGAAGGACTACGAGGCGAGCGCGCTGTTCGGCATGGGCGCACCCAAGAACATGCCCAAGGACATGATCGCCAAGCTCAACAACGAGATCAACGCGCTGATGAAGGAGCCCGACATGACCAAGCGCCTGGTCGAGCTTGGCGGTGATCCACTGGTGCAGACGCCCGAGGCGTTCGGCAAGGAGATCGAGGCCGAGACCGCCAAGTGGAAGAAGGTCGTCGAGTTCGCCGGCCTGAAGGTCGAGTAGCGCGCTTGTGATTGCGCGGAATGGAGCCCTGCCGCATGGCAGGGCTTTTTCTTGCGTGGCTTGCCCTTTCGAGCTGGAATAAAACGAAGTGGCGAGACCTGATGTTGCATGAGACGTGAGCGCGCCCTGGACGCGAGCTTGTCTTGGGACGCGCGCGTGTCTCGGGGCGCAGGCTGAAGAGAGGAGTTGGAATCATGCGCAAGATGCAATTGGCGCTGCTGACGCTGGGTGCGACGGTCCTTGCCGGTTCCGCCAACGTCACTCCCGCGGTGGCGCGCGATTACCCCTGGTGCGCGCAGGGCGGGGAATACGACTATCCCGGCGAATGCGCCTACAGCACCTACGAACAGTGCCAGGCCAGCGTTTCCGGCCGCCTGCTGTACTGCGGTCCCAATCCGATGGCTGCCTATGGCCAGGCGCCGCAGCCGCAATCGCGGCCGCACCGCCGCGCACGGCCGGTCGCGCCGAACTAGTCGCGACGGCGCGACGCCGATATCCCTGGGAAGCGGCTTCGCCGCGGCCTGATCACGCGGTCGTGCGGACCCTCAGGTGCGGGTTCCTGCTTGACGACCCGATGCGCGAGCTTATACTAAACCATATGGTTAAGTATAAGAACGAGATGCTGGATCGAACCTTTGCAGCGCTGTCCGATCCGACGCGGCGTGCCATGCTGGCACGTCTCGGCGAGCAGGATAGTCTGTCGGTGAGCGAATTGGCCGCGCCGTTTCCGATCTCGCTGCCGGCGATCATGAAGCATCTCGACGTGCTGTCGGATGCGGGTCTGATCGTGCGGGAGAAGGCCGGACGCACGGTTTCCTGTCGCCTCACCGCGCAGCCGATGGAGCAGGCGATGAACTGGCTCAATCGCTACGCACAGTTCTGGTCCGACAATCTCGATCGACTTGCCGCTTTCGTGGAGGACAACCCATGGCCAATGCAGCCGTCAACGCCGATCCCCGCGCCGCCGAGCACGCGACAGAGCGTCCGAGCCTCACGCTCACGCGACGGCTCCGCGCGCCGCCCGAAAAGGTCTATGCCGCCTGGACGCAAGCCGAGCAGCTAGTGCGATGGTTCGGGCCACCGAACATGAAGCCGGCGTCGCTCGATGCCGAACTCGATGTCCGCACCGGCGGGCGCTATCGCATCAGCTTCACCCGCGACGATGGCGAGTATTTCGAAGCCAGCGGAACCTACCGCGAGGTCCTGCCGAATGAACGGCTGGTGTTCACCTGGGCCTGGCATTCGACGCCCGAGCGCGAATCGCTGGTGACCATCACGTTCAAGCCGGACAGCGTCGGCACGCTGATGATCTTCCACCATGCCCAGTTCTTCGACGAGACCGCGCGCGACAATCATCAGCGCGGCTGGAACTCCTTCTTCGACAAGCTCGACGCCTTCGTCGCCTGATTTCCGTCCAGGGAGAACGCCATGCAACAACATCAGATCGTCTCGCGGGAGCAGTGGATCGCCGCACGCAAGGCCCATCTTGCCCACGAGAAGCAACTCACCGAGGCGCGCGAGCGTCTCGCCGAGGAGCGCCGCCAATTGCCCTGGGTGAAGGTCGACAGGAATTACGTCTTCGACGGACCGGAGGGCAAGGTGACGCTCGGCGACCTCTTCAAGGGGCGTCCACAGCTCGTTGTCCAGCATGTGATGTTTGCGCCGGACTGGGACGCCGCGTGCAAGAGCTGCTCGTTCTGGGCCGACGGGTTCGAGCGCATGGTGCCGCATCTCGCAGCGCGCGAAACCACCATGGTCGCGGTCTCGCTGGCACCGGTCGACAAGCTCGATGCGTTCAAGAAGAGGATGGGCTGGACGTTCGACTGGGTGTCCTCGGGCGGCAACGACTTCAACTCGGAATACGGTGTGACCTTCTCGGCCGAGCAGATCGCCACCGGGGAGCCGATGTACAATTTCGGCACCACCCAGATCTACGGCGCCGAACTCCCCGGCATCAGCGTGTTCTACCGCAACGAGGCCGGTGAGATCTTCCACACCTATTCGTGCTTCGCCCGCGGCCTCGACATGATGAATGCCGCCTATCAATATCTCGACCTCACGCCGCTTGGCCGCCACGAGCAGGGCCTGCCCTATCCGATGGACTGGGTGCGGCTGCGCGATCAGTATGAGCCGCAAGCGGCAAAAGGCGCGTGCTGTCACGGCTGAAGGGCATCGACGGGGTCATCGCCCGCCTTCGCGATTGCGAGCCTGGAGCGGGCGATCCGGTCGTCCGCAAACGATGCGAGGCTACGGAGAAGCCGCCTGCCGGGCTTCCCGCAGGAGCCCGTCACCCGTCGTGCAAGGCGAGCTCTGGCGCGGAAAATGACGGCGGCAATCGGCGCGACGGCGCGGTTCAACGCTTCGCGTCGGCCTGTTCCGCGCGGTTGCACAAGATGTACATCGTATAAGGCCGCGCGTTGCCGGCGATGTCGGTGGTTTTGATTTCGCCCTTCGGCTCGGCGGTCTGGTAGGGCACCACAGAATTGTCGAGGAAGTCGCGCAGCGCGCCGGTCTTGATGGCGAAGCTGATGTTTTCGGGAATGTTGCCGGTCGCGGCGGCGAAGCGCAGACCGTCGAGCTTGCCGGTCACGACGCCGACGACCTGTCCGGTGGTGTCGAACAGCGGGCCGCCGCTGTTGCCGGGCTGTACCGCGGCGGTGATCTGCAGGAAGCGTGAGTCGTTCCTGAAGCCGCTGAGCGAGCTGACGATGCCTGTCGTTACGGTGAAGTCCGAACTCAGGAGTCCATGGAAAGGGAAGCCGATCGCGATGACGGAATCGCCGGAGCGGATCGAACGGTCGCGGATCCGGGCGAAGTCCTTGAATGTCGCGGTCGACGGCGCCTGCAGCAAGGCGAGATCGTTGTTGGCATCGCTCGACACGACGCGCAACGTCATGCCCGCCTCGCCGGTGAGATTGCCTTTGATGTCGCCGACGCAACCGTCGATCACATGATGGTTGGTGATGATGTGTCCGTTGGCGCTTACGACGAATCCGGTGCCGGCCTGGGCTTTGGCCGATTTGCGGCCGGCGGGCGGAGAGGCCTGCTTGTCTTGCGCGACCTGTGGCTTGCCGGCGCCCTTGGTGAAATCACCGGCCTTGCTGAGTCCGTCCGCCTTCACTCGGGTCACGCAATTGGTCAATGCCGCGATCACGGGCCCGGCCGAGTTGAGATCGAAATTAAGGACGGTGCGGCCGCTCGTCGCGACCATCAGGCTTGCTCTCTGGAAGATTCGCACGACGTTGGCGGGCATGACGGATGTGAGCATGTTCGTCTGGTTGGCCGTCGCGAACAGTCTCGCCTGCTCCTGCCCGTCAAAGATGACGTCGATCGCGGCGTTCTCGCCCTGCTTGAAGCGGTAGCTGGGACTGGCAAAGCTCAACGTCCATAAGCCGGCAGCACTCTGGCCGACGACGAGGATGACGCCGTTGCCGTAGGGCGTCGTCGCCGCACAATGCGAGAAGGCGCCCGTCTCGTCGTTGCTGAACGCGCCCCCGATCCAATTGCCGACATTGACGGAGCCGAATGGCCCGGCCGCGGCCGCAGTCCCGACGGCACCAACCTGCAACAAGGACGCGACGACCAACGATTTAAGCCACATAACAGCCCCCCGGAACCCTTTTGTGTCCATCCTATCTGGATGGGCGGGCGCCACGCAACCGGCAGTTGTCAGACGGGGGCCGATCCCCACGGGCTGACTTTCCGACTTGCCTTTGCTTTGCGACGCGATATGCTTTGCGATACAAAGTGACGGGGCGTGTAACCCCGACAAGATGGGCGGAGCGGGGCTTGGCATTGCCGATGCACGATCTCGACAAGGCGCTGGCTGATATCGGTGCGATCCGCAGCCAGATCGCGGCGGGGACGGCGTTTCGCGGCTACGGACCGGCGACGATGGCTGCGACCGGCGGCGTCGCGCTGATCACGGCAATCCTGCAATTCTGGCTGCTCGGCGATCCCACCAGCGAGCCCCTCGGCTTCTTTCTGGGCTGGTTCATCGCCGCCACGCTCTCCGGCTTGATGATCTGGATCGAGATGCGCGCGCGCTCGCGCCGCCATCATTCGGGCCTGGCCGACGCCATGATTCATCAGGCGGCCGAGCAGTTCCTGCCTGCAGGTGTCGCCGGCGTCCTGCTCGCGGTGGTGATGTGGAAGTTCGCGGCCGAGACGCTGTGGCTGCTGCCCGGCCTGTGGCAAATCCTGGTGTCGCTCGGTATTTTCGCGTCCGTGCGTTCGCTGCCGCGCACCGTGGCGCTCGCCGGTGCCTGGTATTTCATTTCGGGCTTTGCCGTCGTGCTGCTGGCGAGCCAGACCCACACGCTGTCGCCGTGGACCATGGGCCTGCCTTTCGTGATCGGGCAGTCGGTGATGACGGCGATCTTGTATTTCGCGTCCGGAGACAATGATGTCGAAGACTGAGAGTGCGCCCTTTTCCTATGAAGGGCTCGATCGCGTGATCCACGAGAAAGCGAGGCTCGGGCTCCTGACCTCGTTGATGGCGCATCCGAAGGGGCTCGCATTCGCCGACCTCAAGCAGCTCTGTGGACTCACCGACGGCAATCTCAGCCGGCATCTCGCCGTGCTGCAGGAGGCCGGACTGGTCGACGTCATCAAGGGCTATGAGGGCAATCGTCCGCACACCACGTGCCGCCTCACCAAGGCGGGCCGCCGCCGCTTCCTCGACTACCTTGCCGTGCTGGAGCGGCTGGTGCGCGACGCCGCCAAGGCCGCGGGCCGCGAGGCGCCACCGCTCGGCCGCCTCGGTATCCTCTCGACTTGATCGTCCCCTTTTTTGACCGGAGACTTTGCAATGCAAAGTGATGTCACGCCCCCCGACGACAAGCTTCATGTCGGCATCATCATGGACGGCAACGGACGATGGGCGACCCGGCGCGGCCTGTCGCGCGCGCGCGGTCATGAAGCCGGCGTCGAGGCGATCCGCCGGATCGTCGAGATCGCGCCGAGGCACGGCATCGGCACGCTGACGCTCTATGCCTTCTCGACCGACAATTGGCGGCGGCCGAGGGCGGAGGTCGCCGCGCTGATGACGCTGTTGCGCTTCTATCTCGCCAATGAAGTGCAGAGCCTGGTGAAGAACGGCGTGCGCCTCTCCGTGATCGGCCGCCGCGACCGGCTGCCGGAGGGCATCGCCACCGCGATCTCGCGTGCCGAAGCTGCGACGTCGGACGGCCGCGCATTGCATCTGCGCATCGCCGTCGATTATTCCGCGCGCGATGCCATCCTCAACGCCGCCGCGAAGGCGGCCGCGTTGACGAGCCTCACGCGTGAAGCGTTCTCGCAACTCGTCACCGGCGAGGTGGGCTTGCGCGACGTCGACCTCATCATCCGCACCAGCGGCGAGAAGCGGCTGTCGGACTTCCTGCTGTGGGAAGGCGCCTATGCGGAGCTGCATTTCACCGAGCGGATGTGGCCCGAGTTCGATGCGGCCGATCTCGCCGAGGCGTTGGCCTCGTTCCACGGTCGCGAACGCCGCTTCGGCGGCCTGCAGGCGATCGTCCCGGCGGAGGTGCCGTCGCTCTCGCGAGCGTGATCGGCACAGCTCCTTCTGTTCGTTTTCAGCCGCATCATTGGCGGCGCCGTCCAAGCGGCGCGTGCGCGGCTTCGGTTAGGTCTGCGCTCTCACGCAACCTGCCGAAGGCGTCACGCATGTCACACATGTTTCCGGAATCGCTCGTCGACCCGGCTTTTTTACCGCCAGGCGAAAGCGAAACTCGTTCGCCAGGCGACACCGCGCGGGCGATCTGCATCAGGGCCGCCGGCGTGTCGGATGTGGCGGGCCTGTCGGCTTATTTCACTGGTCTCTCCACGACATCGCGCAACAAGCGCTTCATGGGCGCGCGCGCCGACATTGCCGCCGTCGCGGCCGAGTGCCTGCCGGATGCCGGCCGCCCCGATCATTTCACCCTGCTCGCGGAGGTCGGAGGGGAAGGGCGGAGCACGATCGTCGGCGAGACGCGATACGCCTATGATGCGGCCGCGGGATGGGGAGAATTCGCGATCTCGGTCGCCGATGCATTCCAGCGCAGAGGGCTCGGCCTCTCGCTGATGACCGCGATGGAGATGCGCGCCATCGATCTCGGCCACGAGATGATCGCAGGCGATGCCGCGCGGACGAATGCCGAGATGCGCGGCCTTGCGAGAAAGGCCGGGTTCAGCCCGGCCGAACCCAACGATTGGCAATCGGTCCACTTCGTGAAGCACCTGACGCCGAGGATGTAGGTCGAACGCCGCGCGCACCGCGGCCTTCGCCGGTGTGCGGAAAATTTGAGCAAACCCGTACAAGCGGCTGCGCGTTGGCATGTAACGTGCTCTACTGGCTCCTGTGACAGGAGTTTTCGGCGATGCGCGCGGTTCTGGACTATTGCACCGGCGGAACGGAGCGGCGGGTTGCCGCCGGCACGCTCGTCGTGACCGAGGGCGGCACCACCGGCCATCTCTACGTCCTGATGGAGGGAAAGCTGGAGGTGACCAAGGGCGACATGGTGGTCGCCACGGTCACCGAGCCCGGCGCGGTGCTCGGCGAGATGTCCGTGCTGCTCGGACAGCCGCACACCGCAACCGTGCGGGCCTGCTCGGACGCGGTGGTCTACGAATTCGAGGACGCCGCATCATTTCTGCGGCGGGAGCCGGATGTCGCCCTGCTGCTGGCGCGCATGCTGGCGCAGCGGCTCAATGTCGCCAACACCTATCTTGCCGACCTCAAGCGGCAATATGCCGGGCACGGTACGCACCTCGCGATGGTCGGCGAGGTGCTCCAGAGCATGATCAACCTGCCGCCGCTTGAGGTCTCGCCAGGCTCGGATCGGCAATCCGATCCAAGGATCTGAGCCAGTCCGGCGTGTCCTCGACCGGCAGGGCCGGTCGCTTCAATGGCGCGGCAAGGTCGATCCATTGCGCCTCGCCGGCCGCGAGCCAGAATGCCTGGTGCGCATCGAAATCCAGCACGATATGCGTCGGCGGCCGTCCCGGCTGCAGCCCCGCGTTGAAGACCCAGGTCTGGCCGACGCGGTCGAACCAAGAACCGTCACGGATGAACGGCGATTGATGCACATGGCCGGAGATCACCATCGACGGCTGATACTGCATGATCCACTGCACGAGCTCGACATCGCCGAAGAAGCGCTTCCCGCCCCAGCTCGTCGGCGAATTGGCCGGTGGTGCGTGATGCGCCCATATCCAGCGCGGCGGGCGGTGGGTCGACGCCTCCCGGAGCTGGTCGGCGAGCCGCTGCTTGACCAGCGGGCCATCCCACCATGGGCACACCGTGAAGAGCGTATCGCGGATGGTGAGGCTGTCGCCGTCGCAGGCAATTCCGAGCTCGCGCACCTCCGCGATCCAGCGCGAGACCTTCTCGCCCTCCGCGTTGCGCTCGTCGAGATCATGATTGCCGGAGCAGAGGATCACGCGGGTTTGGGCGCTGAGCAGGGCAAGGTACTTCTTCACCACCACGATCTGCGCGCGAAAATCCACCGCTGAGCCGATGTCGAGCGCATCGCCGGCAAAGATCACCAGGTCGAATTGCGCCGCGGCGCTGACCAGCCAGTCGAACTGCGGCAGCGAATAATGCAGGTCGGCCACGACCAGGCAGCGCATGGAATATCCATTCGTGAAAAACTGAAAATGCCCAAAAATCCAGGGTTTCCCGAAGCAAGAAGCAGACCATCACGGCCGCCGGCTTGCCGATCCGATGACGAGCAGGCTGCGGCGCATTGGCGCGCGATCGTCCGGGTGCCACTGGAAAGGGATCAGGGCTGGACCGGCTCTTCGAATTCTGGTGTCGTGGGTCGCCCGAACCTGGGGACCCCATGACCTCCTTCAAGACCATTCGTGCCCGTGCCGAGAAGCGCAAGGGCGGGCCGAAGGCGCTGGACAAGCTGATGCCTGACAGGCCCGACCTGAAGGGCCTGGCCAAGCTCGGCGACGATCGCATCCTCGCGGAGATGGCCCGGCGGGTGTTCTGCGCCGGCTTCACCTGGAGCGTGATCGAGGCGAAATGGGACGGCTTCGAGGACGCCTTCCTCGGCTTCGTTCCGTCCAAGCTGACCTTCCAGCCCGAAGACTATTGGGAGGGCCTGATGCGCGATGTGCGCATCGTGCGCAATGGCGCCAAGATCATGTCGGTGCGCGACAACGCCGGCTTCGTTCGGGACATAGCGAAAGAGCACGGCAGCTTCGGCAGGTTTCTGGCGAAATGGCCGTCGTCCGACCAGATCGGCCTGCTCGATCTCCTGACCAGACGCGGCAGCCGGCTCGGCGGCAACACCGGGCAGATGCTGCTTCGCTTCGTCGGCTGGGACGGCTTTGTCACGTCGCGGGATGTCGTCGCGTGTTTGCGCGATGCCGGCCTCGACGTCGCCGAGGACGTGAAATCGAAGCGCGACCTCGCCAAGGTGCAGGCCCAGTTCAACGCGTGGTCGGACGAGACCGGCCTGCCCTACACATATCTGTCACGCATCTGCGCGCTGTCGGTCGGAGAGAACCGGAACGAGTAGCGCTCCCGCCGCTGCGCATCCGCTTCCAATGATGTGCACACCGTGGCGATCTCGTGCCGCGAACGCGGCAGATGCAACCATCGATCACGAATTGCATCCCATCGGAACGTTTGTCCGCAGCACTCGTTCGGAGCCTGAGCGGGGTGAACAAGGTGCGGGGAACACCTGCCTTGGCCGCTATCCACGAAACGGAAAGCCAGAATCGGAACAGCTCATGAAACTTACATCCGCGCAGGTGACGCAGACCGTCAATCAACTCGGCGCACAGGTTCTGCCCGACGAGCATCCGGCCATGCCGCAGCTCAACAGCATGTTCGGCGAGCACACGTTCTTCGTCGATGAAAGCGGACTCAAGGTGCTCGAGCCCGCCCAGTCTCCCGGAGCAGAACGCCATACCGGCGAGGTCGTCAGCCTCGCACATTGGAGCGATGCGGATCTGACGCGGCTGATGGCGCACGAGCCGGAGCCGACCGGCGTGATCGTCGTGTTCGAGCACGTCAGGCACTGAATGATCGGGAGGGCGCGATCGCGCTCGCAACGGCTGGGTCTCGCCATGCTGCCGCAGCGGCAGTGTGGCGAGCCGCCTCAATGATCGGCAGGTTGCGGGTTCGATGCGCTGGTCTCTCGGTCACGAGGCCGGATTCGAACACGTCGTTCACGCCCGTCTTCGGCGCAAACCGGGAAACCGCGATCCAAAACGCGCGATCAGGGAGGGCTTTGATGGCAGCTGGCGCACCCGACACGATTCGAACGTGTGACCTTTGCCTTCGGAGGGCAACGCTCTATCCAGCTGAGCTACGGGTGCAGTGGGGTTCATTTAGCCGATTGGCGGGTGGTGGGCAACCGCTTCTCGCCGCGCCGGTCTAGGCGGATTTGCTCCGGGAAGGTGCCGGAACCGGCGGGGGCTCGCGGCCAAGGGCGGCGAACTCGGCCAGCATCCGGTCGGCGCAGATGACGCGGTTGCGGCCGAGGCGTTTGGCCGCGTAGAGCGCCTGGTCGGCCGCGCCGAGCAGCCGGTCGGGGGCTCCGTCGCTTTCACCGGGGACATGGCTCGCCACACCGACGCTGAGCGTGACGTAGTCGCCGGCGCCGATGGCGCCATGGACGATCTGCAGGGCCATGACCGCGCCGCGGATGTCCTCGGCGACGGCGCAGGCGGCGTCGCAGGTCATGTCCGGCAGGATCAGCGCGAACTCCTCGCCGCCGTAGCGGCTGGCGAGGTCGAGCGGACGCACCGCGTGCCGGCTGACGACGGCGGCGATCGCGCGCAGGCACTCGTCGCCGGTCTGGTGACCGTGCCGGTCGTTGAACAGCTTGAAATGGTCGACGTCGACGAACAGCAGTGTCAGGGGCTTCTGCGTCCGCTGGGCGCGGGCCCATTCGGTCATCAGCATCTGGTCGAACGATCGGCGGTTCGAGAGCCCGGTCAATCCGTCCTTGGTGGCGAGCTCCTTCAGCGCCGTCTCGGCGCGCTTCTGGCCGGTGAGGTCGCGCAGCGTTTCCACCACCGCGATCAGGTTGCCGGCCTCGTCGTGGATCGGGCCGGCGTCGATGGCGAGATAGAGCTGGCTGCCGAGCTTGGGCATCACGCACCAGTTCTCCGCGCTGAAGCCGAGCCCGTTATGGCCGCGCGCGGCGTATTCCGAATAGAGCTCCGGCAGTCTTTCCGGCATGTCGAGCGCGACGAGATCGGCGAGGCAATGCCGCCTCGTCTCGTAGAACGCCTGCCAGTGTTTCGTGGTGCCGATCACCTCCGCGGCGGCGACGCCGGTCAGCCGCTCGCAGGCCCTGTTCCAGATCACGACGCGGCGCCTGGGATCGATCACGAAGGTCGGCACGACCAGATGCTGCATCAGCCGCACCGCATAGGAATCCGCGACGTCGACGGTCTTGGCCGGCTTTGCCATCTCAGGCCACCGCCGCCACCGGCCCGGTATCTCCCGTGCCGAACAGTTTCCGCACCTCGGCCGCCGCCTTCGGGGCGCTGAACAGATAGCCCTGCATTTCCGTGCAGCCGAGCGCGCGGAGCATCTCGCGCTGGGCCTCGGTCTCGACGCCCTCGGCCACCGTGGTCATCCTGCTGGCGGTGGCGATGTTGACCACCGCCTGCACGATGACGGGCGCGCCGCTCGCTTCGGCGATGTCGGCGACGAAGCAACGGTCGATCTTGATCTTGTCGAACGGGAAGCGCTTCAGATAGCTGAGCGAGGAATAGCCGGTGCCGAAATCATCGAGCGCGATGCGCACGCCGATCGAGCGGAGCTGGTGGAGGATCGAGAGCGCGGCCTCGTCGTCGCGGATCAGCACGGCTTCGGTGATCTCGATCTCGAGCCGGCGCGGATCGAGCCCGGACGTGGCGAGCGCGCCGGCGATCCTGAGCGCCAGCGTGTCGCATTTGAGCTGCACCGGCGAAACGTTGACCGCGAGCCGCACATGCGCGGGCCACGTCGCGGCCTCGCTGCAGGCTGTCCGCAGCACCCAGTCGCCGAGCTCGTTGATTAGGCCGGTGTCCTCGGCGATCGGAATGAATTCGGCGGGCGAGACCATGCCGCGCTCGGGATGGCGCCAGCGCAGCAGCGCCTCGCAGCCGGAGACCTCGTTGGTCCGCAGGTTGACCAGCGGCTGGTAGTGAATCTCGAAACCGCCGTCCACCAGGGCCTGCCGCAGATCCTGCTCCATGGTGAGGCGTGCCTTGGCGCTCGCATCCATCTCCGGCACGAAGAAACGATAGGTGCGGCGGCCCTCGGCCTTGGCGCCGTACATCGCAAGGTCGGCGTTCTTGACGAGCTGGTCGAGGTCGGTGCCGTCCTGCGGGGCCAGCGCGATACCGATGCTCGCGTCGGTGGAGAGTTGATGGCCGAGGCAGTGATAGGGACGGCGGATCGCCTCGTGGATCCGTGTCACGAAGGCCAGCACATCCTCCGACGATTCGACGCCGGTCTGGATGACCGCGAATTCGTCGCCGCCGAGCCGCGCGATCAGGTCGCCTTTCCTGAGGCAGCCGCGGATGCGGCCCGCGATCGCCTTCAACAGTTCGTCGCCGACGTGATGGCCGAGCGAATCGTTGATGCCCTTGAACTCGTCGACGTCGATGTAGAGCAGGGCGAACTGTCCGCCGCGCGCGACCTTCGCCAGCTCGCGCTCGATCTGTTCGCGGAACAGCGTGCGGTTCGGCAGGTCGGTCAGCGCGTCGTAATGCGCCATATGCTCGATCTTCTCGTCGGCGCGGCGCCGTTCGGTCACGTCGTCGACGACGTGGATGAGATAACGCGGTTCGCCGGTGTCGTCGCGGATTCCGATCCGGGTCGAGGTGATGTAGCGCAGCCCCATCGCCTGGGTCTGCCAGGGGTGCTCGTCCTTGAACAATCCCCTGGTCGATTGCAGCGCCTCGTCGTCGTCCTCGGTCACGAGCCTTGCGGACGCGTCCGGGAAGATGCTGAAGGCGGTCTTGCCGACGACGTCCCGGCGCGACCGGCCGAACTGCTGCTCGGCGACGCCGTTGATCAGCAGATATTCGCGGGTGCGCGCGTCCTTCACCGTGATCTGGGACGGGATGTGGTCGATGATCTCGCGCAGGAAGGTCTGGGTGCGGTCGCGCTCCTGTTCGAGGTTGCGCCGCTCGGTGATGTCTTCGATCGTGGTGATCCAGCCGCCCTTCGCCAGCGGCCGGTAGAGCGCCTGGAACACGCGGCCGTCTCGGGACTCGAGGATGGCCTGGCCCGACAAGCCTCGCGCGACGTCGCTCGTGACCTTCGCGAACATCTCCTGCACGTCGCCGTTGAACGAGCCGTGGTCCTTGAGGTGCTGGAGCACGTCGCGGAACGAGCAGCCCGGCTTCACCACGTCCGCCGCGGCATGGCACATTTCGAGATAGCGCTGGTTGCAGATGACGAGGCGCCCCGACACGTCGTACAGCACGAGCCCTTGCGACATGTTGTTCAAGGCGGTGTCGAGCCGCTGCCGCTCCGCTCTCAGCCGCTCCTGGGCTTCGCGGTTCTGCCGGTTGATCTGGCGGATGATCAGATAGAGGATCAGCGCGATCACGCCGGCCGAAAGCGTGGCCGTGGTGATCATGAAGCCGGTCTGCTGGCGCCAGTCCGCCAGTGCGGCCGACATGGTGTTGGTCGCGACGATGACGAGGGGGAAATGCGCGAGCGAGGCGGCGGAGCCGAGCCGCTGCTCGCCGTCGACCGGGCTCCTGACACGAAGCGTCTGCTGTCCGCCGCGCGCCAGCACCTTCTGCATCAGCGGAGCGTCCTTGTAGCTCCTGCCGATCAGATCCTCGACATGCGGATAGCGCGTCAGCATCTTGCCCTCGCGATCGAACAGCGAGATGGCCGCGCCCTCGGCGAGGGCGACCGAAGCGAAATAGCGTTGATAGCTGTCGGGGTCGATCCGGCGGACCATGGCGCCGACGAACGTGCCGTCCGGCAGCGTCAGCCGCCGCGCCACGACCGTGGTCCATTTGCCGATCAGGTAGCTGCGCACCGATTCCAGCAGCATCGGTTCGGACAGCGGATTCGACTTGAAGGTCCGGAAATAGCTGCGCGAGGAGATGTTGACCTTGGGCACTGGCTGGGCGCGCGACCAGTTGATCAGTTCGCCGTCCGCATCGTAGATCGCGATGTCGCCGAGATAGGACACGGCGCTCATCCTGTCGCGGAGCATCTGGCGCGCCGCGGGGCCGGACATGCGTTCGCGGAACATCCCGGGCGAGATGATCTCCGGCAGACGCATCTGTCCGATCAGTTCGGCCGCGACGATGTCGGCGTCCTCGAATTGCTGGTCGAAATGGCGCGCGATCAGCCGGACGGTGTTTTCCAGCTCGCGCTCGCGGTTGGCCAGGGTGCGTTCGCGAAACTCGCCGACGGCCATCGCGGTGACGGCGAAGATGCCGGCCACGAGCAGGGCACCGGACAGGGTCAGCCAGAGCACGGGACCACGCCAAGCGAAAGCCTCGCGGCCGCTTGTTGCGGCTGCGGACATCCTCGCGGCGATCCCTGAAAACACCCGGCGCATTCCCACTCCCCAACGAGCAGAAATACACCGGACAAATGGCGCAAAGCTTAGGAAAGCCGGTTAGCCAAGGCTTAAGCCGGTTGCGCAGTTCTACGGATATATCGGGGAACGCGAGCAGCTGGCGCATCGCGCGCTGGTTGTAAGAAGCCGTCACTTAGCGGTGCGCTGCATCATTAACGAGAGCCTAATGCGCGGCACCCGCGCTTTTCTCGCCGCGGCCGTTGCGCAGCCGTCCGACCACCCCGGTCGGGAAGAAATAGACGCTGGCGATGAACAGCAGCCCGAGCCAGAGCAGCCAGCGGTCGGGGTGCAAGAGCCCCGGCAGCAGCGGCAGGCCGGCCTCGCTGGCCGCCTTGGAGGCCACGCCCATCAGCGTCTGCAGATAGTTCTGGGCGAGGATGAAGATGGTTGCCCCGATGATCGCGCCGTAGATCGTGCCCATGCCGCCGATCACCACCATCAGCAGGATGTCCAGCATGATCGAGAAGCTGAGCGAGGTGTCAGGGCCGGCATAGCGCAGCCACAGCGCGTTGAGGATGCCGGCACTGGCCGCCACCAGCGCGGCGAGGCAGTTGGCGTAGGTCAGGTGGAACACGGTGCGGAAGCCGAGCGCCTCCGCGCGGAAGCGGTTCTCGCGGATCGCTTGGAGCACGCGCCCGAACGGCGAGTTCACCACGCGCAACAAGGCGAGGATCATCAGAGCCGAGATGGCGAACACCAGATAGAAGGTCAGGATGCGGCCGTTGATTTCGAAGCCGAACAGGTTCTTGGAGATCAGCACCGTGCCGGGTCGCAGCAATTCGGGCAGTTGAAAGCTGCGCCCGTCCTCGCCGCCGGTGAGCCAGGAGAGCTGCGAGGCCAGCACCTGGAAGGCGGAGGCGACCGCGAGCGTGATCATGGCGAAGAAGATCGCGGCGACCCGTAGCGAGAACAGGCCGATCGCAAGCGCCAGCAGTGCGGCGAGCGGCAGCCCGACGACGATGCCGGTCGCGACCGCGGCCCAGTTCGGGCCCATCCCGTACAGCGCGATGGCGATCGCGTAGCTGCCGATGCCGTAGAACATGGTGTGGGCGAACGACACCGAGCCGGTGTAGCCGAGCAGCAGGTCGTAAGATGCGACCAGCGCCGCGAACACGCAGATCTTGGCCGCGACGTTCAGTGCCTTGGCACCGGGGAACAGGAACGGCGTTGCCGCCAGTGCCAGGATGATGAGGACGAGAACGAGCGTGAGAACACGGCTGCGCGGCGGATCGCCTGACAGGATCATCATCGGCTGGTCACCGCATAGAGGCCGCGCGGCCGCCACATCAGAACGGCGACCATCAGCAGGATGTTGGAGACGAGAGCGAGTTTCGGCACCAGGAAGCCGCCGTAGTTTGCGACCATCGCCACCAGGATGGCGCCGATGAAGCAGCCGCCGATCGATCCCAGGCCGCCGATGATGACGACGATGAAGATCAGCACGGTGAGATCGTCGCTCATGGAGGCGTGGACCTGCTCGCGATAGAGGGCCCACATCACGCCGCCGAGACCGGCCAGCGCCGATCCCGTCATGAACACGCCGAGGAACAGGCGCCGGATGCGATAGCCGAGCGCCTCGACCATCTCGCGGTTCTCGACGCCGGCGCGGATCAGCAGGCCGAGCTTGGTGCGGTTGAGCACGAGCTGGATCGCGATGAAGACGGCGAGGCCGATCAGCATCGCCAGCACGCGGTATTTCGCGATCGCGACGTCACCGAGGATGAAGGAACCGCGCAGCGAGGCGGGCAGCGGCATCGGGATGATCTGCGGTCCCCACAGGGCGTAGAGCGCCTGTTCGGCGACGATCAGGCCGCCGGTCGTCATCAGGATCTGCTTCAGGTGCTGGCCGTAGACCGGAAGGATCAGCACGCGCTCGACGATCAGGCCGAGCGCGCCGGACACCGCCATCGAGAGCAGCGCGGCCGGCGCCAGCACCGCGAGGTTCATCCAGAGCGAATCCGCCTGGATGGATGCCGCGAACGGCGCCAGCACCAGCGTCGCGACATAGGCGCCGACGGCGATGAAGGCGCCATGGCCGAAATTGAGCACGTCCATCAGGCCGAACACCAGCGTGAGGCCGGACGCCATGATGAAGATCATCATGCCCATCGCCAAGCTCGCGGCGGTCAGGGTCAGCCAGGAGCTGGTCGAGCCGATCAGGGGGATCATGATCAGGGCGAGCACGATCGGCAGCAGGATCGGCGCGATGTCGCGCTTCGGCTTCGGCAACGGATCGGTTGCGGCAAGTTCAGTCACTGATGCGCCTCCAGGCTCAGGCCGAGCAGCCGCTCCTGCAGCGGCACGTCGGCGGCCAGCGCCGCCATCTCGCCGCGATGGACGATGGTGCCGTTGTCCATGACCAGCACATTGTCCCCGAGTTCGCGGGCGGCGAAGAAATTCTGCTCGACCAGCAGGATGGTCGCGCCCTTGCGCTTGATCTCCTTGAGGCACTCGATCAGCGCCATGACGATGGCAGGCGCGAGGCCCTTGGTCGGCTCGTCGATCAGCAGCAGCTTGCGCGGCTCGATGATCGCGCGTGCGATGGACAGCATCTGCTTCTGCCCGCCGGAGAGGCTTCCCGCGCGTGACAGCCAGAACCGGCGCAGCGCCGGGAAGAAACCGAAGATCCAGTCGAGCTGGGCGTCGTCGAGCGGGCCGTCGCGGGCCGCCAGCACCAGGTTTTCCTTCACCGTCAGGTCGGAGAACACCGCCATGCTCTCCGGCACGTAGCCGACGCCGAGCCGCGCGATGTCGGGCGTGGCGCGGCTCTCGATGCGCTCGCCGGCGAGGCTGATCTCGCCCTTGGAGGCCTGCCACAGGCCCATGATGGTGCGCAGCGTCGTGGTCTTGCCGGCGCCGTTGCGGCCGAGCAGCATCGTAGTCTGCCCCTGCGCGACGGCGAGGTCGATGCCCTGGAGGATGTGATAGCGGCCGATGTGGGTATGCACGCCGGAGAGCTTGAGAAGATCGGTCATGCTGCGCCCTCCGCGGCCGTCTTGGGAGCGATGCCGAGATAGGCTTCCTGCACGATCGGCGAAGCGATCACCTCGGCCGGCGGTCCGTCGGCGACGAGCTGGCCGTTGTGGAGCACGATGATGCGGTCGGCGAGCGAGCGCACCACGTCCATCTTGTGCTCGACCAGCAGGATGATCTTGCTCTTGTCCTGCTTGAGCTGCGCGATCAGATCGAGGACGACCGGAACCTCGTCGATGCTCATGCCGGCGGTCGGCTCGTCGAACATGAACACCTTCGGCTCCAGCGCGATCATCAGCGCGACCTCAAGCTTGCGCTGGTCACCATGCGACAGCACGGTTGCGGCGACGCCGCGGCGGCCGCCGAGCGCGACCTGGTCGAGGATGGCATCGGCGCGCGCGATCAGGTCGCGGCGTACCATCCAGGGCCGCAGCATGTCGTAATGGGTGCCACTGGCGGCTTGCACCGCGAGGCGAACGTTCTCTTCCACGGTGAGATTCGGAAAGAGGTTGGTGAGCTGGAAGGCGCGGCCGAGGCCGGCGCGGGTGCGCATCGGCGCGGAGTGGTGCGTGATGTCGGTGCCGTCGAACAGGATGCTGCCGCCGGATGCGCGCAACTGGCCCGAGATCAGGTTGAAATAGGTGGTCTTGCCGGCGCCGTTCGGGCCGACGATGGCGGTGAGCTCGCCGGGGCGAAAGCTGCAGGTCACGTTGTTGACCGCGACATGGCCGCCGAAGCGGATGGTGAGGTCGCGGGTTTCGAGAGAGAGCGTCATTGGAAGTCTGGCGAATGATGAGATGAAGATTTATCCGCGGTCACGCTGCGCTCCCTCCCCCGCTTGCGGGGGAGGATGGGGGAGAGGGTGTTTCCGCGACCAGGACTCCCCGAGAGGATAAGGCCCTCTCCCGGCCTCCCCCGCAAGCGGGGGAGGTGAAGCACGAGCGCTCAGCGCTTGTTGCGAACCGGAACGTCCATGTCCTCGATCTTCAGCTCGCGCACGGGCTCGAGCACGGCCCAGGCGACGTTCGGGTCGACCTTGACCTTGAAGTGATACATGCTCTGGAGCGCCTGATGGTCCTCCTTGCGGAACACCATCTTGCCCTTCGGCGTGTCGAACTCCATGCCTTCCATCGCCGTGATCAGCTTCTCGGTGTCGGTCGACTTCGCCTTGGTGACGGCGGTGACGACGGACATCGCGGCGGCGAAACCGCCCGCGGTGAAGAAGTCTGGCGGTGCGTTGAAGCGCTTCTGGTGCTCGGCGACGAACCAGTCGTTCACCGGGTTCTTCGGGATGTCGTAGTAGTAGTAGGTCGCGCCTTCCATGCCGGGCAGGCTCTTGTAGGCCGCCAGTGCCGGCAGGATGTTGCCGCCGGTCGACAGCTCGATGCCGTAGCGCTTCGGATCCATGTCCTGGAGCTTGGCGAGCGGATTGCCGGCGCCGGCCCAGATCACCCAGATGATCTTGCGGCCCGGCTTGTCCTTCAGCGCGTCGAACAGGCGCTGGCCCACGGCGGTGAAGTCGGTGGTGTTGGTCGGGGCATATTCCTCGGCGCCGAGCGTTGCGCCGGTCTTGGCGAGCGCTTCCTTGAAGGCGGCAACGCCGTCACGGCCGAAGGCGTAGTCCTGCGCCAGCGTGGCGACGGTGACGCCCTGCTTGCCGATAGCGACCGCGTTCGAGATCGCGTCCTGCGACGAATTGCGCGCGGTGCGGAAGATGTAGCGATTCCATTTCTCGCCGGTAATCTGGTCCGCAACCGCCGGCTCGACGATCAGGATCTTCTTGTTTTCCTCGGCGACGGGGAGAATGGCGAGGGCCGCGGCCGACGAGGTCGTGCCGATCGCGATGTCGGCCTTGTCGTCCTGATAGGCTTCCGCGAGCGCGGCCTTGGCGAGGTCCGGCTTGCCCTGGTCGTCCTTGGTGATGACGACGATCTTGCGGCCGTCGACCGTCATGGTGCCCTTGGTGGCGTATTCGAAGCCCATCTGCAGGCCGATCTCGGTCTGCTTGGCATAGGCTTCCAGCGGGCCGGTCTTGCCGTAGATCAGCGCAACCTTGAGATCGTCGGCTCGCGCGGAGGTGCTCGCCGCCAAGCCGAGGATGGCTGCTGTTATGATGAGTGATCGACGCACGATGGTCCCTCCTTGTTCAACTACCTTGGGCAACAGCGATTTGCACAGCCGGACAAACAAAGCAATTCCACCTTCCGGCGGAGCTTGCATGAGGCAACGCATGTGACAGTGGTTTGACGGACGCGTGCCCGATCGTCGCAGCTCGGCGAAATCGGGTTAACGATCCCTCGACATGACGGCGTCCGCTGCTTCGGCGAAGCCGCGCAATGCAGCGTCCCGCATCAGCCCATGCGTTTCCTCGGGGCGGCCTGGAGCAAGCTCCGCGCCAGATCCGCAGCCTTGCGCCGGAATGGCTGAAAATGCGGCAGAAACGCTGCCGGCGCCGGCGGCGGGCACCGGCGCCGTGGTGTCAGGAATCCGAGACTTCGGACAGGTTCCGTCTCGAATGTCAGACGGGTGGCGATCCCGCAGCGAGGCCGAACTTGGCGAGCTTCTTGTAGAACGTCGCGCGCGAGATGCGGAGCATCCTGGCGGCTTCCGAGATCTGGCCGTTGCTGGCTGCGAGCGCGTGTTCGAGCGTCTGCTTCTCGAACTCGGCTTCCGCCTCCGCATAGGGCACGACCGATCCGGTCATTCGCTGCCGTGGCGGTGTCGTGACATCCGCGCGGACCGGCAGGATGTGCACGAAATCGTCGCCGGTCAGGCGCCCGGAATCACTCAGGATCAAGGCGCGTTCCAGCACGTTGCGAAGCTCGCGGACATTGCCGGGCCAGTCGTAGCGCGCAAGCGCCGCCAATCCGCTCGGCGTGATCTTCGCGTTCAAATAGTCGCCGGAGGCGCTGATGTCCTCGATCAGCCGCGCGCAGATGTCGGGCAGATCGTCGAGGCATTGGCGCAAGGGCGGCAGGTCGATCGAGAGCACGTTGAGGCGATAGTAGAGATCGGCGCGGAAGGCGCCGTCGCTGACACGCTTGCGCAAGTCGACATTGGTCGCCGCGATCACGCGCACGTCGACCTTGGTGATCTTGTCCGAGCCCAATGGCTCGATCTCGCGCTCCTGCAACACGCGGAGCAGCTTGGCCTGCAGTTGCAGCGGCATCTCGCCGATCTCGTCGAGAAACAGCGTGCCGCCGTCGGCCAGCCTGAATTTTCCCTCGCGGCCCCTGCGATCGGCGCCGGTATAGGCGCCCGGCGCGGTGCCGAAGAATTCCGACTCGATCAGCGTCTCCGGGATCGCGGCGACGTTGACGCTGACGAACGGCTTTTCCGCACGCGAGGACGCGTTGTGGATGGCCTGGGCCAGCAGCTCCTTGCCGGTGCCGGTTTCGCCGGTGAGCAGCACGGTCACGCTTTGCCGCGCCGCGCGCTTCGCGAATTCCTTGGCCTGCGCGATCGGCTTCGTGGCCCCGACGAAATCGGCGAGCGTGAACCGCGCCGCACGTGCGCCCGATAATTGCCGGCGCGCCAGCCGCAGATCGTTCTCGAGCTGGGTCACGCGGGCGAGCAGGGGCCGCAGGCTTTCGAGATGATCGTAGAGCACGAAGCCGATCGCGCCGATGACGTTGCGATCCTCGTCCTCAATCGGCATGCGCGTGACGACGAGTTGCTCGCCGCCGAGCTCCATGATGTCGAGCAGGATCGGCTCGCCGGTTTCGGCTACCGTCCGCATCATGCTGTTCGGAATGATCTCCTCGATCGGCCGGCCGATCGCCTGGGAAGTCTGCTTGAGGCCGAGCGCGGCGAGGTATTTCTCGTTGACGTAGATGACCCGCCCGTCGCGATCGATCGCGATCGCACCCTCGCACAGATGCTCCAGCCGCTCGAACAGCGTGACCATCGCCCGCGCGCGGACGTAGGCGGGATCGCTGACATCGAGGGAATTAGCGGACATGGTGTGCCCCAGGGGAGGTCCGCTTGTCTATTACCAAAAGCGCAGCAATTTCAAAGGGAAATCGGTGCGAGGAGCCGCACGCTTCCCCGGGGCCGGATCATGGCTTTTTCGCCAGGACGACGCCGAGGGTGTCGTGCCGCTGCCGGCTTATCGCCGGTACCCGCTGGCCCTCGAATAGCCCTGCCGGTTCTGCGCCAGCGGGCGGCTTGCCACGCTGACGCGTGCCTCGCTGGCGGCGGGGGTCGCGAGCTTAAGTTCCTCGAGGAAGATCGGCCGGGAGAAATAATAGCCCTGCGCGTAGCGGATCTTGGTCGCGGCCTGGAGATAGGCGAGTTCCTCGAAGGTCTCGAGCCCTTCGGCGATCACGGTCATGCCGAGCGCTTCGCTCAGGGATTCGATCGCGCGCAGGATGCCCTGGCTGCGCGGGCGCTTATGGATGTCGGTGATGAAGGAGCGATCGATCTTGATCTCGTCGGCGGTGATGTCGGCGAGCGCCGAGAGCGAGGAATAGCCGATGCCGAAATCGTCGATCGAGATCCCGATGCCCAGCTTGCGGAACATCGGCAGGATCTCGGCCTGGAAATGATTGGTGGCGACGAAGGCGTCTTCCGTCACTTCGATCATGAAGCGCTGGGGAAAGCCGGTTTGGTCCAGTGCCTGCGCGAAGGACCGCATGAATTCGGGATTGTTGGCCTGCTTGGCGGCGACGTTGATGCTGATGGTCGCTTCCGCGCCGAACGTTTCGTTGATCAGGTCGATCGATTTCACGATCTCGGCGAGTACGAGATGGGTGAGCTCGTCGATCAGGCCGAGTTCGCCCGCGAGGTTGATGAACGAGCCGGGCGCCTGGATCACGCCTTCGTCGTCGCGCAGCCGCACCAGGGCCTCGATGCCCTTCACCTCCTGCGTCCTGATGTCGACCTTGGACTGGAAGGCGCAGCAGAACCGCTTGTCCAGGATCGCGAGCCGAAGCGACTGCTCGATCTTCGTGCGCGCGAGCGCTTCGCGCTCCATGCTGGCGTCGAAGAAGGCGGCCGATCTCTTGCCGCTGTTCTTGACGCGATACATCGCGATGTCGGCATTCTGGCGCAGCATCTCGAAGCTGCGGCCGTGATCGGGATAGAGGCTGACGCCGACCGAGGTGGAAGCGAAGACCTCCGAATTGCCGATGAAGAATGGTGCGGTCAACCGTTCCAGCGTCGATTGCATGAAGTCCGCGACCTCCTGCTGGCTCTGGATCGGCGACAGCAGCAACAGGAATTCGTCGCCCGAGATTCGCGACAGCATGTCGGAGTCGCGCAGGCCGCGACCGAGACGCTTCGACAGCTCGACCAGCAGTTCGTCGCCGACGGCATGGCCGTAATAGTCGTTGATATGCTTGAAATTGTCGATGTCGAGGAAGGCGAGGGCGAAACGTTCGCCGCTGCGATCGCGCGACAGCAGGCCGTTGGCGTGATGTTCGATCACGCGCCGCGAGGGCAGCCCCGTCAGCTCGTCGAAATAGGCCGAACGGAAGAGCTGGTCCTCGAAATTCTTCTGCTCGGTGATGTCGGAGGAGGCCGAGATCAGGAGTTCGCGGCCGGCAAGCCGGACCGGGTGATGAGTGGTCAGCAGCACCTGACGTGCGGCTCCATCATGGAGCGCTTCCTCGGTGACGACCGCCTGGCCGCCCGTCAGCGCCTGCCGGCAGGCTTCGCGGCGCTGCGCGAGATCGGGGGCAGGACGGCTGCCGTCCAGGCCGAGCTGTGCCGCGGCGGCGTCGTTAACCAGCAGAAGTTCGCCATGCGCGTCCTGCACGGTCACGCCGGCCGGGAGTAGTTTAACGATTTCCTTCAGAAATCCGAGTTCGGCCTCACTCGCGCCGGAGTATTTGGTGTCGTTCATAGAAGTCATGAATCTTGTTGTTCGAAGGCGCCTTTGCAATCGACACAATCTCGCGCGGTTCCCTCTTAGGTTTGGTTAAGGGGTCCGCAGAAATACGAGGGTGTTTTGTTGGAAACTTGCGGCGATGCGACACGGGCAATCGATCGTCATTAACAGAGCGTCAACGGCGCTTGCCAAAGTGCGAGCGAAGCGCGCGGTTCGCTTTCATTTGACCGAGCGCTACTCGCCCTTGGGAATGCGACACTGCATGATGCAATGGAGCCCGGTCTTGAGATAGGCGACCTCGGTCTTGCCGTCGAAGGCCATCAGCGCCGACTTCAGCAGTTTGGTGCCGAAGCCGGGCGCCTGGACGTCGTCGATGCTCGGTCCCTCGGTTTCGTCCCAGGTGACGACCAGGCGATCATCGCTGATGGTCCACGACACCTGCAGCAGGCCGCGCGGCGAGGAGAAGGCGCCATACTTGCCGGCATTGGTGGCGAGCTCGTGAAACATCAGCGACAGCGTGACCGCGAGCTTCGCCGGCAGGAACAAGCGCTCGCCGTTGAGCGTGAAGCGGACGTGGCCGTAGGGTCCGAGCTCCGAGATCAGGAGATCGCGGATGTCGCAGCCGGACTTGTCGATCTGCGAGATCAGATCGTCGGTCGCGGCCAGCGACCGCAGCCTCGGATCGATCCTGCTCCAGATCTGCGGCTGGTCGTGCAGCACCTGGTGCATCACGGCATGCACGGTCGAAAGCTTGTTCTTCAGCCGATGCTGCAGCTCGTCGACGAGGAGCTTGCGATACTCCTCCTCCTCGATCAGGCGCTTGGAGATCCGGCGCTGCTCGATCAGCAGTGAGCGATAATGCTCGACGCCCCAGATGGTGAGCGCCGAGACGCCCCAATACAGCGCCAGCAGGGCAAATCGCGCGCGGTCGGCGAAGGCATCACCGAAATTCAGGACGACGCCGAGCACGCCGCCGATCAGCGCCGTCACCACGCCGATCCGAAAGCCGCCGAATGCGGTGGCGAAGAACACCGCCGGGAAATAGGGCGTGAAATAGACGTCGGGGCGCATATGCGCGAGGCCCCAGCGTGCCAGCGTCGCGAGCAACAGGCAGGCGACCGCGAAGGCGATGCTCAGGCCCAGCGATGGCGGCGCGATGCCCTCCCAGCTTCTGCGGAATTCCTCGATCAACTTGCCCATGGACTGCCCGGTTGCGATCTGGGTTCGAAAATCGAGCCACAGGCGGGCATGTTACGCATGTCGTCGGCGCAAGCATAGCTTGCCCTTTCCGCAGTCGGCAGGGATCGTGATCGTTGCGCCGCCGTCATCGACCGGTGTGGGCCATTTAACATCGTATCGTCTGAAACCGGGAACATTGCGTGGGCAAGCTCGACGGCACGGTTGCGGTGATCGCAGTGCGACGAGCGGGATCGGATTGCGTACCGCGGAAGTCTTCGTTGCGGAAGGTGCCAAAATTGTGATCGCGGGACGGCGCATACCTGAAGGCGAGGCGCTGGCGAAGCGACTCGGCGCCGACTGCGTCCTCCGCCGGACCGATGTGACGATCGAGGCGCAGATGCAGGAACCGATCGCGCTCGCGGTGGACAGATTCGGCAGGATCGTCCTCATTGCGCCGCACCCCTGCGAGACGCGCGTACCGCGTTCCTCAGGATGAGGCTTTCGGCTGCGGCGCGTTCACACCGCCTTCACCTGCACCCGCAGTCCGTCGCGCGGCTTCGGGATCGGCCACATCTGCCAGTCCGGCTTGTAGCCGTCTTCGAGCGACACCTCGATGTTCTGCAGGAAGTGCCGCGCGAAGCACTTGGCCTGCATGTAGGCGAAGTGCAGGCCGAGACACATATGCGCGCCGCCGCCGAAGGGCACCCAGGCGAAGCGATGGCGGCTGCGCTGCGCTTCCTCGGAGAAGCGCAGCGGATCGAACCGGTCCGGCTCCGGCCAGATGTCCTTCATGTGGTGCGTATAGAGCGGATTGACGCCGACGGCCGTGCCGCCGGGAACCGCAAACCCCTTGAAGGTGAAATCGCGCGTCGCGCGGCGCGGCATCGAGGGCACCGGCGGCTTGATCCGCAGCGCCTCCTTGAACGCCATCTCCGAGAGCGGCATCTTCTCGAGATCGTCGAAGGTCATCGGCGCGTCGGCGGGAAGGTCGAGCGCAAGAACCTCCGCGCGCAATCTCTCCTGCCAGTCCGGATTGGCCGCGAGCTCGCCGATGAAGGACGTCAGCGACGAGGTCAGCGTGTCGTGCGCCGCCATCATCAGAAAGCTCATGTGGTCGATGACGTCCTGCTCGGAGAGCAGCGCACCGTCCTCGTGGGTGGCGTGGCAGAGTTGCGAGAACAGATCCTCACCGCCTTCCCTGGCGCGGCGGAGCGGTATCTGCTCGCGGAAATAGGCGACGACGCGTTCGCGTCCCTGCACGCCGCGCGCCATCTGCGTGAACGGCAGGGGGCGGCGGACCGGCGTGACGGCGGCGGCGACCATGTCGACGAAGGCACGGTTGATCTCGTCGACTTCCGGCCCGATGTCGGCGCCGAGGAATGACGCCGCGGCGAGATCGAGCGTGAGCTGCTTCATCGCCGGGTAGAGCTGCATCGTGCCCGGCCTTGCCTTCCACTGCGCGATCCGGCTCGCGATGCCGCGGTCGAGATCGCCGAGATAGGACTTCATCGGCCCCGACTTGAACGCGACCGACAGCGCCTTGCGATGCAGCCGATGCTCGTCGAAATCGAGCAGCATCAATCCACGCGGGAACAGCTGGCCGAGTACCTTCTCCCAGCCATGGGCCGATGAGAACAGCTTTTGCTGGTCGAACATCACGAGCTCGTTGGCCTCGGGTCCGAGCAGAACGACATTCGTCTCGCCGAAGAAATGCGTGCGGTAGACCGGGCCGTATTTGGCGCCGTTCGCTTCGACATACCCCTTGGGATCGGCGAGCACCTCGAACGTCCTGCCGATGAACGGCCAGCCTTCGTCGCCCGGGATATGCGTCAGCTCGTTGCGCTTGGGCCCCTTCTGGATCGACATCACGGCTGCCCCGGCTGTTGAGCGAACGGAAATCGCGCGCGCGGCAACATCGTGCGCCCGCGCCACGCTGCTTCAGCATAGCACGGGCGGGAATGTCTCGCTTGTGAATGTCGTCACAGGCGGCGAGGCGGCCTATCGCTTCGCCGCTTCCTTCTGCAGATCCGGCGCGTTGACGGCGGGAATGGCGACGCGGCCGGGGCCCGTCACCTTCAGCGCTTCGGCGGCCTTGTCGTTCTCGAGGATCTTGGCCATCACGGCCTGCCCTGCACGTTCGAAGATCGCGCGGTTCTCGATCACGAATTTTTGCGACTTGCGCAGGCCGTCGATATAGCCGTTGATCTCCGGCACGACATAGCGCGCGACCATGTCCCAGCTCCGGCGCGTGGCTTCCGGATTGGCCCAGTCGTGCACGAAGCCGATGATGGCGCCGACGCCGCCGGAGACCTGCATCACGTTCTTGATGGTTTTGACGAGATCGTCGGGCGTGCCGATGGTGGAGGCCGCGCCCTCGACGAAGGCGGTCTTGTCCACGGCCTCGTCGGGCGAGGCGAACGCGGTGAGGCCCGGCCGTTGCAGCGTGCCGACATTGTATTCGTTGTGCCAGCGCATCAGTCCGGCGCCGGCCTCGCGGCGGGCCTGCTCGCGCGTCTCGGCGATGTGGAAGGTAAGCAGCACGCGCCAGTCGGCGCGGTTGACCGTGGTGCCGTGCTTCTTCGCGGCATCCTCGGCGAACTGCCATTGCTGCTGCAGCGACATCAGGCCCTGCGTCGTCATCGATCCCAGCGAGATGATGCCGATGCCGTATTTGCCGGCGAGCGTCATGCCGGAAGGCGAGATCTGCGAGGCCACCACGAACGGCATCTCCTCCTGCAACGGCAGGATCTGCAGCGCCGCGTCGTTCATGGTGAACCAGTCGCTCTTCGCGGTGACGCGCTCGCCGTTGAAGAGGCGGCGGATCACGCCGATGGCCTCGTCCTGGCGGTCGCGCTGGGTCATGGGATCGATGCCGAGCGTGTGCGCGTCCGAGGCCAGCGCGCCGGGGCCGGAGCCGAAGATGGCGCGGCCGCCGGTCATGTGGTCGAGCTGCACCATGCGCTGGGCGACGTTGTAGGGATGATGATAGGGCAGCGACACCACGCCGGTGCCCAGCCTGATCCGCTTGGTGCGCTCGCCCGCCGCCGCGAGGAACATCTCGGGCGAGGCGATCATCTCCCAGCCGGAGGAATGGTGCTCGCCGCACCAGAATTCGTCATAGCCGAGCGCATCGAGCTGCTCGACGAGGTCGAGATCGCGCCGGAACTGGAGCATCGGATGCTCCCCGATCGGATGATGCGGGGCAAGGAAGGCTCCGAACTTCAGGCGCGCCATGGCGTTCTCTCCGGCTTTGATTTTCTGTTTGTTGGTGGCGTGAGGCTACGTGCCGGACAGCCCGAACGCAATCGCGCGATGTCCCGTCCGGCGGAATGCAGGCATGCGTGCCTCTTCGCCATCCCGCCAGACTTGCGTGCAGACGCTTCCGATCTCGTCATGGCCGGGTTTGTCCCGGCCATTCACGTCTTCAGCAGAGCACCGGGAATGTGAGTGCCGGGGACAAGCCGGGGTACGACGCAAGCGGGAGGAATTCCGCGGCTAGCGCGTCATCCTGTTCCACGCGTCCAGCCCGGCGATCTTGTAGGCCTCGGCGAGCGTCGGATAGTTGAAGGTGTTCTGGATGAAATAGTCGATGCCGCCTTTGAGATTGAGCACGGCTTGGCCGATATGGATCAGCTCGGTGGCGCCCTCGCCGAGGATGTGCACGCCGAGCAGGCGGCGCGTCTTGGTCGAGAAGATCATCTTCATCATGCCGCTGTTCAGTCCCATGATGTGGCCGCGCGAGGTCTCGCGGAAGCGCGCGATGCCGACCTCGTAGGGAATGCCGCGCGTGCGGACCTCTTCCTCGGTGAGGCCCGCGGTCGAGATCTCAGGAACCGAATAGATCCCGTAGGGGAAGAACTCCGGCGGCGCCATCGGCTCCATGCCGAGCGCGTGGCACGCCGCGACGCGGCCCTGCTCCATCGAGGTGGAGGCGAGGCTCGGAAATCCGATCACGTCTCCCGCCGCGTAGATGTGCGGCACGCTGGTCTGCAGCGTCACGGGATCGACCTGGATGCGGCCGCGGTGATCGACCGCGATGCCCGCCGTGCCGAGATTGAGCCGATCGGTGGCGCCGACGCGGCCGGCGGCGAACAGCAGCATGTCCGTGGTGACATGCCGGCCGTCCGACAGGTGCGTGACGATGCTGCCCTGCGCGGTCTTCTCGATCGCGGTGACCTTCGATCCGAGCCTTAGCGCGACGTTGCGGTCGCGCAATTCGTGCATGAACTCGTCGATCAATTCCTTGTCGATGAAATCGAGGAAGGTCTGCCGCGGCTCGATCAGCGTCACGGGTACGTCGAGCGCGCTGAAGATCGTCGCGTATTCGACGCCGATCACGCCGGCGCCGATCACCGCCAGGCTGCGCGGCAGCTTTGGCAGCTCGATGATCTCGTCGCTGTCGAGCACGGTCTCGCCGTCGAACGGCACGTCGCCCGGGCGGAACGGACGCGTGCCGCAGGCGATCAGGATGAACGCGGCCGACACCACCTTGGTCTCGCCGATCGCGCTGGTGATCTCGATCTGATGCGGCGAGACGAACCGCGCCTCGCCATTGGCGGTCCGCACCAGATTGCGGCTGAACTGGTGCTCGAGAACCTCGACCTCGTGGTCGAGCGTCTTCTGCAGCCGCGTCATGAGATCGCTCGCCACGATGTCCTGCTTCACCCGGTAGGAGCGGCCGTAGAAGCCGCGCTCGCGCCAGCCGGACAGGTTGAGCACGGTCTCGCGCAGGGTCTTCGACGGGATCGTGCCGGTGTGAACGGAGACGCCGCCGACCCGGCGGCCCTTCTCCACCACCAGGACGGCCTTGCCGAGCTTGGCGCATTGCACCGCGGCCCGGCGCCCAGATGGGCCTGAGCCGATCACCACCATGTCGTAATCGTACATCGGGAGGCTTCCGAACCGCGAAATCAGCGGAAATTCACATGCAGCAATCGGGCCAAGGCAGCAAGTCCTACCTCCGAGGTAATCGCGCGGATGACGCCGATCTGCGATCTTCGCGCGAAAATAAATACTCCGGGGCGCGTGTGCCGATGCATCAAACCGTCACAAAGCAGATCGATTCGTCGCGCCGCTGGTGGGTGCTGGCGATTGTCGTCGCCGCCCAATTCATGTTCGGCGTCGACGCCTTCATCGTGAACGTCGCCATTCCCACCATCGCGGTCGATCTCGATGCGACCCCGGCGCAGATCGAATCCGTCATCGCGATCTATCTGATCGCCTATGCGACGCTGGTCGTCACCGGCGGCCGGCTCGGCGATATCCACGGCACGAGGGCCGTGTTTCTCGCCGGCGTGCTCGGCTTCACGCTGACGTCGCTGTGGTGCGGGCTCGCGCAATCCGGCATCGAGTTGATCATCGCCCGGCTGGCGCAGGGGGGTACCGCGGCGCTGATGGTGCCGCAGGTGCTGGCGACCCTGCACCTGCTGTTCACGGACGAAACGCGCGGCCGCGCCTTCGGCATCTATGGCATCGTGCTCGGGCTCGCAGGCGCCGCCGGCTTCCTGCTCGGCGGGCTGCTGGTCACGATCGATCTGGCGGGCACCGGCTGGCGCTCGGTGTTCTTCGTCAACGTGCCGTGCGGCCTCGTCATCGCGGCAGCGGCATGGCGCATCATGCCTTCGGTGCCGCGACGGAGCGGCACGAGGCTCGACATCATCGGCAGCGTCGTGCTGTTCGCGGGCCTGTTGTGCCTGATCGGTCCGCTGCTGTTCGGCCACGACGTCGGCTGGGCGCCTTGGCTATGGGCAGTGATGGCAGTCGGCAGCGCGATCCTCGTCGCGTTCGTGAGGCTCGAGCATGCGGTTGCGCGCGCCGGCGGCATGCCGCTGATCGATTTGACACTGCTGTCGGACGCAATCTTCCTGCGCGGATTGGGCGCGGTCTTTTTCTTCTTCGCCGCCAATCTCTCGTTCTACCTGATCATGACGTTGTTCATGCAGAGGGGCCTGAAGATCGCGCCGCTCGCGGCCGGCCTCGCGTTCATTCCACTTGCGTTGTCCTTCGTGGTGGCGTCGCGCCACAGCGGCGTGCGGGCCCGGCATCGCGGCACGGGGGTGTTGATCGAAGGCTGCGTGCTGCAGATCGCGGGCCTCGCAGCGCTCGCGCTCGTTGCGGGCCGTGTCGATGCGCCGTCGCCGCTGCTGCTCGCGCTCACCATGATCGTCTTCGGCTATGGCCAGGGCCTGGTCATGGCGCCGCTCTCCGGCGTGGTGCTGTCGACGGTGAAGCCCGCGGCTGCGGGCTCGGCGTCGGGCGCCTATGGCACCACGGCACAGATCGGAAATGCGGCCGGAGTGGCCGCAATCGGCGCGGTGTTCTTCGCCGTGGAGGCGTTGCAATCATCGCGCGCAGGATTTCTCGTTTCGCTCGCATTGTTTGCGGCGTTAATCATGATCTGCGCCGCTTTTCTGTCGTGGATGCGCCGCGGCTCTGCACGAAGTTGAGGCAGTGCCGTTAATATTTGCGTTTTCCGCGGGTTTTCCCGCGATTCCTACGGGATTGACAGCACACGGTCTTTTTATTTTGCACTGCAGCAACTATTTGGTTTGGGTGAACGTTGAATGTCGCCCACCAGGAGTTGCCGTGTCGCTCGCCAGGAATGTCGATCTCCTCAGACGTCTGCCAAGGCTCGACGGTCTGCACTTCGAGCCGGGCCGCGGCGCTGATGGATCGAGCCCGCTGCAGGAAGTCACCGGCTTCGGCACCAATCCCGGAAACCTGCGCATGTTCGCGTTCGTGCCTGCGCAATTGCAGAAGCCGCGCGCGCTCGTCGTGGTGCTGCATGGTTGCGGCCAGACCGCGGCCGGTTACGATCTCGGCGCGGGATGGTCGACGCTGGCGGAGCACTATGGCTTCGCGCTGCTGATGCCCGAGCAGCAGCGCGTCAACAACGGCAACACCTGTTTCAACTGGTTCTCTCCAGAGGACACCGCGCGCGACAGCGGCGAGGCGTGCTCGATCCGCGAGATGATCGCGCATCTGGCCGAGGCCTGTCGCATCGACGAGCGCCGCATCTTCATCACCGGCCTGTCCGCCGGCGGCGGCATGACGTCGGTGATGCTCGCCACATATCCGGACGTGTTCGCTGCCGGCGCCGTCATCGCGGGCCTGCCTTACGGCATCGCCTCGAATCTGCGCGAGGCGCTGGACGGCATGTTCCATTCACCGGCGCGGGACGCGCGCGAACTCGGCAATCTCGTCCGGAATGCATCGGATCATCGCGGCCCATGGCCGAGAATCTCGGTGTGGCACGGCAGCGCCGACCGCACCGTCAATCCCGGCAATGCCAACGAGATCGTCAAGCAGTGGCTCGATCTGCACGATCTGCCTGCGGTGCCGATGGCGGAGACCAATGTCGACGGCTATCCGCGCCAGGCCTGGTGGAACAGGAACGGTGAGACGCTGGTCGAATCCTACACCATCACGGACATGGCGCACGGCACTCCGCTCGGCATCGCCGACAACGAGCAGCGCTACGGCGCGGAAGGTGCCTTCCTCATCGAGGCCGGGATTTCATCGTCCTATCACATCGCGAAGTTCTTCGGCCTGACCAACTGGATTCCGGACGCCGCCAGGAAGAAGACGGCGGCGAAGCCCGCGCAGAAGCCTGTGCCCGCGCGCTCGCCCGCGCCGCATCTCGCCCGCTCGATCCGGTCCGCGGTTGCCGGGGAGGATCAGCCGGAGCCGAAGCGCGAGGAGGCCCACGGCTTCGACCTCGGCCAGATCATCACGCGCGCACTGACCGCGGCCGGCTTGATCAAGTAGCTCCGGCCTCGCTGGGTCGTCAGGGAACGGCGCTTGGCCTCGCGCGAGGTCAGCGGAGTTCGCGGGGACGCCGAATGAAATCTACAGCTCGCCGACGATGAACGGATTGGTCATCCGCTCCTGGCCGATGCTCGACCCGGCGCCGTGGCCGCAGATGAAGCCGACGTCGTCGCCGAGCGGGAGCAGCTTGGTCTTGATCGAGTCGATCAGCGTCGCATGATTGCCGCCCGGCAGGTCGGTGCGCCCGACCGAGCCGCTGAAGAGAACGTCGCCGACATGGGCGAAGCGCAGCTCCTTGTTGAAGAACACGACGCTGCCGGGCGAGTGGCCCGGGCAATGCAGGACGTCGAAGCGCAGGCCGCCGATCGATACGGTGTCGCCTTCATCGAGCCAGCGGTCGGGCTCGAAATTGCGCCCGCCGGTCATGCCGAAGCGCGCACCGCTCTCCACCACGTTGTCCAGCAGGAATTTATCGGCGGCATGCGGGCCCTCGATCGGCACCTTCAGTGCATCGCGCAGCTCGGCCGCGCCGCCGACGTGATCGATATGGCCATGCGTCAGCCAGATCTTCTCCACGGTGACGCCGGTCTGCCTGATCGCCTCGAGGATTTTCGGCACGTCGCCGCCGGGATCGATCACCACGGCCTTCTTGCCGGGCTCGTCCCAGATGATGGTGCAATTCTGCTCGAACGGCGTCACCGGAACGATGATCGCGCCGGCCTTGGCCTGTTGGGAGTCCTGGGAGTCATTTTGCTCGGTCATGGCCTCACAATGCCGATTTTTGCCATGCCGCCAAGCAAAAGATTCGTCCCCGCGCGCCGGAAACAGGTGGCCGGATCCGTCACACGGCTGTCCCAATTGGCCGACAGGTCTGAACCATGGCGCTCCTGCGGCGTTCTTACGCGCGGGGCAGATTTCAGGGTGACGATTTCGACATGGCTCAGGGCGGCGAGAACTGGTGGCGCGAGGGCATCTTCTATCAGATCTATCCGCGCTCGTTTCAGGACAGCGGCGATGACGGCGTCGGCGATCTCGCCGGCATCCTGCGGCGGTTGCCCTATGTGAGATCGCTCGGCGTCGACGCGATCTGGCTGTCGCCGATCTTCCCGTCGCCGATGGCCGATTTCGGCTACGACATCTCCGACTATACCGGCATCGATCCCGTGTTCGGCACGATGGCGGATTTCGATGCGCTGCTCGCCGCGGCGCACGAGAAGGGCCTGAAGCTGATCCTCGATCTCGTGCCCAACCACACCTCCGATCAGCACCCGTGGTTCGTGGAGAGCCGGTCCTCGCGCGATAATCCCAGGCGCGACTGGTACATCTGGCGCGACCCGAAGCCGGACGGCAGCGTGCCGAACAACTGGCTGTCCGAGTTCGGCGGCAGCGCGTGGCAGTTCGACGAGACGACGGGGCAGTACTATTACCATGCCTTCCTCGCCCAGCAGCCGGACCTCAACTGGCGCAATCCCGCCGTCCGGGAGGCGATCTACGATGTGATGCGGTTCTGGCTGGAGAAGGGCGTCGACGGCTTTCGCGTCGACGTGATCTGGCATCTGATCAAGGACGCCGAGTTTCGCGACAATCCGCCCAACCCGCATTATGTCGAGGGACGCCCGCCCCACGAGAAGATCCTGACGCAATATTCCACCGACCAGCCGGAGGTGCATGACGTCATCGCCGAGATGCGGCGTGTCACCGATGCGTATCGCGCGCGCGTGCTGATCGGCGAGGTCTATCTGCCGCTGCATCGGCTCATGGCCTATTACGGCAACGATCTCACCGGCGCGCAGATGCCGTTCAACTTCGCGCTGCTATCGACCTTCTGGAGCGCGCGGTCGATCGAGAAGATCATCGACGATTACGAGAAGGCGCTGCCGAGGGGCGCCTGGCCGAACTGGGTGCTCGGCAATCACGATCGCCCGCGCGTGGCGAGCCGTGTCGGGCCGGAGCAGGCCCGCGTCGCCGCCATGCTGCTGCTCACGCTGCGGGGAACGCCGACGCTCTACTACGGCGACGAGATCGGAATGCATCAGGTCGCGATCGCACCGGCCGACGTGCGCGATCCCTTCGAGCGCAACGTTCCCGGCATCGGCGTCGGCCGCGACGGCTGCCGCACCCCGATGCAGTGGGATTCCTCCGACTTCGCGGGCTTCTCCCAGGTGAAGCCGTGGCTACCGCTGCCGGAGGATCACATCCACGAAAACGTCGTGAATCTCGAGCCCGACACGCGCTCGATCCTGACCCTGTACAAGCGGCTGATCGGTTTGCGCGGCGGCTGCCCGCCGCTGATCTCCGGCGACTATCATCCGATCGCGGCGCAGGGTGATCTGCTGATCTATCGCCGCGAGAAGGACGGCAGATCGCTGATCGTGGCGCTCAATCTCGGCGCCGATCCGATCGCCGTCACCACCAGCGCCATCCGTTTCGGCAGCGAGATCCTGCTGTCGACGTTCCTCGATCGCGAGGGCGAGCGGCTCGAGGGCGTGCTGGATCTGCGCGGCAATGAGGGCGTCGTGGTGGCGTTGCCCTAGCCGGCATGCGTCCCGGCTTTCGCCGGAACGCTGGTGCAGCTTGCGGCCCGGCCTACGCCGCGACTTCGTCGCCGAGATAGGCGACCGCCGCTTCGAGGCCGCCCTTGCCGTGCGGGATCTTCAGCGCGTTGAGACCGACCTCGATCACGCCGAGCGTGCCGAGCAGCATCGGCGCGTTGACGTGGCCCATATGGGCGATGCGGAAGGCCTGGCCGGAGAGATCGCCGATGCCGGTGCCGAGCACGACGCCGCACTTCTCCTTGCAGTAGCGCTGCAGCAGCGCCGGGTCATGGCCGTTGCTCATGGTCACTGTCGTGACGGTGTTGGAGCGCTCGCTCGCTTCGGCGACGTTGAAGCCGAGCACCTGGCCCTCCGACCATGCGGCGACCGCGCGGCGCGCCGCTTCGCCGAGCAGGCTGTGGCGGCGGAAGGCGTTCTCCAGCCCTTCCTCATGGAGCAGGTCGATGGCCTGGCGCAGCGCGAACAAGAGATGCACCGGCGCGGTGCCGGCATATTTGCGATAATGCTCGCTGCCCTCGCGCTCGCTCCAGCTCCAATAGGGCGTGCTCATATTGGCCTTCTTCTGCGCCTCCAGCGCACGGTCATTGGCGGCGACGAAGCCGAGACCGGGCGGCGTCATCAGGCCCTTCTGCGAGCCGGACATCGCGACGTCGATGCCCCATTTGTCCATCTCGAACGGCATGCAGCCGAGCGAGGCGACGGTGTCGACCATGTAGAGCGTCGGATGGCCGCTCGCCTTGATTGCCTTGCCGATCGCCTCGATGTCGTTCTGCACGCCGGACGCGGTGTCGACCTGGACGACGACGACCGCCTTGATCTTGTGCTCCTTGTCGCGGCGCAGGCGCTCCTCGACCTCGTGCGGCCGTACCGCGCGGCGCCAGTCGCCCTTGAGCACCTCGACGTCGGCGCCCATCAGGGCCGCGGCGTTGCCCCAGCCGACCGCGAACCGGCCGCTTTCCAGCACCAGCACCTTGTCGCCGCGCGACAGCACGTTGCTCAGCGCCGCTTCCCAGGCGCCGTGGCCGTTGGAGATGTAGATGTAGGACTTGCCCTTGGTCGCGAACAGCTTGGAGATGTCGCGAAGCAGGCTGTCGGTCAGATCGGTCATCTGCTTGGAGTAGATGTCTATCGCCGGACGATGCATCGCCCGCAGCACCTCGTCGGGCATCGTGGTGGGCCCGGGGATGGCCAGAAATTCCCGGCCCGCGCGAACGGTCATTGGTGTTGGTCCTTGTTGCTTGAGAACAGGCTGTTGGGTTGCTGGGTCACACTTCTACGCGCCGCTGGGGCCTCGGAAAAGCACGTAAAAATGCAGGTCTGAGCTGGGTTATCGTTTCGTCTCTCGGCAGCCGGCGGCTTCCGCCTCCTCGACCGAGCAGAACCAGCGGGTGCCCTTGCTGATCTTCATCTTGATCTGCGTGTACCAGCGGCTGGTCGGGGTGTGATAGATGCACTCGCCGGCGCTGTTGACGTTGCCCTTGATGGTGCAGTCCGGCGACGGCGCGACCGGCCCCGAGGCGGAGGCGAGCAGCACCGCGTGGGCGCCCTCGGGCGGCTTGGCGGCGCCGAGAATCGGGGTCTTCTTGTTGCGCACGCGCCAGTCCCATGGCGCGATGAAGGCGCCTTGCCACATGCCCGCCTTGGCCTCGCGCGCGACGGCCTCGTCGGCCTCGTAATCATGCGACACCCGGGTATAGGCCAGCGCCCAGCCGCTGCGGACCAGCCATTTCTGGATGTCCTCGCCGCCGACCTCGCAGCGCGCCACGGTGCGGCCGCGCCGGTCGACCGAGCGGGCATGGCAGACCCAGGTCTTGCCCTCGGCGTATTTGGCGAGCTCGTCGCGGGCGGCGGCGCCGCAAGTCCAGCGCTCGCCGTTGGTATTGAGGCAGAGCTGGTCGACCGCCGGCGCGTCGATGCCGCCGAGCCGGATCCGCGTGTTTCCGATCGCGACCGAATCGCCGTCGCGGATTTTCGCCGTGCCGGTGATGTCGGCGGCCTGCGCCAGCGACGGCAAAGTGAGCAGGGAGAAGCCGAGCAAAGACAGCGCAATCAGGAGTTTTCGCAACATGCCGGTCCGCGTGGGATGAAAGGCTCGATAAACCCCGCAATTGTGGTCGGCTTTTGTCCGGCGGGCCAGCGTCTGCCTAACAGATAGGCTTTCAACTTCCCGTCATTCACCGCTTGGGTGTCCCGCGCCGCGGCGTGGGCCCACTGCCGCGCGGCCCACGAGAGCTTCGCCTCACCCCCGTGCCATCGCCCGCTTCGCGACCGCAAGCCCCATCAGGACGAAGGCCGACGTCACCTCCGGTCCGCCGACCAGGATCCGGGTTGGCGTCTTCATCTTGTTCCACTCATAGGCGCGGAACGGGCCGCGGCGGCCGCCCTCGCCGAGCTGGGTGACGATCACGTTCAGCGCCGGCGCGAAGGCGCGCGGGTCGGCACCGAGATGGCCGAGCGCGATCAGCGCCAGCGCGGCGTCGAACACGTTCATCTCGCCGGCCATCAACTCGCCCTTGACGTAGGAGAGTACGCGGTGGCGGATGAAGTCGAAATCGCCGTCGGGGTCGATCGCGGCCTGCGCGGCCAGCGGCAGCGACAGGAAGGTCGCATAGCAGCGGCCGAAATAGGCGCTGTAGAGCTCCGGCAGATAGTAGATGTGCGAGCGCGGATTGGCGAAAGCGCCGGAGGCCGCGAGCCGCTTCTGGAAGCCGATGATGCGGCGCACGGTGGCGAGCCGTGCCGGTGTCTCCAGCACTTTCCAGCGCGCGAGATTGCGGAAGCTGACTTCGAGAATGTCGAGATTGAGCGTCGGATCGAGGTCGTTGCCGTAGGGCCGCTCGCCGGCGAGATTGTCGATCCAGGTCGCGACCCCGCCCTCGTAGTCGATGTTGTCGTTGAGCGGCACCGTCACGCGCGGTTCGTTGACGCCGGCGCGCACCTGGTAGCCCGCATAGAAGTCCAGCAGCGGCTGGTCGAGGATCGGGTCGGCGGAGCCGGCCTGCGCCGCCGCGGAGATCGAGCAGGCCGTGGTGTCGCAGTCCGGCACGTAGACGCCGAAGCCGAGATCCTGCTTGATCTGCGCGAAGAAGCGCGAAAAGCGCGGATGCGGAGCCGGCGCGAGCGCGGTGATGACGTCGAAGCGTGCGCCGTCGGTGCCCGCGACCTGTTCGCGGCTGATCCGGATGCAGAAATCGACCATGTCGGCGATGGCGCGTTGCGCCGCCGCCGTGTCGGCGGGCGAGGCGAGCCCGGTCTCGACATAGCTCAGCAGAGCCTCGATGAAGAAGGCATCGTAATAGGCTGAGCGGTGCCGGATCTGCACCGGCTCCCACATCGGCTCGGCGATGCCCTTCCAGGGCGGATTGACGACGGCTGATGCCTTCGAGCGCGCGATGAAGACGCGGGCGAGGTTGAACAGCAGCGAGGAGTTCTTGTAGCCGCGCGCGTTCAGGCCGCTCAGCGCCATGATCAGCTCGCGGCCGCGGAAGTCGGGATCGCCGATCAGGTTGAACACGGCATAGGTCGGCAGGAAGCCGTTCTTGCGGTACGAGCCGAGCAGATGCTGCGCGCAGTCGCGGATCACGCCGTCGATCTGCGCCTGCGCCGGCATGGTGCCGGCGAACGGCACCGGCGGCGGCTTCGGATGGTCGAGCGCGATGCTGTCGACGAGGTCGGCGACGGGCTGGCCGACCACCGCCCAATCGGGCTCGGCGTCGTCTCGGGCGCGGACCAGGGACTCGCGCAGGCTTGCGAGCTTCGCCGGGTCGCGCAGTTCGGGCAGGCCGGCGCGGCGGAGCAGCACCCGCAGCGCCGGATTGCCGAGCGCGGTCTTGTAGAATTTTGCCAGATGCGGGTCGCCGCTGGACGCGCCCGCCAACACGGGGTCGCAGACATCATAAAGAGAGGGGCCGTCCTTCCGCGCCGTCAGCGCCCGGCAGGCGGCGCCGGCGAAATAATGAAAGCTCATGAAATACCTGGTCGCGGGGCCTTGGCCGGGGGCCGGCCGGCGCGCTCCCATCCGTGCGCCACCCCCTCCAAGTCGTTGAAAAGGCTACCCGGATTCGCGGGAAATACAAACGTGATTGAAGTCACATAAAAAGCCTGTCTGAAGGCGGCCCAGTCAAGGCCCGAAAGGGCCCCCGGGACGAAAAAATACGCAAATTCTGCGAGCTAATTTAGCTAATATATTCAGTTGCTTAGATCAAATTTGGGGCGATCTATTGCCGGGCCATGGATATCCGGTTAAGGGTTTGTTTGGTGCGGCGCCGCAAATTGCGCGCAATTCGGGGGCACTCCCCCGGCCAATCCCTCAAACCTAAAGACGCCATCGCGCTACTCAAGCAGTGTGCGCGCGCTTGGTCGGTCTTTGGCACTGACAGGAATGAACCGAGATGAATGTAAGGCAGCTCGACATTTCCCGCCGCACGATCGCAGTCGCCGCAGCCCTCATCGGCACGGTGTCGCTCGTGATCGGCGCGCATGCTGCTCTCAACATGCGCACGCTTGATGCCGCCAAGGCCGTCTCGACCGACCAGATCACGGGCACGATCGGACAGACCTCGCGCCTCGCGCTCGTCATCGGCAACGGTCACTACCCCGACGCCAGCGCGCCGCTGACGCAGTCGATCAACGACGCCCGCGCGCTGTCCTCGACCCTGCGCAAGAACGGTTTCGACGTCGACATGGTGGAAGACGCGAGCAAGGACGACATGGTCCGCGCCGTCAACCGCCTGAAGTCCAGGATCAAGCGCGACAGCGTCGTCATGCTGTTCTTCGGTGGTTACGGTGTGCAGGCCGGCCGTGAGAGCTACATGCTGCCGGTCGATGCCGTGATCTGGAAGGAGAGCGACGTTCGCCGCAACGGCGTGTCGATCGACGGCGTGCTCGACATGATGAAGCAGCAGGGCGCCAAGGCCAAGCTCGTCGTGGTCGACGCCTCCCGCCGCAATCCCTATGAGCGCCGCTTCCGTTCCTACAGCCACGGGCTTGCGCCGATCAGCGCGCCCGACAACGCGCTGATCCTGTCCTCGGCGTCGCCGGGCAAGGTCGCCGACGACGGCAAGGGCGAGCACAGCGTGCTGGTCAGCGAGCTCCTCAACAATCTCGACGCCCAGGGCAGCGCCGAAAGCGTCTTCAACAAGACCCGCGTCGCCATCTCCCGCGCGTCCGAAGGCGACCAGGTCCCGACCGTTTCCTCCTCGCTGCTCGAGGACATCCGCATCAGCCAAGCCGGCGGCTAGTTTCTTCCCAGATCAAGCGTGTCCCGAGCCCCGGACGCGTCGCATCATCCGATGATGTGACGCTGAGCCGGGGCTTCGTTTTGCGCGGATCCCTTGCGGACGATGCAGGCGACGCACACGGCCCTCACTCCGTCACGAGCCGGCGGGTCCGCGCAAGAGGCGGCCCGATGACGGGCTCCGCGAAGCAATCCGGAATCCTCTTGCGGAAGGACTCCGGATTGCTTCGTCGCTTCGCGCCTCGCAATGGCGCGTGTGGTGAAACCTACTTCGCAGGTTCGGCGCTCGCCATCACCGGGCGGACGGGATCGCCCTCGCGGAGCAGCGAACCGGCGCGGGCGACCACGATGTCGCCTTCGTTGAGACCTTCGCGCACCTCGATATTGCCGCCCGACATCAGGCCGACCTCGACGCGCTTGGTCTCGACGCGGTTGCGCCGGATCACCTGCACCACGGTGCCGGCGGACGAATACTGCACGGCCGTGAGCGGCACCGCGACGTTGCAGCTCTGCCCGGTCTTGATCAGCGCGCGCCCGCTCGCGTTCAGCAGCAGCCGCTTCTGCGAGGAGATGCCGATATAGACCATGCCCTGCTGAATGTTCGGCTCGATGGTGGGGCCGATGCGGCGCACCTTGCCGTCGATGTCGCCGGCGCCCGCGATACGCACGGTCGCGGGCTGGTTGACCGCGAGCTTGCGCATGTCGGTGGTCGGCACCAGGCCGACGAGATCATATTCGCTGCGCGCCACGATCGTGAACAGCGCTTCGCCCTTGGCCGAGGCGAGGCCGCCGATCTGCGCGGTCGACGTGGCGATGACCCCGGCCACTGGTGCGGTGACCTGAAGCGTGCCGCCTTCCGGCAGCGAAAGACGCGCCAGCACCTGGCCCGCCGTGGTGGTTTCGCCGGCCTCGGCCAGCACGTCGATGATTTTCAGGCCGGGACGCTCGGGCCGCACCGATGTCTCCTCGCGCGCGATGATCGAGCCCGTGGCCTCGACGATGTCGGAGAAACAGGATTTCGCCGCCTTCAGCACCGTGACCGCCGGTCCCTTGGGAGCGTCGTCATCGGCAGCGAGCGCAGGATGGGCGGACATCAGGAGCAGTCCGGCGAGAGCAACGAGCTTTTGGGAAAAGGAACGCGCAGGCAATGGACGCATCGGTCATTCCGGTTGGGGCCTTGACGGCCTCATCGATAGCAGAAGCGGATGCGGCGGGCCATGGGCGGGCCGGGATGAGAATGCCGCAGCAGCGCGGGCGGCGCGTTGCCGCCCGTTGAATTAGTCTGCCGGACCGCAGGGAAGGTTCGCGGACGATCGCCTCGGCGCGCGCGTCACACTCGCGCTCGTCCCGGGCATCCCCGACCCCCGCCCATTTGCGCGGAACACGTGGATGACCGGGTCAAGCCCGGCCATGACGATACGGAGGGAGCAGGGCAGTGGGAGCGGTACAGAACGCCCTCACGGCAGGCTCAAGAATTCCACCCAGTTCGGTCTCTTGCCGGTGGGGTAGGATTTCAGCCTGGCGAGCGCGCCGCTGTCCTGGTCGATGGCATAGACGGTCATGCCGTCGGACGTTTCGCCCACCGCGGCGAGGTAGCGCCCGCCGGGATCGATGTTGAAGCCGCGCGGCTGCGTTTCGGTCGGCACGCTGCCGATCGTGGTCAGTCTGCCGGCCACCGCGTCGACCTTGTAGGCGGTGAGCGTGCTGGTGGTGCGCTCGGAGGCGTAGAGGAAGCGGCCGTCCGGCGTGATGTGGATGTCGGCGGCCCACGGCTTGGCATTGGAACCTGCGGGCATCGCGGTGGTGCGCTGGATCTCGGTCCATGCGCCGCTACCGGCCGCATAGGCGAAAACGGCGACGTCGCCGTTCAACTCGTGGACGAGATAGACGAACTTGCCGTTGGGATGGAAAACGAAGTGCCGTGGTCCTGATTTCTCCGGCACCTTGATCGCCGGCGGATCGGCGGGGGTCAGCGCGCCGGTCGCCGCGTCGAACGCGAAGGCCAGCACCTGATCCGAGCCGAGATTGGTCGCGAACACGAAGCGATTGTCCGGCGAGGGCAGGAAGGCGTGCGCGTTCGGCCCGGTCGGGATCACCTGCGTCGGCGCGCCGGCGACGCCATTTGCGAGCAACGGATTCACCGCGACCCTGTTGCCGCCAAAGGACGCGCTGAACAGGAATTTGCCGGCGCGATCGCTCGCGATATTGGCCATGCTGTCGGCCAGCGGCCCGTTGCCGATGTGGCTGAGCCGGCCGCTTCGGTGATCGATCGAGAAGCTCACCGCGAGGTAGGGCTGCGCGCGGGCGCCGGCGATCAGCACATGATGGTCCGGTGTGATCGCGAGCGGTGTCGAGGAGCCGGGCTTCTCGACGCCCGCGAGCGTGACCGTCTGCACCGGAGTCATCTCTCCGTTATCGGACATCTCGAACACGCTGATGTCGTTGCTGTCGGCGTTGCCGACATAGGCGAAGGTCGCGGCCATGCCGGGGCAAGCTCCGGAGATGAAGGCAAGGAAGGCGAGGGTGGTGGCGATCGCTGCGCGTGGCGCGATGCGGCTCGTCGATCTCAATATGGCCTCCTCCACCCCGGTCGTGTTGCGGTGGAGGATAGCGGCCAATCCGTCGCGGCACCAAGCGCCAGTTGAGATCGATCGATGCTGAAATCGTATCGCTTGCGCGGGATGCCTACCGCGATGCCGCGGTCACGCTGCGCGAGGGCAGATGCGGCCCGCCGGGTTGATCGGGCGGCCCGAGCAGCGTCCACACCGCGATCGCGACCAGGGCGGACGTGAGGATAGTCCAGGCGATGAGACGCTTGTGCATCAGGCCAGATCCGTTCGCCGAGAAGATCATGCGCCGCCGCGCGAGACGATCGTGCACTGCAAACCGCGACGATCCTATGAAATCGTTCACAACGCGCGGCTGGGCTCACGTAATTGCGAACCGGTCCCGGGTGAGCCGGACCCGCCCGTCACCTAAGTAGGACAGGAGCGTCGTGGCAAAGCGCCACACCGGTCAAACCGATCGCCGCCGCCGCCGACCAAGAAAAAGACCGCGGGGCGTCGTCGGGTCTGGTTGCACCGAGCTACGATCGCCAGGGAACGGCGGGCTCACCCTGCCGTTGCCTTGATCCCGCGAGCGGAGGACTGAACCGGAGGCCGGCACATGTTTTGGATTTATTGGGACACCGCCTGGTCGCTGATCGTCGGCGGCATCATGTTCGCCACCATCGTGAGCCATCCCGACGCCGAATTCGCCGAAGTGCGCGCCGCAAGACGATTGATGTGAACTTTCGGCCTTCTTGAGGCGTTAGTCGCCCGATCGCTGCTTCACTTCGGTGGAGTTCGCGGTCCGAGGTCCGGTTTGGATTCGCCTCCGTTTCCGGACCTCGTTTTTCCGGGGCGATCGCGCTGGAAGCCCGGCCCCCTCTCATCTTGACCCGCGACAGACGTCCCCCGGGGATCGGACCTCGAGCCCCAAAGGGCCGCTTGCTATTTAACGACCGATTGGTCTATATATCGGCCATGAGCCGCCAGACCTCACTGCAATTGCCGCGTGGTCGGCCCCGAAGCTTCGATGAAGACGAAGCCGTTGCGCGGGCGATGGACGTGTTCTGGTCGCGCGGCTATCACGCCACGGCGCTGCCGGACCTGCTTCGTGCGACGAAGCTCTCGCGTGGCAGCCTCTATGCCGCCTTCGGCGACAAGCATTCGCTGTTCCTGCGCGCCCTCGATCGCTACATCGCCGATGCGCTGGCGCGGATGGATGTCGAATTCGAGTCCCGGCAGGAGCCGGTCGACGGCCTGCGGACGTGTCTTGCCGGCTATGTCGACCGCACCTCCGGCGCCAATGGCCGGCGGGGATGCCTGCTGGTGGCGACAGCGATGGAACTGGCCGGCCAGGATGCCGATGTCGGCCGTCGCGTGGCGAGTTTCTTCAAGGCGATGGAGGCGAGGATCGCGGATGCGCTGTCCCGCGCCAAGGCGGCGGGCAGGTTGGCCGATGGCGTCGAGCCCGCGAGTGCCGCCCGAATTCTGGTCTGTTTCGTCGAAGGGCTGCGCGTGGTCGGCAAGACCGCGCCGGCCCGGGCCACCTCGCAAGCCGCCGTCGACGCGCTGCTCGACCGCTTCATCAGGTAGGAAACTCCATGAGCGCCTTCGCCCATTCCTGCCGCGTTGATATTTGGACTGATCGGTCTTGAAAGGACGTGCCGCGTGTCCCCCATCCAGATCGTCTGCGCGGTCGCCGTTCCCTTGCTTTGGGGCTACCAGTTCGTCGCCATCAAGGTCGGCGTCGCGGAGTTTCCGCCGTTGTTCTTCCTCGCGTTGCGCTTCCTGGTCATCGCGCTGCTGCTCGTTCCGTTCGTCAAGCGGCCGACGCGCCAACAGCTCGGCCCGATCGCGGCCATTTCGCTGTTCCTTGGCGGCCTGAATTTCGGGCTGTTCTATGTGGGCCTCGGGCTCGGCTCTGGAAGCATGTCGGCCGTCGCCTATCAGCTCGCCACGCCGTTCACCGTCCTGCTCGCGTGGCCGCTGCTCGCGGAGAGGCCCACTCTCACCACGTCGGCCGGCGTGGTCCTCGCATTCGTCGGTGTGGTCGTTCTGGCGGTGGAGCCGGGCGCGTCGGCGAACACTCTCCCGTTGCTGCTCGTGATCGGTGCGGCCTTCGCGTTCGCCGTGTCCAACGTCCTGACCAAACGTTACGGTCCTTTCGATCCCCTGATCTTGATGGGATGGTCGTCGCTGCTCACGGTGCCGCAAGTCCTGCTGATGTCGCTGCTCTTCGAACACGGGCAGCTCGCGAGCCTGGCGACGGCGGACCAGCGCGGATGGCTGGCGCTCGCCTACACCATCTTCATCGGAGGCATTGTCGGCTTCAGCCTCTGGTTCTGGCTGATCGCCCGCTGCTCGATGGGGCGCGTTGCGCCCTTCGGTCTGCTGCTGCCCGTGTTCGCCTTGATTTCAAGCGTGCTGTTCCTCGGCGACAGAATGACCCCGAAGCTGATCGTCGGCGGGTTGCTCGCGATCTCCGGCGTTGCCTTGACCCAGGTACGGCCGCGCACGAGAACAGCCTGACCGCGGACGTTGCGCGGGAGCCTCCCGATCCGGCCCGCGATGTCGTCGTCAGCGCAGCGCATAGGCGAGGCCGAGGCCGATCGCCGCGGCAAGCCCGATGCCGACGAACCATCGGTGATATGTCTCGACCCATCGCACGAACCGCGTTCCCCAGAGCACGACGAGCGCGGTGACAATCGCGAAATGCAGGAAACGGCCCAGCACGGCCGCGACCGTGAAGCTGAACAAGTTCATCGACGCGACGCCGGCGGCAATGGCAATGAACTTGAACGGGATCGGCGTGAAGCTCTTGGCGATGATGATCCACACGCCCCAATTCTCGACGAGCTGCTGATAGCGCCGAAAATTGTCGGCTTGCCCATAGATCTCGACCAGCCTTTGTCCGGCCGCGGCCCAGGCGAGATGGCCGATGCCATAGCCGACGAGAGCTCCGATGGACGACGCGGCGACGCAGACCGTGCACAGAAGCACGCTCCGCTCCGGCCGGATCAGCAACATCGGTACCAGCAGCAGGTCGGGCAAGACGGGCAGGACAGAGCTGTCCGCAAACGCGATCAACGCGAGCAGGGCCAGCCCCCACGGGCTGTCCGAGAAGGCCTCGGCGCGGCGCCGCCAGACGTCGCGACTCCCCGACAGAAGAAGCATCATCCACCGATCCCGCGGCTCGCCGGACTCGGCCAGCGACAGCCGCTCTCGAGAAACGACGGGCGCGTCCAGCCTACAGCCATCCCGTTCGCGGTGAAACCGGCGCGATCATCGGAGCTATGATAGTCCGGACGCGGCCGCGACAGGCCCGCAGACGCAGCGCGATGTTGCGGCATAGGGGCGCACGAAATTCGGCCGCAGGTAAGGACGGTGTAAGTCGCCGGGCGTATGAGAGCAAGCGTGGCAGCCGCCGCCGATGCGGCACGCTCGCACGTCCGCGCCGCACCGCGCGGATGAGATTGATGCGGCGTGCGTCGCGCAGCGCTGCCGGATCGAAAGCGCGCGGCGAAGCTGACATGCGAATCGGGATACTGAAGGCCTGCCTCCTGTCTTTGGGCTTGATGATGTTCGCAGGCTCGGCACGGGCGGAAGAGTGGCGCTATTGCCTCGCGCTGTCCGAGGCCGCGCGCAGGGTCTACATGTCCAGCCCGTTTCAATGCGCCGTCGACATGTCGAAGCTGGAGCGCATGCTCCGCAACTCGCTCACACGCGCGGGCGTCTCGGTCGATTCCGTGCAATGTCCGCGCGGCAGCGACGAGCGCGGTATTCTGGCCATGCGTGACCATGCGATCGCGTTCAACCGGCAGGCACAAATGTCGGTCGTCGATGTCGGATGGCGGCCGGGAGCCGGCGCTGGATGCGAGCAGGCGCCGGCCGAAAGTCGATGAAGCCTGAAGCGGATGCGTCAGCTAGGCGGCCGCTGCCGCTTGCGCCGTCAGCAATTGCTTCAACTTCGCCGCGGGCACGGCGGGGCTGAACAGCCAGCCCTGCATCTGGCTGCATCCGAGCTGCCGCAGCACCTCGCGCTGCGCCTCCGTCTCGACGCCTTCCGCCGTCGTCGCCATGTGGCGGGCAGCCGCCATATGCACCACGGCCTGGACGATCGGAGAGGAATCCTCGGGCTCGCCGATGTCGCTGATGAAGCTGCGGTCGATCTTGATCTTGTCGAACGGGAAGCGGTGTAGATAGCTCAGCGACGAATAGCCGGTGCCGAAATCGTCGAGCGCGATGCGCACGCCGAGCTCGCGAAGCTGCTGCAGGATCGTCAGAGCTTCCTCGTCGTCGCGGATCAGCACGGTCTCGGTGACCTCGAGCTCGAGCCGTCCCGGCGCGAGGCCTGACTCGGCAAGCGCCGCCGCGACCTTGAGCGCCAGCGTCTTGGCGCGGAACTGGACTGGCGAGACGTTCACCGCGACGTGGATCTGGCCGGGCCAGCCTGCCGCTTCGGTGCAGGCCTGTTTGAGCACCCATTCGCCGATCTCGCCGATCATGCCGGTCTCTTCCGCGACCGGGATGAAGTCGGCCGGCGAAATCATGCCGCGCTCCGGATGGCGCCACCGCAGCAGCGCTTCGCAGCCGGTCACGACATTGGCGGCGAGGTCGACCAGCGGCTGGTAGTGCACCTCGAATTCGCCGCGCGCGAGCGCCTGCCGCAGGTCGAGTTCGAGCTGCCGGCGTTGCCGCGCCTTGGCGTCGTATTCGGGGATGAAGATGCGGAACGTGCCGCGTCCTTCGGACTTTGCCGCATACATCGCGAGGTCGGCGCGCTTGAGCAGGTCGTCGAGATTGTCGCCGTGGTCGGGCGCGACCGCGATGCCGATGCTGGCATCGGTCGGAATCTCCTGGCCCTTGCAGTTCACGGGCGTGCGCAACGCCTTCAGGATCCGCTCGGCCAGCTCCGTGAGCTCGGCCTGGTCCTTCGTGCCGGCCTTGACGATGGCGAACTCGTCGCCACCGAGCCGCGCGACGAGGTCGTTGCCGCTGACGCAGGCGCGCAGGCGGTTGGCGACCTGGCGCAGCAGTTCGTCGCCGACTTCGTGCCCGAGCGAGTCGTTGACGCCCTTGAACTCGTCGACGTCGATGTAAAGGATCGCGAACGGGTTGCCGTCGGCCAGCTCCGCCACGCGACGTTCCAGATGCCCGCGCATCAGCACGCGGTTGGGAAGATCGGTGAGCGTGTCGTAATGCGCCATATGCGCGATGCGCTCGTCGGCGCGGATGCGCTCGGTGACGTCGTCATGGGTCGCGAGCCAGCCGCCGGAGGTGCCCGGCTGGTTCTTGATCTCGATCAGGCGTCCGTCCCTCGTCTCCACGATCGAGCTCTGCATCTCCCCGACGCCGCCCAGGATGTCGTCGCAGTAGGAATCGACATCGCCCTCGAACGAGCCGGTGTCCTGACGGTGCTGGATCACGTCGCGGAAATAGGCGCCCGGCTTCACCACGTCGGTCGACAGCCGGTACATCTCGATATAGCGCCGGTTGCAGACGATCAGCCGCTCGTCCTGGTCGAACATCAGAAGACCTTGCGTCATCGTGTTCATCGCGGTGTCGAGACGCTGCTTCTCCGCGCTGAGCTGGCGCGTCACCTGGCGGAAGATCAGGAACAGCGTGAGCACGAGCAGGCCGATCGACAGCACGGCGACGGCGACGAAGAATTTCGTCTGCGTGCGCCAGGTGGCGAGCGTCGCATCCAGCGATTTGGTCGCGATCACCACCAGCGGTTCGCCGGTCAGCATGCGCGAGGCAATAATGCGGTCCTTGCCGTCCATCGGGCTGGCGAGCTGTGTCGTGACGAAGGTGCGCTCGAACACCGCCTTCTGGTCGGGCGAACCCTTGCGGTAGTTCTGCCCGATCATCTCGTCGACATGCGGAATCCGCGCGAGCAACTGGCCGTTCTGGTGATGCATCGCGATCGAGGATTCGTCACCGAGGCCGGTCGACGCGAAGAAGGATTCGAGCTGCTCCGGCGCGACGGCGCGCGACACCATGCCGAGGAACTCGCCGTGCGGTCCGGACACGCGCCGCGCGAACACGATCGCCGGTCCGCCGCCGAACCGGCCGGGAACGACCTCGACCTCTTCCTGTGACGCCGCATCGCTCTTGAGGCGCTTGAAATAGCCGCGGTCGGCCACCGAGATGTCGGCGACCGGCCAGCGCTTGGATGAATTGATCAGCACGCCGTTGGAATCGAACACGTTGGCGCCGGCGACGTCGGACCAGCCGCTGGCCTTGTTGCGCAGCACCTCGTGCATGGCGAGCGTGGCCATCTCGCTGCGGAATATGTCGGGGGATTCGATGCCGTGGCCTTCGAGCTCGGCGATGATGCTCTTCTGCAGCACCGCGAAATCCTCGAATTCGCGGTCGAAATGCCGGGCCAGCAGCCGCACGGCGCTTTCGAGATTGTCGCGGCCGCTTTCGATTGCGTTCTGCCGGAAACGGTCGACGGTGAGCGCGGTACCGATGGCGGTCGCGGCCATCAGCACGAACCCTCCCACGATCAGCCAGGTCAGCGGCGCCCCACGCCACCGCCGAAGCAGCGCGCGCATGCGCGCGGTCCATCGAATTGATGCGCCCATTCAGCCCTCCCGTGGGATGCAAAATGCAGCAAAATCGCCAAGACCCCGTTACCATCGTAGGTTAGGGAACTATTAATCGGTGCGGAATCAGGGGGTTGGGCCGCGCGGGCGCCGGAAAGGAAGCACGTGGCGTGGGTTAGGCGCCGCCACCGCGTGCGGCGGCCTACTGTGCATGGGGTTGTTTTCGCGATTTTCTGGAAGCCGGGAGGGGACACTGGTTCGGCCGCCTCGTCCGGAGGCGGCGGCAGTCACCTCGACCTGCGGATCTCCCAGTTCAGCGCTTGCGCATTCGCCTTGGCGAACACCGCCGGCACGTCGAAGGTCCCGGTCGTCAGATCATAGCGGCAGCGCCAGTCGCCCAGTCCCTTCGTCATGACGTTCTTCGGGTGCCTGTCCAGTTCGCCCGACAACGAGATCACGAGATAACGGTCGTCGGGCCAGTCCACGCCGAGCCAGCGATAGGCCTCCTCCGTGCCCTTCAGGAGATTGGCCGAGATGTGGAAGTCGAGCCTGGGCATCTTCCGGGTGTCCGGCCGGCTGTAGAAATAGGCCCAGGCGAGATCGCCGAGCGACGTCTTCGTCGCACTTGCGAAGCGGCCCTTCTCGGCACGGTAGAGGTACAGGTCCTGTTCACCCGAGCCGGTCTTCTGCATCCGTACCAGCCATTGCGAATCCCTGGTGAAGCGGAAGCTGGCCGGATAGTCCTGTTCCGGCTTCAATTCGGTCATCTCGTCGCCGCGCCGGGCCCAGACCTGCCACTTCACGTCGAAATCCTGCGTCTCCTTCGTGTACTGCTCGAGCTTCGTGGCACCGTCGGGCGAGGTGAGGGCGAGATCGGCGTCGTCGGTCAGGACGAAACCCGGCGGGGGACCGGACGCGGCGCAAGCCGGGAAGACGGCGAGTGTCAGGGCGAGCACCAGCCACTGCGCCGGACGGTCAAATGCATTCACCGGGAATTCCTCAGACATGTGGAGGGGTAGCCCTGGTCATTTGACGCCCGCCGGGCCGCGCCGGTTCACGCGGCGGCGCCGGAAGGCCAAGTCCCCTGTCATCATTCCATCGACCGTCTTGCTGCCGTGGGCAAATCGGCGCAGGTTGACGTCATCGCTCACGCCACGGGTTCGCTGATCAAGGGTTCGCTGTCCGATGATGACCGCATTGAAGGCCTTCATTGCATTCTGCCTGCTTGCGGCGGTGGGCACCGTGGTCGTGGTTGGTCCCACCGAGCTACGCCGCCTGCTGACGGGCGGTGCGGCCACCGAGGTCGCGGTCGCGGCCAAGCCCGAGACCGGAGCGGCGAAGCAGGATGCCAAGCCGCAGGCCCAGGCCGAGGTCCCGGCCAAGACGGAGCCGAAGCCCGAGGACCAGAAATCGGCGGCTGTCGCCGTGCCGCCCGCGCCGTCGTCATCGCCGGCGCCGTCCGCCGCGCCGCAGGCGGGCACGGTCGCGGAGACGCAGAAGCAGGTCACGGCCGCGCTCGCCGATCTCGCCCCGGTCAAGCCGCCGCCGGCCGTCGCTGACACCGGCCCCCGTTTCGACGTCGGACGCATCGACGCCAACGGCGAAGCGGCGGTGATCGCAGGCCGCGCTGCACCCGGTTCGAAAGTCGAATTGTTGCGCGACGGCCAGCCCCTCGACACGGTGGTGGCGGATGCCGCCGGTCAGTTCGTGATGACCCCGCCGCAGCTTCCCGCCGGCACTTATGAACTGACGCTGCGCGCCAAAGCGCCGGATGGCACCGTCACGCAATCCAGCCGCAGCATGCCGGTGACGATCGCGGAAGCATCGCCCCCGCCGCGCCTTGCGCCGCCGCCCGGCAGGTCCGAGACGAAGCAGGCCGAGAAGCCTGATGAGAAGCACGACGTCGTCGCGTCCCTGCCGGCCGCGGCGCCGCGTCTTGCCGCGGTCCCGGACAAATCGGCGGCGCGGCCCAGAATGATGACCGCGCCAAAGCCGCGGCTCATGGCACGTGCGCCGGCCGAAGCGACGGTCGCATCGGCGTCGCCCGCCGACATCTTCAACGGCGCGCCTGCCGCGCAGGGTGGAAGCCGGGTGATCTCCCGCGGCGACAGCCTGTGGGCACTCAGCCGCCTCGCCTATGGCGACGGCTCCCGCTACGCGCTGATCTTCAAGGCCAACCGCGACAAGATCCAGAATCCCAACCTGATCTATCCCGGCCAGACCTTCGTGCTGCCGAGGGAGTGACGGCTGGCCTTGCCGGCCGTATCGCGGGCCACGCGCATCGCCGCCGCGACCACAGCTTGTCTCGCCGATCGCCGCGCCGTTCTGCGACGCTTTGACAGTCGCGGTGGCCGGAACCTTTGGTTCCGCTCCGAGTCTTCCCGATGCGACGCGATGCGTGCTTGGCGCGGGAGGAGGGCCAAGAGGTGGTCATGTCGAGATCGCGGATGGGATTGGCGATGGCCGGCGCGGCCTTCGTAGGTCTGGCAGTGCTGCTGCCGAACACGGCGGAGGCCAGGTTCGGACTTCGCGGCGGCCCGCTCGGTGTGGCGCGCTTCGCCATCGGTCACGTAATCGGCCTGTCGCGGCTTCGCCAAGCCCGCATGTCGGTGCGCGGCAGCCGCTACCGCACCGCCGCGCTTCGTCCGCAAGACCCCCGTGGGGCCGAAGCTGGCCAACTCGCCAATCGATACGCGCTGCGTGCGGCGCTCACCGCGGGCGCCGCTCTATCCGGCTGGCACGGTGGCCGTCGCCCGCAGGGCTGGTGGCGTCACCCCGACGGCAGCTACGGCTGGGTCGGGCCGGTGTTCTGGCCGCTCGCCCATGACGATCTCACCGCGGCCGTGATCTTCGGCGATACGGCCAGCATCTCGCTCTATGGCTATGGCGACATCTATGCCGCGGTCTTCGCGCCCTATGCCGCCGCCGAACTCGCCGCCTACACGGCGCCGCAAGGCAGGCGCGCGCGACGAATTCCAACCGTAGAGACTGTCTGTGACGCCAGCGACACCGGCGGGCTGCCCGCCGAGCGGATCACGGCCGCGGTGCAGCCGAACGAATTGCAGCGCGCAGCGCTCGATGATCTCGGCGCAGCCTGGAGCACGGCGCGCGACACCATCCGTGCCTCCTGCCCGACACAGGCGCCAGCGACCGCGTCGGAACGGCTCGGCGTGATGCAGACGCGGCTGGAGGCGATGATTAAGGCGACGGATATCGTCGCGGCGCCGCTCGCGAAGTTCGTCGATCTGCTCGACGACGACCAGAAGGCCAAGCTCGGAGCATTGGCCACGGACCGCCGCGCAGCGCCGGCAGCAGGCCAGCACAAGGACGCCCAGGCGGCGGCCTGCCAGCCGGACTATGATCCCCGCTACGATGTGCAGGCGCAACGCCAGTACCAGCAACTGGTGCAGCAGCAATGGCCCGCAGACACGATCGCCTCGACGCTCCGTCTCGACGACACCGGCCGCGCCAGGCTCGACGTGCTTCAGGACACGACGCTCCGCACCATGGAGACGCTGAGCGCCTGTCCGGCGAAACCCGCCGTGACGCCGCAGGCACGACTTGCCGCGGCCAAGGCGCGGCTTGAAAAGATGCTGACGGCCGTGAAAGGCGTCGGCGACGCGCTCGACGATTTCGAGGCCGATTTGAGCGACGAACAGAAAGCCGGCTTCGAGGCGATCGGACCGAAACGCGGGGCGTGATCGCTCGCGCGCTCCGGCGAACCCCGGGTGCTTGTCGTGCTCCGCGCTGCCGCCCTTACATCCGCCGCCGCGCCGCGGAGGCATCCACCACGTTGTCCACTTCCTCGTGCCACGACAGGATCTCCATCGCCAGCACGGGATGATTGAAGCCCTTGAGCTGGAGATCGTCGAGCGCACGCGCCTCGACCCAGGGCTCGACCATGCCGTAGACGCGCCGGCTGACCACGACCTGTCCGGCCCTGGCTTCGTCGCAGAGGCGTGAGGCGAGGTTGGTGACGCTACCGATCGCGGCGTATTCCAGCCGCTGCTCGAAGCCGATCTGGCCGAGCGTGGCGTAGCCCATGGCGACGCCGAGGCCGAAGCCGAGAGAGTGGCCGCGGTTCTTCCATTTCTCGGTGAGGATGCCGATCGCGTCGCGCATCTCGACCGCCATCTTCACCGCGCGCTTGGTATGGTCGGCGAACTGGATCGGTGCGTTGAACAGGATCATCACGCCGTCGCCGGCGAAGCGGTCGAGCGTGCCTTCGTAGCGGTGGATCAGCTCGCCGAGCGCGGCGTGATATTCGCGCAGCACGTTCATCGCCTCTTCCGGCTCGGTGGCTTCCGTGAACGATGTAAAGCCGCGCAGGTCGCAGAACACGACGGTGACCTCGCGGCGATGGCTGTCGAGCAGCGCGTCGTGGCCGTCGGAGGAGGCGATCAGTTGCGCGACCTGCGGTGCGAGGAAGCGCTCGAGCCGCTTGATGCGGCCGATCTCGCCGAGCTGCTTCTCGACTCGTTCCTCCAAAGATCGGTTCCAGTTGCGGAGCTGCTCGGTCTGCTCCTGCAGCTGCGTCGCCTGTTGCTGCACGGTCTCGTGCGCGGCGGCGAGCTCGCGGCCCTTGTGGTCGACTTCGGTGAACAGGCGCGCATTGCGCATCGCCAGCACGGCCTGGTGCGCGAACGTGCGCATCAGCCCGATCACGCTGCCTTCGAACTCGCCGCTGGCACGGCGCAGCACCACCAGCGAGCCCAGCGTGCCCTGCTGGTCGACCAGCGGCACCACCAGCACGGAATGGAAGCCGGCATTGACCGCGACGTCGCGCAGCGGCTGCTCGGCGGCATGGTCGAGATCGGCAATCGCGATCGGCTCGCCGCTGCCGGCGGCATCGCTCAGGATGTTCGCGCCCTCGTCGATCGTGACATGCGCACCCTCCTGCGACTTGTCGATGCCGTCGGCCTCGACCAGGTTGAAGCGCCGCGTCTCGGCATCGTGGCCGTAGATCAGCACCGCATCGGCATGGGTGATCTCGAGCGCGCGCGCGGCGATCGTCGGCAGCACGGCGTTGAGATCGAGCGAAGCGGCGACCGCGCGGCCGACCTCTTCCAGCACCTTGAGCTCGTTGATCGACTGCGCGAGGTCGCGCGTGCGTTCCTCGACCTTGGTTTCGAGGTCCGAATAGGTCTCCTGGAGCTGGCCGGCCATGCGGTTGAACTGTCCGGCGAGCTCTTCGAGCTCGTCGGAGGTGTGTACGTCGATGCGGTGGCTGAAATCGCCTTCGCCGAGCCGATGCGCGCCGTCGCGCAGCGCCGTGATCGGGATGATCATGCGGCGCGCCAGCAGCGTTCCGGCGAGGATCGCGACCATCAGGCCCACGCCGATCAGGAGCGCGATGCGGACGAGCTGGTCGCGGATCGGCATCAGCGCCTGCGTGGTCGGCTGCTCGAACATCACGCTCCAGCCGAGCTTCGGCACGGCGCTGGCGGCCGTCAGCACCGAATAGCCGTTGAAGTCGGTGCCTGACGAACCTGGCTCGCGGCCGGGGGCGATCGCGGCGGCGACTTGCGGCAGTTTCGACAGGTCCTTGCCGACATCGGGCCCCTTCGACGACGTCGCCAGCACCCGCCCGCGCGGATCGACTACATAGGCGAAGGTGGCCTTGCCGACCTGGGCATCGGAGAGGAAGTCGGAGAGGAAGCTGAGATCGATGTCGGCGACCGTGACGCCGGCATTGAAGCCGGAATGCGCCACCGAGATCGACATGAAAGGCGTCTTGTCGGAGAAATAGGCCGGCGAATAGCTGACGCCGCGTGCGACCGTGTCGGTAAAGCGCATGTCACGGGAAAGATCGGCATTGCCGCCGGTCGAGGTCGATTGACGCGAGACCCGGAGCACCTCGCGGCCATCGCCGTTGAGCTGGAACAGCTGGCTGACGACCGAGACCTGGTGCAGGAGCTGGGCGTAGTCGGCGCGGCGCTTCTCGATGGTGTCCTGGCTGGCCCGAGTCACCCAGCTGATCTGGCGTTCGAGCTCGGACACCGACTGTTCGATCCGCCGGGCGGCGGCCTGAGCCTTGTCCCCCAGCCCGTCCGTCAGCGTCGTCTTGGTGGCGCGGTAGGAGATCCAGGTCTCCATCGCGCCGTTGACGGCGAGCACGAACACGACGAGGCCGACGAGGGAGACGACATATTTTGCGAACAGGCCCTCGCGCAGAAACCAGGTCTTGTCTTTCGCTCCCGCCATCCGGATCCTCTTGCGCCGCCACAAACGCCGGCGCTACGGGCCGTACCGGCCCTGCGACACTTCTACCACAATTTGGGCCAGGGGACCGGCGCCGCGGCCGACGTGGTTACCCGATGCAGGCGCCATGCCGGGCGGGACGGGTGGTGAATTGTCGCAGCCGCCACGGTCCGCGCCTCATCCGTTCGGACGAAGAAGCGATGCAGCGCCTGAGGTAGACGTTGCCGCGGAGTCCCCAGCGTTGGTCCGCCGATTACCGATTGAAGAGTTGCCGCAGCACGTCGTTCATCGGCTGGCTGTCCTGCTGCGCGACCGGCGGGTCCTCCTGCGTGACGGGAGGCGCCGGCGAAGCCTGCGGTGCGGGCGTCGACGGTGTTGCGGGCAGGCTGCGGCTCCGGCCGGCGCCGCTGGAGAGCCCTTGCTGGATCAGATTGCCGATCGTCTCCCCCAGCGCGCCGCCGAGCGGATTGTTCTGCGCCGGCTGCTGCCCCTGCGGATTGGTGTTGCCGGCGGCGTTGCCGCCGTTCGGCGCTGCGCCGCCAAGTCCGAAGCTGCCCAGGATATTGCCGAGCCCCGCGCCGTCGGGGCCGAACAGACCCTTGCCCATCTCGCGCAGCCTGGCATAGGCGGCGTCCGGATTGTCCAGCACGCCTGCCATGTCGGGGTAGATCCGCGGCTGCGACCAGGAGCCTTCGATCATCACGGGGATGCCGAAGCCGACCGGTTCGGTGGTGCGGCCCTGGCCCTCCGTGGTCAGCACCAGTTTCGGCTCGACGCGGAACCCCATCATCTTGGTGTCGAGGGCGATCGTGCCGGCGCCGGTCACGCGCACCAATGGGCCGATCAGGTTGAGATCGGTCGTTACCGCCTGGCCCTTGTCGATGCGGAACGAGGCGGAGAGCTGGGACAGGTCGGTGGATTGCTGCTCGCCCTGCTGCCAGCCGGAGAGCGTTCCGGACGTCAGCGAACGGATCATCTGCGCGACGTTGATGCCGCGAATGGCGCCGTCCTGGAAATTGGCGAATGCGGTCCCCTGCATGTTCGCCATCAGCGCGCGCTGGCTGGTGCCGGCGCTGCGCAGCGCGAGCTTGGCCTGCAGCCTGCCGTCGATCCGGTCGAAATCGGCGAGACCCTGGAGCAACGGCAACGCGCGGACGCCGACGAGATCGGAATGCATCGCAAAGCTGGGCGAGCCGCTGGTCGCATCCAGGATCACCTCGCCCGAGACCTGGCCGCCATAGGCGCCGAGATTGGAGGTCCCTGCTTTCAGCACGCCGCCGGCGAGCTTCGCATCGAACGCGAGTGGGGCGAGGCGGGCCTCGCCGATCACGGCCTCATTGGCCGAAATCCTGATTTGAGCATCGACATAATTGAGGCCGGAGACGTCGATCGGCGCATCGCTCCAGGGCTGGCCGGATGCGTTCTCTGGTGTCTTCGACAGCGGAACGGCAAGCCGCTGGAAGTCGAGATCGACCTTGACCAGGGGCTTGCTCGCGATGTCGACCGAGGCCCAGCCGTTGAACGCGCCATTGCCGAACGCGCCGTTCACCCCGTTGATCATCACGATCGCGCCGTTGAGCCGGATCTCGGCGTGGCCGGTGAGCTGGGACGACAGCACGTCGGGCATGTCGATGGAAAAATCGACCGGTATCGTCTGCCGATCGATCGGCGGCGCCGGTGTGATCGCCTTGATGTCGAACTTCAGGGGATGTTCCCCGGCGCGTGCGGTTCCGTTGAACGTGACCTTGCGGTCGCGGCCGGCGACGGCTTCGGCATTGATGGCACTGACGCGGCCTTCGATACGGTCGCGCACGCGCGAGAACGCGACTTCGCCATCGGCAATCCTGATGCGGTCTATGGTCGCACCGTCCATATCGATCGCGAGCGGTTTGGTCGACGCGTCCGCATTCGGCAGGCGCTCGCGCAGCAGCGGCTGGAAGAGCACCGGATGGGTGATGATGAGCTCGCTGATCTTCGGACGGCCCGACCACACGCTGGAGAGCGACATGTCGGCCTGCACGCTGTCGACGGTGAGGCGTGTGATGCCGCTACGGTCCTTCGGATCCTGCAGCGTGAGATCGTTCAGCGTGACGTTCAGCGTCGGCCACAGGCTGATTTTCGTGGTGCCGTCGATCGACAGGCGATAGCCGGTCGCGCTCTCGACCCGCGAGGCAATCGTCGAGGACAGGAAGCCCGAGGGGATCCCGATCACCAGGAGAAGCGCGATGACGATGATGACGGCGACCATCGCGACGCCGGCGAATTTGACTGCTCTCATGTCGACTTTCCAACGAGGGACGAGCGGTGCCGCATCCGGCATGTCACCCGTCCTTTGCGCCGGAGTTTATCCCGGGACGGGAAGCTGCTCCAAGCGGCCAAAAATAGTCCGGGGGTGCTGCAAAGTTATGTGACTTATGACACACTTCTCCGGCGCGGTTTTACGCGATTGTGATGTTGATGGTTCCAAGCGATTTGCCAAGGAAATTTACAGGGAAATTGAAATGAGCAAGCAGGCCGAATTTGCGGTCATCCTGAAGATGAACCCGATGTTCGCCGATCTGGGCACTGACGAACTTCAGCGGTTGTCCAATCTCTGTCACACCCAGCATCTGGCGAACGGCGAGGTCCTGTTTCAGAAGGGTGATGCCGGCGATGCGCTGTTCGGTGTTCGCCGCGGCCAGGTCCGCATCGAGACCGGCGCCTCCGACGGCAGCCGGTTGACGCTGAACTTCATGGGGCCCGGCGATCTGTTCGGCGAGGTCGCCGTGCTCGACGGCCAGAGCCGCACGGCGGATGCGACCGCAGGCGAAGCCAGCGAATTGTTCGTGCTGCGGCGCGAAGACTTCCTCACCTTCCTCGAACGTGAACCGAAGGTCGCGATCAAGATCATCGCGCTGCTTTGCCAGCGCATTCGGTGGCAGAGCGAGCGCATGGAAGAGTCCATGTTGCAGCCGCTGCCGGTGCGCCTCGCCCGGCGGCTCTGCGCGCTCGCGGCCGATTTCGGCTCCGAGGTTCATATCTCGCAGGAGCAGCTCGGCGTGTTCGTCGGTGCCGCCCGCGAGAGCGTCAACCGCCAGCTTCAGGCCTGGCGCAAGGAGGCGATCCTCGATCTCCAGCGCGGCCGCATCCTGCTGCGCAACATGACCAAGCTGACATCGATCGCGCGAAACGAATAAAGCGCAGAGGCGCGCCTCGATCTCATCGGGGCGACACACCCTGCTTTTCGGCTTCGACATGCGCGAACGCTATGGCCGGCGCTTGCCGGCAAGCTCTTCGTAGCAGCGACGATTCTTCACGACATCTGGCCCGCGGAGGACTGCCTGCCGGATCGTGCCGGCATAGTCCGTCCCTGCCTCGTCTACTCGGCTGCAGGATGCACGATGCTCTTCGGGACCGGCGGTGCGGCGCCGGCGGGCGCGGCTCCGTGATGATCGGTGATCTCGGCGTCCTCGCTGTGCACGATCAGCCGCTTGCCGAAGCGCCAGATCAGCGCGCCGAGATCGTCCATCACCATGAACATCGCGGGCACGAACACCAGCGACAGGATCGTCGAGAAGATCAGGCCGCCGATCACCGCGAGCGCCATCGGTGAGCGGAACTCGCCACCGGCGCCGACCGCGAGGGCGCTCGGCATCATGCCAGCGGCCATGGCGATCGTGGTCATCACGATCGGGCGGGCGCGCTTCATGCCGGCATCGATCATCGCCTCGTCGCGCGGCTTGCCGGCGTTGATGGCTTCGATCGCGAATTCCACCAGCATGATGGCGTTCTTGGTGACGATGCCCATCAGCATCAGGATGCCGATCCAGACCGGCGTGGTGAGCTGCTTTCCGGTGACGAGCAGGGCCGCGATGGCGCCGCCGATCGACAGCGGCAGCGAGAACAGGATGGTGATCGGTTGCAGGAAAGTGCCGAACAGCAGCACCAGCACCGCATAGACCATCATCAGGCCGGCGGTGATCGCGGTGGCGAAGCCGTCGGACAGTTCGTTCAGGCTTTCGGCATCGCCCGAGGGACTGACCCTCACGCCTTTCGGCAGGCTCTTCATCACCGGAAGCTCGGCGATCTTCTTGGTGGCGTCGCCGAGCGCGGCGGAGCCGACGAGGTCGGCGGCGACGGTCGCCTGCCGCTCACGATCGTAGCGGTTGATGCTGGTCGGGCCCTGATCGAGCTTGACGTCGGCGATGACGGAGAGCGGTACGCCGCCCTTCTCGCCGCGCTCGCCGAGCGGCACGCGCAATTGCTCCAGGGTCTTGAGATTGCCGCGCGCGGCATCCTCGAGCTGGACCCGGATCGGCACCAGGCGGTCGCCGACGTCGAACTTGGCGAGAGCCGGACCGACGTCGCCGATGGTCGCGACGCGGATGGTCTGCGACAGGCTCTCGGTCGAGACGCCGAGACGCGCGGCGAGATCGGCGCGCGGCTCGATGCGCAGCTCGGGGCGTTCGAGCGCGGTTTCCGAGATCACGTTGGAGATCGTCGGAATTCGCTTCATCTGCGTCGCGAGCTCGCTCGCGACGTTGTTGACGATGTTGGCGTCGACGCCGGTCACCACCAGCGAGATCGCGCGCAGGCCGTTCTCGTCGAGGAACCAGAAGCGGATGTCGGGGATGTTCTCGAGTTCCTGGCTGATCGAGAATTCGAGTTCGCGCTGGGTGATGTCGCGGTCGGTCTTGGGCGTGTAGTTGATGATCAAGGCGGCCCGGCGCACTTCCTGTGTCCCCGGCGGGACACGTCCGCCGTCGACGAAGATGCTCTTGACCTCCGGCCGCTTGCGCAGGCGCGCGACGATGTCCTCGGTGACCTTCTCGGTGTAGGAGAGCTGGGTTCCGGGCGGCAGCTCGATCGCGAGCAGCGAGCGCGCGCTATCCTGCGCGGGCAGGAAGCCTTGCGGCAGCAGCGTGATGCTCCAGATCGAGGCGGCGAAGATGCCGAAGCCGATCAGCACGGTGATGAAATAATGCTTCACCGACCAGGCGACGATCTTGTGGTAGGTGCGCAGAATCCGGCCCGGCGGCGGCTCCTCGTGATTGTGATGCTTGAGGAAGTACGCGGCCAGCATCGGCGTCACGAAGCGCGCGGCGAGCAGCGAGAAGAACACCTGCACCGACACGGTGATGCCGAACTGCTTGAAGAACTGCCCGGCGATGCCCGACATGAAGCTCGCCGGCGCGAAGATCGCGATGATCGTGAGTGAGATCGCGATCACCGCGAGGCCGATCTCGTCGGCGGCCTCCAGTGCGGCACGATAGGGCGATTTGCCCATGTTCATGTGCCGGACGATGTTCTCGATCTCGACGATGGCGTCGTCGACGAGAATGCCTGTCGACAGCGTGATCGCGAGGAAGCTGACGAGGTTCAGCGAGAAGCCGAGGATGTCCATCGCCCAGAACGCCGGGAAGATCGACAGCGGCAGCGAGATCGCGGCGATGATCGTGGCGCGCAAGTCGCGCAGGAACAACAGCACGATCACGACCGCGAGGATGGCGCCCTCGAACAGGGTCGAAATCGCCGCCTCGTAATTGCCCTTGGTGTACTCGACCGAGGTATCGATCAGCTTGAGGTCGACGTCGGGATAGGCGGCCTTCAGCGCGTCGATGCGCTTCTGCACGGCGGCGGCGACCACGACGTCGCTGGCGCCCTTGGAACGCTTGATGCCGAGCGCGACGACCGGCTCGCCGTTGAAGCGGGCGAAGGTGCGGCGATCGGCGATGGTGTCGGTGACGGTGCCGAGATCGTCGAGCCGGACCTCGCCGCCGCCGAACAGCGGGATCATGGTGCCGGCGAGATCGCTCAGCGTCTTGGCGCCCGCGAGCGTGCGGATCGCCTGGTCGTTCTTGCCGATCTCGGCCCGTCCACCGGCGACGTCGACATTGGTGCCGCGCAGGCTCTGGCTGACGTTGACGGCGGTGAGTCCCATCGCCTGCAGACGGTCGGGATCGAGCGAGACCAGGATCTCGCGTTCGACACCGCCGATGCGCTCGACCTGTGCGACGCCGCGCACGCCCTGCAGCGCGCGCTTGACCACGTCGTCGACGAAATAGGAGAGCTGCTCCGGCGTCTTGCCGGGCGAGATCGCGGCGTAGGTGACGATCGGCAGGCCGATCACGTCGACGCGCTGGATCAGCGGCTCGGTGACGTTCTGCGGCAGGTTGGAGCGCACGCGCGTCACCGCGTCCTTGACGTCGTTGAGCGCGCGGTCGGTGTTGGTTTCCAGCGCGAACTGGATGGTTGTGACCGACAGACCATCGGTGATCGAGGAGGTGATGTGCCGCACGCCCTCGACGCCGGAAACGGCGTCTTCAACCGTCTTGGTGACCTGGGATTCGAGTTCGGTGGGCGCCGCGCCGAACTGCGACACCGCCACCGAGATCACGGGAATGTCGGCCGACGGCAGCCGCGTCACCGCGAGCTTGGTGAAGGAGACCCAGCCGAGGATCAGGAGGATGATCGAAAAGACAACCGACGGCAGCGGATTGCGGATCGACCAAGCCGAGATATTGAGAGCCATCAGCGTACCCGCGATCGATCGAGTTCATCGGCGAACATGGTTTTGATCTGGTCGCCGTCGTGCAGCGAGGAACCGGCGTCGGCCACGACGATTTCGCCGACGTCGAGCCCTTCCAGAATTTCTGTCGCGCTGTCGGACGTCAGCCCGACACGCACCTTGCGTGTTTCGATGGTGTTGCCCTTGACCACCTGGACGGTGAGATGGTCGATGGCGGTCTTCGGCACGGCGACGCCGCAGCTCCGCTTGGCGTCGATGGACGCGCGGGCGAACACGCCGACCTTCAGCGACGGATTGTTGGTGACGCTGATGCGGACGCGGCCGAGCTGGGTGGCGCGGTCGATCTCCGGTGCGACCAGCCGGACCCGTCCGATCAGGTCGGACGCGTCGTCGCGGCTGATCCGGACCGTCGCGCCGGGGCTGAGCTTCGGCATGTGGACGGCGGGGACCTGCGCATCCAGCTCGATCTCGTTGTTGACGGCGATGCGGAACATCGGGCCGGCCTGCGGCGAGGCCGGGGCGCCGACGATGGTGCGGACCTCGGTGACGAGGCCGGCGGCCGGAGCCTTCAGCGAGATCGGGCCCTGCGCGCCTGGGCGCTGCGGCTGACCCGGAATCTGCGGCGGCGCCGTCAGGCGGGCCAGCTCCTGATTTTCCGTCACGGTCATTCCCTCCGTGACGAACACGTCGGTGACCTTGGAACCTTCCTGCTCGGCGATGACCACGGCCTCGCGGCGCGGCACGAAGAAGCCGGTTACCCGAACCAGGTCGGAGAAGCAGGCGTTGGTCGATTTCGTCACGATGACGAGCGCTTCGCCCGGCGTTTCCTTCTTTTCCGGACGATGCCGATGCTCGAACCAATAATAGCCGACGCCGAGCACGATGACGAACAGCACGGTTCCGGCAGGCTTGAGATATTCGGTGACGTTCATCGCCGGATCATCCTGGCCTGGCTTGTCGCTGAGAGAGTTCGCCCGAAATGAAGCGGCGTCCCGCAAGGCTGCGGGACGCGCTCTGGAAGCAGGAATTCACACCACATTACGACTGGTCACTTCAAGGCATTGCGTCGTGGTCACTTCGCGGCGGTCGTCTTGTTTTCCATGTTGACGACCTGCACGCGGCGATTTGCCTCGGCCATCGGCTGGCTCGGGTCCTTCAGCTTGCTCTTGCCGTAGCCGACGGTGACGAGGTCGGTCGCGGAGATATTGTACTTTTCGACGAGGTAGCGCTTGATCGAGTCCGCGCGGCGCTCCGACAGGTCCTGATTGTAGGATTCACCGCCGGCGGCGTCGGTGTGGCCGGCGACGACGAAGGTCGACCCCTTGAGGTCCGAGCTGGTGAGGGCGCGGCCGAGCGCCTGCACCGAGGCCAGCGACTTGCTGCTGATATTGGCCGAGTTGTAGTCGAAGGTGATTTCGAGATCGATGTTCGGCTTGTCCTTGGCGACCGAGGCGATTTCCTCGCGCTCGGTCGACGACAGCGAGCGCGTGGTGCGGCCGCGGACGGTCTGAAGCAGCTTGGTTTCCGCCGCGCTCGGCGCCGGCTCGGACTGCGGGCCGATCGAGAGGCCGCGGGTTAGCGGCTTCTTCGGCGGCGGCGCCAGCGCGCGGACGATCTCGTCCTCGGTGACGTTCTTGCTGTTGGTCTCGTCACCCGCGAACGCGGGCATGACGGGCAGCGACAGCGCCGCGCCGATGACCAGGGTGGAAAGGATCGCGGTAAGTCCCTTTGCAGCCAATTTCATTGCCAGTCCCTCCTGCGCGGCCGCAGCCAGCTCGCGCGGTTTCAAAAACTTTCTGCAATAAGCCCCCCGGAAAGGCCGCTTGCGCATCCTTCGGATTAGTCTGCGCCGAACCGTCCCGGGTTCGAGATTTCTCGGTCGAAACTCACAAAAATATCAACGTACTCCGTAACTTGCGAACTCCTGAACGATGTTCGGGTCCATCGCCTTGGCATTGGCGATATCCAGGGCGCCTTCCTGGGCCGAGCCGTTACGCTGCTTGGCCAGGCCCCGCCCGTAGAGCGACGAGGTCAGGCGCGGATTGATCCTCAAGGCCGCGTCGAAATCGGAGATGGCATTCTTGACCGCTCCGGATTTGAGGTTGACGAGCCCCCGGCTGTCCAGCGCATCGACGAAGTTCGGCCGCAGCCGCAAGGCCTCGTTGCAATCCTTCAACGCGCCCTGGAGGTCGCCGACCACGGTGCGGGTCCAGCAGCGGTTGTTCAGGGCCTCGACATCCTTGCCGTTGATGCGGAGCGTGTCGTCGAAATCCTTGATGGCGAGGTTGTAGGCGCCCTTGCTGGCATAGACCTGGCCGCGCCGGTACAGCGCATTCACGTCGTCCGGATTGGCGGCGATCTTGGCAGTGAGGCCCTTGATGGTGGGATCGTCAGCCAGCACGGCCTGGCTGGGGCCGCTGTCCGTGCCGGGATCGACCGGCTTCGGCGGGGGTGGTGGGGGCGGAGGCAAGGCGGCCTCGACCTGCGGCCTGGGCGCCGGCGTCACGGCTGTCTCGGCCGGCGGTTTCGGCGGCGGGGGCGGCGATGGCGGAGCCGGCGGGTTGTTCGCGGCCACGGGCGGCGGCGCGGGAGGCGCAGGCGGCGGTAGTGAGCTCGGCCGGGAGCCGCCGGCGCCGGGGATGAACGAGAAATCCTCGGCCAGCGAGGACGAGATCCACGGCACCTGCTCGCCGCGCGAGGCGCGGGTGACGCCCATCTTGGTGCGGTTCAGCGTCTCCTCGGCCATCAGGTCGGGGACACGAATTTCCTTCAGCAGTTCCTGAACGAACAGGCTGTGATCGCCGCCGGCATCCGAGACCACCGAGGCCAACGCCGCCGAATACATCACCAGCGTGCCGTTCGGCGCGATCACCGGCGTCAGGCCGGCCGAGAAACTGCGGAACCGGCGCTCGAACGGGTTGCGCCTGCTGGCGTCGACCAGCGCGATCTTGACGCCGGCGCCGCGGGTATTGAGCTCACCGAGCACGGTCTCGAGGCTGAAGCCGTCACGGCGCACGTCGGATTCGGTCCAGATCTGCGCGTCGACCGGGAGCATATAGCTCTGGCGCGCCGACTGGATGCCGAAGCCGCTGAAGAACACCAGCGCCACCGAGCCCGGCTTGATCTTGCCGTAGAGCTTGTCGAAGGCGCGGCGCATGCCGTCGCCGGTCAGGTTCTCGCCGATGTCGACGGCAAACCCGTCGCGCTTGAGCTCGTCCGCGACATCGCGCGCGTCATTGAGCGGTTCCTTCAGCGGGCTGTCGGCGTCCGGATATTTGGCATTGCCGATCACCAGCGCGTAACGGTCGCTGGCCGCGAGCGACGGAGCGGCCGGGACGAGAGAAACGAGCAATGGCAGAAGGAAAAGGAAGCGAATTTTCATAATCAGCGCGGTCCAGCCACAAAGGCGCCGTTCCCAGCTTGCGCCGCGGCGACCTTAACTTACGCAAATTGCATTATCAAACCGGGGATGAGGTGCGTCAACCGCTTGGAGATTCGGCGCTATCGCGACAATTGACCGCGAGGCACGGGTACACTGCGAGAGGATCAAAACGGTCTGTCACGGTTGCGCTCGACACGATCTGGTTCGGCATTGCGGTTGTGATGCTAGGGCCTCCACGGCGCCCGGAATGTGATTGGTCTCACACTGCGCCGTCGCCGCTGTCGCTCGCGCCGATGTTTGACGTTTCTCGCGGACAATGGCTTGCTGCGCCCGATCGGCTCCGAAAACTCAGAAGAAAAGCAAGACCATGGGAAACGCCTACGAAATCTACGCCCTGCGCTATGCGACCATGACGCCGCGCACCCCCAGCATGAACTTCCTGTTGCCCGACCCGCATGACAGCGCGGCGCAGGATCTCGATTATTTCGTCTGGCTGATCCGCGGCGGTGGCCGCGACATCCTGGTCGATACCGGGTTCAATGCCGAGGAGGCGACCGCGCGGGCGCGCAAGCTGACGCTCAATCCGGTCGATGCGCTCGAGCGCTTCGGCGTCGCGGCGTCGAGCCTTCGCGACATTATCGTGACACATCTGCATTACGATCATGCCGGCAATCTCGACCGCTTTCCGAACGCGCGGTTTCATCTCCAGGAGCGCGAGATGAGCTATGCGACGGGGCGCTGCATGTGCAACGGCTTGTTGCGACATCCGTTCTCGGTCGAGCACGTCACCCAGATGGTGCGCCATGTCTATGGCGAGCGCGTCACGTTCTATTCCGGCGACGGCGAGGTCGCGCCCGGTGTCACCGTGCACCGCGTCGGTGGCCATTCCGATGGCCTGCAGGTCGTCAAGGTCGACACCGCGCGTGGACCGGTGGTGCTCGCCTCCGATGCCGCGCATTACTACGCCAATCTGCAGCGCCGGAGCCCGTTCCCGATCGTCTACAATGTCGGCGACATGGCGCAGGGTTGGGAGACGATCGAACGTCTCGCCGGTCATCCCGACCGCTTCATTCCCGGCCACGATCCCATCGTGACGCAGATCTATCCGCGCGCCGGCGACCAGCACGATGTCTGGTCACTGCATCTGCCGCCGTCGAGATCATTTGCGACCTAGCGCGATGCCGGATCTCAACCTGAGGAGGCCGCATGGCGGCGGTCTCGAAGGATGAAGGCCGAGGCGGTATAGGTGCAGGCCTTCATGGTTCGGGACGGAACTCCGCGCCTCCCCAGCATGAGGGGCGGGCGCGGCGCGCCGATCGATCAATAGGCCTGCTTGGCGTCGGCCTCTTCGCTGGTCTGGATCAGGTCGAGGCTTTGCTCGATCTTGCCGAGCAGCGCCGACAGCTGCCTGCGCTCCTGCGCAGAGAGGCAGGCGAGGATCTCGTCTTCGCGCCGCAGCAGTTGCGGGAACAGCTCCTCGTAGAGCCCGCGGCCCTTCGTCGTCAGTTGCAGACGAAATTCGCGGCGGTCGGCTTCGTTCTCCACCCGCTCGATCAGCCCCTCGTGCAGGAGCATGGTCACCGCGCGGCTGATGGTGGATTTATGCGTACGTGTGCACTGCGAGATGTATTGCGCGCTGCAGGCGTCGTTGCGAAAACCCAGCGTCGCCAGCACGCGCCAGGCCGGAATGTCCAGGCCATGACGTTCCTGGTACTCGACTGCGAGCGCGGAACTGACCTCCGCCGCGAGCCTGTTCAGGCGGAACGGCACGAACTTGAAGAGATCGAGGCGCGACTTCTGCTGCGGCTCCGTCTCGTCCACACTTCGGGCCTTCAGCGCGATATCGCTGGATGTCCTCGCCAAGAATACGCTCCGAATTCCAGTTGACGACCGGACGGCTCCGGTCCAAAATAGTTGCACGTGAGACTATCTAGCAGATCAGTCCTCTCCTGACCAGAGCCGAGATTAGCGCATGGCGCAGGCTAAGACCCATCAGGCCAAAACCCAGTTCGGCTATCGCCGCCATCCCGATCAGGATCGTCCGGGCGACCATCCGGCCGGCCATGCGGTCGTCGTGGTCGGGGCGGGCCCGGTCGGCCTGTCGCTGGCGATCGACCTCGCCCAGCGTGGCCAGCGCGTCGTTGTTCTGGACGATGCCGATCGCATCGGCGAAGGCTCCCGCGCGATCTGCTTCTCCAAGCGATCGCTGGAATATTGGGACCGGCTCGGCGTCGGCGACCGCATGGTCGACAAGGGTGTGGTGTGGAGCGTCGGCCGCATCTTCCACGGGGAGTCGCAGCTCTACCAGTTCAATCTGCTGCCCGAGGACGGTCACAAGCGGCCGGCCTTCATCAATCTGCAGCAATATTACGCCGAGGCCTATCTGGTCGATCGCATCGGCGATCTGCCTGCGATCGACCTGCGCTGGCGCAACAAGGTGACGGGGCTGGAGCAGCGCAACGATTCAGCCCTGTTGACGATCGAAACGCCGGAGGGCGCCTACCGCCTGCAGGCGCAATACGTCATCGCCTGCGACGGTGCGCGGTCCTCGCTGCGGCAGATGGTCGGCGCCGAGTTCGCAGGGCAGGTGTTCGAGGATCAATTCCTGATCGCCGACGTCAGGATGACCGCGGAATTCCCGACCGAGCGCTGGTTCTGGTTCGATCCGCCGTTTCATGCGGGACGCTCGGCGCTGCTGCACCGGCAGCCCGACAACGTCTGGCGCATCGATCTCCAGCTCAGCCGCGACGCCGATCCCGTCGTGGAAAAGCAGCCGGAGCACGTGCGGCCAAGGATCGCGCGCATGCTCGGTCACGACCAGTTCGAGTTCGAATGGATCTCGCTCTACAAATTCCAGTGCCGGCGGATGGACCGCTTCATCCATGGGCGCGTGATCTTCGCGGGAGATTCCGCGCATCAGGTGTCGCCCTTCGGTGCACGCGGTGCCAATTCCGGGCTCGAGGACGCCGAGAACCTCTCCTGGAAGCTCGACCGCGTGCTGCGCGGCACCTCGCCGGGAAGCCTGCTGGAGAGCTACCACATCGAGCGGAGCCTGGCGGCTGACGAGAACATCCGCGAATCCACCCGCTCGACCGATTTCATGGCGCCGAACACATCTCAGGAAGCGCGGCTGCGCAAGGCGGTGCTGGCGCTGGCCAAGGAGACCGAATTCGGCAAGCGCATGGTCAATGGCGGCCGGCTGTCGGTGCCGTGCAGTTACGACTCGCCGCTCTCGTCCCCCGATACGGATGCGTGGCGCGGCGGACCATCTCCCGGCAGCTCCATGCTCGACGCGCCCATCGCCACGCGCGCGGGCGAACAGGCCCATTTGACGGATGCATTCCGCACGGGTGGATCGGACTTCGCGTTGCTGTCGTTCGGCAACGGCGCGGCGATCGATGCGCCCGAAGGATTGAGGGACATCCGCATCGGCGCCGCGGACGGCCCCGTCGATCCCTCGGGTCTCGTCGCCAGTCGTTATGACGCCGAACCGGGCGCGGCCTACCTGCTCCGGCCCGACGGGTACGTTGCTGCGCGCTTCCGCCATCCGACGCGAGCGACGATCGCGGCGGCGCTGTCGCGCGCCGAGGGCTTGAATTGAAGGTGATCCCTATGGCGCTCTCAACCGCTTCCAATTTCACGCGGCCCGATGACGCCTTTCGCGCCATCGTCGAGGCGCATCGCGGACTTTCGGATGACCAGAGCGCCGATTTCGACGCGGCGCTGGTGCTGATCCTCGCCAACCACATCGGCAACATCGACGTGCTGCGTGAGGCGATCGCTCTCGCCCGGCGTCGCATGATCGACGGCCAGCAGCAACAGCAGCAACAACAATAACCCTGTGACCTGAGGACAAACTGATGGCGAAGAATTTCGCATCCACCGGCGACCTTTCCGAGAAGAAGATCACCTTCTCCGAGATCGGCCCCGATCTCTATGCCTTCACGGCCGAGGGCGATCCGAACACCGCCGTCATCGTCGGCGACGACGGCTGTCTCGTGTTCGACGCGCAGGCGACACCGGCAATGGCCAACAAGGTGATCGAGCGTGTCCGCGCCGTCACCGACAAGCCGATCAAATATGTCGTGCTGTCGCACTACCACGCCGTTCGCGTGCTGGGGGCCTCCGCCTACAAGGCGCAGGGCATCGTGGCCTCGCAGGAGACTTATCGTCTCATCGAGGAACGCGGCAAGCAGGATTGGGACTCCGAATACGGCCGCTTCCCGCGCCTGTTCCAGGACGCACAGAGCATCCCCGGCCTGACCTGGCCGACGCTGACCTTCGAAGGCGAGATGTCGATCTATCTCGGCAAGCGCGAGGTGCGCCTCATGCAGCTCGGCGCCGGCCATACCTCCGGCGACATCGTCGCCTGGGTGCCGGATGCCGAGGTGATGTTCTCCGGCGATCTCATCGAGTATCACTCGGCCTGCTATTGCGGCGATGCGCATTTGCGCGAATGGCCACTCACGCTCAACGAGATCCGCAACTTCAATCCCAAGGCGATCGCGCCGGGACGCGGCGATGCGCTGAACGGTGTCGCCACCGTGCGCGAAGCCATCGCGATGACGCGCGACTTCGTCACCTCGCTCTACGGCGCTGCCGAGATCTCGGTCGCCAAGGGGCGCACGCTGAAGGAATCCATGGCGGCGACGCGCGAAGTGATGGATCCGAAGTTCCACAGCTTCGCCATCTACGAGCATTGCCTGCCGTTCAACGTGTCGCGCGCCTTCGACGAGGCCTCCGGCATCGACGATCCCGTGATCTGGACCGACAAGCGCGACCAGGAAATGTGGGCCGCCCTGCAAGGAGGAGGATAGTCATGAACATCAACACCTCGCCTGATCAGATCGTCCGGAGTTCGGCCCAGGTCACGCCGGGCTACATGTCCGGCTTTGGCAACAGCTTCGAGACCGAAGCGCTGCCAGGCGCTCTGCCGATCGGGCGCAACTCGCCGCAGCGCTGCGCCTACGGTCTCTATGCCGAACAGCTCTCCGGCTCGCCCTTCACCGCGCCACGCGGCACCAACGAGCGCTCCTGGCTCTATCGCATCCGTCCCTCGGTGAAGCATTCGGGACGGTTCGAGAAAGTCGATGCGGGCCTGTGGCGCTCGGCGCCGTGCCACGAATACGACCTGCCCATCGCGCAGATGCGCTGGGACCCGGCGCCGATGCCGAAGGAGGATGTCACCTTCGTCCAGGGCGTGCAGAGCATGACCACCGCCGGCGACGTCAATACGCAGGCCGGCATGGCCGCGCATCTCTACCTCATCACCAGATCGATGGTGGACCAGCATTTCTACAATGCCGACGGCGAGCTGATGTTCGTGCTTCAGCAGGGCAATCTGCGCCTCGTCACCGAGTTCGGCCGCATCGACGCCGCGCCCGGCGAGATCGTGGTGATTCCGCGCGGCGTCAAGTTCCGGGTCGAGATTCCGAACGGTCCGGCGCGCGGCTATCTCTGTGAGAACTACGGAGGAGCCTTCACGCTGCCGGAGCGGGGGCCGATCGGCGCCAACTGTCTCGCGAACGCGCGCGACTTCCTCACGCCAGTCGCGCATTACGAGGACAAGGACACGCCGACCGAGCTGTTCGTGAAATGGGGCGGCTCGCTGTACAAGACGACTTTGCCGCATTCGCCGATCGACGTGGTCGCCTGGCACGGCAATTACGCACCCTACAAGTACGATCTGCGCACCTTCTCGCCGGTCGGCGCGATCGGCTTCGATCATCCCGATCCGTCGATCTTCACGGTGCTGACCTCACCGTCGGAGACGACTGGCACGGCGAACATCGATTTCGTGATCTTCCCCGAGCGCTGGATGGTCGCCGACAACACCTTCCGTCCACCCTGGTATCACATGAACATCATGAGCGAGTTCATGGGCCTGATCTACGGTGTCTACGACGCCAAGCCGCAGGGTTTCGTCCCGGGCGGCATCAGCCTGCACAATTGCATGCTGCCGCATGGCCCGGACCGCGACGCCTTCGAGCATGCCAGCAACGGCGAGCTGAAGCCGGTGAAGCTGACCGGCACGATGGCCTTCATGTTCGAGACCCGCTATCCGCAGCGCGTCACCGCGCACGCCGCAAGCGCCTCGACGCTCCAGGAGGACTATGCGGATTGCTGGAAGGGGCTCGAGAAGCGCTTCGATCCGAACCGGCCGTAGTTCATTCGCCACAGACTGCCATCATGCCGGGCTCGTCCCGGGCATCCACGTATTGAAGCAAAGACGGATCGTGGATGGCCGGGACAAGTCGGGCCATGACGATCGCAAGCTCGGAGAGTCACGTGCCACATCCCAACGATCCCAGCCTCCGCTCCTTCATCGAGGTCGATGCCGCTTCAGACTTCCCGATCCAGAACCTGCCTTACGGTGTGTTCTCGACCGCGGCCAATCCGACACCACGGGTCGGCGTCGCCATCGGTCAATACGTGCTCGATCTCTGGGAGCTCGAGCAGGATTCCCGGCTCGAGGTCGGCCCGCTCGGCGTGTTCTCCGCGCCGTCGCTCAATCCGTTCATGGCATTGGGACCCAAGATCTGGGCCAGGACGCGGGCGCGGATCAGCGAGCTTCTGCGCCACGATCATCCCGAACTGCGCGACAACGAGGAGCTGCGCAAGCAGGTGCTGGTGCCGATGCGCGAGGCCAGGCTGCATCTGCCGTTTGCGGTTTCCGGCTACACCGATTTCTATTCGTCCAGGGAGCACGCCACCAATGTCGGCGTGATGTTCCGCGGCAAGGACAATGCGCTGCAGCCGAACTGGCTGCACATGCCGATCGCCTACAATGGCCGCGCTTCGACCGTCGTGGTCTCCGGTACCCGGGTGAAGCGCCCGCGCGGGCAATTGAAGCCGCCGAATGTGGACGCGCCGAGCTTCGGGCCGTGCAAGCGGCTCGATTTCGAGCTGGAGATGGGCGTCGTGGTCGGCCAGCCGTCGCCGATGGGCGGCATGCTCACCGAACAGCAGGCCGAGGACATGATCTTCGGCTTCGTCCTGCTCAACGACTGGAGCGCGCGCGACATCCAGCAATGGGAATACGTGCCGCTCGGGCCGTTCCTCGCCAAGGCGTTCGCGACCTCGATCAGCCCGTGGGTCGTCACGCGCGAGGCTCTGGAGCCGTTCCGGTCGAAGGGGCCGGAGCAGCAGCCGGCGCCACTCGATTATCTCAAGCAGAGCCGGCCGCAGAACTACGATCTCGAGCTCGACGTGGCCTTGCGCGCTGCCGGCGCCAACGCGCCAGTCGGAATCAGCCGCACCAATTTCAGATACATGTACTGGTCGTCGGTGCAGCAATTGATGCACCACGCTTCCAGCGGCTGCGCCATGAATGTCGGCGATCTCCTGGGGAGCGGCACCATCTCCGGGCCCGAGAAGAACCAGCGCGGCAGTCTTCTGGAGATCAGCTGGAACGGCACCGAGCCGGTCGAACTGCCCGGAGGCGTCAAGCGCTCGTTCCTGGAGGACGGCGACAGCCTCGTGATGCGCGGCTGGTGCCAGGGCAACGGCTATCGCGTCGGCTTCGGCGAGGTCGAAGGGACGATCTTGGCGTCGGAGTAGCCGTCGGAGCCGCCACAATCTCCATTATTGCGAGGGCCGCGCTCGCTTTGCCCACCCTACGAGATTCGCTGCGTTCGCAATGACGGCGTGAGGGGATCTACCGCTGCTCCGGCGGCACGCCTTTGACCCTGGCGCAATGCGCGGCGATATCGTCGAGACCATATTTCAGATGCACCCGCTTATCGGACGGGGCCTGCTTGCTCGTGCACACGCCCGGCCGCCATTCCTGCGCGGGGCGGATCGGGCGCGGTACGAAGCCGCCGCCGCAGTTCGGGCAGACATTGGAGAGCCTGGTGTCCGCGCAATCCGCACAGAACGTGCATTCGTAGGAGCAGATCCGCGCATCCGTGGCGTTCGGCGGCAGATCGCGATCGCAATATTCGCAGTTGGGTCGAAGCTGGAGGGCCATCGTTGAATCTCCGGATCAAGCCGAATCATCGCAGATCACGCGCGCGGGGCGAAGGGCGCATTTCCCTCGATTTCAGTCAGGCGCCAGGCTCGTGAGCGGCAATCGCGAGCTTTCCTTCAACCTGTCGAGCACGATCGAGGAGCGCACATGCGCTACGCTCTGGTGCGGCATCAGGACATCGTTGACGAGATTCGACAGACCCTTGAGATCGCGCAGCACGGCTTTCAGCACGTAATCCGCATCGCCGGTGAGCGAATACGCCTCCTGGATCTCGTCGATGCGATTGACGAGCGCGCGGAAGCGCTTGGAATTGTCCGGTGAGTGGGTGGCGAGTCCCACCTGGATGAAGGCGATGACGCCAAACCCGAGCGCCTCGCTCGAGAGATCGGCGTGGTATCCGGCAATCACCTTTTCCTCCTCCAGCCGCATCCGCCGTCGCGAGCATTGGGAGGCCGATAATCCCGCAAGCTCTGCGAGCTCCTGATTGGTCAGGCGGCCGTCATCCTGAAGCGCGCCGAGAATCCTGAGGTCAAACCCATCCACTAAAATCATGCGCGTTTCGTCCATTTTGTGCACAAATCGTGCATATGATAGCGTAAATGCACGCCGTTTGCATGCCCATTGCGCGCCCCGTGAAGGATAGTTCATGGCAGCAGCAATTTGGGAGAGCACCATGGGTCCGTTTCCACACGATGCGCCGCCGGCCACGATCAGCGCCGACAATCCGATGGGCACCGACGGGTTCGAGTTCGTCGAATATGCGCATCCCAATCCGGACGAGCTGCATACGCTGTTCAAGCTGATGGGCTACGCGCCGGTCGCACGCCACAGAACCAAGAAGATCACGGTCTATCGCCAGGGCGACATCAACTATCTCGTCAACGAGGAGCCCGGCACGCACGGGTTCGATTTCGTCGCCGAACATGGTCCGTGCGCGCCGTCGATGGCGTTCCGCGTCGTGGACGCGGAGGCGGCCTATCAGCGCGCGCTCGCGCTCGGCGCCGAGCCTGCCGACGTACCGTCCGCGCGGAAGACGCTCGACGTGCCCGCGATCAAGGGCATCGGCGGCAGCCTGCTTTATCTGGTCGATCGCTATGGCGCCAAGGGCTCGGCCTATGATGCCGAGTTCGAGTGGCTGGGCGCGCGCGATCCCCGCCCCAGCGGTGCCGGCCTGTTCTACCTCGATCACCTCACCCACAACGTTCATCGTGGCCGGATGGATGTCTGGGCCGGCTTCTACGAGAAGCTGTTCAATTTCCGCCAGATCCGCTTCTTCGACATCGAGGGCCGCGCCTCGGGCCTGTTCTCGCGTGCGCTGACCAGCCCGGACGGCAAGATCCGGATTCCGATCAACGAGGATGCCGGCGATGCCGGCCAGATCGAGGAATATCTGAAGACCTATCGCGGCGAAGGCATCCAGCACATCGCCTGCGGCTGCCGCGACATCTACCGCACCATCGAAGGCCTGCGCGATGCCGGCCTGCCGTTCATGCCGTCGCCGCCGGACACCTATTTCGAGCGGATCGACGGCCGGCTGCCCGGGCACGGCGAGGATCTCGCCCGGCTCCAGACGAACGGGATCCTGATCGACGGTGAAGGCGTCGTCGATGGCGGTCAGACCAAGGTGTTGCTGCAGATCTTCTCGGCCAACGCCATCGGGCCGATCTTCTTCGAATTCATCCAGCGCAAGGGTGACGACGGCTTTGGCGAGGGCAATTTCAAGGCCCTGTTCGAATCGATCGAGGAAGATCAGATCCGGCGCGGCGTGTTGAAGGTGGATGACGCGGCGTAGGCCGTCGCGTTCGAACACGGTGCCGCAGGGTGGGCGAAGCGCGCCCACCACTTCCGTCGAGGCAGCGCAGCTATGGTGGACACCGCGCTAGGCGCCTTTTGTCCACCCTACGAACCCTGCGCTCGTCCGCGACGACAGCCAGCTTCTGCTACATCTGACAACGCGAGACCCGGATCGCGCTGCGCGCCATCCGGGCTTCGCTTCGTGAGGGTCAGCGCGACGAGCCTGCCACGGCCGCGCCCGGCGTTGCGTCCTGCCGCTTGCGCTCGACGCCCTCGGGCAGTCGCAGCGCCATCGTCGCGACCAGGCTGATCACGCTCATGGCGATGACGTACCAGACCCATGACAGCTTGTCGCCGGTGGCGCCGATGATCCAGGTGAACACGAACTGCGCCGTGCCGCCGAAGATGGTGACGCCGAGCGCATAGGCGATCGACAGTCCGGCGGTGCGAACGATGGCCGGGAAGACCAGCGGGATCAGGATGATGCCCGCGCCCGACGACATCGCGTGGAATGCGATCAGCGTCGCGGACGTGATCACGAACACCAGCGGCGAACCCGACGAGACGACGAGCTGCAGCGCGGGGTAGAGCAGCAGCGTCACGATGATTCGCGGAATGATGGTGACAGCCTTCAGGCCGTATTTGTCCGCGAGTGCGCCGCCGAGCAGCGCGAAGATGGTGCCGCTGATGAACGTGACGAAGTTGGTCGTCATCGCCCAGCTCTGGCTGTAGTGCAGCGTGTTGATGGCGTAGGTGGTCGTGTAGAGGAAGAAGTACTGGCTGATGGTCGCGCCCGAGATCAAGAGGATGCAGAGCAGGATCTTGGCCCAGTGATTGGACAGGATGTCGGAGAGTACGCCGCCGACGCTGTCATGGGCTTCCTCGGTGTTGAGGGTCTCGTCGAGATTGCGCCGGATGAAGTAGCCGACCGGCGCGATCAGGATGCCCAGGAGGAACGGTATGCGCCAGCCCCAGCTGTCGTTCGCGCCGGGCGTGATCAGCAGCGCGAGCAGGAGGCCGACCAGGGCCGAGAGCAGACTGCCCATGTTCTGGCTGGCGAGTTGCCAGCTGCCGAAGAAGCCCTTGCGGTGCGCCGGCGCACTCTCGAGAAGATAGGTCGTCGCCGGACCCATCTCGCCGCCGGTCGAGAAGCCCTGCAGCAATCGCGCGAGCACCAGCAGGACCGGAGCCAGCAAGCCGATCTGATCGTAGGTCGGCAACACGCCGATGATGCCGGTTCCCAGCGCCATCAGCCAGATGGTCAGGGTCATCGCGGGCTTGCGGCCGTGGCGATCGGCATAGGCGCCGATGACGATGCCGCCGAGCGGCCGCGCCACGAAGCCGACGCCGAAGGTCGCGACGGCCAGCAGCAGGCTGGTGTTCGGATTGTCGGCCGGGAAGAACGCCTTGGCGAGCCAGGTCGCGAAGGCCGCGTAGACGGTAAAATCGTAGAATTCGAGCGCGTTGCCCAAAATGGCTGCGCCGACGCGCATGGTTTGAGACGGACGCGGGCGGTCAGTTTGGTTCACGGCTAGCACCTTGTGTCACTTCCATGAACGCGAAGTGACGCAAAAGGTGCCTGCTTGCAACCCTTAAGCCTGCCCTAGCGACCTGCTTTCCATGCAGCCGTCAGGGCGCCGATCTCCGCGCCTTCCGGCTCTCGGACCGCTGAGGGGGTACGCGAAAAACGCGGCGCGGGCGCAGGCTGCTTCACGCCGTGGCGCTCGACGAACACCTCGCGGGCGACCATGTGCGGATGCCGGGTCGCTTCCGACATGGTCAGTACCGGCGCGAAGCAGATGTCGGTGCCTTCCATGATCTTGCACCAGTCCTCGCGAGTCTTGCTCTTGAAGACGGCCTTGAGCTTTTCCTTCAGCGCCGGCCAGGCCTTGCGGTCCATCTGCGCGTCGAAATCGGCGTCGGTCAGGCCCGCATGCTCGCGCAGCAGCGCGTAGAACTGCGGCTCGATCGATCCGATCGAAACGAAGTGGCCGCAGGCGCATTCATAGACGCCGTAGAAATGCGCGCCGCCGTCCAGGAAGTTCTGGTCGCGGCCTTCGCTCCAGCGGCCGAGCGTGGTCATGTCGAAGAAGAACGACATCAGCGATGCCGCGCCATCGCACATCGCGGTATCGACCACCTGGCCCTTGCCGGATTTCTGCGCTTCCAGGAGCGCGGCCAGCACGCCGACGACGAGATAAAGCGCGCCGCCGCCGAAGTCGCCAACCAGATTGAGCGGCGGGACCGGCGCCTCCTTGGTACCGATCGCGGCGAGCGCGCCGGTGATGGAGATGTAGTTGATGTCGTGGCCGGCGGCATTGGCGAGCGGACCTTCCTGACCCCAGCCGGTCATGCGGCCGTAGACGAGCTTCGGGTTGCGCGCGAGCACGACGTCGGGACCGAGGCCGAGCCGCTCCATCACGCCGGGGCGGAAGCCTTCGACCAGCGCATCGGCGCCGGCGAGCAAGTCGAGCACCTGCGAGACCGCGGCCTTGTCCTTGAGGTCGAGCTCGATCACCTTGCGGCCGCGGCCCGCCACCGACTTCATGCTCTTCTTGGCACCGACTCGGTCGAGCGTCACGACATCGGCGCCCATGTCGGCCAGCATCATGCAGGCGAACGGGCCGGGTCCGATGCCCGCGAATTCGACGATGCGGAATCCCGACAGCGGGCCGGAGGTGCGAACGGAAGAATTCTGGGCGGGTTTGTCGAGCACGTTGTTGTTTCCTCGGGTCGCGGGCGGATGCCGTTGGTCCGGCAAGCGCCCCGGACAGTCCTCTCTGGGGCGAGTTAATTGGCTGATTAACTTTTCTCGCCTTCATGCCAGCGAGGCAAGCGCTTTTCATGCATGGGCGCATAATAAAAGCGGCGCGCATGTCTGCGCGCCGCGGAAGATTTGCGTTGAGGCGCTAAGGCCTGATTATCCCTTCACGATCCTTCGCGGGATCATGAAGCCGCCACCGCGCGCTGCGCCATCACCTTCACGAGGTTGGCGCGATACTCCGCCGTGCCGTGGATGTCGGCCAGCAATCCGCTCGCGGGAATGCTGACGCTGTCGAGCGCCGACGGCGACCAGTTCGCCTTCAGCGCGGCCTCGATCGCGGGGACCCGCATCACGCCGCTCTGCGAGGCGCCGGTCGCGGCGACGCGGATCTCGCCCGATTTCGTCTGCGCGACGAACACGGCTGTGAGTGCGAAGCGCGAGGCCGGATGCCGCATCTTGGCATAGCCGGCTTTTGACGGGACCGGGAACGACACGGCGGTGATGATCTCGCCGTCTTCGAGCGCCGTCGTGAACAGGCCCTGGAAGAAGTCCTCGGCGGAAATCGACCGCTTGTTCGTCTTCACAGTGGCGCCGAGCGCGAGCAGCGCGGCCGGATAGTCCGCGGCAGGATCGTTGTTGGCGATCGAGCCGCCGATCGTGCCGCGATAACGTACGGCGGGATCGCCGAGCACCGAGGTGAGATAGGCGATCGCCGGGATCGCCTTCTTCACATCGGCATTCTGCATGATGTCGTAGTAGGTGGTGGCGGCCTTGATGGTCAGCACGTCGCCCGAGAGGTCGACGCCCTGCAGCTCCTTGATCTTGCCGAGGTCGATCACGTCGGAGGGGCTGGCAAGCCGCTGCTTCATGACCGGCAGCAATGTCTGGCCACCGGCGAGGAACTTCGCCTCGCTGCTCTTGCCGAACAGGTTTGCAGCATCGTCGACGGAGGAGGCGCGGTGATAGGTGGTCTGGTACATCCTTGATGCTCCTGAAATCTTGTCTCTGTCATTCCGGGATGCGCCGCGGGCGCAGACTCGGAATTGCGAGGTTGAATTCTTAAGCTCTGGATTCCGGGGCTGACGCTGCGCGTCGCCCCGGAACGGCGATGTCGTCAAGCCGCGTGGATCGTGCGCCACACCCGGTCTGGGGTTGCGGGCATTTCCAGGTTGTTCTTGCCGATCGCATCCGTGATGGCGTTGATCACGGCCGCGGATGCGCCGATCGCGCCGGCCTCGCCACACCCCTTGATGCCGAGCGGATTGCCCGGACACAGCGTCGTGGTGTGGGAGAGCTGGAACGACGGCAGGTCGTCGGCGCGCGGCATGGAATAGTCCATGAACGAGGCCGTCACAGGCTGGCCGTTGGCGTCGTAGATGGCGTGCTCGAGCAGCGCTTGCCCGATGCCCTGCGCGAGGCCGCCATGGACCTGACCCTCGACGATCATCGGGTTGATCAGCCGGCCGAAATCGTCGGCCGCGACGAAGTTGACGAAGGAGGTCTTGCCGGTGCCCGGATCGACCTCGAGCTCGCAGATATACGCGCCGGCCGGGAAGGTGAAGTTGGTCGGGTCGTAGAAGGCGGTTTCCTTCAGGCCCGGCTCCATCCCGTCAGGCAGGTTGTGCGCGGTATAGGCGGCGAGCGCGACCATTGGGAAGGCGATCGCCTTGTCGGTGCCGGTCACCTTGAACTCGCCGTTCTCGATGACGATGTCGGCTTCCGACGCCTCCAGCGCGTGCGCGGCGATCTTCTTGGCCTTGGACTCGACTTTCTCCATCGCCTTCAGGATCGCGGTGAGACCGACGGCGGCGGAACGCGAGCCGTAGGTGCCCATGCCGAACTGCACCTTGTCGGTGTCGCCGTGGACGATCGAGACCTGGCTGATGGGAACGCCAAGACGTTCCGCGACGAGCTGGCAGAACGTGGTCTCGTGACCCTGGCCGTGGCTGTGCGAGCCCGTGAGGATCTCGATGGTTCCCACCGGATTGACGCGCACCTCCGCCGATTCCCACAGGCCGACGCCGGCGCCGAGGCTGCCGACGGCCTTTGACGGCGCGATGCCGCAGGCCTCGATGTAGCAGGACACGCCGATGCCGCGCAGCTTGCCGTCGGCCTTCGCCTTGGCCTGGCGCGCGGGGAAGCCGGCATAGTCGATTGCCTTCATCGCGGCATCGAGCGAGGCGTTGAAGTCGCCGGTGTCGTACGCCATGATCACGGGCGTCTGGTGCGGGAACTGCGTGATGAAATTCGTCCTGCGCAATGCGGCGGGATCGACCTTCAACTGCCGCGCCGCCGTCTCCATCAGCCGTTCGATCAGATAGCTCGCCTCGGGACGGCCCGCGCCGCGATAAGCGTCGACCGGCGTCGTGTTGGTGTAGACACCGACCACCTCGGCGTGGATCGCCGGGATGTCGTACTGGCCCGACAGCAGCGTGGCGTAGAGATAGGTCGGCACCGACGACGAGAACAGCGACATGTAGGCGCCGAAATTGGCGTAGGTCTTCACCTTCAGGCCGAGGATCTTGTTGTTGGCGTCCAGCGCCAGTTCGGCATGGGTGACGTGGTCGCGTCCGTGCGCGTCGGTGAGAAACGCCTCGGTGCGGTCGCCGGTCCATTTCACGGGACGGCCGACCTTCTTCGAGGCCCACAGCGCCACCATCTCCTCGGGATAGATGAAGATCTTGGAGCCGAAGCCGCCGCCGACGTCGGGCGCGATCACGCGCAGCTTGTGCTCGGGCGCGATGTTGTAGAACGCCGACAGCACGAGGCGGGCGACGTGCGGATTCTGCGAGGTCGTATAGAGCGTGAAATGCTCTTCCGCGGTGTCGTATTCGGCGATCGCCGCGCGCGGCTCCATCGCGTTCGGGGCGAGGCGGTTGTTGGTGACGTCGAGCTTCACGACGTTGGCGGCCTTGGCGAAGGCGGCATCCGTCGCGCCTTCGTCGCCGATCACCCAGTCATAGACCTGGTTGCCGGGAGCCTCGGGGTGAAGCTGCGGTGCGCCGGCCTTGATCGCGGCGGGGATGTCCGCGACCGCGGGCAGTTCCTCGTACTCGACGACCACGGCCTCGGACGCGTCGCGCGCCAGATTCTTGCTTTCGGCGATCACGACCGCAACGGCTTGACCGACGAAGCGCACCGTCTCCGGCGCCATCGCGGGCCATGCGCCCATCTTCATCGGGCTGCCGTCCTTGGAGGTGATGGCCCAACCGCAGATGAGGTTGCCGACCTTGTCGTCGACGATCTCCTGGCCCGTGAGCACTGCGACCACGCCCGGCATCTTCAGCGCGGCGGACGAATCGATCTTCTTCACCTTGGCGTGTGCGTGCGGGCTGCGGATGAAATGGGCATGGGTCATGCCCTGCAACTTGATGTCGTCGACGTAGCGGCCCTTGCCGGTAATGAAACGCTTGTCTTCCTTGCGCACGACGCGTGCGCCGATGCCTTCAACACCCATGTCTGGTCCTCCCGACCGGAGATTGTTTGACCCGCGCTTTCCATCGAAAGCCGCGGTGGTGATTCGTTCGAAGGCGAGCCGCTTACTCGGCCGCCTGCGAGACCTTCATGCGCCCTGCCGCATCCAGCACGGCCTTGACGATGTTGTGGTAGCCGGTGCAACGGCAGATGTTGCCTTCGAGCTCGTGGCGGACGGTGGTCTCGTCGAGCTGGCCGCCATGACGGTGCACGATGTCGATCGCCGACATGATCATGCCCGGTGTGCAGTAGCCGCACTGGAGGCCGTGATTGTCGCGGAAGGCGGCCTGCATCGGGTGCAGCTCGTCGCCCTTGGCGATGCCTTCGATCGTGGTGACGTTGGCACCGTCGGCCTGACCCGCGAGCATGGTGCAGGACTTCACCGCCTTGCCGTCCATGTGCACGACGCAGGCGCCGCACTGGCTGGTGTCGCAGCCGACATGCGTTCCGGTTAGGTTGAGATGATCGCGCAGAAGATGGACCAGCAGCGTGCGGTCCTCGACATCGACAGCAACAGCCTTGCCGTTCACTGTCAGTTTGACTGTAGACACGGAAAATACCTCCCAGGATCGATTTTGATTGTTTCTAATTAGAGACAGCGACCCGGAACTTTGCAACTAGGATTTTGGTCGCCCCGGCCCTTGAAAAGTCATCGATCCCGACGACGGCGCAAAGGCTTGCGCGGGCGGAAAGACGATCCTGGGATGCCAACCCTTGCGGCACTCGGTCGGCCGCAGGCCGACTTGACGGACGGATAGAACCGGAAGGTTCGGCCTGAAGATCGCGCGGTCGTGCTGAATTTACCGCCCTTTATCCATTCTGCCCTAGTTTTGCGCATCCGGTTTGGGGGGCGGGGGCGCCTCCCGATCGCGGTCGAAATAGAAAATGGGGGTGGGAATGTCCGGGCGTATCGCGTCGCCGTCGAAGCGTGCAATTTTGCCGACCCTCCGGTTCCGCGCCAAGATCATCCTGGGCTTTGCCGCGGTGCTGGTGATCTCGGCCGGCAGCATGGCCTTCTCTTTCTTCGGTTTCGAGCGGGTTTCGTCGGGCGTCGGGTCCTACCGCGCCAGCGTATCCGAGGCCGATCTTGCCCGCACCATCGATCGTGACCTGCTCGGCTACCGATCCGCCGTCAGATATTTCGTCGTCACCGGCAAGGAGGACGATGCCAAGGCGGCGCTGGATGCCGAAGCCAGCCTGAAGACTGCCATCGAACAGGCCGTCAAGGGCGCCAAGACTCCGGCGCGGCAGGCGAGCCTCGACAAGCTCGCCAAGGAATTCTCGAACTTCTCAGCGACCTTTGCCAGAGTTCTCCAGGCCAAGCGCGACAGCGCGCTGCTGGTCCAGAATCAGCTCGCCCGGAACGCCAACCTGCTGAAATACAAGCTCGACGACATCGGCAACAACGCTTCCGATTCCGAGGCGCAGTCGATCGAGTTCGGCACCAAGCAGGTCAACGCCCAGTTCCAGACCGCGAGTGCGGCCGCGACCAATTTCGTCCTGACGTCCGATCAGGCGATCGCTACCAGCGCACTGGCGCGACTCAAATTCGTCGAGAATTCGCTGGGTGCGGTCTATTCCATGGACGAGAAGGTCGTCGCCGGCCTGAAGGATGCCAAGGCGCTGCTCGTGGCCTATCGCGAAGCGCTGGAGAAGCTGATCGCCAACGCCAGGATGGTCGATGAGCTCGTCACCGAGATGAGCGGCTCCGCCGGAGCCATCCTTCGGGGTGCCACGGCCATGAAGGCGGACCTCGTCGCCGAGCAGCAGCGGCTCGGGTCGGAGTCCGAAGCGGCCATCGGGCAGACCGAGCGATTCATTCTGATGCTGGCCGTCGGCGGGACGCTGCTCGGCGTCGTGCTCGCCTTCCTGCTCGGCACCGGCATCTCGCGTCCGATGATCGCGATGTGCAAGGCGATGCATGAGCTCGCCTCGGGCAATTTCGACGTCGTGCTGCCCGGCCTCGGACGCAGGGACGAGATCGGCGAGATGGCCGGCGCGGTCGAGGAGTTCAAGCTCCAGGCGGTGGCGAAGGCCGAGCGCGATGCTGCCGCGAGCGAAACCCAGAACAGGGAACAGGCTGCAGGCCGCCGCTCCGAGCTGATCCGCTTCGCCGACGATTTCGAGACCGCCGTCGGCGCCATCGTATCCAACGTCTCGGCCTCGGCCGTGCAGCTCGAATCGGCCGCTTCCACGCTGACGCGCACCGCCGAGACCACGCAGGCGCTGTCGAGCCAGGTCGCCGGCGTCTCCGAGCAGGCCTCGAGCAACATGCAGTCGGTCGCAACGGCCACCGAGGAGCTCTCGGCGTCGGTCGAGGAGATCGGCCGCCAGGTCCGCGACTCCAGCCGCATCGCCGAGGCCGCCGTGGTGCAGGCCAGAGAGACCGATGGCCGCATCGGCAAGTTGTCGCACGCGGCCCAGCAGATCGGCGAAGTGGTCAAGCTGATCACGGCGATCGCCGAGCAGACCAATCTTCTGGCGCTCAACGCCACCATCGAAGCGGCGCGCGCGGGCGAAGCCGGCCGCGGCTTCGCGGTGGTTGCGAGCGAAGTGAAATCGCTGGCGAGCCAGACGGCGAGGGCGACCGACGAGATCTCCTCGCACATCGCCGGCATGCAGGGCGCCACGGCCGAATCGGTCGCCGCGATCAAGGAGATCGGCACGACCATCGGCACGATCTCGACGATCGCGACGTCGATCGCGAGCGCAGTGGAGGAGCAGGGTGCGGCGACGCAGGAAATCGCCCGCAGCGTCCAGAACGTCGCACAGGGCACCCAGGCCGCGGCGACCGACATCGGTCAGGTCAATCGCGGTGCCGCCGAGACCGGTACGGCTTCGGAAGAAGTGTTGAACTCGGCGCAGACCCTCTCCAGCGAAAGCACCCGCCTGCGCGCCGAACTCGATCGCTTCATGGCGAACATCCGCGCTGCATAGGGTTGGCTGCGGGGTTGAAGCGCTTCCAACGCCTCGCTCTTCGCCGTCGGCCTCACTCGCCGCCGTCGTCCTGGCGAACGCCAGGACCAACTACTCCAGGGCACATCGTGGTCCGAGCAGCCAACCACGAGTCGCCGTCAACCGGGTGTCGGCCAGGGACTGGATCCATGCGCCGCTTGCCCAGGACGACGTGACGATGAATCTCACGTCCGCCCGAATACCCGCTTCAGTTCCACCTTCGCGCGCTCCAGCCGCATGCGTTCGGTCTTCGGCAGCGTCTTGCCGGCGCGATTGATGTAGAAGGTGAGCATCGACCGCGCCGAGCGATAGGCGCCGCTCTTTCGCCGCGTGCTGTGCTCGGCCGAGAGTTTGAGCGAAGCGGCGATCTTCCTTGCGCTGGTCAGCTTGAACACCCCGCGCTTCAGGTCGAGCGCATCGCTCTCTGTGGTGACACGCTGCGACCAGCGCTTCGTCGCGGCGTGTCGAGATGTCTTCGTAGTTCTTGTCTTGCGCGCGGTTCTGCGGCTGCTGCTCTTGCGCGAATGTGTCGTCTTTCTGACGTGACCCATGCGTCAACTCCTTGCAGCTCCATCGGAAACGGGCGGGCCCGGGCCGCGTTCCCATGGGAACCTGGTCTCGCTGCGGACGTTGTCGCAAGCGGCAGGCAAAATGCCGCATCCCCATGATCGGATTGGGCCCCGTCCACATCATGTGAACCGGGGCCGGTGGCATTGGTCAGGCGCAACAACGCGATGGAATTGCAGCAAAGCCCGGCGCTGAGTCTTGGTTCTGCGGTCACGGCGGCGACGACGGCCGACCGGATCGTCGAAACCAGCATTCCTGCGCGGCTCGACGCGCTGCCCTGGAGCGGGTTTCACACCCGCGTGGTGCTGGCGCTGGGCATCACCTGGATACTCGACGGGCTCGAGGTGACGCTGGCGGGCGCACTCTCGGGCGCGCTGAAGCAGAGCACGTCGCTGCACTTCTCCAACTTCGATCTCGGCATCGCCAACTCCGCCTATCTCGCCGGCGCGGTGCTCGGCGCGCTCGGTTTCGGCTGGCTCACCGATCGCATCGGCCGCAAGAAGCTGTTCTTCATCACGCTCGCGCTTTATCTCACGGCAACCGCGGCGACCGCCTTGTCCTGGAATGTCGCGAGCTATGCGCTGTTTCGCTTCCTGACGGGCGCAGGCATCGGCGGCGAATACACTGCGATCAATTCGACCATCCAGGAACTGGTGCCGGCACGCTATCGCGGCTGGACCGACCTCGTCATCAACGGCAGTTTCTGGATCGGCGCCGCGATGGGCGCGGTGGCCGCCATCGTGCTGCTCGATCCAGCGGTGGTCGGGCCCGATCTCGGCTGGCGTCTCGCTTATCTCATCGGCGCGGCCATCGGCCTCGTGGTGCTGCTGATGCGGATGTGGATTCCGGAAAGCCCGCGCTGGCTGATGATCCACGGCCATCCCGAGCAGGCTCACGCCATCGTCGACGACATCGAGCGTTCGGTGATCGGGCATGACCAGGATGCCAGAGACGGCGGTTTCGCGACGATCCGCCTGAAGATGCGCGATCACACGCCGATCCGCGAAGTCGTGCACACGCTGTTCTCCGCCTATCGTCAGCGCGCGCTGGTCGGCCTCGTCCTGATGAGTGCGCAGGCGTTCTTCTACAATGCGATCTTCTTCACCTTCGCGCTGGTGCTGACCGATTTCTACGGCATCAGCGCCGATCACGTCGGCTGGTACCTCCTGCCCTTCGCCGCGGGTAATTTCCTCGGTCCGCTGTTGCTGGGACGATTGTTCGATACGCTCGGGCGCCGCGTCATGATCATGTTCACCTACGGTGTCTCCGGCCTGTTGCTCGCGCTGTCGGGCTACCTGTTCTCGATCGGCGCGCTCAGCGCGCAGGGGCAGACGATCGCCTGGATGGTGATCTTCTTCTTCGCATCGCCGGCCGCGAGCGCGGCCTATCTGACCGTCAGCGAGACGTTCCCGCTGGAGGTCCGCGCGCTGGCGATCGCGGTGTTCTACGCGGTCGGCACCGGCATCGGCGGCGTGGCCGGGCCGGCCTTGTTTGGCGCGCTGATCGACACGGGTTCACGCACCAGCGTGTTCGCCGGGTATTTGCTGGGGGCATTCCTGATGATCGCGGCCGCGATCGTGGCGTGGCGCTACGCCATCGCCGCGGAACGCAAATCGCTCGAACAAATCGCGCGACCGCTCGCCTTAATGGAGTAGACTATGACATCGGAACTGGCGGAACGGCCATTGAACGACGAACGAATCATGCGCGACGGCAATGATGCTCCGGAAACGGTGCCGGTGCCGCATGCGCTTGTGCCGCATTTGAACGAGACGGCGATCCTGCTCGACATCGACGGCACGCTGCTCGATCTCATGCCGACGCCGCGCGAGGTGTGGGTGCCGCCGGGCCTGTCGGACACGCTCAACCGGCTCGTGGAGCGTACGTCGGGCGCGCTGGCGCTGGTCAGCGGACGCTCGCTGAACGACATCGACCTGATTTTCGCGCCCGACGTCTTTCGCGCCGTGGGTGGCCATGGCGCGGAAATGCGCCTGTCGGTGGGGCATGAAGCCGACGACGTGCACGCGCCGCCGATGGACAAGGAGTTGAAGCGTCGGCTGGCCGCGATCGCGAAGCTCAGCCCGGGCATTCTGCTCGAGGACAAGGGCTATTCGCTCGCGCTGCATTATCGCCTCGCGCCGCATGCGGAGAAGGCGATCTTCGAGGCCGTGTCGCTCATTCGCGCCGACCTGCCCAACGCGCCGATCGAGGTACTGCCCGGCAAGTTCGTCTGCGAGATCAAGCATTCCGGATTCAACAAGGCGAGCGGCGTGCGCGAATTGATGAAGCATGAGCCGTTCAGGGGACGGCGTCCGATCTTCATCGGCGACGACGTCACTGACGAGACCGTGTTTGCGATCATGCCAGACATGAACGGGCTCGCTTTCTCGGTAGGCCGTCGCGCCATGGGTGTGAACGGTCACTTCGATGCGCCGAGTGATGTGCGCGAGTTCCTTGCGCGTCTGCTCGACGACACGCGGTAAAACCAAGGCGCCGCCACCTCAGAGACATAATGTCGCTCGATGTCGCTCACGCGGTTCCATCGCGGGAGCCATTCGCGTTGCGCGACGTCGCTACGAAAGCTGTCTTTGCAGGAGATTTTTGGGTTCCGATGGAAAAACTGGTTCCAACGCGCGCGCCTGATTTTGGTTTCAATTCGTTGAAACGGTGAACAGGAACCATATTGATGAACGGCAGTTAAACGGGGTGGAATGAACAGGAGGGGACGACCTGTGAACTTAGTTGTCGTTTCGAATCGAGTTGCGCGCGGCAAACCCAATGAGCCCATGACGGGCGGCTTGGCTGCGGCGTTGCTTCCCGTGGTGGAAAATTCCGGTGCCATCTGGGTCGGTTCCTCCGGCCGCGTGCGCGATGGCCATCAGAAGGAACCGTTCGCCGAGGTGGAAGCGCTCGGATCGGGTGCGATTGCGACGCTGGATCTGCCGGCGGCGCACTACGGTGGTTATTACGAAGGCTTCGCCAATTCGGCGCTGTGGCCGGCGCTGCATTCACGCAGCGACCTGATCCGCGTTTCCCGCGACGACTATGTCAGCTATCGCGAGGTCAACGCCTTCATGGCGCGTGCCTTGATGCGTTTCCGCAAGAGCCAGACCGCCTTCTGGGTGCAGGATTATCATTTCCTCGCGCTCGGTGCGGAGCTGCGGGATCTCGGCGTCGACGATCCGATCGGCTTCTTCCTGCACACGCCGTGGCCGGTTGCCGCCGTGATGCAGGGCGTACCCAATCATCGCGAGCTGATCACGGCGATGCTGGCCTACGATCTTCTCGGCTTCCAGACCGAGGAGGATTGTCAGAATTTCCTGGGTTATGTCGCCAGCGAGCTTGGCCTCGCCGTCGAAGACGGCGTTGCCGTCTCGCAGCACGGCCGCACGCGTTGCGAAGTGTTTCCGATCGGTATCGATGCGGAGAAGTTCGCGCAATATGCCGCGAAGTCGGCTTCTCATCCGGACGTGTCGCGCCTGCGTCGCAGTCTCAACGGCGAGCGGCTCGCGATCGGCGTCGACCGGCTCGATTATTCCAAGGGGCTGGTCAACCGCATCAGCGCGTTCGACCGTCTGTGGACCGAACACCCGCAGTTCCAGCGCAGCATTTCGCTGCTGCAGATCGCGAACCCGTCGCGCGGCGGCATCGAGGCGTACGGCAATCTCCAAAACGACGTCGCGCGCCTGGTCAGCGACGTCAACGGTCGCCATGGCGAGGTCGACTGGACGCCGATCCGCTATCTCAACAAGGGCTTCAGCCAGGCCGTGCTTGCGGGCCTGTATCGCACCGCGCAGATCGGCGTGGTAACCCCGCTGCATGACGGCATGAACCTTGTCGCAAAGGAATATGTCGCGGCCCAGAGCCCGGCCGACCCCGGCGTGTTGGTGCTGTCGAAATTCGCCGGTGCCGCCAACGAGCTCGAGACCGCGCTGCTGGTCAATCCGCACGACATTGATGGAATGGCGCGTGCGATCGCGACTGCTGCCGCGATGCCGCTCGCCGAGCGCAAGATGCGCTGGGAAGCGATGATGAAGACGTTGCGCGGTCACACCATCCAGCAATGGTCCGCCGATTTCGTCGCCGAACTCGAGAAGTGTCGGCTTGCAAAGGCCGCCGTTGCCCCGCTCGCCGCTCAACCGCCGCAGGCGCTGCGCTGGCTCAAATCGGCGATTTCAGGCGTGAGGCTGATCTGAGGCTTGGCGCCGAGGCCGCGCTTCTCAGTCGTCGCCGCGTCATCCGCACACACAGGACGTAGCTGTTCGGGAGAAGCCCGGACGTGACTCTGCGAACGCGCTACTTCAATAGCAGTACGACACGCCGTCCAGGATCGCGCATTGCCGCGTGTTCGGCGCGTTGGGGTCATCCAGCGGCACCATGCCCTTGCCCTGGCCGACGAATACGCCGGGACCGACATGCACGGAACTCTTGTTGCCGATGATGACGCTTGGATGCGGCGCTGCGCTTGAGCGTGTGCCGTCCGGCCAGAGGATGGCGTCACCCGAAAGCACTCCGCGCCGCCCGTCATCGCAGCTCACATCGACGCCCTGTCGGGTGCAGACCTGGGCGGCGGCCGGCCCGGCGGCTGCGGACCCCAGGACCCAAATCAGGCTCAGCGCAGCGATCGTCTTGCAGGTGGTCATGGCGTCCCCGACCGGGTTTGGCGCTCTCAAGTGAATCGTCGCGCCAAACCCGTCAAGGGTTCAGCCGGCCGGCGGTTCCGAAGTGCTGGCGGTTGGCCAATATTCTTAAATAAATACAATCGGTTGCGGAAATTTCACCTGATTTACCCGCGATCCCTTGCAAAATCGTCGGCGCCCCTTCAAGAGAGGGCGCTCCGGAGAGATGGCCGAGTGGCTTAAGGCGCACGCTTGGAAAGCGTGTGTGCGGGAAACCGTACCGTGGGTTCGAATCCCACTCTCTCCGCCACTACACTGTTCTCCTCTGTAGCCGATTGTTCGAATCGAGAGCAAAAACAACGAGTAGCGCGACAAAGGCTGTCGCGGCTAGTGCCGCGATGTTACCCCTAGTCACCGCACAAACCGTAGCTTTTGACCGTGGGTTCGGAGGACGGATTCCGCGATGGAGCACACATGCCCGGCAAACTCAAGCCCCTCGACGTCGAACGCGAAACTCGGCCTGGCAAATATCCCGACGGCGACGGACTCTACCTCGTTATCGCGAGTGCCTCATCGAAGAACTGGAGCTACCGGTACTGGAAAGACGGGAAGCAGCGCTGGCTCGGCCTAGGGTCGGTCAAGGACGTGTCGCTAAAGGACGCTCGCCTAGCTCGAGATGCGGCGCGGCTCCGAGTGAAAGGGGATCGAAGCACGCCTGGCGTTGACATCGTGCAACAGAAGCGAGCGGCGCGTGAGGAAGCGAAAGCGGTAGAGACCAAGGTCAGCCTGCCTACCTTCGAGCAATGCGCCGAAATCTACATACGCGAGCACTGGTCGACCTGGAGCAAGAAGCACCGCAGTCAATGGCCGTCGTCGCTCAAACGGTACGCTTACCCGACAATCGGAAAACTCACGATCCCGGAGATCAAGCCCAGCCACGTTTATGAATTGTTGCGGCCAATCTGGGTGGAGAAGCGAGAGACGGCCAATCGTGTCCGCGGACGGATCGAAACCATCATCGCGAAGAATGTCGATGTTGACGACGCCGATTTTCGAAATCCCGCCGAGCTCACCAAACAGCTACGCGAGAAGCTTCCAAGGCGACCGAAACGCGTCGTCCGACATCATCCTGCACTGCCCTATGCCGAAGCACCGCAATTCGTGACGGGACTCGCAGCCGCAGCTGGCACAGCCGCAAAGATGCTGCGCTTTGTCATCCTCACGGCCTGCCGTACCAACGAAGTAGTAGAAGCCCGCCGGTCCGAGATCGATCGGCCATCCTCCGCTTGGAAGATCCCTGGCGAGCGCATGAAAATGAACCAAGACCACGTCGTCCCGTTGTCAGCTCCCGCTGTTGCCATCCTGGACGAGCTGCGCGACGGCGCCGAGGACGAATTAATCTTCCCGAATCCCGAGGGTGGAATATTTTCGGAGAATTCGATGCTCGCCGTGCTGGACCGCATGGGCTACGGCCACGTCACGGTGCACGGTTTTCGTTCAACGTTCGCAACATGGGCCGAAGAGTGCACGGACTATCCTGATGGAGTTCGCGAGGCAGCGCTCGCGCACAAATACAAAACGGAGACCACGGCAGCCTACCAGCGCGGGCAAAAGCTCGAGAAGCGACGCGCCCTCATGAAAGACTGGGCGCAATTTCTTCAAGGATCCAACGTTTTCCGCCTTGGCGAAGTGAGCTAAACCATATTGGACAGCTCAACCAACCAATTCGCAAGAAGTTGGTTTTGCTCAATCGCCTTGTCAGCGGTTCGGGACGATTTGGGAAGCTGCCGATCACAACAACAAATCGAAGCCGTCGGCCCCATCGAGCGCGAAGTCGTGCGACTTAGCATCCGAAAATGCGCTTGTCCCCTGAGGGCATTGCGCAGCAAATCCGTTCTGGCAAGCTCAGGAACGTTCGGGAATAACAGGATGCTTCGTATGTCTCGCGTCATGCCTATCGCGTTGGAGGCCCCGCTCGTAGCATCGCCGAATCAGACGATGAGGGCGATCCAAGTCTCTCGTAAAAAGCTTTACGAGCTTATCAACACCGGCGAGTTGGAGAGCTATACCGAAGGCAAATCGCGACGTATCACAGTCGAATCGATCAATAGCTACATCGAGCGCCGACTGGCCGCAGAAGCGGTTCGGCGCGGCCGCGCTTCCTCCGCTGAAAATTGACCACCGCCGTCTGGCGATTTCATGCGCGATCGCGCTGCGCCATTCCATGACTGCAAATCATTTCTCTTTGACGCGCTGATCGAAGCATGCGAGGAGCCCCCCGATTCGTGCCCTGACTAAGCTGGCCTTCGGTGAGGCGCGTGCGGCCAGAGCCGCACCGGGCTCTCGTGAAGCGAGCCGCGTAGCGTCTCGGCCGTGCGGCTTCGATCCCTCGCGCGACATAATGAGTCGCTCGCCGGAGGCACTCGCCCTCGGGCCCGCCGTCATTGCATGCCGGCGTCGCGATCACTGCCCTTCGGATCGGGTGCCTTCTTAACCGGTCTCGCGACTGCACTCGATCCCGGGTCCCGCCGCTGCGCGTCGGCGCTATGCTGACCCTCCTGCGGGTGCCTCTTTTGATTTTCTCACTGTTATTTGTCTTAACCTGCTGACTTACCCAACATTCTGACGCTTGAGATCTAATGGGCTCCGCCCCTCGCGCGCACCAGGGTGAAGCGCCGGCTGTCGCCGGCGCCGCTCCGATCGGTCTCCCCGGTCTTCCGCGCTTTCGCTGGTCTTTCACCCTCTAGAACAACTGAGATGCGCCCGTGCAGACCCGCTCTTTGAGCGGCCCTTTCGGGCGGGTGATCCCCCTCCGCTTGGATCGCCCTGGCACTTGCTACCCCCGGTCTCGCCGACGGGCAGGGGCGCAGGCGCGGAGTGCGCCCTGCACCCATGAAAGCAAGGGAGATTGATTATGTCGGCCAAGCACGTTGAAACCATCCCCGAGAGCGGGACGGAGATGTTCATTCCGCTCAACAAACTCAAGAAGTCGCCGAAGAACGCGCGCAGGACGCCCCACAGTGAGGCGGCGATCGAGGCGTATGCGGCGAGCATTGCCGCCAAGGGCATCTTGCAAAATCTGGTCGTGGAACCAGAGTTGGACGGCGAGGGGACCGCTACGGGGTTCTATTTCGTGACCATCGGCGAGGGCAGGCGGCTTGCCCAGCTTTTGCGGGTGAAGCGGAAGGAGATCAAGAAGACCGAGCCGATCCGCTGCATCATCGACACTGCGAACGATCCGCACGAAATCAGCCTGGACGAGAACGTCACCCGGGAAAACATGCATCCCGCAGATCAATTTGAGGCCTTCAAGAAGGTGGCGGAAGAACGGGGCTTCGGCGCGGAGGAAATCGCCGCCCGCTTCGGTGTGACGCCACATGTTGTGCGTCAACGCCTGCGGCTCGGCGCGGTCTCCCCGAAGCTGATGCAGGTCTATCGCGACGGCGATCTCACCCTTGAACAATTAATGGCCTTCGCTATCAGCGACGATCACGTCCGGCAGGAAGGTGTCTATGAGCGGCTATCTTATAACCGTGACGCCAGCACCATCCGCCGCATGCTCACCGAAACCCATGTCGCCGCAACCGACCGCCGCGTGCGCTTTGTTGGGATCGAGGCCTACACGGAAGCGGGCGGCTCGATCCTTCGGGACCTCTTCACCGAAGATCGCGGCGGGTATCTCGAGGACGTGGCCCTGCTTGATCTATTGGTGACTGCAAAGCTTGGCCGTGAAGCCGATGCGGTGCGGACAGCCGAGGGCTGGAAATGGACGGAAGCCCAGCTTGATTTCCCGCATGCGCACGGCATGCGGCGAACCTACCCGCATCAGGTCGAGCTTTCGGCGGAAGATCAGGCCGCTCTTACAACGGTGCAGACGACATTCGACCGGTTGACGGAAGAGCATCAGGGGGCCGAGGAACTTGCTGACGACGTGGATGCGCGGTTCGGTGAGCTTGAGGCCGAAATCGAGCGGCTGGAAGCGAAGCGGCAAGCCTATGAGCCTGACGACATCGCGCGCGGTGGCGCTTTCGTGATCCTCAATCACGACGGCACCATTCGGATCGAGCGCGGGTTCATCCGCCCGGCAGACGAGAAGCCCCAAGCCGAAACCGAGGAGGGGAGCGACGCGCAGGCACCCAACGAGGGCGGCGAGACAGACGGCCCAGCGTCGCAGGGTGATGATGGGGAAGAAGTCGTTGCCGAGGAAGAGGACGACGACCGACCGCTATCTGACGTTCTCGTTCGGGACCTCGCCGCCCATCGCACCTTGGGACTGCGCCTCAATTTGAGCGAACAGCCCGAAATCGCGATCGTGGCGGTGACGCATGCGCTCGCGGCGCAAATCTTCTATCTCGGTGCAGATGCGCATGTCGTCGGCATCCAACCGGTCAAGACGGATTTGGCTGGGCATGCGGACGGCATCGAGGATACACCGACCGGCAAGGCTTGGGCGGATCGCCACGCCAATTGGGCAAGGCAAATGCCCCGGGACGTCACTGGCCTTTGGACCTTCGTGGCCGAACTCGACCACGATAGCCGCATGGCCTTGTTTGCGCATTGCATCGCATTGACCGTCAATGCGGTGAAGTTGCCGTGGGAGCGGCGGCCGCGCGCCATGGCGACAGCCGACCGGTTGGCGGAAGCCGTGTCTCTCGACATGACCGGATACTGGCGGCCGACGGTGCGCAGCTATCTGGGTCGCGTCACCAAGGCGCGTATTCTGGAGGCGGTTTGCGAAGGCGTAAGCGGCGAGGCGGCCGAGCGCATGGCGGATATGAAGAAGATCGATATGGCGGAAGCCGCCGAACAGTTGCTGGCGGCAACCGACTGGCTGCCGTCTTTGCTGAGGACGGCCAAGCCCAAGGATCAGTCAGATACGCAAGACGAGACGTAGAGCAGTGATGCGTATTCGCAGGCCGCAGAATGAGGATTGAGCCGGGGCCGCGCGAGCGGTCCCGGCAAGTTCCAAAATTTCGGCCGCACGCCTGATCGGCGCGCGGCCGATTTTTTTTGCGCACAGCGGCGACCATTGCACGGAAGCCCCGCCATGTTTGAGGCCTCGATCAGTCTGATCGACGCCGTCTGCGGTGGGTTAAGGGATCGTCCTCTCGTGCTGGCCGATCAACAGCGAGCGAAGAGCGCGGACGAGATTGATCGTCTGATGACTGAAGCATCGTACTCGATGCCGAGCGGATCACACCAGCGGCACCTTCGTCGTGGCACGCGCGAACGCGATGGAGGGCGCTAGCGTTGGCAGGAGTGCGTTTTCCTCGCCGTTGATGCGCCGACGTCAGCATGTGTCCGATCGATTCAGCAGCGTCCTTGTGTTGCGCCTGTGTCGGCCGCCATGGTGGTCTCCGTCAGTTCGTTCATGGCGCGTCCAACGCAACCTCGAATGGGCTGATCAGGCCCGAGGGCCGGCAAGAGCCTCGATCGCCTTCCCGCAACGGCTGCGCCTACTTTTTTCCCCTGCCGCGAAGGGGCGGCATCCTCGCGGGAAGACAAAAAAGCAGGCTATCGCCGTCCTCCGCTGGCGCTGCGGGCCTGAAGGCTGCGGGCCGATCGCTCCTCGGGCCAAGGATCGCCATCGAGGCTGCGATAGGCGCGGCCCGAGCAACAAACGGAGACCACCATGGCTACCATCGGCACCTTCACCGCTTCGGACAACGGCTACATCGGCTCGATCAAGACGCTGACGCTGAACATCAAGGCACGGTTCGCCGCATCCGATAAGGACAACGAGAAGGCGCCCGACTACCGCATTTTCGCCGGTGTGACCGAGTTCGGCGCTGCCTGGAAGAAGACCGCCCGCGACAGCGACCGCGAATACCTCTCGGTCAAGCTCGACGATCCGAGCTTCCCGGCCCCGATTTACGCCTCGCTGGTGAAGGTCGAAGGCGATGAGGGCTTCACCCTGATCTGGTCCCGCCGCAACGGCGACTGATCCTTCGGGATCATCGGCTCCGCCTCCTCGGAGGCGGGGCTTATTGCATTTCCGTCACCGCATTGCTCGAAGGCAGGAAGAGCATATTTTCTTTGAAGAGATTGCTAAGGGCTCCGCCCTCGCGCGGGCAAGGGTGAAGCACGGCACACCGTGCCGGCCGGAGCGGTATCCCCGGTCTTCCGCGCAAAGATCATCATGACGACGACGTCGTCAGGCGCGTGCAGACGCGCGCCGCTGGCGCGCCCTGGCCAGGCGGGTGATCCCCCTCCGCTCCGGCCGCCCTTGCCCTTGCTACCCCAGGTCTCGCCGACGGGCAGGGTTGCAGCGCAGCGCTGCGCTTCAACCTCAGCCCATAGGAGAACGACCATGAACATGATGACCTGGTCCCAAAGCGAACAGCCTGCTCCCGGCGGCTTCCGCGTGGATATATCACGCGGCCAGCGGATCGGCCGCGTGTCGTCCGAGTGGTTTGCGCGACCGGATGACGAGCGGTTTCTGAATTTGCCGGACCTTTATGAATCGGTGCGAGGCCGAGCCGAGCGCGCGCAAGCGCGCACGGTGGAAAGCCGGGCGATCCGGGTCGAGGCGAGCCGGGACAATCCCGAGCGGCTGGCCCTGACAGTGCCCGGACGCGACGAGCCGGTGGCGCCGACACATTGGAGCTTTGGCCAGCTGTGTACGCTGGTCGGTGCGCCGACCTCCTATCTGAGGCAGCTTCCCGCGGCCTTGTCCGCCATCAACCTGCAACACGGCTTGCTGTCGCATCGCACCGAGCTCGTGAAAACCTTGGAGACCAATGGCGGACGTGTTGAGCTTCGTGCCGTCACCGGGCCGGACTATGGCCGTATCTGGGATCATGAATTGGTCGCGGCCGTCATGAGGATCGCGGGCAACGGCACGGGTGACACGCGTTGGAAGGTCCCGGGTGTGATGGATTGGGCGACCATGACCCACAATCCCTTTGTGGACGTGACCAAGGACACGACGACGCTCTACGCCAGTGATCGCGACGTGTTTCTGTTTCTGGTCGACGATACCAACCCGATCGAGGCGGGACGCCTGCCGGATGGATCACCGGACTTGTATTTCCGGGGATTTTATTGCTGGAACAGCGAAGTAGGTAGCAAGACGCTAGGGATTGCCAGCTTCTACCTCCGCGCTGTCTGCATGAACCGCAATCTGTGGGGCGTGGAGAATTTCGAAGAGATCACCATCCGGCATTCGAAATTTGCCGCGCAACGTTTCGCGCACGAAGCTGCCCCGGCTTTGACCAGCTTTGCCAATTCCTCACCGGCGCCATTCGTCGCTGGCATCAAGGCGGCTCGTGAACGGATCGTTGCCCGCACGGACGAGGACCGGGAGACGTTCCTTCGTAAAGGCGGGTTTTCCAAATCCGAGGCCGCGAAGATCATCGAGACCGTTTTGGGCGAGGAAAATCGTAAGCCGGAAAGCATCTTTGATTTCGTGCAGGGCATCACCGCATTGGCCCGCGTCAAGACGCATCAGGACACCCGCCTTGAGCTAGAAGGGAAGGCGAGGCGCTTGATGGAGCGCGCAATCTAGCAACGGTTGCGCGGCTCGCCCAATGACCTCATGTGTCGCCGCCGATCCGGCTTGCTGGATCGGCGGCGGCGACGCGTATCCGCGTCCGGCGCTCGCCGGGCCTCCGGCCCGGCTCGCCAAAGTCAGGCTCTACGATTGTTGAAAATGGATTCCCGACGAGCCGATCACTTCCGCTTAGCGGGCTTTGGTCGTTCGGCTCGCGCCTCTTCGTCTGGGAGAACTAGATCGACGTGGCTGACGCCCAACGTGCTGGCGAGTTCAAACAAGGTTACGACAGTTGGATTACGGCGACCGCGCTCCAGGTCACTGATATACTGCTGCGTGAAACCGGACACTTCGGCGAATTTCTCCTGCGTGAAGCGCTTCTGCTTCCGCAGTCTTGCGAAATTCCGACCGACCAACTTGCGCATGTCCATTCGCGCAAGTTGCGTCTTTACATACTATGAGGTTTATCTCCTATAGTGTGTATTTCAGGTTGTTCGCTGGTCGGCTAAGTCGCAATGAGGCTAAAATGAGACGTCGGGACAATCTCGGCCTCCCTGGGAGATTAGAATCATTCGCTGTTTGTTGGGACGGTCATGACTAAACCGCAGCTAGATCCTGACGTCGCGGATGTCGCGCCGAACGAGCCGACGCTGACGGTCTATGACGAACAGCATGTCGTTACGTACATTCGCCTTCTGCAGGCGGAGGGTCAGGGCGCGGACTGGCGCGAGGTTGCTCGAATAGTCCTACACATCGATCCGGGGCGCGAGCCGGAACGTGCGCGGACGGCATATCAGAGTCATCTTGCGCGCGCCAAATGGGTGACCGAGCAGGGGCGTCTCTTGCGCGGCGCCGGCTCAAAATAGAAGAGAGTTGCCGACTAGAGGCTTGCAGCCAGAACGATTTTCTCTGGCTGGCCGGTGGTCATTCTCATGCACCACGTGGTGCCAAACTAGGGGCTTCCTACAACCGTCTCGTTCATAACTATTGCGCCGCAATCCTTGTTGGTTGCGTGCAATGGGCGGAAGCAATGCCTGAATTCGACTGGCGATCGCCGGATTCGTTTAAGAGCCTAGAGAACGATGAGATGACTCACATCGCCTGGGAAGGGCTTCGTATGAATGTGGACTACCAACGCGATTACGAAACGATGATTGCGAACAGCCCCGATGGCGAAGTGACCGAAGAATTCAGGAGGAGGTGGGGCATTTGCTTTCGCCCATGACCCGCAAAAGTCCTCCAAAGAACAGGTAATCTTTTGGACACCTGAGGTTCTGGCGTCCGTTGTCCCCGTGACAACAGCGCAGGCTGTTGATCGCAAGTCAACGTCTCAACAGTTGCTCGATCTTGCAGCCGGACAGGTGTGCCGCGCCGCCGACGGTTGGCACGCGGTGCTGCACATTGGCTCGACGGAGCATCGCATCTGGTCGAAACAGCCGCTGACCGCAGCCGCTCACTACGCCGCCGAGTTGCCGCTCGACCGTGATTTCGAAGCGCGCGCGCACGCTGCTACGCGGCTGTGGCGGGCGATGAATGGACGTGCACCAGGGCCTGGCTTTCATCGCCTGTCTAAACAGCGGCGCGAACGACTATGCGCGGCTCTTCGCGCAGTCGCTGCGTACCTTGCTGGCGCGACCTATCGCAGCATCGCTGAGACTCTGTTTGGCGGAAGGCGCATACCCGATCGTGCCTGGAAAACGCACGATTTGCGCAGCCGAACCATCCGTCTCGTGCAAAGCGGCCTCGCGTTCGTGCGCGGAGGCTACCGCAAACTTTTGCGGCCCGTGCTCAGGGACAAGTAGCGCCCGCCCCCCAAGGGTGCCGAAAATCGATCCCCCAATATTCGGCATCCCCCTCCGAGAGCTTGCTTCTCCATGATGACCGCATACACGCCGCTCCGCCATTCGTAGCGCGCTGTCATCCTGGAGTTCTCCAATGTCCGATCCGATAGCCGGCCTGCCACCGCGTTTCCTGCGTACACCGGAGGCCGCGCGGTATCTTGGTCTTTCCGGTCGTACGCTCGAGAAGCACCGCACGTACGGCACCGGACCCACCTATCGGAAGATCGGCGGGCGTGTCGTCTACGCCCTGGATGACCTAAAAGCGTGGGCCGATCTCGGCGCCAAGACGTCAACGTCAGATCCCGGTAAAGGCACTGTGCTGCCGGCCAAGAGGCATCCGGTCCTGCGTCCCTATGCAGGCCAGGAACGTCGCTGATCACGCGTGAGAGCAGTGACAATGCGACGCAAACACCAGTCCGAGCGCGACCAGCTTGACCTCTTTCGGGCTTTGCCCGGTGATCTCGCGCCGCGCGACGCGCAGGATTTGATGGCTTATCCGTTCTTTTCGCTCGCAAAGACCAAGCGCATTGTGCCGATCGACTTCCGTGCCGGTGCAATCGCAATTCGTGTCGAAGCCGTGCCGGAGCACGGCATGGCGACCATTTGGGATGCCGACGTTCTGATCTGGGCTGCCTCCCAGATCGTCGAAGCGCGTGACGCAGGTCTGAAGACGTCGCGTCTGATGGCTGCAACCCCTTACGAGATTCTGACGTTTGTCGGCCGCGGTACCAGCGCGCGCGACTATGACCGGCTGAAGGCGGGTCTCGACAGACTTCAGTCAACGACCGTGATGACGTCGATCCGACAAGCGACAGAACGGCGACGCCGTCGCTTCTCCTGGATCAACGAGTGGAAGGAGACTTCCGATGTAAATGGTCGCCCATTTGGACTCGAATTGATCCTGCCTGATTGGTTCTATGCCGGCGTCATCGATGACGCGCTCGTGCTGACGATCGACCGTGCCTATTTCGAGCTAACGGGCGGACTTGAGCGGTGGCTTTATCGTCTTGTGCGCAAGCACGGCGGTCGGCAGCACGGTGGCTGGAGTTTTGACCTTGTGCACCTCCACGCCAAGTCCGGCATCATCTCACCACTCAAGCACTTCGCTTATGACGTACGTCAGATCGTCCAGCGCCAGACGTTGCCCGGCTATCAGCTCGTGCTCACACGCGATCCGAACGGCACCGAGCGACTGAACTTCGCGCCCACGCCTGTTGATCCCCTAACGGCACGCTTGCGCCGGCGCGGTCTGTTTCCAAATTCGGAGGACAACCTGTGAATCAGCTCGTGCTATCGGGGACCGCAACCCTCGTGCTATCGGGGACCCGATCCTCGTGCTATCGGGGACCGGAATCGGGCTTAAGAGCTTGTTTTTCCGCGCTTTCCAGTCGCTCTAACTTTACTAACCAGAAATCCTTCGGATTTCTTCTAACGGAACAGGCCACAAGCCGCGTTGAAGGCGACCGCCAATGGCGGGCCGTCGGTCCTGCTTGCCTTCACAGATCGCACAAGCACTTCGCCGAGCCCAAAGCTCACGGGTCGCAGTTCGAGCTTCAGGGAGCGGCAGCATGAGCGGTCTCACGGAAGTGGAAGTGTTGTGGCTCGAGAAGCGGATTGAAAACCGCATTCGGTTCGGTCGCGTCGTACGGGAAAGAAAGCTCGATTGTCACCGGCGCGTCTTGTCATTCGCGCCAGGCAGCATCTTTTCCTTCGTCCGTTGGACATCGAACGACTTTGGGACGATCATTTCACGGATCGACATCTTGCGCGCGGTCGCACCAGGTGAGCGCTGTTCGACGGTACCATATGTCAGGCCGGGCGGAGAGATTCTGCTACGTCTCTCTGGCTGGCCGAAGGTCGAACGAGTGTTGCAGATGACCGACGCCATCGAGGCGCTCGGCATCGATCTGGCTGATGTTGCGCCCGATCACTGGCATCACGTTCACAACCATCTGTCCGTCAACGAAAACCCGCGCCCCTATACGAGAGCCCGCCACCAGGCATGGCTTCATCGAAAGAGGGTGATGCGATGACGCCGCGGATCAAGACGTTGATCACGATGTTCGGCGGTGCCGTCGCACTTATCGTCCCAATCGTTCTGGACATTACGCCGTCCTACATCTGGAATGCGTCCGAGAGCGTACCGATCGGGCTCTACCGTGTGCAGCCAGCAGACAAACTATTCGTTACGGAACTCCTCGCCCTACAGCCACCTGAGCCGCTCGCGACCTTCCTCGATCTGAGCGGCTACCTTCCGGCTGGATTGCCGATGCTCAAACGCGTGCTGGCGCTTCCCGGGCAGACCGTTTGCCGAAATGGACTCACCATTTCGGTTGACGCCATTGAAATAGCCGATGCCCGAGATCGCGACGGCCGTGGCCGTCCCCTCCCGAAATGGCAGGGCTGCCGCGTCGTCGGTGACGGCGAGCTCTTTGTCATGAACTGGCAGTCCATCAGCTCGCTGGATGGCCGCTATTTCGGGCTCTTGCCAGCATCGGCTGTCATTGGCCGCGCGCGGCCGGTGTGGACCTGGGAGGATTGATGGTGCCCGTGTTGAGTATCCGAACGGCTATTCCTCTGTTCGGCCAAGTGCTGCACCATTCCTCCGTCCCGACCGACGATTGCACAGCCGTTGCGCGCAGCGGCGGTCCAGGGCGGCCGAACGGCCGGCGCGAAGCGGCTTTACCCTGGACCGGCGCGAGCACGACGGCATGCTTGCGCTTGTTCGAAGGGAGCCTGTGCGCTGTCGTACCGTTGTTCATCGTGCTGGCCGTGAGTAACGCCGCTGCTGTCGCCGAGACGCGACCCGCGGAGCCTTCAGAACGTCATCAAGCTGGCGATCCGCTTACGAAGTTTATCGAGCAGGCCTCGCGCCGTTTCGGCGTGCCCGCGCGCTGGATACGCGCAGTCCTAGACATCGAAAGCGCCCAAGACGCGCGTGCAACGTCACCGAAAGGTGCCATTGGCCTAATGCAAATCATGCCGGCGACTTGGGCGGAACTTCGCGAGCACTACAATCTCGGGAACGATCCCTACGACCCGCACGACAACATTCTGGCCGGTACGGCCTACTTGCGCGAACTGCTCGATCGGTATGGCTCGCCTGGCGTGTTTGCCGCGTACAATGCGGGACCATCTCGCTATGAAGAGCATCTCGCAGGCGGCACTCTGCCAGACGAGACACGAGCATACGTCGCAAAGCTTGCAAACCTGCTTGCCATCAAACTGCCGCCGATGTGGACGTCCAGCGGACAGTCATCAGCAGCTGCAACGCTATTCGTCACGCGATCCGATCTCATGAAAACGCGTGATCGGTTGCTGGCGTTCATGCCCTCGAGCGGTGTCACGACCGCAATCCCGGCGCCGGATGTTTCGCCCATGGTCCCCCGGACTATTGGCGTGTTCGTCCCTCGATCGGATGCGGAAGTATCGCGATGACCAAGTGTGCGTGCTCGCAAGCTGATGGCGTATGGGCGATGCCTTCGGCCCGCGCTCTACTCGTCGCTTCGCTCCTCACCAAGCCACCCTTCGGGTGTCTCGGCCCTTCGGGTAACGATCGCTATCGCAAGCGCTCGGAAGCAATGGGGGCTTCGCGAGTTGGCTGCCAAGTCGCGGCAACTCTTTCGGGAACCAGCGACCAGGAGACCACGACGGCGGGACGGCGAGATAAAAGGGGCTCACCGGTCGAACCGCAAGCCATTGGCATGGCTTGGGTTCTACCGTGCCGGTCGGTCGGGGCGCGTGCCGCGCCCTTCATTTTCGCGAATGCAATGAAAGGCGATTTCGGCACCATATGCGCTTTTGATCGTTGGGAGGCCCTGCCGTGAGCGCGGGCGACAGCGATCTGCGTATTCGGCCCGGGCGCATCCGCAGTACCCGCGCGCCAAAGCAAAAGAGCTTCATCAACCAGGTGCTGCGGGCGGCGAAGAAGGCCGGACACACCTCGGGTCAGGCCGCAACTGGCAGGCGTTCTGCGGCCTATGGGCGCTCGACGTTTGGCCGGGGGCGCCTCGCTTTTAGCCGCGCCAGGTTGTTCAAGCCGACCCGGCGCGTTGTGGTGAAAGCGCGCGCGGTTCGGCACAAAGGGCGAGCCTTCCGCTCAGCATCATTGACCGCCCACCTTTCATATCTGAAGCGCGACGGCGTGACCCGGAGTGGTGAGCGGGCCGAGATGTTCGATGAGGGCAGCGACCGCGCCGATAGCGCAGCTTTTGCAGAACGGTGCAAGGACGACCGGCATCATTTCAGGTTCATCGTCTCGCCGGAGGACGCCGGCGAGATGACCGACCTGAAGGCCTTTACCCGCGACCTCGCCAGGCAGATGGAGACCGATCTCGGCACGCGGCTCGATTGGGTGGCTGTCGATCACTGGAATACCGACAACCCTCACGTCCATCTTCTCGTTCGCGGCGTAGATAAGGAAGGGGCGGATCTTGTGATCTCTCGCGACTACATCGGCCAGGGCCTGCGCTCACGCGCCGAGGAACTGGTCGCGATCGAACTGGGTCCAAACCCGGAGCACGAGATCCGCAATTCGCTGGAGAGGGAGGTCACGGCGGAACGATGGACGCGGCTCGATCGGGAGATCCGGCTCGCAGCCGATGAGACCGGCACGATCGATCTTCGCCCGGAGGATCCCGGCAAGTCCGATCCCGAGATCCGGCGCCTGATGGTCGGTCGTCTTCAACATTTGGAGAAGATGGGCCTTGCTGCCTCCGCCACACCAGGGGAATGGATGGTCGGGCTCGAGGCCGAGCGTAACTTACGCGACCTCGGCATGCGCGGCGACATCATCAAGACCATGCATCGCGCCTTTACCGAGCGTGGGGAAGCGCGCGGCGTTGCCGATTACGTCATCGAGGGTGGACAGCCGACATCACAGATCATCGGTCGGCTGGTCGATCGCGGATTGCATGACGAACTGACTGGCGAGGCCTATGCCTTGATCGACGGAACAGACGGACGCGCGCACCACGTCCGCTTCCGAGGGATCGAGTCCTTCGAACACGCACCACCGGTCGACGGCATCGTCGAGGTGCGACGCTTGGGTCAAGCCGGCGATCCGCGGCCGACCGTGATGCTGGCGATCCGCTCCGATCTCGATATCGCCGAGCAAATCACCGCGAAGGGCGCGACCTGGCTCGACCACAGGCTGGTCGAACGCGACCCCATGCCGCTCGCCATGGGCGGATTCGGTCGCGAGACTCGCGACGCCATAGAAGCCCGTACCGAGAATCTGATCCAGGAGGGCCTGGCGCGACGGCAGGGCCAACGCATCATTTTGCAGCGCGACCTCCTGAACACGTTGCGCCAGCGTGAACTGGACGAGGTGGCAACAAAAGTCTCGGCCAATACCGGACTGCCTCAGATGAACGCCGCCTCCGGGGAGCACGTGGCGGGCACGTACCGCCAGCGGCTGACGCTCGCCTCGGGACGCTTCGCCATGATCGACAATGGGCTCGGCTTCCAGCTCGTGCCCTGGTCGCGCGAACTCGAAAAGAAGCTCGGCCAACACGTCACCGGCGTCGTGAAGGACGGCGGTGGCATCGAATGGGGCTTTGGTCGGAAGCGCGACCTCGGCCTCTAGCAATCAGTCCAAATCAGTTGCGGAAGGACGTTCGGGATGTCCGGAACCAAAATCCTCTGGGGCCAGGTGATCGTCGTCGGCCTGATCGTCTTGCTGGCCATTTGGGGAGCAACCGAGTGGACGGCCTGGCAGCTCTCCTGGCAACCGGAGCTTGGGCGGCCCTGGTTCGAACTATTGGGCTTCAAGATCTATTACCCGCCGATCTTTTTCTGGTGGTGGTTTGTCTTTGACGCCTATGCACCTCAGGTTTTCGTCGAGGGAGCCTTAATTGCAGCGTCGGGGACCTTCGTTTCGATCGCGGTGGCGATCGGCATGTCGGTGTGGCGGGCGCGCGAAGCCAGGAATGTCGCGACCTATGGTTCGGCGCGCTGGGCTGGTCTGGAGGAGGTGCGGGCGGCTGGACTTCTCGGCCCGGATGGTGTGGTGCTCGGAAAACTCGATCGCGACTACCTCCGCCATGACGGACCGGAACACGTACTCTGTTTTGCACCTACCCGATCCGGCAAGGGTGTCGGACTTGTCGTCCCGTCCCTGCTGGCTTGGCCCGGCTCGGCCATCGTTCACGACATCAAGGGCGAGAACTGGCAGCTGACCGCCGGCTTCCGCTCGCGGCATGGACGCGTCCTCTTGTTCGACCCGACCAACCCAAAATCCTCAGCTTACAATCCGCTCCTTGAGGTCCGCCGCGGGGAATG
>NZ_JASGFS010000005.1:0-278031 GCF_047605465.1 Bradyrhizobium sp. | reverse complement strand
GTTGATCGGCTTGGTCGAGGACGTGGTCTGGCGGAAGCCGTTGTCCCAGATCTTCTCCATGACCTCGAGGCCGGCCTTGTTGATCTCGCCCCGGACATAGGCGCCGAGGTCGCCGTCCATGGCCTTCCAGACCGTGGGATAATCCGGGAACGCGAAGCCGATGCCGTTGATCGAGGCCGCCGGCACCAGGGTCGCCAGGATCAGGCCGGACAGCGTGAAGAACTCGACGCCGCCGGAGCGCACCTGGCTCAGCATGTCGGTGTCGGAGCCGAGCTGGCTGTTCGGGAAGACCTGAAGGTCGAACCGGCCATTGGTCTCAGTCTTGATCGCAGCCGCCATCTCGCGGGCGCGTGCCACGAACGGGTGCGACTCCGGCAGGTTGTTGGCGAACTTGTAGGAGAACTCGGCGGCCTGGGCACGGGCCACGTAGGGCGCGCTGACGCCACCGAAGACGGCGGTCGCGGCGGAGGCCTTCAGAAGCGTGCGTCGGGAAAAGCTCATTGGGTTTGCTTCCTCAAAAAGTTTGTTGTTGTTCTGAGACGCAAACCATACGGACGTCGGGTCAGAAGGTCATCTGCGATCTCGCGGAACTTCGCTTATTGCAGCCGGACAACGTCGCGGCAATATCGGCTTTCGGCACATGGACCCCAATGGCCGGCGCGGATTCAAAATGCGAAAAACAACCCCATGCACAGTAGCGGTCAAGCGCTGAGGCGATGGTCGAGGCTCAAGCCGAAAGAGCGCTGCAGCGAAGGCTGAGTTGCAGGAAGTCCGGCTAAATATCTGATCTAATTGTACATAAAGATATTCCATAATATACCTTATGCGAATTGTGGATATGGGTTGAGGTCCTTGGCCATCCGCCGACCTGGCTTGATCTCCCATTCCTCCCTCGCGTCTGCCGGACGGCTCGACGCGGGTTTGCCGGCGGCGCTGGAGGCCGCCGGCAACCGCCATCCGGTTTGGTCCGCTCGCGTTACCGTTCGGCGCGCTGCGCGGCCTGGTGGACGTCGGCGACGGCCACCGCAACGAAGGTGATGGCGACGCAGGCGGCGATCACGGCAAAGAACATCGGGGCACCGTAGTTGAGGGCGAACGTGCCGACATAGGCGCTCACGATGGCCCCTGCTCGGCCAAATCCGGCGGCGGCGCCGACGCCGGTCGACCGGACGTTGGTCGGGTACACATAGGCCGCCAGCGCATACAGCGAGCCCTGGGCGCCGAGCAGGAAGAATCCTTCGGCGCACAGCAGTGCCATCAGCAACGGCTGGGTTTCGGTCGACAGCGGGATCGAGGCCAGGATGGCCGCGCCGACGGCTGCAGCGCCCGCGACGGTCAGGATCGCGGCGCGGGAGCCGTAGCGGCCGATGGCCCATCCGGTGACGATGCAGCCGCCGACGCCGCCGAAGTTGAACAGCGCCAGGCCGAAGCTGGCGGTCTGAACGTCGAAGCCCTTGCCGGTCAGAAGCGTCGGCGCCCAGGCGTAGAGCACATAGACCGGCAAGAGGCAGAAGAAGAACGCGATCCAGAGCGCCGTCGTGGTCCGACGGAGGCCGGCCACGAACAGCGCGGTGAGCGATGCCCGTTCGCCCCCGGCGTCGCGCCGGTCGACAAAGACGCTGGACGCAGCGACGTTGCCGTCGAGGATCCGCACGGATTTGGCGACTCTCTTGGCGTCGGCGCCACGCGCCAGCAGGTATTGCGGCGATTCCGGCAGCGCGGCCGCGAGGACCAGCGCGACGATGATCGGCAACACGCCGCTCACCACGAACAGCATCCGCCAGCCGTACTCAGGCTGCAATTGCGCTGCGAGCACGCCGCCGATCATGCCGCCGATCGGAATGCAGACGATTCCCAGCATCACCGAAAGGCTGCGGTTGCGGCTGGGCGTGAATTCAGCGATCAGGGCGGTTGCCGCCGGCAGCGCGCCGCCGAGGCCGAGCCCTGCCAGGAACCGGTACAGGCTCACCTCACCCACGCCGTGTGCGGCAGCAATGGCCAGGGTCGCCGCGCCGAACAGGAACACCGATGCGATCAGGGCCACCTTGCGGCCAAGCCAGTCGCCGACGATGCCGCCCAGCGGAGTGCCGACGGTCATTCCGACGAATCCGAGCGCGAGCGCCGGCGCGAAATCACCTCGCGTGACGCTCCATTCCTTGATCATCGACGGTATGGCGAAGCCGAGGATCTGGTTGTCCAGACCATCCAGGATGATCGCCAGGGCGCACAGCAGAAGCACCTGCTTGCGCGAATTGGTCCACGCCCCCTCCTCTGCCAGTGTTCCGATGTCGATGACCGGTTGCTGCGTCGTCTCCAGGACCTGCGTCGTCACGATGTGTCTCCCCCTTTGTGTCAATCGTTGCGAAGTCTCGTCATCCGCGGAGCCGCGCGAGGCAGTTTCCGCGGAGGCGTGGTGTCTTGTTGCCGTCGCGTCCGATCAGGCTGCCGCTGAAGCGTCGGCTTCCGCCGCCTTCGATCGCGCGACCGCCATGCGCGCGGCACTCAGCGTGTTGGCGAGCAGGCAGGCGATGGTCATCGGCCCGACGCCTCCGGGCACCGGCGTGATCGCGCCGGCGACCTCGATCGCCTCGTCGAAGGCGACGTCGCCGACGAGTTTTTCGTTGCCGGAGCCTGATCTGATGCGGGTGATACCGACGTCGATGACCGTTGCGCCCGGCTTGATGAAGCGGCCACGGATCAGGCCTGGGACGCCGGTGGCGACGACGAGGATGTCGGCCTCCCTGCATCGACGTTCGAGGTCGGTCGTCCGGATATGCGCGATCGAGACCGTGCACAGCTCCTGCAGTAGCAACCGCGCCATCGGGCGGCCGACGACGTTCGAGGCCCCCACGACGAGCGCGCCAAGTCCCGCGATATCGGCGTGCACCGACCGGATCAGGCGCATCACGCCGAGCGGCGTGCACGGAACCAGGGCGTCCTCCATGCCGGCCGCGGTTCGCCCGACGTTCAGCGGGTTGAACCCGTCGACGTCCTTGTCCGGGCGGATGGCCGTCACGACGCGTGCCGTATCGATGTGGGACGGCAGCGGAAACTGAACCAGGATGCCGCTTACCGCCGGGTCGCGGTTCAGCGTCTCGATCACGTCCAGAAGCTGCCGTTCCGTCGTCTCGGCATCGAGAACGAATTGGCGAGACCGCATGCCGACGGCTTCGGTCTGTCTGATCTTGTTCGCGACGTAGACGTGGCTGGCGGGATCATCGCCGATCAGCACGACGGCCAGTTCCGGCACCGCGCCGCCACCGGTAACGAGGGCGGCGACGCCCTCGGCCACCTCTTGCCGGACCACGCCGGCAAGCGCCTTTCCGTCGATGATGCGCGCGGTCATGGCTGCCGCTCAGATCGCGGACAGATCGGCGCGCCGGTTGTCCTTCTTGTAAGGCGCCGGTGCCACCTTGGCGCTGATCTGCTTCTGCCGCCGTCCGGGCTCGCCCCAGAGCACCGTGACCTCAGTGCCGATCTCCGAATGATCGACGTCGATCGTGCACAGCGACAACATCTCGCGGAAGAAGTAGCTGTACCCACGCGAGGTGGTCACGCCGACGTCCCTTCCGCCGCTCAGGACTCGATCGGCATACATGAAGCCGCGCTGGTCGCGGGGCATCTCCATGTACTGATAGGGCTCCTGATCCTTCCGGAACAGCGAGGCGTGGACGTCGGCGACGTCGTCGCCATTCCAGACCAGGGTGCGGATCACGCGTTTCGGATTGGCGACCTCCTGCTCCAGCGCCGCGCGGCCGATGAAGTCGTGGTCGAACTTGATGTTCTTGCTCCAGCCGAGTTCGACCGGGCTGCGATACCAGTCGCGGATGTCGTCGGACTGATAGCTGCCGGCGATGTTGAAGGTCGAGGCGAAGCCCGGCATCGCGGCGCGGAATTCATCCTGATAGTCCTTCATGTCGTCGTCGAAGATCGCGGGCATGTAGTCGGTGACGATGGTCGGGAAGCAGGCCTCGAGGTGGTTGATGAAGATCGCGCGGCCGCCGATGCGGCGGAGGCCGAACTCCTGCCCGGCGGCGACGATGGCGTCGTAGACGGCGGCGGCCTGGGCCATGGGACCCTGAAGCTCGAAACCGATCTCGCCCGACATGCCCTGCCGCAACGCGAGCATCCTGCACCCGGCGATCTCGATCTCACCCGAATGCATGAACTTCACGTCGCGCAGGGACCGCCCCGCGACCTTTTCGAGAAGCGCCAGCGACGTCGGTCCCTGGACCTGGAAATTGAACCAGTCGTCGGCCGCGGAGGTGACGTCATAGTTGCCGTGACGGCGGATGTAGTCGACCCAGAACGTGCCGCGGCCGAACAGCATGAATTCGTCTTCGGACAGGCGCGTCAGAATGCCTTCCGCGATGACCTTACCCTGCTTGTTGGTGTGCACGACGTGCTTCGACTGCCGGATGTCGAATTTCTGGAAACTGTTGACCGACGTATCCGAGAACAGCTTCAGGGCATCCGGCCCCTTGAAGCGCCGCTCCCACAGGAACGACCAGTCGCCGAGTGCGCAGGTCTCCTTCCACGACATGCTCTCGTCGATCCAGTCGGTGTATTCGGGAAGGCCCCAGCGCGAGGTGAAATAGCCTTCAGGCGTCCTGCGCATGCCCTTGGGGGTCAACATGATCGTTCTCCGTTATGCTCTAGTCGGCGAAGACAATGGTCCGGTCGCCATTGATGATGACGCGGTCCTCGAGGAAGAGATGAACCGCGCGTGAAAGGACCCGGCGCTCGATGTCGCGGCCCTTGCGGACCAGATCTTCCGGCGTGTCGCGATGACTGACGCGTTCGACGTCCTGCTCGATGATCGGTCCTTCATCGAGATCGCCGGTGGCGAAGTGTGCCGTCGCACCGATCAGCTTGACGCCGCGCGCATGCGCCTGGTGATACGGCTTGGCTCCCTTGAAGCCCGGCAGGAAGCTGTGATGGATGTTGATGCAGCGGCCCTGGAGATGGCGCGCGAGATCGTCCGACAGGATCTGCATGTAGCGGGCGAGCACGACGAGATCGGGTCTCGTCGCATCGACGAGCGCCTTGATCTGCGCTTCCTGCTCCGCCTTCGTTTCCCTGGTGACCGGGAAGTGATGGAATGGGATCTCGCCGACCAGGCTGACGGCAAGCGCCGAACGCGGGTGGTTCGAGACGATCCCGACGATGTCCATGGGCAGTTCGCCGAGCCGATGGCGGTACAAGAGATCGCCGAGACAGTGATCGAATTTGGAGACCAGCAGCAGCACCCGCTTGCGTTCGGCCTGAGAGCGCAGCGTCCATTCCATGCCGAACTTGCGCGCGACGGCCTCGATGCTCCTGCGCGCGCCGTCCGCGCCTTCGCCCGAGAGCGTGACGCCGACCCTCATGAAGAAGCGCTCGCTCATGATCTCGTCGACCTGCGCGGCTTCGACGATGTTGCCGCCGTTCTCGAACAGGCAGCGCGTGACGTCGGTGACGATGCCGGGAACGTCGCGGCACGACAAAGTGAGGATGTATTTCTCTCTGAGAGCAGTTTCAGCGTGCATGAAGATGCGGCCCCTCGCGGCCACGGCGATCGATTCCAGCGGCACCGGCGCGGTGAGCGGATGGGTTGGGAAAACCGACGGGCGGATCAGGGAACGGTGTCAGGCAAGCCAGCGCGACGGCGACGCTATGCCTCTGATTTCACTCCCGGACCGCCCCCTTCGGGGCGTTGTGGGGAGACCATCGCCTAGATCTCAGACATTGAAAATCCTGTATTCTTCAATACAAGCTATCCGCATGATGGATATCAGGCGGCTCGATCTGAACCTGCTCCTGCTCTTCGACGGGCTGTTCCGGACGCAGAATCTCTCGGCGGTCTCGCGCCAGCTCGGCGTGAGCCAGCCGACGGCCAGCGCCGACCTGCGCAAGCTGCGCGATTTCTTCGGCGACCCGCTGTTCCTGTCGACCGGACGCGGCATGCGGCCGACGCCATTCGCGGAATCGATCTCGGACGCCGTCCGGACGGTCCTTGCGACGATCGACCAGCAGATCCTGCGCAAGCCGCGCTTCGTGCCCGAGGAGAGCGACCGCGTCTTCACGGTGACGGCCTCGGACATCGGCGTCCTGATCTTCATTCCGCCGATCCTGCAGAGGATACGCACGATGGCTCCGGGCGCGAGCCTGAGATGCGTGCCGACGTCGCATGAGCATCTGGAGGACGCGCTCGAAAGCGGAGAGATCGACCTCGCCATCGGCTACTTCCCGGATCTCGTCGGTCCGAACATCGCGACCGAAGACCTGTTCGATCATCCCTTCACCTGCATCGTCCGGAAGGATCATCCGACGATCGGCGACAGCCTGTCGCTCGAGCAGTTCCTGGCCGCCGACCATATCGTCGTCAATCAACAGGGACGCAGTCAGGAAATCTTCGAGAGGCGCGTCCGCGATCTCAAGCTGCAGCGCCGCGTCGTCCTGCACCTGCCGCATTTCATGAGCGTGCCGCAACTGATCGCGACGAGCGACATGATCTCCACCGTGCCGTTCTCGCTGGGAGCCTGGTACGCGAACGCGGGCCTGAAGCTGTTGCCGCCGCCGGTCTCCATTCCGCTGATCGAATTGAAGCAGCACTGGCATCGCCGGATGGACAACGAACCCGCCGTGCGGTGGCTGCAATCGATCGTCGCCGAAGAACTGCGCGATCGCGATCCGGCTCTGGCGATGTCCGCGGACTATGCCAAGTCGCGCGCGCAGGCGACCGGGCCTGCCGTGTCGCGGCCGGCGCCGGAGGGCAAGACGCGCCATCGATGAGCCGGCTCCGCGCGCCCGGACCGTCGCTTCGGATCCGGCCAGGCGCTCCGCGGCAACGCTCTAGCGCAGTGGCAACAGGTCGAGCTGGCTCTGTGCCTTGCCGACAGCCGCCGCGAACCAGCTCTGTCCCGGCGCTTCCCTGGCGAAGCATTTGGTGTAGGCGTCCATGGCCTGGTCCTCGCGCGCCATGTCGTCGCGCGGGTCCTTCTTGTTGAGCGGCCTCGCCATCATCTGCTTCCAGACCTTCTCGCAGCCCGGAATCTCCGCGGTCTTCACGGCGTCGGTGACGGCGAGGAAGAAGACCTTCTCGCCCTGGATCGCGACGACGTCGATTTCGTGCGGCGGCCCCTTCAGGTCGCCATTGCCGCGCACGCCCAGCACGGCGACCGCGACGCTCGCCGATGCGGGTTTCGCGATCGGCAACTCCGCATATTTGGCGAAGGCGGCATCCTGGATCGCGTAATAGTAGAAGCGGTCCGACCTCAGCGCGGCGCCGATCTCCTGCGGCATGCCGTCATGGCGATGCTCGGCAAGCCAATGCTTGAGCAGGCCGGTCGTCGAGACCACGGCTTGCATCTTGTCGCCTTCGGAGGCGAAGCCGAGCCCGTCGAGATGGCCGAAGCCGATGTCACCCTTGAAGAGCGTGTCGACGTTCGACTTGCCGTCCACGGCCAGCCCCTTGATCGTGGCAGGTCCGATCAAGCCGCGCAGTACGCCTGTCAGCTCGTTGAGCGCCGCATCGTGCTGCTTCATGGTCTCGTCGTTCTCGGGGGCCTTCGAGAACTTGGCGATGAAGCCATCGCGAAGGTCGAGATAGCGCTGTTCGGGAGCGGCAGCATCGGCATTCGTGGCGAACACCAGCAGGCAGAGCACGGCAGGCCATTTCATCGAAATTTCCGGGACAGGACAGACCTGCAGCTTTGTACCGGGGACCGGCCCGAAGGTTCATCGGCGAACGCCCGCGCCGATCCCGGATCGGCTGTCACGGCCAGTCGGCGAAATTCAGCGTCGGCCTCGATCGTCCGGCCTTGGTGCGCGCGGCCACGCGTTGCCGCCACGCGCCGGGCGCCTCGCCGGTGTGCTTGCGAAAGAACCGGCTGAAATAGGCCGCATCCTTGAAGCCGAGCGCGAAGGCGACCTGCTTGACCGTGCTGGTGCCGGACTCCAGCCGCGTCGCGGCTTCCCTGACCACGCGTTGCTGGATCAATTCGCTCGGCGAGCGCCCGAGTTCGCGACTGCACAGGGAATGCAGCCGGTCCGCTGTCATGCCGAGCAGGTTGGCGTAGTCGGTCATGCGCAGGTGCTGCTGGTAGCGTTCCTCGACCAGCCTGCGGAAGCGGCTCAAGATCTCGGTGGTGCTGCCCTCCTCGCCCTGATCCTGGTCGCCGGCGAAGAGCCGCCAGAAGCGCAGCACGCACAGCGTCAGTTCGGCGGACATGATTGATGCCGCTGCGGTCCGCGCCGGCGTTGCGATCTCGGTTGCGATGGCCGCGATCGAACGCGACATCGAGATGATGAGATCGGGCTCCGCCGGAAGCGCCAGGATGCCGCTGGCGCCTTCGAGCGCCAGATAGGCCGGCTCGGCCGACGGCGGCAGATAGCGATGCCACAGTCCCGCGCGCAGCCGGAGCAAGTCGGCCGTCGCTCCCGCCGAGACCTCCATGTATTCCGCCGAGCCCGCCGGGAGCCAGACGATGGTCGGTCCGGTCAGCGCGACGGTCTTGCGGGCCTGACGGACCTCGCCCGTGGCTCCGGCGTGCAGGCAGAAGACGTGGATGAACGGCCGTGCCGCCTTGGACTCGAGCATCCAGCGGCGCGCGGCATAGTGCGATGCCATCAGCTCGGCACCGATTGTCGCAGGCCCGCTGATCACAGCCTGCGGCGGCTGCGCATCGGCCCCCGCGACCCCTCGACGCAGATGGCCCGTGTGGCCAGAATTGTCCAATCTTTCCCCCGATCTGTCCATTGTGCGAACAAATCCGACGGTGCTTCCTAGGTCAAGCCCTGGATCGGAGGCGCGCCCGCAAGGCCGCCGAACAAAGAACGGGGCGAGAGGAAACGACCCACTTTCACCGTGCGAGCAATCGCCGGCGAAACACCAAGGAGGCTCGAGATGTTTTCGGCGAACCGTCGCAAATTGCTGCGCGTCACCGGTCTGGCTGCGCTGACCACAGCTCTGACGGCCTTTGCGTCGACGGCCGACGCGCAGGAAAAAATCCGGATCGGCTACGCGATCTCGAAGACCGGCCCCTATGCCGGCGGTGCCGGCATCACCACCCTGCCCAATTACGAGCTGTGGGTGAAGGATGTGAACGCGGCCGGCGGCATCAAGCTCGGCGACAAGAAGCTGCCCATCGAAATCGTCGAATACGACGACCGCAGCAGCTCCGAGGAAGCCGTCAAGGCGGTCGAGCGCCTCGCCAACCAGGACAAGGTCGATTTCATTCTTCCGCCCTGGAGCACGGGCCTCAATCTCGCGGTCGGCCCGACCCTGAACCGTCTCGGCTATCCGCACCTCGCGGTGACCTCGGTGACCGACAAGGCGCCCGAGCTCGCCAAGCGCTGGTCGAACGCGACGTTCTGGCTCGGCACGTCGGCGCAGATCTCCGAGGCGCTCGCCGACCTGCTCGGCAAGTTGAAGAGCGAGGGCAAGGTCGGCGCGAACATCGCGATGGTCAGCATCGCCGATCAGTTCGGCATCGAGCTTGCGGCCGCCGGCCGCGAGGCCTTCAAGAAACACGGCTTTACGCTCACCTACGACAAGACCTATCCGATGGGCGCGCAGGATCTCCAGCCGCTGCTGAAGGATGCGATCGCGTCCAATCCTGATGCGTTCATCGCTTTCAGCTACCCCCCGGACACGATCGCGCTGACCGAGCAGGCGCAGCTGCTGAAGTTCAATCCGAAGGTGTTCTATGTCGGCGTCGGCACCGCCTTCCCGCTCTACAAGGGCAAGTTCGCCGCCAACAGCGAGGGTGTGATGGGAATCGGCGGCTGGGATGCGGACTCTCCCGCGCTGAAGGACTATCTCGTGCGCCACAAGGCTGCGACCGGCAAGGAGCCCGATCGCTGGGCCAGCCCCATCACCTATGCGAGCCTGCAGGTGCTCCAGCAGGCCATCGAGAAGGTCGGCAAGATCGATCGCGCCGCCGTCGCCGCCGAGATCCGCTCGGGCACGTTCGACACCATCATCGGCAAGATCAAGCTGAAGGACGGCCTGCTGCAGGAGGTGTGGAGCGTGGGCCAGTGGCAGAACGGCGAGTTCTACGGCGTTGCGCCGACCTCGCTCGCCGGCGCGCGCGCACCGGTCGTGCCGAACCCGCAGTGGCAGTACGGGCCGGCGGGCCTCGTCATCGAGGCCCGCCTCCCGTCCGCCGATAGGACGCCGTTTCATGTTGTTCGTCGACATCGTCCTGCCGGGCCTCGTGCTGGGAGGCATGTACGCCCTGATCGCGCTCGGCTTGACGCTGCAATACGGCGTGGCGCGCGTGATGAACCTCTCCTACGGGGAATCCCTCGTTGCAGCCGCTTTCGGCGCGCTGTCGCTCTATTCGGGCCTCGGCCTGAGTCCGCTCGTATCGTTGCTGCTGGCCGTTCCGGTTGCGGTCGGGCTGAACTGGCTGCTCTACCGCGTCCTGCTCGGGCGGTTGCTGCGCCGGGGCAAGGACAAGGGCGCGCAGGAAATCGACGGCATCCTCGTCACCTTCGGCGTCCTGTTCGTGATCCAGGGCGTCATGCTGGTGGCGTTCGGCGGGCAGTACTACAGCTACAGCTATCTCTCCGTTCCCGTCGTCGTGCTGGGATCGACGCTGGCGGTCAACCGGCTCGTCGCGCTGCTGTTCGCTGCGGTGGTCGGCATGGCCGTGTATCTGGCGCTGACGCGGACGCGGATCGGCACGGCGGTCCGCGCCATCGCGGTCGACGCCAACGCGGCGCGGCTCGTCGGCATCGACGTCGCCGCCCTGTCGGGCTGGGCGTTCGCCTTCGGCGGCGGCCTCGTTGCCGTCGGAGGGGTGCTCGTCAGCATGTTCCTGACCTTCAACGCCTCGATGGGCGTGATCTTCACCATGAAGGCGCTGGTCGTCGTGATCATGGGCGGCGTCGGCAACGTGATGGGCGCCCTGGTCGCGGGACTGTTGCTCGGCGTGGTCGAGACCGCGGTGGCACGGCTCGTCGATCCCGGCCTCACGCTTGCCGCCACCTATGCGCTGTTTCTCGGCGTGCTGCTGGTCAAGCCCACCGGCCTGTTCGGGAGGGCATCGTCGTGAGAGGCGCCACGGGAACATTGCTGTGGGGTGCGGGGCTGCTGCTCGCGGCGGCGACCATCGCCTATCCGTTCTATGCCAACGGCTATTATCTCGCGCTCGGCATCAGCATCCTCTACTTCACGATCCTGGCCACGGCCTGGGCGATGTTCTCGGGCCCGACCCGTTACGTGTCGCTCGCGACCGTCGCCTTCTTCGGGCTCGGCGCCTACACCGCGGCGGTGCTCGGCGAGACGATGCCGTGGCCGGTCGTGCTGCTCGCCGCGGCCGGGTTCGGCGCGCTGGTTGCCGCCGTCACCGGGCTGTCGACGCTGCGCCTGTCCGGAATCTATTTCGTCATCTTCTCCTTCGGTCTGGCCGAGCTCATTCGCCAGCTCGTGATCTGGTACGAGGTCAACGTCCACAAATCGGTCGGACGCTATCTCTTCAGCGCGGTGACCCAGGAGGTCATCTACTGGCAGCTTCTCGGTCTTGCGGCCCTCGTCTTCCTGGTCGGCTGGCTGCTCGGGCGCTCGCGCTACGGACTGGCGCTGCGCGCCATCGGCGCGGACGAAACTGCCGCCAGTCATTCCGGGATCGACGCCACGCGGGTCAAGCTCGCCGTGTTCGTCCTCAGCGCGACCTTCATGTCGGTGACCGGCGCGGTGATGGCGCCGCGGTGGACCTATATCGACCCCTCGATCGCGTTCAATCCGACGATCTCGTTCCAGGTCGTGATCATGGCCCTGCTGGGTGGAGCAGGCTCGCTGTTCGGGCCGGTGCTCGGCGTCATTCCGCTCGTGCTCTTGTTCGAGGTCCTCACCGCGACGCTGCCCAATCATTTCAGCATCGTGCTCGGAATCATCTTCGTCCTCATCGTCATGCTGCTGCCCAACGGCGTCATCGGCCTGATCGGAACGGGACGGCGGCGGACGCCGCCTGATGGCGCCCCGACCAGGCGCGCCTCGGACGCGCCGCGGCTCACGGTCGAGGGCGTGAGCAAGTCGTTCAGCGGGCTTCGCGCCGTCGACGGCGTGAGCTTCACGGTCGCGCCGGGGCAGATCGTCGGGATCATCGGCCCCAACGGCTCCGGCAAGACCACGCTGTTGAACACGCTGTCCGGCGCCCTCGCCCCGTCATCGGGCACGATCCGGCTCGGAGATTCCGTAATCAACGGCCTGCGCCCGTACCGGATCGCGCGGCTCGGCCTGGCGCGCACTTTCCAGCTGGTCCGGGTCATGTCGGACCTGACGGCCGCCGAGAACGTCGCGGCCGCGCGCCTGTTCGGAACCGCTCCGGCGTCGTCCGCCGGCACGAGCGCGACAGGCCGGGAGCTGCTCGATCTCGTCGGGCTCGGCGCGATGCACGACACGCCCGCCGGAGAGCTCACCTATATCGATCAGAAGCGGCTGGAGCTTGCCCGCGCGCTGGCGCTGCAGCCCCGCATCGTGCTGCTCGACGAATGGCTGGCGGGTCTCAATCCGAGCGAGCTGGAAACCGGCATCGAGCTGATCGCGAAACTGCGCGAGCGCGGTATGACCGTCATCATGGTCGAGCATGTCATGGATGCGATCCGCGCGCTGTGCAGCCACTGCATCGTCATGAGCGCCGGCAGCGTGATTGCCCGCGGCGTACCGGACGACGTCCTGTCCGATCCGAAGGTCATCGCCGCCTATCTCGGAGACGAGGATGCTTGAGGTCTCCGCCCTCTCCCACTTCTACGGCAAGCACCGGGCCCTGGCCGACGTCGCGCTCGGTACTACGCAGGGCGAGATCGTCGCGATCCTCGGTGCCAACGGCGCCGGCAAGTCGACGCTGCTCAAGAGCATCGCCGGTCTGGTCAAGCCGGCCCCCGGCGCGATCCTCCGTTTCGACGGACAGGACATCGGCGCGCTGCCCGCGCACCTGATCGTCGAGCGGGGCATTGCGCTGGTTCCGGAGGGGCGCGGCGTGTTCGGCGAACTGACGGTCGCCGAAAACCTGCAACTCGGCGCCTATCCCGCCCGGGCACGCCAGGGGGAAGCCGACCGGCTCGCCGGCATCCTGAAGCTCTTCCCGCGGCTGTCCGAACGGATGAGCCAGGCCGTCCGCACCATGAGCGGCGGCGAGCAGCAGATGGTCGCGATCGGCCGCGCGCTGATGTCGAACCCCCTGCTGTTGCTGCTCGACGAACCCTCGCTCGGCCTGTCGCCCCTGCTCAGCCGCGAAGTGTTTCGCGCGCTCGGCCAGATTCGCGCCGGCGGCGTCGGCGTGCTGCTGGTCGAGCAGAATGCGCGCGCGAGCCTCGACATCGCCGACCGGGTCTATCTGATCGAGTCCGGCCGCAACGTCGGCAGCGGATCGGCGCACGACATGAAGAACAATCCCGACATCCAGCGCGCCTATCTCGGCAAGGCGCGCACCGCGTCAACCTCACGCAGCTAACCCGCAACCCATGGAGAGCTCCATGAACGCAATCGGCCTTCTCATCGGCGGCAAGGACCAGGCAGCCAGCAACCAGCGAACGTTCCAGCGACACAATCCGATCAGCGGCGAGGTCGCGACCATCGTCGCGGCCGCCTCGATCGACGATGCGATGCGCGCCGCCGATGCGGCGGCCGCGGCGTTTCCGGCCTGGTCGCAGCTCGGCCCGTCCGAGCGGCGCAAGCGGCTCAGCGCCGCCGCCGACATCCTCGCCCGCCGTGCGTCCGAGTTCACGGCCCTGATGGTCGCCGAAACCGGCGCGACCGCCGGATGGGCCGGCTTCAACGTGCATCTCGCCGAAGGCATGCTGCGCGAGGCCGCCGCCATGACGACGCAGATCTCCGGCGAGGTCATTCCGACCGACAAGCCCGACAACCTCGCGATGGCATTCCGCCAGCCGGTCGGTGTCGTGCTCGGTATCGCGCCCTGGAATGCGCCGGTGATCCTGGGCGTGCGCGCGCTCGCGATGCCGCTCGCCTGCGGCAATACGGTGGTGATGAAGGCCTCCGAGATGAGCCCCGGCGTGCACCGGCTGATCGGAACCTGCCTCAACGAAGCGGGCCTCGGCGACGGCGTCGTCAACGTCGTCACCAACGCGCCGGAAGATGCGCAGGCCGTGGTCGAGGCGCTGATCGCGCATCCCGCCATCCGCCGCGTCAATTTCACCGGCTCGACCCGGGTCGGGCGCCTCATCGCCCTCGCCTGCGCCAAGCACCTCAAGCGCGCGCTGCTCGAACTCGGCGGCAAGGCGCCGCTGGTCATCCTCGACGACGCCGATCTCGACGCGGCCGTGAACGCGGCGGCCTTCGGTGCCTTCATGAACCAGGGCCAGATCTGCATGTCGACGGAGCGGATCGTCCTCGACGACAAGATCGCCGACGCCTTCATCGCCAAATTCGCCGCCAAGGCGAACAGTCTCCCGTTCGGTGATCCGCGCAAGGGCAATGTGGTGCTGGGCTCGCTGGTCAGCGGCGCGGCCTGTGATCGCGTCGCAGGCCTGATCGAAGATGCCGTCGCCAAGGGCGCGGTGGTGGCGGCCGGCGGGCGCGGCAGCGGCACCATCATGCCGGCCACGATCGTCGATCACGTCACGCCCGCCATGCGCATCTACAGCGAGGAGAGCTTCGGTCCGGTCGTGACCGTCGTTCGCGTCAGCGGCGTCGATGAGGCTGTTCGTGTGGCCAACGACACCGAATACGGCCTCTCCTCCGCGGTGTTCGGGCGCGACATCCCGCGCGCGCTCGCGGTGGCAAAACGGATCGAGGCCGGCATCTGCCACATCAACGCGCCGACCGTGCATGACGAGCCGCAGATGCCGTTCGGCGGCACCAAGGCGTCGGGCTATGGCCGCTTCGGCGGCAAGGCCGCCATCGACGAGTTCACGGAGCTGCGCTGGATCACGCTGCAGACCGGGCCGCGGCACTACCCGTTCTGACCCGGGCCGGATGGGAAACGCCGTCGCCCTGCTGTAAGCTCGATCCGAGGCAGGATCGGCGCGGAGATGATGGCATGACGGAGCCCGGCTTTGGTCGGTTCATGAAGGACCACAGGGAATTTTTCGACGCGCTGGCCGACGATGGCTGGCGCGCCGTTCCCGGTTATGTCGGCGTCGAGGAAAAGATCCTGTCCGGCCGCTTCGATCATCCGGCGCGAGCCGGCGCCGTGACCCGCCTGTCGCGCTGGGCCGCCGGCGCATCGGTCGATCATCCGGTCTCGCATGAGTGGTGCGAGGAGGTCTTTCTGGTATCTGGCACGCTGTCCATCGGCTCGGCGTCGCAGGAAGCACGGCAGCTGGAGGCCGGCACCTACGCCGTGCGGCCGGCCCATGTCGAGCATGGCCCGTTCTTTACCCGCGACGGGTGCCTGATGATCGAGTTTCTTTACTACCCGCCACAGGCGTAGCGATCGATCCGGTGGGTCAAGCTGCCGTTGGCGCGCCTAGCCCTTGTGACAGCACGAGCCACTCGCGCCGTCGGTCTCGCCCGCGAGCACGCTGCGGCTGTTGCGATCCGGCGGGATGTCGCCGGCGGCATTGGCGGCGAAGAAGCCGGTCGGCTTCAGCGTGAAGCCGGCATATTCGACCGGCATGATCGGGAAATCCTCGGGCTTGCAGACATGGGTGTGGCCGAAGGAGTGCCAGACCACGATATCGGCGTTCTCGATGTTGCGGTTCTGCGCGGCGTAGCGCGGCAGCCCGTCGCCGCCGGCATGGACGTTGGGGTAGTCGCCGCTGGCGTATTTCTCGTCCGTGTCGAACGCGGTGACCCAGACGTGCTTCGTGGCGAAGCCGCCGCGCTTGCGGACGTAGCTGCCCTCCTGCGCCAACATCAGCGGGCTCGGATTGACGACGAGCTTGTAGGCCGGCGGATTGCCGACCGAATTGGTCTGGTTTGGATTGCTGATCTTCCAGAACCGGCCGGTCTCGCCATTGGCGATCGCGGCCGCGTCGCGCTCGCGCGACAGCACGCGCGTCGTGGTGTCGAACACGTTGCCATGCGGATTGTCCCGGCCCCAGGGCCGCGGCACGAAGTCGTGCTCGGTGACGGTGTTGCCGCCGCCGTCGAGATCCATGTGCAGGCGCACGTTGAAGAAGTGCTGATGCGTCGGCCCGCCCAGATTGTCGTCGACCATGCCCCCCCATTTGTATGTCTCGCCCGGCCGCACCGCGGCGGTCTGGATGATGCCGGTGAGCTTGGTCTCGAGCTGGACCGTGCCGTCCTGGTAGAGATACCAGTAGAAGCCGTAATCGTAATTGCCGACCGTGGCGAAGAACGAGATGACGAGCCGCCGCGAGCGCCGGACCTCGAACAGGCCGTTGCGGAATTCGTAGTGCTTCCAGGCAATTCCGTAGTCTTCTTCATGCATGCAGATCGCGTTCTGCATGACGAAGGGCTCGCCCTTGCTGTCGGCCGCCGGCACGTCGAAATAATGGATGTGGCCGAGGCAGTCGCAGCCGAGCTCGAGTGCGTTGGCGAGCATGCCGAGCCCATACTCGCCGGCGTCGAACGCCGACTTCCAGAAATGGTTGGCGGTCGGATCGGCGTAAGGCACCACCATCTCGGTGACGCTGGCACGGTGGATCAACGACCGCTTGCGCGCGCCGTCCTGATAGCCGAGCTGGTGCAGCACCAATCCCTCGCGCGGCGTGAAGCCGATACGGAAGCTCCATTTCTGCCAGTCGACCTTCCAGCCCTCGACGCGGAAGCTCGCGCCCTCTGGCTGCTCGATGTGCAGCGGCTTGATGTCGGTACGCGGGTTGCTGACCTCGTGGGCGCCGTAGTTCCGCTTCTTGCGCGGGATCGGCACGATCGGGTCTTCGTCGGTGAGGTCGATGACCCTGCCCCCGATCAGGTCGACGACGGCGACGACGCCCTCGATCGGATGGGCATAGCCGTTGTCCTGGGGATGCTCTCGGAAATAACTCACAGCGCGCACGATGCGGGCGCCGCGCTCGAACGCCATGTCGAAGAAGCCCGAGGAGAACGGATCGATCTGGACCAGCTCGATCTCGGCATCCGTCAGGCCGCGCCGATGCATGGCTGCGCGCCAGCCGGGATCGGCCTTGACCACGGCCTCGCACTTGAAGAATTCCTCCAGCATCACCGACGGCTGCCCATAGGGCGCCTCGCGGTTCGGCACGACCTTGCGTGCGACGATCTCGCCGCGGCCGAGATCGACGACGTGCTCGATCGCCTCGCCGGTCACGACGTCCAGGGTCAGCGCGAAGGCGCGGCGCGGCAGCGCTGACTCACCGGAGGCCAGCTCCTGCTTGGTCGGCTCTTCGAGCCGCACCGTCGGAAAGCGACAGTTCTCCGGCGAGGCCGCGGCGGCACGCACCAGCGTGCAGGCCGCCGTGATCTCCTCGGCGGTCAGCGGATCGAGCGGATGAGGTGCGGCGGCTTGCGTCTGCGATCTGGTCTTGACGGTGTCGAGCATGATGATTGCCTGAGGTCAGCGCGGAGCGAGATGCGTGGTGATGGCACGGAAGGCGGCGAGCCAGCGGAGATCGAGCGGCACGTCCATCGCCTTCGGCTGGGTCGCGAACTTGACGATGACGGTGTCGGTGGCGGCATCGACATAGAGCCACTGGCCGTGGATGCCGATCGCGGCGAGATCGTTGCGCGAAGGATCAATCGTGTACCATTTGCTGCGGTAGCGGGCGCCCGGGAAGATGTCGGCGAGATCGCCGTCGGCCCACGCCTTGGGGTCGCCGTTCTCGTGGATGTCGTCGATCCACCAGCCCGGCACCACCTGCCGCCCCTCGACCACGCCGTGGCAGCGGATCATTTCGCCGAAGCGCAGGAGGTCGCGCGCGGTGACGGACAGGCCGCCGGCGATGCGTCCCATGCCGTGGCTGTCGAGCGTCATCGAACCGTCGTCCTCCGCGCCCAGGGGCTGCCAGAGATAGTCCGACAGAATCCGCGGATAGGGCATCCCGCAGGCGCGCTCATAGACCCAGCCGAGCACCTCAGTGTTGGTCGAGACGTAATGGAACACCTTGCCGTGCGGCTTGCCGGTCCCGCGCAGTGTCGCGAGATAGGCGCGCTGGTGACCCGCCTCGACGCCGGGCGGCGGCACATCCCAGCCCGAGGAGAAGCGATAGCGTGCCACATCGCCGGCCGGGTCTTCGTAGTCCTCTTCGAACTTGATGGCCACGGCCATGTCGAGGACGTCGCGGACGGTGCAGCCGCCGTAGACCGACGTCTCGAGCTCCGGCACGTAACGCACCACCCTCGCCTCGGGATCGACCAGGCCGCGCGCGGCCAGCACGCCGCCGAGCGTGCCGGCGATCGACTTGCTGATCGAGCAGATCAGGTGCGGCGTGATGGCGCTCATGCCGTCGCCGTACCATTCGTGGACCAGCGTGCCCCGGTGCATCACGAGCAGCGCATCGCCGAAGGTCTCGCGCAGCGTGGCTTCGATCGTGGTCGGCTTGCCGTCCGGCCCGGTGAAGCCGAGCCTCGAGAGGTCGCGCGGCGCGCTCGCGATCGGCGTCGGATGCGCCGAGCGGCGCACCTCCGCGGTCGGCAGCACCTCGCGGACATGGGTGAAGCCCCAGCGGATGGCGGGAAAGGTACGCCAGTTGGCGTGGGTCACCTGGGCCTCGGGCGCAGGCGGACTGCCGCGCATGATCTCGGTCGGTCGCATCTCGATCCTCCGCAAGGCGATCCCGACGGCGGTGTCGGGCGCGGCACGGAACACTGCATCGGCGCGATATGAGGCGTTATCGAGATCCGGCAATATTTTGCTGGACACGGGCCATGGCCGTGCCAGTCTGGCGCGGTTCTTGCTAGCAGTTCGGCTTATAGATTCTGACGTGCTGTCATGGCCTTAAGCGCAACTCTTCCGATTCAGGACTCGCCTGCGGACCTGTTCCAGGCCAGCAGCACGGATGTCGACGAGCATTGCGCGAGCCTCGGCCATTGGCGGCTCAGCTACGACCAGATCAGCCCGGGCGCTTTCCGGGGCAGTTTCACGCAGCTCTCGCTGCCCCGTCTCGAGGTGTTCCGCGAGGTCACCAGCCAGCAGGTCCGCCAATATGGTCAGCTCGGCGCCGACAGCTTCGGCATCGGCCTGCCCTGGGACGGCGACGGCGAGGTGAATTGCAATGGTGCCGATGCCACCGGGGCCAAGGTGATCGCCTGCATCGACGCCGAGGTCGACATGTGCACGCCGAAGGCGTTCGAGTTTCGCGGCATCGTCACCAGTGCGGCGCTGATCGAAGAGCTGGCGGCACGACTCGACATCGGATTGCCGCGCAGCGTCTGGCATCAGTTGCGGGTGATCGAGATGGCGGAGGCGCCGGTCGCGCGGCTGCGGCAGCACCTTGCCGTGATCCTCGACACCATTGCGACCCGACGCGGACGGCTCGACGATCCGGCCGCCCGGCAGGCGCTCGAAGACGCCCTCCTCGTCGAGATCATGGACATGCTGCCGACGGCGCGGCCCTGCGATCCCGGCCGCAGTTCCGCCGCGCGCCGGCGCACCGTCGACCGCGCCCGCGAACTGATGCACGGCAGCGGCGATCGCTCGCTCTCGCTGCTGGAGGTCTGCAAGGCCGTCGGCGCCAGCCCGCGCAAGCTGGGCTACTGTTTTCAGGAGGTGCTGGGCACGAGCCCGATGCACTACTGGCGCGCGATGCGCCTGAACCGCGTGCGTCGCGAGCTCAAGCGTTCGGGCGACGCCGCGACCTCAGTCTACGACGTCGCCGTGCAGCAGGGCTTCTGGCACTTCAGCCAGTTCTCGCTCGACTACAAACGCCACTTCTCGGAGCTGCCGTCGGAGACGCTGCGACGCGCCAGGGCAGCGGCCTGAGCGCTACCAGGTCGGCAGATACGTGCCCTTGAAGCGCGTCTCCAGGAACGCCTTCACGGCATCGGAGTGGTAGGCCTCGATCAACTGCTTGACCCAGGGCTTGTCCTTGTCTTCCTCGCGCACGGCAAGGATGTTCACCCATGGACCGTCGGCGTTCTCGCGGGCGATCGCGTCGACCGCCGGATTGAGGCCGGCCTGCACCGCGTAATTGTTGTTGATCGAGACGACGTCCACGTCCTGGAGCGCGCGTGGAAGCTGGGCGGCATCGAGCTCGACGAACCGAAGCTTCTTCGGGTTGTCGGTGATGTCGGCAATCGTCGAGCTGACGTTGTTCGGATCCTTCAGCTTGATCACGCCATGCAGCGCCAGGATCATCAGGCCGCGGGCACCGTTGGAGGGATCGTTGGCGATCGCCACGCGGGCGCCTTCCGGCAGGTCGGCGAGCTTCTTGTATTTCTGGGAATAGACGCCCTGGGGCGAGCCGATCGTGGTCGCGACCTTGACGAGCTTCCAGCCGGTCTTGGAGATCTGGTTCTTCAGGTACGGCTCGTGCTGGAACGAGTTCGCCTCGAGGTCCTTCAGCGCCAGCGCCTGGTTCGGGATCACGTAGTCGGTGAACTCGACGACCTTGATGTCGAGGCCGCGTTCGGCACCCACCTTCTTCACGACGTCCATGATCTCGGCATGGGGGCCGGCGGTCACGCCGACGCGGATGGTTTCGGCCTCAGCCGTATTCGCGAGCAGGAAGGCCGCAGCCGCGAGGGTTGCCAGTAAACGCATAAGTCTCTCCAATGTCAGAAAATGAGTGTCAGCGATTGCGCAGCCGGCGGTTGACCCGGCGCGCGAGATAGTCGCCCGCGCTCTGAACGAGCTGCACCAGAGCGATCAGCACGACGACGACGGCCAGCATCATCTCCGGCATGAAGCGCTGATAGCCGTAGCGGATGCCGAGATCGCCGAGCCCGCCGCCGCCGACGGCACCGACCATGGCGGAATAGCCGAGCAGGCTGACCACCGCGAGCGTCAGCGCCAGCAGTAGGCCGGGGAGCGCCTCGGGGATCAGGACCTTGAACACGATCTGGATTGGCGAAGCCCCGAATGAGGATGCCGTCTCGATCAGGCCGCCATCGACCTCGCGGATCGCGGCTTCGACCAGACGCGCGATGAACGGCGTCGATGCAATCGTCAGCGGCACGATGGCCGCGGACGAGCCGATCGACGTGCCGGCGACGAGCCGCGTGAACGGGATGATGGCGACGACGAGGATGATGAAGGGCGTCGAGCGCGTCGCATTGACGACGATGCCGAGCAATCCGTTCACGGCAGGCGCGGCGAACAGCTCGCCTTTCCGGCTGGTGGCGAGAAACACGCCGAGCGGCAGGCCGAAGGCGGTGCCGAGCAGCGCCGCGATGCCGACCATGTAGAGGCTCTCGCCCGTGGCCTGGACGATCAGGTTGATGAGTTCAGGCGACATAGCCGAGACGCTCCGCCGAGAATTGATATTGCGACAGCCAGGCCAGGACGCGCGTGGTCGCGCCCTCCCCGCCGGGACTGCCGATGGACGTACCAAGGGGGATGCCGAGTGTCAGCGATCCCACATGCTGGCCGCCGATCTCGTCGATGCGCGCCGACAGAAGCGACACGTCGAGGCTCAGTTCGCGCGCCAGCCGCGCGACCACCGTGTCGCCGGCGCCTGCGCCGCGGACCTGGACGCGGATCACCGCCTGGCCGCCCGCAACCGGCTCGGCCACGATCCGGCTCGCCAGCGACACCGGCAGGTTGTCGCCGATCACTTCGGACAAGAACGACTGCGTGATGGGGTGCTTCGGATGGGTGAAGATATCGGCGACATGGCCGCTCTCGACGACATGGCCGCCGTCGAGCACCACGACCTCCTTCGCAAGCTGGCGGACGACGGACATTTCATGCGTGATCAGCACGATGGTTACGCCGAGCTCACGGTTGATGTTCGCAAGCAGGTCGAGGATCGCACGGGTGGTCTGCGGGTCGAGCGCCGAGGTCGCCTCGTCCGACAACAATACGCTCGGCCGGGTTGCCAACGCACGCGCGATGCCGACGCGCTGCTTCTGGCCGCCGGAGAGCTCCGACGGATAGCGATCGTGCTTGTCGGCGATGCCCACGAGGGCCAGCAGTTCGTTCACGCGCGCCCTGATGTCGGCTTTGCTCCAGCCGGCGATCTCGAGCGGCAGCGCGATATTGTCGGCTGCCGTGCGCGACGACAGCAGGTTGAAGTGCTGGAAGATCATGCCGATCGAACGCTGCGCCAGCCGCAGCTCGTGACCGGCCAGGGCGGAGATGTCGCGGCCATCGACGACGACGCGCCCCGTGGTCGGCTTCTCCAGCCCGTTGATCAGCCGGACCAGGCTCGACTTGCCGGCGCCGGAGCGCCCGATCACGCCGGTGATCGAGCCGCGCGGAATCGCGAAGTCGATCGACTGCAGCGCGTGGACGCCGGGCTTGCCGCGGAAGGCCGGATAGACCTTCGAGATGCCTTCGAACCGGACCATCGCGTCCGGCGAAATCGCTTGTGGGGTTTCGACCGGCTGTCCGATCGCAAGCGATTGGTGCGCGTTCATGGAAAAGGCTTTCATGTACGACAGGCCGCCTGCCCGCACGCCTTGAGGCGCGCGAGGGCCAAGTCGCCTCTGCGACGGGAAATCGGCCAGCACGGAGCACCGATGCGGCGCGCTGCACTGCAGCACACACCATCGCCCGATCCGGTCTTTGTTGCAATTTCAGATATTTGGGAGGGGTTGGATGAAGTTTTCCCGATTCCGGTCGCTGGAAGAAAAATCATCTGCACCGGCGGAGACGGCTCCTGCGTTGCCTACTGGGTTACCTGCAGCCAGGGCAGTACGATTAGGAGCAGCCCCGCGAAGTAGATCAGCCCGAAGATCAGGCCGAAGCCCCAGAACTGGGCCTTCCCGATATAGCCGCTGCCGAAATACATCGGCGCGGGTCCGGTGGCGTAAGGCGAGATCACGCCCATCAGGCCGAGCGAATACATGCAGAGCATGGCGAGCGTCGCGACCGGCAGACCGGCGATGCCGGACCCGACCGCGAGCACGACGGGCAGCACGGCGGCCGCGTGCGAGGTGATGCTCGAGAAGAAATAGTGGATCCAGAAGAACAGCGCGACCAGCAGGATCATCGCGGCCGAGGGCGACAGTCCGGCGAGCGGCTTGGCGTATTCGTTCGCGAACCATTTGATGAAGCCGATCTCGTTGAGACCGGATGCCAGCGTCAGCAGCGAGGTGAAATAGAAGAACACCTCCCAGGCGCTCTTCTCGCTGACGATGTCCGAGAATTCGATGACGCCCGTCACCAGCATCAGCGAGATCACGATGAACACGACGGTGGTGGCATTGACGAAGTTCGATCCGAGCAGCGGCACGCGGATATCGGGGCTCGAGCCCGCGATCCACAGGAACATCGCCAGCACGATCAGGCCGGACATGATCCACTCGTTGCGCGACATCGGCCCCATCGTCGCGAGTTCCTTGGACGCCCATGCGGAGATTTCCGGACTCTGCTTCACCTCCGGCCGGCACACGACGTAGCTCAGCAAGGGCACCAGCAGCATCAGGAGGATGCCGAGCGGCGCGAAGCCGACGAACCACTGGCCCCAGCTGACCTCGACACCGACCGTTTTCTTGGCGATCGCGAGCGCCGCCGCATTGGGCGCGAGCGCGGTGAAGAACAGCGAGCTGGTCACGGCGGTCGCCGCGAACGCGGTCCACATCACATAGGTGCCGATCTTGCCCGCGGTCGGTCCCGGCTCGGAGCCGTAGATGCGCGGAATGTTGCTGATGATGGGATAGACGATGCCGCCGCTCCGCGCCGTGTTGGACGGCGTCGCCGGCGCGAGCAGGAAGTCGGACATCGCGACTGCATAACCCAGTCCAAGCGTATTCCGCCCGAGCTTTTGCACCAGCACCAGCGCGATGCGCCGGCCCAGCGCGCTCTTGCGATAACCGATCGAGAACACGAAGGCGCCGACGATCAGCCACACCGTGCTCTCGGCGAAACCGGCCAGCATCCAGCGCAGCGACTTGTTGGGATCGGGGTCGATGTAGCCGCCGACGCCCGCGACCGTGAGCCCGATCAGCCCGACGGCGCCGACCGGCATCGATTCCAGAATGAGCCCGGTGATGACGGCCGCGAAAACCGCGAAATAGTGCCATTGATTGGCATTGAGACCCGCGGGGACCGGCCACAGATAGACCGCCAGCCAGACCACCAGCGGGGCGATCAGCCTCCAGCGAAATCCCTTCGCCTCAGGCGCCTGTGAGCCAGCGGTCATGAGCCCTCCCCCTTGATGTTGGTCGCAATCGCGGGCCCGTTGGCCGGGCCGCTTCTGTTGTCTGGCCTATACGAACTGCCCACGGTCCGATCAATGGTCCGGGTCCGGTTCTACCGTCCCTTGAACCGTGGCTTGCGGCGGCCGAGAAACGCCTCGACACCTTCCCTGTGATCCTCGCTGAGACTTGCGAGCGCGAACTGATCGACGTCCATATGGCTCGCCAGATCGTCCAGCGCATGCGCCAGCCGGTTGACGGTGAGCTTGGTCATGGCGACCGAGAGCGGCGGCTGCGCGGCGACCTTGCGGGCCAGCTCCAAGGCCGCATCGAACGCCCGGCCGGGATCGGTGACTTGCTCCACGAGACCCCAGTCATGAGCCTCGTCCGCCGAGATGCGCTGATCGGCGAGGATCACCGCCTGTTTGGTGCGGGCCGGCCCGATCAGATGCAGCATGCGCGGGACGCTCTGCCAGCTCATGTTCATGCCGAGCCCGATCTCGGGCACGCGCAGATGCGCATCGCGCCCCATGATGCGAAAATCGAGCGCCACGGCCAACGCGACGCCGCCGCCGACGCAAAAGCCCTCGATCGCGCCGATCGTGATCTGCTCCATCTCCTGCCACGCATGGGTCAGGCGAGGCCCGAGCTTCAGGTGCCGCCTGAGCGAGCCGAGATCCATGTCCTTGCGTGCGCGCCCTTCGGCGTCCTTCAGATCGAACCCCGCGCTGAACGCGTTGGCGCTGCCGGTGAGCACCACGACGGAGGTCGCCGCATCGTCCTCGAAGCTCCGCGCCGCCGCTGTGAGCTGCCGCAACGCCTCCGGCGACAAGGCATTGATGCCGTCGCCGCGGTCGAACCGAACCACGGCGATGCGTCCCTCGGGCCCAAGGCCTTTCTCGATGCGTACAAACTCGGTCATGGGCGTCTCCAAGGCTGATTTTTCCGGATGCTAGCGCACAAATGGCGTCACGAATATGGGACGGGTTGCGCGGCAACGAGTGCTCGACAGGCAAGGACCATTGCGCCTATCCTCGGCGACATGAGCCATGATCACGACCACCACCACGATCATTCCGAGTTGTCGGAGACCGAGCTGCGCGTGCGTGCGCTCGAGACGATCCTGACGGAAAAGGGCTATGTCGAGCCGGCCGCGCTCGACGCGATCATCCAGGCCTATGAGACCAAGATCGGCCCGCACAACGGCGCGCGCGTCGTCGCCAAGGCCTGGACCGATCCGGACTTCAAGGCGGCGTTGCTGGCGGACGGATCGCAGGCGGTCGGGACGCTCGGCCATGTCAGCCGCGTCGGCGACCATCTCGTCGTGGTCGAGAACACGCCGCAGCGGCACAACATGGTCGTGTGCACGCTGTGCTCCTGCTACCCCTGGGAAATGCTCGGTCTGCCGCCGGTCTGGTACAAGGCTTCGCCCTATCGCTCTCGCGCGGTGAAGGATCCGCGCGGCGTGCTGGCCGATTTCGGCGTCACGGTGCCCAAGGACATTGAAATCCGGGTGTGGGATTCGACAGCCGAGACACGCTTCCTGGTGCTGCCGATGCGCCCGGAAGGCACGGAAGGCTGGAGCGAAGAGCAACTCGCCGAACTCGTCACGCGCGATTCCATGATCGGGACCGGCTTTCCCCGAAAGCCCGGAGCGCCGTCATGAACGGCGTGCACGACATGGGCGGCATGGATGGCTTCGGCAAGGTCGAGCCCGAGCCCAATGAGCCGATGTTCCACGCGAACTGGGAAGCGCGCGTCATGGCGATGGTGCGCGCCATGGGCGCCGCGGGCGCCTACAACATCGACACCTCGCGCTTCTACCGCGAGACGCTGCCGCCGCACGTCTACCTGTCGAGCTCCTACTACAAGAAATGGTTTCTCGGGCTCGAGGAGATGCTGATCGAGAAGGGTTACCTCACCAGGGAGGAGGTCGTCGCCGGCCATGCGATGCAGCCGGCAAAGGCGCTCAAGCACGGCAAGTTCGATCTCGACGACGTCGATCGCGTCATGGTGCGCGGCAAGTTCGCGCGCCCTGCCCCGGCGGCTGCGAGGTTCAGCATCGGCGACCGCGTGCGCGCGAAGAACATTCATCCGGCCACGCATACGAGACTGCCGCGCTATGTGCGCGGCCATGTCGGCATCGTGGAATTGAACCACGGCTGCCACGTGTTCCCGGATTCAGCGGCCATGGAGCTCGGCGAGAATCCGCAATGGCTCTACACGGTGGTGTTCGAAGGCCGCGATCTCTGGGGCGCGGACGGCGATCCGACCGTGAAGGTTTCGATCGACGCATTCGAACCCTATCTGGACTCGGTGTGATGAGCCGCAATGCTGCGGACGCAACGGCAGCCATTCCGAGTATCCCGCGTGACGACGACGGCCCGGTGTTCCGCGCGCCCTGGGAGGCGCATGCCTTCGCGATGGCATTGACGCTGCACGACCGCGGCCTGTTCACCTGGACCGAATGGGCTGCTGCCCTGGCTGACGAGATCAAGCGCGCGCAAGCCGCAGGCGATCCCGACACTGGCGAGACCTACTACCTGCACTGGCTCGCGACGCTGGAAAAGCTCGTCGCCCACAAGGGCGTCGCATCGAGCGAGACCCTGCACCGCTACCGTGATGCCTGGGATCACGCCGCCGACCGCACGCCCCACGGCAAGCCGATCGAGCTTCGGCCCGAGGATTTTGGTTAGCGCGCGCCGGCTGCCCATGATATGCAGCCCTCCGATGGACTTGGCGCTCGGTTCCGCTTGAGCGCGTCCAGCTGTGACGCCCTGAGCGGCGTCTCGTCCGCACACGGCTGTTGCTATGATTGACATGAACGAACGACAAAAACTCACCCCGCCCGGCGGCCACAAGCGTGTGCTGCTGCATTCCTGCTGCGCGCCGTGCTCAGGCGAGGTGATGGAGGCGATGCTGGCCTCGGGCATCGACTACACCATCTTCTTCTACAATCCGAACATCCATCCGCAGAAGGAATATCTGCTGCGCAAGGACGAGAACGTGCGCTTCGCCGAAAAGCACGGCGTGCCCTTCGTCGATGCCGACTACGACACCGAGAACTGGTTCGCGCGGGCCAAGGGCATGGAATGGGAGCCCGAGCGCGGCGTTCGCTGCACCATGTGCTTCGACATGCGTTTCGAGCGCACGGCGCTGCATGCGCACGAGCACGGCTTTCCGGTGATAACCTCCTCGCTCGGCATCTCGCGCTGGAAGAACATGGCCCAGATCAACGATTGCGGGCATCGCGCGGCCGGCCGCTACGACGAGCTCAGCTATTGGGATTTCAACTGGCGCAAGGGCGGCGGCGCCGCGCGCATGATCGAGATCAGCAAGCGCGAGGAGTTCTACCAGCAGGAATATTGCGGCTGCGTCTATTCGCTTCGCGACACCAACCAGCATCGCCGCAGCCAGGGACGTCCCTCCATCACCCTCGGCACGCAGTTCTACGGCCGGAGCGAGGACGAGACCTCGTCCTGAGGGCTCGGAGGTTTCGCCGGCCTTGGATCTTCCGCGGCGGTCTCATTCGTCATCGCGCGCGCAGCGAAGCGATCCGGAGTCTTTCTGCGGCGGCGGTCTGCTTCGCTGCGCTCGCAGTGACGCTGAAGGCTTAGGGAATTAGCTGCGGGCCGCGTACTCGCGCCAGCCCTTCGCCCGCAGGCTGCATGCCGGGCACTCCCCGCAGCCATAGCCCCAATCGTGCCGCGCGCCGCGTTCGCCGAGATAGCAGGTGTGCGATTGGTCGCGGATGAGGTCGACGAGCCCGTCGCCGCCGAGATCATGCGCGAGCTTCCACGTCGCGGCCTTGTCGATCCACATCAGCGGGGTATGCAGTTCGAAGGTCCGGGCCATGCCCAGCGACAGCGCGGCCTGCATGGCGCGGATGGTGTCGTCGCGGCAATCGGGATAGCCGGAATAGTCGGTCTCGCACATGCCGCCGACGATGTGGACGATGCCGCGCCGGTAGGCTAGCGCCGCGGCAAAGGTGAGGAACACCAGGTTGCGGCCGGGCACGAACGTGTTCGGTAGGCCGTCGGCGCCCATCGCGATCGCGACGTCGCGGGTCAGTGCCGTCTCGGACACGGCCGCCAGGGTCGGGATCGACAGCGTGTGGCTCTCGCCGAGCCTGGAGGCCCAGTCGGCCTTGAGGTCCTTGATGCCGTCGAACAGGCGGTCGCGGCAGGCAAGCTCGATGGCATGACGCTGGCCGTAATCGAACCCCAGCGTCTCCACGCGTGCGAAGCGGCTCAACGCCCAGGCCAGGCAGGTGGTGGAATCCTGGCCGCCGGAGAACAGCACCAGCGCGGTTTGTGATGAAAATGCGTCGCTCATGGTCCGCGCTTTAGCACCGCCGGACCGGCGCGCCAATCGGTGGAAATCGGTCCATTCCGCCGCGCCCCGCTGGGAACGGCGGGCCGCTTTTGGCATAAGGCTGGGGAGCCAGGAGACGCCCCCGCAATGACCCCTTCCCGCGACATTTCCCGCCTGATCGAGATCATGGCGGCGCTGCGTACGCCCGTGACCGGCTGCCCCTGGGACCTCGAGCAGAATTTCGCGACCATCGCGCCCTATACGATCGAGGAAGCCTATGAGGTGGTCGACGCGATCACGCGCGATGATCTCGGCGACCTCTGCGAGGAGCTCGGCGATCTCCTGCTGCAGGTGGTGTTCCACGCCCGGATGGCGGAGGAGCAGAACGCTTTCGCTTTCGGCGACGTCGTCGAGGCCATCACCCGCAAGATGATCCGGCGTCATCCCCACGTCTTCGCCGACAGCAACGGCAACCTCGCGCCCTCGCACGTCAAGGAGCTTTGGGATCGCATCAAGGCCGAGGAGAAGGCCGAACGCGCCGCTCGCCGGCCGCCGGAAGAAACGCCGTCGCACAAATCGCTGCTCGCGGGCGTGAAGGTCGGCCAGCCGGCGCTGACGCGGGCCATGGAGCTTCAGCGCAAGGCGTCCACCGTCGGGTTCGACTGGAACGATCCGCGCGCCGTGCTGCAGAAGATCCGTGAGGAAACCGACGAGATCGAGGCCGCGCTCGACCGCAACGACAAGCAGGAAATCGCCGAGGAGACCGGCGATCTGATGTTCGCACTCGTCAACCTCGCCCGCCATGTCGACGCTGATCCGGAAGCCGCGTTGCGCGCGACGAATGCGAAATTCGAGCGGCGCTTTGCCTATATCGAGCGCAGCCTGGAAGCTCGGGGCCGCACGCTCGAGCAGGCGTCGCTGCAAGAAATGGATGCGCTCTGGAACGAAGCCAAGACGGCGTCATGATGGAGGCGCGCAAGGTGGAGATCAGGCAGGACGACCCGACGGCACGATACGTCGCCGACCTGCTGGCGCATCATCTGGAAGAGCTGCGCAGCGTCATGGGCGAGCACGCGCAGGCGCTGGATGCGAGCGGTCTTTCGGCCGCAAGCGTGACGTTCTGGACGGTCTGGCAGGGCGACGTGCTGGCCGGCTTCGGTGCTCTCAAGCAGCTGGATGAGACGCATGGCGAGGTGAAGTCGATGCGCGCCGCACCGGCTGCGCGTGGGACCGGCGTCGGTCGTGCGATCCTGCACCACATCATCGCCGAAGCCCGCAAGCGAGGCTATACGCGCCTCAGCCTGGAGACCGGCACGGCACCGCTGCACGCGCCCGCCATCTCGCTCTACCGCAGCGCCGGCTTCGTATCCTGCGAGCCGTTCGAGGACTATCAGGCGAGCCCGCACAACCAGTTTCTGCGTCTCGATCTATCCAGATAATTCGGCTCATCGCGGCGATGGAATGCGAGGTGCGAGGAGCAATCCCCGCGCGCTATCGTCCTGGCGAAAGCCAGGACCCATTACCCCAGGCAATGGTTCGGCGAGAGCCCTTGGCCGCAAGCAGGTCGGAGACTGCGCTGCCTTCGGCAGATCACGCGCAGTATGGATCCCGGCTTTCGCCGGGACGATTACGTCGCCGACAGATGCGGTACGGCGTCGAAGCGCGATACCACGATGTCCCGCTTGGTCTCGTCGACCCGCACGGTCATATCGAAGCGGCCGTCGTGCAGCTCCTTCGCCAGCACCTCGGCATTGCGATGAAGCCACGAGATACCGGCGCCGTCGGCGGCGTCGATCGAGAGATCGAGCGTGGTGCGGCTGGCCGCGAGCCGCTCCTCGATCGCAGCGAGCAGCGCGTCGATGCCCTCGCCTGACACCGCGGAAACGAGCATCGCCGGATGATCCTCCGGCCGGCGCGCGGCGATGTTCAGCAGCTCCTCGCGTTGCTCCGCGTCGAAGCGATCGATCTTGTTCCAGACCTCGATGATGCGGCCGGAATCGTCCGGGTTGATGCCGAGCTGGCGCAGGACCGCATCGACGTCGCTCTGCTGCGCCTCGGCGTCCTCGTGCGAGATGTCGCGGACATGCAGGATGACGTCGGCCTCGAGCACTTCCTCCAGCGTGGCGCGGAAGGCCGCGACGAGCTGGGTCGGCAGGTTCGAGATGAAGCCGACCGTGTCGGACAGCATCGCCTTGCCGCCATGCGGCAGGCTGAGCGCGCGCAGGGTCGGATCGAGCGTCGCGAACAGCATGTCGGCAGCTTGCACGTCTGCACGCGTCAGGCGGTTGAACAGCGTCGACTTGCCGGCATTGGTGTAGCCGACCAGCGCCACCACGCGATACGGCACGCGCTGGCGGCCGGCCCGATGCAGCCGGCGTGTCGCCTGCACCTTCTTCAGTTCGCCTTCGAGCTTGGAGATGCGTTCCTGGATCAGGCGGCGGTCAGCCTCGATCTGCGTCTCGCCCGGGCCGCCCATGAATCCGAAGCCGCCGCGCTGGCGTTCGAGATGGGTCCACGAACGCACGAGGCGCGAGCGCTGGTAGTTGAGGTGAGCGAGCTCGACCTGGAGCGAGCCTTCCTTGGTCTTGGCGCGGCGGCCGAAGATCTCCAGGATCAGCCCGGTGCGGTCGAGCACCTTGGCGTGCCATTCCTTCTCGAGATTGCGTTGCTGGATCGGCGACAGCGCGCAATCCATCACCACGAGTTCGACCTCCAGGCCCTTGATCAGTCCCGAAATCTCCTCGACCTTGCCTTTGCCGATATAGGTCGCAGGCCTGATCTGGCTGATCGGCGCGATGATCGTGTCCGCAACGACGAGATCGATCGCGCGCGCGAGGCCCGCGGCTTCATCGAGCCGGGCCTCGGCGTCTCGCAGGACATGACCTTCCGATTGCGCGTCGGCACCTCCAGCGCGCACCCGCAAATAGGGGCCGATGACGAGCACCCGCCCCGTTTGCCTAGCCCCTGCCGACCGCGGACGGTCAGCCTCCCCGTCGAAATTCCGGGGGTCCAATCAGATCACTCTCAAGCCGGCTGGTCCTCGCCGCCTTCGAACAACTGGATCGGAGCGCCCGGCATGATGGTCGAGATCGCGTGCTTGTAGACGAGCTGCGAATGACCGTCGCGCCGAAGCAGCAAACAGAAATTGTCGAACCAGGTCACGATGCCCTGGAGCTTCACTCCGTTGACCAGAAAGATCGTCAGTGGCGTCTTGGTTTTGCGAACGTGATTAAGGAAGGTGTCCTGTAGGTTTTGTGCGCGGTCTGCCGCCATTGTTTTTGTCTCGCTTTGAGTTTCTTTTTATTGCGCCGGTTGCGACCCTCTTCTGAAAAATCGGGGTCTCTTCCGGTTGCTGTCCCTCATGAGATCCCCCTCGGAGGTCCAGCGGTACGATTAGAGGACAGGTGGCTCTATTAGGCAAGCCGCTTCACACGGCAGACCGCCTCCGAAAGCTCCGAAAAACTACGGAAATCGATGATTTTCCTCGCTTATCCCTCAGGTGTGACCGCAAGGCCCCGGCCTCAGCCGACGCCGAGCGCCTTCAATTTCCGGTGCAAGGCCGAGCGTTCCATGCCGACGAACTCGGCTGTCCGCGAGATATTGCCCGAAAACCGGCTGATCTGCGCGATCAGATAGTCGCGCTCGAACACTTCGCGCGCCTCGCGCAGCGGCAGGCCCATGATGTGCTCGCCATTGTTGCTGGTCGGCATCGCCGGCACCATCGAGCCGACGTCCTGCGGCAGCATGTCGGCGGTGATGATCACCTCCGGCCCGCCGGCGGCCAGAATCATGACTCTCTCAACGTTGTTGCGGAGCTGACGGACATTGCCGGGCCATACGTGCGATTGCAGTACCGCCATCGCATCCTGCCCGATCTGCCGCTTGGGCAGGCCGCTTCCGGCGGAAATCTGCTCCATGAAGTAGTCGATCAGCTCCGGAATGTCTTCGCGTCGCTCCGACAGCGCGGGCACGCGGATCGGCACCACCGAGAGCCGGTGATAGAGGTCCTCGCGGAAATGGCCGGCCGCAATCTCCTCTTCGAGATTGCGCGCGGTCGAGGAGATGATGCGCACGTCGACCTGCACCTTGGCGGTGCCGCCGACGCGCTGGAACGATTGCTCGACCAGCACGCGCAGGATCTTATTCTGGGTCTCGCGCGGCATGTCCGCGATCTCGTCGATGAACAGCGTGCCGCCATGCGCTTCCTCGAGCGCGCCGGGCTTGCGCGGCTGTTCGCCGTTCGACTGTTCGACGCCGAACAGCTCATGCTCCATCCGCTCAGGCGTGATGGCGGCGGCGTTGATGACCACGAAGGGACCATCGGCGCGGCCCGAGGCCGTGTGCAGCGTGCGTGCGGTCAGCTCCTTGCCCGCGCCGGCCGGGCCGACGATCAGGATGCGGCTGTTGGCCTTGGCCGCACGCTCGATGGTCTGGCGCAGCTGGTTCATGCTGGGCGAACGGCCGACGAGCTGGCTCGCGCTCGGGGCGAGCTGTTTCAGCTCCTTCACTTCGCGCTTCAGGCGCGAGTTCTCCAGCGCGCGGGTCGCGACCAGGATCAGCCGGTCGGCCTTGAAGGGCTTCTCGATGAAATCGTAGGCGCCGCGCTTGATCGCGGCCACTGCGGTCTCGATGTTGCCGTGACCGGAGATCATCACGACCGGCAAATCGGCATTGTCCTTCTTGACCTGCTCGAGGAGCTGCAAGCCGTCGAGCTTCGAGCCCTGCAGCCAGATGTCGAGGAACACCAGATGGGGCCTGCGATTGGCGATCTCGGCCAGTGCCGAATCGCTGTCGCGCGCCGTCCGGGTGACGAACCCCTCGTCTTCGAGAATGCCCGCAACGAGATCCCGAATATCGGCCTCATCATCGACAATCAGAATTTCACTTGCCATGGGTCGCGCCTGTCTTGTCAGCTGCCTGTTGAGGCTTCGATCTTCGTTGAATCATTGGTCTTTTTCAGCCGGCTCTTTGGTTTCGGCGGCCGGCTCTTTTGTTTCCTGTTTCTCGACGGCGGCCGCCGCCGCCGCTTCCGTGATTGATTCCCTGGCTGCGGCCGGCGCCTGCTCGGACGCCTCCGCCTTGGCCGGATGCCCCGTGACGGCAAAGCGCATGCGCATCCAGGCGCCGCGCTGACCTTCGCGGAAATCGGACGCATCCTTCAATTCGATGCGGCCGCCGTGGTCTTCCAGAACACGGCCGACGATCGCGAGGCCGAGTCCGGTGCCCTTGGCGCGCGTCGTCACATACGGCTCGAGCAGCCGGGAACGCGCGACCTTGGGAAGCCCGATGCCGTTGTCGATGACGTCGATCAGCACGTCCTCGCCCTCGCGGGACACGACAACGTCGATGCGGCCCTTGCCGAGCTCCTCCGCAGGGACCTGCTCGATCGCCTCGGTGGCGTTCTTGACGATGTTGGTGACCGCCTGCGAAATCAGCCGCCGGTCGAACTGCGCGCGCAGCGGATCTTCCTTGAACTCGGCCTCGATATCGATTTCGGGATGGGCGACCTTCATCAGGAACACCGCCTGCCGCACGGTGTCGGCGACGTCTTCGCCTTCCATCACCGGCTTCGGCATCCGGGCGAAGCGCGAGAACTCGTCGACCATGCGCCTGATGTCGTCGACCTGGCGGACGATCGTATCGGTGCACTGGTCGAAGATCTGCTTGTCCTTGTCCTCGGTGATGCTCTTGCCGAACTTGCGGCGAATACGCTCGGCCGAGAGCTGGATCGGCGTCAGCGGATTCTTGATCTCGTGGGCGATGCGGCGCGCGACGTCGCCCCAGGCCGAGGTGCGCTGCGCCGAGACCAGTTCGGTGATGTCGTCGAGTGTGATGATGTAGCTGTCGTGGGGCTGGCTGGTCTTCTCCGCGCTAACGCGGACCGACAGATTACGTTCCTGCGCGTCGCGCGTGATCGTGATCTGGCCCTGCACCAGACGCTGGGTCCCTTCCCGCGCCGTCTTCATCATCTCGTCGAGTTCGGGCAGCACGTCGGAGAGCGAATGGCCGAGTGTTTCGGCTTCGGAGTGTCCGATCAGCTTTTCAGCCGAACGGTTGAGGATGCCGACGCTGCCGGACGTGTCGACGCCGATGATGCCGGCGCTCGCCGAAGACAGCACCGCCTCGATGAAGCGGCGGCGGCTGTCGATGAGATCGCTGGCGTTGACGAGCTCGTCGCGCTGGCTGCGCAATTCCTGCGTCATCTTGTTGAAGGTCTCGCCCAGCTGGGCCAGGTCGCCTTCCGACTGATGCACGGGCACCTTGACGTGCAGGTCGCCGGTCGAGACCGTATGCGCCGCGTTCATCAGCCGCCGGATCGGGGCCACCAGTGAATTGGCGAAGTTGAGGCCGATCAGTACCGACGCCATCAGGATGGTCAGCGCGATCACCGCGAACATCAGCGCGAAGGCGACCTGGATGCCGAGACGGCGCGACTCGATCTGGGCGTATTCGGCGACGCTGACCTCGGTCTGCTTGAGCTGGTTGACGACGTTCGGATCGAGCGGCCGCGCGACATAGAGGAAGGTATCGTTGAAGGCGCGCAGGCGGATCACCGCCGCGACGAAGCTCGCATCCGGCAGCACCGCGATCTCGGGCTCGGACTCATTGACGTTGCTCAGGAAGTCCGGCGCGGGCGGCGAATAGGCCAGCCGCATCCCGGTCTCCGCCGATTCCAGGATGTTGGTGTTCTTGTCGATGATCATGGCTCCCGGCAAGTTGCGGGAACCGGCGCTGGCCGTGAGCAGCTCGCGGAACGACCGGCGATCCTGGTCGTAGAGCGGCCGGGCATGCGCGATGTCGTTGGCCATGCCGATGATGTCGCCGCGGATCAACTGCGCGTGATCCTGCATGTAGGCGCGCGCGATCGTCAGCGAATTCTGGATCACTTCCTTGGTCGGCCCGGAGAACAGCCGGTCGAGACCGCGCTCGATCGTCACGTTGGCGACGACGGCGACCAGCACCGCCGGCAGCACCGCCACGATGGAGAACAGGCTGACGATCTGGACGTGAAGACGCGCGGCCGCCCTTCCCCGCCGGCGGGCCAGGATGAGCTGCCACAGCTCGCGGACGATGATGCCGACCAGCAGCAGGATCGTGCCCGCGTTGATAAGATAGAACGAGCGGACCACCTCCGGCGTCGGATCGATCTTGGTCAGACCGGTCAGGACCAGGAAGGTCAGGAACGCCGACAGCAGCGCCAGCGCCACGGCGAACGGCGCAAGCCAGCGCCGGGCCGACCAGCGCCGGGGCTCTTCGGCTGGGGCCGTGTCAAAAGCTGCGGCCGAGGTGTCTGCGCTGGTCATTCCGGCAATGGAGGTGCTGAAAACGGGTGTCCGCGGACGGCGGATACTGATGCATTCCTACCACAATGTTGCCGAATTGCGACAATTCCGCGGCGCGCTCCCCGCGATGCACCGGCGCATCCACAGCCGATGCCGGGTCGATTGCGGGTTTCCCGGAACGGATGTCCGGTAGTTCGGCTTAACCCCGCATGGACAGGTTCTTTCTCGCAATCATGGTGTCGGCGGTTCTGTTGATGATCGTGGCCGCCGATCTGCTGGTCAACGGCCCGGTGATCCAGGACCCTACGGCAAGCATGGCCAACGCCATGCCGGTCTCGAGCCGGCTGGTCAGGTGACGTGCGACACCGAGGTCTGCGGCCGAATGACCAATTCTTATGTTCCGGCGGAACATATCCGCGCGCTTCCGACTTCTGCTCACCGTGCCGGCCAAGGCGGCCTGCGCGATCCGGACAGGCTCAGCTCCGCTTTGGTAGGGGGAGCTGAGCCACCGTCCGTTCGGAAAGACTAGCCCCCGCTCCGATACACTTGGATGTCCAGATCACGGATCTTCTTCCGCAGCGTGTTGCGGTTGAGGCCGAGCAGGTCGGCGGCGCGGATCTGGTTGCCGCGGGTCGCGGCCAGCGCGGCCGTGAGCAGCGGCACCTCGATCTCCTTGAGAATGCGATGGTAGAGGCCCGGCGGCGGCATGCCGTTCGGAAAGCCCTGGAAGTGCGAGGACAGATAGGCCTCCACGGCGCCACCGAGATTGTCGACGCCTTGCTGTACCGCCGCGCCTGGGCTCACCGAGGGTGGCGCGAGCTCGCCGTCGATGACGGAGGCCGTGATCACGTCCTGCGGATAGAGTGCCGCCAGCCGGCGCGCCAGGTTTTCGAGTTCGCGGACGTTGCCGGGCCAGCGGTGCTGCTTCAGCCGCTCCAGCGCCAGCGCGTCGAGCTTCTTCGGCGGCAGGCCGTCCTTCTCGGCGAGCGCGAAGAAGTGCCGCACGAGATCGGGCAGATCCTCGATGCGCTCGCGCAACGGGGGTAGCCGCAGCGGCACGACGTTGAGTCGGAAGAACAGGTCTTCGCGGAACAGGCCCTGCTGGATCAGGACGCGCAGATCCTTGTTGGAGGCCGCGACGATGCGCACGTCGGTCTTGATCGGCGTGCGGCCGCCGACGGTGGTGTATTCGCCCTGCTGCAGCACGCGCAGCAAGCGGGTCTGCGCCTCCATCGGCATGTCGCCGATCTCGTCGAGGAACAGCGTGCCCCCCTCCGCCTGCTCGAACCGGCCGGAGGCGCGGGTGTTGGCCCCGGTGAACGCGCCGCGCTCATGGCCGAACAGTTCGGATTCGATCAGGTCGCGCGGGATCGCCGCCATGTTGACCGCCACGAACGGGCCATTGCGACGCTTGCCGTAATCGTGCAGCGCGCGCGCGACCAGTTCCTTGCCGGTTCCGGACTCGCCCGTGATCATCACGGTGAGATCGGTCTGCATCAGGCGCGCGAGCACCCGGTAGATTTCCTGCATCGCCGGCGAGCGGCCGACCAGCGGGATCGCCTCCATCTCGGCGTCCTCGTCCGGCGTCGAGGTCCGCTCCTTCGGCTCGGCGAGCGCGCGGCCGACGATGGCGATCAGCTCCTTTAGGTCGAAGGGCTTCGGCAGATATTCGTAGGCCCCGCGCTCGGAGGCGCGGATCGCCGTCATGAAGGTGTTCTGCGCGCTCATGACGATGACGGGCAAATTCGGCCGCATCTTCTTGATCCGCGGCAGCAGGTCGAAGGCGTTCTCGTCGGGCATCACCACGTCGGTGATCACGAGATCGCCCTCGCCCTGACTCACCCATCGCCACAGCGTCGCGGCATTGCCGGTCAGCCTAACTTCGTAACCGGCGCGGGAAAGTGCCTGATTGAGAACCGTGCGGATGGCGGTGTCGTCATCAGCAACGAGAATGCTACCTGCGGGCATCGTTAATCCTCATTTTGCCCCCTGTGACGCAGACGACGACTTCCCGGCAGAGCCGTCGCGACTGCTTGGATCGGTGTGTTTGGCCGATGTCGAGTACATCGGCATCAGCACGCGGAAGGTGGTCTTGCGCGGCTGAGACTCGCATTCGATGATGCCGCCATGATCCCCGACGATCTTTGCGACGAGCGCCAGGCCGAGACCCGAGCCCGTCTGCTTGGTGGTCACGAAGGGATCGAACAGGTTGGGCAGAAGATCGTCCGGCACGCCCGGTCCGTTGTCCCTGACGCAGAATTCGAGCGGCAGGGATACTCGGGATTTTTGACCGGGCACTGACAGGCGCACGCCGGGGCGGAACGCTGTGGTGAGCTGGATCTCGGCGTCGGGCACGTCGATCAGGGCTTCCGCGGCGTTCTTCACCAGATTGAGGAACACCTGGATCAGCTGATCCTGGTTCGCCAGCACCGGCGGCAGCGACGGATCGTAGTCCTCGATGAACCGGATGTTGCGGGCAAAGCCGGACTGCGCCAGCCGCTTCACGTGATCGAGTACCGAATGGATGTTGACCGGGCCGCGCACCACGGGACGCTCGTCGCCGAACACCTCCATGCGGTCGACCAGCGTCACGATGCGGTCCGCCTCGTCGCAGATCAGCCGCGTCAGCATGCGGTCCTCTGACGAGGCCTGCTGTTCGAGGAGCTGCGCGGCGCCGCGAATCCCCGAGAGCGGGTTCTTGATCTCGTGCGCGAGCATCGCCGCCAGCGCGATCACCGAGCGCGCGGCGCTGCGGTGGGTGAGCTGCCGGTCCATCTTGTCGGCGATGGTGCGCTCCTGCAGCATCACCACGATGTGCCCGGGCCGCTCGGTGAGCGGGGCGACGTGGAGATCGACCTGCCGGTCGCCGCCCATGCGCGGCGTGCCCAGATCGACCTTGTATTCGTTGACCGGTGAATTCGACGAGCGCACCTGGTCGATCAGCGCCAGCAAGGGACTGCCGAACGGCACCAGTTCCTTCAGCGACTGCCGCTTCAGAAACTGCGTCGAGATCTCGAAGAACGCTTCGGTCGCGATGTTGGCGGCGACGATCTTGCCGTCCGGCCCGATCATGAGCACGGGATTGGGCAACGCATCCAGGATCGCGTCGCTGTCGGACGGGATCGGCCGACGATGGTCAGCAGCTGAGCTCATGCAGCAGCGCTCCATGCGAAGTCGTCAAAGGCATCTTGCAGTGACTGGTGGACCTGGCGTGGATCCTCGGAGGTGAGGATCGTCTGACGCCACGCCTTGAGTTTTTCCACCGGCGCGCGGCTCGTGTCGGCTGCGACGTCGAGCGCCCAGCCGAGGTGCTTGCGTGCATGCCGCAGACCGACGCGCAGGCCGTAGAGGGCGCAGACGCCCTCGTAGAGCGTGCGGACATAGGCGAGCTGCAGCTCGAGCGACGGCACGGCTTCCTCTGCCCCGCCCATCAGGCGCCGGCCGATCTGGCCGGGCAGCCAGGGCTGGCCCTGCGCGCCGCGGCCGATCATCACGGCGTCGGCGCCGGAGGCCTCCAGCGCCGCGAGCGCCTTTTCGTAAGAGGTGATGTCGCCGTTGACGACCAGCGGAATGGAGATCGCCTGCCGCACCGCGCGGATCGCATCCCAATCGGCCTCGCCCTTGTAGAACTGGCATCGGGTCCGGCCGTGGACGGTCACGAGCCTGACGCCGGCAGCTTCGGCGCGGCGCGCCAGTTCCGGCGCGTTGCGGGTGCGGTCGTCCCAGCCGAGCCGCATCTTGAGCGTGACCGGCACTTTCACGGCCGCAATCGTCGCTTCGATCAGGCTCTCGGCGTGGTCGAGATCCCGCATCAGGGCCGAGCCCGACTGACCGCCGGTGACATGGCGGGCCGGGCAGCCCATGTTGATATCGATGATGTCGGCGCCTTCCGCTTCCGCGATCCGGGCGCCTTCCTGCATCCAGTGCGCCTCGCAGCCGGCAAGCTGGACCACGTGCGGACCGATGCCGGTCGCTTCGCAGCGCAAACGCGACATCCGGTGGCCATTGGCGAGCTCGTCGCTGGCGGTCATCTCAGACACGACCAGGCCTGCCCCCAGCTCGGCGGCGAGCCGGCGCACGGGCGAGTCGGTCACGCCCGACATCGGCGCCAGGAAAACCGGGGTCGCGACGTCAATCTCGCCTATTTTCAACGCCTTAGAGCCTGATACTGCCGAGCCGGTCACAGGGGTCTCGTTGGGTGGGCAGGGCCTCATCGCGCCTGCCATGACTTATCTTGCGCACAATTCTTGTGCAGTCAAGCGTCATGCCTACAGTTTAGACAGTTCTGCAGATCTTTCAAGTGCAGTGCAGCAAATTGCTGTTTCCCACAATCCGGGGAAACCCCCTTTTTTTGCGGGCCTGCCGTGCTAGAGGCATGCCGGCAATCACCCCACTCCCCGACTCTTCACCAGCAACTGAGTATTCGAGTCCTATGGCGAAATCTGTGCGCACGGCAGTTGTTCTCGTCGCAGCCGGTCGCGGCCTGCGCGCCGGCGCAGGCGGGCCGAAGCAATACCGCTCGATCGGCGGCCAGCCCGTGATCTATCGAGCCATGGAGCCGTTCAGCCGTCACCCGGACGTGTTCGCGGTGCAACCGGTGGTCAACCCCGATGACAGCGCCATGTTCAGCGCCGCAGTCGCTGGGTTGAAGCACGAGGCGCCGACCAATGGCGGCGCAACGCGCCAAGCCTCGGTGCTCGCCGGCCTCGAGGCGCTGGCGAGGCACAAGCCCGACATCGTCCTCATCCACGATGCCGCGCGCCCCTTCGTCTCGGAAGGCGTGATCTCGCGCGCGATCGAAGCGGCAAGCCGCACCGGCGCCGCGATCCCCGTCGTCCCCGTGACCGACACCATCAAGATCACCGGCGAGAGCGGTGACGTCGAGGGCACGCCGGACCGGGCGCGATTGCGAATCGCGCAGACGCCGCAATCCTTTCGCTTCGACGTCATCCTCGAGGCGCATCGTCGCGCGGCAAAGGATGGACGCAGCGATTTCACCGACGATGCCGCAATTGCCGAATGGGCGGGATTGACGGTCGCAACCTTTGAAGGCGATGTTGCCAACATGAAGCTCACCACCCCCGAGGATTTCGTGCGCGAGGAAGCGCGCCTGGCGAGCCTGCTCGGCGACATCAGGACCGGCACGGGCTATGACGTGCACGCCTTCGGCGAAGGCGACCACGTCATGATCTGCGGCGTGCGCGTGCCGCACAGCAAGGGCTTCCTGGCCCACTCCGACGGCGACGTCGGGCTGCATGCGCTGGTCGACGCCATCCTCGGTGCGCTCGCCGACGGCGACATCGGCTCGCACTTCCCGCCGAGCGATGCGAAGTGGAAGGGCGCCTCCTCCGACCAGTTCCTGAAATACGCCATCGACCGCGTCGCACAGCGCGGCGGCCGTGTCGCCAACCTCGAGGTCACGCTGATCTGCGAGCGGCCGAAGATCGGCCCCCTGCGCGACACCATGCGCGCACGCATCGCCGAGATTTCGGGCGTCGACATTTCCCGCGTTGCCGTGAAGGCGACGACGAGCGAGCGGCTCGGCTTCACCGGCCGCGAGGAAGGCATCGCGGCGACCGCGAGCGCCACCGTCCGGCTGCCGTTCAACGAAAAGAGCTGGAGCAACTAGGTCATGGGCGGCAGCGACGCACGCGCCCTCTCCCGCTCGCTGCTCGACCTGTGCCGGATGCGCAAGCTGACGATCGCGACGGCTGAGTCCTGCACCGGCGGCCTCGTCGCCGGCGCGCTGACCGACATCCCCGGCTCGTCCGATGTGATCGATCGTGGCTTCGTCACCTACTCCAACGATGCCAAGCGCGCGATGCTCGGGGTCGAAGCCGGCACGCTCACGAATTTCGGCGCCGTCAGCAAGGAGACCGCAACGGCCATGGCGGTCGGCGCGCTGGAGCGTGCCGGCGTCGACCTCGCCGTCGCGATCACCGGCATCGCCGGTCCCGGCGGGGCCACGCCCGGAAAGCCGGTCGGCCTCGTGCACTTCGCCGCCGCCGCGCGCGACGGCCGTATCATCCACCGCGAGCACCGCTTTGGCGCGATCGGCCGCACGGCGGTTCGCCAGCGCTCGGTGGTCGAGGCTCTGCGCATGCTGATGGACCTTGCCCGCGGCCCGCAAGCTCCGGCCAAGCCGCGCCGTGCTGCCGCAGCGACCCGCCTGCGCCCCCGCGTCACGCGCTCGCCGCGCCGGCACGTGGTCAAGCGCAGGACGCCGCGGTCTCCGCGCGCCTGAGGTCCGGCAACCGCGGCAAGGCAAGCGATGAAGTCATTTTGGCTGGCGAAGGCAAAAGCCAATCTGCTCTATCACGACATCCCCGGGCACGGTTCTCCGCTCGTCTTCATTCATGGACTGGGATGCGCGTCGTCCTGCGATTATCCGGCGGTCGCCGCGGATCCCGCCCTGGCCGGCAGGCGCATGCTGCTGGTCGATCTGCTCGGATCGGGCTTCAGCGACCGGCCCGCCGGTTTCAGCTACACCGTGGCGGACCATGCGCAGACGATAGCCGATGTCGTGACGGAGATCGCGCCCGGAGGTGTCGATCTCTTCGGTCACAGCATGGGCGGAGCGGTCGCCATCATGGCCGCAAGGCTGCTCGGACCCTGCGTTCGCACGCTCATTCTGGCAGAGTCCAATCTCGACCCCGGCGGTGGAGCGTCCAGCCGGAAGATCGCTGCGATGTCCGAGGCGGATTACGTGGCGCAGGGACACGAGGTGCTGATCAGGGCGTCCCGGCTCGACGGCAATATCGCCTGGGCTGCATCGCTGGCGCTCAGCGCGCCCATCGCGGTTCATCGCGCCTCGCGATCGCTGGTCGCCGGCTGCGATCCGACGTGGCGTGCCATGCTTCTCGAACTGCCGATCCCGCGCAGGATGATCTTCGGCGAGCTGTCTCTTGCGAGCAGCTCCGACGCGACACGGCTGCCCCGAGAAGGCATCGACGTTGAGATTATCGCGAAGGCCGGCCACGGGATCGCTACGGACAATGCCGCAGGGCTGGCTTCCGCGATCCGCCGGGCACTGCCTATGGACTGACGTCCTGCGAGATCGCCATCCGGGCGACGGCTTACGCTGCCGCGAGCAGCGCGCTCGCATGGTCGAGCACCCGCTGCTTGACCGCATCGGCATCGGATGGTTTCACCTTCGCGCTCACGGTCAATTCCACGACGGGCGCCGCCGGATCGGCGGCGATGACCTTCGATACATTCACAGACGGCGCGGCGTGATCGTCGACACGGGGGTCCTCCCGCAACTCCTTCAGGATCTGATCTGCCAGCGTATTGGCCGATCCCGCCCTGACCGGGAACGTCACCTTGACTTCGCCCGTACCGGGATAGGCGCTGTGATTGACGATAGCCGCGCCCCACACCTGCCCGTTCGGCAGCAGGATCTGCGTGTTGTCGGGTGCGACCAGCTCGGTCATGAACAGGGAGAGCGATCGCACCTTGCCGGCCTTGCCGCCGACCTCGACGTCATCGCCGATGTGAAACGGCCGGAACAGCAGCAGCATCACGCCGGCCGCGAGATTCGACAGCGTGCCCTGCAATGCCAGGCCAATGGCGAGAGATGTCGCGCCCAGCACGGCCACGAGGCTGGCGGTCTGGATGCCGAAGAGCTGAAGCACGGCGATTCCGACCACCGCCAGCACGGCATAGCGCGTGACGCTGGACACGAAAAAGGTGACGAGCGGATCAACCTTGTGCGCGACGCTCAGCACGCGCGTGACGAAGCGCTGCATTGCGCCTGACAGGTACCAGCCGACGGCGAGCAGCAAAATGGCATAGATGGCATTCAGCCCGTACAGGACGAGCGAAGCCTTCAACGTGTCGAAATTGATCGTCATGGCGTCTCCAACCGGGCACAATCGGTCGAAAACGCTTCGGCGCGGAAAATGATCCCATTCTGCAGACGCGAATGGCCGGTGGACCGGCGCTCACATCTCAGCGCGATCGCGCGATCATTGTCTCACCCGTTTGGTCCCGTGCATGACGGGAAGCTTCTCCTCGATCGACTTGGCCAGCACCGTGCCCGTGGTACGGCCGAGTTCCTTCGCGATCATCGTGATTGGTTTCGTGCCCGCGAGCGATCGAAGCTTGTTGAGCTCCTCCGCGCTCCAGGACTGCTTCCAGCGTGCCATGTCTCCCGGTCCCGCATAGTCCCCCATCCACCGACTCGTACTTTAGTTGAGCGCCCCAACAAATGCAGCTTTGCCGGTGTGCCTCTCACGGCAATGGGTGTTCCGCGAGCATGTCGCGGTTTGGCACAAACTGCACTTGCCAAGGTTTCGCCGAGCGCAGGTTGATTGCGGATCGCGCTGCGCCGAGGATAAAACTCCCGAGCGGCAGGCCGGTTCAGCAACGTCCTCTAAAATCCGCGCGAAACCTGCCGAAATGTTTCACGATCGCGTTGAGGCGCCGCACTATCCGGAGATGGGCAAGGTCGTCGATCGCGCCTGCAATGGCGATGTGGGACGGATGCGCCCGCCGGGTCTATGACGACGCCAGCTTCGGCCGCCCGTAAATCGCATCGGCCCGTTTTTCGAACGCAATGGAGAAGCGCGCGAATGCGGCGTCGAACATCGAACCCATCAGCAGCGCCAGCATGCGGCTCTTGAATTCATAGGCCAGGAAGAAGCCGACGTCGCAGACGCTCTCCTCCTTGGGTTCGAACGTCCAGCGGTTCTCCAGATTGCTGAACGGACCTTGCTGATATTCGACGAGGATCTTCAGGTTGGCGCGGTCGAGGGTCACGCGGCTGGTGAAGGACTCCTTCACCAGCTTGAACGACACCGTCATGTCGGCGACCAGCACCTCGGTGCCGTCGGGCTTCGCCATCCGTTGGCGCACCTTCAGCGCGCTGCACAGCGGCACGAACTCCGGATAGCGCTCGACGTCGGCGACCAGATCAAACATCTCGGATGCGCTGTGATTGACACGGCGCTTGCTCGAAAATCGGGGCATGGCGGTTCAGCGGGCGTGTGCGGCCCGCGCAGCTTTCAGTCTCGCGAAATCCTCGCCGGCATGATGCGACGAACGGGTGAGCGGGCTCGCCGACACCATCAGGAAACCCTTGGTGTAGGCGATCTTCTCGTAGGACGAGAACTCGTCCGGCGGCACGTAGCGCATCACCGCGTGATGCTTGCGTGTCGGCTGGAGATACTGGCCGATGGTCAGGAAGTCGACGTCCGCCGAACGCAGGTCGTCCATCACCTGCTGCACCTCGTGGCGCTCTTCGCCGAGGCCGACCATGATGCCGGACTTGGTGAAGATGGTGGAATCGAGCTCCTTGACCCGCTGCAGCAGCCGGATCGAATGGAAGTAGCGCGCCCCGGGCCGCACCGTGAGGTAGCGCGACGGCACCGTCTCGAGATTATGATTGAAGACGTCGGGCCGGGCCGCGACGACGACCTCCAGAGCACCCTCCTTGCGGAGGAAGTCGGGCGTCAGGATCTCGATCGTGGTCGAGGGACAGGCCGCGCGGATGGCGCGGATGGTCCTGGCGAAATGCTCGGCGCCGCCATCGGCAAGGTCGTCGCGGTCGACCGACGTAATGACGACGTGCGCAAGCCCGAGCTTGGCGACGGCCTCGGCGACGTTGTCCGGTTCGGCCGCATCCAGCGCATTGGGCAGGCCGGTCTTGACGTTGCAGAAGGCGCAGGCGCGGGTGCAGGTGTCACCCATGATCATGAACGTCGCGTGCTTCTTGTCCCAGCACTCGCCGATGTTCGGGCAGCCCGCCTCCTCGCACACCGTGTGCAGGCCGTTGGCGCGCACGATGTTGCGGGTGTCGGCGTAGCCGCGCGTGTTCGGCGCACGCACGCGAATCCAGTCCGGCTTCGGCGGCGAAGCGGAATCGGGGCGATTCACCTTTTCGGGGTGACGCGGGCGCAGCGGGTTCGAGATCGTGTCGACAATGACGACCATGGGATGTCCGGTCTGTTCGGGTCCTACGTAATCGGTATCGCAGGGCATCGCAACCCGGCTCGCCCTGCTTCAGGGAACATGGCAGATATGGGGAATAACCTGCTCCGCTCTCAGGCGATTCTCATCTCGAATGGCTCCAAGAACCGTGCCCAGGCCGCCCTCCTCCACACCCCGTCTCGGCAAGCCGCTCAAGCGCGGCTTTTTTGCGCGCAGCGTGCACCAGGTCGCGCCCGACCTGATCGGTGCGACCATGCTGGTCGACGGCGTCGGCGGCCTCATCGTCGAGGTCGAGGCCTATCATCATACCGAACCGGCGGCGCACTCCTACAACGGGCCGACGCCGCGGAACCAGGTGATGTTCGGCCCGCCCGGCTTCGCCTATGTCTACCGCTCCTACGGCATCCACTGGTGTGTGAATTTCGTCTGCGAGGAGGAAGGCTCGGCCAGCGCCGTGCTGATCCGCGCGCTGGAGCCGACCCACGGCATCGCCACGATGCGCCGCCGCCGCCATCTCCAGGACCTGCATGCGCTGTGTTCGGGACCGGGCAAGCTGACCGAAGCGCTCGCTATCACCATCGCGCACAACGCCCTGCCGCTTGACCGTCCTCCGATCGCGCTGCATGCGCGGACGGAGGACGTCGATGTGGCCAAGGGAATCAGGATCGGCATCACCAAGGCCGTCGAGCTGCCCTGGCGCTATGGTGTCCGAGGCTCGAAATTCCTGAGCAAGCCGTTCCCGAAATAGTCGTCGCTCCTAAGCACGTCGCAACGTGAACCCGGAACCTCGCGATTCCCGGTCTGGTCCTACGGACCAGCCGGAATGACGGCGAGAACTACGAGACCTGCTTCAGGCGTTCCTGCGCCTCGAGCAGCTTGGCCTTGCGCGCCAATGCCGCTTCGCGCTTCTCGCGCTCTTCCTCGACGACCTCTTCCGCCGCGTTGGCGACGAACTTCTCGTTGGCCAGCTTGGATTCGGCGCGCTTGATATCGGCCTCCGCCTTGGCGATCTCCTTGTCGAGGCGGGTGCGCTCGGCGGCAAGATCGATCACGCCTTTCAGCGGCAGCGCGGCGACCTCGCCGCGCACGAGGAGCTGGACCGCGCCATCGGGGGCGCGATCGGCGAAGGCGATGTCGGACAACCGCGCCATGCGCTTGATGACGTCGGTCCAGCGCGGCACGCGCTCCCGGGTCTCGGCCGAGGCGCCCGCAAGCACCAGGGCCGTCAGGGTTGCCGGCGGAATGTTCATCTCGGCGCGCACCGACCGAATCTGCGTGACGAGGTCGATCACCCAGCCGATCTCGGCCTCCGCCGCGGGATCGGTGAAGTCGGCATGGTCGAAGATCGGCAACACCCACGCCGGCGAGACGAACGGATCGGTCGGCCCGGCGGCCGCGGCAAGCATCGCAAGCTGTTCCGGCGTCGGCGCGGCCGGCTTCAGCGGCCATGGCGCCAGCGCCAGCATGCCCTCGCGTTTGGCCGTCACCTCCCACAGCTCTTCGGTGATGAAGGGCATGAAGGGATGCAGCAGCTTCAGGATCTCGTCGCGCGCCCAGGCGACCATGGCGCGGGTCTCGGTCTTGGCTGGACCGTCCGGGCCGAGCAGAACCGGCTTGGCAAGTTCGAGATACCAGTCGCAATAGACGTTCCAGACGAAGCGGTAGATCGCGCCGGCGGCATCGTTGAATCGATACGCCTCGATGGCTTCGGTCACCTCGCGCGTGGTGTGCGCGGTCTCATGCGCGATCCAGCGGCTCAGCGTCTCCTTGGCCTTCGCCGGCTCGAAACCCTCGGGCACGGCGCAGTTGTTCATCTCCGCGAAGCGCGAGGCGTTCCAGAGCTTGGTCGCGAAGTTGCGGTAGCCCTCGACGCGGCTGGTGGCGAGCTTGATGTCGCGCCCCTGCGCCGCCATCGCGGCCAGCGTGAAGCGCAGCGCGTCAGCGCCGTATTCGTCGATCAGGTTGAGGGGATCGATGACGTTGCCCTTCGACTTCGACATCTTGGCGCCCTTCTCGTCGCGGACGAGGGCGTGGATGTAGATCGTCGAGAACGGCACTTCCTTCATGAAGTGCAGGCCCATCATCATCATCCGGGCGACCCAAAAGAAGATGATGTCGAAGCCGGTGACCAAGGCGTTGGTCGGATAATAGCGCTTCACCTCCGGCGTGTCGTCCGGCCAGCCGAGCGTGGAGAACGGCCACAGCGCCGACGAGAACCAGGTGTCGAGCACGTCTTCGTCGCGCGTGATGAAGCCCTCGCGCTTGTTGCGGTCGAGCGCCATCTCGCGGCCCTGCTCGGGCGTGATCACTTCCTGCTCGACGTAATAGCCGAGCGCGTGGCTGATCGCCTCCTCCTCGGTCTCGGCGACGAACACCTTGCCGTCAGGCCCGTACCAGGCGGGAATCTGGTGGCCCCACCAGAGCTGGCGCGAGATGCACCAGGGCTGGATGTTCTCCATCCATTCGAAATAGGTCTTTTCCCAGTTCTTCGGCACGAAGCTGGTCTCGCCCGAGCGCACGGCCGCGATCGCAGGCCGCGCCAGCGTCTTGGCGTCGACGTACCACTGGTCGGTCAGGTAAGGCTCGATCACGGTGCCGGAGCGGTCGCCGTGCGGCACCATGTGCGTGTGAGGCTCGATCCGCTCGACGAAGCCGAACGATTCCAGCCGCTCGACGATGCGCTTGCGCGCCGCGAAGCGGTCGACCCTGTGAAACTCCTCGGCGAATTGCGAGGCGCCTTCGGGCAGGTCGCGCAGATAATCCTCGTTGTCGAGGAGATCGAGACAGCCTTCCTTGTCGATGACGCTGATCCGGGCCAGGCCGTGGCGGTTGCCGACCTCGAAGTCGTTGAAGTCGTGCGCCGGGGTGATCTTCACCGCGCCCGAACCCTTCTCGGGATCGGAATAGTCGTCGGCGACGATCCTGATCTTGCGGCCGACCAGCGGCAGGATCACGTTCTTGCCGACCAGCTTCTGATAGCGCTCGTCATCGGGATGCACGGCCACGCCGGTGTCGCCGAGCATGGTCTCGGGGCGCGTGGTGGCGACGACGATGAAGCTCGAGGGATCTTCGGGACTGAAGGTCTTGCCCTCGATCGGGTAGCGCAGATACCAGAGGCTGCCCTTGACCTCGGTCTGCTGCACCTCGAGATCGGAGATCGCGGTGAGCAGCTTGGTGTCCCAGTTCACCAGCCGCTTGTCCTTGTAGATCAGGCCATCGCGGTGCAGTTCGACGAACACCTTGACGACGGCCTTGGACAGGCCTTCGTCCATGGTGAAGCGTTCGCGCGACCAGTCGCAGGACGCGCCGAGCCGCTTGAGCTGGTTGATGATGGTGTCGCCGCTCTCGGCCTTCCACTGCCAGACCCGTTCCAGGAACTTCTCGCGTCCCATCTCGCGGCGACCGGGCTGCTGACGCTCCATCAACTGCCGCTCGACCACCATCTGGGTGGCAATGCCGGCATGGTCGGTGCCTGGCTGCCACAGCACATCGCGGCCGCGCATGCGCTCGAAACGGCACAGGACGTCCTGAAGCGTGTTGTTGAGGGCGTGGCCCATGTGCAGCGAGCCCGTCACGTTCGGCGGCGGGATCACGATGGTAAAGGGCGCTGCGTCGCGGCGGTCGGGCCGGCCGGCCTTGAAGGCAAGGCCATCCTCCCAGACGACGGAGATCCGGGCTTCGATATCGGCGGGCTGGTAGTTTTTCTCGATCATGGGGCGCTAGAAAGCCGCGCGCGGGGTGCAAGTCAACGGAAAGCTCAGCGGCAAGAGCGCTTTCCGGCCCGATCAGCGGATCAGATAAAACACGAAAGCAGGGCGTTATCGGGGCCGAGCGATCCGGCCCTACCGCCCTCCGCGCGAGACCCTTTCGATTTCGGCCTTCACGATGCGTTCGACGAGGCCCGGCAGGTTGTCGTCGAGCCAGGACTTCAGCATCGGCCGCAGCATTTCCTTGACCAGGTCCTCGAGCGTCCGCGCGTTGCTGCTGAGGACGGTATGAGCCAGGGAGTTGAAGGCGGATTCAACCGCCGACACCGTCGTCTGGGCGAGGATCGGCTGCTGCGGCGGCAGCGGCGGCGTATCGAAGTCCACCGGCGCGTAGGACGGCGCCGGACGGGGCGGAGGCGGCGCTTCGTCGAATTCGAGATCGTCCCGGGGCTCGACCTTGCGGAAGCTCGGCGGTGGCGGTGGAGGTGTCGGCGCCGGATCCATTGCCATGTCGTCGGTCAGTTCGAGCACGTCGGGTTCAGGTTCAGGCTCGGGCTCAGGTTCCCGGGCGCGGACTTCCGGCGCCGGCGTAGCATCGTCCAGACCGGCCAGCAGGGCATCGATATCGTCCTGGCTGTTGGGGGCTGCTGCCGCGGCGGGCGCGGCTGGCGGCGGCGCGGGTTTCGCGGCTGGCGGTGGAGCGGGCTTTTCGGCGGCCGGCTTGGCCGGTGCGACCTTGGAAGGTGGAGCGTCGTTCATCGCCTGCGGCCTCGGCGGCGGTGCCGCGGGTGCCTTCTCGGGTTTGGCGGCTTCGGTCGGCGGCGGCTTGGCCTCGTCGTCGGCAATGATGCGCCGGATCGAGGCCAGAATCTCCTCCATCGAGGGTTCTGTGACCTTTGCAGGCTGCGTCATCTCCGACTCCACATCATCAACGCCCTCGCATGCGTTGTTTTACACCAAGCTCGACAGGATTGGCCGGTTCCGGACGAGCGGCCGGACATTTTCGTCGCGACAGCCTGACTTGTCCCCAGATCGCGGCACAACGTACGGCGGTGCGCCCCTGCCCCCGGTACTCACGCGTTACACGTACGATATCGACTGCGGGCGAATCGACCCGCAACGTCCTGGCAAGGCTATGTCAGGGATTTTGATGATTGCAAGCAAACCACTGGTCAGCCTCGCCTGTTGTTCGCGAGGCCGACCCGATTGCGGCGATCAGCGTCCGTCGGGCGTGCGCACGCCTGCCCAGCTGTCACGAACCTGCTGGTAGTGAACGGAGGGATCATAGACCGTGGTGTTGAGGCCGAGCACCTGCGGTGCGAGCCGGCCGACCGCGTTGAGCACCGAATAGGACGCGACCACGCGGTCGTGCTGCGCGGTGACGAGCGCGACCCGCGCGTTGACCAGGGCCTGCTGCGCGTTCAGCACGTCGAGCGTGGTGCGCTGTCCGGCCTTGGCTTCTTCGCGCACGCCGTTCAGCGCGATCTCGGAGGCGGTGACCTGAGCCTGCGCGGACTGAACCTGCGCCTTGCCGGCTTCCAGCTGTCCCCAGGCCTGCACGACGTTGGCGCGGGTCTGATCCCGGGTGGTTTCGAGATTCAGGCGCTGCTGTGCCAGATTCTCTTTCGATTGACGGATCAGCGAATACTCCGCGCCGCCCTGGTAAATCGGCACGCTGGCCGTCGCGATCGCGGACGCGGTATTCGTTCGGAAAACCGTCAGGGTCTGCTGGTAAGCCGTGCTGACGCCGGCCTGCAGCGTGACCGTGGGCAACAGCGCGCCCTCGTTGATCTTGACCTGGAGGTAGTTGACGTCGATGCCGTACATCGAGGCCGTGACGCTGGGGTTCTCCACCAGACTGAGATTGACGGCGGAGGCGATCGATGCGGGCAGGAAGCGATCGACCGGGGAGCCCGGAGCAAGGTTGGTCGGCTCGTTGCCGATGATTCGGCGGAAGTTCGCGCGCGTCGTCGTGAGATTTGATTCGGCGGTCAGCGCCTGGGTCTTGCCGGCGGCAAGCTGCGCTTCGGATTGCGCCACGTCGGTTCGCGTCACCTCGCCGACGTTGAAGCGGTCGCGCGTCTGCTTCAGCGTCTGTTCGAGCACGCGCACGTTGCTGCGCTGAACTTCGAGAGTCGCCGCATCGCGCAGATAGTCCATATAGGCCGTGGCGGCCTGCAGGAGGACCGTCTGTTCGAGGACACGGAGTGCCTCGCGGGATCCCGAGACCTGGCTCTCCGCCGCGCGCGTCCTGTTGGCGGTCTGACCGCCGTTGTAAAGCGTCTGGTTGACGGTCAGGCTGGCGCTATTGGCCTGCAGGGGGTCGTTGTGGAGCGGGGCACCCTTCTGCACCGCCTGGATATCCTGGTATTGATAGCCGGTGGCGAGGGTCAAATTGACCTTGGGCCGATAGCCCGACAGCGCCTGCGGCACGTTTTCGTCGGTCGAGCGCACCTGGGCGCGCTGTGCATTGAGCTGCGGGTTATTCTGATAGGCGCGTACCAGCGCAGCCTCGATCGTGTCCGCCAACGCGGGCGTCGGCCCGGCGAGAGCTAGCAGCAGGACCGAAACCGCAGCTCCGGTGAAGAGCTTCACCCCAAACATCCCTGAAATTCCGTTCATCTTAGCGTCCGGCTCGTGCCCGCGAGCTGGGTTACCGTCTACCGAGTGGAGTCGTTGCCCCGTAGCAACATAGGACGCGACCGCGCGCGACGGAACTACCTGAGGGCAGTTCCCGGTGGAAACTCTTCACGTGCAGCTTCCCGGCCACACTTCTGATTCAGAATGGGATTTTAACAGCCTAAGCCCGTCAGAAGACGAAGGCGGCGGCCTTTTCCAGCCCCGGAAGGACCGGAGCGGCCGCATCAAACAGGGCCCGATGGCCGAATTCGCCGTGCGATCTGGTCACGATCATCGCCCGCGCCGGCTGGGATTCGGCCGAGACCCCCACCAGGCGCCCGCCCTCCTTGAGCTGGCCGAGGAGCTTTTCGGGAATCACCTCGGACGCGCCGTTGAGAACGATGACATCGTAGGGCGCCGCAGCGGTATCCCCATCGGCGCAGGGCGCAGCCTTGCAGGCGACGTTGGCCAGCCCAAGGGCGGAGATGGCCTCTCCGGCCTTGGCGGCCAAGGCCGAATCGCATTCGGTCGCGGTGACCTGCCGGGTCAGCTTCGCGGTCAGTGCGGCAAGGTAGCCCGTGGCGCAGCCGACGACGAGCACATTGTCGTTCTCGCCGATTTCGGCCGCCTGGAGCAGCTTGGCGGTCAGGGCCGCCGTGATCAGGAAGCGCTTGGCCGCCCCACCCTCGCTCACATCGAGGTCGAGGTCGAGATAAGCCAGTGCCTGGCGGCTCGCGGGCACGAAGGCCTCGCGCGGAACCGTGAGCATGGCATCGAGAATACGGCGATCGGTGACGTCACTGGCGCGCACCTGGCCATCGACCATTTTTTGGCGCGCGGTCGAAAAACCGGACATTTGCGGACCCTGAAATGCGGCCGATGCCGCGGACGGAAGTTGGCGGCATCTTTGGAACAAGCACGGCGAAAACGCAACAAGACCGTTGGCGCAGAGGCCCGGCCTTTACGCAACCCACCGCATCAGGAACAGAGGCTGGTCTATTCGATCGCGACCGCAAGACGGCCGATCAGCGCCGCCACTTCGTCCAGCCGTGCGGAATCGGGCGTCTCGACCGCGCGCGCGAGACAGGCCAGGCATTCATCGTCGCTGAGTTCGGGAATGTCCGCCGGCAGAATCGAAGGGGCCATGGAACGGTCGACCTGAACGTGTGGCATTGAATCAGCTCCGTAATGATCCGGCGCCAGCAGGCTCGATGCGAATTAAGTCGATTTGGCGCCACCCGCGCGGCGCATCACACACATCTGCTTGAACGCGATTCTGCGCGGGATTTGGGCCTCGCGGCGTTGGGGCAAGGCCGGATATCGACTGCTGCATCAATATACGGATGTAAATCACTGAAATCGCGAGCGAACCCGAAAAAGCAATCGCCAATCGCGATAAACGCGCTCGCCTTGGATCGCCAGGGACGAACGTCGGCTCTAGGCCCCAGTAGACTTCACGGAATTACCACGCGTAGCGCACAACGCCTTTGCCGGCGTAGCTCGACGTCACGTTGGAGAACGCGCCTTCGAAGGTGCCGGCGACCGACCAGCCGTTGCGCCATTTCATCTCGATCGACGCGGTGGTGAGTGCGGAGTCCGCGGCTTGCGCGGCGCCGTTCACGACGAACGACGCACCGGGCAATGTCTGGAACGTGGCGGCGATCGAGCGGTTCGGATCGTAATCATGCGCCCAGGCGAACCGGGTGCGGAACGTCAGCAGGCCGTCATTGACGATCCACGATTTGTCGGTGCGGAAACCGAGTTCGCTGCGTGGATCCGTGACGCTCTTGGCACCATAGGCCAATCCGAAGGTATTGAGGCCGACGGTCGCAGACTCCGCGTAAGCCGGCAGATCGAACGTCACGAACTGCGCGGCTGCATAGGGCGTGATGCCGACACCGAACGTGGCCGGCGAGACGAAGCGATATCCACCTTCGACGCGTCCCGACCACGCATTCGCATTGAACTCGGCGTGGAGACGATCGGAGCCTGCGACGGTCACCGTGCGGTTGGTGGTGATGTCCTGCCAGCCGTAAGCGAATGCCGCGGAAACATAGGCCGGCCCTGCGGTATGACGCACGTTGGCCCCGACTTGAAACAGATCCGATCGTCCGGTGCCGCCATTGGCCACACTGAAATTGGTGCCCCCACCGGCCATCGCAAAGCCCGCGATGGTATTCGGCGAGAACAGATAGTCGGCGCCGACCGCCGTGCCATAGATGCTGCTGGTGGTGTTGTTCGAACCGAGCGCACCATTGCCCGATGTCGATTGCGACCCGCCGAATCCGGCGCCCCATACGCTCCAGCGCTGCGCGAAGGTTTGTGGCGGAGCCTTTGTAAATTGCGCGAATGCGTCGGTCGGAGTGGATTTCGCAGCGTAGGCGTTCTCCGCCGCATAGCGGCTCGCGGGTGATGTGCCGGAGCTCTCGCCGCGCATCGTGAACGGATCGATCATGGCGCCCATGAACTGGCCCATCGCGTCGAACGTCGTCTGCTGTGATCCAACGGCGGTCTCGCCGGAGATCTGTGTCAGCCCCGCCTGCGTGAGTCCGCCGAAGATGAGGGGAATGCTGCCATTGGTGTTGAAGAAGTTGATGATGGCGTTGGCCGTCCCCTGCTGGTTGCCGCTGTTGTTGTAGCCCGGCGGCGGCACGAAGTTGAGCGCCAGATCGAGATAGGCATGGGTCGCGTCATAGCTGAGCGTGGTGTGAAAACCCGACGGCAGGTTGGTGTCGATCGTCGAACCGAACGTTCCGCTGATGCTGCCTGCGGTCAGGATCATGTACTGCTTGGCGACGTAACTGCCGTCGGCGAACAACGCACGCACGGTCGCGCCGCCGAGGGTCGCCGTACCGTATGCCGTTGTGAACGACGACGTCGTCGGATTGAGCGAGACGACATAAAGCGCGCCCGATTGGAAGGCGAGATTGCCGCCGATCGTTATCGACGAACCCGGCGTCCCATTGCCGGGCGTCAACGTGCCCCCGCTCATGATGGTTGTCGTCGCCGGCAACGGATCGACGAATCCGGTGCCGGTCAGTGTTCCACCCGTGTTGACCGTGACGTTCATAGAGCTTGCGATCGAGCCATCGACCTGCAGCGTGCCGCCATTGATGGTCGTGGCGCCCGTGTAGGTGTTGTCTCCGGTCAGCGTTTCGTGGCCGCTCGACAAGACCAGATTGCCGCCGTTGCCACTGATCTTGCCCGCGAACGTATCGTTCGCGGCGGTCAGCGTCAGCGTCTTGCCGCCATCGAGAAAGACGTTCGCGCTGGTGTTGGTGCCGGCCAGCGTGGTGATCGACGCGCCTGTCGTGGTGACGGACAGATCCAGCGAGCCGTTGTCGATGACCTTGCTCGAACTCGCGATCGAGCCGGTACCGATGAGCCCGAGGTCCGCGCCGCTGTTGATCGTGGTGACGCCGGTATAGCCGTTGCTGCCGCTGAGATTTTGCGTGCCGCCGGAGATGGTCAATCCGCCGCTGCCGTTGATGGCGCCGGCAAATTGGTTGCCCGACTGCCCAACCGTGCTGGTGAGCGTCTGGCTGCCGAGCGTGACCACGCCGTCGCTCGCGCCTGCGAGCCCCTGGATCGACGCGCCGGACGTCGTGCCCGAAATGTCGAAAGTCGCCGTGCCGGTGCCGTTGCCGACCGTGACCAAGGATGACTGCGCGATCGAGCCCGTCCCGATCAACGCCAGCGTGCCGCCCGTGATCGTGGTCGCCCCGGTATAGGTGTTGGTCCCCGACAAGGTCTGCGTGCCGCCGGATACGCCGAATGAGCCTCCGGTGTTGTTGTTGATGCCGCCGTCCTTGATCACACCGGCAAAGGTGCTCGAACCGTTGGTGATGGTCAGCGACCTGAAGCCAAGCGCAACCACGCCGGTCTGGTCACTGGCCGTATTGCCCAACGTCGTGATCGAGGCGCCGCTGCCGGTCTGCGAAACGTCGAAGATGCCCCCGGTTGCCAGATTGACCGCGTTTGAATTGGCGACGGACCCGCTTCCCGACAATGCCAGCGTTGCGCCCGTGCCGATCGTGGTTGCGCCGCTATAGGTGTTGGTGCCGGAGAGTGTCAGCACGGTATTGGAATTGGACACCGAGAGAGCGATGGCGGCGGAGGTGCCGTCCTGGATCACGCCGCTGAATGTCGAGGACGCTCCGCCCTGAATGGTCAGCGTGCTGGTGCCGCCACCGGCACTGTTGGTGACCGTGCCTCCCCCGCTGAGCGACGCCAGCGCCTGATCGGAGCCTCCGAGATCGAGCACACTGCCGGAATTGACCTGCATGGCCGATGCACTGCCGAACGCATTGGTGGCGCCGCCCTGGAGCGTCACGGCCAGATTGCCGTAGCCGCCGACGATGGTCGTACCCGAGTAAGTTGCGTTGGCCGTCGTCACCCTGAGAAGGTCGGCGGTCGCGCTGTTGTCCGCACCCCAGATATTGGTCACAGCCGTCGATGTGCCGGTGTAGGTGGCCATCGCATTGCTGGTGCCGGTGACCTCGATATTCGGATCACCGCTCACGTTGACCGCGTTCGCCAGCGTGATGTTGTTGAGAACGAGTGTGGAGCCCGCGAGCATCGAGATGCTGCCGGCGTTGGCCCCCGAACCGAGCGCGGCGCTATTGCTGAGACTGAGGCGACTGTCGGCATTGATCGTGATGCTGCCCGTGAAGCCCGTATTGGCCCCGCTGATGATCACGGCTCTGCCGCCGTCGGTCGTGATCTGCAGCGCTCCGGAGCCGGTGAACTGATTGTTCTGGGAATAATTGAAGCCGCCCGCGATCGCACCCGAGGCCGCCGTCTGATTCAGGATGAGCGTGGTGCCGCTGGTCCAATTGATCGAGCCGATCAGGCTCGCGTTGCTGGCGCTCGACGTGTAGCTGTTGGTGCCGCCGGTGAAATCGATCGCATTGGCTTGTCCGTTGCTGCCGGTGCCGCCGGCGATCGTTCCGCCGTTGATGATGGTCAGACCTCCGCCCATGATGCCGACGGCGCCGCGGCCGCCGCTGCCGTCGGGACCGTTGTTGGACCCGATATAGGGGCCGCTCGTGATGGCGAACCCCTGCCCGCCCGCACCACCACTGCCGCCGTTGCCGCCCTGAATGGTGCCGCTATTGGTCAGAGTCGCGCCGCTGGTCTGGAAGAGGATTCCGATGCCTCCGTCTCCACCATTTCCGCCGCCGTCGCCGACACCGTTCGGCGCGGCGCCGCCGGCACCGCCATTGCCGCCATTGCCGCCCGTGATGGTCGATGTGTTGCTGTTGGTCGTCGCTCCGGTCACGATCAGGCCGTAGCCGCCGGCACCGCCACCGCCGCCGCCACCGCTGAGCCCGGTGCCGGAAGCATTGCCGCCCGCGCCGCCATTCCCGCCGTTCTGGCCGGTCAGCGTCGCCGTGTTGCTGATAGAGGTTATCGTCAGCCCGTTGTTGCCGCCGTTACCGCCGCCGCCGCCACCGGCGCCGTTTTCGGAGCCCGAACTGTCGCTGCCGGCATTGCCCGCCGTACCGCCGGCGACACCGACGCCGGAATTGTTGCTGCCGGAGCCACCCGTGCCCCCGATGCCTCCGCCCGCACCACCGCCGCCGCCGCCACCGCCACCCGCACCCGCACTGGGAGCAGCCCCGCCCTGACCGTCGCTTCCCGGTTGCTCGAAACCACCGCCTGTACCGCCATTGCCGTCGAGATCCGAGTTTTGGGTCCGGAGGTTGGTGCCGCCGCCGTTGCCGCCGGTGAGACTTTGCGCCGAGCCAGGTCCCGTAACCGCAGCGACGAGCGCAAATGACGACAACAGTGTGAGGCAAACCGAAGCCAGCCAACTTCGTGCAGCTTCGGCCGCAATTCCACGTCGTCCCGCGCGCATTTCCTGTGCCCCGCTCACGGCAATCGTCCGCGCATGCCATTTGCCGGGCAAACGACGTCGCGCGCGCCCATGCTTCGATCGGACGCGTTGGCGCCGAAATTTGCTGAAGTTCGGAAGAGCCGCTAGGTCCCGGGCCGTCTTAGGACCATGGAAAACAACGGTGGTGTTGTCTTCGCGCCACAACCGGGCTCCGAGCTCCAGGCCCTAGGCTTTAGGCTCGATGGCGCCCTACGGTCTTGTTCATGACTTTTTCGCGGCCATCGTCAGATTGACGATGGCGGCACGCAACCGGCCGTTCGACACCGGCTTGTGCAGCAAGAAGCAATCGCTCGCAGTCGCCTGGCGGATTCGATCAGGCGCCGTGTCGCCCGTCATGAGGATCGCGGGAATGTCGCTATTGAACTCGGAGCGTAACCGCTCGATCGTGGTGATACCTTCTTCATCGTCCCGCAGGCGATAATCGGAAATGATCAGATCCGGGGTACTGGTGAAATCGGATGCGTGATCGTGCATCTCGGCACAGGAGCCCGCGGTGACCACGTGATGTCCCCAACCCGAAAGCAATGCGGCCATCGCTTCCTGGATGGCGATCTCGTCGTCGATCACCAGGATGAAAAGCGGCGGCTGATGAGACGGAGATGCCTCGATTGAGGGCTCGACTTCCGCAGCACCAGCGGCCAGCTCGACCGACACCTTGAACACCGATCCCCGGCCGACATGCGAGCGCATCTGCATCGGCGTATGCAATATCCGAGTCAGGCGCTGCACAATGGCGAGTCCGAGTCCAAGGCCGCGGGCCCGGTCGCGTTCCGGATTGCCGATCTGAAAGAACTCCTGGAAAATCTGATCCTGCTGATGAACGGGAATACCGCGCCCGAATCCCATACTTCGATACTCAGCCGGGCGCCGCGTCGACAGCCGATGACGACGCGTCCGATATCGGTGTAGCGAACCGCGTTCGAAATGAGGTTGCGCAGGACACGCTCGATCAGCACCGGGTCGGTCTGCACCGTGAGGCTGCAGGGAACGAGGCGCAATGAAATGCCCTTTCGATCGACTTCCGGCATCTCGTCGCGGCAGATTCGTTCGAGCAGGGGCTGGACGGCGAACGCCCGCGGCCGGGCCTCGATCACGCCGGCATCCAGTCGCGAAATGTCGAGAATGGCGCCAAACAGGCTGTCGAGCGCGGCCACCGAATTCTGGATTTGCCGTACCAGCCGGCTGCTCGGCTCATCGAGAGCCCGCTCGTGCAATGCGCCGACGAACATGCCGAGGGCATGCACGGGTTGCCGCAGATCGTGACTGGCCGAGGCCAGGAAATTCGACTTGGCAACGTTGGCCGCTTCGGCACGCTCCTTCTGACGAAGCAGATCTCTGGCGAGATCGAGGTTGGCAAATTGCAGGACGAGCGAGTCGATCAGCAGCTTGCTGAACGAATTGGCGAGAACCGCAACGACGGCCATCCAGAGTACGCAGAGCGCCGCATAGGTCCAATGCAGGGGATCGCCGCGCAGCGCCGACCAGATACAGCTCGGCACCATGATGGTGAACAGGTTGCAATAATAGGACGGCAGGTAGGTGCCGAATGCCGTGATCGACCCCGCGGCAAGCCCCGCACAGGTCAGCAGGATCAGGAATTGATATTCCGGAGGGGCCGTATTCACCATGAACAATGCGCCCAGTCCCCAGCATGATCCGCCGACGAGCGCAGTCGCGATGGCCCAAAAGGCCCAGCGACGCCAGTCCTTGGCCGGCGGTTTGAGCCACAGGTAGACGCGGACCAGGATCAGGCGCGCCGCCGTGCTCATGGCCAGCGTGAGGATGAAGACGACGGCGACGCGGAAGCCTATCGCGCCCTCATAAAGCAGCATTCCCGTCTGGATGGGGGCTGCGATCATGCCCCCGATCGTGCCCGGGGTAGAATTGCGATAGAAGCCTGCAATCTGCTCCGCGCGCAGCTCATCCAGACGGTGCGGAGACATGTCCACTTTCGTCACAGCAGATTCCCAAATAGTCGCGATCGGGCCGGCCACGCGGAATGCGGTTAACGGCGTAACGTCATAACGACGGGGCGTAAAGCCAGCCCCGGATGGATTGAATGGCATTTCCGGAGTAAAAGCCTCTGGAGCGTCGGCTTTCCGCTCCGGGGTGATTCCGAGAAATAATCGCGTATGAAGCTGCTCATAGTCGATGATCACGCCGTCTTGCGCGAAGGGCTCGCCGCCCTGCTCCGGCAATTCGAGCAGGCCGCGGACGTGCTGCAGGCGTCCGACGTCGCGGAAGGATTGCGATTGGTCGAGGCGAATCCCGATCTCGATGCCGTCTTTCTCGATCTCAACATGCCCGACGAAGGCGGCATGGGAGCAATACCGGTCCTGGCGAAACGAAGTCCGCAACTGCCGGTGATCGTGTTGTCGTCTTCGGAAGATCCGACCGACGTCCGCCGCGCCCTGAAGTCAGGCGCCTGCGGTTATGTGCCGAAGTCGGCCAGCCCGCGGAATATCCTGTCGGCACTGCGCCTGGTCCTCGCCGGCGAGATCTATGTCCCGCCGATCTTGCTCGATTTCTCTCCCGCCGCGGCCGACGAGGTTGACCGGGTGACAAGCAATCCCGGTGAGCGCCTGACCGAGCGCCAGACCGAGGTCCTGCGGGAGCTGTGCCGTGGACTCACCAATCGCGAGATCAGCCGCGCGCTCGAGCTCTCCGAGAAAACGACCAAGTCGCACGTCACAGCGATCTTCAAGGCGCTTGGCGTGGTGAACCGCACCCAGGCGGCTGCGGCGGCGCGGCGCGCCGGGATCGTGACTTAGCAAGTCTGATCCTACGTCGTGGGCAAAATAACTGCGTGATTCAGCCCTGAAGCGCCTGGTTGGCCTGGCCGCGGACCGAGACGGCCTTTCTGCGATGCGGCTAGCAGTGGCTTTTCGTCGATGCCCGCTTTGGCGGGCGGACGTCGCCATCCTGGGTGCGTGTGGAGAGGTCGGTCTTTCCAGATCGCGCTTCGATTCGGGAACCTCACAGCATGCGACTGGGCAGCCCCGTTCAGGGCCGCGCCCTGCGAGCCCTTCTTGAGAACTCGAGACCGGAGGTGATTCTTCGGGGATACGAATGACGGCTGAGCCGGGATGGGAATATTGAACGAAATTTTGTTGCCGCAAACTTTGATTGTTTGCGTTATTTCGTTGAAATCATTGAAAGATTTTGGCTCCCCGGGCTGGATTCGAACCAGCGACCATCCGATTAACAGTCGGATGCTCTACCGCTGAGCTACCGAGGAAAGGGCGAACCGACGTTCGCGCGCGGCTGCGTATAACAAAGCCGCTTGCGCTTGCAAAGGACGAATTCGTCATCTTTCGCAAGACGCGGAGGATGGGCCCCAGAAAGGTTCGGGTCCCTCCTCCCGGCTGCTGAAGGAAGCCTATTCGGCCGTGAAGGACGTGGTCTTGGTGCCGGGGTCGTAGCGCAATCTCAGCACGTTGAACTTGCAGAGGTTGACGTTCTTCCACAGCACGGATTCGTCGTAATTCTGCCAATCGACGCGGATGTTCCAGACGCATCCCTCATCGTCATTGTCGAACTCGACATAGGTGCTGGCCTGGTTCTGCAAGACCTTGTCGAGTTCGTTGTCCCATTCGTCCATGCCGTCGTCCGGCGCGTTGAAGCCGAGAAACTTGATGGCGTAGCCGGTTTCGTTGACGACGGAGACGTTGCGGGAATCGGCGGCTTGGGTCGGCGCGGCAGCAATCGCGAGACCGATGGCGATCAGTCCCGAGAGAAAATACTTCATGTGAAATCCCCCGATCGAAACAGGCTTCGGCGCCTGACGTCGATCGGCACAGGCGCCGCGGCAACCAATGGCGTTGCCTCAGAGGGCCATCCGACGCACGACCAAATGGTTGATCACATCGGAAGACGTGCGCGATGCGCACGTCTTGTTCTCATCGATTCCGCTCACTGCGGCAATGAATGGGCATTCATAGATCGGCGGTGTTTGTTTTCTCTCCGGCGGCCGCTGCTGCGGGCGCGATCGCAGCGCCGTTGCCCTTGCCGGTCACCGCGCCGACCAGCGCCTTGACGGGATCGTCTCCTGGCGCAAAGCCGCTCTGGCGCAGGATCTCGTCGATCATCGGGCGCAGCGCGTGCACCTTGAGAAGTTCGCCCGCGAGCCCCTCGCCGAAGCCGACGTTGCCCGCGCCGTTACCGCTGCCGCCGAACGCGCCTCCTGTGTGCAGGATGCGGACGTCCTTGAGGTTCGCGATCGGCCTGACCATTTCGGCGAGTGCCGAAGGCATCGTCTCGATCCGCTTCTTGGCGATCTCGAAATCGATGACGTTGCTGCCCAGCTTGTTCTGGGCTTCGTTCTTCATGGTGATGACGGCCGCTTCCGCCTCACCGATATTACGGACGCCGACCGCCTTGATCTTGTTGGACTCCGCTTCCGCGGTCGCCAGCGTCTTGGTGGCCTCGGCGCGATCGAGTGCGGCCTTCTTCTCGGCTTCGGCCGCGACGATCAGCTCGGTCGATTTGCGCTCGGCCTCGGTGCGTGCGGCGAGCACCTGGGTCAGACGGCCGCGGTCGGCGACCTCGACGGCGCGTGCGGTCACGACCTTTTCCTCGGCCGAGACGGCGACGGCTTCGGCGGCCTTGGCTTCGGCCACCGCCTCCGAGGTCTGCTTGCTCTTGGCCGCGATCTGGATCTCGTTTTCCTGCGTTGCGATCTGGATCTCGCGCTGGGCGTCGGTCTTGCGCTTGTTGATCGCCAGATCCGATTCGATGACAGCGGTTTCCTTGACCTGCTTGGCGCCGGCCTCCTTCTCGGCGACCGCCCTGTCGGTGTCGATGCGGGCGTTCTCCTCGGTGAGGCGCGCGGTCTGCGTGGCGCTGGCGACCTCGGCTCGGGTGCTCGCGGTCTTGTTGGCGATGTCGCGCTCTTGCGACAACTCGGCTTCCTTCTTGGTGCGCTCGATCCCGAGGGTCTGCTGCCGCGCCTCGAGATCCTTCTGGGCGATCGCCACCTCGTTGTCGCGCACGATGGCGTTGCGGTCTCGGCGGCGGGTTTCGGTGACGGTCTTGAGCTGGGTGAGGCCTTCGGCGTCGAAGAAATTCTCGGGGTTGAAGAACTTCACGTCGGTCTGGTCGAGTTTCGTCAATGACACCGACTCGAGTTCGAGACCGTTCGACTTCACGTCGGATTCGACCGTGGACTGCACGTGCTTGACGAAGTCCGACCGCTTCTCCTGAAGCTCCAGAATGGTCATGGTCGCGGCGACCGAGCGCAGGCCGTCGACGAACTTGGCCTCGACCTGATTGCGCAGCGCCTCGGCGTCGTTGGTCAGCGCGCCCAGCGTCTGGCTTGCCAGCGCGATGCTCTCTTCGTCCGGGCGGACGCGCACGTAGAATTCGGCGACGATGTCGACGCGCAGGCGATCCTTGGTGATCAGCGATTCCCGCTCCTTGCGTTCGACCGTGAGCCGCAGCGTCTTCAGGTTGACGCTAGCGTAGGAGTGGAAGATCGGCAGGATCATGGCGCCGCCGTCGAGCACGACCTTCTTGCCTCCGAGGCCGGTGCGCACGAAGGCCTCGTCGCGGGTGGCTCGCTTGTAGAGGATGGTGAAGACGATGCCCAAGACGACGATCAGCGCGACGCCGATCATGGCCGGGACTGCGATGTCGAACATGACTTTCTCCGGTATGACTTACTAGCTGCTTAGACTGGACTTCGGTGGTTTGAGTTCATCCTCGGCCTTGACCGCCACGAAGCGGGTGCCGGCGCGATCGACCAGAAGGACCATAGTTCCCTGCGGCAGGGGGGACGACGACGGCGCGGCGACCGCCCAGACGAAATGGCGGTTGCCGTGGACGTCGGCGACGCTGACGCGGCCCGGCGGGCCCTGGTCGAGCGGTCCGATCACGACCTCGCCGACGCGGCCGACGAGATCGCCGAGCCCGACCGCGTAGCTCTCATCTTTTGGGATGACCCGCGCGATCGCACCGCTCGTCGCGCGGACAAGTGGAATAGAGACGACGACCGCTCCGATGGACGCCGCTATCGCCGGCAAAGGACCAGCGATCATCCGCGCGATATCCTGGATCAGGAAACCGGTGATGGAGAAGGCGCCGAGCAACAGCAGCAGGAAGATCAGCAGCGGGACACCGCCGACATTGATCCACGAGATGGCGTTAATCACGCCATTGTCGCTGGGATGGCCGAAGTCGACGGTGGTGCCGAGCATCTCGCTAAGGGAGGCCCCGACCAGCATCGAGATCACTTCGATCGATCCGACGATGAGGATCATGGCCGCCGCGATCGCGAACGGCCTGACCTCCGGCGCCATCACGTGTTCGAGCAGAATGCTCATGACACGGTACTCAGGAGCGCGACTTCAGCCGCGCCAGCCTCGCCGCAATCTCCTTGTCGCGATGCAACGTGCTGAGCTCGTCGATGTCGCTCGAATACGGGATGCCCGGCGGCACGCCGGTGGCGCGTGCCACCGCCCTGCCCGCACGCAACGCCTTCGCCGTCGCTGACGCCCCGCCGGCCTTCCGGGGCGACGTCGCAGACTGGTGGCTCGCGGCGATTTCGCTCCTCTCGAGATCGGCACGGCGCTGTTCGGCGTCCTGCAGGGCAGACAGCACTGCACGGAGCGAGGTGACGCACTGCTCGATCTTCTCGTTGTTCTCGTCGATGGCACGCGAAAGCACCTCGAACTGCGCCTCAAGGTCCATCTGTCGTGCAATGCCTGAGCGCGCGAGGTCGTCGCGGCCCTCCTCGATCGCACCCTGGATCTTCGCCGCGAGATCGGTCATCTCGCGTTCGATCTCCTTGCGCCTGGCGTTGAGGCGGTATTCTTCGGCCCGCGCCGCCGCGAGCGCATCGCGCGCCTCGCTCTCTGCGCGTTCGATTTCGCGGATGGCCTGGCCGACCACCCCGAGCTTGTTCTTGCCTTCCGCCTGCTCGATCGCGTCGTAGGCGATCCCGGCGATCAGGCGTCCGATCCGGGACAGGAAATTGTCGGGAGCGGCAGCGATGGTATCCATGGCGTTCTCCTCCTCTGGCAGACTGTTCGGCGTGACGCCGTAGTGAATCTCAAAGCCGTCATCGGTGCGGATGAGGCGCGCGGGCGCGCTCTGTCCCCACCCTTCGGCATAGCCGGCATAATCGAATGGCACGCTGAAGCGCCCCTGCACGGTCGAGATCGAAATCGTGGCGGGGCCCTTGATCTTGGCGAGCTTGTCGTCGAGCGGCAGGCGGCGGCCCTGCGCGGCGCGATAATCGGCGCGGTCGCGCAAACCCAGCGTCACCAGCCGTGACGGCAGCGCCGTCTGCTTTCGGATCGGCTCATAGGCATGGGCATGAAGCAACACGACGTTGGACCCGACGTTGTGGTTGCGCGCGACCTCGTCGAGGATGTCCATCATCTGGTCATAGGCTTGGAACGTCGCCTCCAGAGCGGCCTTCGCGGCCGGGTCAGGGGCAAGCCTGTATCGAAGCGCGGACGGGGCGTTTCGGGGCGACGGGTTCATGGAAAGCACTAAAGCACCATTTTGGTGCTTTCGAAAGCCGGCGATCAATCACGTTCCGCTGATCATCCATGATGGGCTCTATGGGTTAGTCGCTCTCGCATGGAGGGACGTTCAAGACTGGCCGTCGCCCCGCCGTGCCGGAAAGACGCAACGGGCGGCTTGCGGCCCTTCCGGCCCCCGTGCGGCCCTCATCAACAGCCTGTCCGCAGCATATCCACAGGCCGGTCGCGGCGGATTTGTGAGAAAGCGTAAGCTACTTGCTGCGCACAAACCCACAAGCCGCGGCTAGCCGCCGCCCTGATCGAAAACTGTGCGGCAGGCTTCGCTCAGATTGGCCCGGTTGCGCCGCAGGCACGCGGTAATGGCGCGCACGTTGGGGATTTCGCCGGCGCAGAACCGGTAGACGTCTGGCGTGCAGGCGCGTCGCTGCTCCGGGGTCCCCTGCGCCGAGGCGGCTGACGCGAACAGCGTGAGGAACAATCCGATCGTCGAGGCGCGGCGCGCCCGGCTTTTCGCGCCCGCATACCTCAAGAACCTTGCCTTCATGATGATTTCTCCCGTCTGGCCGTCCGGACCGCGTCGGCCGGTGTCGGGAGAAGAGGTAGGGAAAATAAGCCAGTGAGAATGTGATCTCTTTCACACTGTCAGTCCTCACGCGCCGCATACGGTTCACATCGGGACTATTCAGAGATCGCTAACCAATCGGGCCCTGATCGCCGGATCGTTAAAATGCAAACGATCCGCTCAATCGGGCAACAAACCAGCTTTGCGACATTGCGCCATCCGCGTTTCGGAGGGTGTGATGAGCGAAGCCGAATTCAACTTGCTGCTGGATGCCGTCCGGGACGCCATGGCGCCCGTGCCGGAGGAGGACTTCGTGTCGCGCTCGTGGATGTTTGACGCTACCCCGAAGGCCGCCAACGACAATGAGGGCGCCTGGCCCCTGATTCCGTTTCCCGACGGCTGGTACGCGGCGAGCTGAGACTTCTCGCGGGGCCACGCGACCCGGTTGGAAAGTCGGATGAAGGCGGTTGCCTAAACCCCTCATCCTCTATATTGCTCCGCCCTCACGGGGCCACGTGGCGGAGTGGTTACGCAACGGTCTGCAAAACCGTGTACACCAGTTCAATTCTGGTCGTGGCCTCCATCACAAATCTCTGGATTTATTGATCTAATTTCCCTCTGTCCGGGGTTCCGCGCGCCGGGCTGGGAAACTCGGCACAGATGCCTGTCCGGCGAGCAAAAGCCGGCCGAGCCTACGCCTTGGCCTTGCCGGCACCGCCGAGATACCGCCCGAGAATCTCCTCGACCGTGCCGGCCGCGGTGATTTGTCCCTCCTGCAGCAGGATCGCGCGGTTGCAGGTGCTCTTGATCAACTCGATGTCGTGTGACGCCAGCACCAGGATGCCGGCCTGCGCCACGATCTGGTCGAGCCGCTCCCGGGCCTTCTTGCGGAACTGTTGATCGCCGACGCCGATCCATTCGTCGAGCAGTACGATCTCGCCCTCGACGGACGTCGCGACCGCGAAGATGAGGCGCAGCATCATGCCGCTGGAATAGGTCCGCAGCGGCAGGTCCAGGCGGTCGCCAAGCTCGGTGAAGTCCGCGATCTCCGCGCGCCGCGCATCGATCTCGGCGCGCCGCGCGCCGATCACGAGCCCGCGCCGCATGATGTTCTCGTAGCCGGTGGCTTCCTCGTCGAAGCCCGCCTGCAGATCGAACAGCGACAGGCAGCGTCCGGCCACGTCCACGTTGCCGGACGTCGGGTGATAGATGCCGGCAAGAACCCTGAGCAGCGTGGTCTTGCCCGCGCCGTTGGCGCCGATGATGCCGAGGCGGTCCCCGGCGCGAATGTCGAGATTGACGTCCTTCAGCGCGGAGACGGCATGCGGGCGCGAGGCGCTCCGGCGTAGCGTCACGGCGTTGACGATGCGGCTGCGCAGCGAGCGGTCGCGGAACGACATCACCGGAAAACTGACCGAGACGTCGCGAAGTACGATACGGGCTGCGATACTCATTCCTGCCTCACAGCCAATACGCCACCCGGCGGCGGTAGTTCGCATAACAGGCGAGACCGATCCCGGCCACGACGATCGCGTAGATTACCCCCAGCAGCCATTGATCAAGATCGGTCGGCTGCGACAGCAGCGGCCTGCGCACCAGGTCGAGCAGGGTCGCGAACGGATTGACGCGCGTCAGCCAGTGAAACGAGGTGCCGCGCACGGTGTCGGGAGTCCAGATGATCGGCGTGAGGAAGAAGACGAATTGCAGTCCGCTGACGATCGCCGAGCCGATGTCACGAAAGCGCGCGCAGAGCATCCCGAGCGCGACCGAGCCGCCGAGAAGCACGATCAGCAGGATCACGAAGCCCGGCACCGCGAGCAGCATGTTCCAATGCAGGGGCCATGGCATCACGACATAGAGCAGGACGACGATCAGCAGATGATGGGCGAAGATCAGCACGTTGCGCGCGATCATCTGCAGCACGTGCACGATCAGCGGCGCAGGCACCGCCTTGATCAGATGGCCGGAGGTCACGAAGATGTTGGCCCCTTCCTGCAGCGTCGTGGCGATCAGGGTCCAGACGATCAGGCCGACGGCGAAGGACGGCAGGAATCCGGTGATGTCCTGCTTGAAAAGCGCGGCATAGACCGTGCCGACGCTGCCGACGGTTGCCGCGAGGGTGAGCGTGATCCACAGCGGACCGATGACGGTGCGCCGATAGCGCAGCGAAATGTCCATCAGGGCGAGCGTGCCCCAACGATCCAGCCGCCCTGCCTGTGCAAGGATCTCCTGCGTTGCGCGTTGAATTAGACTGCCCCTTCCGCTTCCGGCTGTCCGATGCGACCGCGACGATCCGGTCGCCCGTCGGCCGATAACCCGTCCGCTCCCCATCGGACAATCGATCGTAGGGATGATATGGGCGGAGTCAGGGCCGCTGGCCTCGCTCGCAGGCCGGCTTCCGTGCCGATCCCGATCGCCATGATGGTTCGGAGAGCTCCAGGCAGAAACAAACTCACGACGGCCTCCCGCGCCGGAAATCGCGCCGACGGCCTTTGGCCGCCGGACGCGGCGCGAGCTCCGGCATCTCCGCCTGCACCTCGCGATAGCGCGCCAGCATCCGCTCGAAACTCGCGTGCAGCGCCTCGGCGATGCCGGGGCTGCGTTCGAGCGCCGCCAGCATCGTCGCGGCCGCTTCGATGGTCGACAGCCCGTCGCGGCGTGGCTCGCGGCGCAGGCGTCCGTAGCGCGAAGGGCGGGCCGGATTGAGGATCACGCGTTGGCATTTCAGCATCCAGGGATTTCGCCACCACAGCGCCTTGGCCTGGCTCCAGGTGCCGTCGAGCAGCACGACGCCTTCGAGCTTGCCCAGGATGGCGCGCTGGTTCTCCGCGATCTCTCCCTTTCGGGTCAGCGCGACGATCTCGCCTTCGGCCTCCAGGTCGGCCGCACGTGCCGAGCCGAGATAGAGCACGGCCCAGCGCGCCGCATTCTCGACCGGCCGCCCCAGCGCCTTGGCTAGGCTCGGCCAGGACAGGCCGACGCGCACCGTCGCATTCGTGAAATGCTTCGCCGTGAGGCGGGCCGTCCCGAGCGCCCTGTCCTGCTCCTGCGGATGCTGCAGGATCAGGAGCGAAATCCGGTTCTCGATCGTCGTGACGCTGTCACAAATGCACAACGGCATCGGCTTCTGACAGTCCGGGCACTCGGCGACCGGCTCGGCCGGCGCGGCGGCTATATCCTGTGGGTTCGACATGGGCGCCGCTATACGCTCCGCATGATGCTTCAACAACCCGTCTATTCCGCCGGCACGGCCATCGCGCGCGGCTCGGAGCGGCGGCGCAGACGGTCGATCAGCAGGTAGATCACGGGCGTGGTGTAGAGCGTGAGGATCTGCGAGACGAACAGACCTCCGATGATGGTGATGCCGAGCGGACGGCGGAGCTCGGTGCCTGGACCGGTCGCGATGACCAGGGGAATGCCGGCGAACAGTGCCGCCATGGTGGTCATCAGGATGGGACGGAAGCGCGCCAGGCAGGCCTCGAAGATCGCCGCCGCCGAGGACAGGCCGCGCTGCCGTTCGGCTTCCAGCGCGAAATCGACCATCATGATGCCGTTCTTCTTCACGATGCCGATCAGCAGGATGATGCCGACGAAGGCAATCACAGTCAGCGGCGTATTGGTGATCTGGAGCGCGAGCAGCGCGCCGAGCCCGGCCGACGGCAGCGTCGAGATGATCGTCAGCGGATGGGCGAGGCTCTCATAGAGCACGCCGAGCACGATGTACATCGCCACCAGCGCGCCGAGGATCAGGAGCGGCTGGCGGCCGCTGGTCCGGGCGAAATCGCCGGCATTGCCGTCGAAGCTGCCGCGGATGCCCTCGGGCATGTGCAATTCCTCGACCGCGCGCTGGACGTTCTGGGTTGCGACCTGGAGCGGCACGTCCGGCAGCAGGTTGAACGACACCGTTGTCGAGGGGAACGACTGCGAATGATAGACCGCGAGCGCAGCGAGGCCGCGTGTCGCGTGCACGACGGCCGAGAGAGGCACCTGCACGCCGTTGGCACCGGCGACGAAGATGCGCTCGAGGTTGGAGGGATCGACCTGGAATTTCGGGTCGATCTCCAGGACCGTCATGTACTGGTTGCGCTGCGTATAGATGATCGAGATCTGCCGCTGCGAGAACGCGTTGTTGAGCGCGTTGTCGATGTCCTGCACGCGGACGCCGAGCATGGCGGCCTTCTGGCGATCGATGCTCAGCGAGAGCTGGAGGCCACCGGGATCGCGATCGCTGGAGATGTCCGTGATGCCTTCGACCGTCTCCATGCGCTTGGCCACGATCGGCGCCCATTTCTGCAGCAGCTCGAGATCGGTGCTGGAGAGCGTGAACTGGTAATCGGAGTCGCTCTGCCGTCCGCCGGCCCGCACGTCCTGTGCGGCGAACATGAAGAGCCGGATTCCGGGCACGGGGAACAGCGCGCGCCTGAGACGGTCGATCACGGCCTGCGTCGAGACGTGATCGCGCTCCTCCGGCGGCTTCAGGCTGATGAACATGGTGCCGCGGTTCGAGGTCGCCCCGCCCGGCCCGCCGCCACCGCTGCCGACCGTCGAACCGATGCCCGCCACGGCCGGATCCTGCATCACGATGTCGGCGAGTTGCTGCTGAAGGCTCAGCATCGACTGGAACGAGATGTCGGCCGAGGCGCGCGTCGCGCCGATGACAAAGCCGGAATCGTCCGTCGGGAAATAGCCCTTGGGGACCTTGATGTAGAGCGTCACGGTCAGACCGATGGTGGCGAAGAACACCAGCAGCGTCAGCAGCGGGAAGTCCAGCACGGTGCGCAGGGTCCGGGCATAGAACGCGATGATGCGCGACAGCGAGCCCTCGATCAGGCGATCGAACAGCGTCGCCGTGCCGGACGTCGTCTGCCGGATGTAATGGGCACAGATCATCGGCGTGACCGTCAGCGATACCAGCGTCGAGACCACGATCGCGAAGGTCAATGTCAGCGAGAATTCGCGCAGCAGGCGGCCGACGATGCCGTCCATGAAGATCAGCGGGGTGAAGGCCGCGATCAGCGACAGACTGATCGACACGACGGTGAAGCCGATCTGCCGTGCGCCCTCCTGGGCCGCCTGAAACGGCCGCATGCCGTGCTCGAGATTGCGGAACATGTTCTCGATCATGACGATGGCGTCGTCGACCACGAAGCCGACCGAGATCGCCAGCGCCATCAAGGACAGATTGTCGATGGAGAAGCCCGCGACCCACATCCCGGCGCATGTGCCGGCCAGCGCGAGCGGCACGGAAATTCCGGCGGCGATGGTCGGCGTGAGGCGGCGCAGGAAGACGAACACGACCACCATCACGAGGAAGGCGGTCGCCAGCAGGGTCCATTGCATGTCGAGAACGCTGGCGCGGATCGTGCCGGTGCGGTCGACCAGCGTCGAAATATCGACGCCGGCCGGAATCCATTGCTTCAGCTCGGGGATCAGCGCCTTCACGCGGTCCACGGTGTCGATCACGTTGGCATCGCCCTGCTTGGTGATCTGGATCAGCACCGCCGGCTGCTTGTTGAACCAGGCGATGGAGCGGGCATTGCGGACGGAGTCCTCGATGTCGGCGATGTCCGAGAGCCGCACGAAATTGCCGTTGGAACTCTTGACGACGATGTCGCGGAACTCCTTCGCCGTGCGCATCTGCCGGTTCAGCGACAGCGTCTCGCTCTGGCGCTCGCCGTTGAAAATGCCGACGGGGCCGAGCGGATTGGCATTGATGATCGCGGTCCGCACGTCGTCCGTGGCAATGCCGGCGTTCGACAGCGCGACCGGGTTGAGCTGGATCCGCACCGCCGGCTGATCGGCACCGCTCACCGTGACGTCGCCGACGCCCGGCACCTGCGAGATGCGCTGCGCGAGAACCGTATCGGCGACGTCGTAGATCGCGCTGGCGGACAGAGTCTTGGAGGTCAGCGCCAGCACGAAGACAGGCGCGCCGGCCGTATTCGCCTTGCGGAAGCGCGGCAGCGTCGGCAGGTCGCTCGGCAAATCGACCAGGGCCGCATTGATCGCCGCCTGCACGTCGCGCGCGGCCTTGTCGATGTTGCGGCCGATGTCGAACTGCAGCTGGATGCTGGCCGTGCCGAGCGAACTCGTCGAGGTGATCTGGTTGATGCCGGCGATCTCGCCGAGCCGTCGCTCCAGCGGCGAGGCCACGGTCGCGGCCATCACCGACGGATCGGCGCCAGGCCGGCTGGCCGAAACGAAGATGGCGGGAAAATCGACGTTCGGGACCGATGCGACCGGCAGGAATTCGTAGGCGACGACACCCAGCAGGAACAACCCGATCGACAACAGGGTGGTCGCGACCGGCCGCCTGATGAAAGGCTCCGAGATCGACACCATCACTGCATCCCCTCGGTCGCACCCGCGACCGGCGGGCCGCCGGACTCGGCAGGCGGCAACGCCCGTTCGAGGCGGCGGTTGATCCGGTCGAGCGCGAGATAGATCACGGGCGTCGTGTAGAGCGTCAGCAATTGGCTGAGCAGCAGTCCGCCGATGATGGAGATGCCGAGCGGAAAGCGCAGCTCGGCGCCGGTGCCGCTCTCGATCGCGAGCGGCAGTGCTCCGAACAGCGCCGCCAGTGTCGTCATCATGATCGGACGGAAGCGCAACAGGCAGGCCTGCACGATCGCCTCGTTCGCCGACATCCCCTGCCCGCGCTCTGCCTCGAGCGCGAAGTCGATCATCATGATCGCGTTCTTCTTGACGATGCCCATCAGGAGGATGATGCCGATCAGGCCGATGACCGACAGGTCCTGCCCGCACAGCAGCAGCGCCACGATCGCGCCGACGCCGGCCGATGGCAGCGTCGAGAGGATGGTGATCGGGTGGATGTAGCTCTCGTAGAGTACGCCGAGCACGATGTAGATCGTGATCACGGCGGCGAGCAGCAGCCAGGGCTGGCCGGCAAGCGCCTTGGCGAATTCGGCGGCATCGCCCGCGTAGACGCCGACGATGCTGTTGGGCATGCCGATGCGGGTCTCGATCGTCTTCACCGCCTCCACGGCATCGCCGAGCGCCGCGCCCGGGGCGAGGTTGAAGCTGAGCGACACGGCCGGGAATTGCGCCTGGTGCGAGATCGCGAGCGGCGCGGTGGTGCGGGTCAGTGTCGCCACGGCGGACAGCGGCACCTGCGCGTCGGACGTGCCCGGCAGGTACAGCTTCGACAACACCGAGGGATCGCGCTGGTACATCGGCAGCGCTTCCAGCACCACGCGGTACTGGTTGGCCTGGCCGTAGATGGTCGAGATCTGACGCTGCGCGAAGGCATCGTTCAGGGTGTCGGTGATGCTCTGGAGGCTGACGCCGAGCTGGCCCGCGCGCGTGCGGTCGACATCGAGCTGCGCCCGCAAACCGCCCTCCTGCGCCTCCGAGGAGACGTCCTGGAACAGCGGATCCTGCCGCATCTCCGCGACCAGCTTGCGCGCCCATTCCGAGACCAGCGTCGCGTCGGTGCCGGTCAGCGTGTACTGATACTGCGACCGGCTCGACTGGGTCGAGATCTGGACGTCCTGCACCGGCTGGAAATAGACGGTCATGCCGGGAATGCCGGCGACCCTCTCCTTCAGGCGGGTAATGACCACGCCGACATCGTCCCGCCGCTCGCCGCGCGGCTTCAGCGTCATGACGAGACGACCGACATTGGTGGTCGGGTTGACCGAGCCGGCTCCGATCACCGAGACCACGCCGATCACGTCGGGATCGGCCTTGATGGCGTCGGCGGCTTCGGCCTGCCGCTTCTGCATCTCCGCGAACGACACGTCAGGCCCCGCCTCCGTCACCGCCGTGATCGAGGCGGTATCCTGCAGCGGCAGGAATCCCTTCGGCGCCACGACGTAGAGAGCGAGGGTCGCGACCAGCGTCGCGAGGGTCACGAGCAGTGTCGCGCGCTGGCGTTCGAGCACCCAGAGCAGCGTCCTGTGATAGACCTCGACGGTCCTGTCGATGAAGCGGCTGATGGCGGCGAGCCCCGGCACCGCCAGTTCCTCATGGGCGTGCCGGAGCAGGCGCGAGCACATCATCGGCGTCAGCGTCAGCGAGATCACGGCCGACGTGACCACCGCGATCGTCAGCGTCAGCGCGAACTCGCGGAACATGCGTCCGACCAGGCCGGACATGAACAGCAGCGGGATGAACACCGCGATCAGCGAGACCGTCAGCGAGATCACCGTGAAACCGATCTCGCTGGCGCCCTTGAGCGAGGCCTCCATCGCGCTCTCGCCGTTCTCCATGTGACGGACGATATTCTCGATCATGACGATGGCATCGTCGACCACGAAGCCGGTGCCGATGGTGAGCGCCATCAGCGACAAATTGTCGAGGCTGAACCCGGCGAAATACATGATGCCGAAGCTGGTGATCAGCGACAGCGGCAGCGCCACGCCGGCGATGAGAGTGGCGCGGAGCGAGCGCAGGAACAGCAGCACCACGAGCGTCACCAGCACGACGCTGAGGACCAGCGTGAACTGCACGTCGTGGACGGAGGCGCGGATCGTGTCGGTCCGGTCCGACACGATCGTCAGGTTCACGCCGGTCGGTATCGCGCGCTGGACCTTGGGGATCTCGGCCCGGATCTGCTTGACGACATCGATCACGTTGGCGCCCGGCTGGCGCTGGATGTCGATGATGACGGCCGGCGTGCCCTGGTACCAGCCGCCGGTACGGTCGTTTTCCAGGCCGTCGACGATCTGCGCGACGTCGCCGATCGTGACCGGGGAGCCGTTCCGGTAGGCGATGATGATGGGCTTGTAGGCGTCGGCGGCGGCGATCTGGTCGTTGGCCGCGATGATGTAGGACTGCTGCGCGCCGTCGAGCGACCCCTTCGGCCCGGAGACGTTGGCGTTGGCGATCGCGGCGCGCAGGTCCTCCATGGCGATGCCGTAGGCCGCAAGCCGGGCCAGATCCGCCTGGATGCGAACCGCCGGCTTCAGGCCACCCAGCACCGAGACCCGCCCGACCCCGGAGATCTGGCTCAGCCGCTGCGCCAGGATGGTATCGGCAATGTCGCTCATCACCCGAAGCGAGATCGTTTCGGAGCGCAGCGCCAATGTCATCACCGGCGCATCCGCCGGGTTCACCTTGGCGTAGATCGGAGGATAAGGCAGCGTCTTCGGCAGCACACCTGCGGCCGCGTTGATGGCGGCCTGCACGTCCTGGGTCGCACCGTCGATATCACGGTTGAGATCGAACTGGAGCGAGATCTGGCTGACGCCGAACGAGCTCGTCGAGTTCATCGCCGAGAGCGACGGGATCTGTCCGAGTTGCCGCTCCAGCGGCGCGGTGATCAGTGAGGCGATCACGTCCGGGCTCGCGCCGGGCAGTTGCGTCGTCACCTGCACTGTCGGGAAATCGACCTGCGGCAGCGCCGAGACCGGCAGCGCGAAATAGCCGAGGGCGCCGCCGATCAGCAGCGCGATGCCGAGCAGCGACGTCGCGATCGGCCGACGGATGAAGGGTTCGGAGACGCCCATGAGACGCGCCTGCCGCTCAAGCGGCTGTTGTCGGGATCATGGCTGCTTCGCTCCACTCCCCGGTGAATCAGCCCCCTGCGCCGGTGCCGGTCCGGTCTGGCCCTTCTGGTCGCCCTCGCCATTCATTCGCTTGGCGCGGCGTTCCTGCCAGTCCTTCGCTCCGTCCTTCGACTGGCCGTCCTTCTGGTCCTTGGCCTGGCCGCCCTTGCCGTCGCTGCCCTGCGGTCCGCGCGAGCGCTTGCGCGGCGCCAGATCGGCCGACGGCGTCTGGCTGTCGTGGCCGACGACCACCTTGGATCCGTCGGACAGATTGGCGAAGCCCGTGGTGACGACCCGATCATTCGGCGACAGGCCGCTCGCGATCACCGCGTCGTGCTCGTTCTGTTGCGTCACCGTGACGGGCTTGGCCGAGACGATATCGCCTTCGCCGATGACGTAGCTGAACGTCCCGACCGGTCCGCGCTGCACGGCCGATGTCGGCACCACGATCGCCTGCACCAGCGTATCGACCTTGAGACGGACATTGACGAATTGGCCAGGCCAAAGCTGGTAATGCGCGTTGGGGAACTCGGCCTTGAGCTTGAGCGTGCCGGTGGTCTGGTCGACCTGATTGTCGATGCCGGTCAGCTTGCCGGTGTCGATCACGGTGACGCCGTCATTGCCGAACACGTCCACCGCCAGTGCGCCCTTGGCGGCGGCGGCATTGACGCGTGTGATCTGCTGCTGCGGGAGGCTGAACCACACCGCGATCGGCTGCAATTGCGTGATCACCACGAGGCCGGTGGTGTCCGAGGCGTGGATGATGTTGCCCTGATCGACCTGACGCAAGCCGACTCGGCCCGAGATCGGCGCCACGATCTTGGTATAGCTCAGCGTCGCCGCCGCATTGTCGATTGCGGCCTGGTCGGCCTTGACCAGAGCCTCGGTCTGCGCGACGAGCGCGCGCTGGGTGTCGGCCTGCTGCTTGGAGCCCGCGTTGGAAGCCGCAAGCTGCTCGTAGCGCACGAGGTCGAGCCGCTGGTTGGCCAGTTGCGCCTGGTCCTGCGCCTTCTTGGCCACGGCCTGGTCGTACTGCGCCTGATAGATCGCGGGATCGATTTCGCCGAGGACATCGTCCTTCTTGACGTCCTGGCCTTCGGTGAAATTCACTGCGATCAGCTTGCCGTCGACCTGAGAGCGGACCGTAACCGTATTGAGCGCGCGGATCGCGCCGACGCCGTCCAGATAGACCGGGACGTCCTGAATGCGCGGGGTCGCCGCCAGCACCGGTACCGGCAGGTCGGGCCGCTGGTTGCGGCCGTTCGCCTGCTGCTGCTGATGCGTCGCGGTCCAGCCGACATAGCCGAGGCCGCCCAGGATCGCGAGCGTGACCAGGGTCATGACGAAGCCGCGGCCGCGCGATTTTTTCGCGGTCCCGGTCTTCGCGTCATCCTTCGTATCCGGCTTAAAGAGCATTGACCGGTTTCTCCATTCGCGGCTCCCAGCCCCCACCGAGCGCCTGATACAGGCTGACGATGGCGAGAAGCCGTGCCAATTGGGCCTGCGACAGCGTGTCTTGCGCCTGGAACAGCGTCAGTTGCGTGTTGAGGACCGTCACGATGTCGGCCGTGCCGGCGCGCAATTGCTGCTCGGCAAGGTCGAAAGCGCGCCGCGAGGCGGCAACGACATCGCGCTGCAATTGCAGCTTGATTGTGGTCTGCTTGATCGAGAACAGCGCGTTGTCGACGTCGGAAAAGGACTGCACGATGGTCTTGCGATAGGTCTGCAGCAACTCGTCCTGCCGCGCCTTGGCGTATTCGAAATTGCCGAGGATCTTGCCGCCGTCGAAGATCGGCTGGGTGGCGCTGCCGACGAGCTGGAAGAACGCCGCATGCGGCTGGAACAGAGATACCAGCGCCGCGCTCTGATAGCCGCCATTGCCGGTGAGCTGGATGCTCGGGAAGAACTGAGCCCTTGCGTTGCCGATATTCGCGGTGGCCGAGGCGAGCTGCGCCTCCTGCCTGCGAATATCCGGCCGCTGGGTCAGCAGTTCCGACGGCAGGCCCGGCGTCACGCGCGGGATCGCGATCCGGTTCAGCGAACCGCCGAGGACGCGAACGCTCTCCGGCGGCCGCGACACCAGCACGGCCAGCGCGTTGACGTTCTGATCGAGCGTCTGCCGCAGCGGCGGCACCAGCGCCTTCTGGTTCGCCAGCACGCTCTCCTGCTGGGCGACGTCGAGATCGGTCCCGGTGCCGGCCTTGCGGCGTTCGCGGATGGCATCGAGGATGCGCTGCGCGCTCGCGATGTTGCTCTGGGCCGTGCGCAGGCGGTCCTGCGAGGCCAGTACCTGAAAATACGCGTTGGCGACGCCGGCCAGCGTCGTCAAAACCACGACGTCCCGATCGAAGCGGTTGGCGTTGGCGGTCTCTTCCGCCGTCTGCAGCGCGTCGCGGTTCTGGCCCCAGAAGTCGAGCTGGTAGCTCGCGCTCAGCGAGGACGAATAGTTGACGACCTCACGGCCACCGTTGGTGAGTCCGGAGGACGACGAGCCCGAGGTGCGCGAGTAGGTCTCCGAGCCGCTGCCCGACAGGCTCGGCAGCAGCGCCGCGCCTGCCTGCCGTGCCTGGGCGTCGGCCTGGACGATGCGCGCCACGGCGGCAGCGATGTCGAGGTTGACGGTGTGCGCCTCTTCCATCAACTGCGTCAGCTCGGCGGAGCGGAAGCCGCGCCACCAATCCAGCGTGGGCGGCGCATCCGGCTTGCCGGCATATTTGTACTGGGCAGGGACGTCGAGCGCGGGATCCGGGAGGTCCTGCGTCAGCACGCAGGCGCCCGAACTCGCCGCAAGGCAAAGCACGGCAAACCAGCGCGCCGTACGCAGCGTCCGGAAAGCAGAGCCAAGAGGCCGCCACATGGCGACCGCCGGAACGTCCTGTGTCACATCCACCCCCTGCCGGGCAGATCGCGCCGCCACTGCGATGCGGGATTACCCGATTCGCGGCGGAACGTTTGGCAGGCTCTGGGCAACTCGTTCACGGCGGTGATGCTTTCTGCGGAACCGGAAATCCATCCTAGCCGGGCGTGGAACCGCGGGACAGTCCCGCACCCGCCCGGCGCGCATCCTCTAGCGTCGATCTCGGGCTCGAAAAATACAAAATAGTCCTGTCTTGCAAGGGTTTTCCGTGTTCCCTCCTGCGGCCGGAAGCCTCGCAAGCTTACCAAGATTTCATGTGATATTGCCGCCACAGCGGCGCGAGAGCCACCACCTCGTGTGGCTTCTCCACGGCCATCAGCGGCGTCCGGGCCCGCGGGCGTCAAATGTTGCGAGGGTCGCCGCGATGAAACCCGCTTGGCGGCCGGTGAAACCCGCGCATATAGTATCTGCCGCTGACCATTGGTGGGGCGCGCTTGGGTCCAGCGATCGAGACGGGATGGGCGCGCCGTGCCCATGGTCGGACTGTATCCGTTCAAGTGATGGATCCGACGATGCCCAACGCCATCCCTGTCACGCCCGAGAACGTGGAGACGGTGCTCGCTGACCTGCCGCGGGTGGTCCGCCTCGCGCTCGCATTCGGCTCGCGGTTGCGGCGCGGCACGCTGGACGTCATCCTGCCCGACGGCCGCCTGATCCGGCTCGGCGGCCAGGAGCCGGGCCCGAATGCGGTGATGCGGCTGCACAATTTCGGCTTCGCCTCGCGCCTGATCAATGGCGGCGACATCGGCATCGCGGAAGCCTATCTCGCGGGCGATTGGGATACGCCCGACCTCACGCAATTCCTCTATCTGTTCTGCGTCAACCACGACCTGATCCAGGCCATGCTGCGCGACAAGCCGCTGATCCGGCTCGCGCAGGTGGTCCGGCACTGGTTCAATCGCAACACCCGCCGTCAGGCCCGGCGGAACATCCACGCCCATTACGACATCGGCAACGCCTTCTATTCGGCCTGGCTCGATCCCAGCATGACCTACTCCTCGGCCCTGTTCGAGGAGAGCACCAGCGACCTGACGGCGGCGCAGACCAACAAATACCGCCGGCTCGCGGAGGCACTCGACCTGAGACCGGGGCAGAAGCTGCTCGAGATCGGTTGCGGCTGGGGCGGCTTCGCCGAGTTTGCCGCCAAGACCTTCGGCACCCGTGTGGTCGGACTGACGATCTCGACCGAGCAACGCGATTTCGCGCGCAAGCGCATCCACGAGGCGGGCCTTGCCGAGCAGGTGGAAATCCGTCTGCAGGACTATCGCGACGAGCGCGACCGCTACGACCGGATCGCCTCGATCGAGATGATCGAAGCCGTCGGGGAGCAGTTCTGGCCGAGATATTTCGCGCAGCTCCGAGACCGGTTGCTGCCGGGCGGCCTCGCCGGCATCCAGGCCATCACGATCCAGGACAAGCTGTTTCAAAGCTACCGGCGCGAGGTCGATTTCATCCAGCGCTACGTGTTTCCCGGGGGGATGCTGCCTTCGCCGGCCGTTCTCAAGTCGCTCGGGGACAGCTTCGGCGTCCCCGTCATTCGCGAGCGGATCTTCGGGGAAGACTACGCCAAGACGCTTGCCACCTGGCGGAGCAACTTCCGCGCCGCATGGCCGAATCTCGTGCCGCTCGGCTTCGACGACCGGTTCCGGCGCCTGTGGGAATACTACCTCTCCTATTGCGAGGCGGGATTCCTGTCCGGCAACATCGACGTCCGGCAGGTCATCTTCGCAAAGCAGCAATAAGAGTTTGCGGGGTCGGCTTGTCTGGCAGGCAGCCCTCCTTTAGGGTCGCCCGCGATTGCGAAACCGACCGGTAAGTCCCTGACATGACCATTCGAAATGACGTTGTCGAAGCCATCGGCAACACCCTGCTGATCAAGCTCGAGCGCGCCTCCGAGGCGACCGGCTGCACCATTCTCGGCAAGGCCGAGTTCATGAATCCCGGCCAGTCCGTCAAGGACCGTGCCGGGAAATGGATGATCCTCGAGGCGGAGAAGCGCGGAGAGCTCAGGCCCGGCGGGCTCGTGGTGGAGGCGACCGCCGGCAACACCGGCATCGGACTTGCCGTCGTGGCGAGCGCTCGCGGCTACCGGACGCTGATCGTGATCCCGGAAACGCAGAGCCAGGAGAAGAAGGACTTCCTGAAGCTGTGCGGCGCCGAGCTGATCGAGGTGCCGGCCCTGCCCTACGCCAACCCCAACAACTATCAGCATGTCGGCCGCCGGCTGGCCGACGAATTGCGCAAGACCGAGCCCAATGGCGTGCTGTTCGCCGATCAGTGGAACAACCTCGACAACGCCAAGGCGCACTATGAATCCACGGGCCCCGAGATATGGGAGCAGACGGGCGGCAAGGTCGACGGTTTCGTCTGCTCGGTCGGCAGCGGGGGCACGCTCGCGGGCACCAGCCGCTATCTGAAGGACAAGAACAAGAACGTCCGCATCGCCTGCGCCGATCCGCACGGTGCCGGCATGTACGAATATTTCCGGACCGGCGAAGCCAAGGCGACGCCCGGCGGCTCCATCACCGAAGGCATCGGTCTCAATCGGGCGACCGCGATCGTCGAGACCGCGAAGGTCGACGATGCCTATCTCATTCCCGATGCCGAAGCCGTCAACGTGATCTACGAGCTGCTCCAGCACGAAGGCCTATGCCTCGGCGGCTCGACCGGCGTCAACATCGCCGGCGCCATGCGCCTCGCGAAGCAGCTCGGACCGGGCAAGACCATCGTCACCGTGCTCTGCGATTCCGGCAGCCGCTATCAGTCCAAGCTGTTCAATGCGGACTTCATGCGCGCCAAGAATCTCCCGGTGCCCGAGTGGCTGGAGAAGCGCAGCAACATCAAGCCGCCGTTCGTCTAGGGCGGCAGCATCGGGCGACCGTCATGCCGCTCAGCTCGCGGCCGTCCAGGTCGGACGCGGCGCGCCCTGGGAAATGCGCGCAAGGCGTTGGTTCGAGAGCGAGGGGCCGGGGCCGGAACGTGACCGGCCGGAAATGCTGCCGGAGCCCTCGCTGTCGAGGCTCGGCCAGAACAGAAGCGCAAGCATCAGCACGAGACTGACCGACGCGCCGACCCAGGTGCCCTGGTGCTCCTGGCCGACCGTCCAGGCTGGAAAGCGGGGCGCGATGACGTGATCGACGAGCGACAGCGCAATCCACGCCGGGATCACGCAGACGGGATCCCACCCGATGTCGCGGATACGCATCGATTGCAGCATGAAGGTCGCAAGGCCGAACAGAGCTATTGCGGCGAGCGTCGCCCAGCTTTTCATGAGATCTTCCGCCCGGATCTGGCTGGCACCATTCCGCAATACGACCATCGCGATGGCGAAGCAGATCGCGGTCATCACCATCGCCAGCGCGACCGACGCCAGGAAATACTGCAAGCGACCCAGACGGGCGTTGAGGCCGAACACGAAACCAAGCATAGGCGCGCTCCTTTGAGGCTACCTGCGCAGAAAGAGCTTTCCGGCGCGTGAAGCAGGCAAAGGTCGCGTGCGGCATGGTTTTCCGATCGCCGCAAAGACGTCTAAACTTTTACGCTTCTGGCACGCGTAGGCGGAGGATTACCGCAGGATCTGGCTCAGGAAGAGTTTCGAGCGCGCATGCTGCGGATTGGCGAAGAACTCGCCGGGCGTGTTGGACTCGATGATCTGGCCGGCGTCCATGAACACCACGCGATTGGCGACCTCCCGCGCAAAGCCCATCTCGTGCGTAACGACCAGCATGGTCATGCCCTCCCGCGCGAGGTCGACCATGGTGTCGAGCACCTCCTTGACCATTTCGGGGTCGAGTGCCGAGGTCGGCTCGTCGAACAGCATGACCTTCGGATTCATCGTCAGCGCGCGCGCGATCGCGACGCGCTGCTGCTGGCCGCCGGACATCTGCCCCGGAAACTTGTTGGCCTGATGCGGAATCTTGACCCGCTCCAGGAATTTCATGGCGGTCGCCTCGGCATCCTTCTTGGGGATGTTGCGCACCCAGATCGGCGCCAGCGTGCAATTGTCCAGCACCGTCAGATGCGGGAACAGGTTGAAGCTCTGGAACACCATGCCGACCTCGCGGCGCACCGCGTCGACGTGCTTGAGGTTCGGGCCCAGCGCGATGCCGTCGACGACGATCTGTCCCTCCTGGAATTCCTCCAGCGCGTTGATGCAGCGTATCAGCGTCGACTTGCCCGAGCCCGAGGGGCCGCAGATCACGATGCGCTCGCCCTTCTCGACCTCGAGGTCGATGTCGCGCAGCACGTGAAACTCGCCGTACCATTTGTTGAGGCCGGAAATACTGACGATTGAATTATCGGACATGGTGAGCTCGATCAGTTGCGACGGTGGGCGTTGAGACGTTTCTCGACGAAAAGCGAGTAGCGCGACATTCCAAAGCAGAAGATGAAGTAGATGATCCCGGCGAAAGCGAAGCCGGTGAACAGCGTCGACGGCGTCGACCATTTCGGATCCGCGAACGAGGCGCGCAGCGACCCCAGCAGGTCGAACAGCGCCACGATCGAGACCAGCGACGTATCCTTGAACAGCGAGATGAAGCTGTTGACGAGGTTCGGGATCACGTGCCGCAGCGCCTGCGGCAGCACGATCAGCGACGTCGTCTTCCACCAAGACAGTCCGAGCGCCGCCGCCGCCTCGCCCTGCCCGCGCGGGATCGCGGCGAGTCCGCCGCGGACATTCTCGGCCTGATAGGCGCCCGTGAACAGCGCGATGCCGATCAGGGCACGCATGAGACCGTCGACGGTGAAATTGCCGGGCAGGAACAGCGGCAGCATGTAGGTGGCGAAGAACAGAACGGTGATCAGCGGTACGCCGCGCCAGAACTCGATGAACGCGATCGAGAATATCCGGATCAGCGGAATGGTGGAGCGGCGCCCAAGCGCCAGCGCGATGCCGATCGGCAACGAGGTGACGATGCCGGTCACGGAGACCACGAGCGTCACCAGCAGACCACCCCAGAGCCGCGTCTGCACGACGGGGAGTCCGCCGTGGTCGAGCCCCATCAGTTTGATCACGACCGCGATCGCCGCGAACGTGGCGATGCTCGACGCCAGCGTGCGCCAGCCGGCGCGCAGGCCGCCGGTCAGTCCGAAAGCGATCAGGGAGACGACGACAGCCGTGATAGCGAAGTCGGTCCAGAGCGACTGGCCCGTCTCCCGCAACTGATCGCGCAGCCAGGTCAGCGGGAAGATCAGCCAGTGGATCGCGGTGCCGACCAGCACGATGACGTGGCCGACCACCCACAACAGCGGCGCGATTGCCGAGGTCTTGCTGAGGCCGATCAGGATCTGTCCGGCCTCCATGAGGCTGTCGTCGAACAATTGCAGCAGGCTTGCCGTCCAGCTCAGGCCGAAGCCGGTGATGCCGCCGCCATACAGCAGGAAAAAGGCGACCGCCGGGAAGGCGAAGAAGAACAGGCCGGCATTCAGTCCCTTCGCCGGCAGGCGCGGAATCAACAGCGGCAGCAGGAGAGCGGCGGCAAGCCCGAGCGTGAGATTGACCCGCCAGCGTTCAGCCTCGGGATAGAAGCCGTAGATCAGCTGCGGAAGCTTCGCCTGGATGTAGGGCCAGCAGGCGCCGACGGCAAAACCGGCGTTCTCCGTCAGGCACGCCGCCCTGTCCTTGCCGGTCCAGACCGCATCGACCATCAGGAATTTGACGGACGGAACGATCGTGAACCACAGCAGCGACGCGCTCACGATGGTGAGCAGGATGTTGGTCGGCGAATTGAGCAGGCGCGTCCGGACGAGCCCGATGAAGCCCGTGGTCTTCACCGGCGCGGGACGCTCCGAGAGCAGGTCCTGACGGACGAAGCCGGATGAGGCGATGTCGGTCATGCGCCAAGGCTCCGGCTGACGCGCCAACCGTACAGGCTCATGACGGCACTGGTGACGAACGAGATCAGGAGATAGACGCCCATCGTCATCGCGATGATCTCAATCGCCTGTCCGGTCTGGCTCAGCGACGTTCCGGCGAACACGGATACGAGGTCGGGGTAGCCGATCGCCACCGCCAGCGACGAGTTCTTGGTGAGGTTGAGATACTGGTTGGTCAGCGGCGGAACGATCACGCGCATCGCCTGCGGCAGCACGATGAGCCGCAGCGTAGTGCCCCGGCTGAGGCCAAGTGACGATCCCGCTTCCATCTGGCCCTTGTGGACGGACAGGATGCCGGCGCGCACGATCTCGGCGATGAAGGCGGCGGTATAGGTCGACAGCGCCACCGTCAGCGCCACGAATTCGGGAATGACCCGCGAGCCGCCCGCGAAATTGAAGCCCTTGAGCTGCGGCATCTCGAAGGTGAAGGGCACGCCGAACACCAGGATGGTCAGGAGCGGCAGCGCGATCAGCAGGCTCACCACGTAGGGCCAGATACGGATCATCCGCCCTTCGACGAACAGTGCGCGCCGCGCGCGGAAGCGGAGCGCGAGCGAGGCGACGATGCCGAAGGCCAGCACCGCCAGGAACGGCTCGAGGCCGCCCTCCCCGATTGGACGCGGAATGACCAGTCCGCGATTGCTGATGAAGGCGATGCCGAGCAGCGAGATGCTCTGGCGTGGATTCGGCAATGCTGCGAGCACCGCGAGATACCAGAACAGGATCTGGAACAGCAGCGGCAGGTTGCGGATGATCTCGACATAGATCTCGCCGACGCGCGCCAGCAGCCAATTGGGCGAAAGCCGGCAGAGCGCGACGATGAAGCCGATCACGGTGGCGAAGACGATGCCGACCACCGAGACCACGATCGTGTTCAGAAGCCCGACCACGAACACGCGCAGGAACGTGTCCGAGCCGGTGTAGGAAATCAGCGTCTGGTTGACGTCGAAGCCCGCATTGTTCCTGAGAAAGCCGAAGCCGGCGGCGATGTGCTGGTTTTCGAGATTGGCCCGGGCGTTGGAGATGATCTCGTAACCGATCCATCCCAGGATCGCCGCGAAGGCGAACTGGACGGCGACGCCGTTCCAGCCGGCCTGGCCACCCAGGACGCGCCTGATCTTCAGCGCGATTTGGGCTGGCGGTTTACGGGCCTCAGTGCTCATCGCCGCGAGCCGCGGATCAGGCGTGATCAGCGGATCGGCGGCGCGTACTGCAGACCTCCCTTGTTCCAGAGATTGTTGAGGCCGCGGCTGATGGCGAGCGGCGAGCCCGAGCCGACGTTGCGGTCGAACACCTCGCCGTAATTGCCCACGGCCTTCACGATCCGGATCACCCAATCCTTGGTCAGGCCGAGTTGCTCACCGAAATTGCCGTCGGTGCCGAGCACGCGCTTCAGCTCCGGATTCTCCATTTTCGCCTTCTCGTCGACGTTCTTCGAGGTCACGCCGAGCTCCTCGGCTGTGACCATGGCGAACAGGGTCCATTTCACGATGTCGAACCATTGGTCGTCACCGTGGCGCACCATCGGCCCGAGCGGCTCCTTCGAGATGATTTCGGGGAGCACCATGTGATCGGCGGGATTGGCGAGCTTCAAACGGTTGGCATAGAGCCCCGACTGGTCCGTGGTGAAGACGTCGCAGCGTCCGGCCTCGTAGGCCTTGACCGTTTCGTCGTTGGTGCCGAACGCGATCACCTCATACTTCATGTTGTTGGCCTTGAAGTAGTCGGCGAGATTCTGCTCGGTCGTGGTGCCGGTCTGCACGCAGACCGAGGCGCTGTTGAGTTCGAGGGCGGAATTCACCTTGAGCGACTTCTTCACCATGAAGCCCTGCCCGTCATAGTAAGTCACGCCGGTGAAATTGGCGCCGAGCGAGGTGTCGCGCGAGATGGTCCAGGTGGTGTTGCGCGAGAGCACGTCGATTTCGCCGGACTGCAGCGCGGTGAAGCGATCCTTGGCAGAGGTCGGCACGAACTTGACCTTGGTCGGGTCGTTGAAGACGGCAGCGGCGATCGCGCGGCAGACGTCGACGTCGAGCCCGGTCCAGTTGCCCTTGTCGTCGGGTGAGGAGAAGCCCGGCAGGCCCTGGCTGACGCCGCAGGACAGCACGCCGCGGTCCTTGACCGTCTTGAGCGTTTGCGCATCCGCAGCGTGGACGGTCAGGCCGGTGGCGACAGCGAGAGTGAGAGCCAAGGTTACGCGTTTCATGGGCTTTGGGCCTTTCAAGGTCGTCTCAAGGTCAGGAAGGTTGTCTCAGGATCGTCTCTGCCAGGGTTGCCCTTGCAAGAGTCATGCTGGGAAACTTTGCCGAACACCCGCCCATCCTGGGAGGCCATACCTTAATCCCCGCCGCAGGCGCCGGCCGTTGTGGCTTTGGCGCGTGGTCCGGTCAGACGATGGATCGAAGGTCGCGGCAGGCCCCTCAACATGCGGCGACTGAATAGCACCTGCGCATCACAGAACGACTGGCGAGCCGGGTCAAGGGGTTGACGGGACTCTTCTGTGTTCTGTTATTAACGCTCGTGGCCTCCCGCCGGCCCGCTGGCGCCGTGCGCGTCCAGCGGAAACGCGCTTTTGAAAGCAGACGCATGGACTCCTCGCACCCCCTGCAACAGCACGCCGATACCCGGCTGGTGACCTCCGGCCGCGACACCAAGGCGCAGAAGGGGTTCGTCAATCCACCGGTGGTCCACGGTTCGACCGTGCTCTATCCGACCGCCGAGGACCTGCATGCCCACCGCGGCGAGTTCCAGTACGGCCGCCACGGCACGCCCACCACCCGGGCGCTCCAGGACACGCTGATCGCCCTGGAGGGACCGCAATGCGCCGGCGTTGGCATTGCACCATCGGGGCTCGCGGCGATCTCCACCTCCCTGCTCGCGGTGTTGAAGGCCGGCGACCACCTGCTGGTCTGCGACAACGTCTATCGACCCACGCGCAATTTCTGCAACGGCCTGCTCGCCCGCTACGGGGTCGAGACCAGCTATTTCGATCCGCTGATCGGCGCAGGGATCGCGACGCTGTTCAAGCCCAATACCCGCGCTGTGCTGATCGAGGCACCGGGCTCGCAATCCTTCGAGATGCCCGACATCCGCGCCATCGCCGAAGTCGCGCATGCGCGTGACGCGCTGGTGATCGACGACAACACCTGGGCGACGCCGCTCTATCGCCGCTCGCTCGAGCAAGGCGTCGACATCAGCATGCAGGCCGCCACCAAATATATCGGCGGCCATTCCGACATCATGTTCGGCACGATCTCGGCCAACGCGAAGGCTTGGCCGCAGATCGCCGAAGGCATCCGCCTGCTCGGCGTCTGCGCCGGCCCCGACGACGTCTTCCTCGCGCTGCGCGGCCTGCGCACGCTCTCGGTGCGCCTCGCACAGCATCATCGTTCCGGGCTCGACATGGCGCGCTGGCTCGCCGCCAGACCCGAGGTCGCGCGCGTGCTGCATCCCGGGCTCGAGACCGATCCGGGCCATGCGATCTGGAAGCGCGACTTCACCGGCGCATCCGGCCTTTTCAGCATCGTCCTGAAGCCGGCGCCGCAAAAGGCGGTCGACACCATGCTCGATACGCTCAAGCTGTTCGGGATGGGCTTCTCCTGGGGCGGCTTCGAGAGCCTCGTGATCCCCTTCGATTGCGATGCCTATCGCACAGCGACCAAGTGGTCGCCCGGCGGCCCGACGCTGCGACTGCATATCGGGCTCGAAAATGTCGACGACCTCAAGGCCGATCTCGATCGCGGCTTCGCTGCCCTCAAGGCGGCAATGTGAGCCTGCTCACAAGGCATCGCGCCCGCGGAACGCGCAGGCACGGCACGCGTTAACGCCGATGCGCCAATCAGGGGTTTGATCCGCCGGAGATTGGCGCTAGCCTCATCAATCGACTCTAGTCCGGATACGGAGCATGGGAACGTTGGTTCTGCTCGATCTGATGGGCGGCGTTGCGCTGCTGCTGTGGGGCCTGCACATGGTCCACAGCGGAATCCTGCGCGCGTTCGGCCCCGACCTGCGGCGCCTGCTCGGCAAGGCGCTGAGCAATCGCTTCAGCGCCTTCGCCGCCGGTCTCGGGCTCACGGCGCTGCTCCAGAGCAGCACGGCCACCGCGCTGATCACGAGTTCCTTTGCCGCCGAGGGTCTGGTCAGCCTCGCCGCCGCGCTCGCCATCATGCTCGGCGCCAATGTCGGCACGACGCTGATCGTTCAGGTTCTGTCGTTCAACATCGCTGCGGTCGCACCGGTCCTGTTCGTGCTCGGTCTCGTCGCCTTCCGCGCCGGCCCGCGCTCACGGATCAAGGACATCGGCCGCGTCTGCATCGGCCTTGGCCTGATGCTACTGTCGCTGCACATCCTGCTCGACACCCTGGCGCCGGCGGAGAGCGCGCCCGGCGTTCGCGTCATGATGTCGGCGATCACGGGCGATCCGGTCCTGTGCATCGTCATTGCCGCTCTGATCACCTGGGCCGTGCATTCGAGCGTCGCCAGCGTGCTCCTGATCATGTCGCTGGCCTATTCGCAGTTCATCACGCCCTATGCGGCGCTGGCGCTGGTGCTCGGCGCCAATCTCGGCAGCGCCATCAATCCCGTGTTCGAGGGAGCCAGGCGTGACAATGCTGCGAGCTACCGCCTGCCGGTCGGCAACCTCGTCAATCGCCTGGTCGGGATTGCGCTGGTCCTGCCGTTCCTGAATGTGATCGCCGGGCACATGCACGCCTGGCAGCCCGATCTCGCCAGGATGACGGCTGCCTTCCACATCGCCTTCAACGTCGGCACCGCCGTGATCTTCATCGGTCTGCTCGACACCATGTCGCGCCTGTTGACCCGCTTCCTGCCGGATCGCGTGCAGGAGACCGATCCGGCTCGTCCGCGTTATCTCGACGAGACAGCTCTGGAAACTCCGTCGCTGGCGCTGGCCGATGCCTCGCGCGAGACCTTGCGCATGGGCGATCTCGTCGAAGTCATGCTGCGCAAGGTCATGGCGGCGATGATGACGGGCGACCGAACGCTGGTCGACGAGGTCTCGAAGACGGACAACATCGTCGACAGTCTCGACGAGGCGATCAAGCTCTACGTCACCAAGCTGACGCGCGGCAGCCTGGACGAGAGCGAGGGCCGGAGGGCGATGGAGATCATCTCCTTCGCGATCAACCTCGAGCATATCGGCGACATCATCGACAAGAATCTGAGTGAGCTTGCGACCAAGAAGATCAAGCGGCGCTTCCAGTTCTCGGCCGAGGGTGCCGAGGAGCTCGCAGCGTTCCACAAACGCACGATGGATTCGCTGCGCATCGCCTTCGGCGTGTTCATGTCCGGCGACGCCAGCGAGGCACGCAAGCTGCTGGTGGAGAAGACCGCGTTGAGAAACACCGAGCTTGCCGCCGTGGAGCGTCATCTCGATCGCCTGCGCGAGGGCCGTCCCGAGACCATCGAGACCACGTCCCTGCATCTGGACGTGCTGCGCGACCTGCGCCGCATCCATTCGCACATCTGCTCGGTCGCCTATCCGGTGCTGGATGCGGCCGGCGAGCCCTATCGCAGGACCGAGGCGGACTCGGCTGCCCTGCCCGCCTCCGGCGCTGCGTCGGCCCTGCCGCGCTAGCGATCAGCGATTGAGCGTCTTCGACGCGCTGCCGCGGTTCTTCCAGATCAGCATGATGTTGCGGACATAGATGACCGTCGCCAGCGCCTGGCCGAGGATGATCACGGGCTCGCGCTTCACGACGCCGTAGACCAGGGTCATCATGCCTCCGCCCATCGAGCAGAACCAGAACGCCATGGGCACCACGCTGTTGCCGGCGCGCTCGCTCGCGATCCACTGCACCAGGAAACGCGCCGTGAAGAACAGCTGCGCGACCAGGCCGAACGCGAGCCAGAAATCGAACTTGGCGACGAAGACGTCGTAGAAATAGTTGCTCAGCGCCTGACCGTATTGGATGATCATGCCTTCACCTCAGTCACATCTGGTGTCGGCTTCTTGCGGCGGATCAGCCACCACACGCCGGCGAGATCCATGATCCCGATCCATAGCCGGTCGAAGAAGCCGTAGTTCGACACGCCGGAACGGCGCGGCCGGTCGATGACGTCGACATAGGCGATCGCGTAGCCCTCGCGGCGGACGAGCGCCGGCAGGAAGCGATGGAGCCCGTCGAAATAGGGCATCATCAGGAATACGTCGCGCCGGAACGCCTTCAACCCGCAACCGGTGTCGCGCGTTCCGTCCTTCAGGATCGCGTTGCGCACGCCGTTCGCGACGCGCGACTGGAATTTCTTGAAGCCGGTGTCCTTGCGCCCCACCCGCTGACCGGCGGCAAGCCCGACGCGTTCATCCTTTTCCACCGCGGCGATCAGGTCCGGCAGGAAGGCGGGATTGTTCTGGCCGTCGCCGTCCAGCGTCGCCACGATCACGCCCTGCGCCGCACGCACGCCGCTCCGTACCGCCGCGGACTGGCCGGTCGATTTCGCGTGGCGGAGCTGACGCAGATTGTCCCGCTGCGCCATGATCGCTTCGAGCCGCTCGCCGGTCGCATCCGTCGAGCCGTCGTTGACATAGATGATCTCGTAGGGCCAGCGGCCGTCGAGCGCCGCCGTGATCTCCTCGATCAGGGGCGCAATGTTGTCGGCTTCGTTGCGCACAGGAACAACGATGGAAACCGAAGGCTGGGACGACGACAAATCGGAAGCTCGTGGTTGGAATTGGCTGCCGCGGGAACCGGAGGTGCGACAAGCAGCCGCTTTTATGGGGCGGTCGCTCCGTGGGCAACCCTTTTGAGGCGTCCCGCGGACGGTCCCGGAAGGGCCAGGATGGTGCCGTCGGCGAGAATGGCAAAGCCGAGCCGGCGTGCGGCGAACCAGTAGCGGACGGCCATCGCCCCGACCGTGCCGACCATGGCGCCCGCCACCACGTCGCTCGGGTGGTGTGCCAGCAGCACCAGCCTCGTCAGCAGGATGATGATCGCATAGGTGAACATGAACACGCGCAGGCGCGGCCACAGTGCGGAGACGGCGAAAGCCAGGGCGAACGCGGTCACCGCATGTCCGGACGGGAGACTGGCATGGGCCGCCGTGCCCTCGAACGGCACGAAATTGAACGGGTCGGCCTTGCCGCCGACGAACGGACGCCCGCGGCCGATGAGATATTTGAGGATCTCGGCGGCGAACACCGGCACGGCAACCGACAGAAACATGAACTGCAGCCGGGTGCCGAAACCGAGCAGCAATGCGCGGCGGGTGCCGTGCACCCCTGCCGCAACGAGCGCCACGACGACCAGCGCAATCCCAAGCAGCGAGAGAACATTCTCGTCCTTGCCGAAATCCGTGAGGATGCGGATCGGCCACAGACTCGCCGTGCCGCGTGCCGGCATCAACTGGATTTCGGTCCGATCAAAGGCGACCATGAGTACGATGACCAGGGCCGCACCTGCCGCACTGAGCCAGAGCGAGTGCCGAGCCAGCCGCCGCCCGGCCTCGGCACGGCGCGAATGCGAGGGCGCCCGGACCAGTTGCGTCAGCGAGCGCGCCGCTATGGCGAACAATTGCACGGGATAGCTTGCGCGTGCGGTGCTGACGGAGCCCGGCATCTTACTCGGTGCCCTCCGAACGGAAGATCGAGATCGAGATCGCGCGTCCCTGCGAGAAATTATAGCCGTCGATGCGGGTGCCGACCTTGTAGCGAAGTCCGATCGCTTCGGCGCGCTGCGCGAAGCTGCGCTCCGAACGCTGCTCGATCAACGCGAAGCGGCAGCTTCCCTGCCGGAGGAAATCCGCCGCCCCCGAACCGTCGGTGAGCAGCGTCTGGGTGCCCGTCAGGAAGACGAGGCTCGGCTCGTGGTAACCCGCAGCCGCCGCTTTCGGCCCGACGCAGGTGACGTTGCGCAGGGCGCGGGCGACCTCGATGCTCGGAAACAGCGGCGTCAGCGACGGCAGCACGATGCCGTAGACCGTCACCGCCAGCATCAGGGCCGCCACCAGCGCGTTGAGCAGAGAGCGCTCGGCGCGATTGTTGTCGTAGAGCCACCAGGCGAACAATCCGAAGATCAGCGCAGCCGCGATGAACGGCCAGGCGGCGAAGGCAGGCTGTCGCGTCAGCATGACCGCGCCGACCACGGCGAGGATCGAACCCGCCGCGGGGATCGCGAACCACCAGGCAGAGCCGCGCATCAGCCAGGAGCGCGACAGCACGTTTCGCTCCAGCGCGCCGACGGTGAGGATCGCGATCGCCGGATAGAGCGGCAACACGTAATGCGGCAGCTTGGTCAGCACCGCCTCGAACACGATCCAGGAGGGGATCAGCCAGGCCAGCAGAAACTGGGCGCCGGGCTCCCGCCGCGCGCGCCAGACGGCGGGCGCCGCCATCGCCGCAAGCGGAGCGCCCGGCCAGAAGGTGATCCAGAACAGCGCCAGGTAGAGTCCGGGTGGCGCGCCGTGCGATTCCTGGGCGCCGATCTTGCTCAGCATGTCGCCGCCGACGGAATCGGCGAAGAAGGCGTCGCCCGCCCGCCAGAAGATCGCGATGAACCAGGGCAGCACCAGCACCAGCATCCACATCAGGCCCCAGAGCGGGCGCAGACGCCACAGCCAGGAGGCATCGCGGTCCTGGATCGCGAGCACGACCACGGTCAGGGCCGCGAACATCAGGATCAGCGGGCCCTTGATCAGGATGCCGACCGCGAGCGCGGTCCAGAAGATCGCCGGCCAGCTCCACGGCGGATGCGTCTCGTCCTCGCCGCGCTGCCAGGACAAATAGGCGCGCGCCATCGCGCCCATCGCGGAGACGACCGTGAGCAGCAGCATCGCGTCGGTCTTCGCGAGCCGTGCCTCGACGCCGAGCAGCACCGAGGCGCACATCATCAGCGCGGCGAGCACCGCGGCGCGGCGCGTCACGAAGCCGAGCGCCGCCCAATACGTCATGAGGACCGCGCCGGTCGCGCCGATCAGCGACGGCAGCCGGTAGACCCAGATGCGCAGTTCGGCCTTCGGCAGCCTGAGCGCCGAAGCGGCTTCAACCGCGGCGGATTGCAACCAGTAGATGCCGACGGGCTTCTTGTAACGGACGTCCTCCTGGAAGCGGATGTCGACATAATCGCCGCTCTCGACCATCTGTTTGGTCGCCTGCGCAAAGCGTGCCTCGTCGCGGTCGACCGGGGGAATGGTGAAGAATCCCGGCAGGAAGAGCAGCAGCGCGCATAGCACCAGGAAGGCGACCGCGCGGGCATGGCTGGCCGTGACGACGTCGAGCATGCGCACGAGCCCGCGGCCCGGATTCACGGGCGATTTCGGCTCACGCGGTGCTCCAAAACGAGGCGGTGGATAGGTCTCGGCCATTGGTTCCGCTTACGCTGAAACCGCCATCGCCACAACCGCTTAAGGCGGGGTCATTGAATTCGAATGACGACTGTGTCCGCGGCGCCCGTAGCGTCGATCACGGTCAGGCGGGCAAAGCCCGGACCGGGCGGATCGATCAGGCGCTGGCGACGGCCGTCGATCTCGCCGAGGGCCGTGCCATTGACCATGACGGTCATCGGGAGCACGCCGCCGGCAACCTTCACGGGCATGGCCGCGGCGTCCGGCCCGCCCGAGCGATTGACGTCGATTCGGCAGCCGTTCAGCGGGAACTGGATGTGCAAGGCCTGCTCGCCCCCGGCGCGCACAAGATCCCCGACGGGGCGGAACCGCTTGAGCGGCAACGGCAACTTCGCATTGCTGGCGACCAGGGTTCCTTTCGGCGGCTTTGGTAGCGGAGCGAGCGTCTTGCCGGTCCGGGCGAAGGCGTCGAACAAGATGGGCGCGGCGGCGACACGGCCGATCAGGCCGGGAACCGGCGCGCCATCGGGCCGACCGACCCAGACCCCGATCGTCATGCGGCCGTCGAACCCGACCGACCAGGCGTCGCGATAGCCGTAGGAGGTGCCGGTCTTGAAGGCGATCCGGTTGTGGACGGCGTTCTCCGGCGGCGGCGTGCCCAGCAGCACATTTCCGACCTGCCAGGCCGCCACCGGATCGAGGAGCCGTAGCGGCTCGCGATCGTCATTGCCGACCATGACCTCACGCAGTGGTCGCGTCGTGCCGAGGCGGGCGAAACCCGTGTAGAGCTGGACGAGGTCCTGCAGCGTGACGCCGACGCCGCCGAGGCCCATGGCAAGTCCCGGCGCCTCGTCCTTCGGCAACACCAGATTGCCGCCGGCCTGCCGCAGCCGTGACGACAGCCGGCTCGCGCCGACGCGGTCGAGCAGCACGATCGCCGGGACGTTCAGCGACAATTGCAGCGCCTTCTTCACCGGCACCGTGCCCTGGAACGTCATGTCGAAATTCTCGGGCGCGTAGGAGCCGAAGCGGACCGGCCTGTCCTCGATCAGGCTCTCGGGGTGAACGAAGCCGTCCTCGAAGGCGAGCCCGTAGATGAACGGCTTCAAGGTCGATCCCGGCGATCGAATCGCGCGGGTCATGTCGACCTGCCCTGCCCGGGTCTCGTCGAAATAATCGGCCGAGCCGACGCGGGCGAGCACGTCGCCGCTCTCATTGTCGACCACGATGATGCCGACCGAGATGTTCGGCCCGAGCGCGATGGCACGGTCGCGCGCCAGCGGCTCCAGCATCTTCTGGAGATTGGCATCCAGCGTCAGCTTGATGACCGGCGCATCCTTGACGGTCGCAAGCGCTGTGTCAGAGGCGTGCGGCGCCAGGATCGGCATCGGCTTGCGCAGCTTCGGCACGGGCACGGCCTTGGCCTGCCTTGCGTCGTCGGCGCCGACCACATGCTCCTCGACCATGCGATCCAGCACGCGGTCGCGTGCCTTGCGTGCGGCCTCGGGATAGCGATCGAGCCGGCGCGTTTCCGGCGATTGCGGCAGCGCCACCAGCAGCGCCGCTTCAGCCAGCGACAGCCGCTTGGGCTCCTTGCCGAAATAGGCGATCGAGGCGGCCCGGATGCCTTCGAGATTGCCGCCATAGGGAGCCAGCGCGAGATAGAGATCGAGAATCTCGGCCTTGCTGAGGGCTCGCTCCAGCTCGATTGCGCGCACGATCTGGTGCAGCTTTGCATGCAGCGAGCGTTGACGCCGCGGCTCCATCAACCGCGCCAGCTGCATGCTGATGGTCGAGCCGCCGGACACGATGTGGCCGCGCGTCGCGAGCTGCAGCGCGGCGCGGCCGAGCGCCAGCGGATCGATGCCGCCATGCGCGTGGAAGCGCCGGTCCTCGTAGGCGAGCAGCAGCTTCAGATAGGCCGGATCGACATTGGCCTTCGCATCCACCGGCAGCCGCCAGCGCCCGTCCGCCATCGCATAGGCGCGCAGCAGCTTGCCGTTGCGGTCGACGACCGTGGTGGAGACCCGGCGCGCCTCGTCGAGCGGCAGCGGGCCGAGGGAGTAGACCCAGCCGACGAAGGTCATGATGGCGAGGATCAGCGCGAGTGCGGCGACGGAGACGACGCGAAGGCCGATGCCCCTTGCGTCTCTGCCGTCATTCCGGGGCGGCTCGAACAGCCGAGCCCGGCATCTCGAGCTTCCGGGTTCGGTGCTTTGCACCGCCCCGGAATGACCGGCAAATTGGTCCGCCCCACTCATGTCCTGGCTCACTTCGCCGCCTGTACCTCGACGGTGCCCGTTCCTGTCCGGCCATAGCGCGAGGGATTGTACATGTCCTCGACATAGGCCTGAGGCAGCACGTACTTGCCGGGCGAGACCGCGCGCACGACGTAGGCGACGGTGAACACCGACTTGGAGTCCGAGGCACGGTCGAGTGCCGCAGTGAAGCGGTCGTCGCGGAACTCGGTATTCTCCGGCTCCTCGCCGTCCTCGATCCAGTCCAGCGTACCGCTGTCACCCGACGACACCAGATGCGGATTGTCGATCTCGAGACCGGCCGGGAGATAGTCGGACACCATGATGTGGCCGTACTCGGGCTTGGCCTCGGTGATCTTCAGCACCACCGCAAAACGGTCGTTCTGCTTGACTTTGCTGATGTTGGCGGGTTTGCCGTCGAGCGTGAAGTAGCTGCGCTCGATCTTGAAGCCCGCCGAAGCGGCCGGCTCGGGCGTGACAGGCGAGCCCGACACCGAAACCACCGCCTGCACCGGCGCGTCGCCGGTGTTGGTGATCTTCAGCGGCTTGCCCTCCAGCGTCGCGGCCTTGTAGCTGCGATAGAGCGCGGTCTTGACCGGCTGGCCGTCAACCTCGATCGAGAGGTTCTCCTTCGCCAGCGCACGCGCCGCCAGCACCAGCCACGCGTTCTCCTGCGTGGACGTGTAGGGCGTGAGCCCGCGCGCGGTCTCGACCCGCGACACGGCCTGCGTCAGCGTCGCCTTCGGCGCGTTGCCTTCGCTGGCGAGCGAAACCAGCGCCGCGGCATCGCGAAGCTGCGAGCCGTAGTCGGTACGGCCGAATTCCAGCACCGGCTTCGGCGCCAACGAATCCAGTGCCGCGCCGTAGACCCGTTCCGCGCGGTTGCGGTCGCCGACCAGTGCCAGCGCCGCCGCAAGCTGCGACTTCGCAATCGGCGTCGCGAGGTTGGAGAGCTTGGTGTCGGCGAGATAGCGGAGGTCTCCGATCGGCGCCGCACCATTGCGGGCGAGCACGTAGAGGCCATAGGCGAGATCGCGGCCTCCGTCCTTTTCGGGCTCGTTGGCGTTGACCACGGCGTTGCGGATGCGGTCGAGCGCGCTCTTGAACAGCACGTCCGGCACCACGAAGCCCTTTTCGCGGGCACGGGTCAGGAAGTCCGTCACATAGGCATCGAGCCACGCGTCGTCGCCGCCTGCCGACCACAGGCCGAACGAACCGTTCGAGCCCTGGCGCGCCAGCAACCGCTCGATCGCGTCGCGGATGCGCTGGTCGACCTCGGTGTCCATCGCGAGATGCTCGCCGGCCGCCAGGTCGTTGACATAGAGCAGCGGCATCGCACGGCTGGTGATCTGCTCCGAACAGCCGTAGGGATAGCGGTCCAGCGCCTTGAGGATCGTGGCCGCGTCGAGCGCAGTCGACAGGCTGGCCGAGACCGAGACGCTGCCGGTGCCCGGCACCAGATCGGAGAACATGTCCGATGTCAGCGTCAGGCTTTCGCCCTTGGCCAGCGTGCGGATCGAACGGCGCGCCAGCACCTGCGCCGCCGCCTTGACGTCGAGCGCATAGTGGCGCGCGAGGGCAAGCCCGTTCGGTCCCTTGATGTCGACGTCGAGCGTTGCCGGTCCCGCCGCCGTCGCGTCGAGCGCGAGCGACAGCGAATTGCGCTGCTTGGCGGCGAGCCTGACCGTGGTCGCGGAATTGCCGGTCATCTTCACCGGCCCGCCGGTCGCGACGTTGACGACATAGTCGCCGGCCTGCCCTTCGACATTGTCGATCTCGAGATTGACGGTGCCATGGTCGCCGTTGAGCAGGAAGCGCGGCAGCGTCGCGGTCAGGACCACGGGATCGCGGATCACGACATCGGTGTTGGCGCGGCCGAGCTTCGTGGCGGTCCATGCGACAGCCATGACGCGCGCGGTGCCCGCGAACTCGGGGACGTCGAAGCTGACTTCCGCGGTGCCGTCGGCGCCGACCGTGACGATGCCCGAATACAGCGCGAGCGGCTTCTGCGTGGGCGGCGAGCCCTGCAATTCGGCGGCGCCCGCATCGCCACCGGACTTGATCTGTCCGCGCGTGCCCGACATACCGTCGATGAGTTGGCCGTAGAGATCGCGGATCTCCGCGCTCAGGCGGCGTTGGCCGAGGTAGTAGTCGTCCGGCGCCGGCGGCTTGTAATTGGTGAGGTTGAGGATGCCGACATCGACCGCCGCGACCACGACCTTGGCGTCCTCGCCCGGATTGAGCCCGTCGAGCTTGACGGGAATCTTCAGCGCGGCATTCGGCCGGATCAGGTCGGGCGGCGTCAGCTTCACCGCCAGCGTTCGGGCCTGCTTGTCGATGCCGAACCATTTCAGGCCGATCGCCCGGCCCGGCATGCGTTGCGCGGCGGCGTCGAGCGGACGGCGCAGCGTCGCCACCACATAGGCGCCGGTGCCCCAATCCTTGCCGACCGGGAGTTTCACCTGCGCCGTGCCCTCCTTGACGTCGATGGTCTGCGTCGTCAGCAGGCGGTCGCCGAACACGTTGACCGTCAGCTTGCCGGCCGAGCGCACGTTGACCGACACCGTCATGGTGTCGCCGGAGGTGTATTGCGGCTTGTCGATCGAGGTCTCCAGCAGATCCGGCGTGTCGGCGCTGCCGTCCGAGTACCAGCCGACGTCGAACTGGGCGGACGTGACCGGGCCGTCCGCGTCGTTGGACTTCACGTCGAGCCGGTAGCGGCCGGGCTGCGGGTTGAGGGAAATCCGCGACGGCTTGTCCGCGGCGATCGTGACTTCACCGTCGGCAACGCGCGAGGTCGACTTGACCGGCTCGTACTCCCAGTAATTGTTCTGGCGATACCATTGGTAGCGCGACTCCATCTTCAGGAGCTCGTAGCGCAGCCCGTCACGTCGCAGCCTTTCGCCTTCCGGCGAGACGAACACGACGTCGAATTCGGCCTTGTCGCCCTCGGCAACGTTCTTGTCGCCGAACAGCGGCTTGACGCCGATCATGGCGCCCGCAGGCGCGACCGGCAGCACGAGCTTGCGCTCGACCGCGCGGCCGCCCGCCTCGACCATGCGGACGAAGATCTGCGCCTCCTGCGGCCGCGTCGAGGCCGGCTGCTTGTCCAGAGTCACCGGGAAGGTCGCAACGCCGTTGGCGTCGGCCTCGGGCAGGTTCTCCAGCGGAGTCCGCTCGTTCGAGGTGGTTTCCTCGTCCGCGACGCCGAACTGGTAGCCGGCGAAGCCCGGCCGTTCGCTCGCAGGCGCGACCAGCATGTCGCCCTCGAGCTGGAGGCCCGAAGCCGGCGCGCCATAGAGGAAATGACCGTCCGCCTTAAGCTCCACTGGAGCGTTAGCTTTGATCAGCTTGTCCTTGGCGGACAAATCGAATTCGATCCGATCGGGGACGTAGTCCTCGACCATGAAGGTGGTCTCGCCGACCGACGCCCCCTTCGGATCGGTGAAGGCCCGCACCCGCCACGTCCCGGTCGGGACAGCCGAGTTGAGCGGCACTGACAGCGTACGGCCGCCGGCGCCCTGGTCTGGCAGCACGGCGCGGCGGAATTCGACGCCGTCGGGACGCTCGATCACCAGCGTCAGCGGGCCGCCGGCCACGGCATTGCCCTGCCCGTCACGCAGCAGCGCGGTGAGGTAGACGGTCTCGCTGGAGCGATACACGCCGCGCTCGGCATAGACGAAGGCGTCGGCGCCGGCCGGCACGGCACGTCCCGCGACGCCGCGGTCGGACAGATCGAAGGCCGAGGTCTTCAGGCTGAGGAAGGCATAGTCGGCCTTCTCGCCGGTAACCGTGAGCATCGCCGGCGACAGGCCGCCCTCGCCGCGCGCGAGCCCTGCCTCGAACAGCACGTGACCGCTCTCGTCGGTCTTGCGCGTCGCCAGGATCTCGTTGTTGCGCGCGACCAGCCGGACCTCCGCCTTGCCGACCGGATCGGTCGAGGCCAGCGAATTGACGAAGACGTGGATGCCGTCATTGCCGGAATAGGCCGACACGCCGAGATCGGAAACGATGAACCATTGCGTGGCGAGCTGAGAATCGTCGTCCGAGCCCGGGCCCTTCGCCGCGGCGGTCATCACGTAGACGCCGGGCTGGAGCTCGCCCAGCGCCTGATCGACCGGGAATGCCGTGGTGACGTCCTGGTTCAACGTCATCGCGGTCGCGAGCTCGCCGGACCAGACCTTGACGCCGCGCTCGTCGCCGAGGTCCGAGAGCTGGTACCTGGACAGCGTCTTCTGGAAATCGCTGTCGACGACCGTGTTGATCAGGTTGCGGTCGCCGATCCGGAAGACGTTGATGTTGACCGCGGGCGTATTGACGCTGACTACGGGAATGCCGCGCTGGCCGGTCCGCGGCAGCACGTAGGCGCGGCTGGTGAAGCGCACGAACGGCTTGCGGTCGCGCACATAGACGTTGAACTCGGCGGATTTCGGCAGGCCTTCCTTGACCGTCGACGGCAGGCCGGCGCGCAGATTGATGTTGTAGCGCTCACCATGCTTGAGCCCGTCGACGCAGAGCTGCTTGCCCTCGGCCGACAGCGCCGGCTTGTCCTGGCCCGCCAGCGCCAGGAACGGCGCGAAGTCGGTACGCTTGGCCAATTCCTCGGAGAACTGGAAGCAGGCACGCGGGCTCGCTGAATCCGAGTCCACGGTATAGTCGAGCAGCCGGAAACCGTGCTCGTCGCGCATCTTCTCGTATTGACCGCGGACGTCGGCGACCTCGCGCATGTCGAGCGACAGCCGCAGCGCATCCAGCGCCGGCCGCCACAGCTTGCGTTCGGCCAGTGACTTTCCGAGGACCGCGAGCGCGTCCGCCTCCTCGCCCGGATTGCCCGCGCGCATGTATGCGATGTAGGCGGCGGTCGAGGCGCGCTCCAGCAGGAACGTCTGCTCGCTCGAACTCTTCGGCGTGATCTGGAAGATGACCTTGGCGAGGCGCAGCCAGTTGCCGGCATCCTCCGGCGCGGTCGCGGCGATCTGGCCGAGCACCGACAGGCCGGTCCGGACATCATTGCGCCGGAAGGCGGCATCGGCGTCGGTGCGCAGCGTCGCGCCGGTCTTGGCGACCGGTCCCGCCTCGCTTTTGATCTGGGCCTCGAGCTTGATCGCGGAATCAGCGAGGTCGTCGCGCTTGAACGTCTTGTCCGCGGCCTGGGCCGCCGTCAGGCCGAATGCGAGCGTTGCGCAGAGTGTAACGGCGCGGACCAGACCGATCATGAAGGACTCCCGGGATCGCGGGCGAACGCCGCGATGATGATGAAGTGCGCGGAAAGGTGACGGACTCAAGGCGCTGGAACCAGAGGTGCAAAACGTCGCATCCGCCATGACAAGGCAAGCCCAAGGCTGCCCGAACGACCGCCGTATCCGGCAGCCAAGGAAGATTCAAGCAAGACTACAGGGTGGAGCATGCTCCGGACATGACACGGCTTGAAGCCGTGTTGCAAAGCCCGTCGACCGACACCGCCGCTCCGCTTTGTCGTCTCGCGGAGGAAAACGGTTCGGTCCGGTTTGGAGGGAACGCCGGATTCGGCGAATGGCGATCCCAGCAGGACTCGAACCTGCAACCCGCGGAGTAGAAATCCGCTACTCTATCCAGTTGAGCTATGGGACCATCCGGTGCCAGCCGCAGCTGCCGCCTGCTTGTCTTGTATCATGCCAAATATGAAAAATCCGCAGCCTCGCCAAGTCTGAAACGAGCTGTTTTCCTCGGACTGTGTGCGCTGCCGGCTTTCCGGAAGAAATCGAAATGTCGATGGTGAAGTGGCGCGCCGGCGAATGTCCGCGATCCTTGGATCGATCAGATGCGATGTTGTGTGTGCTGGAGCGGATCGGGCCGGCTGCGCCCGCATCGTAAGGTTGATTTGGTCCGGAACCACTACACAGCGAACGCGTTGACCGCGCGGCTTTCAGTGGTGCCGACGCGCCAGCCCGTCGGCTTTGAAGGACCCCGTGCTTCCGCGAGCACGGGGTTTTTCTCATTCCATCGCCCGGCGGCTTGGCGACTGGCCGGGGGCGGTAAGGCCACCGCCTGCAACCGACTCTGGCCGGCCAACGGCTCCTCCGGCCGTTCGCCCCCCCGAAAGGGACCGATGAGGTTAGGTATCATTTGGCCACAAATGTGAATTGCCTCACACGACCGACGGCCAGCCTCCGCTACAGAGACTGGAACCGCTCCGCAGAGCGCGAGAAAGCATGGGGTCTTTCCCGTCATGGCACCAGAAGTCGCCGCAGAAGCGGATGTCTCGACTGAACGGCAGAAACCGGATCTCCTCGGCATCGCCTGCCTCGCGACCATGGGCATCGTGACCGTGGCCTGGATCGGTTTCCTGATCTGGGGCGCCAGCGCCGTACTGAGCTGGCTCACATCGTGAGCCCGACGACGGGATCGTCGAGCCGGTCGAAATGAAAAGAGGCGGGACATCGCCCGCCTCCCTCACGTCAGATTGCAATCAGGGCCTCAGCGGCATGCCCGCGGATCGGCCATGACGTATTGGCCGTTCGGATAGCGGTAGTAGCAATTGCCCTGCGCCCAATAGTATCCGGGCTGCGAAGCGGCTGTCGCGCCGGCGATCGCGCCGGTCGCTCCACCGAGAACCGCACCCGCGGCCGCACCGGTGGCATTGCCCGAGAGCAGGCCTCCCAGTACACCACCGACGATGGCGCCGCCGAGGGCGCTCGCACCGGGGTCGGCAGGCGGGGGCGGCGGCGGAGGTGGCGCATACGCGGCCGGCGGCGGCGCATAAGCCACCGGCACGTCGTCGACGTAGTCCTCCGAAATATAGGCGGGCGGTCCTTCGACCCGCTGCGGATAATAATACCAGACGCCGCCGACGTCCCACCACCAGCCCATGCGGCCGTCGTGGATCTCGTGGCGCCAGCGCCCGCCATCCCAGGCGAGATTGCCCCGATAGCTGTGTCCGCCCCAATCGCGCGCCGGCGCGGGTCCGCGCGCGACGAAGCGTCCGGGCGGCGGACCGCCCGCACTGCGTGGGCCAGGGCCGGGACCGGGGCCCATATGAGCCTGGCCGCCGGGCTGTGGCCCGGGCCGGCCCGCCTGTTGCGGTGGCGGTCCCTTGCGCGCGTTCTGCGGGTTGTTCGGAGGCGGTGCACCGGCGCCTGCTCCAGGTGGCTGGCCGCCCCTCCCCGGGCCTGTCTCCTGCGCATGCGCCGAAAGCGCGAGCAAGGACATGGCCGAAACCAAGGGAATGATGATCTTCATGCGGCTGGACGCACTCATCGTGCCTACCCCCTACTTCTCGATTGCCGTGGTCCCGGGCGCGACCGGTGATTCGACCGCGCCGGGGTGATGCCGACTGCTATAACTGATCCGCCCGATAGGCGGAGTCCCGTTACAAATGTTTAAGATCACGGCAATTTTTCGTTCGGACGCGGCTCGCTGGAGCCTCTCTAACGAGCCGGCTCGATCACATTGCAGTTGGTTCGCCCCGACATCAGGCAATCCTGCATCCGGCTCGCCGCCGTGAGGTCGTGGGCCAGCCAAAGGCCAACGCCGAGGATCACGACAGCGATGATCAGTCCGGCGAGTGCGCCGCGGCGGTTGTCGCCCGAGCGGGGTCTTGTCCGCGCGGTGCCGGGCTGAGACGCGCTCGCCTGGGACTTGGATGCTTCGCCGGTTTCGGGCTTGGACATGGCCACCTTGTAGCTGGGTGAGGCGGCTTTACCACCTCTGCGACCGCACGTCACATCGTGGTCAGCCCCTGCTCGGCTTGATCGCGTCCTTGCGCGACGTCTCGACCGCGGGTACAGCCCCCTGCCCGCGCGGAGCGCAGGTGGTCAGCACGAAGGCGATCTGGGTGCATTCCCAGGCGGCGCCGAGAACAGTGCTCTCATACGTCTGTGGACGGGCCAGCAGCAATACGGCGCCGACCAAGGCCGTGACCGTACAGGTGATAGCGAGCGCCTTCAGGCTCAGCCGGGAAAAAGTCATGGCCGTTGCTCCGTATCATCCGGGGTCGACGCTACGCGCCCTCCCCGTGCTCCCCTGTTGGGGAAATCACAATTCGGCAGTTTTTCCGGGCTACGAGAGATCGTCGGGGTCGAGATTTTTCGTCTACCTGATTGGCTGCGATTTATATGGCTTCGCGGCGCTCAGCGATGTACACGCTGTCCGTCACGCGGCGCCGCGCTATGCCCAGCCGACGTACCCACGATTGGTGATGTAGGATTGAAAGCGAGGATGACAAGGCTCGTTCGATGAGTGGATTCAGGGAACCCGGGTATGCAGACCGGCAAAAGGCGGCACAGGACGCCCGCAAAAATCTTTTGAACAAATTCAAATCGCAGCCGGGACCAGACGATCCCGCTGTCGCCGCACGGCGTGCCGAGCGCGAGGCTCTCGCGGCCAAGCGCACCGAGGCGAAGGCCGCGCGCGAAGCCGAAAAGGCCGAGCAGAAGCGTCTCGCGGAAGAGGTTGCGGCAGCCGAAGCAGCGCGGATCGCGCGCGAAGCCGAAGAAGCCGCTGAACAGCAGGCGGCTCTCGAAGCCGAGCAGAAGGCCAAGCGCGACGCGCGCTACGCTGCGCGCAAGGCCAAGCGAAAGTAACGTTCAATTCAATTTGAACGGAAGCGTCATTCCGGGACGGTCCACATGACCGTCGCCGGAATCTCGCGGCAGCGCGCTCGCCTCTTCAGGCGGATCGCGGCGACGAATGTGGATCAGTTCTTCTTCATCATCCCGTCGTCTTTCTTCATACCGTCCTTCGACATCGAATCCTTCTTCATGCCGTCGTCCTTGGACATGTGATCCTTCTTCATTCCCTCTTTCGACATCGTGTCCTTCTTCATCATGCCGTCGTCCTTGCCCATCTTGTCCTGAGCAAAGGCGGCCGGCGATAGCGCCAGGCCAAGCGAGAGAGCGGCAGCCGAAACGCCGAGCACGATGCGGGTGCGAATGGTCATGATTCATCTTCCCTTCGAGATGGTGTTTGTCAGCGACGGATGCCGCTATCTGGATTCGACGGATCAGCGCCCCCCGCTGTTACGCACCCGCGGATGATTTTCGCCGGTCTCGTCGCCATCCATCGTTCGGTGGAGGAAATTTGCGTGCGACGGCGACCATGAGTGTGCAGCGCAGCAAGGCCGACACTTGCCGCGACGTTCCGTCTCGAACTATCAGATGAGAGAATATCGGGCGGAAGACGGGCTAGGATGGGCGTCCTCGCCAGTCTCGTGACCCACCCAAATCACGTCAAACAAGAACCGTTCAAGGGGATCAATCCATGTTCACGCGCCGCCATCTGCTCGCGACCGCCGTCGCCGCGCCCGCCATCCTCCGATTCGGCATCGGGACCGCGCACGCGGCGACCACGCTGAAGATCTCGCATCAGTTCCCGGGCGGCACCGTCGACAAGGGCGATTTCCGTGACCGCCTTTGCCGCATGTTCGCCGCCGAAGTGGCCAAGCGCAGCAATGGCGACATCGCCGCCGAGATCTACCCGAACTCCTCGCTGATCAAGACCAACGCGCAGTTCTCCGCCATGCGCAAGGGTGCGCTCGATATCAGCCTCTATCCGATGCCTTACGCCGGCGGCGAATTGCCGGAAACCAATATCGGTCTGATGCCCGGCCTCGTCACGACCTACGATCAGGGCCTGCGCTGGAAGAAGGAGCCGGTCGGCAAGGCGCTGACCGACTTCCTCGCCGACAAGGGCATCATCCTGCTGACCTGGGTGTGGCAGGCCGGCGGCGTCGCCAGCCGCTCCAAGGCGATCGTGTCGCCAGAGGATGCCAAGGGCATGAAGGTGCGCGGCGGCTCGCGCGAGATGGACATGGTGCTGCAGACCGCCGGCGCTTCGGTGCTGTCGGTCCCCTCCAATGAAATCTATGCGGCGATGCAGACCGGCGCCTGCGATGCCGGCATCACCTCCTCCACCAGCCTGCTCGAGCCGCTGATGATGTCGAAGGCGATCTTCGACAAGCTGCCGAAGAACCAGCAGGACATCCTGCTTGCGGTTGGTGAAGAGCTCGAAGCCTTCGGCCGCAAGGGCGCGCAGGACGACGACATCGAGGTCGCCAAGGTCTACGAGAAGGCCGGCGCCAAGGTGTCAGCGCTCGATGCCGCCACCGTCGGCAAATGGCGCGACATCGCCCGCGACACCGCCTGGAAGGATTACGGCGCGAAGACCGCGACCGCCGCGAACCTTCTCAAGCTCGCCTCCGACGTCGCGGCATGAGCCACGGTCCGCTTCCGGATCGTGACGACCAGATGAACGTCGCCGCAAGCCAGGGCTTCGCGGCGGCGCTCGATCGTTGTCTCGCCATCCTCAACCGCATCATCGTCGTCTTCGCCGCGCTCGCGCTGGTCGCGTCCTGCGCGATCCTGAGCTACAGCGTGCTCAGCCGCGCGCTGTTCAAGGCCGCCAACTACTGGCAGGACGAGGCCGCGGTGTTCCTGCTGGTCGGCGCGACCTTCATGACGGCGGCCTATGTGCAGCAGAATCGCGGCCACATCGGCATCGAGGCGTTCGTCGGCCTGCTGTCGCCGCTGGCGAACAAGATCAGGCTCTGGCTGGTCGATGCCGCGACGCTGCTGTTCTGTCTGTTCTTCACTTGGAAATCCTGGACGCTCACCCACGAGGCCTATGTCGATGGCCAAGTCTCGAACTCGATGTGGTCGCCGCCGCTCGCCATTCCCTACGCACTGATGGCGCTCGGCATGAGCCTGCTCTGCGTGCAGATCATCGTGCAGCTCGCGCTGCCCTTCGCTGGAGCCAAGCGGCCATGAGCGTTTTCGGTATCGGCCTCGCTTACGGCTTTGCGACGCTGTTCGCGATGTTTTCAGGCATGCCCATCGCCTTCGCGCTCGGCGCCGTCGCGGTCGTGTTCATGGGCATCTACATGCCTGCTGCCTCCCTCGATACGGTGACGCAGAACGTCTACGAGGAAATGGCCTCGATCACGCTGCTGTCGATTCCGCTATTCATCCTGAAGGGCGCGGCGATCGGCAAGTCGCGCGCCGGACAGGACCTCTACTCGGCACTGCATGCCTGGCTGCATCGCGTCCCCGGCGGTCTCGGTGTCGCCAACGTGTTCGCCTGCGCGTTGTTCGCGGCGATGGCCGGCTCCTCGCCCGCAACCTGCTCGGCGATCGGCTCCGCCGGCATCCCCGAGATGCGCAAGCGCGGCTATTCCGGCGGGTTCGCGGCCGGCATCATCGCTGCCGGCGGCACGCTCGGAATCCTGTTGCCGCCCTCGATCACCATGATCCTGTTCGCGGTCGCGGCCGAGAAGTCGCTGGGACGGCTATTCCTCGCCGGCATCGGCCCCGGCCTGCTCCTGGTCTCGCTGTTCGGATTCTACGCGGTGTTCCGCTTCCGCCGGGAATATGCCGCCGCCGAAGCGGCCTACAAGAACGGCGGGCCGGAGACCGCGATCCTCGCCCGCGACGAGTACACGCTCGCGGAACGCTTCAGCGTGCTGCCGCGCGTGATCCCGTTCGTATTGTTGCTGACTGGCGTCATGGCGGCGCTCTATGGCGGTTTTGCCACGCCCTCGGAGACGGCGGGCCTGGGCGGCCTGCTGGCGCTCGGACTGATCGCGGCGATCTACGGCGTGTGGCGGCCGGAAGATCTCGGGCCCATCATGAAGTCGACGGTCCGGGAATCGACCATGCTGATGATGATCATCGGCATGTCGCTGCTCTATTCCTACGTGATGAGCTATCTGCACATCTCGCAATCGGCCGCCGAATCCGTCGTCGCGATGCATCTGCCGCGCTGGGGCCTCCTGTTCGCCATCCTCGTCATGGTGGTCGTGCTCGGCTTCTTCCTGCCGCCGGTCTCGATCATCCTGATGACCGCACCGATCATCCTGCCGCCGCTGCGCGCGGCGAACTTCGACATCATCTGGTTCGGCGTGGTCATGACGATCGTCATGGAGATGGGGCTGATCCACCCGCCGGTCGGCCTCAACATCTTCGTCATCCGCAACGTCGCACCCGACATCCCGCTCAGCGAGGTGATCTGGGGCACATTGCCCTTCGTGCTGTTGATGATGGCCGCGGTGCTGCTGCTCTGCTTCGTGCCGGGGATATCGACCTGGCTGCCGGACCTCGTCATGGGGCCGGACGGGAGCAGGTAGCTCCGCAAACACCGGCGCCGCAGAGTGGGCAAAGGCGTACAACGCCGTGCCCACATCTCTCAGCGATCGGAGTTCCGAATGGCGGGCATGCCGCGCCTTTGCCGCCCGACGGGATCAGGTCGCGCCCAAACGCCGTCATTGCGAGGAGCGAGGCGACGAGGCAATCCAGGCCCCTTCGCCAGAGCCAATCTGGATTGCTTCGCAAAGCCTGTCATCGGGCCGCACCACGCGCGGACCCGTTGGCTCGCCATGGCGGAGCATCAGGAAGCCGTGCGTTTCTTCTTCGCGTTGAGCGCCGATGCCACCCGGCTCACGGGCGGCTTGCCCAGCAGGCCGCTCATCTCGTTGGTGGCGGCGAGCAGCTTCTCCATGTCGACGCCCGTCGTCACGCCCATGCCTTCGAGCATGTAGACGACGTCCTCGGTCGCGACGTTGCCGGTCGCGCCGGGGGCATAGGGACAGCCGCCGAGGCCGCCCGCGGCGGCGTCGATGACGCGGACGCCCTCCTCCATTCCCGCATAGAGATTGGCGAGCGCCTGGCCGTAGGTGTCGTGAAAATGCATCGCGAGCTTGGCGGCGGGAATGTTGACGGCAACCGCGCGCAGCATCTCCTTCGCCTTGTCCGGCGTGCCGACACCGATGGTATCGCCGAGCGAAATCTCGTAGCAGCCGAGATCCCAGAGCGTGTTGGCGAGATCGGCGACGGCCTTGGGCTTGATCTCTCCGTCGAACGGACAGCCCAGCACGCAGGAGATATAGCCGCGCACCGGCACGCCATCGGCCTTGGCGCGCGCCAGCACCGGCTTGAACCGCTCGATGGATTCCGCGACCGTGCAGTTGATATTGGCGCGGGAGAAACCTTCGGAGGCCGCCGCGAACACGGAGACCACCTTCGCGGCGGCCGCACGTGCCGCGTCATAGCCTTTCTCGTTCGGCACCAGCACGTGGAATTCAGCGTCCTTCAAATGGCTCACGCCGCGCAGCACGGCGTCCGAGCTCGCCATCTGCGGGATCGCCTTGGGCGAGACGAAGGCGCCGACCTCGACCGTGGAGAGGCCGGACGCGACGAGTGCCTCGACGAAGGCGATGCGCGCCTCGACGCTGACCGGCGTCTTTTCGTTCTGGAGGCCGTCGCGCGGCCCCATCTCAATGATCCTGACCTGATCGCTCATGTTTCTCATTCACCGGAGGGTTCGACGACGGCCAGCTCGATGCCTTCCTGGACGATGTCGCCGACCTTGCACTTGATGGACTTCAGGACGCCTGTATAGGGCGCGCGCAGCGTCTGTTCCATCTTCATCACTTCCAGCGTCAGGATCGGCGCCCCCTTCTCGAGCATGGCGCCCTCCTCGGCCAGCACGGCGACGACAGTGCCGGGCAGCGGCGCCGCGATCTTGTCGACGCCGGTCTGCTCTTCCGTCTCGCCGCCGAACGGGTCGACCCAGTGCAGGTCGAGGCGGCCGTTGCGCGTGCGCAGATAGAGCTCGTGGCCATCGATCACGGCCGCGACGGACGATTTGACGCCATCGAGCGTCAGGTCGAAGCCGCCATCCTTGGCCACGAACGTGAACGCCAGCGCACGCTCGCCGATCACGAGCGTCGAAGGCCCGCTGCCGTAATTCAGCGTGATCTTCTGCTCGGGCCCGTGCCCGACGCGGAAGGCGAAGCCGCGCTGGCGGCGGCCGACCGGCATCCAGCCGAAGGTCTGCCAGGGTGAGCCCGCATCCGCCTGCGCATCGCGGCGTTCGTCGTTGACGATCGCGGCAACGGCGGCGCAGAGCTCGAGATCCCCGGGAGCCGGGGCCGCGGATGTCAGTGCCGCCAGCTCACGCTCGATGAAGCCGGTGTCGATCGCATTCGCCCGTACCTTCGGGTGCGTGATCAACGCCGACAGGAACGGGATATTGGTGACGATGCCGCGGACGTCGGAATCCTCCAGCCCACGGTTCAGCCGCTCGATCGCGGCGTCCCGCGTCGGCGCCCACGCGATCATCTTGGCCAGCATCGCGTCGTAATAGGGCGAGACGCTGTCGCCCTCGCGGTAGCCGGCGTCGATGCGCAGGCCGCCCGTCTCGGCCGGCAACCGCCAGGTCGAGATCCGGCCGACCGACGGCATGAAGTTCTTGGTCGGGTTTTCCGCATAGACGCGCGCCTCGACCGCGTGACCATTGAGGCGGATCTCGTCCTGCTTCAGGGGCAGCTTCTCGCCGAAGGCGACGCGCAACTGCCATTCGACGAGGTCGATCCCGGTGATCAGCTCGGTAACGGGATGCTCGACCTGCAGGCGCGTGTTCATCTCGATGAAGAACACATCCTTCCCATCCGAGACGAACTCGATGGTGCCGGCACCGACATAGTTGACCGCTCCGGCCGCCTTGCGGGCGGCCGCGCATACCGTCTCGCGCTGCGCGGGATTGAGCGTCGGTGATGGCGCTTCCTCGATCACCTTCTGGTGCCGCCGCTGCAGCGTGCATTCGCGCTCGAACAGCGAGAGCAGATTGCCGTGGCTGTCGCCGATCACCTGCACTTCGATGTGCCGGGGATTGTCGACGTATTTCTCGATCAGCATGCGATCGTCGCCGAACGCCGCCTTGGCCTCTCGCTTGGCGCTGACGATCGCAGGCCCGAGCTCCTCCGCCGAGCGCACGATGCGCATGCCGCGGCCACCGCCGCCGGCGGAGGCCTTCACCAGAACCGGGAAGCCGATCTTGTCGGCCGCCTTCGACAGCGTCGCCTCGTCCTGGGCCTCGCCGTGATAGCCCGGCACCAGCGGCACGCCGGCCTTCTCCATCAGCGCTTTCGAGCCGGATTTCGAGCCCATTGCGGTCATCATCTCGGCGGTCGGGCCGACGAAGACGAGGCCCGCATTCAGGCAGGCCTGCGCGAATTCGGCGTTCTCCGACAGGAAGCCGTAGCCTGGATGGACCGCCTCGGCGCCGGTCTTGCGGGCGGCCTCGATCAACCGCTCGACATTGAGATAGCTGTCGCGGGCCCGTGCGGGTCCCAGCAGCACGGCCTCGTCGGCGAGCGCGACATGCATGGCGTCACGATCGGCCTCGGAATAGACCGCGACCGTACGCAGGCCCATGGCCCGCGCGGTGCGAATGACGCGGCAGGCGATCTCGCCGCGGTTGGCGATGAGGAGCGTGCGAAAACGGCGGTAGAGCTTTGAACGGTCCATCGCATCACATCCTGAACAGGCCGAATTTCGTCGGTTCGATCGGCGCATTCGACGCCGCCGAGAGGCCGAGGCCGAGCACGAGGCGGGTGTCGGCCGGGTCGATCACGCCGTCGTCCCAGAGCCGCGCGGTCGCGTAATACGGGTGCCCCTGGCTCTCATATTGGTCGCGGATCGGCTTGCGGAACTTGTCTTCCTCCTCCTTCGACCAGCTATCGCCCTTGGCCTCGATGTTGTCGCGGCGGACCTGGCTCAGCACCATCGAGGCCTGCTCGCCGCCCATCACCGAGATGCGCGCGTTCGGCCACATCCAGAGGAAGCGCGGCGAGTAGGCACGGCCGCACATGCCGTAATTGCCGGCGCCGTAGGAACCGCCGATCACGACGGTGAATTTCGGCACCGAGGCGGTCGCGACCGCCGTGACCAGCTTGGCGCCGTCGCGCGCGATGCCGCCGGCCTCGTATTTCTTGCCGACCATGAAGCCCGTGATGTTCTGCAGGAACACCAGGGGAATGCCACGCTGGCAGCAAAGCTCGATGAAATGCGCACCCTTCAGCGAGCTCTCGCTGAACAGGATGCCGTTGTTGGCGATGATGCCGACCGGATAGCCCCAGACGTGAGCGAAGCCGCAGACCAGCGTCGTGCCGTAGAGCTTCTTGAACTCGTCGAACTCGGAGCCGTCGACGATGCGCGCGATGATGTCGCGGACATCGAACGGCTTGCGGCCGTCGACCGGCACCACGCCGTAGATTTCCTCGGCCGCGAACAGCGGATCGCGCGGCTGGTGCATGTTGAGGTTCGCGCGCGCCTGCGGCTTCAGCGTGCCGACGATGCGCCGCGCGATGCCGATCGCATGGGCATCGTTCTGCGCGTAGTGATCGGTGACGCCGGACTGGCGCGAATGCACGTCGGCGCCGCCGAGCTCTTCCGCCGTCACGACCTCGCCGGTCGCAGCCTTCACCAGCGGCGGTCCGCCGAGGAAGATCGTGCCCTGGTTCCGCACGATGATGCTCTCGTCCGACATCGCGGGCACATAGGCGCCGCCCGCGGTGCAGGAGCCCATCACGACCGCGATCTGCGGGATGCCCTGGGAGGACATCTGCGCCTGGTTGTAGAAGATGCGGCCGAAATGCCGCTCGTCCGGAAAGATCTCGTCCTGCAGCGGCAGGAAGGCGCCGCCGGAATCGACCATGTAGACGCAAGGGAGGTTGTTCTGCCGTGCGATGTCCTGCGCGCGCAGGTGCTTCTTCACGGTCATCGGATAGTATGTGCCACCCTTGATGGTGGCATCGTTGGCGACGATCACGCATTCGCGTCCCGAGATGCGGCCGACGCCGGTGACGACGCTCGCCGAATGCACGTCACCGCCATAGAGGCCGTAGGCCGCGAGCGGCGACAATTCCAGGAACGAGGTGCCGGGGTCGACCAGCAGGTCGACGCGCTCGCGCGCCAGCATCTTGCCGCGCGCGGTGTGGCGGTTGCGGGACGCCTCGCCGCCGCCACCGGCGACCTGGCTGAGCTTTTCGCGGAGATCGGCGACGAGCCCGCGCATGGCCTCGGAATTGCGCGCGAAATCCTGGGAGGATGGATCGATGCTGGAATGGAGCGGCATGGGGTCCCGCGTTTCTCGTGACGTGATGGGAGGCCGCGGACAGGGTGAACCGGTTTCGCGGCGATTGCGATTGCGTGAGGGCTCAGGCCGTCTCGGCCATCAGTTCGCGGCCGATCAGCATGCGGCGCACCTCCGAGGTACCCGCGCCGATCTCGTAGAGCTTGGCGTCGCGCCAGAGCCGTCCGGTCGGGAATTCGCTGGTATAGCCGACGCCGCCGAGCGCCTGGATCGCCTCGCCCGCCATCCATGTCGCCTTCTCGGCGGAGTACAGGATCGCGGCCGCCGCATCCTTGCGCAGCGCACGCGCGTGATTGGCGCGGTCGCAGGCGCGTCCCACGGCGTAGACATAGGCCCGCGTCGCCTGCCAGGTCGAATACATGTCGGCGAGCTTGCCCTGCATCAGCTGGAAGTCGCCGATCGGCTGCCCGAACTGCTTGCGCTCGTGCATATAGGGGACGACCGCGTCCATGCAGGCCGCCATGATCCCGAGCGGCCCGCCCGAGAGGACCGCGCGCTCGTAGTCGAGGCCGGACATCAGCACCTTGACGCCCTCGCCCGCCTTGCCGAGTACGTTCTCCTCCGGCACCTCGCACTCGTCGAAGAACAGCGGATAGGTGTTGGAGCCGCGCATGCCGAGCTTGTCGAGATGCTGGCCGTGGGTGAAGCCCTTGAAGCCCTTCTCGATCAGGAAGGCGGTCATGCCGCGCGGGCCGGCGTCCGGATCGGTCTTGGCATAGACGACGAGCACGTCGGCGTCGCCGCCGTTGGTGATCCACATCTTGGAGCCGTTGAGCACGTAGCGGTCGCCGCGCTTGTCGGCGCGCAGCTTCATCGAGACCACGTCGGAGCCGGCGCCGGGCTCGGACATCGCGAGCGCGCCGACATAGTCGCCGGAGATCAGCTTCGGCAGATAGCGCTGCCGCTGCGTGTCGTTGCCGTTGCGCCGGATCTGGTTGACGCAGAGATTGGAATGGGCGCCGTAGGACAGCCCCACGGCCGCCGAGCCGCGCGAGATCTCCTCCATGGCGACGATATGGGCGAGATAGCCCATGTTGGAGCCGCCATATTGCTCCGGCGCGGTCATGCCGAGCAGGCCGAGGTCACCGAAACGCTTCCAGAGGTCGGCCGGGAACAGATTGGCCTTCTCGACCTCAGCCGCGCGCGGGGCCACCTCCGCCTCCACGAACGCGCGCACGGTGTCGCGCAGCATGGTGATGTCTTCGCCCAGATCGAAGTCGATGCTCGGGATGTTCAAGGCGAATCCTCCATATTCTTATGGTGCGCCCGAACCTACCTCCGCCCGGGCGCCGCAGCGGTCGAAAAGGTTGCATTTTCCGCCAAGTTTGGCGAGGATTTTTCATGCCTTTCCAAGCCGCGACAGCGACGCCCCGCCGCGCCATGACCCCCGCCGCCTTCGTCCGCGGCGTGGTCGCCGCCTACGCCCGCTACGGGCGGAATCCGGGCGAGGCTCTCGCCAGGGGGCAGGTCACCGACGACCTCGTCCGGTCGCCGGACGGACGCGTGACTGCGACCCAGTTCGAAGCGCTGGCCGGCCACGCCATGCGCGAGCTCGACGACGAAGCGCTCGGCTGGTTCTCGCGGCGGCTGCCCTGGGGCACCTACGGCATGCTGTGCCGTGCCTCGATCACCGCGCCGACGCTGGAAGTCGCGCTCAAGCGCTGGTGCCGGCACCACCGCCTGCTGACCGAGGACGTGCTGTTCGAGCTTTCGGTCGGCGAGGAGACCGCGAGCATCTCCATTCGCGAGCAGCGCGACCTCGGACCTCTGCGCGAATTCTGCCTCGTCACCCTGCTCCGCTACGTGCTCGGCTTTTCCTGCTGGGCCATCGATTCCACGATCGCGCTGCGCGCGGCGGAGTTTCCGTATGGCGAGCCCGGTCACGTCTCGGTCTATCCGACCATCTTCTGCAGGACCCTGAGCTTCGATGCGGACGGCGCCCGCATCGTCTTCGACAAGCACTATCTTTCGCTGCCGCTCGTGCGCGGCGCCGCCGATCTCGACAACATGCTCAAGCGCGCGCTGCGGCTGACAGTGTTGCCCTATCGGCGAGACCGGCTGCTGGTCGAACGCGTGCGGCGCGTGCTCCGCAAGGCGCGCGGACGCATTCTCGGCGCGGCAGATGTGGCGAGCGAGCTGGCGCTCTCCACCCGCACCATGCACCGCCGCCTGCGCGAGGAAGCGACCTCGCTGCGGGATCTCAAGGAAGAAGCGAAATTCGAGCTCGCCAAGCAGGAATTGATGCGCGGCCGCACACCGATCAAGCGCATCGCGGAGATCGCCGGCTTCCGCAACGAGAAGAGTTTTTCGCGGGCGTTCCGTACCTGGACCGGCGCGAGCCCGCGCGAATTCCGCGGCCGCTACCGCTGAAGCGCCCGTCATCGCATCGTCGCGTGATTGTCATGAATTGACGGCCTCCGGGATCGCTCCCGGAGGCCGTATCGTCGCGAAACCGCTCTCGCGTTTCGGCGTTAGTTCGAGTTGGTCTGGCCGCCCGAACGAAGCCTGGTGTGCGACTTCGTCTGCTTCGGCTGGAACGCCAGGGCATCGTTGGTGCTCTTCGCGCCGCCGCTCTGCGAGCACATGCCGCCGATGCCACCGGCTGCCTGACGACAGGCTTCCATCGTCGGATAGCCGCAGCCGTGCGCGGCCTGGGCACCGTTGATGATGCAGAAATCGTCCGCCTTGGCGGCCGGCGCCGTCATCATCAGAAACGCAGAGGCGAACAGCGTCGCAGCGGAGGCGACGAACGTCTTCGAGGTCGAGGTCATGATGTCTTTTCCTAAGCTCAGTGTCCCACAAAAAAATCCTCGGCATGCGACGCACGCTAAGGTTCACACCTCGCATCTAGTCGCCGCCTCTGAGCCGACAATCGCGGATCCGCGCAATGCTGGGGTTATCAATTCACATGTCATAAATAGGTAATCTACTCACGTATTCGTTAGATGGCTGATGCCCGGTTCCTCCGGGGTTTCGCCGCGCCGCAAAACGACAGGAGATACAGGGGGATCCCGGAGATCGATGACTTGGTGAAATGCCGGGTCCGCGCTATGGTCGCGCAGTCATTTTCAGAATCCCTTTTGGCCGATGTCCGGCAGAATCCTGCTTCTCGCGATAACTCTCCTCACCTGCCTTCTTGGACCGGCGCACGCGGCGACGCGCGTCGCGCTCGTGATCGGCATGTCGAAATACCAGGAGGTCCCCAAGCTCACCAATCCGGCCAACGACGCGGACGCGATGGCGGCTTTGTTCCGGCGGGCGGGTTTTGATCTCGTCGAGGGCGAGCACGACCTTGGTATCTCCGGCCTGCGGCGCGCCGTCCGCGACTTCGCCGAGAAGGCGCGCGATGCCGAGATCGCGGTCGTCTATTACGCCGGCCATGGCATCGAGATGGACGGCAACAACTACCTGATTCCGACCGACGCGAAGCTCCTGAGCGATTTCGACGTCCAGGACGAGGCGATGTCGCTCGACCGTGTGCTCAAGGCGATCGAGCCCGCCAAGCGCCTGAAGCTCGTCATCCTCGACGCCTGCCGCGACAATCCTTTCGCCAAAACGATGAAGCGCACGATTGCCTCTCGCGCCATAGGACGAGGTCTCGCCGAAGTCGAGCCCAACAACTCCGACATGCTGATCGCTTTCGCGGCGAAGGCCGGCGCCGTCGCGAGCGATGGCGACGGCAAGAACAGCCCGTTCGCCTCTGCACTGGTCAAGCACCTGACCGAGCCCGGCCTGGACCTTCGCATCGCGTTCGGGCGCGTGCGCGACGAAGTGCTGAAGAGCACGGGAAACAGGCAGGAGCCGTTCGTCTACGGCTCGCTCGGCGGCGACACGCTGGCCCTCGTCCCCAAGACGGTGGATCCCGACGCCCAGGCCAAGGTCGAATACGAGCTTGCCGCGCAGATCGGAACGAAAGAGGCTTGGGACTCCTTTCTGGATCGTCATGCCAGCGGATATTTCGCCGACCTGGCGCGGGCCCAGAACAAGAAGATCGGCGCAGCTCAGGACAACCGCACCAAGGCCGACGATGCCAAACGCGAAGCCGAGGCCCAGGCCACGCAGAAGGCAACCGAATATCGCAAGCAGCTCGAGGAGCAGAGCGCCCGCGAAACCGAGCAAGCCAGGCAGAAGCTGTCCGAGCAATCCAAGAAGGAGCTCGAGGAACAGCGCCGTCAACTCGCCGAGCAGGCACGGCAGGAGCTTCAGCAGGCCAAACAGCAGCTCGAGCAGGCGCAGCGCCAGGCGGAAGCCGCCCGCGAGCAGCTCGAGGAAGCCAAGCGCCAAGGTGCCGCCGACGCGAAGACCCAGGTCGAGACCAAGCCGGCGGTCGAAAATCCCGGTGGGAAGGTTGCGGCTCTCACGCCCGATCAGCCGGCCGCGGCGGCGCAGAGCGCGCCCGCGTCGCCGTCGATGGATCCGTCCGATATCGCCCGTCTCCTGCAGGCCCATCTCAAGCGCGTCGGATGCAATGGCGGTTCGCTCGATGGCAATTGGGACGAAGGCTCCAGGAAGGCGCTCGACCTGTTCAATCGCAACGCCGGCACCAAATTCGACGTCAAGGTCGCAAGCCTCGACGCGCTCGATTTCGTCCGCGGCAGAACGGACCGGGTCTGCCCGCTCGTTTGCGCGAAAGGGCAGAAGCAGGATGGCGATCGCTGCATCCAGATCGCCTGCCGCGCAGGCTACGTGCTGAACGCGAGCGGTGAATGCGAAAAGAAGGCTGAGCCGGCCCCCTCGCCGCGTGTCTCATCCGGCCGCACGTCCCCGCCTCCTTCCGCGCGCGGTGGCGGCAAGTGCTTTTCCTTCGGCGGCAAGACCTACTGCGAATAAGACCTGCTGCGAATGATACTTGGATTGATATTGCAAGGAGACCGACGTGAGACTTTCCAGCGCTGCCCTGTTCATCGTTGCGATCGCGTGTTCATCGGGAGCGCAGGCCGCGCCTCAGAGCTTCTACGGCAAGACCCTGCGCGTCGCCTGGAATGAAGCTCGCAGCCAGCGCGTGCAGGGCGACGCGGCGTTCAAATCCGTCTCGATCCCCCTGTCGTTCACCGTCTATGTCAGCACCAAGGGCCAGCTCTTCAAGCGCCTGACCTCGACGACCGCGTCGGGACGCGTCTCGGGTTCAAAGGATCGCGTCGGCGAGAACAGCGCCGGCGCGGACGGCGCGGGCTCCGTCTCGTTCCAGGGAAATACCCTGATCTCGACGGCCAACAATCACGGGCTCGGCCGCAGAATTCGCATCACCTTCGATGGTGGATCGTCCTGCAGCGCCGAAGTTCTGACCGGCAAGTCGGGCGGCGGCGTCACGAACGTCCGCAGCAATGCGACCGGCAAGATGCTGGAGCTCGAGTCGGTATCGGCCGGAGCGGCCTCCTGCAGCGTTCAGGACGGCAACGCGTTTGCCAATTGAGCGAGACGCGGCGGGCCGCCTAGAGCGAAGCCGCCGCGACCTCCTGCAACGGCAAGGGGACGTCCTTCGCCACACCCAGCACCGGAAAGCTGCGCACGTTCTTCACGTTCGACATCGCCGCGAAATGCAGGAGCTGCTGGCGCATGCTCTCGACGTTCGGCGCGACGCATTTGAGGAGATAGTCGGTGTCGCCCGAAATGCGCCAGCACTGCTGGATGCGCGGGATCGCGGCGATCGAGCTCTCGAACGCCTCCAGTACCGGTTGAGCCTGGCTGCCGAGCTGGATCGAGACGAACGAGACCACCTCGTAGCCGAGCAGCCGCTCGTCGATCACGGCGCGGACGGCCCGGATGACCCCCCGGGTGAACAGGGACTTGAGCCGCCTGAGGCAGTTAGGGGCTGAAACGCCGACGCGCAGCGCCAGCTCGTTGTTGCGGACCCGCCCGTCCTGCTGCAGCTCGGACAGGATCCTCAAATCGACATTGTCGAGCTGGTCACGCCCGGCCATACCCACCTCGTGCTGGTCCAATACCCTGCACCAGCGAAGCATGCGGCGGAATCTCTGCCAAGAGGCGTGCGAACGCAGCCCGCGTCATGGCGGGCCGCTTTTCGAATGGCAGGGCTTGGAAAGCCGAACTCAGTGCGTCCAGGGCTCGCCGCGGCGGAAGGAGAAATTGTCGGAATAGGCCACCGGCCGGCGGAGCGACTCCTGGGGCTCGATCACCTGGTAAGCGATGCCCTTGCGCTCGCAATAGGCGACCGCCTCTTCCTTGGTGGGAAAGCGCAGCGTGATCTGCTGCTTCATGTCGCCGGACGAGGTCCAGCCCATCAGCGGTTCGACGGCGCGGGGCTGCTCCGGCTCGTAGTCGAGCTGCCATTCCCGGGTCTTGGACCGGCCGGATTGCATCGCGTTTTTGGCGGGCTTAAAAATGCGTGCGGTCATTGGTCGTCCGGACCTCTTGCGTCTTTTGTCGATTTCGATGCTTCACGGTAGCAATTGCTGGGAACCGCGGGGATAGTATAGAGACACCTTTCGGGAACTGAACGGTGATTCCGGCCCCCCGATAACCTCGGCCACGGGTATAGTCATTATGCTGCGCCGTGACAATTGCGTACCCGCCTTCCGCGCCGGGATACTCCCCGGCGGCACTGCCCCGCCGACGATCTTGAAGTTTCCCCTTTCGAAAGCTCCCGTCGCATGGCCTTCCTGAACATCAGTGCAACGCTTCCCGAAAAAGGCCGCGACCTGCGGTTGGACCTGTTTCGCGGCATCGCCAACTGGGCGATCTTCCTCGACCATATCCCCGACAACGTCGTCAACTGGATCACGACGCGCAACTACGGCTTTTCCGATGCCGCCGACCTGTTCGTCTTCATCTCCGGCTACACGGCCTCCTTCGTCTATGCCCGAATGATGCTGGAGCGCGGCTTCATCGTCGGCGCCACCCGGCTCACCAAGCGGGTCTGGCAGCTCTACGTCGCCCACATCATCCTCTTCGTGATCTACATCGCCTCGATCAGCTATCTGGCGCTGCGTTTCGGCGATTCCGAGATGATCAACGAGTTCAACGTCGCCGGCCTCGTCGACAACGCGACGGAAACGCTGCGTCAGGGCCTGTTCCTGCGTTTCAAGCCGCTCAATCTCGACGTGTTGCCGCTCTACATCGTGCTGATGGGGCTGTTTCCGCCGGTGCTCTGGTTCATGCTGCGCAAGCCCGACCTCACAATGGGCGTGTCCATCGTGCTGTGGCTGGCTGCGCGTCACTTCGGCTGGAATCTGACGGCCTATCCGGCCGGCCAGTGGTACTTCAATCCGTACTGCTGGCAGGTGCTGTTCGTGTTCGGCGCCTGGTGCGCGATGGGCGGTGCGCGGCGCTCGATGACGCTGATCAACTCACCGATCACGCTGTGGTTCTGTCTCGGCTATCTTCTGTTCGCGCTGGTCATGACCATGGCCGGCCGCTTCCCCGCCCTCGGCGGCATGTTCCCGGAATGGCTGTTCTCGGCGTTCAACCCGAACGACAAGACCAACCTCGCGCCCTACCGCTTCATCCACTTCGTCGTGATCGTGATCCTGGTGATCCGGTTCGTGCCGAAGGACTGGTCGGGTCTGGAGTGGAAGGTGTTCGACCCGGTCATTGTCTGCGGTCAGCAATCGCTCGCGGTGTTCTGCGTCGGCGTATTTCTGTCCTTCGTGGGCCATTTCGAACTGTCGATGAGTTCGGGCTCCGTGTTGGCGCAGATCTTCGTGAGCATCGCCGGTATCGCGATCATGACGACGGTCGCCTACTACATTTCCTGGTCGAAGCGTCAGGACAAGCCGCTGAAGCCTCCGGCACCCAAGCCCGCGGCGGCCAAGGCCACCTGACGAGACCAGCTAGGCCGGACAGCGGCGATGCGGCCTCACGCGGCCTCGTCGTCGTACTCGGTAAATCGCTTGTAGATCCAGTCGCGGCCGTCATGGCGGCGCCAGACCTTGCCGTACACGAGCTGCCCGTTGATCGAGCGCCGCGGGACAATCACCGTCCAGAGGTGCCAGATTCCGGTCCACTGCGGCTGCTGGTCGACGATTCGAAGGTGGCGATCGAAAGACATGGTCAAAAACTCGCAATATACGAAGCGCCACGACGAAATATGAGTTGGGTGAAGCAGATCGCTTGTGGAGGCCGTAGCGCCTGGATCGATCTGATCACAGTGACCGAACGTCCGGCAACAACGGCCGTTTCTTAACCTAACCAGTCAACCCTACTCGCGCGAACGTGCGAGTGCGCCGGTTGAAAGGCCGTACCGATTTTTCTAGAATGGTTGCGCAATTTGAGAATGAGCGCGGCGATTCCGGGACGCGTGACGATTTCGAACCGAAATTGAATTTTTCAGAGATTTGCCGACTGGGGCGACGATGATGAAACTTCAGTGTTCATGTCTGCGCTTGGCGGTGCGTTCGGCGCCGCCTGCTCCGGCCACTCCATCAGCAGTGCAAAATCCGCCACAGGCCGCCAACGACAACCAACTGGTCTGGCCGTTCGTGCCGTTCCCGTACGGCTGGTGCGCGCTGAACTGATCCTGACAGCGCAACGCCGCGCAAGCGGAGTATCATCGCTTGGCGGCGTTCGTTTAGTCATTGGGCGCTGAAATCCCCAACACCCTTATGTCTGCGGCGACGCTCAAAGGTTCGATGCAGCCCAGCATTTTCGAGCCGATTAACCTTTTCTATTCACTCGAAAAATCACCCAGAAGTCGCAGCGTGCGGCAAGCCACGTCCTGAGGTTTCAAGCGCGCCGCCCATCCGATCGCCGGCCGCCGCGATCAGATGCCCGCTGTCGCGTCGGCCGCGTTCTTCGTGCTGCTGCCGAGCGTGCCTTGTGCGTTGTACGTCTGTCCTGCCTGGCTGCCCTGACTGCCTTGGGCGCTCGCCGACGTCTCGACCTCGGTCGTACCGTCGGAATAGGTGATCGTCGTGGTGGTGATCCCGTTGATGGTGGTGGAGACTTCGCTGACGACGGTTTTTGCCGAACTGCCGCCGCCTCCCGCCCCTGAACTGCCCCCCGCGGAGGATGAAGCCGACGATGTGGATGACGTCGACGACGTTGCCGACGTCGATGACGTGGCCGAAGTGGTCGATGTCGACGACGTCGAGCTGGACGACGTGGAAGCGGTTGTCGGGGACGTCGTCACCGCCGCGACGGATGAACCAATTGCACTGATCGACATGAAAGCCTCGCGCCTGAAGGAAATCCCGGGCGCTGTGCCGATTGCACCTTTTGCCCTCGGTTCTTCAACGCAGGCCATGTCGAAATCAGGCGCGTCAGGATTGCGATGGCTCAACCTGGCTGCCGGGCACGTCACCGGGTCCCTGCGTCACGTGCTCGCTCAGATATCGCGGCCCCTGAAGGGGGCTGCGGTCAGGTCGACATCTGGCGTGGTTAAATAATACCTCTCTCACCATGGCCGATCGCTTCACGTCCCCGTGAAATGGCGCACGGCAGGTGAATTATCACGATCGGGCAGCGACTAATGAGAAGCACGCCGCTGGGGAACGCTTTGAACCAGATCGATACGACGGAAGAAGTCTCCGCTGCACCAGAGCCGAAAACCTCGCTTGTCGGGTTCTGCTGGCTCGGAGGCACGGCGATCGCCATGGTTGGCTGGATTTCCGCCCTCGCCTGGGTCGCCTGGCACTTCGTCGATTGGCTGTTCGCCTGAGGCCGAAGTCTCGACGGCTTCATCGCAGAGTTGCGGCCGTTCTCGGGATCGCCCGCCGGAATCCCTCCTCGCCGAAGCGCTGAACAATCAGCATCAGGCAGGCGAAGCATCGCCGGCCCGCACACCGTTAGGGTTTCGCGGTGAGGTTAATTCGACAAGCGCATTGCGCCGCATCCGCTCCCGGATTTCAATTGCATGACGCAGGCCGCCGGAATTTCGAGGCAAAGCCGGCAGCCAATTTCATCCGGGCAAGCACGCGATGATGATGGCCAAGCCAAGCATTGGAATTGGACGCTCCGCCGGGCATCTCTCGAACTGGTGCCTCAGCATTCTCTGGATGGCCGCGCTGTGCTGGATCTGCCTGAAGATCTGCACCTCGCAGCGCAGCCGGCAGCATCACGATTGAGCTTGCGCGTCGTTCGGGAATTTCGAAGCAACGAAGCGCCATATTGGCGAACATCGGAAGACGATCGCAACGATTGCCGAGGTGACAACGCGGATCGCGCGCGGCCGGCAACGATGATGCGCTGAAGATTCAACGTCGGGACTGGTCGGGGCAGCTGGATTCGAACCAACGACCTGCAGTACCCAAAACTTAGCAGGTTGTTTTCCGGTGAGTTCCAGAAGATGCCGCTAATTTCCATTCCATGTCTAATTGATTGATTATATTGGTATATTTCAGGTACGCGATTTCCGTTGCTTTCCTGCCGTTTCCGCTCAATACCTAAACCGGTGGCTACTCGGTGGCGACTCTGGGGGAAGCGATGCCAATACTGAAGTTGGGCCGTCGTGCCGTTACCGGCCTGCCCGCCGTGACCAAAACGACCATCTTTTACGATTCCGATCTGACGGGGTTTGGCGTCAAAGCCACGCCCAACGGCGCCCTGTCGTGGGTGGTTGAGTATCGGCCAGGTGAAGGCGGCAGGCGCGTCAGCAAGCGCCGCATGGTCATCGGCACGCCTGCGACGCTGTCCCCCGAGAAGGCCAGAGAAGCCGCGGAGACGCTACTAGCCAAGGTGAAACTTGGCGCGGATCCCGCGGCCGAGCGCGGAGCTGCGCGGAAGGCAGAAACCGTTGACGAATTGATCGACAGCTTTGTCAGAGATCACCTCAAACCCAAGTGTAAGGCGGGCACAATCCGTCTGAATAGCGGATACATCAAAAATCACATTCGCCCCGCCCTGGGCAAAAAGAAGGCCACCGCCGTTACGCGACCGGACGTCAATCGCCTTCACCTCAAGATCAAAGAGGCCGGACACGAGGTCGCGGCAAACCGCGTAGTATCGCTGATCGGAACAATCTACGAGTTCGGCGTCAGTGAGGGAATCCTGCCAAGGCGCACCGAGAATCCAGCCGCCGGCATCACGCCATTCGTCGAACCGCAACGGCAGCGTTACCTCACCGCCGAAGAACTGCAACGCTTAGGCGACGCAATTCGAGAGGCCGAAACAGTCGGCATTCCGTGGACGCCCGATCCCACTAAGAAAACGAAGCACGCGCCCAAGGCTGAGAACAGACCGACCAAGATTGATCAGCATGCAGCAGCGGCGATCCGTCTATTGCTCTTCACTGGCTGCCGCCTGCGGGAGATTCTTGGGCTGCGCTGGAGGGAGTACGACGCAAGTCGCGGGCTACTTTTCCTGTCCGACTCCAAGACAGGTCAGAAAACCGTTGTGCTCTCTGCACCAGCTATAGAGATATTGGACGCCCTACCCCGCATCGGCGTTTATGTGATCGCGGGCGAGAGTGCTGGAGCGAAAGACGAAACTCCGCGCGCGGACCTCAATCGGCCATGGCGCGCGGTGCGCAAGCGTGCCGGCATCGAGGATGTGAGGATCCATGACTTGCGGCACAGCTTCGCTAGCGTCGGCGCAGGCTCGGATCTCGGGTTGCCCATCATCGGTCGCCTGCTCGGCCATTCGCAGCCAAGCACGACACAACGTTACGCGCATGTGGCTGTTGATCCAGCTAAGCGCGCTGCGGACCTCATCGCCGGCAAGATCGCCGATGCAATGAACGGCCAGAAATAGAAAGCCACCTTAAACAGGAACCCTCTTGCGGTCCCCGGCTTAATATCGGTTCCTAAACGGGAAACCTCACGAGGGAACTCATGGGATCAATAAGACACCGCTTCAAACAAGCTCGCCCCCTTGAGGAGCGCCTCGCTGAAGAGGCCCAGCGTCTGCGCGAGGCAGCCAAGGACATTGCGCCTGGTATAGATCGGGAGCACTTGCTGCGGCGGGCGCGCCAGTGCGAAACCGGCTCGCACATCAGCGAGTGGCTGCGCTCGCCGGGATTGAAACCCCCGAGCTGATGCTCAGCGATGGTATGCAACACCGTGGGCGAGTCGTTTGGCAGCAAATTCACCGTAGTCGGAGTGACCGGGGATGGCACCAAAACCCAAGTGTGGGTCGCGTTGGCCAAGCCCAATCAGGCACTAACGTTGGTCCTTGCCGCAGCGCCCAGGGGCTGTATCGCCGAGGTATTGAACGTTGCCCTAACGCCGCGGCAGCAGCGTCTTTTCGAAGAGCTCGATCTCGAGCCGGGCGAGGCTCGCAGGGTCGACAGGTAAGTCGTTAGGTCTAGGACTTGCGCCGCTCACGTTCAGCGTCGTTTGCAGCATGAAGCCGTTCCGCGACGTAGTCGGAGATATCGCCGATTTCAGCGCGCAGGTCGGCCTCCGAGATGCCCTGCCCTTTGGCACCATCGATCAGACGACGGGTAAGTTCGGCCACATCCTGCGATGCGCCCACGGTCCGATATTGCTCTGCAGGATGGATACTATTCTCGACCCAGAAATCGATAAACTCTCGTGCCTTGCTGGTCACCGCCGTCCCCCGAAAGAAGCGGTGGAGGGTAGCGCTAGTCAGCAAACAGAGCAAGAAAAGCGCCCCCACTCTCGCAAGTGAGGCGCCTCGATGACGCAGCGAAGGCTGGGGCGCCAATTTACGCCACCGAACATCAACGCAAACTTCGGCCCCGCGTTCCTCAGCAAACCGCGCCCCACGTAGCGAAAGCGCCCCGCCCTTTCGGACGAGGCGCTTGCGGCGGCGAAGCGAACTCGGAGAAAACCCCACCGCCGGTGTATGCAGCCTAGCGCAATTCGGCAGCGTCGACCACTATTGCCCTGTCTAGTCGATTGAGACTATCTCAGTGCAAGGAAACAGCCGGTCACCGAATTCGCGGCTCCCAAAATGATCAAGCCTCCATTCGCTCCGATCCATCCCATGCACGCTTTCGATCCATGCGGCCAGGCCGGCAGCGCGCTGTTGGATGCGATGGGCGGCATCTTTGCGGACGTGGTCCAACGATCCGTTTAACAGGGCATCCATGTCGTTGTTGATGAAGATGGCCGCTGCCAGGGCCTCAACAGCGCTCTGCGCAGGTATAGCAGCCAGCGCGTCGGCGAAGCAGCACGCCATGACACCTGCTTGGGTCGAGCGCTCGCCGTGCCCATTGTTGTCGAGAAAATTGAGCGCATTGATCGCGCCGCGAATGTGCTCCACGAGCGCAAGGCCGATGGGCGACGTCGGGGCAAGGTTGTTGGTCCAATCGGTGGTACGAGTCGGGGCGTTCATGATGTGATGCTCTGTCAGAACGGGCTTTTCTACGGCCCTACGCAACGGGACAGCCGCTGCAGCCGGGGGGTAGAAAACGTGCCAGAGCGACACGCCGAGCGCTTTTAGGGGTCGCCCCCACTGGACAGAACGCCCGCCCCCGGCCAATATGGCAGGGTTCGGAGCCGCACCGCCAAGTGCGTCCGTTCATTCAGCCGCTATCGCTCGTCGCCAAACGAGTGATTCCTTGACCAAGGGAATGCGGCCTAGCTCTGGTCCGGGTTTTCTACGCCCACGGACACCTTCCCATGATTCGGCTTAAAGTCTACCCCTCCTAAGGGGGCGTGGTTGCGCCCTCCACAGGAACGCTGGTCGGCGAGCATTATCCCGACACGAATCGGCCTGACGCTGAGCAGTGCAGCGAGGGCGAACAATGGCCAAGCGTGTCCCCAAGATTTCTGCCGATGGGCCCATCACAATCGAAGTGCTCGAAGCCTGCCTCGACCGGCTTGCCGACATCATGGCCGAGGCGCCCCAAGGCGGCGAAGTCTATCTGCCGATTTGGGAGCGGCTTGAGCGCGAGATCGAGGCGAAGAAGGCGAGCGAGTCCACGATGGCTCGCGCACGCGTTCTAGCCGAGAGGTCGGTCGATCAAACTGCAACCGCTGAAGACGACGCCAAACCGCCGAAGAACCACGTCCCGTTGAAGGACCGCCTCGCGTTGTCGCCCGAAGAGGCCAGCGCGCTAAGCGGAATTGGGGTGACGTCCATCAAGCAGGCTACCTATAGGGGTGCGCTGGTTGCCAGGAAACACGGCAGAAACACCGTGATCCTTCCTGAGGATCTGAAGGCGTTCCTCATAGCGCTTCCGCTGATTGACAAGAGTACGGCATAGCCGAGGGCATAGTACCTCTTGGCACGACCAATTTAGGATTCGAGTATGACCGAAACGATTAGGATCACCTTCGCAATAGGCATCACGGTCTGCGTGGTCGCCGGAGCGTTTTTTGCGATTCGTTTTGTGGCTGGGTTCTAAGATCGGCACTACGCGTTGACGGGAACCCATTCTTGGGCTGGTTGCGCGTCTCCCCAGTCCTTAGTATAGCGCCACCCTCGCCTTGAGAGTTGAAACACATGATCTCGGAAGCAATCTCGATCGTTGCTGGCTCATCATGGGCTGACGAAGGCTACGATCAATCGGCACGACGGGAGCCGTATCTATCTAGCCCGGGAGATGCTGCCCACCACTATGAAGGGCGCGCTCGACAGCGTTGCTTGGGGGATGAACCAACACTGAAGCACGTCGATACTATGCTCAGGATCGCACACCGCCGTGGGGGTGACGTGACATCGTTCGTTTCCCACTGGCCTATTGTTCTCGCCAGCCGCCCTTGGTAAACGGTCGAGCGCGCCCTCTCTACGGCTTCTCTTTGCAATGCTCGATTTCGACATGTTCTCAAAGCGAGAACTGATCCTCCTAGCGATCCTCGTGTTGTTAGCGACCGCGTGCACCGTTTTCGGAACTTATTGGGCAATAGAATACTTTCTGTACGTTGGCCCGGTCTCACATCAGTAGGCTACCGTTGTGAGTTGGCCGCCTACCCTCCTATCGGCCCTGAAAGCGTTTGCAGGCCAGCCTCAATAGCCGCGATATCCTGCTCGAGCTGCACAATGGACGACCGGCAATCGAATCCCGCCCTCGCCTTCAGGTCGACGGCCAACCGCCTCCGATGCATCTTCAGATCTTCGAGCGATCGGCGGTCACCGAGTTTCGCATAGCCGTCGACAATCAGCTCAATGGCACTCGACATAACGCCCCTCAAAATAGCAATTCGGATTTCCCAATAGCTGGCAACACAGCTGAAGTAAATCCATAGGAACCTCGCGCAAGTACACTATCAAGCCGGTCCCGCAGCCGTTTGCTGCGTTGAAAGCGCATAGGAATGAAATTTCGGGACCCTCTGTGGCTTATTGTCTCGGGCTTGACTCCACGGTGGACCAAGCAAGTGGACGATGATCATGGAAGGCCCGGCAGTGATCCTGCTGTTGAGATAGTTTAGATCGCCCCCCCTTTCACAACTCTCCACGCGGCCACCTAGCGCCTCCTTGACGTGATGAACATCACATAATCGACGCTTGCCTTTTGGTAGACTCTTCGTACGCTGCGCACATATTTCGGGGCTACAATGGGCGCTCTTCGCTGGGTTACTTTATTCTTTTCTATATGGCTGATGTGCGGTTCGGCACACGCTGAACGCCGTGTCGCGCTGGTGATCGGAAATTCCGCCTATAAGAACGTGGCTAAGCTTACCAACCCCGCAAACGATGCCGCCTTAGTTGGTGGTATGTTAAAGAATGCCGGCTTCGATTGGGTCGACATCAAGACCGATCTCAAGGCTTCCGAGATGCGCAAGGCCTTGCGCGATTTCGGCGGACGAGCGCGGGAGGCGGATGTTGCTGTCATCTACTACGCTGGTCATGGCATTGAGCTGGACGGAACCAACTATCTGATTCCTACGGATGCAACTCTGGAGACCGACAGCGATGTTCTCGATGAGACCGTAGCACTTGATCGGGCGCTCTTCGCCGTCGAGCCGGCCAAGCAGTTGCGCCTGATCATCCTCGATGCGTGCCGCGACAACCCCTTCTCCAGAACGATGAGGCGCACCATGGCTTCGCGCGCGATCGGGCGCGGTCTCGCCAAGGTCGAGCCGACCAGTCCCAACACCATGATTGCCTTCGCGGCGAAGGCTGGGTCGACTGCTTCGGACGGAGACTTCAAGAACAGTCCGTTTGCGTCCTCGCTCGTTGAGCGACTGCCGACGCCTGGCCTCGACTTGCGCAAAGCCTTTGGCTTCGTCCGCGACGATGTTCTCAAGAACACAGGCTACAAGCAGGAGCCTTATGTCTACGGTTCGCTCGGCGGCGACGATGTGCCTCTCGTCGCCGGGAAGCCGGTCGTGACTGGGCCGCAGGCCAACCCGCAGGAGGCCGTACGTAGGGACTACGAGCTCGCGCTCCAGCTTGCGACGCGCGACGCCTGGGAGGCGTTCTTGACGCAATACCCCGACGGCTTCTACGCCAACCTCGCCAGGGGACAGTTGAACAAGATCGGCGCCGAAGAGGCGCGCGCTACGGCCGAGCAAAAGGCTAAAGCCGCCGAGCAGGAAAAGACAAGACTGATTGCCGAGCGTGCCCAAAAGGCCGAGCAGGAAAAGGCGACGGCAGCAGCCAGGGCCGCCGAAGAGGCGCGGATCGCGGCCGAAAAGAAAAGGGACATCGAGCAAGCAAGGGCTGAAGCGGCCGAGCAACAGCGCAAGGTGGCTGAGGCAGCAGCCGCGAAAGCGCTGGCCGAGAAGCAGGCGCAGCAGGTCACCAAGCCGACGACTGATCGGCAGATGTCGGAGGCCGAGCAAAAAGTTGCCGCTCTCTCGTCCGCGCCGGCGTCCACATTCTCGGCAGTGGATCTGACAAAGTCCGTGCAGAGCGAATTGCGCCGCGTCGGCTGCCTAGCTGCCGCCGCGGATGGTGACTGGAACGCTGGTTCGCAGCGCTCGCTGTTGCTGTTCAATAAATACGCCGGCACCCAGTTCGACGTGAAACTCGCCAGCGTCGATGCGCTCGATGCGTTGAAAGCGAAGCCGGGACGGGTCTGTCCACTCGTGTGCACTTTTGGCTTCAAGGTTGACGGCGATCAATGCGTGAAAGTCACCTGTCGCGCCGGTTACCGTGTCGGTGACGACAACGAGTGCGAGAAGATCCAGGAGAAGAAACCGGTCGCGACGCGCGAAGATTCGAGGAGGCGCGATTCGGAGCGAAAGCAATCGGACGCCGCGCCGCCCAAGCAGGAGGCCCCGGGGCAGATCTATTGCAGTTCGGCGGGGTGTCGCCCGGTGCAAAAAGGATGCCGGCTGGTGAGCGGGGCAATCCCCGGCCGGATCAGTCCAAATGTAGCAACCGGCGGCAATTACGAGGTCTGTAACTAAATACTAAGCGCCACGCCTGAAGCGGCGCTTGGCGGGGGTGGTCGCGGTCAGAAAAAGGTCTGCCAAAACGGCGACCCCTCCAAAGCAGATCGCTTCAATGAATACTTTACTCATTCATTGTTACCAGGCATGGCCGCAGCCGTCATGTCCTCCCCCCTCACACCACCCTCTTCCGAGCCCTCCTCTCCGCGATCTGGCGTCTAAGCCATGAGCCGCCCGTCTCTCGCTCCCGCCGCCAGGCCGTCCAATCCCATGACCGGCTCAGGCCGGATGGCAGCCCCGGCACGGTCGTCATACCGATGCACGACACGCTGCGTAATCCCCTTCGCGTCGATAGAGGTGAGCGGAATCTTGATCGGCAGGCAGCGGTCCGACCAACGCCAACGCGGCGTCCTGACGATTCGAGGTGATCGCAATTCGCGGAGGAACGATTCGCGTTGCATCAAGTTGCACACGCTCCCAACCTGCGCTCTAGCGCGATGACGGCCGTTCGATCCTACCGCGCGGCTTTCAGTTCGGAGCCAAAATGAACGGTCGTTTATTACTCACCGCGCTCGCAACCATCGTGGTTTGTCCCTGCATCGGACCTGCATTGGCGCAGACTCCAAATCCTGAGTTGGAAGCGTGCCGAACAACCGGACTGTTGGCCCTTCGGGAACGCAACTCGGCAATCAAAGACATAACACTCGATGTGGACGGGATGACGGTTGCGAAGGCAAACACGAAGGTCGAAGACACTCCGATCAAGACAATCATCATCGGTGACGCATATCTTGAAAAAGGGAAGAAGGACACGCGCAGAACGTTTCTGTGTCTCATCGGCGAGAAGGGGAAAGTGCTGCTGACGTTCTTCACCGACAAGTAGGCCAATGGCAACCGACAAGATAGGAACGATCGTTTCTTCGTCGGAATTATCTCTCGCCGGCTCTCTGCCGGAGATGCGGCCCCGGCGATCCCTCCCTCAGTCAGTCCTGCTGTCGCATTTAATTTTATCTAGGTGTGACGTCGGCGACATTGCGACTGGGCGCAGTCGGAATAGGCTCGCTGTCGCCGGGGCTGGATCCATAGTTCACCCATACATTTTTAACCCGGCACCGGGCCCGCAGTGGTCTGCCGATGCGGGCCTTTTTGTTGCCCGCCCTTCACGCCGCCAGCCTCGTCCCGACGACGTCACCCGGCCAACGGTGAATAATTCGCGTTGAAATGCCGGTTGCGCTGATCGTGGTCAATTGCCCATAGCCGCCTACCCAGCACGGCTGCTTGCCCGCCGCGAAGTCTCGTCGAGCGATCTCTCGCTGCTTCTGCAGCGCCGCGATAGCGTGTCCTTCTAGACTTGCCGGGGCGTTGGTCAATGCAACTCGGATTTCCTCCTCATCTGCCTCGCTGTTGCACGGGCACGGATTGAACCCACGCGGCACGTCGACCACTTGCCAGGGTCTTAGGTGCTCGCCACCGGCCTGCAACGTCGTAATCCGAAATCCAGACGGCCCATGCTGCTCCGAAATACCCGCGACAGACACCTCGAACGGACTCGCCGCTCCCATGAGGGCCAGCCGATCGTTCAACTCCTCGAGCGTCTGGCCGATGGTAGTCTTAAACTCATCAAAGCTGTTGGCCGGCATCGTCGACAGAGCGAGCCCTACCGCTTGAAACACTACGAATTGCTCAGCGCGGATCGTGGCCGCAGCGTTTAACTGCGGCAACAAGATTGCCTTGTTGCAAATCGCGGTAATAGTTTGATCCGCGGTGCTCCAGACCAAGAAATCTGAAACAATGTGCGCACCATCGGCGGCGACGATGATATTTGCTGCTGACATTAATAGGTATCCTCGAAATGAAAATTGACAAAACGCACAGCGCTAACTTGGAGTGCGCCGCCGATTGCGAGGCCCGCGCCGATTGCTGTGCCGGCCGCTCCGGGAAGCGATAACGCGCTGGCGACAGCGCCGCCTACCGGACCGGCGAACGCCGTCACCGCGACAAGCGCGACCAATCCCACGACTTGTTTCGCGGTCGAACCGCCGCCGCCACCCAGCGGATACGAGACAAACCGCACGTTATCGTTGGCCGCGATCCGGCGGCGCCAATCCCGGCGCAATACGGCCTCGCCGTTGATCTCGAGGATCGTCGGAAGTCCCTTCTTGAACTGCCAACCGTATTTCTTATCGCGGCTTGCCCATCCTACCCTCCTTAGAAAAGCCGTCACAGTCTCCCGCGGACGCGACTCAGCGCGCGCGACCTCAACACCTGGCATGACAAGGTGCACGACAGGCTGACGTTGGCGGGTGCGACGTTCAATCGAGGATGTCATCTGGCTCCTCTTCCGGCGCCCAACTAACCTTGCTTGCATCGGCAGGTGTCGCACCCATGCTGGACAGGCAAAGCCTCAGCAGACTGAGCGATTTGGTGCCCATCTCGGCACCGCTTTGGAGGCGAGCGCGCAATACTGAGGCCATGGAGACAAGACAGCGGTGCGATGCATTGAGCCATGGCAACTCTGCTGCGAAGTGGCGCCAGGCAGCGGCCTGTTGTTCAGTTAGCCACTTAGGAGGGGCGCCGATTAGATCGGAAGTCGGATCGTTGCGTTTAAAGCGGCCAGCATTGATGAGATGCCGGCCTTCAACCCGCGCCTTAGCGCTTGGTCTTCGTGGTCGAGGCATTTTTACCCTGGGGGTCTGAATTGCAGATGCGTGTGTTGTTGGGGGGCCGCCGGTCGTTGAAGGCGAAGGCAGAAGAGATGTGACCCAGCCCCCACCGGGGTCAGCCCGCGCTCACCGTCAACGCGCCGCCGTTGGAATACAACTGCCCAACCACGTGAGGATCCGCAGTCGGCAGGCCGGTGATGACTAGCTTGCCGGCCGCGTTCACCGTGAACGCCACACCGCTGAAGTTCACCGTGCCGCCGGGATCGATCGTTAGGCTATCACCACCGAGGTCGCGGTGGACCTTCGTTGCGTAATCGCTCATTTGAGAATTCCCTCACCAAACTCGCAGCACGTCCACGACACGGCCGCCATCACCGAGAACGAATTCAGCCCGGTCGCCGCTGAACATCTGAAACGGGCCGCGCCACTCCGGCCGACGTCGCGCCGCGCCGAGATCACGCGCATGGATTTGCATGGTCTTGCCGTCGTCGAGCACGACGATGCCGCGATGCCGGTGCCGATCCCACGAATGCACCATGCCGGTGCTTGTTGTTGTCATTTCAAAATTCCTCGCTTGCGTTGCGCTGCTTCAATTCGACGGCGCGCGGCTTGGTTGTTAGTGAATGCTCGACTGATTTGAGCCGACGTGTCGTTGCCGTAAGCGCCCCACAGAACAAGACTGATCTCGTAGAGCTTCGCCTCGGTGATCAGCCGCTTCGGAATGTCGCCGCTGTCGTCCCACTCCTCAACCACAGGCGTGAAGCTCACGCTCACCTCGTTGACAGTACCGTTGCCGACTGTCGCCAAGGCTTCTTGTCCCAGCGGTGCATCTGGATTCGGCGTCAATGAGTAGTACAGGCCGGCATCAGTCGAACGCAAAGTCAGTGTGCCATTGCTGATGCGCCCCAGCGGCCTTGACGGATCATGTGCCCAGAGCGCGGCAACGTCGGGATTCTGCGCAAGGTGCTTATCGAACGCTCCGCGCGCAAAGCGTTCCTCGAACAGGCCTGCAATCAACGCGGGCCGGTTCCAAGAAATGGCAAAACCAGAGATGGTGTCAGCCATTGCGTCGCATCACCCGCAATCCCTTCTGGCGTTTCGCTTGCATGATCTTGCGTGCGATCACCGCAGGCGAGTCCGAAGATTCAGTGTGGCGCTTTTCGCCAGGCAGTTTGACGCTGCGTCGGACGGGCTTTCTGTCCGCGGTATCAGACGTGCGCTCTGCACCCTTAGACATCGAACCCAGCCTCGCTGACTTCCTTCAGGAAAAAGGAGACCCGTTCGGTGAAGTGCGCCCGGACCGGCCGCAGGAACGCCAAATTGATGTCTTCGCGCTCGAGATCGTCCAACAGCGCGTCGTGATCGTTGCGAGCCGCCTCCAGTGCGCGAGCTGCATCACACACAACTGACAGCCTGCGCTGATACTCTCCACGAACCGCGTCGCACGCAGCCTTGCTGGCAACGTCGCGAGCCGCGGCGATCCGCCTTGCGAGCACTTGAAGAGCGGTCTCGGCGTCAGCGATCTCGCCCGAAACTTCGCGGCGACGCTTGCGCAGGTGCGGAGCCGAATCCTCAGGATCGCCCAACAATCGAGAAACGCCAGCGCTGTGTGGAGCCTTCGGAGCGGCGGCGATCTGGGTGTCGAGATCAGCGGCTTCCTTGTTTAGGGAAGACAGCAGTTCACTCACCTCCTGCCGCTTCGCGACCAAGCCGGCGTACTCTTGACTGGACGTCTCGAGAGTGGGAACGACGAATTCGTCGGTGGGCTTTTTCTTTAGCAATACCATCAGGCAACCTTTCCAAACAACTTATCCAAAATATCTGCGATCAACCTCACCGGCACTGTCGTCGCGGTGCGGTGTCCTGGCCGTTCCCAGCGTCCCGCGTCAGCACCGGCGATCCGAAAACGACTTACGCCGCTCTGCCGATCAATGACAATTTCCGGCCAGCCACGGACGAATTCGATGGTCGAGCGCCGCGCCTCGGAATCGCCGCCGCGAGCCCTCTCGACGAGAAGCTCAACCGCGTCGAACGCGTTTCGCGGAACTGAATCAGGCGCATCGTCGGGAATGTCGGTGCCGGCGGGCACAAGTCCGGCATATTGCGCGAGATCGTGGTCAGCCAGGCGCAACTTGGTGGTAGTTGCGACAGCTATGATCAATCGTAGCGTATCGGTGTCGGTCAATTCCGGTGGCCTAGCCGGACCGCCAGCCGGGATGGCGCCGGCCTCAGAGAGGCGGCGCCCGATATGTTTAACCCTCGCGGGATCGAAGCCGAGCGCGTCGATCGCTGCGAGCACGTCGGCAAGTTTTGCCAAAGTCGTTGCTCCTTATTCGTAAATGTCGATTGAGGGGTTAAATAAAAGCCGACGCCGGTACTTCCGCGGCAATCGGAAAAGAGCACCGGCCGAAACCGGCGCTGAAGGTGCGTCACGTCACGTAGGTGCTAATGCCCCCATGGGAGATAAAGCGGAATGAGTGGCAGATTGGGGATTGTGCCGGGTTAACGGGCTCGCCGCGCCCACGTGCCGCTTCAATCAGCGCCGAGCGGTGAGCATTCAGATCATTAAGATTGACAAAAGCATAATACACATCTATTATCCTAATATCGCTTGCTTATGTCGGAAAATTCAGAATTTAAGGGGTGCATAAATGAATAATGTGCTTGCAAACGATGTTGTTAAGGCAATTAGACAGCTATACGATCATAATCCGATCGCGCAGAAGCTTTTCGACCTCAACGCGGAACGAGAACGAGATGCATCCTCAAGCAGTCTGGATGTTATTTCCCGCAAATTGGATATCAGCCGCGGCGATGCAGTTGCCCTCGCAAGAGCATTGGAGGAAGCAGGATGTGGCGAATTTAAAGTTGGTCGCCGCGGCGCTCCATCACGCTTCGAATGGTCCTACAGCTGCATCGGATTGGGAAAGGCCGCGGCCGGTGAACCTATTGCGCTTGAGCAGGCCGAAGATCCTCAGGATGAAGACTACGACGAAGACGAAGCGCCCACCGCAGGCTCGATTACACTGACAATTCCTCAAGCCAAGGCCGCACTGGCTCGCAGCTTAGGTATCTCAGTTGACCAAATCGAAATTAAGATAAGCGCCTGAGTCAGCAACAAGAGGCCGCCATTGGAGGCGGCCTCTTTCATCTCAATCCCACTCAAGCCGCCTCTCGTTCCGCGGCATCGCGCCGAGCATATTCCGCCATCAACTTAATGATCGCGCCGTCTACCAGCTTCACGGCCATGCGCTCGCCGGTCTTGGACGACAATCCAAGCTCTTCGCCGATCTCCTCGCTTGTCAGGGTGCCCAGCGCCAACTCCAGGACGCGACAGACCTCCCGACCGAGGCGGCGTTTCATGGCGGTATGATCCATGCGCCTCGCGGCCTCAACCTGAACATCGGGCAAATCGTCAGGCATGCCATGGCCGGCGTCCATCGCCACGCGGAACGTTTCGCTGTCCTGTGCGGGGCCGCGTGGCGTGCTAAACGTCTCCTCGAGGGATCTATACTTTCCACGGACCTTGACGGCGATGATCCTACCGTGGTCGCCGTAGAGGAACCGAGTGGCTTTCTCCGGGTGCCCTTCGCGACGGTCCTTTTTATCGGCTTCCCAAGCTGCCATGATCTCGTCCGCGTCTGGGCATTCCTCGCCGATCCGGGAATCTATGCGGCTGATTTCCGGCACGTTGAATTTGCCTTGAGGCTGGTTGTCGTTGGCAGCGTTCAGGTTGCCTTCAGGCAGCGCCCCCCCCTCATCCTCGGCATACCGCTCCAGCGCCTGGATCTCACGCCAAGCGTCTGCTCGTTTTAGTCGGCCGAACGTCGGCCAGTGCTGATTTCTGAAACGGACTTCGCGGGTGTCGTCCTGCTGAGCGCGCTGCTGAGCCAGGATCGCGCGGTGCTGCTCTGGCGTGCGCGCGCAATTGTCGTTTGCGGGTGTCATTGCTGATGATCTCTCGTGACGTTTGGCCGTCTTGGTGCGGCTCTCTATGCTACTTTTTCAAAACTTGCGGCGTCGTGTGCGAGATTTGGCCGCTGGTGGTTGCCGTCGATCGCGGGAGAGTGCGAGTTACCCCCCGACCATAAAGTTCTGCCATTTTGCACGCGGACGTGCGCCCCTGGGGCGACCGGTCCCAATGGCGATGGCGGGAGGGATCGAGGCGGCCCCTACCCGTCGGCATCGTTCAGTGCACCCCGATCAGACCGATACAAGTGATCAGAGTCGGACTATCTGTTCTTCATTCTGATCACCCTTATCTAGATATTGTGTCGAGGGACTCTGATCGGTCTGATCACTCTGACCGGGGGATACAGAGTAAGTACCATATCCGTCCTTCGTGACCTCGCCGGCCTTCACCATCTTGGGCAAGAGGCTGCTCACGTTGTTCACCCTCATGCCTGTGACTTCAGCGATTTCCTTCGGCGACTGTCTGGAGCCATAGTTCCCAAGAGCCTCAATGATCTTTCGACGCTCGTCGGAGCGCTTTACATCATCTGCGTTGCCTAGAACGGACCACTTTCCGCCGTCGAACCTCAGTGCCTTCTCGATTTCCTCCACGTCACGGCCTCGTCCATATAGCTTGGGTCCGTCTGTAGTCCGGTCCAGCACCATGATTGAATCGGCGGCGCCGGTCAGGCCGTTTGTGCCCGAAATCATCTCAAGAGGGTCGCTGGCCTCCATCTTGCGAACGTGCGTCACGACCACGACGGCAAGCCGGTGCGCGCTAGCATACTGTTGCAGTGGTGATAGGGCGGCGTAGTCCGCCGCATAGGAGTCCTGATTGCGCCCCTTGGGCGGCCGTACCATGGCCAGCGTGTCCACCACGATAAGGCGCGGATCATCAGCGCGGGTGCGCCAGGCATCCAGCGCCTCAATCAACCCCTCGCCGATTTTCGGTGCCTCGGTCAGAAGCGACAGGCGGGAGAGGTCGGGCCGTTGTGATTTCAGCCTTGGCAGCACCACGCGAAGGCGATCCTGCAGGCGGCGCTGGTTGTCCTCGAGCGCGAGATAAAATGCGTCGCCCGGTTCACACCTAACACCGAGCGATAGCCCACCGCTCGCCACGGCAACTACCCAATCCAACGCCAGCCACGACTTGCCGAGCTTCGGCCGACCTCCGAGAATGGTCAGACCTTCCGCTACGTAACCAGGAATGACGTATTTGATCGGTTCGAATTCCAGACCAAGCAAGGTCTGCGCGTCGATAAATGCGGACTGCCGATTGTCGTTGGCCGCGGCCGGTTTGGATAACAGCCGCGCGCGCAGGAGCCCCGTAGCTCGCTCCAGCGTGGGCGACCCGTGCTCCGGCGGCGCAGCTCCGATATCACGAGCAATAATCGACTCGACAACGGCGCGGTCGGACTCCGGGCCCTGTATCTGGATCAGTTCAGGCTTGCCGTCGTTGAGCCGGATCAGGAACGCTGCATCTGGATCGCAGCCGTCGACGCTACTCACAATGACACAGGCAGCGCGGGCGGAAGGCTCGTCCTCCGGCCATTCGTCGGCGGGTAGCTTCCGAACGTTGGTCGGGCTGGCATTCTCCCAATCGGGCTCGCCATCTTCGCCGACCGGCGCAAGCACCACGTCTGCGGAGCAGTGCTGATGGTCAGTTAGAGTGTCATAGATGCCGAAAGTAAGATCGCGGGTCTCGTCTGCCGAAAGCAGGTTGGCGCTAGCAGATTCAGCTTGCGAGGCGTTCATGCTGCGACAGTCCTGCGACGGTGAGGGTAGCAATCTTGTTGGCGATGTCGTGGTTAAACGCACAGGTGCGGCCACGCTCATTGTCAGGACCGAACGCGCGGTACGAACCGTCCGCGGCCCGCGAAACCCGCACACCGTAAATCTTGATGCCTTCGGCCGTCTCGATATCGACGTGCGCAATGGCTCCCGCCCCCGTTCGCGCGGGGCGTAGTCCAATAATTCTCATCTCAATCCCTTTTAGAAAATGACCGGCACCATGAACGGTGCACCCAGAACCGGATGCGGCTCGAACCTGACGTCCCATTGGGGCGTTGGCTTTGGATCCTGCTGCGGCTTGCTCTTTGTGGTCGAGGCCCGATCCCGCATCGCTTCACCTCCGTTCCAATAACTACTAGTGTGGCTTTCTCGGCCCGGTACTAAATTGATGTCTGCTAAATATGGTGGTCGGTGCGGGGAAACGTAAACTGCCGCCGCACAATGCCGGGATCATCAACTTCGGCATCGCGGATTTACTGAAGCAATCTCGGCTGCGAATTGCTTGTTGCCCCGCCCTGTTTTGGGCTTCGGTAAAGTGCGAGAATTTCTCGCACTTTCTTCCTCAGCTTGCACCTGCTCCCAAATCTCCTTGCGCCGCTTGATATGCAGCGCCTCTTCAGCCGGCGACAACTCGGCGCGCTGAAGATTCTGCCGCAGCGACCCTCTCGCCGCGTGAGGATCGTTCGATAACCTCTTCGCGCACAACTTCAGGCGTTGACGGAGCGGCAAGAGCGTAGAGAGCCGTGGCGCCCAAATTGCTAATACTTGGCAATTTGTCCCCAAACCGAGTGGCCACGTTTTTGAAGTTGTCAGCAGTTTGCCGAGACATACTGAATTCTGCTTCGATCCAGGCCAGGTAATTGCCGTGACCCAAGGACGTCTGCTGCTCGATCAATTCACGTCCGACTCCGATAATCGACTCTGCCGCAAGTTGCATGCTACCACGGATGCGCTGCGCTGCGGCTAGCGCGGACGCCGCCTCAAGCCGCCTCCCCCTATGCTGGTCGCGTTAGCGTTGGCGATCCATGTTGACGTCCGGCGCCGGGAGGCAATCCAAGCGTCGAGGTCAGCTCGGTCGTACTTCACGGCCCTGCCGAGTTTAAAGAAGGCCGGTCCAGTTCCGTCGCAGCGACGTTTGGCAAGCGTTGACCGCGACAAGCCGGTCAGAGTCGAAACATCATCGATTGAAAGGAAGGTCACTGAAGACTCCCGATCGGGAGAAGTGCCAGCGCCCCGGCTAAGGCCAGTCGGCGTGTAACAATACAGTGCGCCCGGTGCCGCAAAATACTAAACCGGCCCCATCGACTTCGGCCCGCGTCTCCGAATTCCGATACGTACTAAATATGGTGGGTGAGGCTGGAAAGTCGGGCCGATTGCCGAAAATATTTCTTGGTGCACGGTCGCCGCGGTGGCTACCCGGTGGCGATTCGTTAGAAACTCGAAACTTTGGCTTGTTGCTAAGTATTTGATTTTATTGGTCGGGGCAGCTGGATTCGAACCAACGACCTGCAGTACCCAAAACTGCCGCGCTACCAGGCTGCGCTATACCCCGAATGTCCGGCGAGCCCCGTCGATACACGCTTCGGAGGACGCCAGCAAGACGGCAATACCCCCGGCCCGCGGGGCCTATTTGCTGCCGAACAGCGGATGGGCGACGCGGTCGCCGGGCCGGATGCCGTATTTCTGGGCGGTCCCCGCCGGCACTTCCAGAACGCCTCTGGCCGGGCCCTGGGACGAGATGATCTTGGTCGACAGCGGCTCGGTGTTTTCAGCGATCCGAAGGATGCGGCCGTCGGCGCGGATGAAGATCATGTCGAGCGAGATGTAGGTGTTCTTCATCCACATCGACACTTCCTGCTCGGGATCGAAGTCGAACAGCATGCCTTTGCCGTCCGCGAGCTCCTTGCGGTACATCAGGCCGGTCTGCTTCTCCTGATCGGTTGTCGCCATCTCGACAGAAAACACCTGCACGCCGTTCTTCGTGACGATCTCGAGCGGCTGGAAGCTGGCGGCGCCGGCCGGCGCGCCCGCGAGCGCAAAGGCGGCGAACACGAGGATGGCTGCGAGCCAGCTCCTGGAGAGGAACCGGACGGCCTTTCGATCAAAACTCATGGGAGGGCGTACTCATGGCCAGACAACGGCGTGGGACTGGAACCATCCTTACGCGGCGATCGTGACAAAAGCCAGATGGCGCGCGCAGCCCGGGCCGCGCGCCTCTGCTCACGATTGCGGGAGTTTCCTGACGCCTTCCGGCGATCAGTGCGACGACAGGCCCGGCGATCCGGCCTCGGGATGAATCTCGGCCGCCATCATGCCCTTGGAGCCCGGCCCATAGCGGACGAGCACATATTGTCCGGGCCGCAGCTCGGTCATGCCGAAGCGGCGCAGCGTCTCCATGTGCACGAAGATGTCCGGTGATCCCTCGCCGCAGGTGAGGAAGCCGAAGCCGCGCAGCCGGTTGAACCACTTCACCTGCGCCCGCTCCAGCCCGCTGGTCGGCGTCACCGTGACATGGGTGCGCGGCGGCAGCATCTGCGCCGGATGGATCGCGGTCGACTCGTCCATCGAGACGACGCGGAAGGCCTGATAGCCCTTCACCCGCTGGATGCATTCGACGACGATGCGCGCGCCCTCATAGGCGGTCTGGAAACCGTCCCGCCTGAGCACGGTGACATGCAGCAGCACATCCGGCCAGCCGTTGTCGGGAACGATGAAGCCGTAGCCCTTGGAGGCGTCGAACCATTTGATGACGCCCGTCACCTCGACGAGGTTGGCACCGGCTTCACCAAGCCCGCTGAAGGGGCTGAGTGCGCTGTCGTGCCCGGCGCCGCCGAGCTCGCCTGACCCCATCCGCGCCGGCGACGCACCGCCTGGCGCGGGAACTCCGATCTTCTTGGACTCAAATCCGTCCGACGACCCCATAACCCCGGACCCCACACATGCCATGCAACCCGCCTCAGCGGCGGCGTCGAATCACGCGTCTTTCGAGAACCTTCTCAGCAGGACGCGACGCGAATCTTTCGAATCAAAAGATAACACTCCCGGTTGCGAGGCATAGACAAAAAAGAGATTCGCCGGAACCTATGAACAGCTTGCACAGGCGCGAATCAAAATCGACGGATCAGTTGCCGACGAAAGGTCCGAGCGTCTCGCAGATGTCGTCACGGATCACGAGATCGGCGATGTCGTCCTGATCCGTGGGCTCGCGATTGATGATCACGAGTCGTGCGCCGCAGTTCTTCGCCATCATCGGAAAGCCCGCGGCCGGCCAGACCACGAGCGAGGAACCGATCGCGATGAAGAGATCGCAATGCTGCGACAATTCGGTCGCGCGCCGCATCTCGTCCTCCGGCATCGCCTGGCCGAAGGAGATCGTGGCGGTCTTGACCGGTTCGGCGCACACCGTGCAGTCGGGCGCGGCGCCCTCCGCGTCGAAGCGCTGCTTCACCCAGTCGAGCGCATAGGACTGCCCGCAGCCGACGCAGCGCGCATAAGTGGTATTCCCATGAAGCTCAACCACGTGGTCGGACGCGAAACCCGAGGCCTGGTGCAGATTGTCGATGTTCTGGGTGATGACGGCGGGAACCTTGCCGGCGCGGTGGAGCGCGGCCAGCGCGCGATGACCGCGGCCCGGCTTTGCGGCCGCGAAGGTCGGCTCCATCGCGAAGCGCCGCCGCCAGGACTCGTCGCGCGCCTCCTGGCTGGCGATGAATTCGTCGAACGGGATCGGGCGATTGCGGCTCCACAGGCCACCCGGCGAGCGGAAGTCCGGAATGCCGCATTCGGTCGAGATGCCGGCGCCGGTGAACGGCACGATGGTCTTCGCCGCGGCGATCATGTCGCCGAGCCGTTCGATGCCGCTGCGTAGATCTGATGCAATCATGGGCAAGCCATCCCCGTTACCGGCATCGCTCTATAGCATGCCCGGATCGGACGTCGCCCCTGACTGGGATGCCGTTTCGGCGGAGCTGCCGCGCGTCAGGCCGCGCGCGCGACCTCATCCTTGGCCGCATCGGCGATGTCGTCGCTCTTGCGCGCTCTGGGCGCGGCAGCGACCGGTGCCGCCTTCTTCGCCGGCTTGCCGTACTGGGAGAGCTTTTCGAGCTCGGCTTCGAGCTCGGCCTGCCGCGCGGCGACCTTCTCCAGAAGCTTCGCGCTCGCGCGCTCGCGCAGTTCGGCCAGCTCTTCGATGCTCAGTGAGTCCAGATCGATCTTCGCCATCACAGCCTCCCGATTTGTTTTTGGCTAGCTGCAACATGCGCAAGCGACAAGATTGCTGACTCTCTTATCCACTGTGAAGCGAGATGCGTTCGGCGCTCTCGCGCACCGCCCTTCGCTAATCACAATCCTGCAATGCCTCGTCCCCATTGACGCCCCAATCAAGGTCGCCAATGCATGTCTCGAACGCGACTCACGTGCAATGCGGCGGCAGTGCTGAGTTCTGAAGTACACAAACGGGGATGGTCATGACCGAAGACGAACAACGCAAGGAACGGGAACGCGAAGAGATCGCCGCACGTGTCGCCGCCTTCCGTGCAACCCAGGAAAAGTTCAAGCGCGAACGCGAGGAGTACTTCGTGTCGACGCTTCAGAACGCGCGCAAGTCGGAACGGCCCTCGCTCTGGCCCTGAATATCTCGCGTCATCGTCACGCGAGAAAAAAGCCCGGAGCGATGCTCCGGGCTTTTCGTTTGTTCGGGCCTTACCAGTGACGGTAATAGCGGTGGCGGTAGTAGCCGGGACCGCCGTAATAAGCGTAGGGGCCAGGCCCGTAATAGGCCGGCGCGCCGTAATAGCCGTAGCCGGGGCCATAGCCGTACGGATGGGACGCGGCGATCGCGCCCGCGGTGATCGCGCCTGCGGCGAGACCGAACGCAAGGCCCGGGCCGATGCCGCGAGCCTGCGCAGGCGCCGAGGCTGCGGTGATACCGACGGCTGCAACGGTGGCTAGGACTGCCAGAGTCTTCTTCATGACGCTTCTCCTCCTTCGCATCTGGCGAGATAACGCGGAGGGCCCGCGATGGTTGCGGGTTTTCGCGGAACCGCGGACACCAGAAAAAATTCAAAATCGATGGAACGAAATCCGTTCTCGTGTTGTTGGCCGTCGACATGCGGAGCCTCCGCCATCCGGACGAGGCAGCATGAAGACCCCGTCCGCATCCTTCGCGCTGCGGGCGGGGTTTTTCGGTCGGGCAACCGGCCACGACCAGGCTGCCGCCGGGCGGGCGTTCGAGGAGAAGACGTTGCCGATATCCGCATTGCTGGCCCGTATTCGCGGGCTCGTTCCCAGGACCAGCGATCGGCACTATGACGAGATCGTCCGCAATTTCGAGGTCGGCACCTTGCGAGCGCCGCCGACGCCGATGAGCGACCGCGAACTCGCCCGGGCCATCTCAGACTTCCTCAAAGAGGCACCGTCCACAAAGTCGGTCATGAGCCTCGGGCGCCGGCTCGATCCCTCCTCTCCGCTCTGAGCGGCGCTTGCCGTCCGCCGTCTCATCCGGCAGCGGGAACAAGCGCGCGGCAGGCACGTTGAAGCCGTCTTCGCGCAAAGGAAGAGGCCCGACATGCCTGCGTGGCTCGAAGTTCTGCTCAATCTCTCCGGCTACGCCGGCTTCGTTGCGCTCGCAACGCGCGGCAATGCTGGCCAAGACACCTCCGCCGATCATCGCATCTGCGACGACGAAGGCTAGGATGACGAAGGCCAGGATGCTGTCCAGCGAGACAGATGCGTCGGTTCACAGCGCGGCGCTCGCGCGTCCGTGCCGATGCCGCGAACCGCAGAAGCGCTAATTGGTGTAAGGCGTCTGACCGGCCGTTCGCACCAGCCTGTCGGCCTTCAAGAGCACATGCGTCTCCTCGACCTGCGGCCGCAGCGAGAAACTGATCACCACGAAAGCGAGGCAGAACAGCGTGCCGACGATGGCGACGCGCCGGTAGGTGTGCCGGTCGCCCTGATAAAAGGATGGTTCTGAAAAAGGTGTCATGACGCGGCTCTTGGCAAAGGCCCTTGGCAAGTCTTTCTGCTTGCGTGCCGACACACCTAGCCGAACCCGCTGCAACTGCAACGCGATTGGGCTTTTAACCTAACCGATTAGCGTTAGCGTTTTTTCCGAAAGCTTTCGTTAGGAACTCGCATACGCCTGCATCTCAGGTCGCGGCCAGCCATTTCAGCGTCGCGCGAAAGCTGAGGCTGCGATGGCCCGCGACCAGAACGGTGCCGAACACTTCGGCCCCCTCCTCACTGAACGTCCCGGAAAAGCCGCTCGTGACTTCCTCCCCGCCGAACAGCGGCCGGACGAACGGATCGGCGAAAGGCGAATGCTGGTTGGTGGAGAGTTCGCCCTTCCAGGTGCCCTCGCCGACCGTGTACGACCCCTGCGACCAGAAATACGGGCCGCCGCCGAGCAGCACCCCATCCCGCAGCACCAGCACGCCGCTGTCGCGGCCCTTCACGCCGTCGAGCATGTGGATGTGGATGGAATAGAGGCCGTTCTTCATGATCTGCCCGCCGTCCCTCGGCAACGATAGCGCCGGGCACGGAGAGCGTCGAGACGCAGACCTGCAGGTTCCGAGGATTTGATCGATCGCTTTTGTTCCGGCTCCGACTGCTTTTCGTTCCGGAAGAACGAATCGGAATCGCAGAAATCGATGCCGATCGATTCTTAACAACCGGTGTCGCGGAGGAGTATTCGACAATCAGTGCTGAGATTTCGCCGGCGGAGGCGGCACTTGCGGCACCGACGTCCTGCGCTTGCGCGGCCGCGGATGTCGGTCGAACCAGAACACTCTCGCGATCTCGACGACCATCTCGAGAAACCAGCACGCATCCATGTCGCTCTCCCGTCGCGCATGTCCTACTCCGGACGTCACGACAGGACTGTGCGAGGCATCACGCAGTCGCATTCGAGCGGCACGCGATCGCATCGGAGCCGGCAGGCCCCAATTGTTCTGCATCCGACTCCATTTCGTTCTCGAAGAACGAATCGAACGCGTGCAAATCAGCGCGGAGCGTTTCCTAACGATCGATGAAGAGGTGCGCCGCTACTTTCTCGCCGGCAGGAATTTCGAGACGACCGCGAACACGAGAATGATCTCGCGGCAGGGTTCGCAGCGGAAGGAGCTGGTTGAATTCGCCGTCATCGGCTTGGCGCATTGCGGACATGTCATGCTGCGCGAACGTCAACGAGCGAGGTTTGTTCCTAAGAGAGCGGCGGCGACGCGCAAGAGCACCGCGACGGCGGACTGACGGCGTGCCAACAATTCGCGCGCACCTCCTCGATCAGCTCGATCGGGTACGCGCCGTCGCGACGACACCGGCTTGACGACATGGCGCTCGACGACATCGCGCCTGCAACTCGCCGCACGTCGTCGATGCGTGTCACGCCGCCCGCTTTGCGTTGCCCTTCTCCGAGAAGCATTCGAGGATCTGGATTCGAAGTTCTTCCGCGGCGGGCCCCTCAACCTTCCTGAGTTGATTCCAGAGCCTGATCACTTCACGTTGTTTCTCGATGGTCATGAGGCACCTCCAAAAGATGACTCATAAGAACAAAATGAGAACAAAAAGTCCAGAGCTTCTCCGCACAATTTTGCGTGGCTCGACATTGAACCTGCCGGGAGTTGCCAGGACCCATGAAAATCGAGGATTCAGCGTGCGGTCATGCGGCCGCGCCGGCTGACGAACATCCTCGTCACCGCGGCGCGGTTGCCTTTTGGATTTTCAACCTTAAGTTAGAGACACGGCTGACGGCCAGGCGCTGAAATCCCATTGCCGTCGGCAAGAGAGCCCCGTGCGAGAGCGCGGGGTTTTTCTTGTGTCGTCTGGTGCCGCGTCCCGCGGCCGCCGGTGCGGCACGCGGGACATGACTGCGGTGACGGCGCGCGTCCTCAGACGGAATCCTTGGCGACCTTCAGCGGCGACGCCTTGACCGACTTGCTCGCCGGCTTTGCCGCAAACTGCATCGGCTCCTTCGTGAAGGGATTCACGCCCATCCGGGCTTCGGTCGCAGGCTTGTTCACAACCGACATCTTCACAAAACCGGGAATGACGAACTCGCCGGACTCGTTGAGCTCCTTGTAGCCGACGGTCGCCATGTACTCGATGACCGACTTCACGTCGTTCTTCGAGAGCTGCGTGCCTTCTGCAATTGCATCGATCAATTGAGTCTTCGTCATCTTCGCCATGTCTGGATTCCTTCTATGCGCGCGACAAACGCTGGTGGGGACGCGGCCGAACCCGCGCAACGCGCTTGTGATTCATGCCAACGGTCATGAGGTGACCGGGCTTAGAACGTATCGACGGCCGAAATGCAAGCCGGGAGGGCCAGGGTTCCGGATTTCCCTCATGGGGCCCCACAGCCCGCCATGGCGCCATCCTGGTTGAACCAATCTTCGGCCGGCGCGACTAACTCCTTGAAGTCCCCAAGCTTCACCCCATCAGCGAGCCCCGCTTTCCCCAGGCGGGGCTTTCTCTTTGTCCTGCAGACTAATCCTGTCCCCATTTGAAGCGTGATCTCATCGCGAAACTTGTGGCTCGGCGCATGTTGTTGACACTTCAGTAACCCAACGCCGCCAAGCTCCTTTCAGTATCGTTGCGTTGGAGTAACCCCACAGTGTTGGATTTTCACGAGCTGCGTGAACTCGCGGCAGACGTTCGCGTGTTCGTCGACATCGCCGAAGACAAGGCCGAAGCGCTGCGTGCCGTCATCGCGGCTTATGACGTGGTGCTGGCGATCTTCCCCTCGCACGAGGGCATGGGCCTCCACGTCATCAAGGGCGGCGAGATCCTCGAACGGATCGCAAAATCGCGGACCCATGCGGTCTACAGCCACACCGCCATCGCCGTTCCCGACCTCGAGCACGCCGAAGTGCTCAAATATCTGACGGCTCCCGCCGAGCAGAGGATCGCGGCCTAGCTGCAGGCCCGAGCTCGCCCGCTTCCCAACCGGGGGTGCTCAGCGCCCTCGCCCTTTCCGCAGCCGCGCTCGACGCGAACGCATCGTCGGCCGGCTGCGGTCGCTACTCGGCCGGGACGAAACGGAGCGTGCCGGCTCGACGCGTCGGCTTGCCGGTATCGTTGGTGTGATTGATGCCGTCCATCACGGGCACCTCGGTGAAATCGAATGGGCTGACGCCGTCGAGGCAGGCCACGTTCACCGCATAGAGAGTCTGGTCGGAGCGCCGCTGGTGATGTGTGTAGATACCGCAGCGCGAGCAGAAGAAGTGCTGCGCTGAACCGGTGTGGAAGCGATAGCTCGTCAGCGCATCCTCGCCCTGCAGGATATTGATCCCGCCCATCTCCGCCATCACGACGACGGCACCTCGCATCCGACAGTAGGAGCAGGTGCAGCGGCGGATCGAATTGAAGCCGTCGCTGAGCGTCGCCTCGAAGCGCACCGCGCCGCAATGGCACTGGCCGGACCGAATGTTCGTGTTGCCTGCCATGCTGCCCTTGCCTCCTGGTCAGATCTCGTCGACATCGGCGCGTGATGTGCCGATGGTGAGTAAGCCCGTACGGAAATATCTCCAAAAGCCGAACCGGACAACTCACAGGAACTCGGGACCGCAAGTCGGACGCGCGGCTTGGGCACCGCCATTGATGACGAGGCCGTGAAGGGTCGAGGGAGGCCGGTTGCAAGCCGAACGGGCTCATCTACACTTCTCCCCCGGTCTCGCCGGACGATGCGCAGCCCCGTGAATGCAGGGAGACGTCATGACCTTCGTATCTCGTCGTGAAATGCTGGCCGGCGGTGCGGCACTGGCCGCAGCATCGGGTCTGCCATGTGTCGCGCCCTCCCGCGCCGCAGCCCCGCTGGCGGGCAAGCAGGCCCCGGGTTTCTATCGCTACAAGGTCGGGGATTTCGAAGTCAGCGTCATCTCCGATGGCGCGGTCCAGTTTCCGATCGAAGGCTTCGTCACCAACGCAAGTCCCGATCAGGTCAAGGCTGCGCTGACCTCGGCGTTTCGCAGCACGGACGGCCTCACCGTTCCGTTCACGCCGATCGTCGTCAACACCGGATCGAAGCTGATCCTGATCGATACCGGGCTCGGGGATGCCGCGGTCGAGCGCACCAAGGGCAGCGCGGGCCAGTTCACGGCCAACCTGACGGCGGCGGGTCTCGATCGCAAGGACATCGATGCCGTCGTGATATCGCATTTCCACGTCGACCACGTGGACGGTCTGCTCACGGCTGACGACAAGCCGGCGTTTCCGAACGCCGAGATATTGGTGCCGGCCGCCGAACTGACATACTGGATGGACGACGGCGAAATGAGCCGGGCTCCGAAGGGGCGCATTGAAGGGCTCTTCAGGAACACGCGGCGGATCATCGGCGCGCTCGGCGGACGGGTGACACCGTTCGAGGCGGGCAAGGAGGTCGCGCCCGGCCTCACCGCCGTTGCGACGCCGGGGCATTCCGTCGGGCATACCTCCTTCGTCCTGTCGTCGGGCGCCAGAAGCGTGTTCGTCCAGGGCGACGTCGCCCATATCCCCGTGTTGTTCGTCGAAAATCCGGGTTGGCACGCCGCGATCGATCAGGACCCGGTGATGGCCGAAGCCACCCGCCGCAGGATCTACGACATGCTGGTAGCGGACAAGCTGCCGGTTCAGGGCTTCCACTATCCCTTCCCCGCGCTGGCCCACATCGAGCGGGCCACCAACGGCTATCGTGAAATTCTGGTGCCGTGGAGCACCAGCATCTAGCGCACGATCCCGAGCGAGCGCGCGAGACCGCCACCACATGCGATGAGCGGCGGCCTCGCATGTTGCCCCCTGCGCTTCGCGGATCAGTTGCCCGGCGAATTGTAGGACGAGCGCAGCCTGGCCGCGTTCTGCCGCACCTGCTTGATCTCGTCCTGCGTGAACAGGCGCGTCAGCTTCACGTTCTGCAGCGTTCCCGCCGTGACGGTGAGGCCTGAAATGGCCGGCGCCGCGCTCGGATCGGGAACGTCGAAGATCACGAGAACACCGGGGCCGTCGGCGGCGACGCTGTACATCGAGACCGGCTTTCCACCGGCCGCCTCGATGAGCTTCGTTGCCGCTTCCTGGCGATTGGTCGTGGGATTTTCCAGAATGGCGGTGAGAGCGCGTGGCGTGTATTGCCCTGTGAGACAGAAATGCATGGCGAACTCCCTTCTGAAGTCGTGAACACGCTCGCCGTGACGAAATGATCGTCACGACGGTGGGACCTGAAAAATGATGGAGTGCACAGCCCGCCGTAGGCATCAACGCCGCCAGTCATTGACGAGGCTTCGGCACGTCTCGTTGGCGGCTCGGTTCAAGGATACATCAGCGGGTGATCGGCGCAACGACCAGGTTTGCTTCGACATGTCCGGGTCCATGCCGCACTCGCCCCGCAACGTGCCGGGCATGATGCAGGCAATCACATGTGATCGGGAAGAAACGGCAGAAAGCGCTGACGATGTCGCCACCATCCAAATAGTTGCGTCGTCGCAAAACAACTATTTCTAGTGTTATCCGATCCGGCTATCCTCCGCCGGCAATTTTGGCATGGGAGGTTTTCTTTGAAGACACTTTTGATGATGTTGGCGATGTCGATTGCGGCCGCGACAGCAGCGCAGGCGAAGGACGCACTTCAAGCCACCCGCGACTGCATGGTGGCCCACGGCGCAGTTCGCAAGCCGGATGGTTCAGTCTATCTCGGCAGCGTCCCCCGCGCGCAGGCGCTGGCAATACGCGACCAGTGCCGCCGCCAATCCGGCTACAAGGGAAATTGAGAACTCAAGCCGGGACCAAAATCCCGGCTTCGATCTTGCGGGCGTTTGAGAAACTCGGGCCATTGCGGGGATCGCCTTCCTTCATCGCGTGTACACAAAACGCATAGGCCTGAAGGCACGGGGCGGCGATGAGACCGGAATCATGGGCAAATTCCATGTTACCCAAGCCGAGAACAAAGAAGAGTGAGCCTGCACGCATCGGGTGTCACTCAACGCATTATGCTGCTAAATTTGGCGCGCCCCAGTGCCTTCCGCGCACGTGAAAACCAGAAACGCTCTCAAGGAGTTCTGCAAAATGAGATACCTCCACACCATGCTGCGCGTGCGCAATCTCGACGTCGCGCTGAAGTTCTACCAGGATGCGCTGGGGCTGAAGGAAGTGCGGCGGATCGAGAACGACAAGGGACGCTTCACGCTCGTTTTCCTGTGCTCGGCCGATGATCTCGATGCTCTGAAGAAGCAGCCGCAGACGCGCGGCGCACCGCTCGTCGAACTCACCTGGAATTGGGACGAGGAGAAGTATGGCGAGGACCGCTTCTTCGGCCATCTCGCCTATGAGGTCGACGACATCTACGCGACCTGCGAGAAGCTGATGAAGGCCGGCGTCACCATCAACCGGCCGCCGCGCGACGGCAACATGGCCTTCGTCCGCTCGCCGGACCTGCACTCGATCGAGCTGTTGCAGAAGGGCGATCCGAAGGCACCGCAGGAGCCCTGGCTTTCCATGCCCAATACCGGCCATTGGTGAGGCCACGGCCGCAGGAACAAGCCCTCTGTCACGGCGTTCTCTCTCTGACGATGCGATTGGAGGAGGACGCAATGGGACGAGGAATATTGCTGTGGCTGCTCGGCGTGCCGATTCCGGTGATCATTCTGCTATGGCTGTTTTTCGGCCACTGAGGATCCGGTTATTGCTGCAGTGAAAGCTCCGCCTCCGGCGGAGCTTTTGCATGAGGGGCTTCCTGCAATCGCCCTCGCCCGGCACGCGTAATTCCGCTATCACCCGCGCAAAGCCGTACGCTGCGGGAGGAGCAACATGCCGGACACAACGCCGCGACTGACCATCTGGGGCCGCGCCAACTCGGTCAATGTGCAGAAGGTCCTGTGGTGCCTCACCGAACTCGCCCTGCCTCACGAGCGCATCGACGCGGGCATGCAGTACGGCAAGACCCGCGAGGCCGACTATCTCGCGATGAACCCCAACGCGCGCATCCCGACTCTGGTCGATGGCGATTTCGTGCTGTGGGAATCCAATTCGATCATGCGCTATCTCTGCCTCGCGCACGGGCGCGGCTCGCCGATCTATCCGGAGGCGCCGAAGAGCCGCGTCGGCGTCGACCGTTGGCTCGACTGGACGCTGTCGATGGTGCAGCCGGTCGATCGCCCGGTGTTCTGGGGCATCGTCCGCACGCCGCCGGCCGAGCGCGACATGGTCAAGATCCAGAAGGAGGCCGATGCGGCCGCCGAGGTCTGGGCAATCGCCGACCGCCTGCTCTCTTCGCGCCGGTTCATGGAAGGCGATCAATTCACCCTCGCCGACATCGCGATCGGTGCCTATGCGCGGCGCTGGCTCGGTGTCGAGGGCATCACCCGGCCCGCGCAGCCGCACCTGGCGCGCTGGCTCGCTGAACTCGGCCGACGGCCCGGATTCGCCCAGCACGTCGCCCCGCCGATGTCGTGAGCCGCTGGTGTCGCCTAACGCGCGGCGGCATCGCGATGAATCGTCGTTTCCGCGCGAGCATCGCGTCTTGCGGGCCCGCTTGACGGCTACTGTGCATGGGGTTGTTTTCGCGGTTTTTGCCTGAGCGCGCGAAGAGCGCCTTCCCCTAGCGCCAGCCGCGTTCGACCAGCACGACGCAAATGATGAGCGCGAACGTCACGGCTGCGGTGGCCAGGCGCGCAGTCCAGCTCAGGCTGCGGCCGACCCACCACAGCAGCGCGCAATACATCAGCACGGGGACGACGATGTCGGGCCGCAGCAGGTCCGGCGGCATGCGGCCTCAGCGGCGAATGGTGGTGTCGACGCTGATCGAGCCGCCGACCTTCACACAGGTGCCGGTGCTCTCGACCATGTAGAAGCCGCGGCCGTAGGAGGCGCAGGAATTGGCCTTCGCGGCGCCTGCGGTGCCCTTCAGCGGCAAGGTCTTGCCCGCCTGCGGCTGCTCGGGGGCCGGAAGGCGCAAGCCCTCGGCCGCCGCCACGGTTGTCGCTGCGAAGCAGATGGCGATGACGAGGAGCGTGCGCATGCGCACCTTGTAGCCCGGACGGGCCTCGTGCGCCATCCGTCCGGCGCCGGCTGAGGTCAGAGGAACCTGATGCCGGCGGATTTGCCTCGGCGCCAGACCACCTGGCAGCTTCGCCCGGTGCGCGCATCGCGCGAGAAGGCGACCCGGATCACGCCCGGAAGCTGGCTCGCGTCCTCGTCGAGCGTGATCTTCGCGCCGGAGTCCGAGATATCCTGGACGAGACAGTGCCGCGCCGCGAATCCGCCCTCGAGCGTGATCCAGGCGTGCTTCGACAGCAGTTTACGGGCCGCACGCTTCTTCGGCTGTGGCATGGTGACGATCTCCAGTTCCAGCGCTATCTCAGGGAACCCTAAGAAAGGGTTGAAATCGCCGGCCGATGGCCGCCGGAATGGCGCCTATCCACCGGTCGAAAAGACCGTTCCCGAACGGCTTGCCCACGGGCGCAAAGGCCACTATACGTTCGCCCGCCGCAGCCGTCGGGCACGACTCGTACGGCCGACGGCCTTGTCGCCAGAAGCGGCGGGGCCTCGCGTTTGCTCCCTTCGTCTATCGGTTAGGACGCCACCCTTTCACGGTGGAGAGAGCGGTTCGATTCCGCTAGGGAGCGCCAGCATTATCAATAACTTACAGCCCTGCCCCGCCGCCGTGTCCAATACGTGGCCAATAAATGCGTGTGGACGGCGCTGGCGTTTGCGCTGCTGGTGGTTGGATTGTGTGCGGCGACCTCGCTCAGCCCTGCCGGATCTGGAGGCGATATCGCTATCGGCAACGCGTTGACCTGTGGCGGGATGTGACAAAGCGACGACCACCCGCGCGAGCGCGACGGGCTGTTCAATTGGAGCCGCGCTGCCGCGCCACGATCACATACGAGAGGGATTGCATTCCGTCCGATCGGAAACATCTCCCAGCTTGACTGATTTCTGCATTTATTGTCACGGTGTCGTAGGCAGGTTCCTTTAGAAAATGATGCATAAGTCCCACAATTCGCCGAACTTACCGACTGAGGGAGTTATGTCGCAGGATCCGCTTGATGGCTGGCTAGCAGAAAGCTTTCGGCTTTCTTTTCTGGGCGTTCCTGGATGGAATCAGCGCGCGATCTTCAAGGACATCGCCGGCACAGACCCGACTTCAACTTCGATCCAACAAATGTCGCAGCTCCACCAAGAGGCCGCTGACATTGGTGATGTTCATCTTAACGTGGTGCAGCAGCAAAATCGCGTCGACATTCTGTTGGGGGACAAACCGTCCCAAAATACGGTCAACCCACTCATGCCCGGTTACAAGCCCTTCTTTTCGATGGGTCCATTCCGGGAAAGCTTGGAGACGTTCGACGGCCTGACAGAGAAGGCCCTTGGTCTATTCTCCAATGCAATGCGCGTCGCATACGCGATCATTCTTATTCGACCAACGTCGACCCCTCAGGAATCGATCCGCGCTTTGCACAAGCTACTACCTAAGGTACCAATAGACCCCAACAACGACTCTGAATTGGTGTTTCAAATCAATCGGCCCGTTCGTGATAGCAACGGCCTCCTGATTAACCGAATTGCAAAGTGGGAAGCTCTTCAAGTCACGGCCGTTCGCCTGAATGCTTTTGGAGGTCTTATTCCTACGCTGCCGACCCCCCCTGCTTCGGCAGCTCAAATTCAAATTGATGTAAATACAGATGCTGCAAATATAGTCCCTTTGAACAACCTATCAGAGATTGTCCGCGAGTTGCGGCAAAATGCCGTGAATCTTGCAGGAGCCGGAGAAGCGTAATGAACAATCTTGCCGGGGCGACCTATCCGCTTTCGAATTTTAGGTTGCAGACGCAGGCTGAGAACGGCACCGTCACGATCGTGCCGATCAACTCCTCGACCGCGACCGTGATTACTAATCAGGTTTTCAACCAGGCGATTTCTTCTCCATCTTACACGTTCACTACCTCCTTCGTGCAGTATCAGCAGATCTTCTCCGGCCAGTGCGACCGTGTGCATTCTTTCATCCACGGTCAGCTCGACAACGTCGACCAGTCGGATGACGACCAGAACGAGGAAGTCGTCGACTGTATAGCGCACATCATTGATCTAATAGGCGAGCCAGCTTCATGCACTGCGGTATTCGAAGCGGGTTTGCTGAAGGAAAACATGTCAGCCTTCGAGCCTCTGCTGCTGGCAATTGGATCTTCTCGCCACAGAGAAACTGAGTATCTGCGTGCTGAGGCCTTGCACGGCTACGCCAAGGACGTCGACTTCCGCGTTCGCAAAGCCGCCGTGCGAGCTCTAGGGCGCATGAAGGCCCTTCCGGCGAAGCAAGCTCTGGAACAGATCAGCCAGCAGAAGGACGCGGGTGAGACTGCGCTTCTTGCTGCGGCGATGCTGCGCTAACTGTGGCTCCGCTATTTATCCGAAAAAGTCGACGAGGCGATTGGGACGCGATCAAAGAAGATACGCCCGCTGATCTGACGTTTCCCGCTAACGTTTTGTCAGACATTCTCGACAGCGAGAATGAAATTTCGGTCTGGGAGGTCAGTGATCCTCCCAAACCGGAAGAGCTGGATAGGATCGTTGCTGCCCTACATGCACGCAATGTCAACAATCTCACAGATGTTACCTTCAGACTTATAAGCGGCTGGAGAGTTAAAACCAAACTTGGTTTAAAAATGAAGACGACCGTGGGCCTTTCGCTCGACAGTCAGCTGAACAATGCTGGTAAGCATCAAGTGATCGAGATCAATTCGGTGGGTGATGCCATCGAGCTTGCAAAGGCTTTTAAAGGGAAAGATCCGATATTCTACAGTCGAGACCAAGTCATGTATGCCATGGCCGCGGCCCTAGCATACGGACGCATTCAATCAGATGCAATTGGCCCGGGCTTGGTGAAGAAGCTATTCGATGGGCGCCACATTCAATTGTCGCTTCCGCAGTCGCAGGCAGCGACGACAACGTGAATTACGCCAAATGATATTCCTGCGCTGAACCGAACGCGGTCGCGCCAAGCCTGTCCAGACCCACGAGGCGCAGTAGCTGGCGCGTTCATCAGGGAGCTGCCGCCCTAAGCGCGGTTTCATGATTGGCGTGGCGCTCGAAGGAATATTTGGCCGAGTCGAATTACCTCGATGTTGGAGCGCACGAAGGAAGTCCCGCGCCCCTCTTTGGTGATGCACACGGCCCCGTCGTTGTCTTTTGAGATTTCAAACCCGCGCGCTCGTAGCTCGATGAGAACAGCCAGCGCCTCCTTGCTCACCTGCTCACCACTGGGAAACGGGGATAGGGCCCTCACCCATTGCGCGGCCTCGGCTCGCTCGGCCTCCAAAGCTTCATAGCTTGCTACGAAGGCCGCCTCTTCCATCAAGCTCGCAACGATGTTGGGAAGATACTTGCGATCTTCGTTCAACGCGAAGAAGGCTTCCCCCATCTTGTCCACCCAAATGGGGCCGTAAAGTATGAGCTTGGCCGCAGCCTCGCGGATTTCATCGTCGAATCTGACCAGAGCTTCCCAGCGTGTCATGCCGACCTCTTTGCCGGGACAATAGCGACCCAGAAGTGCCTTTGGGAAGGCCGGCAGTGTGAACCGTGGTCACATATGTTGTCCACACCCACGACGCACAGTGGCTCACGAGCGTTCCAGGGCCCCACCGGTTGAGTATTTGCCAGTCCGACTGATGCCCGCCATTGATGAGGAATGGGCACTAAGTCTCGCGAATACCTGTTCGGCGCAACGGTTCGCATTCTCGCGGAGCGCGCCAAGGAGGCGCGCAAGGATGCGGACAGCTTGGCCTGCCAGGCGTGGAACGCCCGAATGCTCGCCTTCCAGGGGCCCGCTCAGCCATCCCCTGCCCTCGGCGACGCCCTCAACGCCGGCTATCGCTATCTCGAGGTGAATTGCCTTGGATGCGACACGCATCAGACGGTCGCGCTCGATATTGTCAGGCGGCCGAAGACGACACCGATCCACGAGCTGGAGCGATATATGCGTTGTCGACAGTGCTCGGAGCGCAGTGGGCGCCCGTACAAGCGAAGCCATCTTGTCGCTCTGCGCTCGAACAAGATCTCGGCCTTAAACCCGCCGTCAGTTTGGTGGCCTGGCGATCGATGAGGGGGCTGCCCAGAAGCCGGAACCGTCAGCCAGATTCAGTGGCGGCCGAGATGACGTGTCATGTTGATGACGAAGCCGACCGGGGCGCCAAGCAAAACTCCAATCAGGCCATAAAAGGCCGCACCGACAATCGTCATGATCGAGCCTGACGCGGTCAATCCTCCGAAGGCTGCACCCAGTAATCCGCAACCAACCACCGACACGATCAGCGTACGATCATTGCGCGCTTCACCCCGCAGGCGCCTGAGCTCGCGCTCGCTGTGCGCATAGGGCCCGGCAGGTTCGCGGGATCCACAATTCGGGCAGCTCGCCGCAGAAAACGACACCGCCTGCCCGCAGTCATGGCATTCGATCAGCTCCGGGGCTCTTGCTCGCGCACGCATCGTCACGTTCTACCCGACCCAGGATCGCGATCAAGAGAGCAGCTGGCCCGCCAGCGTGAACCGGCGGGCCTCCGATAGCATCAGGCCGCGATCCGGTCTTGGGTCAGCGCGCGGATCATCATGTTGAGCAATTCATCCTCAAGCGACTCGCTAGGCCGCCTCTCGATGTCGCCTTGCCATTCTGCATAGAGCAGCCCTATCGCCAGCGCCTGAAGCCCGCGGACCGATTGCGGTTTCAGTTCGAGCATCTGCTCGGTGATCTCGTCGCGCTCGATCAGAAGCTCCTCAAGAGCATGCTCAAGAGGCGTGCAGCCGCTCTGCTCGATCGCGATCGCGTTGGCGGCACGATACCGGTCGAGACTTTCGATAAGTTCGGCGGCGCGGCGGCACTTGCGTCCGTCCGGTTCGGAAACGAAAAGGTGCTCATGACCAGCAACCGGCAAAACGCTCAGCCCCAGATAACTCGGATTGAGCTGTTCAAGCTCCGCCTCGGTGCCGGTGAACTGCCACGTCGCGAATTCCTTGCCTCGCAATGCGTCGATTGACTCATCGGTGCAGTAAGACGTGTTGCTATACCGATGCACGAAGTCGGCATCGAACGGTCGCCACTTCAGCGTCTGCGGCTTTTCGGGTTTGAGTGCCTCGTACCGCTCGCCGGCTTCCTTGAGCGCCTGACTTGCTGCCGCGATCTTCGGATGCAGGCTTTTGATGCGCTCGGCAAGCGCCACGAACTCGGCATCGGGGTCAACCGGCGCCGCAGCAACCGGAATACCAACAAGTGGAAGGCTAACGATAGTGTTCATGATGACCGTCCTTCTGGATAGCGTTTGCGCAGGCTTGGCGGGCTCGCCAGGCCGTTCATGGTCGGACGGTGAGCTGAGTCGAGGAAGCATGGTGGTTCGCTTTCATTTCGGCTTATCAAGGCCGCTCGCCGGCATCGGGCCGGCAGCCGGGAGTTGATAACCTGCGAAAGCGACAGGCGACGGCGCCTTTAAGGGTTGCCCCTCTGGACATAGCGCGGCCCTCCCGGCCATAATGGCCAAGTTGGAGCGCACGCCAATGCGCTGCCGTCATTCGACCGCTGCCCCCTCGCTGCCAGGCGAACGGGCGATTCCTGCTGGGGAATGCGGCCTATAGCTTTCGTCCGGGTTATCAAGCCCACGGACGAATCTGCACCTGATTTGCCCAAAAATCCACCCCCAACGGGGGCGCTAGCGTGGGCCGCCTCAGTCCTTGGGACGGCGGTTCTGGCGGTCTAGGCGCTTTTGGCGCATCGAGGCCGCGAAGCGCTCGCCTAAAGATCCTGGTACCGGCGTTACTGGCGGCGGTGCAGGCGGTTGCTCCGTCACCGGCGCATGCCGCTTCGCTCTCCAGCGGTCGATTTCCTCGAGATCGAACATCCCCGTATCGGGGTCTGCCTTTGGGAAGCCACGGGCCAAAAGTTTTGGCAAGAGTTCGTTAAACTGGGCCAGCGTGAGGTGCAGCCGGCGCGCTGCCTTTTCCGCTGGAACGTCACCGGGGTCGACGCGGAAGCGGACGTCGGACGGTTTCGGACCCTTGGTCATTCTTCCTATTGATCTCCCGCGCAAGTTGCGGAAGGCTCCGGTTCGGGGGTCTTGAGATGCGGGTGTACGCGTTTTTGGCGATCGCTATTGGACTGCTGGCGTTCGTCGCCAGTCGGCCCGCCGCGCCGCCGCAAGCGCCTGCCAAGTTCGCACAACTTCCAGCCTCCCTCCAAGTGCTCCCTAGTCCAGAACCGCGGCCGCAGCCCTCCAGGACGCCCGTGGCGAAGGCGCCGGCGCCAATGGACAACAGGCCCCAGGCGCAGCAGCCGCCGCCGCGCCAAGCCGCACCAACGCTGCCGGCACCATCGCCGACGCCAAACCAATCCAAAGCCAAGGACGCCGCAGTCGTCTTAACCGCCGCCGCGATCGCCGCACTGATCGTAGCGGAGAGCCGACGGGCCTACCACGCCCGCGGGAAACCATGTGCTTGCCCGGATGACAGCATGCGCAACGGGCGCGCCTGCGGTGGCCGAAGCGCTTACAGCCGCCCCGGTGGCGCCGCTCCGCTTTGTTATCCAACCGACGTGACGGAGGCGATGATCAAAGCTTACCGCGCGCGACAGGTGGCCGAACGATGAGAAGTCTGCCAACACGGAATTTTTCATGAGCAAGGTTTGCCCCGAGTGTCAGCACGTTTTCCAGGGTAACGGCTGGGACGGCATCGACGCGCACTGGCGCGCGAAGCACGATCACATCATGCCGTACGAAGAGGCGTGGCCTCTCATCAGAGCGGAAACCTATGCCGGTCGATCGGCTTCAAATGGCAGGTGGTATCTGGAACTCTTTGATAAGGGGGCGTCAAAAGCCAAGAGGGTTTGGACCGAGCCGACCTGGTCTGCGGTTATCCCGCACGTCAGGAGCATCAAGCAGTCAACGACTGAAAAATTGCGGATCATGGCACCGGCGGCTGCGACGGATCAGGAGCTATTTGAACTCGAGCAGTTCGGGGTAGAGCGACGGTTTCCGTGACAGGATGCCGGCGCCCGGCGGGAGGGGGCCTACAGTCCTCGGCAGACTGGTATTTCCCTGAGGAGTGTGGCGAATGATTTGGGTGCTTCTCGGAGCTATCTTCTTCGCCTTGATCGGATTGATCGTTTCTGACGCCCGACGTCTAGGGCAGCGAGATGAGAAGAATTCAGAAGCAGCGCGCGCGAACAAGATAGCCCCGATTGCGCTAGCTGTTTCAATGGTCTCGCCCATCGTCGCAGCGGGCGGCATCTATTTCGCTACCTTTTATAAACCTGTGGACATTTCGGTATTGGCAACTGTTCTGCGACGCGCCGACGTCGGGACAAATACCCTCCAGATATCTTTGGTGTTCTCAAACGCAGGAAAGCGGCCAGCTGTTATCGAGCGCGTCGTGATGGCCATGCTAAGCGGTCAATCTGCAAGCATTGACGATGCGGCCGACAGAAATCTTGCAACCGCGATATTTTCCGACGAATTCTCGCCCTTACCCGGACCAATCAAATCGAAATGGCGCAATGACGCTCTGCTTGAGGTCTACGATCCAACAGCAACCTTGCTCAACAACCAGCCTGCGGCGACAACGGCAACCATCTTGCCCGAAAGCAGCACATCCCTTTCGGTCTTGCGCTTTGCGCCTGACCCTCGAGATCGAAAGGGGGGACCGATAGTCGTGATGGTCGGCGTGCAGATCTATGACGGGATCGGCGTGCGCAAGCGCGTCATCGTCCCAATCGGTACGTCCGACGATCCAATGAAGGACGGAGGGCACCGCTATAACCCTGCTCTGGGAAGCCTTGCCAAGCTGCTGCCTTGAGCGAAGTTGAACAGTCAAATCTAGGGCAGCTCCGCCACCACGCACTCCGCGATGGGCGGCGGGGGCCGCAGCTTGTCACCCCATGATCTCGGTCAGATACATCATACCTTTAGCCGTGGTCGGGGCCGTGTACGGCCAGACGCAATTTCCCGATGCGCTGTTCGACTGCCGCTGACCCGCATAGGTCACTGCGCTCGCGGTATTCGGAAGATCGGTCACTTCGAAGGGGAACGCCGAGGATGCACCGCTGCCGACGGTCTGCGCAGCACCAATTAAGCCGGAATTGTTCGTCGTCCCTCGGCTGATCGCCGCAGTGCAGGTATAGGTTAGTGTCGAGTTGACCGACCCCTGCATCTTGACGATGACCGGGTTCGCGGCAGACGTCGGTGTGATCGATACCAGCATAGCAGCGATCGCGAGCGCGATAATCGAGAGGATGAAGAGTTTCATCTTTGCTTCAAACGCTTGTCAGTTGCCGGCCTGAACGCCGGTCCAGTTCGTAAGACTGACCGAAACGCGCCGGCGTTCGGTGGAGATAGATGGTTTGCCTCATGATGAGCACCTCGGTCTGAAGCCGGCGATTGGACCAACGACGTTGTGAAATCGGCTGAGCTCGTATGAGAGCGAGATATTCAGGCTGCCGACATAGACCGACAGTTCGTTTTCCGTGGCACCAAGCCGCCGCAAGTTGTCGAGACGTTTTGGGACGATCTCGCTATGATGCACGTCGAGCCAGATCCGCGGATCAATGCGCTTGGCCGGACTAGCCTCGATGCAGAGTTCGGCGAAGAGTCCGGCGCACTTCCTGGCGTCCAGCACGCCTTGCTCCCGGAAATCGTCAATGGTCGCTATGCGATCAGGTTCCATTGTTCAGGTATCCGCGCTGGCGCGTGTGGTAGAGGATCCGCTCGTCGACGACCTGGGTCATGGACTCCTTAACGGTGCGCGCGATCGTCGAAGCGTCGGTCGCCGACGTTCCATCCGGCACCTGGATGTGGATGTCGCCGAACGAGACCGCGGTGCCGCCGTAGGAGAAGCCTGACGCGCTTCCACCTTTGCCGCCGACCATGCTGACGCCGAGCCGACCGTCGGCCCCCCGACGCAGCGGCATCACTGCCTCGGGGCCAGCCTCACCCATCAAGCCGGTGCCGCCATTTGCCATCGGGAAGAGCGAGGGCCGGCTTACGACACCCCCGCGAGCGAACGGGATGATGTTGCCGCCGCCAAACACGTTGCCGCGCGCGCTCGGTGCCAACGGCCCGAAGAGGCTGCTGCTGGCTTCGCCGGGCAGGCCGCCGTACTGAAGGGTCGTGCCCAGGGACGATCCGCCGAAGAGACTGAAGCCGCTCTGAAGCGAGCGCATCAGCGGACCGATGATGTAAAGCTTGATGATCATCTCCTCGAGGGCGCGGATCACGGCCTTGCCGGTGTCGGCCATGGCGGTCCCGAATGCCTTCGTTCCATCGATCGCATCCGCGATGCCCGTCGTTAGGCTGCTCGATATCGTCGATGAGGCCTGGCTAAGCGCGGCGTTGGCGCGCAGCCCCGCCGCCTCGACGCTGTTGAGCGCCGTCGCGACGTCCGGGTAGATGCCCTTCAATTGCTGAGCGATCTGGACGTCATCGGGGGACAGCAGCGCGGTCTGGCTGCCGAACTTGATGTCCTGCCGGATCTGGGCCCGTGCCGCGAGGTCAGTGCGCCGGCCGAGCTCGGCATTGATCTTCTGGAGCCGTGCGTACTCGGCTTCATCGAATTCCGTACGATATTGGGAGGCTTGCTGCTGAAGTTGCTGTCTAGCCTGCAGGTTGGCCCGCATTTCAGCTTGCTGGCCGATCGATTTTCCGACGAGATCGATCTCGAGCTGAGCTGACTGGACAGCTTGGTTCGCGCTTAGTGCGCGCGCTCGAGCGGCCTCCTGGAGAGCCGTGACGGTCTGATGAATTGACAGGTTGTAAGCGTCTTGGCCGATCCGGGCCTTCTCGCTCGGATCCAAGCCGCCGGCGGTGCGGTACTGCTCGATGGCCTGGCGCTGCGCAATCGCGGCTTTCGCTGACGGCGAGAACGCCGTGACTGCGTCGTAGGAGATTGCGGAGTTGGCCTTGATCTCCTGGAAGGTGGTCCGGAAGTCATCCCGCAATTGGTTCAGGATGGCCTTGGCGCGGTCGACCTGCTGCTGGGTGAGGCCGAGCGCCTTCATCAGGATCGGATCCTCGGCCGCGGCGCCGCCGATCGAGGCAGCATCCTGGAGCGCCTGCCGAGCACCAATCTCCGGCAGTTGGGTCATGATGGTCTGCGAGACCCGTAGAGAGGCCTGCGCCGCGGCAACATTCTGCGTCGCTTGGGCTCGTTTCTCGATGAGTGCATTGATGTCGCTGAGCTGGCGCTTCAGCGTCTCGAGATCGGATCCGCCGCCGATGCTGCCGGGACTGAACGGGTTGTTATAATCCGCGATCAGCCGTTTCAGGTTGTCGCGTTGCTGTTCAAGGCTGGCATTGAGTCCCCCGGCATTTGCCAGCTTCTCGCCGACGTAATCGTAGAATCCCGAGGCCGCGTTCTTGGCTGCCGTCCACGCCTGCGACCACACTGATGTGACCTCGCTCGTCTTGGCCAAGGATCCTCGGACACCGTCCAGGAGCACCCGCTGGGCGTCGTAGAGGCGGTTCTGAGCCGTTAGGCTGGCGATCTGCCGCTGCATGCCGGCATCGAGGAAGCCGAGTCGATCGTTCAATTGGTCGGCACCGCGCACGGGATCGGCAAAGGCGCCGGCAAGCTGGCGGACAGCATCGGCGTCGGAGATGCCGAACGTTGTCGCGAAGTCCTTTCCGATCTGGACGATTGGCAGCAAGTTGTCATTTGCGATCTTGCCAGTACTCGCCAACGCGGTTGCGAGCTCTCGCGCGCCGGAAATTGATAGACCGAATGTTGATGCGCCGCTTTCAGCGATGGAATTGATTCCGCTGACCGAAGCGCCGCTGGCACGGCCGGCGCCGGAAAGACCAATTTTCACAGCATCCTGCTTGTTGAGATAAGATTGCAGCGCGGCTGTCAGCACGCCGACGGACGCCGCTACACCGAGAAACGCCGCGTTGCCGACGGTGGCGAACCCGGTGAAGAACGATGCCGCCTCCTGAAATGCGCCCTTGAGCCCGCCTGGCCCAGTCGCGGCATATGAGAGATGGTTGATCTGCTGCAGAAGCACTTGGCTCGGCGGAACGCCCATGGCGATTTGCTCCACCATGCTGCGCACGGCGTGCTGGGCCGCCATGGCCTGCGTCGATAGCGCGGCGTGAGCGTCGGCCGTTTTGCCGGCGGCAGACTGGATATCGGTGTACCGCTGGTTCAGCGTGTCGATGGCCGTAGCTTGTTCGATGCTACTGATCGCGCCAACCTTCGCGGCAGCGTTGATGCCCTCGAGCTCGGTTTCATATTTGCGGCTGAGATCGAATAGCGGGTTGTATTTCGCGCGGAGATCGTCGAGCGCTTGGCCGTACGCTGCGACGTCGGCACCCCGCGCCGCGCTGGTATCAGGTCCACCGATGCCGAATTGCGCGTTAATGCCCTGCTGGAAGTTCTGAGCTCGAATCTGGCCCTGCAGGCGCTGCGCGTTCTCCGCTGCGGCCGCCATCCGGGCGTTTACGGCGTCGACCGCCGGCGCGATGCTTACGAAACCGCGTTCTGCGAGCGCCGCGGCATCGGCGACAAGGCCGAACTTCCGATACGTGGCGTCGAGAAGGACCTCGGCACGATCGAGACCGAGTCCGCGGTCGACGGCATTGCCGATTTTGCGGATCTGGGCTTCGAACGTGGCGCCGGCGCCGTAGCCGTCGAGTAGACTGCGGCTCAACTGTGCAACGCCCGGTATTGCCTTGCCGAGAGCGGCGTCGGCCTGCGCCAATGCTGCCGCTCGGGCGCGATCGCCGGCAATCATCTTAACGTCGGCGTCGACCTTCGCGGCGGCCATCCGGGAATAGCCGCCGGCATCACCGTCGACGGTGACGCGGAGCGATGATAGTGCGACGCCTGCCACGGTTCGCTTCCGTTATGCAAACTTCAGGAGCTTAATTGCTTCGCTGTTGGCTAGGCCACCGCCGACGCGGCGATAGGCGTAGTAGAGGACCAACGGTTTTGCGGTGAACGGATCGACCAGGAGCTTAATGCCGAGCCGATCCACGATGACGTAACCGAGCTGGAAATTGCCGAACGCCACAGAGATAGAATTCGCGGCGGGATCAGGCATCGCGACGTCATCCACCGCGACAGGATAGCCGAGAAGCATATCCGGCATCCCAGCGGTGAGACCCGGCCGGAGGAGGTAGTTGCCCTGACCATCCTTCATCTTGTCGATCAGCGACAATGTGTTGCTGTTCATTAGCCACGAAGCGCCGGCGCGATATGGCGCCCTGAGCGACCAAAGGAGGTTCTTGAGTGGATCAGCGGGGTTGCTGGTTGGAAATGCACCAGCCTGGCCGGTAGCCACGGTCTGCAGCGTACCCCATGGCCGGGTGGCGTCGCTTGCCGTGCTCTGCGGGTATGATAGCAGCCCCATGGGCTTGTTAACGCCATCGCCGCCGATGAACGCGATGCCCTCGTCACGACCGAACTTGTCGTTGATCTTGCCGATGAGCCAGTTACCGAGGTCGAATTGCGACGAGTCGAGCAGCGACTGCGTGATCGGCGGCTGTGCGTACGCTTCGTTCAACGGGATTTTCAGCATCCCTATCTTTGGCGTGCTTGTTGCTGCACGTGGATCGGTTTCACCCACCCAGCCCGAACCGACCTGGTCCGGATCAATGGGCTCTTCCCACTGAACGCCTCCGGTCACGGTCTCGACTCGGCAGATCCGGCGCATCGCCGAGACGTCCCAGAGCTTCTTGGTCATCGACTTCGAGATTTCGGGCAGAACCAGATAGCCGCCGTCCGGATCCGAGCCGACAGACATCGCGCCCTGGATGTTGGCGAGTGCAGTAACCGCCCCGGTGTGGATGTTCAGCAATTCGTCCTGCTGGCGCCCCTTGGACCGGAAGAACTTCGCGACCGCATTGAGCTCCGTGCGGAGGTTGGATTCGCCCGAGGGTCTGCTTCCGGTGCCGAGCGCGGTTAGACCCGCCATGCGCTCAGTGACGCGCTCGAGTTCGGCCTCGATTGTACAGAACCGCTGCGTAACAGCCTCGTGGTGCGCACCGAACTGGGCCATCAAGGCCTCGACGCCGTTCTCGCCGGCCATTGCGAAAGCCGGAATCCGGCGGCTCGGCAACTCGATTGCGGTACGCTGGCGCGTGACGAAGTTCATGAACGTCTTCCTTTGCTGAGGTCAGCTGTCGCTCTGGCGACGGTTGCGATGAATTTTTCGATGACGGCGGCCTGGGATGAGGGGGCCGTTGACTCCGGCGCACCTGAAAGTCCGCTGTAACCGCTGTGGGTGAAAGCCTTCGCTTGGCTCCTGGACATGCCGTGTGAACGGAGCCATTGCTCGGTCTCGGTCCTTGACCCGATGTTCAGCCCCTGACGCGGAGCTTGCTTCAGACGATCAGGTACATGGGCATAGATGGAGAGATCAAAGGCCGCCTTTGGTTCGTCTCGATCTGCAATCTGTTCGTCGGCGAAACCGGCATCGATCGCCTCGCTCGCTCCGAACCAGGTTTCTTCGGCCATCCAGGTGGTAATCTGCTGAAGATCATGGCCCGTACGCTGCTGGTATGTTGCGGCAAGCGCGCCATCGATCTGAGACAGTAACCTCGCCGTATCTGTGTGGTCTTCAGTGTTTCCGATCGTGAAACTCCAAGCCCTGTGGATCATGACGAAGGCGTTGGATGCGATCGCGATCTCGTCGCCAGCCATCGCGACAATCGAAGCCGCTGAGGCGGCCAATCCGGTTACCTCGATGCGAACGTTGCCTCGATGCGCAATGAGATCGTTGTGCATCGCGATTCCGTCGAAGACATCGCCTCCGGGGCTATTGATCTTGAGGACGATGTCACCGGTGATCGAGGCGAGTTTGGCTTTGAACGCGGCCGCGCTCACGCCCCACTGGCCGATTTCATCGTACAAAACGACCTCCGTCGCGCCGCCGGCGGCATGCACGTCGAAGCCAGCACCCGCAGCACGCGCGAAGAGGCGTTGGCGCTGAGCCGAAGGTCGTTTGTCTGTCGGGAGTTTGATGCTATTGCGCATTTCGCGCGTCGTCCTTGTCGGCAAGCGATAACAGGCCTCGTGAGAGGCGGGTTTTCGGCTTGTTGCGGCGGCATCGCGCAGCGGCAGACAAGGATCTCGTCGGCGCCGGCCAGCATCGCGCGGGGCGGTAACGACGAATCACCAATACACCATTCACGATTCCGCCGGCAAGCGGATTGTCTATCTCTGCTCGATCGGTGTCGTATCGAGTTTGTCGAGCGCCAAGACCTGCGCGTCGAGCAATGTGCGCGCGTCGGTGGCTCTGGCGGCATCGATCAAGCCGATCGCCTCAACCATGCGAGCCTGCAGAGTGCCTGCCAAGTCGAGCAGATAGTTCACGGACTTGGCGTTGGCGGCTGACCTCTGCTCGATCGCGGGCCGCGTAGCTTCTGCGAGCCTAACCGCTAGCGCCAGGAAAAGCCGCGCATCATCAATGCTGGTGTCTGCCTCGTATGCTGCCCAGTTCACGATGTCGAGTACCTCGCAGATCGCGTTTAGCTTCGCGGGATCTGCCTCCTTGACGAGTTTCGCCATGGCTTCCCAATCGTGACGTAAAGCTGCCGGCAGCGGCCGCTCGGCAATCGGCGCAAACAGCATATCTGCCGGTGAGACGGGGCGGAAACGAGGAGAGTTCGGTTCAGTCATCGGCTTTTGTCCTTTCGGTTCTTCGAGAACTGGCTGTGGCACAGCTACTTTTGCGATTTTCGGCGTCATTTTCCGAAATCCAGTTTTTCGGTAATAATTCGGCGACGCCGATCTAAGCCATTGATCGGAATCGTCTTTCCCAACGAGGCGTCGTGGAATTTTTTCGGTCGTTTCGACGATTTCGGCTGGAAATTTCTGGCGTGGCAAAAAAAAATCCGCGCGTGAGATCCCACGCGGTAGGCGGCCCTAAAGGGATTTCGAACTTTTTCACCCCCTTTCGCCCGCGATACGATCCGCGACTGCGCGACGGAGCCGAGCCAGTCGCTGCGGCTCTACGAACAGATGCGCGTCTTCGATGCTTTGACGTGCGGCCGCCAAGGCCTGCAGCACCTCGGCCACGGAGGGCAAGAATTGCGAAGTATCGATCAACCGGCGGGTAGCCCAATCGAGTTGCCCAAACGATGGCGTATGAGCGGCGACCCGCTCGATCAGCACGCGGCTGAAGCCATCGCCGGCTGCCTTTGCCGTTGGGAAGGCGATGCGCAGCACGCTGAGATGATCGGCTAGTTCCTTTTTGGTTGCCGGTCGCAGGATGGCAGCCAGTTGCGTTGACAGTCCGGCGGCATCCTGAAGTGCTCGATCGACGTCGACGGCCAGCCGGCGCAACGCCGGCAACGAGTTCTCGGTGTAGAAGCGCCCGAACAGATCTTTGATGGCGTTAGCCCGTAGTTCGATGCGTTCGAGTTCGGATGGTGCCGGCAACGCTGCCTGGCTGAGATGGGTGATTTCGGCGCTCATGAGTTCGCTGCCCAGTTCTGAAAGGTGTCAACGGATTGGCGGGTATCTTCCGACTGACTAGCGGACCCGCTCGATTTAGGTCCCTGTACAAAGCGATCGTTCCAACGTTGATCTCGCAACCAATTCACGAGTCGAGGGCAGAAGGTCAGGTCCGCAGCACCAGCCCATGCGCGCTGCATCCGGTCGACGCCTTCTAGAATTTGCTCCTCAGTCGCAATCTTCTTTCGGATTGTGGCGTCGTAGATCTTCTTGGCGCCGACCTCTGAATCCTGCCGGGGGTAGCGTTCAATCACCGCCTTGAAGCCTCCTCCAATCGTTGCAGGCAACAATCCCGGCAGCGAGCCGTTAGTCTCTCCCTTCTTTTTTCTTTTTGATTTTGGTTTTGTCTCTGACTTTGATTGTGACTCTAAGATACTTGAGCTTCGCTCCGCGTTTGCCACAGCATTTGTTTCAGCATTTGCTGCACCTCGATCTAGAGATTTCAGAGACTTAGCGGCTCCGCCCTTCGCACCAGCCGCGCGTCGTTTCTCAACAATCTCGCTCTGCTTTTCGTACTCGGCACCGAGCCTTTCTTGGGTAAGACGGTCACCGGCACAGTTGAAGAGCTCCAGGATGTCCGGAGAAATCTGCTCCCAACGTCTCAGCGAAACCCCGCAGATACGAGCGAGCTTGACTGGGTCGTTCGGGAGACTGCCGCCGGCGTTCCACATTGTCGCCAACAGCACGGTGTAACCGCCGCGCTGCTCAAGCGTGAGGTGAGTGGTCGAGGATAGGAAATCCCCTACCCACAACGGCATGAATGGGAGACGCGGCATTTGATCTTACGCCGCCGTATTGCCCTTATTGGACCCAGCACCGGTGCCACTCTCGGCTTCGCGTTCGCAGCGCCAATCCGCAGCAGCTTCATTCGAAATGATCTTGCGGGATCCCACCGACATCAGTCGAGGACCCTTGCCTTGAGCGCAGAGTTTGTAAAACATCGCTCGGCTGATGCCGTGCGCGGCGCAGAACTCGTCGACCGAAAATGCGCTTTTGGTGATGGGCTTAGTGTTTTCCATGTGCGTCCCCTGAAAATGGCGATGCACACCGGTAGATTCGAAAATTCTTCAGAAAAACGGGAAAAATATCCGCAGAAACTCCTATCTGGACATTTCCAGCGCTATCCCCTCCATCTCGCTTCGATATTCAGTGTCGGCACCGATGATCTTGTCGGCCTGGTAATACATCCGCTCCACCGAGCTCTGCGCACCCGAGAACAACCCTTGGCGCTTAGCAACCAAAGCGCAGGCGCGGTTTACAGGGATCTTCTTGCCAACCCTTTCAGAGCGAATTTGCTCTGCACGAACACGCGCCCACAACATTGTCAGCACGAACGGATCCCTCTCCGTGGGGCGGCCGACTCTTTTACCAGGCGTCGCTGCAATCTGCTGAAGGGCTGCTTCGACGGATTGGAGTCCATAGTTCTTCACCAGGCGTCGCAACTTGTTGAAGTCCTCGCCTTGGATCCGCTCTCCAAGTCGGTCTCTTCTCTTCGGCGGCGCTTTCATCGTAGCGATCTGACGCTTGCATCTGCGTCACCAAACCGCGGCGCGCCGGCCCTGATCGCATCTGCGACGTAAGACGGCGCCAGATGGCCATAGTGCTTCTCGACCATGCGCGTGTCGCTGTGCCCGAGGTTCTTGGCGGCGACCAGCAGCGGCACACCGTTCATCACAGCATGGCTCGCCCAGGTGTGACGCAGTCCATGGAATCCCATCGGCGGATCGATCTTTGCCCTCTCGCAGGCATCGCGCATGGGATCTTTCTGGTGGTCCTTCTTCCACGGCTCGCCATTCTCCTTGACGAACAGGAAGGCCGTGCCTGCTCGGCCGGCGGTGATCGAGCGGAAGAACGCAACGCCATCCTCAGTGAGGTGGATATGCCGCGCTTTGCTCGACTTGGATTTCCGGATGGAAACCGTGCCGCTGTTGTGGCTGAAGTCGACGACCCTGAGCCGCGTCAGCTCGCCATACCGCGCGCCGGTCTCCACCGCGCCGCGTGCCAACTGGCGGAAGTCCAGATCGGAAGCGTTGAGCAACCGGGTCACCTCGGCGAGTTCGAGGTACCGCACGCGCGCCGCATCCACGCCCTTGAAGGGCTCGATGGCGCGCCAGGCTGCGTCGCTCGACACCTTCTCTTCCCGCCAAGCCTTGTTCAGCGCTGCCTTCAGGACGGTCAGGATGCGGTTTGCGGTGGATCGCCGGCGCCGCTGGTGCTCCTCTGGATCGTCAACCTCCTTGAAGCGCTGCTGGTCGCCCTTCCTCACCCGGATGCGCGCGCCGGCCTTCGCAAGCCCGTGGTGCCAGGTCTCGATTTGGTCCTTTGTCAGGACCTTGACCTCGATGCCGCCGAGTTCAGGAAGGATGAATGCGTCCGCCGCGTACCGGCTAAACTTCGCCGACTTCCGCTTGGCCTCCAGGAATTCGATGTAGGTGTCGACGGCAGCCTTCACGGTGAGCGGGCCGGACTTCCCTGCCGCCTTATGCGCGCGGTCGACCATCAGATCTCGCGCCCTCGCCTGAGCCTGGGAGAAGCTCAGGATCTTCACGCCGTCGGCGTCGGACAAATCGTCTGCCGGACCGATCGTCTCGACCTCGTATTTCTGGTCGCCGACGTAATGCCGCACCACCCAGTTGCCCGCGCCGGTCTTGAGCCGCCTGTAACCGAGGTGAATCCCCTCCTCCATGACCCGGTAATAGGGCTTGCCCCGCGCGAGAAGTCGTCGCCGGGCTTCTCTCTTCTCCAGGTTCGCGTCGCGCACTGTGCGGGCCATCATCGCCACCTTGGCAAGGTTGAAAACGCGTCGTGTCCAACACTTGTCCAATATACGTGGCTGGACGTCAATGGATCAACATGGGTACAAGTAGGCGATATTGTTGATATATTTTTCGATTTTAGACACGCGTGGACGCCGATAGACCTGTTCTCATCTCTTTCACGGTGGAGAGAGCGGTTCGATTCCGCTAGGGAGCGCCACCGGCCCACGGTGACCAGCAACCTCCTCATCGTCCAGCAATGACCTCGCCCGCGATCGACCGCGCCAGGCGATGGCGCCTGCCGATCGCGATGAAGGGCTTTTCGATGAACCGCCACGACACCCACGCCATCGGCGCGGTCAGCAGCACGCAGAGGATGGTGGTCAGCACGATCGATGCGATCGGCCAGCCGGCGATGGTGCCGATCCGGGCCGCAAGGCTCAGGCCGATCATGTGGAGGAGATAGAAGCTGTAGGAGATCCGGCCGAAGAACGCGATCGCCGGCCGATCCAGGAGGCGGAAGCCTCGCTGCGCCGGACTGAAGGCGATCAGCGCGATCAGCAGGCCCGAGGAACACGCTTCGAGCAGGATGACGGGCGCCGTCTGTTTCTGCAGCCCGCAATACAGCAGCAGCACGCAGGCCCCGGCAGCCGTCACGACGTGCCAGCGGCCGATCGTATCGACCAGCTGACGTCCCGCGACGTGGATCAGCACACCGAGCACGAAGGCATGAAGCGGCGCGAGGTTCGAATAGCCGCCGAGCAAATGCGCGTAAGGGCCGATGAACGAAAGTCCGAACAGGACCGCGATCGCGGCGATCAGCAATCCCGGACCAAAGCGCCGCGCGCCGAAGAACGCCAGGATGATCACCGGTGTCGCAAACCACTCCACCATCATCGACCACATCGGTCCGTTGATGTCGTGCCGGATCATCAACGCGTTGAGCAGGACGTTGAACGGAGAGAAGTCCGGTTCGAAGCCGAGATAGAATCCGAATGCGGCATGGAGCGCGGTCAGCAACAGCACCACCGCGATCGCCGCGGGAAACAGCCTGAAGATCCGCTGGCACAGGAATTCGACGATGTCGTCGCGTCTCGCGAGCGAGCGCGCCAACACGAAGCCGCTCAGCACGAAGAACAGCACGACCGGAGCCATTCCCGTGACGTATGTGTCGGTCAGCCGCGCCGACGCGTGATAGGCGACCACCGAAACAGCGGCGAGCCCACGCAATGCCTCGAGCCTCGGCAGGAATTCGAGTTTCTGAACCACAATCATCCCGGCGTTCGAAGGATGGATAGACGCTCCGGTCCACGATGTAAATTTCGCGCTGCTGTCGCTCGAGTCCGATGTCAGACTCGCCAACTGGCTTGCGGCCCCTCGCGCGGGGGCGATGCTGGGCGGCAGGTCCCGGCCACCAAGTGTCAGGTCTCCGTAAGCTGCTGCGGATAATTTTAAGACACGAGATTCGCGAACTCCGCTCCGGACGACGCTGCCACGCGGTGAGACATGAGCCTCTTGGAACCGCAAAAGCTGCGACAGATCGCGATCGTGTCGCGTGCGCTGGCACGGCAGGACGGCGTCGACTACCGGCAATCCTCGAGGCGCGAGCGGCGTCAATACCGGCGCGAAGCCGTCATAACCCTGCTCGGCAACTGGACCCTCGATGACATCCGCCGTGCCGACGGCATCATCGACAGGTACCGGGACGACTAGCCTTGCGAACGGCAGGTTCGGCCGCCTTCCGTCCGCATCGCCGCCACGCCGTCGCCCCATTCCGGGATCAGCCTTTGATCGTCCGTGCCGCGTGCCGGCCTTCATTTGCAGATTTGCGATCGGGGGACCGAATGGCTGTCAACAAGATCACCTGGGACAGGGTTGGCCGGGTCACCGAACCCGGACGCTACATGTACACGTTCGGCTGGCTCACCATCACGGCCGGCGATCTGGAAATCTGGAAGCAATATCCGCAAGCGGCATTCACGCTGCTCGCGCACGCGCTGCCGACCGAGGCCGTCGGGGACGAGTTTCATCTCGGGGCCTTCGACATCGCCCCCGACACGCGGCCGCCGTACACGACACACTAGACGCGGGACGCAATCCCAGCGCCCGCAACCGGGCCTTCGCGGCAGCAGCGCTGGCGCAGGCCGTATGTCGGCGCGATCCCATCGCGACCCCATGGCATGGTCATTGCCTTGCCCGCGTCATGACGTGTCACCGACGCCGACCAGACCTTCCTGTCGCCGCAGATCGCTTCCCGTCCCACCGCGCGCCTGCCGGGTGTTGGCGCGGCTACGGCCCTGCCACGCGCCCTCACCGGGCCGCCGGCAGACCATGGAGCATGACCGGACAGGGCCGCCCCGCGCGCGCTGTCCGGGCGCAAGCCGGATCGGCCTCTTCCAGCCAGGTGCTTCGCGAATCGAGCAAACCTGTGCATTGCCTTGATCCAGCACATCAATTGCGCTTCGGGGACGGCGGGGCAACCGTTGCTTCAGACGGCGAACATGTTCCGTCATGCAATTGATTATGCTCGCATTCTACAATTGCGCGCCGCATGGATGAACGGGAGCTGTCGCGCCCGTTCAACCAGCCGACAGCCGGTGCATGGCACATGGTCGCAGCGGTGGAAGTGGATAAGCCCGTCAAAGGAACCTATTTTCGACGCCGATGTACCTGATTGAAGCATTGCCCACCGTCATCGGAACTGCGGCCATCGCACCGGCGCTGCTGATGCTGTGGCTTGTGATCGCCGCCGAGGAGCGCCCGGGGCCGCCCGCCCAGGTCTGGACCGCGTTCCTGCTCGGCGCCGCCAGCATCTCGCTCCTGGGCCTTGCCCGGGCCCCCTTCGCCAAGATGGTCGCCGCTCCTGACAATCCGTGGGCGGCATTGGCCATGCATTCGATCTTCGGCGTCGCGCTGCCCGAGGAGGCCGTCAAGGTCATCGCCATCGTACTGGTCTCCTCGACCAAACGGCGGACCTTCGCCAATCCGATGGACACCGTGGTCTACGGCGCCGCCGTCGGGCTCGGCTTCGCGGCCTACGAAAACCTCGCCTATCTCGTGCAGCATGCCGAGATGTGGCGTTCGCTGGCGGCCTTGCGCAGCGTTCTGACCGTGCCGTTCCACGGGGCCCTCGGCATCATCGCCGGCGCCTATCTCACCATCGCCCGCGCCGGCACGGCGCTCGGCGCGAACCGCCATCACCGCGACTGGGCCCGTCTCTCCAGCCGCCTCCTGATGCTGGCGGGCCCGCTCGCCCTGCATTCGGCCTTCGACTTCCCGCTGCTCACCCTCCAGCAGATGCCGGATCTCGATCCCACGTGGCGAATGTGGCTCGGCGCGGCGAGCCTCCTGATCGGCTTCAGTTCGATCGCCTTCGCCATGCGCCTGGTCCGGCGCGTGGCGCGCCATCATGCCCCGCGAACCGACATCGCGCGGGAGCGCCTCAGTCAACTGCGCCGGATGTGGGCGCTGCTGCTCGCCGGTGGCGGCGTCGGCTTCCTGGGCCTCGCCTTCGTGCTGACCTCGATCCACCACTGGCTGATCGATCCCGAACGCAATTTGACGCTGGCCCTGATCCCGATCGGCTTCACGTCCATCCTGCTCGGCATCGCCCTATTGATCGTCACAACGGCGATCTACATTCTCGGCCGCAACCGCATCCGCACCAGCGCGGAAGGATTTTCCTCGGCATCCGGCGGCGGGTGAGCCGCGGGATGACAGGCACGGCGCGCACATACTAGATTTGAACGCACCTGCCCTCGCGAATTAGAGGTCGTCATGACATTGCCAGAAGACTTTTCACGGCTGCGATCCGCCATGAGCGAGGCAGTCAAGGCGCATTGGAAGGCCTTCCTGTTCGAAGGCATTCTGCTTGCCGTTCTCGGCATTGCCGCGCTGATCGTGCCGCCGCTCGCAAGCCTTGCCATCGCGATCTTCCTCGGCTGGATGTTCCTGATCAGCGGCATCGGCGGCCTCATCGTGACCTACTGGGCGCGCAGCACACCCGGCTTCTGGTGGTCGCTGATCTCGGCGGCTCTGGCCGTGCTGGCCGGCATGATCCTGCTGGCAAAACCGATGCAGGCCGTACTGACGCTGACGATCGTGCTCGGCGCCTACTTCCTCGCCGAAGGCGTCACCACCATCATGTACGCGCTGGAGCACCGCCGCGAACTCAGCGGCCGCTGGTCGTGGCTGTTGATCTCCGGCCTCGTCGACATCGCCATTTCGTTCATGGTCATCACGGGACTGCCGAGCTCGGCGGAATGGGCGATCGGGATCCTCGTCGGCATCAACCTGCTGTTCGGCGGCGCCACCCTGATCGGCCTCGCCCTGGCGGCACGCAACAGCAACACCTGAGCCGCCTCGTCGCATCCCGCGACCGATTTGGGGGTGACAACCCCCGGAGGCCGGGCTATAGAGCTGCCCATGATCACCCTCGTCACCAGCTATTTTTGGTACTTTAGCTACGACAGCTCGCTGGCGGCAGGAGGATCGCGCTCAATCTGAAACATTGCAGCAAACGTCCGAACAGCCGCCAGACCTGGCGGCTTTTTTATTGCCGGCAGGTTCTCACAACGACAAGGAGCCCGCCGTGCTGAGCACGACCGACGATCTTCGTATCCGCGAACTGAAAGAGCTGAGCACGCCGGAAGAGGTGATGCGGGAAGTCCCGCGCACGCTCACCGCAACCCGCGTGGTGATGGCGTCGCGCAACGCGATCCATACCATCCTCAACGGCCAGGACGACCGGCTTCTGGTCGTGGTCGGCCCCTGCTCGGTGCACGATCCCAAGGCCGCGCTCGAATACGCCGAGCGGCTTGCAGCCTTGCGCGAGGACCTCGCCGACCAACTCGAGATCGTGATGCGGGTCTATTTCGAGAAGCCGCGCACCACGGTCGGCTGGAAGGGCCTGATCAACGATCCCGGTCTCGACGGCAGCTTCGACATCAACAAGGGCCTGCGGCTTGCGCGCAACGTGCTGTCGGCGATCAACAATCTGGGCCTGCCGGCCGGCACCGAGTTCCTCGACATGACGACGCCGCAATACATCGCGGACCTGGTGTCGTGGGCCGCGATCGGCGCGCGTACGACCGAGAGCCAGATCCATCGTGAACTTGCGTCAGGGCTGTCCTGCCCGGTCGGCTTCAAGAACGGCACCGACGGCAATGTGCGGATCGCGGCGGACGCGGTGAAGTCCGCCTCGCATCCGCATCACTTCATGGCGGTGACGAAGCTCGGCCGCTCGGCGATCGCCTCGACCGCCGGCAACGAGGACTGCCACATCATCCTGCGCGGCGGCAGCAAGCCGAACTATGACGCGGCCAGCGTGGCGGCCGCCTGCAACGAGTTGACCAAGTCCGGCGTCGCACCGCTCGTGATGGTGGACGCGAGCCATGCCAATTCGAGCAAGAAGCCGGAGAACCAGCCGCTGGTGACGGCCGACATCGCCGGTCAGATTTCCGGCGGCGAGAACCGCATCATGGGGGTGATGATCGAGAGCAATCTCGTGGCCGGCCGTCAGGACGTGGTGCCGGGCCAGCCGCTCGTCTATGGCCAGAGCATTACCGATGGCTGCATCGACTGGGCGACCACGGCGACCGTGCTGGAGCAACTCGCAGACGCGGTCGAGATCCGGCGCAACACAAGGCGCGCGGGGCTGCACGAGCGCTCGGCCTAGGCAGGTCGCCGCGGGCGGGGCGAGCTGTCGCGCCCTGCCCGCCACTGCTGCCTACCGATCAGCAGCCGCGGCAGATGCTCTTGATCTTCTTGTCGAGCGCCGCGTCTTCCTTGTTCACGGGACTATTCGGATCGCTCAGGTTCTTCTCGTTGGGGACGTCGTCCGCGCGCGGCTGACGATGACCAATGGGCGCGGGCAGCACGGAGCCCGACGCGCTCCCGCCTGATCCGGACCCCGATCCCGCCCCCTTGGTGCCGCCAGTCTGCGCGACCGCGGTGCCGCCGAGCAAGACCAGCAGCGACATTGCCACGACGATCTTTCTCATTTTGCTCCTCCATGACTTCTTGAACCGGCGTCTCCTCGCATCGAAGCCAGTTCAGGCCTCGGGCGGATAGAGATGAACCTCGCCGCAATAGTCGACAATACGATAGCGCGTTTCCGTGTCCGCTTCACGCGCATCCGCTGCGGTATTTTGTGCCGCCAACACATAATTCGGGCCCACCGGCGACTTCCCGGCACCGCCGGGGATGTCGATGACGAAGTCAGGCTGGCAGAGACCCGACACCCGTCCGCGCAACTGGCGCATCAGGTCCTGTCCTTCCGCAAGCGTGGTCCGCAGATGGGCGGTACCCGGCGCCAGATCGCCATGGTGAAGGTAATAGGGCTTGATCCGGCATTCGACGAAAACTCGCATCAAATCCGACAGGGCCGCGATGGTGTCATTGACCCCGCGCAAGAGCACGGACTGGCTCACCAGCGGAATGCCGGCGTCGACGAGCCGCGCACATGCAGCACGTGCCGGACCGGTCAGTTCACGCGCATGGTTCGCATGCACCGCAACCCAGGTTGTCGCGCCCTCGACCTTCAGCGCCGCGACCATCTCGTCACTGACCCGCGCCGGATCAGCCACCGGAACGCGAGTGTGAAGGCGGATGACCTTGACGTGATCGATCGCGGCGAGATCGGCCATGATCTCGCTCATCCGCCGCGGCGACAGCATCAGGGGATCGCCTCCGGTCAGGATCACTTCCCAGATCTCGCCGTGGGCGCGGATATAGTCGATCGCAGTGCGATATGCGGACTCCGAGAGCGCGCTCTCCTTGCCGGGACCGACCATCTCGCGGCGGAAGCAGAAGCGGCAATAGACGGCGCAGACGTGAACGAGCTTGAACAGCACGCGGTCGGGATAGCGATGCACGATGCCCGGAACCGGAGAGTGGGTGTGATCGCCGATCGGATCGGCATTCTCGCCCGGTTGCACGTCGAGCTCCGCGGCGCTCGGAACGAACTGGCGTGCGATGGGATCACCGGGATCGGACGTATCGATCAGTTCGACCAGCGCCGGCGTGATCGCGACGGCATAGCGCGCGGCCACGCGCTCGAGCGCCGGCAGCGCCGCAGCGGGCGCAAGATGCTCGGCCACGAGTTCGCCCGGCTCACGCAAGGTGCGTGCAAGATTGGTCTTCGTCATGTCTCACCCGCAGGCGGCGTCCACACCACCTGATCAATCCGTAACGCGCCGCTCGCCAGCATGACCAGCCGGTCGAAGCCGAGCGCGACGCCGCTCGCCTCCGGCATCTCGGCGACCGCCGCCAGGAAATCCTCATCCAGCGGATAGGCCTCGCCGTAACGGCGCTGTTTTTCCGCCATCGCCGCCGTGAAGCGGCGGCGCTGTTCGTCGGCGTCGGTCAGTTCGCCGAAGCCATTGGCGAGCTCGACACCGCAGGCATAGACCTCGAAGCGTTCGGCCACCCGCGGATCGTCCGCCTTGGCCCGCGCCAGCGCCGCCTCTGGAGATGGGTATTCGAACAGGATGGTCAAACGCCCCTGCCCCAGCTGCGGCTCGACATGCTCGACCAGGACCTTGCTGAAAATGTCCGACCAGGTGTCGTCGTCCGCGACACGGACCTTGCCGGCGGCTGCCGTCGCCAGTGCAGTGCGATCGCCCACATCGCCCGAAATGGTCGCCAGCAGGTCGATCCCGGCGAAGCGCTCGAACGCTCCGGCCACCGTCACAAGTTCGGGCTCAGCGAAGGGGTCGGCCGTCCGGCCACGGAACGAGAACTCCCCGATCCCGGTCGCCTGGGCCGCCCTGGCGATGACCACGACGCAGTCGGCCATGATGGCGTCATAGGGCGCCTCCGCCCGGTACCACTCCAGCATGGTGAATTCCGGCAAATGCAGGTCGCCGCGCTCCCGGTCCCGGAACACCCGGGCGAACTCGAAAATCCGGGGCTCGCCGGCCGCCAGCAGCTTCTTGCAGGCGAATTCCGGGGATGTCCGCAGATAACGGACGGCCCGCGAGCCGTCAGGCCGGATGATGTCCGTGCGCGGCGCGTGCAGATGGGTCTCGTTGCCGGGGGAGACCTGCAGAATGGCGGTTTCGACCTCGATGAAGCCCTGTTCGGCGAAAAAGCCCCGTAGAGACCCGGTAATGGCCCCCCTTGCCCGGAGGAACGGCTGCCGGTCGAGGTGGCGTCCAGGCGACCAGAACGGCGAAATCGGCTTGTCCCCAGCCATTAACCGACTGCTCCAGCCCTGAGCAAAATGCTGGCATCGAACCGCAAAATCAGTATGTTGCGCCCCGAAACGGGCGCCGAGGTCCGATTTGCGACCCCAAGTCCCCCATCGATTTGATCACGTCCTGGCCGGTGCCGGGGCAAGCAAGCAGGAAATATAGCTTTGAGAGTCATCGCCAGTTCTATTCGCAAAGGCAACGTGATCGAGCAAGACGGCAAGCTCTATGTCGTCGTGAGCGCCGAGAACATCCATCCCGGCAAGGGCACGCCGGTCAGCCAGATCGAAATGCGCCGAATCTCGGACGGGGTAAAGATCTCCGAGCGGTACAAGACCACCGACCAGGTCGAGAAGGCCACCATCGAAGAGCGCAATTACACGTTCCTCTATGAAGACGGCGACGGCTTCCACTTCATGAACCCGGAAACCTACGACCAGGTCCAGGTCTCCAAGGACGTCGTCGGCGACGCCTCCGCCTATCTCCAGGAGAGCATGACGGTCAAGCTGTCCATGCACGACACCAACCCGGTGTCGATCGCGCTGCCGCAGCGCGTGACCTTGGAAGTGGTCGAGACCGAGCCGGTCACCAAGGGCCAGACCGCCTCCTCCTCCTACAAGCCCGCAGTGCTTTCCAACGGCGTGCGCACCACCGTGCCGCCGCACATCGCGGTCGGCACCCGCATCGTCGTGATGACGGAAGACGGCTCCTACTCCGAACGCGCCAAGGACTGATCGAGCGAGCTGAACAGGTGCCGCCGGGGGGCGAGACAGTGGATAGGAAGGCTTTCCGCTTCGTCTCGCAGCTCCTGGCGTCGCTTACGCTCCTCGCAGCGGGTCCGCTTGCCGCGGACGAATTCCGCAGCCCCTCGATCACGGCCCTGCGCGCCGACTGGCGTGCAGGACTGGACCAACTCCGCACCGAGATCAACAGCCACTCCCAGATCGCGGGCGACTTCATCTTCGTCCCGCGCCGGTCGGTGCCGCGTTACGATCCGCGAGCGATGCCGGCGCTGGTGCAGCTCAACGCGGTTTCCTCACCCTTCTTTACCGGCATTGCCCGCAGCTCGTTGCCGGTCCTGCTGCCCTTCGACGCCGGTGCCTATCTCGAGGCTCAGCGCGGCAATGCGCCCGGCCCGCTCTCGCGCTACCAGGCTGATTTCAATCCCGTCGACATGTTCGACGCTGGCCCCGCCGGCTACAGCGCGACGTTCTCGCTGGAGCCCGGCGCCGGCGAAGGCATGCCGACGCGGGTGTTCGCAAAGCCGGTCGAGGTCCAGATCACGGGCTCGGCGCTCGTCTACGACATCGCCGATCCCGCCGGCGGCAAGGGTGAGCCGGTCAAGGCGCTCGCCTCCCTCTATCCGGACCTGCGCAAGTTCATCCGGGAAGGCTTCGTGCGCTACGCCTTCAGCCGCTTCGGGGTCGCCTATGTCGTATCGATCCAGTGCCTCGACAGCGTGCCCAAACCGCGACGGCTCGCCTGCAGGGAGGCCTATCCGGTCGCCGAGCGCTTCCTGAAGGCCCTGCGCATCGCCGGCGGTCAGCGTATGCGGCCACTGATGGACGTCGCCTCCGACATCGTCGACCGGCCGACCGCGCGCTCCGTCGATTTCAGCTACCGGCCGAGCGGCGATATCATCCCGAACACCGGCTATCGCAAGCAGGGCGGCCATCCCGATCCGATCGCCTATGCGCAGGTTCGCTTTCCGCTGCAGAAGGCGCCCGCCTTCGTACGCTCGCAATCCTACGGCAAGCGCGACAAGTCGGACGGCCCGACCTCCTACCCCTGGCGCGACAATTTCTGCGAATCCCGCAGCTTCGAGGTCTGGCAATGCGGCGGCGGCTACGGCCATCAGGGCGAGGACATCCGCGCGGCCGAATGCCTGGCGGCGGTCGAGGACGGCGAGCGCTGCGATCCGAAGCAAAGGGCCGTGGTCGCGGTCCGCGATGCCATGGTGATCCGCGCAGCCAAGGACCAGGCCGCCACGCTTCAGGTCAACAGCCGCACCGAGCACATCCGCTTCCGCTACATGCACATGAACCCGCAGGCGTTGAACGCCGACGGCATTCTCAACGGCCGCATCGTCACCGAGGGCGAGAAGATCGGCGTGGTCTCGAATTATCTCGACCATCCCGCCGGCACCTCGATGCATCTGCATTTCGACGTGCAGGTGTTCACGCGCGACGGCTGGATCTGGGTCAGCCCTTACGTCACGCTGGTCTCGGCCTATGAACGCCTGATCCGTGCCCGCGGCCGCGAGGTCGGTCCGGAGATGGCCGGCGCGGCGCAACCGATGGGGCCCGTGCTGCCGGAGGACGCAGCCAAGCCCGACCAGCGCGAAGGCTCCAGCAGCGAAGAGAACTGAGGCACGCGCCGGCACATGCCGGCAGTGACGCGATGGTCTACGGAAGCTGAAGGGCCTCGCGGTATCAAGCGCTGGCGGCTTCGCAATGAAGGCGTCATCGCGTTGTCGGCTGACATGTCTTGCGCGTCCAGGTGGGACATCTGATGAGGTTTTTGGCCCTGTTGCTGACCCTTCTCGCGGCACCAAGCGGTGCTTGCGCAGAAGACGTGGTCTTTAGGGTCGGCCTCACCACGCGCGATTTTATTCCTGCTGAACCCTACGATTGGCGCGGCGCCAAGACACATGCGCTCCGCGCGACGATCTGGTATCCGGCCGCAGCAGACGCGCACGAGCGCCCTCAATGGGTCGGGCCGCGCATCATCCCGTTCTTCAGTGCCGGCAGCGCCGCGCCCGATGCGGAGCCGGCACCAGGCCCCCGGCGCTCGCTCATCGTCCTGTCCCATGGCAACGGCGGCGCAGCGTTCCAGATCGCCTGGCTCGGGACGGCACTCGCGCGGGCCGGCTTCATCGTCGTCGCAGTCAATCATCCCGGCAATAACGCGCTCGAGGACTACACCGTCGAGGGTATGTCATTGTGGTGGCTGCGAGCTGTGGACGTCAGCGCCGTCATCGATGCGATGCTCGTCGACAAGACCTTCAGCAGCCTGATCGATCCCGCGCGCATCGGTGTGGCCGGTCATTCGCTTGGTGGCTACACCGCCCTCGCGGCCGTTGGCGGCATCAGCAATCCGGAACTGCTGGAAGCGTTCTGCCGCTCGCCCGCGGCCGACGCGTCGTGCAAACCGCCGCCGCCCGCTGCCGTCATGCGCCAGGAGACCCAAGCGCGTCTAAGCGTCGACATCGATTTCCGGCAACGCTACGGCCAGGCCGGCAAGTCCTATCGTGACGAACGCATCCGCGCGGCCTTCGCCATGGCGCCCGGGCCGGGCCCGATCTTCGCGCCGGACAGTCTCGAGAAAATCTCGCTACCCGTTGCGATCGTTGCCGGAAGCGCCGACGAAATCATCCCGACAGCAGCCGCTGCCGAGGCGTTCGCTCGGTTGATTCCGCATGCGACCCTGAAGATATTTCCGAAGGCCGGCCATTTCGTCTTTCTGGGCACATGCACTCTGGTCGGAACCGTATTCTTTCGAAGCTCGTGCCGCGATCCCGATGGCACCGACCGCGAGGCAGTCCATGCCGAGACGATCAAACTCGCCGTCGATTTCTTCACCGGAAATCTACGCTGAGCGCGTTCGCGACGCGCTACGACAGGCTTGCCGCCAACGACCCAGCCTTCGTTCAACTCGCATCAATCAGGCTGCGTCTTCACGAGTCCGCGTCCTAGTCGAGATAGGTCGTCAGCTGCGCGCCTTCATCGGCGACGAAAACGGCAATCAGTTCCGCCGGCTCCGTCGTGCTCGCATTGGCCGAGACCAGATGCGTCGCGCCCGGCGGTTCAAAAAAGGATTGGCCGACTCCGAATGTTTCGACCGGACCGCCGCCGAGCTGGGAGCGGATTTCGCCCTTGGTGATGTAGGCCGTCACCGACCCTGCATGGCGATGCGGCCGCGAGAACCCGCCGGGACCGTAGAACACACGCACGATGGTGACGCGCTTGCCCGGCACGTTGGGCAACGCGTAGGAGCCGATCGGCTCGACCTTGTCGAGCGGCGAGCTTTCGGCAGCCGACGCACAAAGTGGCGCCAATGCGCTGGAAACGCTATCCATCGCGACCGGCAATACCCGGCCGATCGCAAGCGCACAGGCGAGCCCGCCGGCAACGGCGATCGTCATCGCATGCGGGGATCGTTGCCACGCCGCGGCTGTCAATCTCATGGCGGTCATGTCGAGCTCCCTTCGTTGAGATCAGGATGCGGCGGCATTCGCGGCAACCGGCCGCTTCGCCGGCGACCAGCGATAAGCCGCGCCGAACCGATTCCAGACGTTGATCGAGGCGATCGCCGATGTCAGGTACATCAGCTCGGTCTCGGAGAATTCCCGGCTGGCTTCGGCATAAACCTCATCGCTGACGCCATCGGGCAGGAAGGTCAGCGCTTCGGCCCACGCCAGAGCCGCGCGCTCGCGGGGGGAGAAGATCGGCGCCTCGCGCCAGACCGCGACGAGCGTGAGCTTGTCCACGGGCACCCCGATACGCTCGGAGAGCAGGACATGGTGCTGCACGCAGAAGGCGCAGCCGTTGATCTGCGAGGCGCGCAGCTTGACCAGTTCGAGGAGCTGCTTGTCGAGGCCGGCTTTGGCCGCAACCTGCCCCAGCGCCAGCACCAGATCGTAGGCATCGGGCGCGATCCTCTTGAAATCCTCATATTCGCTGCGCGCTTGCGACATCGTCATTCACCTCGTATCTATATAAGAGCACTTACACAGTATAAGAGTTCTTATATGCCACGCAATGCGGCCCGCATCAAGAAACCGCAACCGAACACGAAAGCCGCCGGGCGGCGGCAGGCCGGCGTGACCTCCGACGGCTCAGTGCGCCTGCCTGCCCCCGGCGAAGGCAAGCGCGGCGAGCAGGGTTATCTCGGCTATCTCCTGCGCCAAGCGAACGCCGCGGTCCGGCTGACGATGGAACGGACCCTTGCCGATCTCGGCGTGACCTCGCCGCAATTCGCCGTGCTGACGATGCTCAATGCCTATCCGGGCCTCTCGGGCGCCGATGTCGCACGCCTCACCTTCCTCACGCCGCAGACCGTGGGGGTGATCACTCGCAATCTGGAACGGGATGGTGCGATCGAAAAGACGCCGCATCCCGTCCACGGCCGCATCCAGCAATGGACGCTGACGGCGCGCGGGACGTCGTTGCTCAGGGCATGCAGGGAGCGCGTGATCGCGCTGGAGAAGCGCCTCGCGAGCGGTCTGGACGCGAGCGCGGACTCCACGGTCCGGCGCTGGCTCGCCGGCATCGCGGCCGATCTCCAAGAAAGCTAGGCCGAGCGACGCGGCAGCGAACCCCGGCCCGCGCGGCAGCGAATTTCAGCCGTCCTTCAAAACCTTCTTCACTTCGCCGGCGGGCCAGGCCTCGCCGGCAGCAATGACGCGCACGCGGCTCTGATCGGCCGCGTTGATCAGCACGTGCGTGCAGACCCGATCGATGCTGCGCTCCAGGCGCAGATCGGTCTCGGGTTTCCAGCCGAGCGTTGCAGCGAGATCGCCGGGAAAGATCTGCCACTGCGATCCGTCGTCCAGTTCGACGACATGGCTCTCCGCATGCGCGCGTATCTTCATTCCACCCCGATCTTCCACTCAACCGGTTGCGCGCAGAACCGGCCCCGGCAACCAGGCCGGGGCCCTGTTCCGTCAGTCATTGTCGTGATGGATCACGGTCTTGGTGCGATTGCCGTACTCGTCTTCCTTCTTGATGACGGTGGTGCGGTCGGCAGGCGCGCGCTCCCGGATGACAGTGGTGCGGTCACGGTCGCGATCGCGGTATTCGTGGGACTCGCCCACCGTCACGCCGGCACCGACCGGGCCGACATGCACACCGACTTCGTCGGCAAACGCGGGAGCTGCAACAGCAGTGACCATGGCAGCGGCGAACAGATATTTCCTCATTGTCTTCCTCCTCCAATGTGGTGCGGATGGAATGCAGGAGTGCGACACTTTGTTCCGACGCGCGCCAGGTTCCTCACATTCGCGGAACCGGCTCACACGAGCCATGTTTCCCGCTAGACTGCGCCCATGAAACAAGCTGATTCCTTGGCCGATCCCGCGCGCCGCAGCCTGCTCCAATCAGCGCTCGGTGCCGCCGCCCTGCTGGCATCGACGACACGCGTTCTCGCCGCGCCGCCGGGCTTCGACGAATGGCGCGAGGGCTTTCGCGCGCGGGCGATGGCCAAGGGGATCTCGGCGGCGACATGGCAGCGCGCGATGGCGCGCGTCGAGCCTGACATGAGCGTGTTCAAACAGATCCGCAACCAGCCCGAATTCAACGAGCAGGTCTGGCAATACATCAACCGCCGCGTCTCCGACTGGCGGATCATCAACGGCAAGATCGCGCTGAAGAAGAACGAAGCGCTGTTCGCACGTATCGAACGCGATTTCGGCGTCGAGCGCGGCACGCTGCTGGCGCTGTGGGGCGTCGAGTCCGCCTATGGCGATCCGCTGGTGCAGCAGAACCACATGACGCCGGTGTTTCCCTCGCTTGCCGCACTCGCGTGGAACGAACCGCGACGCAAGGCCTATTGGGAGGCCGAGCTGATCAATGCGCTGCGCATCGTCGACAAAGGCTGGAGCACGCCCGAGGAGATGCGCGGCTCCTGGGCCGGCGCGATGGGCCATTCGCAATGGATGCCGGAGGTCTGGCTCAACGTCGGCATCGACTATGACGGCGACGGCAAGGTCTCGCCCTTCGGCAGGCCCGACGACGCGCTCGGCTCGACGGCCAAATATCTCGTCAATCGCGGCAAGTGGCGCCGCGGCGAGCATTGGGGCTATGAGGTGCGCGCGGCGGGCAATGCCAGCGGCAGCCGCAGCTATGCGGCGTGGCAGGCGGCCGGCGTGACCCGCGCCGACGGCGAGCCATTCCCGCAACCGAACGCATCGGCGCAGATGTGGACGCCGGTTGCGGGCGGCCCGACCTTCCTGCTGGGCCCGAACTTCTATTCGGTGAAGAGCTACAATCCCTCGATGAACTACGCGCTGGCGATCTGCCATCTCGGCGACCGCTGCCTGGGAGCGCCGCCTTTCATCCAGCCCTTCCCCGGCTCCGAGCGCGCGCTGACGCTGGCGGAGGTGCAGGAGATGCAGACGCGCCTGACCAAGGCGGGCTTCGACACCGGCGGCACCGACGGCCGCGTCGGCAACGACACGATGAAGGCGATCAAGGATTTCCAGCAGCGGGCGGGGATTTCACCCGCGGACGGCTATGGCGGATTGAAGGTGCTGGCGAAGCTGCGGCAGGGGGCGTAGGCGCGCGTTTCACATCCCTGCTCCCGGGGTGCGCCGCTTGGCGACGACTCCGATGCCATTTCACGTCATCGCGCTCGTTGAGCCCGATTCCGCGCTCGCGCTTCGCGCGCCCCGGAATGACGACGCAAAGAGTTCAATGCCGGTACTGCGGCTCCTCCGCATCGAGCTGACGACGGATGGCGGCGAGATGCAGACGCGCGGATTCGGAATCGCCATCGCGCATCTGCTTGTAGGTGGCCGCCGCGATCGCGGGGTCGACCGGCAGCACCTTCCGTCCCGTCGACATCGCCAGCACCTGCACCTCGGCGGCGCGTTCGAGATAATAGAGGTCGTCCCAGGCTTCCGCGATGGTCGGGGCCAGCACCATCACGCCGTGATGCTTCATGAAGACGATGTCGGCATCGCCGACGGCGGCGGCGATGCGCGCGCCTTCCCGGTTGTCGAGGGCGAGGCCGTTGTAGTCGCGGTCGACTGCGGTGCGGCCGTAGAATTTCAGCGCGGTCTGGCCAGCCCAGATCAGGGGATCGCCCTCGGTCATCGACAACGCCGTCGCATAGGGCATGTGGGTGTGGAAGGCGACCTTGGCGCGCGGCAGCAGCCTGTGCATCTCGGCGTGGATGTAGAACGCGGTCGCCTCGGGCACGCCCTCGCCGTCGAGCACGTTGCCGTGGAAGTCGCAGATCAGCAGCTTCGAGGCGGTCATCTCGCGGAAGGCGTAGCCGTAGGGATTGACCAGGAAGAGATCGTCATGGCCGGGCACCACGGCCGAGAAGTGGTTGCAGATGCCCTCCTCGAAGCCGTTGCGCGCCGCCATGCGGAAGCAGGCGGCAAGATCCTCGCGCGCGCTGCGGATCGCGTCGGTCGCAAGGTCCGGCCGGTTCGAGCGGAACGGCGCCGGCGAGGATGACGAAGAGTGAAGGCTGTGCGCCATGGCGAGGGAAACCTTTGTCGATCGGATTTCTTCGCCTTGTACCGGGACGGCGCCTGCGCGTCAGCCCCTGCGGGCGCCACCCTGCCCTTCGCGTCTCGCGCGGCGCCTATTGCCGCCGCGGCACGCCGCCGGCGTTCATGCCGCCGTCAATCACGAGCTCGCTGCCGGTGACGTAGCGCGAGGCATCGGAGGCCAGATACAGCACGCCGGAGGCGATTTCCGCGGCATGGCCGGCGCGACCGAGCGGCGTGGCGACCTTGGCGCGCTCTTCCGGATCGATCGGCGCGTTGCCCTGGTTGCCGGTCGCCCCGGTCGGGATCTTGCCCCAGATCGGAGTGTCGATGATCCCGGGATGAACGGAGTTGACGCGGATGCCGTCGCCGGCCGCCGCGCATTCCATCGCGATCGATTTCGCGAACAGGCGCACACCGCCCTTGGTCGCCGAATAGGCCGACAGACCCGGCGAACCGCGCAGGCCCGCGAGCGAGGACATCATGACGATGGAGCCGCCGCCGGTCTTGCGCATCAGGGGCAGGCAATGCTTGACCGAGAGAAACACGCCGTCGAGATTGATCGCGTTCTGCTTGCGCCAGTCGCCGAGCGTCATGTTGACGATCGATGGCACGGAGATGCCGATGCCGGCATTGGAGACCATGATGTCGAGCCGGCTGTAGCGCTTGGCGACGTCGGCGACGATCTCGATCCAGCGCTCCTCGCTGGTGACGTCCTGCTCCAGGAAGATCGCCTTGCCGCCGGCCTTGGTGATGCGCTTGGCAAGTTCGGGGCCGCGCAGCTCGTCGATATCGGTGATCACGACGGTGGCGCCCTCACGCGCAAACAGCTCGACGATCGCCTCGCCGATGCCGGAGGCTCCGCCCGTCACCAGCGCGACCTTGCCGTCCACCTGCCCTGCCATGTTCACTCCCTTTTTTGTTGTTTGAGCGGTCTATTCATTGAGGGCGCTATCTAATCACGGATGGTCCCTGATCCGGTAGTGCGATGTCGATCACGCGGAACTGTACGCGTTCGACGCCCTGGTAGCGATCGACCGACAGCGAGCCTGCGACATGCAATTGCTGGCCGCGATTGGCGACCAGCGCATTGCCGAGCTTCTGGCCGATGGAGCGGAAGGCGATGCCGTTGACGATGGCGCCGTCACCGGACTTGAAGCGCAGGCGCAGATGCGCCTGCCCGACTTCATCGGCATAAACCAGCTGGTGCGCCGGCAGCGCCAGCACCGGCTCGGGATTGCCGCTGCCGAAGGGCCCTGCGCGGTTGAGGGTCGCCGCAAGCTCGGTCGTCACCGCGCGCGCGGAGACCGCGCCGTCGATCGAGAGTTCGTTGACGTGGCGCGCCTCCGCTACGGCGCCCGCGAGCGCATTCTCCAGATACGCGCGGAATTCGGCGAGCTTCTCCTTCCGCAGCGTCACGCCCGCGGCCATGGCGTGGCCGCCGCCTTTCAGCAGGATGCCGTCGGTGACGGCCTGCCGCACCGCCTTGCCGAGGTCGACGCCCGCGATCGAACGGCCGGATCCGGTGCCAATGCCGCCAGGCTCGAGCGCGATGGCGAACGCCGGTCGCGAAAACTTCTCCTTCAGTCGGGAGGCGACGAGGCCGACCACGCCGGGATGCCAGCCTTCGGAGGCCGTTACGATCACGCCGAGCTTGTCTTCGAGCCCGATGGAGGCGAGCGCCTCGGCTTCGGCCTGCGCCTCCGCCGCCTGCTCTATGAAACGGCGTTCGGTGTTGAGGCGATCAAGTTCGGCGGCGATCCGCGCGGCCTCGACGCTGTCACCTTCGAGCAGCAGCCGCACGCCGAGATCGGCGCGGCCAATGCGGCCGCCGGCATTGACGCGCGGCCCCAGCATGAAACCGAGATGCCAGGCTTCCGGCGGCCCATTGAGCCGCGCGACATCCATCAGCGCGGTATGACCGACATGATCGCGCCGCCGCATCGCGATCAGCCCCTTGGCGACGAAGGCGCGGTTGAGGCCGATCAGCGGCGCGACATCCGCGACCGTCCCGAGCGCGACGTGATGCAGCATGCCGAGCAGATCCGGCTCCGGCATTTCGGAGGTCCAGAAGCCACGCTGGCGCAACTCGCGATTCACGGCCACCAGCGTCACCAGCACGAGACCGACCGCGGCGAGATGACCGAGGCCCGAGAGATCGTCGAGCCGGTTCGGATTGACCAGTGCGTCGACCTCGGGCAGTTCCGTGCCGGCCTGGTGGTGGTCGATCACGACCACGGACATGCCGAGCCGCCTGGCTTCCGCGAGCGGCTCGATGCTGGTGGTGCCGCAGTCGACCGTGACGAGCAGCGTGGCGCCCTTTGCCGCAAGTCCCCGCACCGCCTCCGTGTTCGGGCCATAGCCTTCGAAAATGCGGTCGGGAATGTGGATCAGCGGATCGAGCCCGCAATGGCGCAAATGCCAGGCAAGCAGCGCGGACGATGTGGCGCCGTCGACATCATAATCGCCGAAAATTGCGACCTTCTCACCCTTTTGTGCAGCGTCGGCGATCCGCTTCGCGGCGGCTTCCATCTCCGTCACGGTGAACGGATCCGGCAGGAGCTTGCGGATGGTCGGATCGAGGAAGTCGGCGACGGCATCGATGTCGACGCCTCGGCCGGCCAGCACGCGCGCCAGGAGTTCGGGCAATTGATGCTGTTGCACGATGGCGAGCGCCTTCGCCGCCCCGCGCGCATCGAGCCGGTCACGCCACAGCTTGTCTGTGAGCGAGCGGCTGACTCCCAGGAACGCCTGGGGCGCTTCGACGGGCAAGGCGATGGCGGGCGGCGGCATTGAGTCAGATGGTTCGAGGAACTTGAGAGCCGGGTGCAAGCGCTGCATCGCCGGCCGATGAGACGATTGACCGGGAATCCACGGAGATTTGCAACGGCCCCGCCGCACAAAGCGGTGGATTGCCACTGCAGCGGCCGGGTGACTACCATTTAGGCATTCCGCCGAACAGCAAATTAAGCAGGCGTTAGGCCGAATCCCGGCAGAACGATGCGCCTTCGATCTGCCAATCGTTGGTCCGGATTCACTGCAAATCAGGCCTCTTTGCCAGGGAAATGCCCGATGTCTGCTGCGCTGGGTCGGTCGACCAGGACGATCGCCGACGAACCCGCCAAAGATGATTCCGACATCTCCGCCCTGATCAACCGCCTCACCGCGGAGGTGAACCAGATCGCCGTCGACAAGACCAAGTCGATCCAGCAGATCACCAACCAGATGAAGATGCTGGCGCTGAACGCGCTGATCGAGAGTTCGCGCGCCGGCGCGCAGGGCGCGGGCTTCGCGGTGGTGGCGCAGGAGGTGCGCGGCGTCGGCCAGCAGGTCGAGACCATCGCGCGCGAGCTCGAGAGCCAACTGACGAAACGGACCGGCGAACTCGTCTCCTCGATCGAGCGCATGAGCCAGCGCTCCCTTGGCGAGCGCATGGTCGACCTGTCGCTGAACGCGATCGAGCTGATCGACCGCAATCTGTATGAGCGCACCTGCGACGTGCGCTGGTGGGCGACCGATTCCGCCGTGGTCGACTGCGCGGCCTCACCGGATGCCGGCACGATCACCCATGCCTCGCAGCGGCTCGGCGTGATCCTTGGTGCCTACACGGTCTATCTCGACCTCTGGCTCTGCGATCTCGAAGGTAACGTCATCGCCAGCGGCCGCGCCGACCGCTTTCGCGTCGCCGGCCAGAACGTCGCCCACACGCGTTGGTTTCGCGAGGCCTGCTCACTGAGGTCCGGTGACGACTATGTCGCCGGTGACATCGACAGTCAGCCGCTGCTCGGCAACGCCCAGGTCGCAACCTATTGTGCGAGCGTCCGCGCCGGCGGACAGGCCAGCGGCGAGCCGATCGGCGTGCTGGCGATCCATTTCGACTGGGAGCCGCAGGCTCGCGCCATCGTCACGGGCGTGCGTGTCGGCGACAACGACCGGGCCCGCGTGCTGCTGGTGGACTCCGGCTTTCGCGTCATCGCCGCTTCCGATGGCCACGGCATCCTGAGCGAACGCCTCCCGCTGTCGCTGAACGACCAGCGCTCCGGCTTCTACCGCGATCGCTCGGGAACGCTGATCGCGTTCCATGCCACGCCCGGCTACGAGACCTATCGCGGGCTCGGCTGGTATGGCGTGATCGTCTGCGGCGCGTGAGGTCACCACTTACGTCGGATAGCAGCCGAGACAGGCCCCAAGCAGCTTCAATGCGGTGACGGCGAGCAATCCGCCGCAGGTGCGCGAGGCCCACCCGCGCGTAGCCCTTTGCATCACGAGGTCTTGCGGTGTTCCGCGTCCCGGCGCTTGAAAAACAGATGGGGCAGTACGGAGGGCAATCCGAAGGTCAATCCGAGGAATGCCAGAAATAGCTCGAGGTAACTGGGGTGCATCGTCGTCGTTCCGTTCTTGCCGGGGCATACCCGGTACAATTTGCTGTTTGACCGGAATATGATCCAACACAATACTCGGTACAATAATAACATTGCTCTCAGTGCAATATTGATCCGCAGGTATCTGGTTAATGGTTCTCGCCCCCACCGGACAGCAATGCGCCGGGGGGGAAGACCGAGCATCCCGCGCTTCGAAGATTCCGACCGCATTCCCCGAAGCTGCCTCCAGCCGGCGCAGCAGATGATCGCGCGAGCATGCGGCGGAGCAACCGGTCAGTGACGCTGATGCATTCGCGTCCGACGACAATTCATCAGCCACGCGGATGAAGGCCGCGGCTTGCCGCCGCGCGATGATACTTCCGGCGGAAACAGACGAGATGTCCGGATCATCGCCAAACCAATTCCACTTGCCAGCCCACCGCAACCGGCGCAGCATGCCGGGCGCCGACCTAAGGTTGAATAACCAGGCCGCGACGCGCAATTCGTCGCGCAAGCCAAAGGCAGTTGGAGGAAACCCATGACACTGAATGTCTCACGTCGATCCCTGCTCTCGCTCGGCGCAGGCCTCGGAGCCAGCGCCATGCTCGGCGGCAACGCGGTTGCGCGTGCTCCCAAACTCGGAACCCAGACGCCCTATTGGCACCGCTTCGTTCTCGGCGATGCTGAAATCACCGTCGTATCCGACGGCCCGCTTCCGCTCGGCGATCCCTCGGGCACTTTCACCGGCGTTCCCAAGGAGGAAGTCAAGAAGATGCTCGCGGACAATTTCCTGTCGCCGGACAACGTCGTGCTCGAACAGAACTCTCCGATCGTGAATACAGGCGACAGGCTCATCCTGTTCGATACCGGCATGGGGACGTCGCAGGCGTTCGGCCCGACGACGGGCCGTCAGCAGAAGAGCATGGCCGAAGCCGGCATCAAGCCGGAAGACATCGATGCCGTGGTTTGCTCGCATGCCCATATCGACCACATCGGCGGCATCGTCGATGCCAACAACAAGCCGCTGTTTCCGAACGCCCAGATCTATATCGCCCAGAGCGACTTCGACTTCTGGACCGACGAAGGCAAGCTGGGCACCCCCATGAAGGACTTCGTCATCCACGCCCGCAAGAACCTGATGCCGGTCCGCGACCGGATCGTGTTTTTCCAGGACGGCCAGGAATTCCTGCCCGGTGTGCAGGCGATCGCCGCGCCCGGTCACACCGTCGGCCACAACATCTTCATGATCTCGTCCGCCGGAAAATCCTTCGCCTTCCTCGGCGACCTCTCCCACCATGCGGTGCTGCTGCTCGAGCGACCCCGAATGGAGTTCTCTTACGATACCAATCCGAGCCAGGCGGCGGAATCGCGCGTCAAGCTGCTCACGATGCTTGCGGCGAACAAGACGCCGGTGATGTCCTATCACTTCGCCTGGCCGGGCTACGGCCATGTCGCCAAGGCGGGCGACGGTTTCCGCTATTTCGCGGAGCCGATGCAGATGACGTTGTAGTCGCTCGAAGGCCGGGCGGCGCGCGCGCCGTCCGGCACCTCTCGGCAGGCAATGGGCTCGCCGCGCTCGCGCGCGATGAATGGCGCATTTGACTCGCGGCTGCCTTGTGATACCCCTGCTTCGGGGATCTTGGAATGACGAGCTTTGGATCAAGGCGGCGGGTCGGCGTCGGGACTGCATTCATTGCGGCCTACGCGCTCGTTCTCAACGTCATCCTGTCCAGCATCCTGATCGCGAGCTTCTCATCGATCAGCCCCGCTGCCGCTCACGAAATCTGCATGAGCGGAGTGGATACCGATCCGACCGACGCGGACAAGAGCGGTCACAAGACCACGATTCACTGCCCGCTGTGCATCGGGCATCACGTCACCGGCGGCCTTCCGCCTCCTGACACCGTTCTAGCCGAGCGCGTCGCGCTTCGCGCGGAAGCGATCTGCTTCGTGCGAGACCGTCTCGTCGCGCACATCCGGTCGTCCGCGCATCTGTCGCGTGGGCCTCCCGCGTTGACCTGAACTGCGCCGTCCGGGCGCACAAACAGCACAAGACTAGGCTCGAGATTCCACCTTCCGCTCCGTGTTCGGATGCGCGCAACGGTTCGCTTGGCCGCGTCTCATCTCCCGCATCATCGGCAAGAGCCGCTTCCGCGCGCCCCGCTTCCGTCACGGCCCGCAGCATCCTGCGGCCTCGAAAGAACGCCACCCATGTCCTGCACCTCGATCACCCTGCGTCGGTCCATTCTCGCCGCCTCGACGATGCTCGCTTCACCCGCATTGCTGGGCACGGCATCGCTGCTTCCACCTTTCGCAACATCGGCTCTCGCCCAATCGCGAGCGCAGGAGCAGTTGCCGCCGGTCACGGTCAATTCACCTCAACAGCGCAAGCGCAAACCGCGCGGAACCGCCGCGGCCGCTCCGGCGGCCCCCGCGACGCCGGGGAAACCTGTCGCTGCAGCGATCGACAACCGGACTTCGGTCCCGGCCTCCACCACGTTGCCGCCGACGGCGGGTTTCGACCGCGGCCTGTCGTCGAGCGACTCCGCCTCGCTCGTCACCGATCTGCCGGGAGGCGCCGCATGGGGCGCCGGTGGCATTTCGAGCCTGCCGGCAATCAACGGGTTCGGGGCAGACCGGCTTCAGGTCGCAATCAACTCGATGCTGATCAGCCCGGCCTGCCCGAACGAAATGAATCCCCCCTTGTCATTCGTCAATCCAGCGATGATTGCGAAGATGAAGGCCTATGTCGGCGTGGGTCCCGTCTCGGTCGGCGGCGACTACATCGGCAGCCGCATCGACGTGACGACCGCGCCGCCGGCCTTCGTGCCGGAACAGGCGGGCTGGGTGACCAGCACCCAACTGTCGAGCTACTTCCGTAGCAACGGCAACGCCTACGGCGTCGACGCCACCGCGACCATGGCCAACCACGACACCAGCATCACCTACACGGGCGGCTGGGTGCGTGCCGGCGACTACAAGGCCGGCGACGGAAGCACCGTCAAGTCGACGCTCTACGAGACGCAGAACCACGCCATCAGCATCTCGAAGCAGACCTTCGGCAATCTCTTCACGTTCCAGGTCGGCGGACAGTTCATTCCCTATCAGGGCTACGTGAACCAGTACATGGACATGGTCTACAACCGCGGCTTGTACGCGAACGGCCGTTACGAGGGCGTGTTCGACTGGGGCAAGTTCGAAGCCACCGCCTTCGTGCACCAGATCCGGCACACCATGGGATTCATCGCGCCGGACAAGGTCAGCGACATGCCCATGGACACCAAGGGATTCGATGCCGGTTATTCGGTGAAGGCGACGGTCGCGCTCTCCGGTCATGACCTGCTGCGCATCGGCAACGAATTGGCGCTCAACCGGCTCAACGATTGGTGGAGCCCGGTGGCGGGATCGATGATGATGGCTCCCAATACGTTCATCAACATCAACGGCGGAACGCGTGACCGCCTCGGGACGTTCGTCGAATGGGAGCGCCACTGGGATCGGCAATGGACCTCGATCATCGGCCTGCGCAACGACGTGGTCTGGATGAACACCGGGAACGTCCAGGGCTACAACGACATGGACTACGGCGCCGACGCAGCGGCTTTCAACGCCGTCAATCACGCGCGGACCGATGTTCATTTCGACGGCTCCGCCCTCATCCGCTACGAACCCGACGACATGAGCCAGTATGAGCTCGGGTTTGCCCGCAAGACCCGCTCACCCAATCTCTACGAACGCTACGCCTGGTCGACCAACGCGATGGCGATGCAGATGATCGGCTGGTTCGGCGACGGCAACGGCTATGTCGGAAATCTCGACCTCAAGCCCGAGAAGGCCCACACCGTCAGCTTCACCGCTGGGTGGCATGATCCGGCGCAGCGGATATGGGACGTCAAGGTGACGCCCTATGCCAGCTACGTGCAGGACTATATCGACGTCGACCGCTGCGCCAGCGCGAGCTGTCTCGCGAGCAATCCCGCCAACCTGACCGCGAACACCGGCTTCGTCTATCTCCAGTTCGCCAATCACGATGCGACGCTGTACGGCATCAACGTCGAAGGACGGCTGACCGTCTGGGACAACCCGGTCTACGGCCAGGGACAATTTCGTGGCCTAATCGGCTACGTTCGCGGCCAGCGAAGCGACGGCGTCGACCTCTATCACATGATGCCGATCAACGCGAAACTCGCGCTCGACCATCGCCTCGGCGGCTGGACCAATAGCGTCGAACTGCAACTGGTCGGATCGAAGGATCAGGTCAACCAGGTCCACAACGAATTGACGACGCCGGCCTACGCGCTGGTCAATCTGCGCACGGGCTACCAGTGGCAGCATGTGCGACTGGACCTCGGCATCGACAATCTGCTTAACCAGAACTACTACCTGCCGCTCGGTGGCGCCGATCTGGTCGACTACAAGGTGGTCTCGATGATGGGGACATCACCGGCCTATGGCTACAACGTCAGGGGACCGGGCCGGTCGTTCAACGCGAGGCTCGGGGTAAGCTTCTGAGGGCGCCGTCAGGGCCGGACGCACACATGCCCCGGCCCTGATAACGGTGTCGGCTACTCCGCGGGTTCGGCGACAGCGACGGATTTCGACCCATCCGTCGCAGCCTGCCTGCCGGGAAATATGCGCCGGACCAGCACAAACAGCGCGGGCACGAAGAAGATGCCGAGCACGGTTGCCGCGATCATGCCGCCGGCGACGCCGATGCCGACCGCGTTCTGGCTGGCGGAGCCCGCGCCCGTCGCCACCGCCAGCGGCAGCACGCCCAGGATGAAGGCCAGCGACGTCATCAGGATCGGACGCAGCCGCTGGCGCGCTGCGTGCAGCGTCGCTTCGACGAGGCTGCGACCCGTCGCGATCTGCTCCAGTGCGAACTCGACGATCAGGATGGCATTCTTCGAGGCGAGACCGATCGTGGTGAGCAGGCCGACCTGGAAATAGACGTCATTGGCCTGGCCGAACAGCGTTGCCGCCAGCAATGCGCCGAGCACGCCGATCGGCACCGTCAGCATCACCGCGAACGGGACCGACCAGCTCTCGTAGAGCGCCGCAAGGCTCAGGAAGACGATCAGGATCGAGATCGAATAGAGATACAGCGTCTGGCTGCCGGTCAACCGCTCCTGGAACGACAATCCCGTCCATTCGTGACTGTAGCCCTTGGGGAGCTTGGCCATCTGCTCGTCGACCGCCTGCATGGCGACGCCCGAGCTGACGCCCGATGCCGCCTGCCCCTGGAGCTCGACGGCCGCGACGCCGTTGTATCGCTCCAGCCGCGGCGAACCGAAACTCCAGCGATGCGAAGCCAGCGCCGAGAACGGCACCATCGAGCCGGAGGCGTTGCGGACGTACCAGCGGCCGATGTCGCTCGTGTCCATGCGGAACGGCGCGTCGCTTTGCACGTACACCTGCTTGACGCGGCCGCGGTCGATGAAGTCGTTCACATAGGCGCCGCCCCAGGCCGCCGACAGCGTGGTGTTGAGATCGCTCAGATTGACCCCGAGCGCGGTGGCCTTGGCCTGGTCGATGTCGAGGTTGAACTGCGGGGTGTCGTCCTGCCCGTTCGGGCGGGATTGCGCGACCCGCTGGTCCGCCGCCAGCAGGCCGAGCAACTTGTTGCGCGCTTCGATCAGCGCCTCATGCCCCTGCCCGCCCGTATCCTGCAGATAGACATCGAAGCCGCCGGCATCGCCGAAACCGGGGATCGAGGGCGGCAGCACCGCGAACACCATGGCGTCGCGGATCTTCGCGAATGCCCCCATGGCCCGGCCGACGACGGCCTGCGCCGAGGCCGAAGCATCCTTGCGATCGTCGAACGGCTTCAGGTTGACGAAGGCAAGCCCGACATTCTGCCCCTGGCCCGTAAAGCTGAAGCCGCTGACCGCGAACACGCCTTCGACGGCGTCCTTCTCGTTGTCGAGGTATTGATGCTCGACCTGCTTGATGACGTCGAGCGTACGCACCGAGGTCGCCCCGACCGGGAGCTGGATCAGGGTGATGATCGTTCCCTGGTCCTCTTCGGGCAGGAACGAGCTCGGCAGCCGCTGGAACAGGAAGACCATGCTGGCGACGACCGCCGCGAAGCCGATCAAGACGGTCACGACCCGCTTGATCGCTCCGCCCGCGGCGCGCTGATATCCGTCCGCCATGCGGTCGAAGCCACGGTTGAACAGCCCGAAGACGCCGCGCTGCGTGCCGTGATGCTTCGGCGGCCGCAGGATCGTCGCGCATAGCGCCGGCGTCAGCACCAGCGCCACGAGCACGGAGAGCAGCATCGCCGAAACAATGGTGAGCGCGAACTGCCGGTAGATGATGCCGACCGAGCCGCTGAAGAACGCCATGGGAATGAACACGGCCGAAAGCACGACGCCGATCCCGACCAGCGCGCCGGTGATCTCGCGCATGGATTTCTCGGTCGCCTCGCGCGGGCCGAGCTTCTCCTCCGCCATCACGCGCTCGACGTTCTCGACCACCACGATGGCGTCGTCGACCAGAAGGCCGATCGCCAGCACCATCGCGAACATCGTCAGCGTATTGATCGAATAGCCCGCGGCCGAGAGCACGCCGAACGTCCCGAGCAGCACCACGGGCACCGCGATGGTCGGGATGATGGTGGCGCGCCAGTTCTGCAGGAACACGAACATCACGACGAAGACGAGAACGATCGCCTCGAACAGCGTGTGCACCACCTTCTCGATCGACAGCTTGACGAACGGCGTGGTGTCGTAGGGATAGATGACGCGCAGCCCCTCCGGCATGGTGGCGCTGAGCTGGGCAATGCGCGCCTTGACGGCCTCGGAAGTCGCAACCGCATTGGCGCCGGTCGCAAGGCTGATGCCCATGCCGGAAGCCGGCTTGCCGTTGTAGCGGGCCGTCGCGTCGTAGGATTTCGAGCCGAGCTCGACCCGCGCGACGTCGCCGACGCGAACCGTCTGGCCGGACGACGCCGTGCGCAGAATGATGTCTTTGAACTGCTCGACCGTCTGCAGGCGGCTCTGCGAGGTGATCGTCGCGTTGAGCTGCTGGCCGCCGACGGCGGGAAGCCCGCCGAGCTGGCCGGCCGTGACCTGCGTGTTCTGGGTCTGGATCGCCGCGGTGACGTCGCCGGGCATCAGGTTGAACTTGGCGAGCTTGTCGGGATCGAGCCAGATCCGCATCGCGTATTCCGCGCCGAACAGCTGCACCTGTCCGACGCCGGCGACGCGGCTGATCGGGTCGTTGATCGAGGACGCCACGTAATCGGCGATGTCGCTGGCGCTGAGCTTGCCGTCCTCCGAGACGAAGCCGAGCACCATCAGGAAGCTCGACGATGATTTCACGACCTTGATGCCCTGCTGCTGCACCACCTGCGGCAGCAGCGGGGTCGCGAGCTGCAGCTTGTTCTGCACCTGGACCTGGGCGATGTCGGCGTCGGCATCGTTGGTGAACGTCAGCGAGATCTGCACGACGCCAGTCGAGGTGCTCGACGACGACATGTACTGCAGATAGTCGAGGCCGGTCATGTTCTGCTCGATGACCTTGGTCACCGAGTTCTCCGCGGTCTCGGCGTTGGCGCCGGGATAGGTCGCCGTGATCGTGACCACGGTCGGCGCGATCTGAGGATATTGCGCGATCGGCAGGCGCATGATCGCGAGCACGCCGCCCAGCATGATCAGGATGGCGATGACCCAGGCGAAGATCGGCCGCTTGATGAAGAAATGCGACATGGCGCTCAGTCCTCGCGCGTCGCGGCCGCCGGCCGCGCCTCGGCCTGTCGCGACGGGTTCACGGTGAGACCGGTGGCCGGATCGACCTCGACCTCGACGGTCTTCACGGCCGCTCCCGCACGCGCCTTCTGCGTTCCCTCGACGACGAGGCGATCGCCTGCCTTGGCGCCGGAGCGCACCAGCCAGTTGCCGTCGATCTCCTCGCCCGTCTCCAGCGTGCGCTGCTCGATCTTGCCGTCCTTGTCGACGAACATGGCAACGGCCTGCCCGAGCGGATTGCGCGACACCGCGCGCTGCGGCACGAGGATGGCGGCAGAGTCGATGCCGGCCACGATGCGCGCGCGCACATACATGCCCGGCAGGAGCGCGCGGTCCGGGTTCGCAAAGATCGCGCGCGAACTGACCGAGCCTGTGTTCTCGTTGACGCTCGTGTCGGTGAATCCGTATTTGCCCTTCTGGGCGTAGGCCTTGCCGTTCTCCATCAGCAGTTCGACCTCAACGCCGCCGGCCGGCCGCTTGAGCTGGCCGCCGGCGACCTGGCTGCGCAGGCGCTCCATCTCGGAGGTGGACTGGTCGAGATCGACGTAGACGGGGTCGAGCTGCTGGATCGTGGTCATCGCGGTCGCCTGGCTCGCGGTAACGAGCGCACCGGGCGTGATCGTCGACTTGCCGATCCGCCCGGAGATGGATGCGGTGACCTTGGTGCGATCGAGCGAGATCGCCGCGGTGTCGCGGTTGGCCTTCGCCGCGTTCAGATCGGCCTCGCCCTGCTTGTAGGCGGCAACCGCGTCATCGACGTCCTGCTGGCTGGCGGCATTGGTCTGCAGCAGCTGGGTCTTGCGCGCGGCCTTCAATTTCACGCTGACGAGGGTGGCTTCCGCCCTCTGCACCGCGGCCTCGGCGCTGGCCAGCGCGGCCTTGTACTGCACCGGATCGATCTCATAGAGCAGATCGCCCTCCTTGACCTCGGCGCCTTCCACGAAATCGCGCTTGAGCAGAATGCCGGTGACCTGCGGCCGCACTTCCGAGACCTGGTAGGCGACGACGCGACCGGGCAGCACGGTCGAGATCTTCGCCTCCCGCGGCTTCAGCGTCACGACGCCGACCTCGGGCGTCGGCTGCTGGGCGGCCGGCTTCTGGCTCTCGTCGCCGCAGGCGGCGAGCGACAGCAGGGCGATCAGTGGAACTGCGCGGAGGATCGTGAGACGGGTCATGACAACCTGGGAGATGGCTCTTGCAGGCCCCCTCAACGGGAGCCATTTACATTTCAACAATTGGAAACTATGCAGTTTCCATCAGGAAACTTGGGAGTTTCCAAGAGCCAAGTCAAGTGCTACGCTCCCTTTGCAGTTCCGTTCAAGCAGTCGTGAAGCGGCCTCCCTTTTCGGTGACAGGTTTGGCATGACGAGAACAATCGACGGTCACAAACGCAGCCGCGACAATTCGTCCGCGCAGCGACACCCCGCTCCTCCGCCTCCGGACGCGCGGTTGGTGCAATTGCTCGCGGCGGCGAAGGACACGTTCACCAGCAAGGGCTTCGCCGCAACGACGATGGACGACATCGCCGGCGCCGCGGGAATGTCGAAGAAGACGCTCTACAAGCTGTTCGAGAGCAAGACCGAATTGTTCCGCGCCATGCTGCTGCGCAGCCTGCCGGAGGCTCACTTTGCCAACCCTCCGCTGGAGGGATCGCCGACGACCCGGCTTCGAATCTCGCTGAAGAGGATCGCGGACGTGGCGCTGGCGCCGGGCGAGATCGCGCTGCATCGCCTGATCATCGGCGAACGCCAGGCCTCGCCGGGCCTCGGCCGGATGTTCGCCGAGGTCATCATGGAGACCGGCAGCGACGATCTCGCCGACCTGCTCCGGACGGTACGCCTCGATACTCGCCTCGAAGGCGTGCCGCTGCGTCTCGTCGCCGAAATGCTGCTAGGAGCGGTGTTCAGCCACGATCATTTCAGGCTGCTGACCGACGACAGGTTTCGGCTCAATCGCCGCATGCTGGAGCGGCGGATCGACCTCGCGATCACGATGTTCTGCGCACCTGACGACGGCAGCGAAGAATTGCGGGCTCCTGCCGGCGACCTCGCGGCACGCTCCCGTTAATCGAGACGAGCCACGACGCCTGCCGGCGCAACGTCAGCAGCCGAGCGTGTCGGCGATCCCGCCAAAATCCTTGGCCACGATGTCCCACTTGCCGGTGGCCTCGAAATCGACCTTCTGAAGCGGGCCGTACTCGGTCGGCCTCGCCACGAACGCCGTCTTCAGCCCGTTCTTCTGCGCTGCGGCGAGATCGCCGTTGTGGGCGGCGACCATCATCACCTGCTCCGGCTTGAGGCCGAGCAGACGCGCGGCGCCGAGATAGGTCTCCGGATCCGGCTTGTAGTGCTCGAACAGTTCGGCCGACATCACGAGATCCCACGGCAGGCCCGCGAACTTCGCCATGTTGGTGAGCAGCGCGACATTGCCGTTCGACAGCGGCGAGATGACGAACTTCCTCTTCAGCCGCGTCAGGCCGGCGACGCTGTCGGGCCAGGGGTGCAGCCGGTGCCAGCCCCGGGTGAGGTGATCGAGATCGGCCTCCGTCAGCCCCTTGATCGCGAATTTCTCGACCAGTTTCTCCAGCGAACGGCGATGGAGGTCGTCAAGCATGACATAGCCGCGCTCGGGATGCTTGCGCACGTCGTCCATGGACGCGACGTACATGCCGCGCCAGCCGTCGACCAGCGCGGTCCAGTCGGCGCTGATGCCGCGCCCCCTGCTCCACCACATGAAATCGGTGATCAGGCTGGTGCGCCAGTCGACGACCGTGCCGAACACGTCGAACACCAGGGCTTTGACATTGGAGAGATCGGATGTCGTGGTCATGATATTTGCTCCAGCCATGTCTCCGGGGCTCACCCTGCTCCAGCCAAGATCTGGACTTTAAAGCACGGCCGTTTGCATGCAACAATAGCGCTAGTCCTGCGCATCAAACACGCCCAAGACGATCCAAGACGATCGAGATGCGCCGGCTCAATCCGCGAGGTGTCGTGAACACGCCATGGACAGACCTGTTGCATTCGTCTTGCTTGAAAATGCCGCCCTGCCGAAATCGAACGCCCTGATCGAGGCATTGCGACGTCGCCATCCCGGCCTGAGATGGGAGAGCGGCCCGGCCCCCGCGGATCCGAGGGCCGACGATCCGATCCTGGTCCGCGCCGGCGACCATCTCGTGGCCGTCCTCCTGATGCCTGCGCCTATGCCTCCCGATCAGCATCTGTGGCAGAGCGCTTCCCCGGTTTGGCCGGACGCTCCCCGTGCGGTTGGACGCCACCGGGCTCATCTGGTCGTCTCCACGATAGGCTCCGCCGTCGAGGGAGCAGCCGAACTGTCTCCGATCGAAGGCACGCGTCTGGTGACTGCCGTCGTCGGCGGCGTGATCGAAGCGCATCGGGGTTGCATTGCCGTCGTCTGGTGCGGAAAGGTCGGCCGCTCGGCGCCGATGTGGCTGGAAGAGTCCCGCCGATCGTTCGAGCCGTTTCCGGATCATCCGTTCGGGATGTGGATGGAGATCATCCACTTCCGTTGTGGCCCGACCGTCGGCGCTTACACCGTCGGGCTGTCCGCGTTCATCGGGCGGGAAATCGAATTCGAGGTCGACGGGCTCGACAGGGAGGGCGTCACCGATCGTGTTGCGAACGCGTCGTCGTACCTGATCGCAAATGGTATCGACGAGAACGTCGCAAACGGCATGGAGTACTCCGACGACGACGAAACCGTCGGCCGCATCAGGATGCTCCACGGCAACTCGCGCTTCAACCACCGTCCGGTGATCTCGTTTTCAGCGGTTCAGGACCGGTTTGGGAGGCTCAAGAGCTACGAGATCATTCCTACATCGATCGCCCGAAATCACCCTCTCACGATCATGTTGAGCAAGGCGGGGCTGTTCGATCCGGCACAAATCGAAAATAAAGTCAGACTGCGACCGGACCATTACGTCTCGGAAGTTCGCCTGGAGATGTTCGATGACGCTCTGTCGCGTGCGCTGTCCGACATGCTCGCAACCGACGACTATGCGAACGCGGATGAGAAGGCGCGTCTTGCTCTCGCGAGCAACGATATCTCGGCCGCAAGATCCATTCTTCAGCCTTGGGCCGACGAAGTCGGCACACTTCAGTTGGCGGTCAAAATAGGCTTGACCGTGTGCGATGTGTTCATGTTCAAGCCGGCGGCACCCCGCAGCCCTTAGCGGACACGCGACGGGGCGTGGCGAACATGATCGATCCGCCGCGAACGTCCGGCCTCATCGGCCGAACGATCGCGCGCGGATGATTGCAGCCTCAGTCCAGATGGAACTTCGCGAGTTCGCGGTGCTCGGCCTTGATGTAGCGGACCGTGCCGGTGACGGAGCGCATCACGACCGTCTCGGTCTCGATCACGCCGTCCTTGCGGAACTTGACGCCCGAGAGCAGCGAACCCGTGGTCACGCCGGTCGCGGCGAACAGGCAGTCGCCGCGCGCCATGTCCTCGATGCCGTAGATCATCTTGGGATCGTTGACGCCCATTTTGGCGGCGCGCTCGCGCTTCTCGTCGGAATCGAGGATCAGGCGGCACTGCATCTGGCCGCCGATGCAACGCAGCGCCACGGCCGCGAGCACGCCTTCCGGCGCACCGCCGGTGCCGAGATACATGTCAACGCCGGTGTTGTCAGGGTCGGCGCAGTGGATCACGCCCGCGACATCGCCGTCGGTGATGAGACGCACGGCCGCGCCGGTCGAACGCACGCTCGTGATGATGTCGGCGTGACGCGGGCGGTCGAGGACGAGAACGGTGATGCCGTCCGGCTTGACACCCTTGGCCTTGGCCAGACGATGAACGTTGTCAGCCGGCGAGGCATCGAGATCGACGACGCCCTTGTCGTAGCCCGGTCCGATCGCGAGCTTCTGCATGTAGACGTCAGGGGCGTGCAGCAGCGTGCCGCCGTCGGCCATCGCCATGGTCGCGATCGCGCCCGGCATGTTCTTGGCGCACAGCGTGGTTCCTTCGAGCGGGTCGACGGCGATATCGACCTTGGGTCCGGCCTTGATGCCGACCTGCTCGCCGATATAGAGCATCGGCGCCTCGTCGCGCTCGCCTTCGCCGATCACGATCGTACCTTCGATCGGCAGCTTGTTGAGCTCGCGCCGCATCGCGTCGACGGCGGCCTGGTCGGCGGCCTTCTCCTGGCCATGGCCGCGCAGCCGCGCCGCCGACACCGCCGCCCGCTCCGTCACCCGCACGAGCTCCAGCGTGAGAATGCGCTCGAGCAGCATCTGCGGCGGAACTGAAATATGGGTCGACATCGGCTCACTCCTTCAAAACGGTTCGGAACGGAAAACTCCGTCCTGATCAATTCCCAACGCCCGCGGTTCGTTCGAACCGCCTTCTTCTCGAGCGCGGTCTCCCCGCAGACGCGTTCCGCGCCTGTCGAAGGGAAACCGCTGCATAACGTCCCGGACCATGCCCTAGTTCTTCTCGATCCGGATGACCTGCGGCCGCCCGCTGATCACCTTGTCGCGCTGCACGGCGGCGAGCGCACGGCGCACCGCGTCCTCATGCGTCGCATAGGTGATCAGGATGACCGGTACGGGGACCGCCTTGCCGTCGGCAGGCGCAGCGCCGCCATTGGGATGACGCTGCACGATCGACTCGATCGATATCTTCTGCTCGGCGAGCCTGGTGGCGATCGCGGCGGCGGTGCCGGGGAAATCGCGGGCCAGAAGACGGATGTAATAGCCGCCCTCATGGCGCTCCATCGGCGCCTTCTTGGTCTCATGCAGTTGCGCGATCGGCCGGCCGAACGGATTGGCGCGGATGCCACGCGCGACGTCGGCGATATCGGCGACGACGGCGGAGGCGGTCGCAGCGCCGCCCGCGCCGGGGCCGACGAGCGTGATCGGGGGAATGCCCTCACCATCGATCGTAACGGCATTGGTGACGCCCATCACCTGCGCGATCGAGGAGGATTTCGGAACCATGGTCGGATGCACGCGCTGCTCGATGCCCTTGGCGGTGCGGACCGCAACGCCAAGCAGCTTGACGCGGTAACCGAGATCGGCGGCGGCGCGCAGATCTTCGGGCGCGATGGAGGAGATGCCTTCGACATACACCGCGCTTTGAGCAACTTTCGTGCCGAAGGCGAGGCTGGCGAGAATGGCGAGCTTCTGCGCGGTGTCATGGCCGTCGACGTCGAAGGACGGATCGGCCTCGGCGTAGCCGAGCCGCTGCGCGTCCTTCAGGCATTCGGCGAACGACAGGCCTTCCTGCTCCATCCGCGTCAGGATGTAGTTGCAGGTCCCGTTGAGGATGCCGTAGACGCGGCTGATGCCGGTTCCCGCGAGGCCCTCGCGCAACGTCTTGATGACGGGGATCGCGGCGCCGACGGCAGCCTCGAAGTTCAGCGCACCGCCATGCTTTTCGGCTGATTTGGCGAGCTTGATGCCGTGCTTGGCCAGCAGCGCCTTGTTGGCGGTGACGACCGACTTGCCGGCGTTCAGCGCCGCCTCGACGGCCGAAAGCGCGGGATCGCCGGCGCCGCCCATCAGTTCGACGAAGCAGTCGACCTCGGGATGCGTGGCGAGCGTCATCGGATCCTTCACCCATTCGACGCCGCGCAGGTCGATCCCGCGCTTTTTCGCCTTCGAACGCGCGGTGACCGCGACGACGCGGATGCCCCGGCCGCTGCGGCCCGCGAGCACGCGGGCCTGGGTTTCGATCAGACGGACAACTTCGGCGCCCACGGTGCCGAGCCCCGCTATGCCCACTTTGAGGGGTGCGACCATGATATTCTAGAAAACCTGCCGAAGGGAATTAACGCCGGTTGGCGAGCGGAACGACGTTGTGCAACGTTTCGATGCCGCTTTCAAGGAAGCGGCGTACGCCGCGTGCGGCTTGTCTGATCCGTTGCTCGTTTTCCACCATCGCGATGCGGACATACCCCTCGCCATGCTCGCCGAAGCCGACGCCGGGCGACACCGCGACGCCGGATTTCTCGACCATCAGGGTGGCGAACTGCATGCTGCCGACGCTGCGGAACGCCTCCGGCAGCGGCACCCATGCGAACATCGAGGCCTCCGGCGGCGGGATCTCCCAGCCGGCGCGGCCGAAGGATTCGACCAGCGCGTCGCGGCGCTTGCGGTAGGTGTCGCGCATCTCCTTGATGCAATCGTCCGGGCCGTTCAACGCGGCGGTCGCGGCAACCTGCACCGGCGTGAAGGCGCCGTAGTCGAGGTAGGATTTGACGCGGGCCAGCGCTGCGATCACGCGCTCGTTGCCGACCGCAAAGCCCATGCGCCAGCCGGCCATCGAATAGGTCTTCGACATCGAGGTGAACTCGACGGTGACGTCCATCGCGCCCGGCACCTGCAGCACCGACGGCGGCGGGTTCGCCTCGTCGAAATAGACTTCCGCGTAGGCGAGATCCGACAGGATCAGGATCTCGTGCTTCTTCGCGAACGCCACCAGGTCCTTGTAGAAGTCGAGGCTCGCGACATAGGCGGTCGGGTTCGAGGGATAGCAGACCACCAGCGCCAGCGGCTTCGGGATCGAATGGACGATCGCCCGCTCGACCGCTTCGAAGAACTGCGGCGTCGGCTCAGAGGGGACGGAGCGGATCACGCCGCCCGCCATCAAAAAGCCGAAGGCATGAATCGGATAGCTCGGGTTCGGACAGAGGATGACGTCGCCGGGCGCGGTGATCGCCTGCGCCACGTTGGCAAAGCCCTCTTTCGAGCCGAGCGTCGCCACCACCTGGGTGTCGGGATTGAGCTTCACGCCGAAACGGCGGGCGTAATAGCCGGCCTGGGCCCGGCGCAGCCCGGGGATGCCACGCGAGGCCGAGTAGCGGTCGGTGCGCGGCTTGCCGAGCGTCTCCTTGAGCTTCTCAAGCACATGCGGAGGCGCCGGCAGATCCGGATTGCCCATGCCGAGGTCGATGATGTCGGCGCCGGCATTCCGCGCGGCCGCCTTGGCCCGATTGACCTGCTCGAAGACATAAGGCGGAAGGCGGCGGATGCGGTAAAAATCGTCCATGGCTCTCTGGGCTCCGGGCAACCGGTCAGGATAGAATCGAGGGATCGTGACGGCCCCTCGCAAAAGGACCCGCCTCCCACGCGAAACTCGCTCCAAATCAGATACTTAGAGCAACTTTCGACAACGGGGGCTGAACTTCTTCGCCCTGACTCTCGGCTGAATTGAGGTCTTTTTAGCACGGAGTGGCGGGGGCGCCAGCGATTACCTTGCGCAGCCTTACTTCGCGTCCTTGGCGGCGACGGCCTGGCGATCGCGGGCGGCGGCGAGCTCCGCCTCGATCTTGGCGCGCTGCTCCGGCGTAATGACGGCTTCATCGCGGTCCGGCGGAAGATCGTGTACCGGCAGGTAGCCGGCCGGCTCCTTGGGGTGTGCCTGCGCGTCAGTGGGTGTGAAGTCCGCGAGCTGGCTGGAGCAGCCGCCTAGCGCGAACACCGTGATGAGCAGCGCGCAGCATGCAAGCCGCGTCTTTTGCCGGTCCCTCAACGCCAACACTTGGGCTATCCCCTACTCGTCCCAACGCACGGCCGCGGGGAGACTAACCCGACAACCTGCCCAAGCTCAAACCATTGCTGCCCACAAGGTACGAGCGAGAAAACATCCAAAGCCCACGGTGCGAGGCGTGCACCCTGATTGTGACGAAACGAAGAAGCCGTATCGCAGTGCAGCACATCTTGGAGCGTGTTTAACGCCAAACATGCGAGCTTCGCGGTGACGAATATGGAATGAATCGCTACTGTTCTGGGCATGAGTACCGCCACGACCGACACGCCCAAGCCCGAGACGAAGTTCGATGCGGAAGCCTTCGCGATGAATGTCGCACGGGCCATGGAAAGCGGCGGCAAGGCACTCGCCGCCTACCTCAAGCCGCGCGAGACCGGCGAAGTCCACGATCGCCCGCCGGCCGAGCTCGCCGAGGTCGTCAAGACCTTCACGTCGGTCGCCGAGTACTGGCTGTCGGACACATCGCGCACGTCCGATCTGCAGACCAAGCTCGCCAAGGACTATCTCGACCTCTGGGGTTCGGCGGCCCGCCGCATGGCCGGCGAAGCCGTGGCTCCCGCGATCTCTCCCTCGCCGCGCGACAAGCGCTTCGCCGACCCCGAATGGAAGTCGAACCAGTTCTTCGACTTCGTCATGCAGCTCTATCTGCTCACCAGCAAATGGGCGCAGGAACTCGTGCGCGATGCCGAAGGACTGGATCCGCATACGCGCCGCAAGGCGGAGTTCTACATCCAGCAGGTGACCAACGCGCTCTCGCCGTCGAATTTCGTGCTGACCAACCCGGAAGTGCTGCGCGCAACCGTCGCAAGCAACGGCGACAACCTCGCGCGGGGCCTGCAGATGCTGGCGGAAGACATCGCGGCCGGCAAGGGCATGCTGAAGATCCGCCAGTCCAATCCGGACAACCTGGTGGTCGGCGTCAACATGGCGACGACGCCGGGCAAGGTGATCTACCAGAACGAGATGATGCAGCTCATCCAGTACTCTCCGACGACGGAGAAGGTGCTGCGCACGCCGCTCCTGATCATCCCGCCCTGGATCAACAAGTTCTACATCCTCGATCTCAAGCCGGAGAAGTCCTACATCAAGTGGTGCGTCGACCAGGGCGTCACCGTGTTCGTGATCTCATGGGTCAATCCCGACAAGCGGCTCGGCAGCAAGAGCTGGGAAGACTACATGAAGGAAGGCCCGCTCGCGGCGATGGACGTGATCGAGAAGATCACCGGCGAGATGAAGGTCCACACCGCCGGCTATTGCGTCGGCGGCACGATGCTCGCGACCACGCTGGCGTGGCTCGCCGAGAAGCGCCGGCAGCGCGTGACCTCGGCGACGTTCTTTGCGGCGCAGGTCGACTTCACCCATGCCGGCGATCTCCTCGTCTTCGTCGACGAGGAGCAGATTTCCGCGCTCGAGCAGGACATGAAGGCCGCCGGTGTGCTCGAAGGCTCCAAGATGGCGATGGCCTTCAACATGCTGCGTTCCAACGACCTGATCTGGTCCTACGTCGTCAGCAACTATCTGAAGGGCCAGCAGCCGAGCGCGTTCGACCTGCTGCACTGGAATTCCGACGCAACCCGCATGACCGCGTCGAACCACTCCTACTACCTGCGCAACTGCTACCTGGAGAACCGGCTGTCGACGGGCACGATGGTGCTCGACAACACGCTGCTCGACCTCTCCAAGGTCAAGGTGCCCGTCTACAACCTCGCCACCCGCGAGGACCACATCGCGCCGGCGGACTCGGTGCTCTACGGCTCGCAATTCTTCGGCGGGCCGGTGAAGTATGTGCTGTCCGGCTCCGGCCACATCGCCGGTGTCGTCAATCCGCCAGCCTCGAACAAGTACCAGTACTGGACGAATGACAACGTCAAGGACGTCAACGTCGCCGAGTGGATGAAGGACGCGGTGGAGCACAAGGGCTCGTGGTGGCCGGACTGGCGCGAATGGCTGGGCGGCCTTGATCCCGAGGAGGTCCCGGCACGCACGGTCGGCACCGACACCCTGCCCCCGATCGAGGACGCGCCCGGCAGTTATGTCAGGGTTCGCGCATAGCGGAATCGCCCACGCTTTCGTATAAGCTTGCTGTCGAGCACAGCGGCGACAGAGGGGATTGGACTATGACGCGCGAATTGTTCTGGCTGACCTTGACGGTGATCCTGACCGGCATTCTCTGGGTCCCCTACATCATCAACCGGTGCCAGGTTCGCGGCCTCGGCGGCGCCATGGCCAATCCATCGCGCGGCGACAAACCGCAAGCCGATTGGGCGAACCGGCTGATGTTCGCGCATGACAACGCGGTCGAGAACCTCGTGATCTTCGCGCCGCTGGTGCTGATCCTGAACGCGATCGACTATTCCTCGAAATGGACGGTGCTCGCCTGCGCCGTCTATTTCTGGTCCCGCGTCGCGCATCTCATCGTCTATGCGCTGGGCATCCCGGTGTTCCGGACCCTCGCCTTCACGGTCGGCTTCATCGCACAGGCCGTGCTGGCGCTGGCGATCTTCAAGGTGCTCTAAGCCCTCCCGCCGCGGCGTCGGCCGGCAGCTCTCCGCGGCCGGCCCTTTTCGGCTATTGCCGCGGATTGGGCGGCTGCTGCTGGATTTCTACGCGGCTCGGCTCCCAGACGCGCGGCTTCTTGCGGGGGGCCTGCTGGATCTGCGCGGGCTGCGCAGCCGCCTGCTGGATGGCCTGTGCGAGCGCCCGCGATGACAGGTTCGGCGGGCTTGCCGCGGCCGCGTCGGTGTTGTTGGGAGCCGTGGTCGAAACCGGCGGCTGGTCCAACTGGCCGGCGCGGACATTCACGGCGACCACCGCGCGCGCTTCCACGTCATAGGCGCATTCGTAGCTCAGGCGGACCCAGGCCTTCTGCGAGTTGACGAAACGCACCGCATCACCGCGGTAACGAACCACAGCGTCCGCCGGCGACGACGGATCCGCGTTCTGGAAGATGCCTTGCGTCGGCCGTGAATTCCAATCGAAGTCCGCCGGCGATTGCGCCGCGATCTGCGGCACGCAAGACTGCGTGGCGAGCAGGGCATTGGAGCGCACACAATTGGCGTCGCATCGCGGCGGCGCGGCCGCACCGACGGAAGCCGCGGCGGCCACGCCGCCTGGTGTCGCGACGGGCGGCGAAGCCTGCTGGGCAAGGGCCGCGCCCGCACTGAACAGGATGATCGCGGATGTCTGGATCGTCTTGAAGAGGGTCATGGGAAATTGATCAACTGCCGGGCACATGGGACGCGGGAAGTCACTCGCATATTCCTGCGCAAGGTCAACTCAGAATTCGAAAGTCGCGGTCGCGCGACACGTCACGCCGTCTTTCGAGGTCGCGACGAACTCCAGCATCGCGCGATCCTGCTGTCCGAGGTTGATCGTCACATGACTGACATGATCTTCCGCCCCGGCGGCGAGATCGAACGCATTGCCCTGGCTGACGTTCGAGTTCCCGGATGGTCCGGATTTCGTCAGAACAAAACGCACCTGCCCCGACAAGGCGACCGAGCTGGAGACGACGCCGGTCAATTGCACCGCGTCTCCGATAGAGGCCTTGCGGATTTCACATGCGAGCGGCCCGGACGACGCGCGTGCGATGACACTCATGTCCTGATCCCCGGCGAAGGCAGCGGACTGAAACGCCAGAAGCGCGCCCGACGCAGCGATCGCCGCCGAGGCACACCATATCGAAACCCTGCAGATCATGCGATCCAGCATCGAACCGTCGCCTTCAAAGAGCAAGGAAGGGGGCAGAGCCCCCTTCCCGATCGTCATCGGCCTAGTGCGCGATGCCCTGCGTGATGCGGACGGTGTTACCCGAACCGGTCTGGTAGTACGTGGCGCTGTTGCCGTTGCCGTACTGCCCGACGACGGCGGTGTTGCTGCCGCCGGTCTGGGTGCCGAACACGAGGTTGTTGTCGCCCGACTGCGTGATGGTCGCGCTGGCCAGCATGTAGCCGTTCTGGGTGTTCGAGATGTAGTTGTTGTTGCCGGTCTGGACGGCGGTCAACGAGGCGTTGGCGACGGACTGATTGTTGATCAGGACGTTGCCGTTGCCGGTCTGCGAGAAGTACAGGCTGTCGTTGAGGGCATACTGGTTGTTGGTGACGATGTTGAGCGTGCCGCTCTGGATCGCGGCGCTTCCGCCCGCCACCCCGGCCACGGTGTTGGACACGCCGTTCTGGTTGTTGGTGAAGGAGTTCGTGGAACCGCTCTGGGAGATGTTGGCCTTGTCGCTGGCCGCGTTCTGAACCGAGGTGATGCCCTGGTTCAGGCCGGTTTGCAGAATCGTCAGGCTGTCGCCGTCCCCGAACTGGTTGCTGCGGACGGTGCTGCCGGCCGACGTCACCTGGCTCGTGCCCTGAGTGATGCTGACGGTCTCGTTGGAGCCGAACTGATTGCTCCAGAGCACCGCATTGCTGATGCCGTTCTGCGCGAACGTGGCGCCATCGTTGTTGGCGTTCTGCAGCGAGGTGATCGCGTTGCCGGTACCGGTCTGGCCGTTGAGGAAGACGGTCCCGTTGTTGCCGCTCTGGGTGTTGGTGATCGTGTTGTTGTTGCCGACCTGCGCGCCGGCGTAGTTGGTGGCCCACAGCGTGTTGGACGAACCGGTCTGGGTGTTGGTGAGCGTGTTGTTGTCACCGACCTGACCGAACGAGTTCAGGTTGTGGCCTTCGCCGACCTGCGTCGAGGTGATTGCGTTGTTGGCACCGTTCTGGCTGACGTAAGCCGACGAGGCGCCGACCTGGGTCAGGGTGATGCGGTCGTTGGTTCCGGCCTGCGAGAACGAGGCCATGTTGTACTGGAAGCCCGGATAGGCCTCAGCGGTGTTGTTCTGCGAGATGTTCACCGAGCTGTTCGAGGCGGTCTGCGTGCTGGGCGTGATCGTGTTCGAGGTGCCGGACTGGCTCAGCGTCACCGTGCTGTTGTCACCCGACTGCGTGGTCGTCGACCAGTTGGATGCGCCGGTCTGGGTCAGGACCGTCGTCGACCCAGTGCCACCCTGCTGCGAGGCCTTCGCGAGGTTGCCGCGCCCATTGCTCTGGTTCTGGGTGATCGAGATGGTATCGGTCACCGTGTTGCCGTCCTGCGAGGCATGCACTTCGTTGGCGTTGCCGGTCTGCGTGACGGTCAGCGCATTCTGCGAGCCATCCTGGCTGATGCCGAAGAGGTTGTTGTTGCCGGTCTGCGTCAGGGTCACCCTGCCGTTGGTGGCGCCCTGGTTGATCTGGTTGGACGGGCTATCCGGCGTGAATTGCGGACCGTTGGCCTGATCGAACACGCCGTTGCCGGTGCCGGTCTGCGACAGCGTCACGGTGCTGCCGTTGCCGGACTGCGTGACGTTGGCGACGTTGCTCGAGCCGGACTGGACCAGCGAGCCCGGCGTGGGGTTGTTCGGGGTCGCGCCAGTGAACGTGTTGTTGTTGCCCGACTGCGTGACGCTGAGCGTTTCGTTCGAACCATCCTGAACCAGCGAATTGCTGATCGTCGGCGCTGTGCTGGAGCTCGTCCCGGAAACCCCCGCAACGTTGCCGTTGCCGCTCTGGTCGATGGTCACCGATCCATTGGCGCCCTTCTGGTTGATGTTCGCCTGGTTGTTGTCGCCGGCATACGCGGCCGACGCCAGCACGATCGCGGCGACACTCGCCGACACGAACAGAAACTGCTTTTTCATTGGAAGACTCCGTTACAGGAGAGGCCCCGCCCCGCCCACGCACGTTCCGATCGTCGGGCGAACCCCGGACCAATCACTAACGTTCGGTTAACGGCTAAATCATCCTTCGATAAAAGTTTTAATACACCAGAAACAATTTCGGCGATTTCGTTTTGACGAACGCGTTATCGTGATCGCACGCGCATTCGCACTCTCACAAGCACGCGAATCTTCGCCATCCGCCGTGACGCGACACGCATCTTCTTTTCTCATTGCAATGGTGTCGGACCGGGCCGAAGCGCCCGATGCGGATCAACGAAATGATCTCGCATGACGACGCGCGCCGAAGCGCGGTCATGTGCGTTCACGAGGAACGTCGTCTCTTTCTGCGGAATGGAAGGGGCGCGCGGAGCGCCCCTTCCCCGTCCGTTCGTCAGCTCAGTGCTTCACGCCCTGCGAGATCGTCACGGTGTTGCCGTTGCCGTTCTGGAAGTACGTCGCGCTGTTGCCGTTGCCGGACTGCGTGACGGTGGCGACGCTGTTGGCACCGAACTGGGAGCCGAACGCCAGGTTGCCGGTGCCGGTCTGCGTAATGGTCGCGCTGGCGACCTGATAGCCGTACTGATGATTGTAGATGTAGTTGTTGTCGCCGGTCTGCGTGGCCAGCAGCATCTCGCTGTTGTTCACCTGATAGTTGTTCACGGTGTTGCCGTTGCCGGTCTGGGTCACGCTGGCGGTGTCGTTGTTGCCGTACTGGCCGTACGAACCGGAGTTGCCCACGGTGTTGTTGTTGCCGACTTGGTTGACCGTGAGGCTGTCGGTGTTGCCGGACTGGATGCTGGCGACGGTGTTGGCGTTGCCGTTCTGGTAGACGCCGACCGCGTCGTGGTTCGTGCCGCCGTACTGGTTCGACGACACGTTGTTGGTCGAGCCGATCTGCGACACGTTGAGGGAGCTGTAGTCTCCGCCCTGGCCGTAGGTCACGCTGTTGCCCGACGAGGCGGCGCCGTAATAGTAGCCTTGGCTGATGGTGACGTTGCCGTAGGTACCGAACTGGTTGCCCGAGACGGTGCCGTTCTGGGCATTCGTCCACTGCGTGAACTGGGCGTTGTTGTTGGAACCGGTCTGGTACGCCGTGACGGTGTTCTGGGTGCCGTCCTGGTAACCGTTCAGGTAGTTATGACCGCCGCTGCCCTGATTGGAGCTGAACGAGTTGTTCGTGCCGTACTGGTTGGCCGAGGTGTTGTTGTAGACGCCGGTCTGGTTGACGGTGATGTTCCCGCCGGTGCCTTCCTGAAGCAGGCTGATCCCGTGGTTGTTGCCGTTCTGCGTGAAGTTGATCGTGTTGTGGTCAGCGGAGAAGTACGACACGCCCTGCGTCATGTTCGCGATGTTGTCGTTGCCGATGCTGCTGCCGATCACGGCATTGCCGGTACCGAATTGGTTCACGCTGATGCTGTTGTCGATGTAACCGACGGTGCTGCTGCCGGACTGCGTGGTCACGGCAGTGTTCAGCTTGCCCTGCTGGTTGATCTTGGTCTGGCTCGAGTCACCGGAGGACTGCGTGGCGCTAGCGTAGTTGCCGTGGTCGTAGGTCGCCGCCGGCGTCGTGGTGTTGCCCTGGGTGATCGTGATCGTGCTCTTCGAAACGGCGGCAGCCTGGGTCGCCGCGGCTTCGTTGCCGTCGCTGGCCTGGGTCACGCTGACGGTGTTCTTCGAGCCGTTCTGGTTGATGCCGAAGATGTTGTTGTTGCCGGTCTGCGTCAGGGTCACGGCGCTGTTGTCGGCGCCCTGATTGATGACGTTGGAATCGCCCGTCGCGGCTGCGCCCTGCGCCGAGTTCGCGGCATTGAAGACGCCGTTGCCGGTGCCGACCTGCGACAGCGTTACGGTGCTGCCGTTGCCAGACTGGGTCACGTTGGCGGTGTTGTTCGAGCCGGACTGGACCTGCGAGCCGGGATGAGTGGAGTCGCCGGCGACACCCTGGAAGGTGTTGTTGTTGCCCGACTGGGTGACGCTGAGCGTCTCGTTCGCGCCGTCCTGAACCAGCGAATTGCTGATGCTCGGCGCCACGCTCGAGTTGGTGGCGGACGCGCCGGCGACGTTGCCGCTGCCGCTCTGGTCGATGGTCACCGACCCGTTGGTGCCCTTCTGGTTGATGTTGGCCTGGTTGTTATCGCCTGCATATGCGGCCGAGCCCAATACGATGGCGACGAAGCTCACCGACGTCAGCAAGAATTGCCTTTTCATTTTGTGTCTCCGTGTTGGGGCGATGCAATTCCACCTGCCCGCGAGCGCTACCGGTCAGGCCAGCCCCGACACGTCGTTAACGCTCGGTTAACGCTAAAACACACGGAAGTATTGATTACAATGTATCAAAGCCGAAACGCCGTTCTTATCTTGAAATATAATAGAAATGACGGAATAACTAAATAAAACCGATATTCTATATTCAAGAAACCGCAAGTAATACTGTCATACTCGCCGAGGTTGATCGTCCGTCAGCTCTCGGCCTTCTTCCGCGACAGCGCATCGAGCGGAATCGGCGTGACTGCGTCGTGCGCGAGATAGTCGTCGAGAAGCGAACGCCCTTCCGGGCCGGCGAACGACCACAGGCGCTTCTGGGCACCCTGCATCACGGTGGCGTAGACGGCGAGATCGATCGCCTGACGAACGGCCAGCTGCGTCGGCTCCGTCTTGGTGATGCCGGCTTCCGCCTGCAGCAACTTGTTGACCGAGACGAACTGATAGACGTTCGCCTGGACCCCCACGGAGTAGACGGTCTTGGTCGTCGTGACGCTGGTGAGGATTTCGCCGGTCTGGACCGAGACGACGCGCATCGCCACCGTCACGGTGTCGCGCCGATAGTTCACATTGCCGCCGATGTTGAGGTAGTTGGCGCCGATGCCGCCGGTCATCACGTTGCCGTCGAACGCGATGATCCCGCCTTCGACCAGCAGGCCTGCAAACCGGATCGGCGGCAACGGGCGGGCATTCTCTCCTTCGAAATCGCTGCGCGTCGCCTTCACGAGCTGACGCTCCTGCAGCAGATCGTTCAGGCTGCCGCGCTCGTCCACCGTGAACCAGCGGCCCTGGCCCGCGCGCTGAAGCGCATCCACCACGAAGTGCGCTCCGCCCTGCGTCACGGCGCGCGAGAACACCGCGACGTTGTCGTTGGGCTCGTTCTTTCCGGTGAGATCCGGGAACTGATACACCGCGATGTCGAGCTTGCGCTTCGGGCGCGGCAGATTCTCGAGGTCGAGCGCGATCGGAGAAGCGGGCGTCAGGGTCGGTGGCTGTTCCAGGATGTCCCGTCCGCCCGGCTGCGGGATGCAGCCCGCCAGCATCGCGGCGACGGAGGACAACAACAGCAAACGCACGATACTGCTCGACATCATAATTCCCTGCCCGGCACGCCGATGCTTCAGTGGCTGATGGCGTTGGCCGGCAACGTAATGGTGGTCGTGGTCGTCCCATCGTTGATGGTCAGATGCACGTTGGTGCCATCGTTGGTGTAGCTGATGGTGGTGCCCGCGAAGGAGAACGTGCCGCTCGGCGCGGCATTCGAACCGAAGATCGCCTGCGTGATGCTGTTGGCCAGCGAAGCGTAGAGCTGGCTCGTCAGCTGCTGCGCGAAGATCTGGCCCTGCGTCAGCGACGTGCTGCTGCTGGTCGTGCTCGACGACGGCTGGTGCTGGTTCTGCACCTGCGCCGAGTTGAGAAGCGTCGATCCGTTCAGCGGATTGCCGCCGAATGTCGGGTTGGTCGGCGTGTAGACCAGGGTCCCCGCGCGAGCCGGCGCCGCCACCATCAATGCGGCGACGGCAGCGAGCGCGACAGATCGCACACGCCCGGAAAGTTCGAACGGCCGCACTACCTTCTCCCGTACTGCTGAATGGACACGGGAGCGTTCGTTCCGACGACCTGGAGCTGATAGGTCAGGCCGGAACCCACCTGGAGATTGCTGATGCTGTTGTTGTTGCCGTTCACGCTGACGTTCGACGTGTTGGAATTTCCGATCTGGGTCGTCGTCAGCGTGTTCTGCGTGCCGTTCGCGGACAGGTTCGACGTGTTCTGCGAACCGAGCTGATACTGGGTGGTGACGTTGCCGCTGCCGGCAAGCGTCGCCGTCGCGCTGTTCATCTGTCCGATCTGCGTCACCGAAGAGGACAAGGTCGGGTTGCCGGCCACGGCCTGTTGCGGCACGCCCTGGTTTCCGGACCAGAGGAACCCGGAGATGTCCGTGTAGGATTTGTCGATCGAATTGTTCTGCTGCGCGAGCGCGGCGCCCGGAGCGAGCGCCAAGAGGAACGCCGAGATAACCAATGGCGCCCTTGCGCCGAATGTCGTCAGCGCATTCAAGCCGGCTTTTCTCAAGACACTTCTCCCCAACCGCGGGGAGTTCGCTAGCATAACCTTTGCTACATTTTCACGACAGCGCGAAACACGGATTGGTGTCCTGCAGCGCAGTCGCCTCGAAGCGACTGCGCTGCGTCGGAGCATGACGCGTCTTACGCGTCCGAGAGACCGAGCATCAGCCGCATGTTCTGCACGGCCGCGCCCGAAGCACCCTTGCCGAGATTGTCGAGCCGGGCCACCAGCACCGCCTGGTGATACTTGTCGCTCGCGAAGACGTAGAGCTCGAGCATGTTGGTCTCGTTGAGCGCTTCCGGTTCGAGCCGGCCGCTCTTGGCCGCCTCGTTCTGCAGCGGCATCACGGAGACGTACTTCGAGCCGGCATAGCGTTTCGCCAGCGCCGCCTGCAGATCGGCGCCGCTCGGCTTGCCCGGCATGGCGTCGAGTTGGAGCGGAACCGAGACGAGCATGCCCTGCCTGTAGTTCCCGACAGAGGGGATGAAGATCGGCCGCCGCGCCAGGTTCGAATAGAGCTGCATCTCCGGCAGATGCTTGTGCTCGAAACCGAGACCGTAGAGCTCGAAGGACGGCGCGCTGCCGTCTTCGAAGCTCGCGATCATCGACTTGCCCCCGCCGGAATAACCGCTCACCGCGTTGACGGTGACGGGATAGTCCCGCGACAGCAGGCCGGCATCGACGATCGGCCGCAACAGCGCGATCGCGCCGGTTGGGTAGCAGCCGGGGTTGGACACCTTCTTCGCGGCCTTGATCTTGCCGGCCTGGTCCGGCGTCAATTCCGGAAAGCCATAGGCCCAGTCCGGCGCGACGCGATAGGCCGTCGATGCATCGAGCACCTTCGGAGCCGAAGCGCCCATGCTGTCGACCAGCGCGACGGTTTCCTTGGCGGCATCGTCCGGCAGGCAGAGGATGACGAGATCCACCTCCTCCATCAGCGCCTTCTTGGCGGCAGGATCCTTGCGCTTGTCGTCGGCGATGGTCTTCACGGTGACGTCGCCCTGCAGCTTGAGCCGCTCGTTGATGCCGAGCCCGGTCGTGCCGGAGCCGCCGTCGACGAAGACGGTGGCGGGCTTCTTCGCCGCGCCGGCGGTGGATTCCTTCGTGGTCTCAGCGAAGCTCATGGCGCGCTCCTTTCGAGCTGGTTCGTGTCGTCTGCAAAAACTTGCGGCCGGGTCTGCCGCATCAGGTGCGAAATCTCCTTGGCGTCGGCATCGCCTCGGCCTAGCGCGTGGGCGATCGCCGCGAAGTCGGCGTCGGACTTGTGCTGGTTGAGCTTGAAGCTGCCTTCGACCTCCTCAACCGTCATGACCAGTCCTACGATCGCCTTCTTCATCGCCTCGAGCCGGCCCGCCGCCATCTTCCCCGACGTCCAGGGCGTCTTCGGCGCCAGCCAGCTCTCGAACTTGTCGCTGAGGATGTCGACCTGCACCGACAGTTCGTCATCCGACAGGAGCCGTACCGGCCCGCCGAGATGGACCGACTGGTAGAGCCACGTCGGAACCTGATCCGGCGAGACGTACCAGTCGGGCGACACATAGGCATCGGGGCCGGCGACCGCGAGCAGCCAGGGCGTCGCGCCGTCGGCCAGCTTTAGCAGGGGATTGTGACGGGCAACGTGAAACGCCGCGTGCGGCGTGCCGTCATCGGCATAGGTCAAATAGAACGGCAGCGCGGAAGCGATCGGCCTGACGCCGTCGAAGGCGCACATAGTGCCGAACCCGCGCTCGTCGGCGAATTTCAGGCTCGCTGAGCGGTCCTGCTTGAAAAATGGCGGCGTGTACATCGTGGTCTCCTGCTAGGCCTCCTTTGGGAAGCCGCCGGATCAGATCGCGCTGACAGGAGAGAGAATGCCGCGGATCGGGTCCAGCGGCAAAGACGATGATCTCAAACGCGATCGACCGCCCAATCCGCTAAAGCGCGGCGGCGGCGACGGGCGAACAGAATGGTCGCGGCGTTGATCATGGCGCGCGGCTATAAGGCCAGCGGCGGTTTCCGTCAAGGTTCAAGACGTCAGAACAGGCGCCAGACCCATTCCATGATCCGCGCGATGACATCGCCGAACAGGAGCAATGCGGCAGACCAGACCAGGGCCGACACGAAATTGGCGGCCTGGAAACTCCAATAGGGCATCTCGAAGATCCCGGCCGCCAGCGGCACCGAGGCGCGCAGCGGGCCGAAGAAGCGGCCGATGAAGATGCTGGGCACGCCCCAGGTCCGGACGAATGCCTCACCCTTGGGGAGGATTTCCGGATAGCGCGAGAGCGGCCACATCTGGGCGACCTGTTCCTTGTAGCGATAGCCGAACCAGTACGAGACCCAGTCTCCCAGCGCCGCCCCGATGCCGCCCGCAATCCAGACGGGATAGAAGCTGATGCCGCTCACCCCGATCAGGGCGCCGATCGCCACCAGCGCACCCCAGGCCGGAATGAGGAGCGAGATGAAGGCCAGCGACTCCCCGAAGGCCAGCAGGAACACGATCGGGGCGGCCCAGGCCTGATGAGCACGCACGAAATCGGCCAGTGCGTGCGCGTACTGCTCCATTCCAGATAACCTTCCCGCCCCATGACCGGTCCCGCCCGGTGGAAAAGACTGGTAAGCCAAGGGCTTGCGTGACATCAAGTCACAAAACCGGACAGGCGACGCAGTGGCGCGTCAAATTCCCGGGAATTCGCGCGTCCAAGGCGCAAAATCGCCGGGTTTGCCTCCCAACCACGCCGGTCGACCAGCCCTGCGGTGACCTTTCCAGGCCAGCCGTGGCATAGTCAGCCCAACCGATTCGCCGCCTGCGCGGCCCTCAAAACGCATCAAGATATATGTCCAAGCAATTGAAAACCAAAGCTAAAGACGACCTGTTTGACGCCGATGCGCCGAAGTCCCGGGCGCCCGCGAAGGCGGCGGCACGTCCGAGCGGCGCGGAAGCGGACTACACCGCGGCCGACATCGAGGTGCTCGAAGGGCTCGAACCCGTCCGCCGCCGGCCCGGCATGTATATCGGTGGCACCGACGAAAAGGCGCTGCATCACCTCTTCGCCGAAGTCATCGACAACTCGATGGACGAGGCGCTGGCGGGCCACGCGACCTTCATCGGGGTCGAACTCAGCGCTGACGGCTTTCTGACCGTCACTGACAACGGCCGCGGCATCCCGATCGATCCGCATCCGAAATTCCCGAAGAAGAGTGCGCTCGAAGTCATCATGTGCACGCTGCATTCGGGCGGAAAGTTCGACTCCAAGGTCTACGAGACCTCCGGCGGTCTGCACGGCGTCGGCATCTCCGTGGTGAACGCCCTCTCCTCGCTTCTCGAGGTCGAGGTCGCGCGCAGCCAGAAACTCTACCGCATGACATTCGAGCGCGGTCACCCCAAGGGCAAGCTCGAGGATCTCGGCAAGATCAACAATCGCCGCGGCACCCGCGTGCGCTTCAAGCCCGACACCGACATCTTCGGGGCCAAGGCCGCGTTCAAGCCGCAGCGCCTGTTCAAGATGACGCGGTCGAAGGCCTATCTGTTCGGCGGCGTCGAGATCCGCTGGAACTGCGCGCCCGAACTGCTCAAGGGCATCGAGGACGTGCCGCCGGAAGCGACGTTCCACTTCCCCGGCGGCCTGAAGGACTATCTGGCGGCGGCGATCCACGCCGACACGCTGGTGCATCCCGACATCTTCTCAGGCAAGTCGGGCCGCAACGGCGCGCACGGCGCCTGCGAATGGGCCGTGGCCTGGACTGCGGACGCCGACGGTTTCCTGTCGTCTTACACCAACACCGTGCCGACGCCGGACGGCGGTACGCATGAGTCCGGCCTGCGCAGCGCACTGCTGCGCGGCCTGAAGGATCACGCCGAGCGCGTCGGCCAGGGCAAGCGCGCAGCGTCCGTCACCTCGGAAGACGTCATGGTCGGCGCGGCCGTGATGCTCTCGGTGTTCGTGCGCGAACCCGAATTCCAGGGTCAGACCAAGGATCGCCTCGCAACGGCCGAAGCGCAGCGCATCGTCGAACAGGCGATGAAGGATCCGTTCGACCACTGGCTGTCGGGCAATCCGAACATGGCCAACCGGCTGCTCGATTTCGTGATCGATCGCGCCGAGGAACGGCTGCGCCGCCGCCAGGAAAAAGAGACGGCGCGCAAGACCGCCGGCAAGAAACTGAGGCTGCCGGGCAAGCTCGCCGACTGCACCGATGCCGGCACCGAAGGCTCCGAGCTCTTCATCGTCGAGGGCGACTCGGCCGGCGGCAGCGCCAAGCAGGCCCGCGATCGCAAGACCCAGGCGGTGCTGCCGCTGCGCGGCAAGATCCTCAACGTCGCCTCGGCGGGCAAGGACAAGCTGACGGCGAATGCCCAGCTCTCCGATCTCGTGCAGGCGATCGGCTCCGGCACGCTCGCGCAATATCGCGAGGAGGATCTGCGCTATCAGCGCATCATCATCATGACCGACGCCGACGTCGACGGCGCCCATATCGCATCGCTGCTGATCACCTTCTTCTACCGCCAGATGCCGCGGCTGATCGACGAAGGCCACCTCTTCCTCGCGGTGCCGCCGCTCTACAAGCTGACTCATGGCACGAAGTCGGTCTATGCGCGCGACGACAAGCACAAGGAAGAGCTGATCAAGAGCACGTTCAACGCCAACGCCAAGGTCGAGGTGAACCGCTTCAAAGGCCTCGGCGAAATGATGCCGGCGCAGCTCAAGGAAACCACCATGGATCCGAGCAAGCGGACCTTGCTGAAGGTGGTGCTGCTTGCCGACGACCGTGACACGACGGCGGATTCGGTCGAGCGCCTGATGGGCACCAAGGCCGAAGCGCGTTTCGCGTTCATCTCGGACAAGGCCGAGTTCGCCAACGAAGAACTGTTGGACGTCTGAAGAACCGCGCGGCGCATGAGCCGCGCGGTAGCGTCCTGTGCGGCTCACATGCCCCGACTTCAGGACCACCAGCACCGAAGAATGCCGGTTTCTCCCGGATATATCGAGGCGGCGGCCGCCTCGCTTGCTGGAAACCAGGTTCAACCGCCGCAGAGGTTGCAGGATCGCCCATCGAAGCCCCGGCTTACCACCGGGGCTTTCGTTTGCCGGGACCGCTTTTTCCCGACCATCCCTGGCGGACGCCCTGCGACGCCTGGTTGATCAAACGGGACTGGACACCCCGCCCCGCGACTCGGCCAACGACTCACCGGCGCCACGGCTGATGCAGGATTGCCTCGATCTCCGGCAAGGCCGAATTTGCTAACGAGAAGTTACCCAATCCGCAAATCAATAAAATGACGCAAGGCACTGAAATCGCTTAATTTATTTCGCTCTTGCGGAAGGCCTCCGAAATCCTTCCGAGACCGCGTTTTCCCGCGACTGTGCCTGCCCGGCAACAGCATTTCGGTGCGAAACGTCTATAGTCCAGCCATCAGACGAAACGAACTCCAGTGCGCTCGCGCCTGCCACGCAGACCAAGGTTGGGGATTTTAAGATGAAGAAGTTTTTGCTCGCGCTGACCGCTGCGGTGGCGATGACCGGTACGGCCTCGGCTGCTGACCTCGCAGCCCGTCCCTACGTGAAGGCCCCGGCTCCCACGCCGGTTGCCAACTGGACCGGCTTCTACATCTTCGGCGGCGGCGGCGGCGGTCTCTCGAATGCCGACCAGCACGTTCAGGACACGCTCACCGGCACCCCGCTGACGATCGACCAGCGCCAGGGCGGCTCGGGCTGGTTCGGCACCGTCGGCCTCGGCTACGACTGGCAGTTCAACACCACCTGGGTCGCCGGCGTGTTCGCCGACGGTCAGTTCGGCAGCATCCGCGCCACCATTCAGGATCCGATCGCTGCGGGCGGCCTCACCGGCAGCCAGAAGCTCGAAGACTCCTGGGCCGCTGGTATCCGCCTCGGCTGGCTGGTTGCTCCGAACGTTCTCTCCTACGTCAACGGCGGTTACTCGGGCGCTCATTTCGGCAGCACGAACTTCTCGAACCTGGCTGGCGTTCCCGCCGGTATCCACCTCAACGGCTACAACCGCAACGGCTGGTTCGTCGGCGGCGGTGTCGAGAACAGCCTGAACTTCTTCGGCATCACCTCGCCCGGCTGGTTCATGAAGACCGAATATCGTTCGGCCTTCTACAACGCCAAGACCTCGAACGAGCTCTTCGACGGCACCAACGTCGCCGTCGGTCGCGACATCCGTGCCAACAGCTGGAACCAGACGATTTCCACTTCGCTGGTCTACCGCTTCAACTGGACCGGCCCGGTCGTCGCCAAGTACTGATCCGGCCCCTACGGCCAAACGTCAAAGCCCCGGCATCGTCCGGGGCTTTTTCGTTGTGTGCATGACAAAGCGATTCCCGCGGCGTGGTTCGCGTGAACATCGGCTCCTTCTGCCATCCCGCTATCGCAGCCCATTGTATCCGAACCGAAGCTGCGGCTAGTCTGGCACCATGCTCTCGTGTCCCGAGGTGATCGTTCACACCGCGCGACGCGACAGAAGCGGACCAATGGGGAGGAATGCATGCGCAGATTTCTGCTGATCGCAGGCCTGTTTGCTCTCGCCGTCGGTCTGCTTTGGATCGGACAAGGCACGGGCACCGTCGCCTGGCCGCGATCGAGCTTCATGGTCAATCAGTTGCAATGGGCCGGCTACGGCGCAGCGATGGCGGGCTTCGGACTGGTGCTGATCTGGCAGAGCAACCAATAAGAGAATCCAAAGCAGCAAGGGGTACCGAAGCATGACATCCAGCCGGTTCGATCTCCGCGGCAAGGTCGCGGTCGTGACGGGAGGCAATGGCGGCATCGGGCTCGGCATGGCCCATGGTCTTGCCGATGCCGGCGCCGACATCGCGGTGGTCGGGCGCAACGAAGCCAAATCGGCCGCCGCCGTTGCCGACCTGAAGCAGCGCGGTGTGAAGGCGATCGCGGTCACGACAGACGTGACCGACAAGGCAGCGGTCAACGCCATGGTGGAGCGCGTCGTCAAGGATCTCGGCCGCCTCGACATCCTCATCAACAATGCTGGCATGAGCATCCGCAAGCCGCCGCACGAGCTCGAGCTCGACGAATGGAACAAGGTGATCGACACCAACCTCACCAGCGCCTTCGTGTGCTCGAAGGCCGCGTATCCGGCGCTGAAGGCATCGGGCCATGGCAAGGTGATCAACATCGGCTCGATGATGTCGATCTTCGGGGCGAGCTTCGCGACGGCCTATGCGGCGAGCAAGGGCGGCATCGTTCAGTTCACGCGCGCCTGCGCCAATGCCTGGGCGCCGGACAACATCCAGGTCAACGCCATCCTGCCGGGCTGGATCGACACTGATCTGACCCGCGGCGCGCGGCAGCAGGTGTCGGGGTTGCACGAGCGGGTGCTGGCGCGCACGCCGGCTGCACGTTGGGGCGACATCGACGATTTCGCCGGCATCGCGGTGTTCCTCGCCTCACCCGCATCGGACTTCGTCACGGGCACCGCGATTCCCGTCGATGGCGGCTTCTCGGTCATGGCCTGAGCTGAGACGAAAAAAGCCCCGGCTGGAAGCCGGGGCCATTGCTGGTGGTCAGGAAGGATTACGCGATACTGAACTCAGTATTTGGCAACGACCGCCCCGCCGGTCGTGAACTTGTAGTTCACACCGATCCGAACCATGTCGTACTGATGCTGGAAGCGGTAGACGAGGAAGTCGGCCGGGAAGACGACGGTCGTATTCGAGCTGCCGAGATCGACGTGAAGGTATTCACCCTTGAGCGTCCAGTTCGGCGTGAAGGCCCATTCGACGCCGGCGCCGGCGGTCCAGCCCACGCGAGTCGCCCCATTCGATCCGAAGCCTGCCGGCGGAGGCGGAACGGTCGCGCTCGACGCGCTGTCCGACACGCCGCCATACGCTAGGCCGCCCGTGGCGTAGAGAAGGACGGTATTCCAGGCATAGCCGATCCGGCCACGCACGGTGCCGAACCAGTCAAGCTCGCTCGAGCCGGTGCTGAACGTGGGCAACAACCCGACGACCGCAGCGCGCGAGATCCCAACCGATTGCTTGATCCCGGCGCCCTGAATGTCGGCCTCGAGACCGAACACGACCTGATTATATTGCCAGTTGTACCCGATCTGGGCGCCGCCGAGCCAACCCTCCGGGCGAACTCCCAACGCGGTCGGAATGGTGCCACCGGCAATCGCCGCCGGGATCGCGATGCCCCCGGAATTCCCGACGAGATTGCCGGTGCTGCTGCCCCAGCCGTACCCACCGTTCAAGCCACCGTAAAAGCCGGTCCAGTTGTAGACCGTTGCGATCGGAGCCGGCGGCGCCTTGGTGTAGGGACGCGCGGCAAGGTCAGCTGCCATCACCTGTCCCGACGCACCGACAGAAACAATCGACGCAACCAGCCACCCAAAATGCCTGTTCATAGCCACCCCTTGAAATCCAGAAACAATCGATCCGGATTATGGACAGCGGTTCACGCGCGACTAGTCCAAAATGTCGCACCCCTGAGTTCCCTGCCGCTTTCTCCCGTGAATGTTGCGCGACTGCCACGGAAATGTGCGTCCGGCACATATCTTCTGCACAGATATGCACGTTGCCGGTCATATTACGGAGAAGCTTCCTCCGAACGGCCGACTCGTCCGGCAGCCAATGTGCTCTCCCGGCCAATACGAAGAAGCCCCGGGGGGCATCCCGGGGCTTCCGCGCATCACGTCTGGTCGAAAGGCTCAGTAGCGGGCGATGACCGGCGCGTCGAACTTGTAGCTCGCGCGCACGACGGCCCACTGGAGATCGCGCGGCTTGGCATCGAAGGAGTAATTCCCCGACGTGCCGCCGAGCTGGTAGGTCTGGCTGCCGAAGGCCGCGTAATTGTATTCGAGGCCAATGATCCAGTTGCGGGTGATGCCGTATTCCCAGCCCGCGCCGACGGTCCAGCCGTTGGCCCAATGGGTCTGGCCACCGGAGCCCGTGGCCGGGTTCGGGATGGTGTCGCTCACAGACAGGCGGTTGTTCACGCCGGCGTAGCCGCCCTTGATGTAGAACAGGTTGTTCTGAACGGCGAAGCCGGCGCGACCGACGATGGTCGCGAGCACGTTCGCACGCCAGGAGAACACGTCGTCGGCGTTGCCGAACAGCGTGTTGGCAACCGTGCCCTTGTTGTCGAGCCCGGAGATCGTGCCCTCCATGCCGAACACGTAGTTGTTGGCCTGCCAGTTGTAGCCGATCTGCGCGCCGCCCATGATGCCGGAGCCACGCTGACGATATCCCTGCCCCGGCGCCAGATCGCCGAAGGTGCTCGTGTTGGCGCTGTTGACGAACTGCTCGTTGGTCCAGGCGCCACCGATGTGGCCGCCGACATAGAAACCGGTCCAGTTGAACAGCGGCTCGACATAGGCCGGCGCCTTCGTGTAGGGCCGCGCGGCGAGGTCGGCAGCGGAAGCCGCGCCAGTGGAGACCAGAGCCGTCGTGCAGGCGAAGGCAGCAATCAATTTGTTACGCATGGTACACACCCCTTGTCTTTGATGGGCGCACGCTCACAGACAGTTCTTACTAAAATTGGAATCACGCGATCGCGCGCATCGGGATTCGCATTCGCGTGTCTCGAATCCGTTTGGGCTGTTGCAGCGGCGCAACGCGCGGCACCGAATTTAACGCGTCGTTATCCCTACGCTGCCGGGCACGCGCGCGCAGGCCTGCCTCTAGGCGGCTTTCGAATGCACGTGCTCAGGCCGCACGCCGATTGCAAGCAGGCGCGCCGGAATGCCCTGCAGCCACGGCAGCGCGGTGATGAGGCGCAGGACCAGCGGCACCTTCAACGGCTGCCCACTTGCCCTGAGCGCGCCGCTGATGATGTGGTTCTGCACTACCACCTGCATCGCCTGCGTCATCTTCACCGGAAACTCGCGGCGACGTCGGACGGCATCCAGTTCGTGCTCTGACGGGCACCCCTGCCGCAACTTGTCGGCCAGCAGGTTCGCCGTCGCCACGGCATCCTGGACGGCGAGATTGACGCCTACGCCTCCGACCGGCGACATCGCATGCGCGGCATCACCGATGCAGAGCAGCCCCGGCCGTGTCCAGCGCGGCAGGCGATTGATCGCCACGGTCAGAAGCTTGACATCGTCGAAGCTCTTCACGTCGGCAATTCCGGATTTCAGGATCGGCGCCATCCGCACGACGTCGTCGAGGAGCGCCTGCAATCCCCTCTCCTTCACCACCTCGTACTGTCCCTTGGCGATGACATAGGCGCATTGCCAATAGTCGCCCCGGTTGAACGTGACCATCATGCTGCCCGGCTCGACGCGCGCGAACAGATCCTCGGTTTCGTCCGCGCGGCGGCCCACGCGGAACCACAGCACGTCCATGGGCGCGCCGAATTCCTTCACGGCAAGGTCTGCGCGCTCGCGCACCGTCGAGTGGCGGCCGTCGCAGGCGATGGTGAGGTCGGCTTCGATGTCGATGGGGCCGTCGGGAGTCGTCGCGCGCACGCCGGCGACGGTGTCGCCGCGGCGGATCAGGTCGACGCCCTCCGTGTTCATCAGCACCTTGAGCGATGGGAAGCGCCGGCCGGCCTCACGCAGGAAATTCAGGAAGTCCCATTGCGGCATGAACGCGATGAAGGGATATTTCGTGTGCAGGCGGCCGAGATCCGCGATCCGCACCAGCGTTCCGCCGAACAGCCCGTCCATCTTCTGCAAGCGCTGATGCGGCAGCTTCAGGAACCCGTCGATCAGGCCGAGTTCGTCCATGACCTCGAGCGTCGAGGGATGCACGGTGTCACCGCGAAAGTCGCGAAAGAAGTCCGCGTGCTTCTCCAGCACGGCGACGTCGATGCCGGCGCGCCCGAGGAGGTAACCCAGCATCATCCCCGCGGGGCCGCCGCCGACGATGCAGCACCGAACTTTCAAGGCGCGAGCTTCCACGATCCGACCTCCGGGACTTTCGATCCAGGCGACCGATTGTAGCGCAGGGAGAGCCTAGCCGCTGTCAATTGTTGCTGCGGTTCCCCGTGCGGAAGCTCTTGATCTCCGACACGCTGCCGTCGCGATAGGTCAATTCGACCGAGACGACCTGCGTCGATGGTGCGAGCTTCATGTACAGCGGCATGCCGGCGGTGATCGTGCTCGGGTCGCGGATGTCGCAGGGCGGCATCTTCAACACCTGGTTGGGGACGGCAGTGTCGATGCCGATGCGCACCTCGCGGATGGCGCATCGGTAGGACACCAGATGGGTGTAGTAGACGAGCAGCCCGTTGAACTCGCGGAACGACAGCCAACTCGTGGCCGTCATGTCGAGGATCTTGCGCTGATCCCGGATCAGTGCAGCCTCGGGGTCGAACCGGATCGGGAACGGGCCCTGCATGTCGCCGGATTGATCGACGTAGCGGACTTCGATCGTGCCGGCCTGCGCGTCTGCGGGCAACTCGATCGAAGGACTCGGCATTCGCTTGCGCGTGCGCGGATCGAGCGTGTCCATGAAGCCGGTTTCGCGGAAATCGCCGTTGCCGGCCATGCGCCAGGAAATACCGAGAGTCGGATCGGCGAAGGAGAACACCACGGTCCAGCCGCCATTGTGCCGCGAGAAGCTTGCGATCGGGGCGTTGGTGGTCTCCTCCTTCGGCACGCGGGGCACCGACACCGGCGGCAGCGCCGCGACCTTCTGGGGCGGATCGGCCGGACGGGCGGCGGCATCCTTCGCCACGCCGCTGAGGAAGACGTCGTCGACCATCTGGTCGAAATAGACCGGCACCTGCTTGTGCTTGACGCTCTCGGCCATTTCGCTGACCAGCCGCCGGGTCCGCTGCGCCACCTGGACGAGGTTCTCGCCGGGCTGGAGCAACTCCCTGGCGAACGTGCGCGTGAACACCGAATTGGGATTGGCGTCGTCGTTGGACAGGCGGTCGAGCGCGGTCTGGCGCGGGCCCGCCGAGAACACCGAGAACACGCCTTCGGGCAGCTGCGTCATCGGCGCCAGGCCGCCGCCGCCGGCCACCGCGCGCGTGCCGGAGCGCTCGAACGGATTGTTACGGCAGGCGTCGAACACAAGGATGGACGTACGCGCCTTCTTGTTCTGGAGACGCTCGACGACACGGTCGGCCAGGATGGAGGCATCGCGCACCAGTTCCTCCTGCCCCTCGGCCGCCGCCGGCACGTCGGTCGGGAGCAGATAGTTCTGGCCCGCGATCTCGAAGCCATGGCCGGCGTAGAAGAAGAACGCGGTGTCGCCGGGCTCGATCGCCCTGTCGAAGGCCAGCAGCGTCTCGGAGAACTGCTGCCGGTTCTGGTTTTCGGCCACCATGACCGAGAAGCCGAGTTGCTTCAGCGTATCGCCCATGGTGCGGGCGTCGTTGACCGCCTTGAGCAGTTTCGGGACGTTCTTGTAGTCATTGTTGCCGACGACGAGCGCCACGCGCTTTTCGGCATGCGCGGATGTCGCGATGCCGAGGCCTGCCGCGAGGCTGAGTGCCGCCAGAATTCCAAGAAGCCGTCGCGCCATCGAAAGTCCCCGTTACAGGCGTCCCAAGCAGGCGCCCTCGAATAGGTCGGGAACCTCCGCCGTTGATGTCATAGTCGGCCCAGCGATGACAGGGGTTCAACCGGCGCACGCGACGGGTTCCATCGGCATGGCCTAGCAGAATGGGCCGGAATCTGTTCTTTTCCAAAGCGCAATTCTGTCCGAGACGGGGGGCCACCGTGTATCGCTGGTGCACCAACGAAGTCGAGCCAGGCGACCGCTTCGATTATTGGCGCGAGGTACGCGCCAGGGGATTGTTCGGCGTCACGGCGGAACTCGATCGCGAACGACGCAGCGACTTCTTCGGCGAGTTCTCGCTGCGCCAGTTCGGGGGAGCCGGTTTCGTCGAGCTGAGAGCTTCGCACTACACTGTCGAGCGCACCAGGGCCGACATCGCCTACGCGCCGGGTGACAGCATTTGCGTCTATCAGCAACTCGGCGGCGGCGGCAGGTTCGACGCCATGCGCACGGGCGATTTCGCGATCGCCAATGGCAGCTTCGCCACCAGCCACACCGACCAGCCCTATCGCACGGTGCCGCTGGGCGCCGGGGGTTTCCATTTGCGCATCCTGAAGATCCCCGTGAGCGGTCTGCCGACGCAGGACAAGCGCGTGCGTGAGCTTGCCCCCAAGGTATTCGACGATGCCGCCATCGCGCCGCTGCTCGCGACTTGTTTTGCCGATCTCTGCGAGGCTCCCGCGAACGACGGCGGCCCGTCGGATGCGGCGCCGCTTGTCCAGGCCCTGGCCCATCTGGCGCTGATCGAGCGCGGCGTCGTGCAGCCCGGCAGCCGGCGCGGACAAGCCGCGCTGCGGGTCGCCCGCCTCTCGCAGGCGCGGCGGCTGATCGTGCACCATCTGCGTGATCCCGATCTGGCGCCGGCGATGGTGGCGGACCTGCTCGGCATTTCCGTGCGTCATCTGCACATGCTGTTCGAAACGGTGGAGAAGAGCTTCTCGCAGACCGTAACCGATGAGCGCCTGAAGCAGAGCCGCCGCCTGATGCGCGAGGCGCCCGAACGGCTGATCGCCGACATCGCGACCGCCTGCGGATTCGAGAGCCTCGCCACCTACTATCGGGTCTTCAACGCAGCCTACGGCATGGCGCCCGGTGATTTCCGGGCCCAGGCGTCGGAAGCCCATTGATGGCGGCCCAGGCCGCCTCTACCTCGGCCAGAAGTCGGGCGGAAAACCCCAGCCGCGCCCGCTATTTGGACGAAAACCTCAGGTTTTTTAGGGTCTTCCCGCGCCTGCTCCATTGACTTTGGCCGATTCCGCCCTATGTTCCGGGGCGACGCAGCTCAGATCGGGTCACGATTCCTGAGCTTGGCGCTTTGTTCGCGTAAGTCAGCACCCCCAGCTTCTTTGAGAGCGCGCCGTTTCGGGGTGGAACGCGACCAGCCTTTTTACCCTCGATTCCGAACGGCGGTTTCGACCAGAGGCTCAATGTCCTTTTCAAATCTCGGACTGTCCGAAAAAGTCCTCGCCGCAGTGGCGGCCACGGGTTACACCAACCCCACTCCCATTCAGGAACAAGCGATCCCCCACGTCCTCGCACGCAAGGATGTGCTCGGCATCGCCCAGACCGGCACCGGCAAGACCGCGGCTTTCGTGCTGCCGATGCTCACCATCCTCGAAAAGGGTCGCGCCCGGGCGCGCATGCCGCGCACCCTGATCCTGGAACCGACCCGCGAGCTCGCGGCGCAGGTCAAAGAGAATTTCGACCGCTACGGCGCCGGCCAGAAGCTCAACGTCGCCCTGCTGATCGGCGGCGTCTCCTTCGGCGACCAGGACGCCAAGCTGATGCGCGGCGTCGACGTGCTGATCGCAACCCCGGGGCGCCTGCTCGACCACACCGAGCGCGGCGGCCTGCTACTCACCGGCGTGGAGCTGCTCGTCATCGACGAAGCCGACCGCATGCTGGACATGGGCTTCATCCCCGACATCGAGCGCATCTGCAAGCTCGTCCCCTTCACGCGGCAGACCCTGTTCTTCACCGCGACCATGCCGCCGGAAATCCGGCGCATCACCGAGGCCTTCCTCCACAATCCGCAGAAGGTCGAAGTCTCCAAGCCCGCCACCACCGCCGTGACGGTCACGCAATCCCAGGTCCCGGCCGGACGCGAGGCGCACGAGAAGCGCGAGTTGCTTCGCCGCCTGCTCCGCGAAGCCAAGGACCTCAAGAACGCAATCATCTTCTGCAACCGCAAGCGCGAGGTTGCGATCGTTCACAAGTCGCTGCAGAAGCACGGCTTCAGTGTCGGCGCGCTGCACGGCGACATGGACCAGCCGGCCCGCATGGCCGCGCTCGACCAGTTCCGCAAGGGTGAATTGCCGCTGCTCGTCGCCTCCGACGTCGCAGCCCGCGGCCTTGACATTCCCGAGGTCAGTCACGTCTTCAATTTCGACGTTCCCCACCACGCCGACGATTATGTCCATCGCATCGGCCGCACTGGCCGCGCCGGCCGCACCGGCACGGCGATCTCGATCGTCACGCCGCTCGACCAGAAGTCGATGGCCGCGATCGAAAAGCTGATCGGCCAGAACATTCCGCGCGCCGAGGGCGACTTCGAGGTGCACGCCGACAGTGCCGAGCAGAGCGAACGTCCGCGCGAGCAGCGTGGTCGCGAACGCTCACGCGGCGGACGTGGCAAGTCGTCGCGCGGTCAGCAGCGCGGCCACGACCGTGAACGCAATCACGAACCGCGTGGCGAGGCGCGTCACGCATCCGAAGCACGGCATTCCTCCGACACGAAGCCTGCGCAGGAGCCGCGTCACGGCTCGCGCCAGCAAGCTCAGGCGTCGCATGTGCCGTCGATCGGCCGGCCCGAACCGCGCCGTCAGCGCGAGGTCGACACCGAGCCCGGCGATCACTCGCATCTTCCCGCATTTCTGCTGCGGCCGGTGCGCTCGCCCGCGGGTGCGTGACGGGCAACCGTTTACCGCCCGTTCACGATCGTCCGTTAGCCTACGAACATAATTTAAGCATTGCCGCGGTCGATGGCGCGCCGACTGCTGTGGGGTATGTTCTGTGGTCAAGGTGCTCGACGAACACGAACGCACGATGGCGTTCGCCGAGGTGGCTCTCGGTCAGATCCGGTCGCTCAGGCAAACAGCAATCCCCCGCAACTACGAGATCTGGTACGTCTACGCCACCGGCTACAACGCACCGCTCAACAAGATCATCAATGAGACGCTGGCGCGGAACGGCAAGCTGACCGAAGGCGATCTCGAGCAGATCTACGAGACCTATCTCTCCCACATCAAGACCACCGATCGAATCGACAAGGTCGGAGCCCGCGTCATCGGCGAGATCGACGACGTGATGAAGGTGCTGACCGACGCGCTCGGAATGACGAGCTCCTACGATGCCAGCCTGTCCGGAGCGAGCGAGAAGCTGTCGTCGGCGAAGAGCCGCGAGCAGATCAGATCGATCGTCGAGACGCTGGTCCGCTCGACCAGCGAGATGCGCGAGACCAACAAGGCGCTGGAAGACCGGCTGACATCGTCGAAGAACGAGATCAGCAACCTGCAGCAGAGCCTGGAAGCGATCCGGGCCGAGAGCCTGACCGATCCGCTCACCGGCCTCGGCAACCGCAAATATTTCGATCGGATGATCGGCATGGCAGTGCAGAGCGCACTCGCCAGCGGCGAGCCGCTCTCGCTCCTGCTGTTCGACATCGACCACTTCAAGTCGTTCAACGATTCCTACGGCCATCTCACCGGAGATCAGGTGCTGCGCTTGGTCGGCCTGTCGCTGAAGCAGACCATCAAGGGTCAGGACATCACCGCGCGCTATGGCGGCGAAGAGTTCGCGGTCGTGCTGCCCAGCACGGCGCTGCGCCAGGCCCTCACCGTCGCGGATCACATCCGTCGCGCCGTGATGGCCAAGGAATTGAAGAAGAAATCGACCGGCGAGATCCTCGGCCGCGTCACCATCTCCGTCGGCGTCTCCATGCTCAAGCAGGGCGACGATACCGACGCGCTGATCGAACGTGCCGACGCCTGCCTCTACGCCGCCAAGCGCAACGGCCGCAATCGCGTGATCTGCGAGGCCGACCCGGAGTATGTCGCGGAATCCCGCAGCCAGGTGGCGTAGAAAGCCGCTCGCCGCACGATCGCACGTGCTTGACATTCCAGCCTGCCGACCGACATTTTCCCGACGTATGATTGCGAGCGTCGAGAGGACTTGCCGTCTTGCCCAACCCTCATGACTTTCACGCGCCCCAGCCGTCCTACACCAAGGACGAACTGCTGAGATCCAGCGAAGGTGGCTATTTCGGCCACGGCAATGCGCAACTGCCGGCGCCGCCCATGCTGATGATGGATCGCATCACCGAGATCAACCTCGAGGGTGGCGAGTACGGCAAAGGCAGCATCGTCGGTGAATTGGACATCGCGCCAGGACACTGGTTCTTCGACTGCAACTTTCGCGGCGACCCGATGATGCCGGCATCTCTGGGGCTCGACGCGATGTGGCAGATGATCGGCTATTGGCTCGGCTGGTCGGGCTCGCCGGGCAAGGGCCGCGCCATCGGCGTCGGCGAGGTGGAGTCCACGGGGGTCGTCACACCGGCGACACGATGTGTCCGCTATGAGGTCGCCATGCGGCAGGTCCGGCGCGGCAAGCTGGTGCTCGGGATCGCCGACGGCCGCGTGCTCGCCGATGGCACCTGCGTCTTCACGGCCAAGGATATGAGGGTCGGCCTCACAAAAGCCCTCGACTGAACCTCAAGCGGTTCGCCCGGCGCGCTTTCGAGCCTGGCTTTTCTTGCGCGTCGTCTTCGGCCCCTTCACAGGCCTGGCGGCTTTCTTCGCGGGCCTGCTCACCGCCTTCTTTGCCTTGGGTCGCTTCTTGACCTTGGCGCGCTGCGCGGCGGCGAGCGCTGCCCTCGCCCATTGCGCAAGCTCCTCGGAATCGTCGAACAGACGCGCGGGTAATTCCCAATAGGAGTTGACCAGCACGGTCTTCGCACGGGTCTGATACTGGAACGGTTTCGAACCCTCGGCCTCGAAGCTCGGGATGGTGGCCTCGTCGGCACGAAAGAACAGGCCGGCGCGCAGCGCGAGCGCAAAGTTGATGCCGTCGACCGAGATGCCGTAGCCGGAAAACATCTTGCGGATGGTGACGGGGCCAAAACCGGCAAAGAGGTCGATCAGGAATTCGCGGTCCATGGCCAGGCTGCCTCCCCGTCATCCCGGCAAGAACCAGGACCCGTTGCCTCAGGGGGAGTTTAGCGAAGACGGATCGTCGTGCCAGTACGACCCTGACACCGCGCCACCAAAAGATCATGCGCCATGGGTTCGCGGCTTTCGCCGGACGACGCCGGTGGATTCGCGAGAGCCGGTCTTACCCGTCGATGTTCGCCGGACGCAGCTCGACCGACTCGCCGCAGCCGCAGGCCGAAACCTGGTTGGGATTGTTGAAGACGAACTGGGCCTGCATCTTGTCGGCCTTGTAGTCCATCTCGGTCCCGAGCAGGAACAGCACGGCCTTGGGGTCGACTAGGATCTTCACGCCCTTGTCCTCGACGACTTCGTCGGTCGGACGGACTTCGTGGGCGTACTCGACCGTGTAGGACTGGCCGGCGCAGCCACCGTTCTTGACGCCGACGCGCAGGCCGACGATCTCGGAATCGGCACGCTGGGTCAGTTCGGAAATGCGCTGGGCGGCAGCATCCGTCAGCCGCATCACCTGCGGTCGCGGGCGCCGGGGCTTCGGGGTGGATGCTGGTGTTACCTGTGTCATGTCAGTGATGTGGTCCGTTGCGAAGCGAATTCAATCCCGAGGATTCGAAGCAGAGATACGCGTCACCACATGTTGAGCACGAGGCGCGCCTCGTCGCTCATGCGTTCTGGCGACCATGCCGGCTCCCAGACCACCTTGACGTCGACCACGCCGACGCCGGGAACGCTGGCAACCGCATTCTCGACCATGGTCGGCAGTTCGCCGGCGGCCGGACAGTTCGGCGTCGTCAGCGTCATCAGCACGTCGACGGAACGATCGTCCTTGATCTCGACCTTGTAGATCAGACCGAGCTCATAGATGTCGGCCGGAATTTCCGGATCGAACACCGTCTTGAGCCCGGCGATGATCTCGGTGGTCAAGCGCTCGGTTTCCTCCGGCGGCAGCGCCGAATGGGTTTCCATCGGATTGGCTTTGACTTCGGCCGTGTCACTCATGCGAACAAATCCCGCGCTTTCAGCAGCGCCTGAGCCAGATGGTCGACTTCTTCACGCGTATTATACATGCCAAACGAGGCACGGCATGTCGCCGTGACATTGAACCGCTCTAAAAGCGGCATCACGCAATGGGTGCCGGCGCGCACCGCGATGCCCTGGCGGTCGATCACGGTGGCAACGTCATGGGCGTGCGCGCCCTTGAGCTCAAAGGAGATCACCGGTCCCTTGCCCCGAGCGGTGCCGATCAGCCGCAGCGAGTTGATCTCACGCAGCCGCTCCTGGGCATAGGTGAGGAGATCGTGCTCATGCGCGGCGATGCGCTCCTTGCCGATCGAGTTGACGTAGTCGATGGCCGCGCCGAATCCGATCGCCTCGACGATCGCCGGTGTCCCGGCTTCGAACTTGTGCGGGGGATCGCCGTAGGTGACGACGTCGCGGGAGACTTCGCGGATCATCTCGCCGCCGCCATTGTAGGGACGCATCGCCACGAGGTGGTCGTACTTGGCGTAGAGCGCGCCGATGCCGCTCGGCCCGTAGACCTTGTGGCCGGTGAAGACGTAGAAGTCGCAGTCGATGTCCTGAACGTCGATCGGAAGGTGCACCGCACCCTGGCTGCCGTCGACCAGCACGGGAATGCCCCGGGCATGGGCGATCCTGACGACGTCCTTGACCGGGACGATGGTCCCGAGCGCATTCGACATCTGCGTGATCGCGACCAGCTTGGTCTTCGCCGTCAGCAGCTTCTCGAACTCGTCGATCTGGAAATTGCCCTCATCGTCGACCGGCGCCCATTTGATCACCGCACCATGACGCTCCCTGAGGAAATGCCAAGGCACGATGTTGGAGTGGTGCTCCATGATCGAGATGACGATCTCGTCGCCGGCCTTGATGTTCGGCACGCCCCAGGACGAAGCGACGAGGTTGATCGCCTCGGTGGCATTGCGGGTGAAGATGATCTCTTCGGTGCGGCGCGCGTTGAGGAATTGCGCGACCTTGGCACGTCCGCCCTCATAGGCCTCGGTCGCGGCATTGGCGAGGTAATGCAGGCCGCGATGCACGTTGGCGTATTCGCTGACATAGGCCTTGGTCATGCGGTCGAGCACGGACTGCGGCTTCTGCGCGGAGGCCGCGTTGTCGAGATAGACCAGCGGCTTGCCATAAACCTCCATGGCGAGCGCCGGGAAATCCTCGCGCACGCGCGCAACGTCATAGGAGCCGTTCTTGACCGCGGGATGCGTGTTCATCGACGCCGCTCCAGCCATCGCTCGGCGATGCCGATCACGTGCTCGCGCAGGCCGTCATCGGCGATCTGCTCGATCGCTTCGCCCACGAAGGCCTGGATCAGCAGCGCCTGCGCCTGCTTCTCGGGCAGGCCGCGGGCCTTCAGATAGAACAACAGGCTGTCGTCGAGCGCGCCGGCGGTCGCACCGTGGCCGCAGGAGACGTCGTCGGCGAAGATCTCGAGCTCGGGCTTGTTATCGGCCTCGGCTTCGTCCGAGAGCAGCAAGGCGCGCGTCATCATCTTGCCGTCGGTCTTCTGTGCATCCGGGCGGACGATGATGCGGCCCTGGAACACCGAGTGGGCGCGATCGTCGATCACGGCACGGAAGGTCTCGCGGCTGACGCAGTTCGGCACGGCATGGTCGACGACCAGCGTCGTGTCGCCGTGCTCGGTCTTCTTGAGCAGGTTCACGCCGTTGACCGAAAGCTCGCTGCCTTCACCCGCCAACGTGACGAAGCCCTGCAGGCGGCTGACGGCCGCGCCGGTGGTCATGTTGAAGAAGTTGAGCTTCACGTTCGCGCCGACGGTGACGAACTGCGAAGTGATGTTCACCGCGTCGGGCGCATCGTCCATCAGGCGGATATGCGCGACGTCGGCATCGTCGCCGACCGTGACGATCACCGCGTCGTTGACCTGATAGGTCTTGGCACCGGCCGCGACGAAGCTCTCGATGATGGTGGCGCGGGCGCCCTTCCCGACCCGCACCTGCGAGCGCGTGAAAGCGGACGCCGCGGCGGCGGTCGCGACATGGATGATCTGGACGGGAACAGACAGTTGCGTGCCGTCCGCGATCGACAGCACGACACCGTCGGTCGCCATCGCGGCGTTCAGCGCGATCACGGCATCGGTGGAGGCGGTCGTGAGCAGCGCGGCGTCCTTCTCCAGCGTTTCCCGGAGGGACTTGAAGCCGACCTCGGAAGCGAGCGTCTTCACGTCGGACAGTTCGGCGGCGAACACGCCGTCGATCAGAACCAGCTTGCGCGCACCTTCGATCGCATGCGTGTTCACGGCGTCCGCGGCGCGCTTCAACGCGGCCGCATCGGGCGCGGCGGCGATCGGCAGCACCTCGCCGACCAGCGCGCGCAGATCCGTGTACTTCCATTCCTCGATCCGGCGGTGCGGCAGCCCGAGACGCTCATAGGTCTCGAACGCCTTGCGGCGCACCGCGATCACGGCCGGCGAACCTGGCAGGCGGCTTTCTGCGCTGGCGAAGAGATCACTCACCGCGCGGCCGCTCCCGGTCTTTGCCACAGCAACGTTCATCGCAACCAATCCTTACGCAGCATCCTCGAACTGGGCATAGCCGGATGCTTCCAGCTCCAGCGCCAGTTCCTTGCCGCCGCTCTTCACGACCCGGCCCTTCGACATCACGTGCACCACGTCAGGCACGATGTAGTTGAGGAGCCGCTGATAGTGGGTGATGACGACCATCGCGCGCCCGGGCGAGCGCAGCGCATTGACGCCGTCGGCCGCGATCCGCAGCGCGTCGATGTCGAGGCCCGAATCCATCTCGTCGAGAATGCACAGGCTCGGCTCGAACAGGGCCATCTGCAGCACCTCGTTGCGCTTCTTCTCGCCGCCGGAGAAGCCGACATTGACACCACGCTTGAGCATGTCCTGCGGGATGTTCAGCGACTTCGAGACCTCGCGAACCTTCTTCAGGAAGTCCGGCGTCGAATATTCGCTCTCGCCGCGCGCCTTGCGCTGCGCGTTCAGCGCGGTGCGCAGGAAGTTCATGGTGGCGACGCCGGGAATCTCGACCGGATACTGGAACGCCAGGAACACGCCTTTGGCGGCACGCTCCTCGGGAGCCATCTCCAGCAGGTCCTCGCCCTTGAACAGGATCTGGCCGCCGGTGACTTCGTAGCCGGGCTTGCCGGCGATCACGTGGGAGAGCGTCGATTTGCCAGAACCGTTCGGCCCCATGATCGCGTGGATCTCGCCTTCGTTCACGGTCAGCGTCAGCCCATGGAGGATCTCACGTTCCTCGACACGAACCTGCAGGTCTTTCACTTCAAGCAAAGCCATCGTCTTGTTCCATCCATTCCCTCGCCCTGAGGAGCACCGAAAGCGCGTCTCGAAGGGCTGAGGCCAACAATCATTCCAAGGTGCATCCTGCGAGAGGGCCGCCATTGGCGGCCTCCCGGGATGAGGTCCGGATTATCCGACCGATCCTTCGAGCGAGATCGAGATCAGCTTCTGCGCTTCCACAGCGAACTCCATCGGGAGTTGCTGAAGCACGTCCTTGACGAAGCCGTTGACGACGAGGCCGACCGCCTCCTCCTGCGAAAGGCCGCGCTGGATGCAGTAGAACAGCACGTCCTCGGAGATCTTCGACGTCGTCGCCTCGTGCTCGAACGTCGCCGAGGAGTTCTTGGCTTCGATGTACGGCACGGTGTGTGCGCCGCATTTGTCGCCGATCAGCAGAGAATCGCAGGCCGTGAAGTTGCGCGCGCCGGTCGCTTTCCGATGCGCGGTGACGAGGCCGCGATAGGTGTTCTGCGACTTGCCGGCCGCGATGCCCTTCGAGATGATCCGGCTCGACGTGTTCTTGCCGAGATGGATCATCTTGGTGCCGCTATCGACCTGCTGGAAGCCGTTCGAGATCGCGATCGAATAGAACTCGCCGCTCGAATTGTCGCCGCGCAGGATGCAGCTCGGATATTTCCAGGTGATCGCCGAACCGGTCTCGACCTGGGTCCAGGAAATCTTGGAATTGTTGCCGCGGCAGTCACCACGCTTCGTGACGAAGTTGTAGATCCCGCCCTTGCCTTCCGAGTTGCCGGGGTACCAGTTCTGCACCGTCGAATATTTGATCTCGGCGTCGTCGAGCGCGACGAGCTCGACCACGGCGGCGTGAAGCTGGTTCTCGTCGCGCTGCGGCGCGGTGCAGCCCTCAAGATAGGATACGTAGGAGCCCCTGTCGGCAATGATCAGCGTGCGCTCGAACTGGCCCGTGTTGCGCTCGTTGATGCGGAAGTAGGTCGACAACTCCATCGGGCAGCGTACACCCGGCGGCACGTAGACGAACGAACCGTCGGAGAACACCGCCGAGTTCAGCGTCGCGTAGAAATTATCCGAGGTCGGAACCACCGAGCCGAGATATTTCTGAACCAGTTCGGGATGTTCGCGGATCGCCTCCGAGATCGGCATGAAGATCACGCCGGCCTTCTTCAACTCCGCCTTGAAGGTGGTCGCGACCGAAACCGAATCGAAGACCGCGTCGACAGCGATCTTGCGCCGGTTCGGGTCTTCCTCGCCGGGCTTGGGCTCGACGCCTTCGAGCATGGCGACTTCCCGCAAGGGAATGCCGAGCTTCTCGTAGGTCTTCAGAATCTCCGGATCGATCTCATCCAGCGAGGTGACCGTCTTCTTCGGCTTCGGCGCCGCGTAATAATAGAGGTCCTGGAAGTCGATCTTGGGATAGTCGACCCGGGCCCAGGTCGGCTCGGTCATGGTCAGCCAGCGCCGATAGGCTTCCAGCCGCCACTGGAGCATCCAGGCGGGCTCGTTCTTCTTCTGCGAGATGAACTTTACGATGTCTTCCGACAGACCCTTCGGGGCCTTTTCGGAGTCGATCAGGGTCTCAAACCCATAACGATACTGGTCGACGTCGATGCGCTTCACGCGCTCGACCGTCTCTTGTACGGCTGGCATTCCATCCTCCGCTCGCGGTTTCAAGGACCGCGGTGGATCAAACTCGGACGAGTATTACGGTGTGTATTACGATGTTTTTTGGCGGAAAGCACGCGCTTAGAACCGTTCAAGCCGTGTTTCGTCGCTTAGCTCTTAAGTAGGGTATTACCGAGCTTTCGCCAAGCCTCTAACGCCTTATTGATGTCCCCGGGTTCAGTGGACCAGCCCAGACTGAGGCGCACTGCTCCCTGGGCGACCCCAGGATCGAACCCCATGGCGGTTAGGACCTGCGAGGGCTGGACCTTTCCCGAGGAACAGGCCGAACCGGACGATACCGCGATACCTTCGAGGTCAAACCCGATGACCGCGGTCTCGGCCTTCAGGCCCGGCGCCGTAAACAAGGTGGTATTCGGCAACCGCTCGACATCCCCTGAGAACACCGTCGCTCCAGCGATCGACCGAAGGCCGTTTTCCAAATGATTCCTGAGGGTTGCGATCCGGTCCGCATTCTCCGGCAGAGCATGAAGGGCTGTTTTCACCGCCGCGCCGAAGCCGGCTATCCCCGCAACATTCTCGGTTCCCGCCCGTCGGTTGAGCTCCTGACCGCCGCCTCTGAGCACGGGTTCCAATCCCGAAAGTCCTTCGGCGACCACCAGTGCACCGACGCCCTTGGGCCCACCGATCTTGTGTGCAGAAAGAGTCGCAAGGTCGGCTCCCACCGCCTTGATATCGAACGGGATTTTCCCGAGCGCCTGGATCGCGTCGACATGCATGAGACCGCCGGCCTGGTGAACGATGCGGGCTGCCTCGGCAATCGGCTGAAGTGCGCCCGTCTCGTTGTTGGCGGCCATGATCGAGACCAGCGCCGGCGGCCCGCCATCGAGCAGCGCCCCGAGATGGCCGAGATCGACCTGGCCGGAGTGGGTCACCCGGATCTGTCGAATCGCATCCGCAGCGAAACGGCCGCCGGCCAGCACCGAGGCGTGCTCGACCGCCGAGACCAGAAGCCGCTCGACCGGCCCGCCGGATGAACTTCGCAGGCCGGGCGACAGTGCCAGCACATTGGCCTCGGTTCCCGCCGAGGTGAAGACGACATTACGGGGCTGCGCGCCGACCGCCGCGGCAAGCACCGCGCGCGCCTCCTCGACCAGCCGCCGAGCGTCCCGCCCCTCGGCATGGACCGAGGACGGATTGCCGATCAGGTCGTAGGCCGCGAGCATCGCCGACCGCGCCTCGGGGCGCAGCGGCGTGGTCGCATTCCAGTCGAGATAGACGCGGTCGGGCATGCCGCCCTCTTAGCACCTTTTGCCCGCGCGCCAATCGCCACCCGGCCGATGGTGTCAGGCCGGTTGCTGCGCCAAGCCTGCGGGCCGGCGCACCTCCAATCGCAATCCAAACAGCGGCCGCAGCCAGGCGATCCGCCGCACCGCCTCATAGGTGGCAATGCAGGTGAGCACCGTGCCGCCAATCACAATTGCGGCCTCGCCTCCGGCCGACAGGCCGCTTCCCCGCAGCGCATGCGCGATCATGATGATCGCGGTCTGATGCACGATGTAATAGGGAAAGATCGCATCGGTCAGATAGCGCCGCACAGGCCCGTCCGCCGTAAAGTGCCGCCGCGCGAAGCCGAGCACGGCGGCCATGGCGAGCCATTGATAGCAGCCATAGGCCGCGCTCGCGAACCATCTCGGCACAAGCGACGGCGCGAGCAGGCCGGCGCGAACTCCGATGAACAGGGCGAACAGAGTTGCGGCGGCGACCAGCGCGATCCAGCGCTGACGCTCGATGCCGCGCCAGACGCTGTCCTGCTGCGCCAGCAGAAAGCCGATCAGGAACGCCGTCGCGTAGTCCGCGTGGTTGTACCAGTCGCCGAACAGCGCGTGCGTCGACGGGAAGGCCGGGAACAGGAACCGCCGCCAGACCACGAACAGCAGGCAAGGCACGATCAGAACCCAGGGACCGGCGAGCAGCGCGGCAAGCCGCGTTCCCAGCCGATCGGCGAGCGCCGGCCAGGGCCAGAGCAGGCCGACCAGCGCGACGGTGTAGACCCACAAATAGACCACGAACCAGAGATGGTTCCAGGTCGGCAGCACGATGCAGGGATTAGGACAGAACTGCGAACCGAACGCCAGATAGTGCCGGGTGTAGAAATCGGCAAAGCCCGCCGGATAGCCGAGCGCCTCGACGATCTGCAGATAGGACTGCGGCGGTACGATCACGAGCATTCCGAAGACCAGTGGGATCAGAAGCCGTGCCGATCGCGAGCGGATGAAAGCACCGAGATGGTACTTCCGCAGCATGAAGCGGCTGGCAAAGCCGGAAACGAGGAACAACAGTGACAGCCGCCAGGGATTGAGCAGCAGCATCACGGGCTCGAGCCAGGTCAGACGGTGCGCGCTCTTGATGTGAAAATCCCAGGACACGTACAGCATGCCGACGTGGTAGAAGATCAGAAGCCCGAAAGCGCCAATCCTCACCCAATCGAGATCGACGCGCCGTTCCGAAGCCGGGAATTGCTGTGGTGTGGACATGATTTTCTGCTCCTCGACGCGACGCCAGGCACGGTTCTTTGGCCATGGCTGACACCGAAAATGCCTCGCATACGGGGCCTGTCGAGCCGGGTTGGGATCAGGACCGGGAGCGAGGGGACGAGGCGCGGCGCGCCGGGACCAGCGGCGGAGTTTCCGGGAGCAGCGGCAGCGACTGGAAAGTGACTTACAGCGCGATCGCAGTTGTCGCGCTCGCGATCGGAACCGTGAACGCGCTTTCGGGCGCCCAGGATGCGGCCTGGCGCGGCGATCGTTCCGAGTTCGGCCTGCGGCTGTTCTGGGAAATGTCGAGCATCACGGTCATTCTGTTGCTGCTGCCGGTCCTGGTCGCCGCCGTCCGGCACATGCGCCGGGCTTCCGGCCTCGCCCCGCGCGTCGGCATCGGCGCGGCCGCCCTGCTCGGCTTCTCGGCCCTCCACATCACCGGCATGGTGTGGATCCGAAAGATCGTGCTCTGGCTCGCCGGGGACGCCTACGACTTCCACTTCTCGCTCGCGACCGTGCTCTACGAGTTTCGCAAGGACAGCGTGGCCGTTCTTCTGATCGGCAGCACGATCTGGCTGCTGCAGAGCCGGCGCGAGCTGAAGACGGCGGCAATGGCCTCCTCTCCCGGCGCGGCCGCCCCGCTGCAGCCCCCGTCTCCGGATCCGCTGTGGCTGCGCGACGGCACCAGCCGCATTCGCGTTACCGCACGCGACATCCTGTGGGTCACCTCCGCCGGGAATTACATCGAGTACAGCCTTGCCGACGGAGCCCAGCACCTGATCCGGGGGACGCTGGCGGCGGCCGAAGCCGATCTCGCGCGCTTCAATATCGTTCGCGTTCACCGCACCAGGCTTGCCAATCTGGATCGCGTGACCGGCGTCGATCTCAACCCGTCAGGCGATTTCGAACTGACATTCGACACCGGACGGACGCTCGGAGGAAGCCGCCGCTACCGCACGGCGGTTGCCGCGCTCGGCCAGTCCATGCCCCGGCCGTGAATCAGTCGAGCTCAGACGAAATGGTCATGATTCCAAGCGCTTGCCTTGGCAAGCGCCGGCTCTCCCGATCCGCTCCATGACCTCGGCCGCACTCTCGATCGCGCGCTAACGCCTTGAGTTCATTGCCGGATGTTCAAGATGCTTGCTTTTTGACCCTCGGCTCATGTTAGAACGCGCGCGTCAGTTCACCGTGCGCCGCTCGCGCATCATCCGAGGGCGCCGCTCCACCCTTCCATTCGCGGCTTGGTCGGCACGGCTGCCGGCGAAGTCCGCACAGTCGATTGATTGCCGAGAGCCGTCGTCGAAGGATCAATCAAGAGATCATCATGCCTGAAGTTATTTTCGCCGGCCCCGCTGGCCGTCTCGAAGGCCGCTATCACCCGGCCAAGCAGAAGAATGCGCCGATCGCGATGATCCTGCATCCGCATCCGCAATTCCACGGCACGATGAACCATCAGATCGTGTACCAGTGCTACTACGCCTTCGCGCATCGCGGATTTTCCGTGCTCCGCTTCAACTTCCGCGGCGTCGGCCGCAGCCAGGGCTCGTTCGATCACGGCACCGGTGAATTGTCCGATGCCGCAGCCGCGCTCGATTGGGCGCAGACCATCAACCCCGAGGCGCGTGCCTGCTGGGTCGCCGGCTTTTCCTTCGGCGCCTGGATCGGCATGCAGCTCCTGATGCGCCGCCCGGAGGTCGAGGGCTTCATCTCGATCGCACCGCCCGCCAATCTCTACGACTTCTCCTTCCTTGCGCCCTGCCCGTCCTCCGGCCTGATCGTGCACGGCGAGAAGGACGCGGTGGTGCCGCCCAAGGACGTCAACACGCTGGTCGAGAAGCTGAAGACGCAGAAGGGCATCGTGATCGACCAGCAGGTCATCCCCGGCGCCAACCACTTCTTCGACGCCAAGCTCGAGCCGCTGATGGAGACCATCACGGCCTATCTGGACATGCGTCTCGCCAACGTGCGCTGAGCGTCACGTTTCAGAACGGTCTTCCGCAGACGCAGTCCGCGTCTGCCGCGAAGCGGGCCGTCGGCGCGGGCTCAGGCCGCGAGCTTGAGCAGATGCGCGTCGTGGCGCACCAGGAAGGCACGCAGCAATTGCGGATAGTCGGCGCCGACCGCGGTGCGGACGCTCGGGCGATTTGCGAGTTGCGTCCGCCACGCGCGGACCTTCGCGAGGTCACGGAAAATGCCGAGCTCGGTCAATTCATCGAACAGATCGAAATAGCGGAAGACCGGTGCGAACACGGCATCGACCAGGCTGAATTGGTCGCCGGCGAAGTAAGGACCCGAGCCAAGCGCGGCCTCGACACGCGCGAACTTCGCTGAGAGCGCCTGCCGCTTGCTCTCGAACGTCGCCGGATCCGTCGTCGTCTCCAGCCCCCAGAGGTCGCCGAGGACCGCCGAGCCGAACTCCATCCAGGCACGGTGCTCGGCGCGCTCGAGCGCGTCCGCCGGATGCAGCTTGGCACCCGGCTGCGTCTCCTCGATGTATTCGCAGATCACGTTGCTCTCGAACAGCGCGACGTCGCCCTTGTCGGTCGCGACCACCAGCACCGGCACCTTCCCCAGCGGAGACAGCTTGAGGAACCAGTCCGGCTTGTTCGCGAGATCGATGTCGATCCGCTCGAACGGTACTCCCTTCTCCTTGAGCGCGATCACGGCGCGCTGCACGTAGGGACAAAGGGTGTGGCTGATCAGCTTGAGCGAGGCGGTCATGTCGGCGATTCCGGCAATTGGATGCAACTGCATCCAACATAGATGCGCCGGCAAGCACCCGTCAAGATAGATGCAATTGCATTGAGCCGCGATGACCTCAGGGCCGCGCGACCACGCCGCCGGTCATCGGCATCGGCACCCCCGTGGTCGCGGGATAAGACAGCGGGAGGCCCTTCAACCCCCGCGCGGCCAGGAAGCCGAAGGCCTGTGCCTCGATGGCATCGGAAGCCCAGCCGACCGTCTCGGCGGCCTCGACGGTCGCCGATCCCACACGCTCGCGCAGCATCCGCATCATGGTCAGGTTGCGGGCGCCGCCGCCGCAGACGATCCAGCTGCGCGGGCGCCGCGGCAGGAGAGAGATGACGCGGGAAATGGCGGCGGCGGTAAAAGCGGTCAACGTCGCAGCACCGTCGGCCGGAGCCATCTCGCCAAGCTTCAGCGCCGCGAAATCGTTGCGGTCCAGCGATTTCGGCGGCGGGGCTGCGAAGAAGGGCAGCTCCAGCGCCCGGGCGATCCAGGCTTCGTCGGCCTTGCCGAGCGCCGCGAACTTGCCTTCCGCGTCGAACGCCTGGTTCATTCTGCGGTACATGAAATCGTCGAGCAGCGCATTCCCGGGCCCGGTGTCGCAGGCGATCAGCGTATCGGTACCGTCGATATAGGTGATGTTGGAGACGCCGCCGATATTGACCACGACGATCGGCCCCTCGCGCTCCAGCGAATTGGCGAGCGCCCGGTGGTAGACGGGAACGAAAGGCGCTCCCTGCCCGCCGGCCTCGACGTCGGCGGCGCGGAAATCATGCATCACGGGAATATGGATGGCCCTGGCCAGCGCCGGCGCATCGCCGATCTGCACCGTCAGCCGTCTCTCGGGGCGGTGCAGCACGGTCTGGCCGTGGAAGCCCACGATATCGATGTCCTCGGCCTTCATCCGGTGCTGGGCGACGAAGGCAGCCACCGCCTCGGCATGGGCCAGCGTCACCACGCGCTCGGCCTCGGCCAGGATCCCGGGCCGGGCATCGCGTTTCGGGAGGTGGACGGCCTCGCTCAGCGCCCGGCGCAACAGGTCCCGCTCTGCCGGGCTATAGGCCCGGTAGCCGGATGGTCCGAACGCTCGCACCTGCTTTCCGTCGGTTTCGATCAGCGCAACATCCACCCCGTCAAGCGAGGTACCGCTCATCAAACCGAGTGCCGTCAACATCATCTTCGGTCAGCCTCGACGCCCCCTGCCCGGACGCCTGACTTGTATCAATCAAGTACATCTTATAATGCCACAGCGCGCTGTGCTGGGGCAGTCCGGTTGGGGCGGGTTCCGCAACTTGTCGCAATTACCGTAAAATAAGAATGATCAGGCCCGCCGACAGATGACTGCATTTAAATCGGATTTCCTCAACACCCTGCAGGAACGCGGTTTCATCCACCAGTGCTCCGATTTCGAGGGGTTGGACGCGCTCGCCGCCAAGGGCGAGGCGACCGCCTATGTCGGCTACGACTGTACCGCTCCCTCGCTGCACATCGGCAACTACCTCACCATGATGATGCTGCACTGGCTGCAGCAATCCGGAAACAAACCGATCACGCTGATGGGCGGCGGCACCACCATGGTCGGCGATCCCTCCGGCAAGGACGAGACGCGCGCCATGCGCACCGTCGACGAAATCGAGGCCAACAAGGCCTCGATCCGCGGCGTATTCGCCAAGGTGCTGCGCTACGGCGACGGCAACAGCGACGCCATCATGCTCGACAATGCCGCCTGGCTCACCAAGCTCAACTGGATCGAGATGCTGCGCGACGTCGGCAGGCATTTCTCGGTCAACCGCATGCTGACGATGGACTCCGTGCGCCTGCGCCTCGAGCGCGAGCAGGAGATGAGCTTCATCGAGTTCAACTACATGGTCTGCCAGGCCTACGACTTCGTCGAGCTCGCAAAGCGCACCGGCTGCCGGCTGCAGATGGGCGGCTCGGACCAGTGGGGCAACATCATCATGGGCGTCGACCTCGGCCGCCGCATGGGCGCGCACCAATTGTTCGCGCTGACGACGCCGCTCCTGACCACGGCCTCCGGCGCCAAGATGGGCAAGACGGCGCAAGGCGCGGTGTGGCTCAACGCCGACCGGTTCTCGCCCTATGACTTCTGGCAGTATTGGCGCAACACCGAGGACGCCGACGTCGGCAAATTCCTGAAGCTGTTCACGACGATGCCGATGAGCGAGATCAGGAAGCTCGAGGCGCTCGGAGGCTCCGAGATCAACGAGGCCAAGAAGGTGCTCGCCACCGAGGCGACCGCGCTACTGCACGGCCGCGACGCTGCCAACGAGGCAGCCGAGACCGCGCGGCGCACATTCGAGGAAGGCGCGCTGGCGGAGAGCCTGCCCACCGTGGAAGTTCCGCGCGGTGAACTCGAGGCCGGCCTCGGCGTGCTCAACGCCTTCGTCAAGGCGGGTCTCGTCGCCTCCAACGGCGAAGCCCGGCGCCAGATCAAGGGCGGCGGCCTGCGCGTGAACGACGAATCCGTCACCGACGAGAAGATGATGCTGACGGCGGCCCAGTTGACGCCGGAGGGCGTGGTCAAGCTCTCCTTCGGCAAGAAGAAGCACGTCCTCATCAAGCCTGCATAGGCGTATGAGCTTTTGATGCTTGTCAGGACGCGCCGAAGCGCGCTCCCTGACCGGCGATGGATCAAAGCACGCCCAAGGAACAAATTGCGGCCACGCAGCGCGACGCGGTGCGGACGGCACTCGTCGTGCTGGCGCTGTGCTTCATGCTCGCGGTGCTCGGCCGCGGTCTGAGTGAGAGCTTCACGGTCTTCCTCAAGCCGATTTCCGAGAACTTCGGTTGGGACCGCGCCCAGGTCGTCTCAATCTATTCGCTGACCTGGCTCGTGAGCGGGCTGACCGCACCTCTGGTCGGACGCCTGTTCGACCATTCCGGCCCGCGCATCGTCTACTCGCTCGGGCTGCTGCTGCTCGGCTCTGCATTCCTGATCGCGGGCCACGCGCAGCATCTGTGGCAATTCCAGTTGTCGATCGGACTGTGCGTCGGCATCGGCGTCGCCTTCATCGGCAACGTCCCGAACTCGATCCTGCTCGGCCGCTGGTTCGGGCCGCGCCTGCCGACCGCGATGGCGGTGGTGTATTCGGCGATGGGTGGCGGTGTGCTGGCATTGCTGCCGGCATCGCAGCTCCTGATCGACCATCTCGGCTGGCGCGAGACCTACCAGCTGTTCGGATTCATCGCGCTCGGCCTGCTGGTGCCCCTGACGCTCTTGCCATGGCGCCTGTTCGGCTCGGGCTCGCCTCACGTCGTGAAGCGGACCGATCCGGCTTTCGTCGACAACGGCTGGACGCTCCTGAGCGCGATGCGCCACCACGCCTTCTGGGCGCTGTTCTCGACCTTCTTCTTCACCGCCGTCGGCATGTACTGCATCGCGGCGCAGATCGTGGCCTATCTGATCGACGCAGGCTTTCCGCCGCTGCAGGCCGCGACCGCCTGGGGCTTTTCCGGCGTCGTCCTTGTGTTCGGCATGCTCGGCGTCTCCGCGCTCGACGGCCTGATCGGGCGCAGGCCGTCCGTGCTGCTGAGCTACGCGATCTCGATCCTCGGCATCTTCCTGCTCTGGCTGCTTCAGTATTATCCGAACATCATCCTGCTCACGGGCTTCGTCGTCTGCTTCGGCAGCATGATGGGCTCGCGCGGCCCGCTGATCACCGCAACCGCGATGAAGATCTTCCGCGGCGAGCGCGTCGGCACGATCTTCGGCACCATCTCGATCGGCAGCGGCCTCGGCTCGGCGTTCGGATCATGGAGCGGAGGCCTCATCCACGACCTCACACATGGCTATAATCTGCTGCTCCTTTTTGCGCTTGCGAGCGTGATCCTCGGGATGATCCCCTTCCTCATCGTGCCCGCCTTGCGCGAGTAGGTGTTGCCGAAGTAACCTGCACTCCTCGGCGTCACCGGGAAATTACGGACGGCGAGTCTCGATACTTCGTTTGAAATTTTTGCCACACGTGCGGACGCTGGGACGAGCTGCGGTGTTTTGTCCTACATGACGAAAATGTCAGCATGAATTGATCCTGGGCAGCTTGCGGGGTGGAACCGAATACGGTCCAAGTCGCGACATTGGATGGAGGGCGCAAACCAATGAACTTTCCCTATCTCACTCGTTTTCAGCCGGTTCTCTTGAGCCTGTTTCGTTTCATCACCGGTCTCCTGCTGTTCCAGTACGGCATAGCCAAGCTGTTCAAGTTTCCGGTGCTTCCCTACTTCGCCGATATCCCGCCGATCATCTATGTGGCCGGCACGCTCGAATTGGTGCTCGGCGCGACGCTGATGCTGGGCCTGTTCACGCGGCTGTCCGCCTTCATCCTGTCCGGTGAAATGGCGTTCGCCTACTTCATGGGCCACATGCTCAAGACCGGCACGCCAGTGTTCCTGCCGCTGCTCAATGGCGGCACGGCCGCGATCCTGTTCTGCTTCGCCTGCCTCTACATCTCGGCGGCCGGCGGCGGCTCGGTCAGCGTCGATGCGCTGCTGGGCAAGGAAAGCGGCGCGCCCGGCGACGCCTACGCGAGGCGCTGACGCGCAAGGCTCGATCGCAAGATTTCGATCGCAAGCAAAAAAGGCACCGGCTTCCGCCGGTGCCTTTTCAACGCGAGCCGAGCACGTTCCAGATGAGAACGAGGGCTGCGACGAGCAGCACGGACATGATGATGCGGTGAACGAATCGCTTCATTGCCGATCCGTCCAGCCTCGGTGACCGCCAAAGCCCGCAAGCATTTTTCCCGGGACTGCTGACCGCCGAAAGCCGGCGCATGACACTCCGGCTGCACGATTGTGCATGAAGCTGCGGAGCGCGGGCCGCACGGCCTGGGGGCGCTCGCCCACATTCATGATTGGTAAGAACTTCATGTTACCGAGGCCGGGCAATGATCCACATGTCGTAGGGGGCTGCGATGAACATGCTGAGCCATCTGAAAATCCGCACCAAACTCGCCAGCATGGTCTGCCTTGCGGCTCTCACGGTCGCGGCCATCATCGCCGTATCGTCCTTCCTCAGCAAGAGCCGCATGATGGAAGATCGCGTCCAGCAGATGCGGACCGCGGTCGACATGCTCTACAGCCTCGCCCAATCGCTTCAGGACGACGTCGCCGCCGGTAAGCTGACGCAGGCCGACGCCAAGACCCAATTCCATCTGCGCGGCCGGCGCATGAGCTTCAACAACGGCCAGGGCTATCCGGTCGTCTACAACGCCGATACCTCTCTGCTCGTCAACGGCGCCAACCAGCAGCTCGAAGGCAAGATCACCGGCGCGGTCGATTCCAATGGTGTCGTCATCGCCGATGCGATCATCAAGGCCGGCGATCAGAATGGCGGCGGCGTGGCCTCCTATCTCTATCCCCGCCCCGGCCAGACCGAAGCCGTCCGCAAGACCGTCTTCGCGCGCAAGTTCGCCCCGTGGAACGCGACGATGAGCTACGGCCTCTATGTCGACGACATCGACGCCGACGTCCGGGCGCTCACCTTCGAACTCGCCGCAATCGGGGTCGGCCTGATGCTGCTGATGGCCGCACTGTCCTGGCTGATCGCCCGCGACGTGCTCGGTGCACTCGACCGCCAGAAGAACCGGATGCAGGCCATCGCCGATGGCGCCATCGACAAGCCGGTTGAGGAGACCAACCGCGGCGACGAGATCGGCCGCATGGCCGAGACGCTCGAAGTGCTCCGGCAGACCGCTGTGACGGCCCGCACGCTTGAGGCCGAACAGGGCGCGGCGAAGACCCGCAGCGAACAGGAGAAGCGCGACGCGCTGATCGCACTCGCCGACCATTTCGACGCCTCCGTCGGTCAGCTCGTCGGCCTGATGGCCTCGGGCTCGGGCGAGCTGGAGACCACTGCCAAGTCGATGTCGTCGACCGCCGAGGGCACCAACCGCCGCGCCGCCGTGGTCGGTTCGGCCGCGACCGAAGCCAGCCAGCGGGTTCAGACCGTCGCTGCCGCTGCCGAGGAGCTCTCCTCCTCGATCACCGAGATCAGCCGTCAGGTCGCGCAATCAGCCGAAGTCACCGGCCGTGCGGTCGAGAGCGCCCATCGCACCGACACCATCGTCCGCGCGCTGTCCGACGGCGCACAGCAGATCGAGCACGTCGCCGAGCTCATCTCCAGCATCGCCGCCCAGACCAATCTGCTGGCCCTGAATGCAACGATCGAGGCAGCGCGCGCCGGCGAGGCGGGCCGTGGCTTTGCCGTCGTCGCATCCGAAGTAAAATCCCTTGCCGGTCAGACCGCTGAAGCCACCCGCGAGATCGGCGACAAGATCGCCCAGATCCAGGGCGCGACCAAGGAAGCGGTGGACGCGATCGGCGGCATCACCGCCACCATCGAGGAAGTCAGCCGGATCGCGACATCGATCGGTGCTGCGATCGAGGAGCAAGGCGCCGCCACCGCCGAGATCGCTCGCAGCGTTTCGCAGACGGCGGAAGCGACCCAGGAGGTCACCACCAATATCGGCGGCGTCAGCACCGCGGCGAACGAGACCGGCAACGCAGCCAGCATGGTGCTTGCGGCCGCGTCAAACCTGTCCAAGCAGGCCGAGCAGCTTTCCGGCGAGGTCGGCACCTTCCTGGCGGGTGTGCGCGCGGCCTAAGCCGGCGCCACCGCGCCGAGACCTTTGGCGCGAGAGTTTCTGACGATCGTCATGGCCGGGCTCGTCCCGGCCATTTTCGTTTTAGACCGGATGCACGAAACCGCGGATCACCGCTTCGGGGGCGCGACTATCGCCGCGCGAGCGTGCAACCGCTCGACAGCTGACGCGGTGATCCGCTGGGGCTGTTGTCGCCCGGCTGCTGCGACGGCAGCTCGTCGATCGGCGAGTTCTGCTTGCCGGTATTGAACTCGAAGATCTTGCGGAACAGGCCCGGCGCCATCGCCGAGATCGGATTGACGCGCATCACCGGCGCGGCCGGCGTGCCAACGACCTCGTAGGTGACACCGATCAATCCCTCGTTGTTGCCGCCGCCGAGGAAGATGCCGAACAACGGGATCTGGCCGAAAATGTTGTTCACGCCATACATCGGCACGAAGGTGCCGCTCATGCACACCTGATTGCCGGGATAGTCGATCGAGCCCTCGATCGTGGCGCCGATCATCGGCCCCTTGACCACGCCGTCGCGGATCGTGAGCGCGCCGTTCTGCCGGGTGAACTCCGCGCGCAACGCGTTGAAGGTGACGCCGCTCTGGGGGCCGTTGGGAGCGCCCGCGGCGACGCGTTCGAGCTGCGCCTCGCCCTTGACCGTGAAGTCGCGAACGTTGATCAGGCCCTCCCTGGCCGTCGAAGGCTCCGAGGTCGGCGGCTCCATCGCCACCACCATCTGGCCGCCGACGGCCTTGGTGTAGGTGTCGGTGAAGCGCAGAAATGCGCCGGCGTCGTTGGTCTGGAGGTAGATCACCTCGCGGCCGCCTTGCGCGCGGCCGCCGCGCAGGTCCGCCGCCACCGGCGTGTCGCGGCCGATCTTGCCGCTCAGCGTGAAGGCTTTGACCGCACCGCTGCGACGCGACATCTTGGCATCGACACTGCGCATCGCCTCGCCGTTGAATCCGGCGACCGCGCCGAGCTTCACGTCGATGTCGAAGTCGACATTCTTCATTTTGCTCTTGGCATCATCCTTGGCATTGCCGGAGATCGCCGATTTCAGGAAAGCCCGGCCGTCGAACACGTCGCCGCGCATGGTGCCTCTGACCACGCCGTCCTGTCCGCGCTCCACCTTCAGCGACGCCTTGTCGCCGTCGGACGGCGCATAGGTCGGGAAGTTCGCGTTCATGAGGTCGCCGTTCGGATCGACTTCGACCGAACCCTTGATCGAGGCGCCGCCGCCTTCGATGACGATGTCCTCCAGCCGCGTCGACTGCGGTGTCGGCACCACCTTGAAGCTGGCCTTGCCCGACTTGCCCGGCAGCTTGACCCAGCCGGGCAGGATGTTGTCGAGCCTGACCGACGTCAGATCGGCCTCCACGCCGAGCTTGGTGGTCTGATCGGGACCGCTGGCGATCTTGCCGGAGAGCTTGATCGGCAGCGAGCCGCTGACGGCGGGGCTGAGGTCGAAGCCGAGCCGAGCGCGGCTCGCGTCGTCGAGCGTCGCCTGCAGTTTGACATCCGCGTCGCCTTCAGCCGGCTTGCGATAGTCGAGCGAGGCCGGCTGCCCGTTGATCTTCACGTCGCCCTTGACCTGGTAGCCTTGATTGCTTGCGACGATCTTGAGATTATTGGCCTCGAGCTTCTGGTTCATCACCAGCTTGTCCGCGGCAAAACCATTGAGATCAGCGGTGACGTTGTAGGTGGTGTCGGACTTGGTCAGCTCTCCCTTGACCGGCATGCCGAGCTGGATGTTCGCCGTGAACGTCCCCTTGCTTGTGTTGGGATCGACGACGGTCGACGACAGATCGCTCAACCGATCGTTGGACAGCATCTCGGCCGCGGCGGGCACGGGCCCGTCGACGCGAAACCTGGTTCGCGACGGCGACGGCTTCGGCGCCATGTCCGGCACCTCGAAGGTGAAATCGGAGATCGTGATCTTGCGACCGGCGGGCGTGTCGGCAATGCCCTGTCCGATCGTCACGGTCGCGGTACGCCCGGTCACATGCGCCTTCAGGTCGGCATCGTGCACCACCGGCATGCCGTCCACGGGACGAACGGCGACCCCGCTCGCCACGATGTTGACCGAGAGGCCGTCATCGGGGATCGGCGGGCCCTTGCGCGGAAGGTTGCGCACCGGCGAGTTGACGCCGACCTCGATGCGCTGGAGCGTGCCGCGCTCGATACGCTCGAGCACCCATTGACGCAGCTCCGGAACGATCAGCGTCGGCCACATCCGCTTCAGCGCGGAGGCCGACATCGGCGTTCCCGCGAAGCCCAGCGTCAGGCGTGGCTCGCCGGAATAGTCGATGGCGCCGGTACCGGCGACGCCGATCTCGCCGTTGGAGACATCGGCCTGCGTCAGCAGCATCCGCTTGTGGTCGGTGTCGAAGCGAAACCCGATCGCGATCCGGTTGAAGACGAGCGGCGGCTCGTTGTCGATGCCGCCGAGAAGGATCGAACCACCGCTGAAGCCGAGCTGCCAGTCGTTGCTGGTGCCGTTCGGCGGCTCGAGATGGGCCAGCAGTGTGAGGCGATTGGCGCCGGAAAGGATCTTGAACGGCGCGACCAGCACTCGCCGCCCCGCGTCCCACTCGACATTGATCTCGGCCGAGTCGATCGCCATCGGATAGTCCGGCGTATCGGTGTCGATGATGTTGCCCGCGCCGATCATGATCTTGCCGCGGAAAAACGTCGGCACGCCATCACGGCCGAGCTCGCCTTTGAGTTCGCCGGTCAACGGAAGATCGGCGTTGTAGGTGAGGTCCTTGACCCGAAGGGCCAGGAGAATGTTGGAGGTCGAGACCTTGTCGGCGCGGATGTCGACCGAGCGCACGCCGTTCTCGGCCGGTCCGATCGTGGCACGCAGCGACCATGGGCGCGCGCCCTCCTCGCCGAGGCTGAGGGCGACACCGCCATGGGTGGGCCGGCGCAGGCTGAGGCTGATGTTCTCGAACGTCCATTTGCCGCCGCGCTGCTGGTCGTCGACGATCAGATTGCCATTCTTCAGACCGATCTCGTTGAGGTTCTGACCGTCGAGCCCGGTCATACTCAGGCTGTCGAGCCAGTCGAGGCCTTGAAGAATTCCGCTCTGCGCGGTGGGCTGCGGCGCAGGCGCGGCGGTTTCGGCGCTCGGAGGCGTGGTCGCGAAGGGCGGCGGCGGAACCCCGTTGCGCGGGAACGTCGGCGGCAAGCCCGCATCCTTCTTGGATGCGACGCCGGTTGCGAGCGGCTTTGCGGTGTCGCCGGCCGACACGGTGACGGTCCCGTCCGGCGCAATCCGGATCGCGAGCTCAGCATCGACGAGATTGAGGCTTTCAGCGCGCAGGTGCCCGATCAGCAGCGCCGCCCCCGACAGCCGCACTTCCGCCTTGGGCGCACTGGCGACGATGGCGTGGTCGCGATCGCGGACGATGATGTCACGGATGCGCACGGCGATACGGACGCGCCCCGCACGCTCGATCTGGGTGCCGCCGACCTCCACCGTGTTGCCGTGGCCGATATTGTCCTCGATCGCGGCGGCGAGCCAGGGCGTTGCGATGTCGAGATTGATCGGACCGGCACCGAGACGCCACCACAGCGCGCCGAAACAGCCGACGAACATGAGCACGAGGGCACCGACGACGACCGCAAGCCGCTTCAGCCAGCGATCCGCCGCGAGCCAGCGCCGGAGTGCTCCGAAGCCGTCACCGAAACGGTGGAAACCTGAATTGGAACGAGACAGCAGCCGGCGCGCGCGATGGCCCGCCGCTGCTTCCTGATCCGGATCCCAATCGGCGTCGTCCCATTCCTGCGGTGCCTCGCGGCCGCCGCGCCGATCGAAATCCCGATTGTAGTCCTGGGGCGACGTATTCCTTGCCATTGCCTCTCGATACAGGCGCCCATCATAGGATTGAGCGCCGCCCGGACCGCAGCCGTCGACAGGGATCGAATCTCCCCGCCCCGGCAGTGCCGCCATACCTCGAATATTCCTGCTGTTCGTCATTTCGCCCCGGGAGCGCGTTCAACGAGCAGTGGGGTGGTGCGTGGAATTCCTTGTAACCATACTCCGGGGTCGTCAGACTTGCCCAGCCGAGGGCACGATTCCGGCACACCGGACGAGAGCTGCAATACCGCTTTTGTTGACCCGCCGAAAGCGACGAAAGGAAGGCGTATGTCCAAGAAATCCCAAAAGAAATCGTCCAAAACGCCCTCCGGCAGCGCGACCGCTGGAAAGAAGGTCTCTAAAACGAAGGCATTGGCGCGGGCAAAACCCGCGAAAGCTCAACGGGCGACAACAGGCAAATCAGGCAAGACCGTAACGAAGCCAGCATCGCACAAGCCGGCGTCGAAACGGTTAAAATCCTCCGAATCGGTTGCCGCCCCCAAGCAAGCCGCGAGCGCGGCGCTGACGGAGGGCCAGAAGGCACCCGCGTTCGGGTTGCCGCGCGACGGCGGGGGTCTGGCCACATTGTCGGACTATGCCGGCCGCAAACTCGTCCTGTTCTTCTACCCCCGCGCCGACACGCCGGGCTGCACGCGGGAGGCGATCGACTTCACGCGACTGGCGAACGCCTTCAGCGCGGCCGGCACCGCTGTGCTCGGCATCTCCGCCGATCCGTTGAAGGCCCAGGAGAAGTTCCGCGACAAGCACAAGCTCGGCGTTCCCCTCATCTCGGATGAGAAGCACGAGATGCTCGAGGCGTACGGCGCCTGGGGCGAAAAATCCATGTACGGCAAGAGCTTCCTCGGGATTCTTCGAACCACGGTGCTGATCGGGGCCGATGGCAAGGTGGCGAAGGTCTGGCGCAACGTGCGGGTCGATGGCCACGCCGACGAAGTGCTCGCAGCCGCAAGAAGTCTTTAACCAGGACGTTAAATTCGAGCGTTCCCGTTTCCTGAAAATTAACCATGACCGGCCCAGATTGCATCGGCAATTAAGGCCGCAAGGAACGTTTCCGACCGGCGCGGGAGTGCCGATGTCGAAAAGTTCTGCCCAATATTCGCAGTACCCCCTACATCATCCTCATGACCACGGACGGCCTTTCCAGCGCCGTCCCGCAGCGGCCGTGGCGGCAGCGTCTTCCCTTCCCGCGACGGATGACGCCTACACCATCGTTCACGCCGGCAAGCAGGTTCGCTTCGGACCCGTCGTGTTCTGGATCGTTGTGGGCACGGTCGTGCTGCTCGGGCTATGGTCGGCCGCCACCGCCACCTATTTCGCGTTCCGAGACGATGTCCTGACCCGCCTGATCGCCCGCCAGGCCGACATGCAATACGCCTACGAGGACCGCATCGCCGAGCTGCGCGCCAAGGTCGACCGCACCACCAGCCGGCAATTGCTCGACCAGGAACAGTTCGACCAGAAGCTCGACCAGATCATGAAGCGCCAGACGGCGCTGGAGTCCCGGGCGACGGCGCTTGGCGCCATGCCCGACGTGACCGGATCGATTCCCCGCTCGGCTCCGCAGCGCGGCGATGCCGCTCAGGGCGCAACGCAGGGTACGCCGAAACCCTCGCCGATCAGCGACACCGTGATCTTCGTGGCGCCGCCGGATCGCGAAGCGCGACTCGAATCGCGCGTCCCGGCCGTCGTGGCCGCACCGGTCAACCAATTCGCCAAGAACCAGGGCTTCGACAGCGTCGTGGTCCGCCTCACGAATTCGCTCGATCAGGTCGAGCGCCGCCAGATGGCGGCCCTCAGCGCCGTCGAGGAAGGCATGGATTCGCGCATGCGCCGGATGCGCGGCGTCGTCAGCGATCTCGGCCTGAACCTCGCCAATCTCGAAGCCGCCGTGCCGCGCTCGGCGATGGGCGGCCCCTTCGTGCCGGTCAAGCTGACCGCCAATGCCGGGCCGTTCGAGAAGCAGCTCTATCGCATCAACACCACGCGCGCCGAGATGGACCGGCTGAGCCGCACGCTTGCGCTCGTGCCCTATCGCAAGCCCGTCGTCGGCGAAGTCGAATTCACCTCGGGCTTCGGCGTCCGCAGCGATCCGTTCCTCGGCCGTCCCGCGATGCATACCGGGCTCGACTTCCGCGCCTCGACCGGCGATCCCGTGCGCGTCACCGCCAACGGCAAGGTGGTTTCGGCCGGCTGGTCCGGCGGTTACGGCCGCATGATCGAGGTCGACCACGGCAACGGCCTTGCCACCCGCTACGGCCACCTCTCGGAGATCAACGTCAAAGTCGGCGAGATCGTGAAGATCGGCCAGGTGATCGGCCTCGTCGGCTCGACCGGCCGTTCCACCGGCCCGCACCTGCATTACGAAACCCGCATCGAGGGCGAGGCCGTCGATCCGCAGAAATTCCTGCGTGCCGGCGTCCGCCTGAGCGCGGGCTAACTCCGCGCGCAAATTCCGGCGCTCCGGCTAGGCCTAGCGCCGCCCGCCTCCGGGACCTCCAAAGCCACCACCACCCATTCCGCCGCCGGGTCCCATCGGACCGCCGGGCGAACCGAGACCGCCGGGTCCCGACGGGCCGCCTTGGCCCGAGGGCGCAGAGCCGGGGCCGGTGTTCGGGCTCGATCCGGGCACAGGCGCACCCGGCGCTCCGGGTTGGCTGCCGGGATTGGGCGGATTCTGATTCGGATGCAGGATCGAGCCGCCCGGCGACCGCCCGGGATTGCCGCCACCGGGAGCCTGCCCCGGCGATCCCGGCACATGGGCGACCGCCTGAGCCGAATCGACCTGAAGGCCCCGCGCCCGATCGAACGCGCCGTTGAGCACCACCCGCGCCTCGCCTGCGGCCGGACCGAAGCGCGAGCTGTCACGGGCCACAAGCCCCGACCCGAGCTGCAGGTTCGCCCCCGCACGTTGCACATAGGCCTCGATCGACAGGCGGCTCGCGCCGACGAGATCCGAAAAATCGTCGATCCGCGTGCGCGCCGCCTGCATCGTCCCCTGGATCGCGCTGCCCTCGACCTGGACCCGCTGGCCCACCAGCAACGGATCGACGTTGTTCAGCTTCAGCGCGCCGATGTGCAGGCCGTCCGCGCCCCGCTCGACGACACCGGTGACGCGTTCGGTTGCCTCGCGCCGCGGCTCGACCAGACTTGCCACGATCACGCCGTCGGTGCGGCGCAGGCCGAACACGGCGACCTGCGTGCCAGCGGCGAGCTTGGCCTCCTTGGCGCTCGCGACGATCTTCTGGCCGAGCACCGTCAGCTCGTTGCCCTTCACCGATTCGATCGGCCCCGAAACCTCGCTCGCGATCGTGATGTTGCGGGTGACGAGCGTGCCGTCGGCCTGACGGGTCGCGACCACGCGCGCGAGCTGGCCGATCCGCAGCGCCTTCGGGCTGGCCGCCTCGCCATCGATCCTGACGGGGACGTCGCTCGCATAGGTGACGCGTTCGCCGTTGACGTAGATGCTGCCGAAACGCTGGATCACGCCGACGATGCCGGTGCCGCCGATGCCGTGATCATCGCCGCGCGTGATGCCGGTGCCGCCGATTCCCTGATCGGTGCCGCGCCTGACCTGCGCGCGTGCGATCGCCGTGCCGGCGAGCCAGAATCCGGCCAGCAGCAGGCGTCGCGAGACGAGCGGCGGCCGGCTCATGGCGACCCGCCTTCCTTTCCGCCGCCATCCTCGTCATCGGCATCCTCGGCGTAGATGTAGATGCCGAAGTTCCAGCGCGCGTTGCCGCCCTTGTCCTTGGCGAGCGCGCGGTTGGCCTCGCGATTCGCCGTCTTCAGCGCGTCCATCGCCAGCTCGCGCGAGCGCGCTTCGAGGCGCCGCGCGAGTTTCGGCGAGATGTTGTTGTAGTGCACCGCGCGTTCGAGGAATCGCGGCGCCGGCCCCGAGACGTTCTGCGCGGCGGCCGCGATATGGTCGTGCAGGTTGCGGCCGAGATAGTGCCACTTGCTGTCGTCCTCGCCGCTCGGAACGAAGGCGGCCTCGACCAGCTCGATCTCGTCATCGCCGTTGATGGTGACGAGCCCGCGGTCGATCCATTCGTCCAGCACCGCGCGCGGGCGCACGTCCTTGGTGACGGAGGCGACGAGCTGCTCGAATGACGGCGCATCGCCCTCGGCCGTGCGCGGCAAGGCGAGCGGCTCGCCCTTCGCATCGGTGAATTCCGGTGCGGCGAGCCAGCGCGCGATCACCGCGCTCGTCAGCGACACCGCCGCCGGCGTTTCGTTCACGGGCGCACCGGCGCCGCGCAGCCGCGCCACTTCCTTGCGATGGATTCCGGTGAGCAGGCTGACGCGGCTGTCGGTCTGCTCCTTTCCCTCCAGCGCGAAGTCGTGCTCGGCAACGTTGACGAAGAGCTCGCGGAGCAATTGCGCCAGCGCCGGGAAAGTCATGCCGCTGCGGATGCAGAGCCGGACCAGCGGGCGCAGCAGACGCGCGAGCGGCGCGTGCAGCTTCCCAGCAGCATTCGGCTGTGGCGACGTCGACTTGTCAGCCACCTTGGACCCGGACTTGGCATTCATGTCTGAATTGTATCGACGCCTCGCGTGGGACACAATCCCACTTTTTCCCTTTCTGTGATTGACGTGGTAAATTTTCCCACATATACGGGAGGCCACTGAGGGGCGCGACGTAAAGGGACAGATACCCATGGCTGACCGCTTGGTCCGCAATTCCAGTTCACTGCGTGCCGTGCCGGCCCCCGAACGGGCCTACGGTGGCGCGCTCCAGCCGATACTGCCGGCGCTGCTGCGCGGCGTGATCTTCATCTCGGTCCTGGCTGCGCCGTTCGTCGCCGGCCTCTTCGCAGGTTGATCGCCGCCATGACCCCCGTCAGCCAATCCACGCGCCGCCCGTCGGTGCTGCACATTTTCAAGATCTACTATCCCGATCTGTTCGGCGGCACGCTCACGGTGATCCGCGACATCTGCGCGAGCCTGAAGGAGAGCTTCACTTCGGCCATCCTGGTCTGCTCGCAATCGACCGAGCGCCGCGAGACCATCGACGAGGTCGAGGTCGAGCGCGTGCACTCGTTCGGCAATCTGCTGTCGCTGCCGGCCGCTCCCACTTATCCCTGGCGGCTGTGGCGCCGGATCGCCGAACATGACCTGCTCGCGCTCCATGCTCCCTTCCCGCTCGCCGATCTCGTCTTCGCCTTCGGGCTCGGTCGCAAGCGGCCGCTGGTCGTGCACTGGCACGCCGACATCGTCACGCACGCCGGCCTGCGCTGGTTCGTGGAGCCGTTGATGCGGCGGACGCTGCGGCAAGCCAGGGCGATCATCGTCTCCGATCGCGTGCTGGTCGACAACACGCCGCTGCTGCGCGAATTCGAAGACAAATGCCACGTCGTGCCGTTCGGCATCGACACCACGACCTATGACTGGCCGAAGATCGAACCCCATCACGTCAACGATCGCGGACGGCTGGTGCTCGCCTGCGGACGGCTCGTCCCCTACAAGGGATTCGACGTTCTGATCCGAGCCGCCGTCAATCGCCAGTTCGAGGTCTGGATCATCGGCGAAGGCACCGAGCGGCCGAGACTCGAGCAATTGATCCGCGAGCTCGGCGTCGGTGACCGCGTAAATCTGCTCGGTTCGGTCAACGATTGCGAGCGCATCAAGTTGATGTGCATTTCCGACGTCTTCGTGATGCCGTCGGTGACCAATGCCGAAACCTTCGGCCTGGTCCAGTTGGAGGCCATGGCCGCGGGCCGCCCGGTCGTGAACACGGCGCTCGACACCGCCGTGCCCCGCGTCGCCCGCCACGGCATGGAAGCGATCACGGTGCAGCCCGGCGATGCCGAACAGCTCGGCGAGGCCATCGACACGCTGATCCGCGACCCCGAGCGCCGCCGCCGCATGGGCTTGTCAGCACGGACGCGGGCCGTCACCCGCTATTCCGCCGCGGCCTTCAGGCAGGGCATGGAGACCGTCTATCGCGACGCCGTCGCGGCGACGTCGAGCCAGAGCCCGACGATCGCGGAGCCGCCCCAGGAACCGGCGACCGGCTGGCTGGATACCGTCCGGATCGCGGCGGCGCTGGCCTGGTCCGACATGCGCCACCGCTATGTCCGCTCGCTGCTCGGTCCATTCTGGATGTCGCTGCAGATGGCGATCGTGGTCGCCGTGCTCGGGTCGGTCATCGGCCAGATCTCGAACGGCGACATGCTGGCGCGCCTGCCGATGCTCGCGCTGTCGATGACGGCCTGGACCTTCCTCAACAGCGTCGTGCTCGATGCCACCACCGCGCTCCAGAACTCCGCGAGCCTGATCCGCGACCGCGCGCTGTCGCCGGTAATCTTCCTGCTCCAATGCACGTTCCGCCAGGCGCTGTTCGCGCTTCATAACGCCTGCGTGCCACTGGTGCTGTGGCTCATCCTCTCGCCGCACGATCTCTCCCACGCGCTGGCGGCACTCCCGGGGCTCCTGCTGTTCGTCGCCTGCACGATTGCCCTCAGCCTCGTGCTCGGCGCGATGGCGACCCGGTATCGCGATCTCAAGCCGATCATCGAGTCCACCCTGATGCTCGCCTTCCTCGCCTCGCCCGTGATCTGGTCGGCAGAGATGATCAACCACAGCTCCACGGTGATGCGGCTCAATCCGCTGACGCATCTGTTCGCAGTCTGGCGTGAACCGCTCGCAGGCGCCCATGTCGACGCGACCAGCATCATCTATGTCCTGATCGCGCTGGCGCTGCTGATCGTTGCGAGTGTGCTGACGCTGGTGCACCTGCGCAAGGCCGCATTCTGGATCTGACCCATGGCCACGATCAGCCTGCGCAACGTCTGTCTCGATTATCCGCTCTACGGCGCGTACGACTTCTCGCTGAAGCGGCGACTGCTCGGTCACCTCATCCGCGAGCAGGGCGGAATGCGGGTCATCCGCGCCGTCGACAATGTCACGATCGAAGCCGAGGCCGGCGCACGCATAGGGCTTGCCGGCCCCAACGGCTCCGGCAAATCGACCCTGCTGCGGCTCATCGCCGGCGTCTATCCGCCGAGCGGCGGCAGCGTCAGAGTCAGGGGCAACATCGTGCCCCTGCTCGGCCTGAACGCCGGCGTCAATCTCGACTTCGTGGCGGAGGACAACATCGCCCTGCTGCTGCGGATCGGTGGGCGCAAGCCGACGCGGGCCGTGATCGACGACATCTGGGCCTTCACCGAACTCGAGGAGCGCATGCAGCGGCTGCCGCTGCGGATGTTCTCGTCCGGCATGCTGATGCGCGTGCTGTTCGCCACGGCCACCGCCTTCCCGGCCGACATCCTCTTGCTCGACGAATGGCTCAGTGTGGTCGACGAGCATTTCGCGGAGAAGGCCGAGGCCCGGTTGCAGAACCTCGTCTCCCAGGCTGCGATCGTGATCATCGCCTCGCACGACCAGCCACTGCTGCGCCGGACCTGCACCAGCATCGTCAACCTCGATCGCGGCCGTATCGCCTCGACCGTCCCCGTCGATTTGCCGACCACCCACGCCTTCGAGTTTCGCGAGAAACGCGCATGAAACAGAACATCCTGGTCGTATCCGAAGCGCTCGGTGAACCCAACCACAAGCGCGGCATTTTTCATTTCACCCGCGAGCTGATGCGTTCGCTTGCGGCCGAGGGGCACGAGCTGACCCTTCTGGTCGAAACCACGCGGCGCTACCGCAAGCTCAGGCGGCGCGAACGGCGCACGAAGCTGTTCCCGACGCAATCACGCAACATCGAGCTGCTCGCGCTGTACCGGTTCCTCGACGAGATCAACATGGCCGAGCCGCCGGCCCGCAACGGGCTGCGCCGCACGCTCGATTGGGTGCGCCACAAGGCGACCATGTCGGTGTCATGGGACTACGTGGTCTGCTTCCTGCGCGCGATCGGCCTGCGCGGCCTGCACGCCCGCCTGATCGAGAACAAGACCGCGGCGCTGGAATACATCCCGCCGGATCTGCGCCATCTCGAGCTGTTCCGCGATTTCCAGCTCGAACCGGGATTCTACAGCTACCAGGATTCCTCCGCCTTCTTCCTGCTGCCGCCGCCGCAGATCGACGCGCGCGACTACGACGTCATCGTCGTGGATACGCCCACGCGCGTGGCGATCAAGCGGAGGCCCGACGCCAAGGTGATCTGCGTCGTTCACGACCTGCTGCCGCTCACGGACCTGAAGCTCAGCGACGTCGCGACACGGCTTTTCCTCTCGCGACTCTTCACCAGCCTGCGCCAGGCCGACGAGCTCGCCTTCGTTTCAAACTATAGCATGATGCGGTTCAGGGACCTGTTACCGCAATTTGCGCACCTACCGGCGCGGGTCGTGTATCCCCGCACCCGGTTCGACGCCCCGGATGTCCTGTCACTGCCAGCCCCGTCGGGGCGTCCGGGGCGGCCGAGCTTCGTGGTCATCGTCTCGAACGAGCCGCGCAAGAACGTCGCCACCGTCATTCGCGCCTTCAGCAACCTGCCACAGGCGGATCTCATCGTGATCGGTTATGCCGGACAGATCGGCCGCATGCGCAATTTTCCGCCGAACGTCCGCTTCGCCGGCTATGTCGACGAGCACGAGAAGGCCGCCCTGATCGCGGAGTCACATGGCCTGATCATGCCGAGTTTCGCCGAAGGTTTCGGCGTGCCGATCATCGAGGCGCTGGCCGCGACCACGCCGGTGCTGTGCTCCGACATTGCCGTATTCCGCGAGGTCGCGGGCGAACTCGCCGATTATTTCGATCCGTTCTCGACCGAGTCGATCGCCGCCTCCGTGACCCGCGTGCTCACACGGCAGGAAGAATGGCGCGGCAGGATCAAGGCGCGGCGCGGCGAGCTCGCCGAGCGTTTCGGCTACCAGACCCAGGCACGCGACTTCCTCGGGCGCGAGATGCCCGCGGAACGCCTGATCGCCGCGCAATAGGCAGCCCCATGACTGCCACACCCTCAGCGTGGTCCGGCGTCGCCGAGCCACGGCCAGTGGATGCGCGATGGCAAGCCTGGCGCAGCTCCGGCGCGCTGCTCTCGGCCGCCGACGTGCTTGCCGCCCTGATGGCGGCCTCGCTTCCCTGGTCTACCACGGCGCCGTCGATCCTCGTCGGCCTCTGGCTGCTCGCGGTGACACCGACCATCGACTGGCGCGACTACGCGCGCAGTCTGGCCCGTCCCGCCTTTGCCCTGCCCTTCGCGTTCCTCCTTCTCGCCCTCGTCGGCACACTCTGGTCGGATGGCGCATGGCCGGACCGGCTGCACGCGATCAAGCCCATCGCCAAGCTCGTGCTGATCCCGCCGCTGCTCTACCATTTCAGCCGTTCGCAACGCGGCTTCTGGGTCTGTCTCGCGTTTCTCGCCTCATGCGCATTGCTTGCCGTGCTGTCGTGGATCGTGCTGCTCGACCCCGCCTGGAAGATCACCGCGACGGTGTCGGCCGGCGTGCCGGTCAAGAACTACATCGACCAGAGTCAGGAATTCACGCTGTGCGCCTTCGCGCTCGCGCTACCCGCGCTGATTTTCTGGCGCGGCGGAAGCAGGATCGCGACGGTCGCCTGCCTGGCGCTGATCCTGCTGTTCGCAACCAACATGGTCTTCGTCGCCTCGGCCCGCACGGCGCTGCTGTGTATCCCGGTTCTTCTCTTGCTGTTCGCCTGGCGGCACTTGAGCCGGCGTGCGGCGCTCGTGCTGCTCGCCGGCGCCGTCGCGGCAAGCGCGCTCGCCTGGACGACATCATCCTATCTGCGCCAGCGCATCACCGACATCGCCGTCGAATACCGGCACGGCCATGAGGACATCAGCCATGCCTCGACGGCACAGCGGCTGACCTATTGGCGCAAATCGGCGTCAGCCTTCCTCGAAGCGCCATGGATCGGTCACGGCACCGGATCGATCAAGCGGCAGTTCGAACGCGCCGCGACCGGCACGAGCAGCCTCGACACCGAGATCGTCAACAATCCGCACAACCAGACCCTCAATTTTGCCGTCCAGTGGGGCCTGCTCGGCGTCGTGCTGCTCTACGCGATGTGGATCGCCCATCTCCGCCTGTTCAGCGGCGCAGGCCTCGCGGCCTGGATCGGCCTCGTCGTGGTCGTTCAGAACATCACGAGTTCGCTTCTGAACTCGCACCTGTCCGATTTCCACGAAGGCTGGATGTACGTGCTCGGTGTCGGCGTCGCCGGCGGCATGGCGCTGCGGGCCGGTGCCGCACGCGGGATTTCCCGCCAGCCCTGACTATTGGCTGCGCGCGTGGCCGACCTCGCCGGTGATGACATCGCCGAACAGCTCCCACGCCTCTCCGTTGAAGCGGATGAGCTGCATCTGCTCGATCGGGAAATAGTCGTCCGCCGAGGTGTTGACCATGATGCCCGGCAGCATCAGGTCGCTATGGAAGTCCTTCAGGCTCGCCGCCTGCTTCATGACGTTCTCGCGGGTCAGCGTGTCGCCGCACTGCTTCAGGACCTGCACCATCGCTTCGGCCTGGACATAGCCGTAGATGTTGTTGGCGTTGGCCTTGTCGCCGTCCGGATAATACTTGTCCATGAATGCACGCCATTTCACCACAGCCGGATCCTTGTCCCAGGTCGGATCGGTCGGGTCCTTCAGATAGGCGGTCGAGATGATGTCCTTGGAATATTCGAGCCCGGCGGGCTTCAGCACCGAGGCGACGGAGGTCGCGGTGTTGGCCAGGAAGAATTTCGGTTTCCAGCCGAGTTCGCCGACCTTCCTGATCGCCTGCGCCGAACCCTTCGGTGCGGCCCAGGAGAAGAAGATATCGGCGCCGGAATCATGCAAGGCGACGATCTGCGAGTCGATCGAGGGATCGCTGACCTCGTAGGACTTGTCGGCGATGATCATGTTCGCCTTGTCGCCCAGACCATCCTTCAAGCCCTTGAACTGGTCCTTGCCGGCATCGTCGTTCTGCCAGAACACCGCGATCTTGCCGTTCGGGAAATGATCGCGGATGTACTTGGCGTAGATGCGCCCCTCGCTCTGGTAGTTGGGCTGGAAGCCCATGGTCCAGGGGAAGTTCCTGGGATCGCCGAACTTGGTTCCACCGGAGGCGACGAAGAGTTGCGGCACCTTCTTGGCGTTCATGTATTTCATGATCGCCGAATTCGAGGGCGTGCCGAGCGGCTGGAAGATCAGCAGCACCTCGTCGCTCTCGACGAGCTTGCGTGCCTGCTCGATCGCCTTCGGCGGCGAATAGGCATCGTCATAGCTGATGAAGTTGATCTTGCGGCCGTTGATCCCTCCTTGGTCATTGATCATCCTGAAATAGGCCGCCTCGGTCTTGCCGATCACGCCGTAGGACGACGCCGGCCCGCTGTAGGGCATGATGTTGCCGATCTTGATGTCGGTGTCGCTGGCGCCGGGATCGTATTTCTTCTGCGCCGGGGCCGGTGTCGCTGCGAGCGCTCCGGCGGCAAGAATGGCGAGGGCAACAAGGCTTATCCGACGACCCGGCATCGTTCTCTCCCCAATTTTGTAGTCTTGTTTTGAGGAGAGTGTCGCAAGGAGACTCGCTGCTGGCAAGCACCCCGATTTTCCGTGAGATGAAACGGAGGTTCGGAAACCTCAGGTGCGACGCCGCATGCCGGGCACGCGTCCGTCGATCACCAGCAGCGCGCTGCCGATGACGATGGCGCCTCCGATCTCGCGCAGCGCGATCGGCTCGCCGAGCACGAGCCAGCCGAGCAGGATCGCGGTGACGGGAATGAGCAGCGTCACCAGCATGACATTGGTTGCGCCCGAGCGCCGCAGGATCTGGAAGAACACGATATAGGCGAGCGCGGTGGACAGGCCGGCGAGGCCGAGCACGGCGAGCCAGGTCGCGATCCCCGGCATCGGCAAGTGCCAGGGCTGCTCGATCGCGCCGGCGACGATCGCCATCATCACCGTCGAAGCCATCAGCTGGAAAGTCGCCGTACCGAGCGGCGGCGAGTCCTTCAAAAGGCGCCGCGCCGCAAGGGCCGCAAGGCCATAGCTGAAGGCGCCGCCGAGGCACAGAAGAATGCCGAGCCCCTGCCCTGACCGCGTCTCGGCGCTCCACCCTCTCAGGATGATCACACCGAGGAGCCCCAGCGCCACGCCGGCGACGCGGCGCATCTGCAGGTTCTCTTCGCCGGCCGCCGCCATCACGACCACGGCGAAGAGCGGCGTCGTCGCATTGAGGATCGACGCCAGTCCGCTCGGGATCAGGGTCTGCCCGGCCACGATCAGCGAAAAGGGAATAACGTTGTTGAGCAGCCCGATGACGACGAACGGCCGCCAGCCGGCGATACTCGTGGGAAGACCGATCCCCTGCACGCGCAGCAGCGGCAGCAGGATGGCGGCGCCGATCGCGACGCGCAGGAACACCAGCGTGAATGGCGGCAACTCCCGCAGAGCGGCGCCGTTGAAGAAGAACGAGCCACCCCACAGGATCGAGAGCACCGCGAGCAGCGACCAGTCCCGCGCGTCGATCCTGCTGTCGTTCGGGGACATCCAACTCACCCTTGCGGCCGAGCCCGCCGCTTAATCCGGGGTGGGCACATCCGGCCACCCGATTTCCGATGCGGTCTGGATGTCCGCGCAGAAGCAGCGGGCGCGGATGGACCGGTGCCGATATGCGCGGCTAGCTCGAATGCTTCGGCCGCGAGACCAATTCGATCATCCTGCCTTCATCGTCGTCGGGCATCGCGGCCTTGGCCTGCGCGTAGGATTCGACGGCGGCGCGCGAGACCAGCGGCTTGTCGGCGAGCAGGTCTTCGGCGAGCTTCACGGCATAGGCGGCATCCTTGTGCCGCAGCGCCGCAGTGAAGGTTGCGCCGCTGAAGTCGCGGGCGACCATGCGCCGGGAGTGACGCTGCACCTGCGGGCTCGCGGCGACGCCCGACAGGATCGACTCCAGCACCAGATCCATGTCGAGGCCGGCCTGCTCGGCGATCGCCAGCCCCTCGGCAAGGCCGGCAATCTGGATCGCGCCCATGAGGTTGTTGACGAGCTTGTAGACCGTGCCGGAGCCGACGGCGCCGAAATGACGGATGGTCGAGCCGATCGGATCGAGATAGGGCCGCGCGCGTTCGAGATCGGCCGCGTCGGCGCCCACCAGCAGCGTCAGCTTTCCGGCAGCCGCGGCGTCCGGCAATCCCGTCACCGGGCAGTCGATGTAGATCAGCCCCAGCGCGTTCAGCTCGCGCGCCATCTCGCGGGCATGGTCATGGGACACCGTGGAGCATTCGATCGCGATGGTGCCGGCCTTCGCGGTCTTGGCTGCGCCGTTCGGCCCGAGCCAGACCGAGCGCGAGGCTTCGTCGTCGGCGACCATGGTCACGACGGCATCGGCATCGATCGCGGCATCCTCGGGAGACGTCGCCCAGCGCGCTCCGCGCGCGATCAGGTCTTCGGCCTTGGCCCTGCTGCGATTCCACAGCGTCACCGTGAATCCGGCATCGAGATAGCGGCCGGCCATGCCGTGCCCCATCCGCCCCAATCCGATGAAGGCGACGCGGGCCATGGCTAGTCGACGTCCTCGACGTCGCCGGCAGTGGTGCCGAAGGCACGTTGCGCGAGCGTCGCGGCCATGAAGTCGTCGAGATCGCCGCCGAGCACGCCTGAGGTGTCGGAGGTCTGCACGCCGGTGCGCAGGTCCTTCACCATCTGGTAGGGCTGCAGCACGTAGGAGCGGATCTGGTGACCCCAGCCGATGTCGGTCTTGGCGGCCTGGTCGGCCGCGGCCTTCTCCTCGCGCTTCTTCAGCTCGATCTCGTAGAGGCGCGCGCGCAGCATGTCCCAGGCCTGGGCCCGGTTCTTGTGCTGGGAGCGGCCGGCCTGGCAGACCACCGCGACGCCGGTCGGGATGTGCGTGAGGCGCACCGCGGATTCGGTCTTGTTGACGTGCTGGCCGCCGGCGCCGCCCGATCGCATGGTGTCGACGCGGACGTCGGACTCCTTGATGTCGATCTTGATGCTGTCGTCGATGACCGGGAATACCTGCACGCTCGAGAACGAGGTGTGCCGCCGCGCATTGGAGTCGAACGGCGAGATGCGGACGAGGCGGTGCACGCCGGCTTCCGTCTTCAGCCAGCCATAGGCGTTGTGGCCGGAGACCTGGATGGTCGCGGACTTGATCCCGGCCTCTTCGCCCTCGGACTCTTCCAGCACCTCGACCTTGAAGCCGTGGGTGTCGGCCCAGCGCGTGTACATGCGCAAGAGCATCTGCGCCCAGTCCTGGCTCTCGGTGCCACCGGCGCCGGCGTGAACCTCGAGATAGGAATCGAAGCGATCGGCCTCGCCCGACAGCAGCGCCTCGAGTTCGCGCCGTGCGACCTCCTTCTTGAGGTTCTTCAGCGCGGCCTCGGCTTCAGCGACGACGCCCGCATCGCCCTCGGCCTCGCCGAGTTCGATCATGCCGATGTCATCTTCGAGTTCCTGCTCGACCTTGCCGATGCCACTGAGCGAATCCTCCAGCGAGGTCCGCTCCTGCATCAGCTTCTGGGCCTTCTGGGGGTCGTTCCAGAGATTGGGATCTTCTGCGAGCTTGTTCAGCTCAGCGAGGCGTGCCGTCGATTTCTCGACGTCAAAGATGCCTCCTCAGCAGCCCGACCGACTGCTTGATCTCTTCTACCAACCGTTCGATTTCGGCGCGCATGTCGTTCTCTGGTCTCGCGGAATTGTTTCCGCCTCTGATTGCAACGGGGATGTAGCGGCGGCGGCGCCAAAGCGCAACCGCCCGCTCGTCCGTTCGCCGTCGTTATCCGCTAGTACAGCCCGCCGGTGCCCGGACGCATGAAGAATCCGGAGTCGGGCGGGGCCTGCTGCGGCAAGCGGCCATCCGCATCGGCGACGCCGATGACGGAGTAGTTGTCCGGCGGCGCGGTGCCGGGCTTGAAGGCTTCGAGGATGGTTCCGCCGGTCTCGCCCGGCCCGGCGCGCATGCCGGTCTTGGCGACGACGCGGACCAGCTTGATGCCGGCCGGCACCTTGAAGGGGACCGCCGGCTTGTCCGCGAGCGCGAGCTTCAGGAAGTCACGCGCGATCGGCGCGGCCAGATGGCCGCCGGTCGCGGCGTTGCCTTTGCCGAGCGGACGCGGCTTGTCGTAGCCCATGTAGATGGCGACCGCGACGTCGGGCGAGAAGCCGACGAACCAGGCGTCCTTGGCCTCGTTGGTGGTGCCGGTCTTGCCGGCGATCGGCTTGCCGACCTCCTTGACCGCGGTCGCGGTACCGGCCTGGACCACGCCTTCCATCAGCTCGGTGATCTGATAGGCCGTCATGGAGTCCAGCACCTGCTCGCGGCGGTCGATGAGCTGCGGCTCGGCCTGGTTCTTCCAGCCGCCCGGCGCATCGCAGCCGCGGCATTCGCGCTGGTCGTGCTTGAAGATGGTGTGGCCGTAGCGATCCTGGATCCGGTCGATCAGGGTCGGCTTCACGCGGCGTCCGCCATTGGCGATCATCGAATAGGCCGTCACCATGCGCATCGCCGTGGTCTCGCCGGCGCCCAGCGCGTAGGAGAGATAGTTCGGCAGCTCGTCATAGACGCCGAAGCGGCGGGCATATTCGCCGATCAGCGGCATGCCGATGTCCTGCGCGAGGCGCACCGTCACCGTGTTGAGCGATTGCCTCAGCGCGTTGCGCAGCGTCACCGGTCCCTGGAACTTGCCCGAGGAGAAGTTCTCCGGCCGCCACACGCCGGCGCCCTGGCCCTGGTCGATTTCGATCGGCGCGTCGAGCACGACGGTCGAGGGCGTGTAGCCGTTGTCGAGCGCGGCCGAATAGACGATCGGCTTGAACGACGAACCCGGCTGCCGGTAGGCCTGGGTGGCGCGGTTGAACTGGCTCTGGTCGAAGGAGAAGCCGCCGACCATCGCGAGCACGCGGCCGGTCCAGGGGTCCATCACCACCATCGCGCCCGACACTTCGGGGATCTGGCGCAGCCGGTACTGGCCCTCGACGGGCTGGCCGTCCTTGTAGAGCGGATCGGCATAGATGACGTCGCCGGGCTGCAGCACCTGCGACACCGCCGAGGGCGCCTTGCCGCGCGAGGCACCCTGCGCCGCCCTCGCCCACCGCACGCCGTCGAGCGTGACGATACCGGTCTCGCGCTGCTTGCTGACGGCGCCGCCGAGCTCGCGGCTCGGCTGGAAGCCGATGCGCGCCGACTGGTCGCTGGTTTCCAGCACCACGGCCATGCGCCATGGCGAAATGTCGGAGAGCGACTTGATCTCGGCGAGCTTCACGCCCCAGTCGCCCGACGTATCGAGCTTGCTGATGGCGCCGCGATAGCCCTGCTGCTCGTCGTAATTGACGAGACCCGAGACCATGGTCTTGCGCGCCATGACCTGGATCTTCGGATCCAGCGTGGTGCGGACCGACAGGCCGCCTTCATACAGCTTCTTCTCGCCGTAGCGTTCGAAGATGTCGCGGCGGACTTCCTCGGCGAAATATTCGCCGGCGAAGGTGTGGGCACCGTTCGAGCGGTTGGTGACGACCAGCGGCTCCTTGCGCGCCTTCTCGGCGTCGGCCTGCTTGATCCAGCCGTTCTCCTGCAGACGATCGATCACGTAGTTGCGGCGCTCGATGGCGCGATCGCGGTTGCGCACCGGATGCAGGGTCGCCGGCATCTTCGGCAGCGCCGCGAGGTAGGCGGCTTCCGCGACGGTGAGCTCGTTCACCGACTTGTCGAAATAGACCAGCGAGGCGGCTGCGATGCCGTAGGCGCCGAGGCCCAGATAGATTTCGTTCAGATACAATTCGAGGATCTTGTCCTTCGAATAGGTCTTCTCGATCCGCATCGCCAGCAAGGCTTCCTTGATCTTGCGGGCGAACGAGACCTCGTTGGTCAAGAGGAAGTTCTTGGCCACCTGCTGCGTGATGGTGGAGGCGCCCTGCGGACGGCGGTTGGATCCGTAGTTCTGGACATATACGAGGCCGGCGCGCGCCATGCCGGTGTAGTCGATGCCGCCGTGCTCGTAGAAATTCTTGTCCTCGGCCGCGAGGAAGGCGTTGATCACGAGCTTCGGCACGGCCTGGATCGGCAGATACAGCCGCCGCTCCTTGGCGTATTCGCCGAGCAGCGAGCCGTCGACCGCATGCACGCGGGTCATCACCGGCGGTTCGTAATCCTGAAGCTGAGAGTAATCCGGCAAGTCCTTGGAGAAATGCCAGATCAGGCCTGCCACGGCACCGACACCGACAAGGAACACCACCGTTCCCGCGGCGAACAGGAAACCCATGAACCGCACCAGCAAGCGCATTATCTGTTTATCCGTTCAAATCCTGGATCAGCCCAAGGCGCCGACAACAGGCGCCATCCTTACGTCGCGAATTCACCGGCCTACTCAATCACTTCGGCGCCGGACCTGAAGACGCTTGCCGAGCGGGATTCTCGTCGATTCCGGAACCCCCTGCGGCGTTTTTTATAGAGCGCCCGCTGTGGCCAAACTAGGGCTTAACAGCGGGTTACAAAATTCCCTTCTCAATTGGCGGGCCCTGCCGTGGCCATCTGCTTGGCGAGGAACGCATCGATGCCCTGGGCCATGGAGCCCACGGCGCGGGACCGCCAGCCTTCGGAAACGAGGTGCTCAAGATCGCCCTTGTTGGAGACATAGCCGATTTCGACCAGAACCGAGGGCACGTCGGGCGCCTTCAGCACCCGGAAGCCGGCGGACTTCAGCGGATGCTTGTGCATCCGGACGGTCGACTTCATTTCGCCCATCAACAGGCGGGCAAAACGGTTTGAAAAGGTGCGCGTTTCCCGCTGCGTGAGGTCGATCAGGATGTCGGCGACATCGGTCGGCTCCTCCGCGAGATTGAAGCCGGCGATGGCATCGGCCCGGTTTTCCGCGTCCGCCAGCCGTTCGGCCTCGGCGTCGGAGGCCTTGTCGGAGAGCGTGTAGATCGTGGCGCCCTGCGCATCGCCCTCGGCGCGCGGCAGCGCGTCGGCATGGATCGAGACGAACAAGGCGGCCTTCAGGTTGCGCGCGACTTTGACCCGATCGTTGAGGGGAATGAAGGTGTCGTCGTCCCGCGTCATCACCACGCGGTACTTGCCGGTCTTTTCCAGCCGGTCGCGCAGCGCAAGGCCGAACGCCAGCACCAGGTTCTTCTCGCTTTCGCCGCTCGACTGCGTGCCATTGTCGATGCCGCCATGGCCGGGATCGATCACGACCACCGGCCGCCCGTCGGCCGGAACCGCCGGCTTCGAAGGCGCCGCGACCGGAGCCACGGGAATCGTGGCGGGCGGTGCGTCGGCGATCGCCGGCCGCAACTCGGGCCGGTTTTCCGGAGCCAGCGCCTGCAGGAAAGCGGCCCGGTCGATCTCCTCCAGCTCGAGCACGAGCCGCGCCGGCTGGCCGTTGGCAGCCTCCAGCACATAGGAATTGGCGATCTTGGCCGGCCCCGTCAGGTCGAACACGATTCGCGAGCCGCCGGGCATCACGAGCCCGTAGCGGAAGGCCTTAACCAGGCCTCGCCCGCTGCCGGTGCCTGCAGGAAGCTGGAAATTGACCTGCGGCACGTCGATGACCACCCGGTAAGGGTCGGCCAGGGTGACGGCACGGAACGTCACGGTCCGGTCGAGATCGAGAATGAAGCGAGTCTGATTGGCATCACCAGCCAGCCGGGCGGCCGAGGCGACGGGAAAATTCGCTACCGCAACAGAGGGTTGCGGCTGGCCTTCCGCCGCACTGAGACGGGCGGAATCGACCCATGGCAATGCGGCGACGCACAACAATGCGCATCCCACCAAAGCCCATTGATTTGTGCGGCTCGCCACCAATTCCGTGCCTCCGAGCAGCTTTTTTAACGCAATAGAACCACAGGGTTAATCGATCCTTAATGACATCCACGCGAAACTCGGCGACTGTGACCGGCGTGCGACGCTCCCTTGCACGGATGGCCTATTCCTCGTATGTACGGAATGCTGACGGCCAATATTTTCGGTTGTGTCGCATTCAGCCTCCCGGTGCAGCGCCGGAACTCTCAAGGTTTTGGGGATTCCAGCGTTTTCCGTTCCCTTCTAAGGCCAGCGCAGTGCGCGGCCGCGAGGTGGAGCGGGCCAAGCCCCGGCGGCAGACGGTTCCTGGTTACCACTCGCGTTTCCGGGACAGTTCGGACAGCGACGTAGCCCGTTACCCGATCCCTTAATCCCAAGGGACCGGTTGTGATCTTCATCAGGACGAGCGCTTCCGCGCCATGCCTGGCCAACAGCAACTGATTGAGGGGCGGCCCCGCCGCCCAATGTTTCATACGGGCCGACGCTTGATGCGCCAGACTGTGCCGACCAATTCTGAAGGACCGTTCGCGACGCTGCGGAGTGAAACTCCCGCGCGCCGCTTCGGGTCTTCGGCTTCCGGTTCGGCAAGGCGACAGAGCGGGCGTTTCGGCCTTCCCCTCACCCCCGAATCAGGTGGACCGTCGCGTCACCCGGCAGCGCTCTTCGCGCCCACGGTGAATCGCGCCCGCCGCCGCCAAGAGTTAAGACATGCCCAACAAGATGTTGATCGATGCCACCCACCCGGAAGAGACCCGGGTCGTCGTGGTCCGCGGCAATCGCGTCGAAGAGTTTGATTTCGAGACCGCGCAACGCAAGCAACTGCGCGGAAACATCTACCTCGCCAAGGTCACGCGGGTCGAACCCTCGCTTCAGGCCGCCTTCGTCGAATACGGCGGCAACCGCCACGGCTTCCTCGCCTTCAGCGAAATCCATCCCGACTACTATCAGATCCCGGTTGCCGACCGGCAGGCGCTGATCGAGGCCGAAGAGCAGGCCCATCGCGAGGCCGAGGAAGAGAGCGAGAATCGTTCGCACGGCCGCCGCCGTTCGCGCCATCGCAATGCCCGCCGCCGCGGTCACGGCGAGCGCGTCCGCAGCGACGTCGTCGAAGGTCTCGAAGCCGGTGCAGATCCCGCGGCGCAGCCGGTCGACGGCGAGTCGCACCACGAACACGCCGAGGGTGTAGCGCACGAGGGCGAGCACCTGCACGCGGATGCCGAGCATCACGGCGAGCACGACCACCACGATCACGACCACCACCATCATGACGATCATGGTCATGACGATCATCATCATGCCCATGATGATGACCACCATCACGCGCACGATCACGACCACCATCATGATCACGACGACCACGGTCATGACGGCGAGCACGATCATCACGACCATGCCGGCGAGACACCTGCGCCGGTCGCAGCGGTAGGCGCAGAGCCCGTCGTCGCGACCTATGCCGTCGCCGAGACGCATGAGGCTGAAAGCTTCGACGCTCACGGCTCCGAAGCGCACGCCGAGACGCTAGCCGAGGCCGTGACGTCGGAAGCGGAACCGGCCGATGCGGTCTACGCTGCCGAAGCGCCCCATGCCGACGCCGCGGAAGCAACTGGAGAGGATGACGACGACGAGGACGGCGAGGAAGCCGAAGAGGAAGTCGTCGAATCCGTCGGCGGTGACGACGTGCTCGAGGAAGTGCCTGAGCGCACCTTCCGGCCGCGCCGCCAGTACAAGATCCAGGAAGTCATCAAGCGCCGCCAGGTCATGCTGGTGCAGGTCGTCAAGGAAGAGCGCGGCAACAAGGGCGCGGCGCTGACCACTTATCTGTCGCTCGCCGGCCGTTACGCCGTCCTGATGCCCAACACCGCCCGCGGCGGTGGCATCAGCCGCAAGATCACGAGCGCGCAGGACCGCTCCCGCCTCAAGGAAGTGGTGCAGGATCTCGACGTGCCCGAGGGCATGGGCATCATCCTGCGCACGGCCGGCGCCTCCCGCACCAAGCCGGAGATCAAGCGCGACTTCGAATACCTGATCCGGATGTGGGAGACGGTGCGCGATCTGACGCTGAAGTCGCAGGCCCCGACCCTCGTCTACGAGGAAGGCTCGCTGATCAAGCGCTCGCTGCGCGACCTCTACAACAAGGAGATCGACGAAATTCAGGTTGCCGGTGAATCCGGCTACCGCGAAGCACGCGACTTCATGAAGATGCTGATGCCCGCCAATGTGAGCGCGGTGAAGCAGTATCGCGACGGCCAGCCGCTGTTCTCGCGGATGGGTGTCGAGAGCCAGTTGGACGCGATGTTCTCCCCGACCGTGCAGCTTCGCTCCGGCGGCTACATCGTGATCAACCAGACCGAGGCGCTGGTCTCGATCGACGTCAACTCCGGACGCTCGACGCGCGAGCACCATATCGAGGACACCGCGCTCAAGACCAATCTGGAGGCGGCCGAAGAGGTCGCGCGCCAGCTTCGTCTGCGCGACCTCGCCGGCCTGATCGTCATCGACTTCATCGACATGGACGAGAAG
>NZ_JASGFS010000004.1:0-310629 GCF_047605465.1 Bradyrhizobium sp. | reverse complement strand
CTGGCACTTCTGGATCTCGACGCTCGGCATCGTCTTCTACATCTCGGCGATGTGGGTCTCCGGCATCCTGCAGGGCCTGATGTGGCGCGCCTACACCTCGCTCGGCTTCCTCGAATATTCCTTCATCGAGACCGTCGAGGCGATGCATCCCTTCTACATCATCCGTGCCGCCGGCGGCGCGCTGTTCCTGATCGGCTCGCTGATCATGGCCTACAATCTCTGGATGACGGTTCGCGTCGGCGAGGCGGAAGTCCAGATGCCCGTCGCTCTTCAGCCGGCGGAATGAGGAGCTCCACCATGTCGTTCTGGACACGCCACCAAGTCTTCGAAAAGAACTCGATCATCCTGATCGCCGGCATCCTGCTGGTGATCGCGATCGGCGGTCTCGTCGAGATCACCCCGCTGTTCTACCTCAAGAGCACGATCGAGGCGGTCGACGGCGTCAGGCCGTACACGCCGCTGGAGCTCGCCGGCCGCAATGTCTATGTCCGGGAGGGCTGCTATCTCTGCCATTCGCAGATGATCAGGCCGCTGCGTGACGAGGTCGAGCGCTACGGTCACTTCTCGCTCGCGGCCGAGAGCATGTTCGACCATCCGTTCCAGTGGGGGTCGAAGCGTACCGGTCCCGACCTTGCCCGCGTCGGCGCGAAATATTCCGACGACTGGCACGTCACCCATCTGACCAATCCGCGCGCGATCGTGCCGCAGTCGGTGATGCCGGGCTATCCGTTCCTGGCCGAGAACGAGGTTGATCCCGACACGATCGCCGACCACATGCGGACGCTGAGGGCGGTCGGCGTGCCCTACACCGACGAGCAGATCGCGAATGCGGGCGCCGACCTGAAGGCGCAGGCCGATCCGGACAATGCCGGCACCGATGCCTTCAGCAAGCGCTACGCCAAGGCCGTGGTGCGCAACTTCGACGGCAAGTCCGGGACGCCGACCGAGATGGACGCGCTGATCGCCTACCTGCAGATGCTCGGCACGCTGGTCGACTTCAAGCTCTACAACGAGAAAGCCAATCTTCGCTGAGAAGGCACGAACGATGAAAGCCATCCTGACACTCGACAATCTCGCGTCCGGCCTCGTGACGACGATCTGGACGCCGATCTTCGTCGCGATCTTTCTCGCGATCATCGCCTACGCATTCTGGCCCCGCAACAAGGCCGCGTTCGACGAAGCGGCGCACCTGCCGTTGCGGGAGGAGTAAGAGACCATGACCGATCATCACAGCGACATCGATTCCGCCTCCGGCACGTCCACGACCGGACATGAGTGGGACGGCATCAAGGAGCTCAACACGCCGCTGCCGCGCTGGTGGGTGATGTGCTTCTACCTCACCATCATCTGGTCGATCGGCTACTGGATCGTGTATCCGGCCTGGCCGCTGATCCAGAGCAATACCACGGGGCTGTTCGGCTACTCCTCGCGCGCCGACGTCGCGGTCGAACTCGCCAATCTCGAGAAGATCAGGGGCGACAAGATGGCGGCGCTGGGCGCGGCCTCGCTCGCCGACATCGAGAAGGATCCGGCTCTGCTGGTGCTTGCCCGCGCCAAGGGCAAGACCGTGTTCGGCGACAATTGCGCGCCGTGCCACGGCAGCGGCGGCGCGGGCGCGAAGGGCTTTCCGAACCTCAACGACGACGACTGGCTGTGGGGCGGCACGCTCGAGCAGATCATGCAGACCATCCAGTACGGCGCGCGTTCCGGCCATGCCAAGACCCACGAGGGCCAGATGCTGGCCTTCGGCAAGGACGGCGTGCTGAAGCCGGACGAGATCGTGACGGTCGCCAATTACGTGCGGTCGCTGTCGGGACTGCCGACCCGCAAGGGCTACGACGCCGCCAAGGGCGAAAAGATATTTGCCGACAATTGCGTCGCCTGTCACGGCGATGGCGGCAAGGGCAACCAGGAGCTCGGCGCGCCGAACCTGACCGACAAGATCTGGCTCTACGGCTCGGACGAGGCGACCCTGATCGAGACCATCAGCAACGGCCGCGCCGGCGTGATGCCGGCCTGGGAAGGACGGCTAGATCCCGCCACCATCAAGGCGATGGCGGTCTACGTTCACTCGCTGGGCGGCGGCAAATAACGGGGTTGGCGGGGCGGCGGGGGCGAAGAAAAGCGCCCCCGTTTGCGCTGGATCAACTGACGCGGCGGCGCCGGGTCTAGGTTTAATCGCACCTCTCAAGAAGTTCCAGGCGATGAACAAGGCCGTGAACCCGAACGAATTCACATCGAACGACGATTATGGGCCGCTCTACGCCGCCCACAAGAAGGTCTATCCCCAGAGCGTCTCCGGCACGTTCCGCCGGATCAAGTGGGGACTGATGGCGTTCTGCCTCGGTGTCTACTATTTGCTGCCGTTCGTGCGCTGGAATCGCGGCCTCGGCGCTCCCAGCCAGGCGGTGCTGATCGACCTTCCGAACAGCCGCTTCTATTTCTTCTTCATCGAGCTCTGGCCGCAGGAGGTTTATTACTTCACGGGCCTGCTGATCGTCGCCGCGGTGGCGCTGTTCCTGATGAACTCCGTCGGCGGGCGCATCTGGTGCGGTTATCTCTGCCCGCAGACGGTGTGGACCGACCTGTTCTATGCGGTCGAACGCTTCGTCGAGGGCGACCGCCGCGAACGCATGAAGAAGGACAAGGCCGCCGGCGCGCTGACGCTCAAGCGCATCTCCGAGATCGGGCTCAAGCATTTCATCTGGCTCATGATCGCCTGGTGGACCGGCGGCGCCTGGGTACTCTATTTCAGCGACGCGCCGACGCTGGTGAAGGAGCTGCTCACGTTTCAGGCGCCGATGATGGCCTATATCTGGATCGGCATCCTCACCGCGACGACCTATCTGCTTGCGGGTTACATGCGCGAGCAGGTCTGCACCTATATGTGCCCGTGGCCGCGCATCCAGGCGGCGCTGACCGACGAGTGGGCGCTCAACGTCACCTACCGCTACGACCGCGGCGAGAAGCGTACCTCGGTCAAGAAGGCGATCGAGCTGCGCGCGCTCGGCGAGCATGTCGGCGACTGCGTCGATTGCTATCAATGCGTCGCGGTCTGCCCGACCGGTATCGACATCCGCAACGGGCCGCAGCTCGAATGCATCCAGTGCGGGCTCTGCATCGATGCCTGCGACAACGTGATGACGAAGATCGGCCGGCCGACGCGCCTGATCGGTTACGACAACGACATCAACATCCAGCGCCGCCAGGACGGCAAGGCGCCGATCTATCGCATCGTACGCGCTCGTACCATCGTCTACAGCGCGATCATCGCGGCGGTCGGCGGGATCATGCTGTACACGCTCGCGACGCGCAGCCTGCTCGACGTCAACGTGCTGCACGACCGCAATCCGGTCGCGGTCAAGCTCAGCGACGGCTCGATCCGGAACGCCTATACGGTCCGGCTCCTGAACAAGAGCGGCTACGACCGCGTCATCGCGATCGACGCGGACGGGCCGGTCAATGCGACGCTTCACGTCGTCGGTGCCGATTCGGTGACGCCGGACCGCCCGATGATCGTGATCCCCCGCGACTCGACCAGCGAACTGCGCTTGCTCGTGACCGCGCCCGCCGAGAGCAATCCGGAGAAGTCGATCCCCGTCCGTTTCCACGTCACCGACATCGGGCTCGGCGAGGCCGCGTCCGCCACCGACAATTTCGTCGCGCCCTAGGATCAGGAGATTGCCATGGCATCCAAGCCGCTGACCGGAACCAAGGTCTTCCTGATGCTGGTTGCCTTCTTCGGCGTCGTCATCGGGGTCAACGTCACCATGATGAAGCTCGCGATCGCGACGCTGCCCGGCACCGACGTCGACAGCCCCTACGCCGCGGGCCTCACCTATGACCGGGAGATTTCGGCGGCACAGGACCAGGCCGCGCGCAAATGGCAGATCAACGCGCATATCGAGCGTCGCGCCGACGGCGGTGCAACGCTTCAGGTCGACGCGCGCGACGCGGCCGGCCGGCCGATGAGCGGGCTGAAGTTTGGCGGCCGGCTGGAACGGCCGACCGACAAGCGGGCCGACCTCGCGGTGGAGCTGACCGAGGCCGGCATCGGCATCTATCGCGGAAATGCCGCCTTTGTCGCGCCGGGCCAGTGGGATTTGGTGATCGAGGGCGACGTGCGGGGCGAGCGCATGTTCCTGTCGCGCAACCGGGTGATCCTGAACTGAGAGGGGCGCACCATGCAGGTGACGCGAGACTTTTCGCACTATGTGCGCGGCGTTGGCGACGGGCTCCAGCATATCGATCTCGCCGTCGAAGGCGTTCATTGCGCCGGATGCATGGCCAAGATCGAGCGCGGTCTCTCGGCCATTCCCGACGTCACGCTGGCGCGCGTGAACCTCACCGACCGGCGCGTCGCGCTGGAGTGGAGAGAGGGCACGCTCGATCCGGCCCGCTTCATCGATCGCCTCGAAGAGCTCGGCTACAAGGCCTATCCTTACGAGACCGAAAGCGCGGAAGCGACCGAGGTTGCGGAATCGCGCTTCCTGCTGCGCTGCCTCGGCGTCGCGGCCTTCGCCACCATGAACGTGATGATGCTGTCGATCCCGGTATGGTCCGGCAACGTCTCGGACATGCTGCCCGAGCAGCGTGACTTCTTCCACTGGCTGTCGGCCCTGATCGCGCTTCCTGCGGCGGCCTATGCCGGTCAGCCGTTCTTCCGCTCGGCCTGGCGCGCGCTGTCGGCGAAAACCACCAACATGGATGTCCCGATCTCGATCGGGGTTTGCCTTGCGCTCGGCATGTCCGTGGTCGAGACCATCCACCATGCCGAACATGCCTATTTCGATGCGGCGATCATGCTGCTCACGTTCCTGCTGGTCGGGCGTTTCCTCGACCAGAACATGCGGCGGCGGACCCGCGCGGTCGCCGGAAATCTCGCGGCGCTGAAGGCGGAGACCGCAGCCAAGTTCATCGGGGCAGATGAAATCTCGCAGGTGCCGGTCGCCGCGATCCATCCCGGCGACATCGTGCTGCTGCGCCCCGGCGAGCGCTGCGCGGTCGACGGCACCGTGATCGAGGGACGTTCCGAGATCGACCAGAGCCTGATCACCGGCGAGACACTCTACGTCACGGCCGGGCAGGGCACGCCGGTCTATGCGGGATCGATGAACATTTCCGGCACGCTGCGAGTGCGGGTTTCGGCCGCCTCGGAGGCGACGCTGCTCGCGGAGATCACGCGGCTTCTGGACAACGCCCTGCAGGCACGCTCGCGCTACATGCGGCTGGCCGACCGCGCCTCACGACTCTACGCGCCTGTCGTGCACGCCACCGCGCTCCTCACCATCCTCGGCTGGGTCATCGCCGGCGCCGGCTGGCACGATGCGATCGTGACCGGCGTGGCCGTGCTGATCATCACCTGTCCCTGCGCACTCGGCCTCGCCATTCCGACGGTGCAGACGGTGGCCTCGGGAGCGATGTTCAGGTCCGGCGTACTGCTCAATTCCGGCGACGCCATCGAGCGGCTGGCCGAAATCGATCACGTCATTTTCGACAAGACCGGCACGCTGACGCTGCCAGATCTCGAGGTTGCCAACGCGGCGGACATTCCCGCCGACATCTTCGCGCTCGCCGGCCGGCTTGCGTTGTCGAGCCATCATCCGGTCGCCGCGGCGGTCGCGCGTGCCGCCGACGCGAAATCACCGATCGTCGGTGCGGTCGAGGAAGCCGGGCAGGGTGTGCGCGCGATGATCGACGGCGTCGAGGTCCGCCTTGGCCGTCCGTCCTTCTGCGGCGCTGAAGCGCAGTTTGGTGACGCGACCCGCCTCGATCCCGAGGCCTCCATCGTGGCCTTCAGCAAGGGCAGCGAGAAGTTCGTCTTCCCGGTGCGCCAGGGCCTGCGCCCCGATGCGCTAGCCGTGATCGCGGCGCTGAAGGCGCGCAACATCGGCATCGAGATCCTCTCGGGCGACCGGGAACCGGCCGTGATCGCAGCGGCCGAGGCCCTGGGCATCGCGGAATGGCGCGCCGGCGTCACGCCGGCCGACAAGATCGCGCGGATCGAGGATCTGAAGCAGCGCGGTGCCAAGGTGTTGATGGTCGGCGACGGCATGAACGATGCACCCTCGCTGGCTGCGGCTCACGTCTCGATGTCGCCGATCTCGGCCGCGCATCTCAGCCAGTCGACGGCCGATCTCGTCTTCCTGGGGCGCCCGCTGGCACCGGTCGTCGCGGCGATCGACCTCTCGCGGCAGGCGCTGAGCCTGATGCGCCAGAACCTCTGGCTTGCGATCGGCTACAACGTCCTGGCGGTGCCTGTCGCGATCAGCGGCATCGTGACTCCGTTGATCGCGGCCGCCGCCATGAGCGGATCGTCGATCCTGGTGATGCTGAATTCGCTGCGCGCACGCCGCGCTTCGCGGGAGATCGCGTGATGGAAATCCTCGTCATCCTGGTCCCGCTGGCGTTGGCGCTCGGACTGGCAGGCCTCGTCGGCTTCCTCTGGTCGCTCCGAAGCGGCCAGTACGACGATCTCGACGGCGCGGCCTGGCGGGCGATCGCCGACGACGATCCGCCGCAGGAGACGCCGGCGGATGTGGCGGGAGCGAAACGCTAGGCGCGAGCGCACACACGTTCATTGAATTGACACAGGCCTCGCGGATCGTCGGCCGTCCGCAGTCGGGAGGCCATGCATCCGGTGTCCGGGAGTGATCTGGAGTCTGCGCTCGATCGCGTGCGCGCCGGGGCGGCGGGACCGGACGAGGGCGTGTTCGGTCCGGCTTCGCTGACCTGGCGGGTCGACCGGGAGGCCGTCATCTTTCTCGGGGCCGGCCGCGCGCTGCTGCTTCAGCTCGCACACCCCTGGGTCGCGGCCGCGATCGCGGAGCATTCCCGCACCTTTGCCGATCCGATCGGCCGTTTCCACCGCACCTTCGACATCGTCTTCGCCATGGTGTTCGGCTCGCTCGACAGGGCGCTGCTGTCGGCCCGGCAACTGCATCGCCGCCATACCATGATCGTCGGACAGATGCCGCAGACGGTGGGTCCCTTCGCTGCGGGCTCATCCTATCGTGCCAACGACGTCCCGTCGCTGCGCTGGGTTCATGCGACGCTGGTCGAGACCGCGCTGGTGTCGCACGATCTGGTTCTGCCGCCGCTCTCGGCGGAGGAACGGGAGCGTTATTGGAGCGAGCGCCGGATGTTCGGTGGCCTGTTCGGATTGACCGCGGACGATCTGCCGGCGGATTGGCGCGCTTTCGCGGATTACAACGCGCAGATGGCCCAGTCGGACATCCTGACCGTCAGCCCGGCCGCCCGCGAAATCGCCGCGCAGATCTTCGGCGGTGCACGTCCATGGCTGAGGCCACCGCGATGGTATCGCGCGCTCACCGCGCGGCTGCTGCCGGAGCGATTGCGCGAAGGTTTCGGCCTTGCGCTCGACGAACGCGACGTCCGCGCCGTCGACAACGCGCTGACATGGATACGGCGCATCTATCCGAGATTGCCCGATCGGCTGCGCTATGTCGGCCCCTATCAGGAAGCGCTGGCGAGGCTGCGGGGCGAGCCGCAGCCCGACTGGATGATCCGCTGCCTCAATCGTGCCTGGATCGGACGGCCGCAGATGGACGAAAGAGGGAAGGGGTGAAGGCCGTACTTCGCCACGAACGCCGTTATTGCGAGCGCAGCGAAACAATCCGGACGAGCTCTGCGGAGAGGATCCGGATTGCTTCGCCGTTTCGCTCCTCACCATGACGGAGGAGTTCGGCTCTCCTCATGCCAGCGCCAGCTTGCGGTACAGCGCACTATAGCTGCCGGCCGAGATGTTCCAGGAGAACGAGCGTCCCATCGCGCTTCGGCGCATGGAATCGAGCTGGTCATGCGCCATGAACGCCGAGAATGCGCGGCGGACGCCGCCGAGGAAGGATTCATGCGAGGGGCTGGAGAACAGAAACCCCGTCTCGCCGTCCGTGATCGTCTCCGCAAGGCCGCCGGTCTGATGGCCGATCGGCAGCGATCCGAACCGCTGGGCGTACATCTGGCTCAATCCGCACGGCTCGAAGCGCGACGGCATCAACGTGAAATCGCTGCCGGCGAAAATCCGCCGCGCCTGGGCATCGTTGAAGCCGATGGCGACCCCGATGGCATCAGGGCGGCGGCGATGCGCGTCGATCAGCGCCTGCTCGAGCGCCGGTTCTCCGGAGCCGGTGACCACGATCTGTCCGCCGCTGTCGACGATCTCGTCGGCCGCCGACAGCACGAGGTCGATGCCCTTCTGGTGCACGAGGCGCGCGACGATGCCGAACATCGGCCCGCGCGACACCGCAAGTCCGAACTGCTTGCGGACATAGTCCGCGTTGGCCTTCTTGCCGACCCAGTCGCCGGCGCCGAACTGCTGGGCGAGCTGCGCGCAGGAGCGCGGGTCCCAGCTCTCGTCGATGCCGTTGAGGATGCCGGTGAGCTCGGCGGCGTCGGAGCGCAGCCGCAACAGTCCTTCCAGGCCGCAGCCGAATTCGGCCGTGGTGATCTCGCGCGCGTAGGTGCCGCTGACGGTGGTGAGGTGCGAAGCATAAACCAGCCCCGCCTTGAGGAAGGAAACCTTGTCGTAGAACTCGACGCCGTCGATATGGAATGAGCTCTCCGGCGCGCCGATCCGCCGCAACGCGTCCTTCGGGAAGAGTCCCTGATAGGCCAGATTATGGATGGTCAGGATCGACGGCAGCCGGGTGCCGCGCCAAGCGAGGTAGGCCGGCACGAGCGAAGCCTGCCAGTCGTTGGCGTGGATCAGGTCCGCTGCCCAATTCTTGTCCAGGTTGCCTGCGGCGAGTTCAGCCGCAGCCGAGGCAAAACGGGCGAAACGGATGTCGTTGTCGGGCCAGTCGCGCCCGGACTCGTCGCCATAGGGGTTGCCGGGCCGGTCGTAGAGTTGTGAGCACAACAGCACATAGACCGGCAGGCCGTCTTTCGTTGCGGCCCGGCCGAGCGAGCAGGCCGGCATATCGGCGAAGGCGGGACAGCGTCCAACGATCTGAATATGCGTGAGTTGCTCGATGACGTCACGATAGCCGGGCAGCATCACCCGGATATCGGCGAGAGGGCGAAGGGCCCTGGGAAGAGCGGCGGAAACGGCACCGAGACCGCCGACGCGGACGAAATCGTCCATTTCAGTCGTAACGAACAAGACCCTCAAGAACGATTGCCCTCTTCCGATCCCGCTTGCTGCTATGCAAGATCGGGTCCAGTTGCCCCTGGAATTCTCTGCCAGCCCGCCGGACGCGCCCGTTCGGTAAAGACTTTCCTACTCGGTCGCCGCCATCTAGGCTCGGCGCACCAACAAGAAGGAACATCCAAGGTTCCTAAGGGATCGGACTCGGCAAGGACGCAGCAGCCATGCAGCTAGCAGACAAGCATGAGAGGACGACGACAAAGGCCTTCGCCGGTCTGCGGGTTCTGGATTTTTCGACCACCATCGCCGGCCCCCATTGTGCGCGGATGCTCGCCGACATGGGCGCCGAGGTCATCAAGATCGAGACCGACGGCGGCGAGACGATGCGGACCCGGCCACCGCTGCGCAAGGGATGCAGCACCGTGTTCGGCCAGCTCAATGTCGGCAAGAAGAGCATCGTGCTCGACCTCAAGTCCGAGGATGGCAAGGAGGCGGTCCGCCGGCTGGCGGCGACCGCCGATGTGCTGGTCGAGAACTTTCGCCCGGGCGTGATGCGCCGCCTGCGGCTCGACTATGACAGCCTGCGTCCGGTCAATCCCAGGCTGATCTACTGCTCGATCTCGGGCTACGGCCAGAGCGGGCCCTCCGCCGAGCTGCCGGCCTATGCGCCCGTGATCCATGCGGCCTCCGGCTACGACATGGCTCATCTTGCCTACCAGCCCGGCCGCGACCGTCCCGACTATTGCGGCATCTACCATGCCGACGTCGTCACCGGCACCTACGGTTTCGGCGCGATCGCCGCGGCGCTCTATCAGCGGACCGCGACCGGACTCGGCCAGCATATCGACGTGTCCATGCTGGAGTCGATGCTGACGCTCACGGTGATCGAGCTGCAGAGCGCGCAGTTCGCGGTGAAGCCGCCGCCGCGCCCGATGTTCGGCCCGACCGAGACGGCGAACGGCTACGTCATGATCACGGTCGCCAGCGAGAAGACGTTCCAGTGCCTGATGGCCGTGATCGGCCGTCCCGAATGGATTTCCGATCCACGCTTCGCTTCTTATGCCGTCCGCCGCGACAACTGGGCCGACATGATGGACGGTGTCGAGGCGTGGTCGCGGCAGCTTTCGACCGACGCATGCCTTGCCGCGCTCGGCTCTGCCGGTGTGCCGGCTTCGGCCTATCGCACCGTGTCCGAGGCGCTGGCCGATCCGCAGATCGCGCACCGGCAGGCGCTCTCGTCCGTCGAGGACGGAGGCGGCTCGTTCAAGGTGCTCAATCTGCCGTTCCGGATGACCGGCACCGACACGACGCCGGGCAAGACCATGGCGGTGCTCGGCGAGCACACGGATGTGCTCCGCGACGAGATCGGCCTGTCGTCCGATGGGGCAATTCCGTCAGGCAAAACGCTGGCGACGCGCTGAGCATATCCGCCGCGCGCATGCGGCATTTGATCTCGCGTGCGTTCCTCTTGCCGCGGCGCGCTTTTGTCGCCAATCTCGCCGGCGAGTCATTCGACGATCCGAAACATCGGACGAGGAATCCCGGGAGGAACCATGACGAATATTGCTGCAGCAGCGCGACAATGCGCGCCGATTTTCCTTGTTGCGGCATTTGCGTTCGCTGCGCCAGCGCAGGCGCAGAAGTCCGGCGGCAGCATCACCGTCGGGCAGGAACTCGACATTCCCGGTTTCGATCCGCTCAAGGTCGGCGTGTTCGACTCCTCGGGCTTCACCGCCGCCGCTGCGATCTTCGACACGCTGACGACGCTCGACGACAAGGGCGAGGCCGCGCCGAAGCTCGCTGTGTCCTGGACCCATTCGGACGATTTCAAGTCCTGGACCTTCAAGCTGCGCCAGGGTGTCAAATTCCATGACGGCACGCCGTTCAATGCGCAGGCCTTCAAGGACAATTTCGACCGGCAGAAGGATCCGGCCAACAAATGCCGCTGTGCCTTCTACATCACCAACGTCAAGGAGGTGCTGGCACCCGACGAATACACCATCGTCTACAATCTCACCGACCCCGCCGTGAACCTGCCGGCGGTGATCAGCATCCAGAGCACCAACAACGTCGTGCAGTCGCCCGCGGCCTGGAAGACCAAGGGCGACGACTACAACCGCAATCCGGTCGGCACCGGTCCCTATATCCTGAAGTCCTGGACCGCCGGCGACCGTATGGTGCTGGAGAAGAACCCGGACTACTGGAACAAGGGCCATCCCTATCTCGACCGCATCGTCCTGAAGCCGCTGCCTGACGCGCAGTCGCGCTTCGCCTCGCTCCAATCAGGCGAGGTCGACATCATCTGGGACGACGAGAACGACGCCGACAACATCCTGAAGGCGCAGAAGGACTCCAAGCTCACCGTGCACACCTACAAGGGCTCGGGCGCTCAGGTCTATGCCTTCAACACCAAGGTGGCGCCGTTCGATGACGTCCGGGTGCGCCAGGCGCTGGTGATGTCGATCGATCGTCCCAAGATGTCGCAGGCGATCAGCAATGGCCTGAGCCGCCCCGCGACCAACCCCTATGGCGATGGTTCCTGGGTCAAGTGCAAGGACGACGGTGCGCTGCCTTACGACGTCGAGAAGGCCAAGGCGCTGCTGAAGGATTACGGCAAGCCGGTCGACTTCAAGATGCTGGTGACGGCGACGCCGCGCGGCCGCGTGATCGGCCAGGTGCTGCAGCAGTTCTGGAAGCGGGTCGGCGCCAACATGGAGATCGACCAGGTCGACCAGGCCACGATCCCGTCGCGGGCCTTCTCGCGCCAGTTCCAGCTGACGCCGTGGCGCATCGTCGATCTCGCCGACCCCGATCCGCAGATGTATGCGAACTTCCGCACCGGCAGCCCGCTCGCGCTCGCCGGCTTCTCCGATCCGGAGCTCGACAAGCTCCTCGATCATTCGCGCGTCACCGCCGATATCGGTCAGCGCACGGAGGATTATTGCGCGATCAGCCGCCTGATCAACAAGGAAGCGATCTGGTTCTGGACCTTCCAGAACACCTATTATGCGCTGTCGAGCGCCAAGCTGAAGGGCTTCCCGAAGATCTACAATGGCGTGATCGACGTCTCGAACACCTGGCTGGAATGACCGCGGGATGCTGACTTTCGTCGTGCGGCGGCTGCTGGCCATCCTGCCGGTCCTGCTCGCCGTCTCGCTGCTCACATTCCTGATTGCCTCGCTGCTTCCGGGCGATCTCGCCTTCGTCATCCTCGGCGATCAGGCGACGCCGGAGAATGTCGCGGCGCTTCGCCGCGACATGGGGCTCGACCAGCCGTTGTGGTGGCGATACCTGAGCTGGCTCGGGCATGTGTTGCAGGGCGATCTCGGCCGCTCGTTCCGCACCGGGCAGACGGTGCTGCAGGCGGTCTCGGAGCGGATTCCGGTCTCGCTCGAGCTGATGCTGATGGCCGAGTTCATCGGGCTCATGATCGGCGTGCCGCTCGCGATCGCCTGCGCCGCCCGGGCCGGCGGCGCCTTCGACCGCTTCATGACCGGCAGCGCCTTTGCCATGCTGTCGATGCCGTCCTTCCTGATGGCGATCCTGCTGATCTATCTGTTCGCGGTCGAGCTGCACTGGCTGCCGGCGACCGGCTATGTGCCGTTCACCGAGGAGCCGCTCGCGAATCTGCGCTTCTTCGTGCTCCCGGCGCTGACGCTGGCGCTGGCGGAATGGCCCGGCATCATGCGCGTGCTGCGCTCCGACATGATCGCGACCCTGCAGGAGGACTACATCGCGCTGGCCAAGGCGAAGGGCCTGAAACCGTCGCGGATCCTGTTCGTGCATGCGCTGAAGCCGTCGTCGCTGACGCTGGTGACGGTGACCGGCATCAATATCGGCCGCCTGCTCGGCGGCACGCTGATCGTGGAAACGATCTTCGCGCTGCCCGGCATCGGCCGCCTCCTGGTCGGCGCGATCTATACCCGCGACCTCGTCATCCTGCAGGGTGTGGTGCTGCTGGTCGCCTGCGGCTTCGTCATCGTCAACTTCATCGTCGACATGCTCTACGCCGTGCTCGATCCGAGGATCCGCCATGGCCACGCTTGAGCTCTCGATGGAAGACGAGGCGTCCGCGCCGGTCAGGCGCAGGCGCAAGCTCGGCCTGCTGTTCTGGTTCGCGAGTGCCTGGCTCGCGGTCGTGCTGGCGCTTGCGATCCTCGCGCCGGTGCTGCCGCTGCAGAACCCGACCGACATGGACATGCTGGAGCGCCGCGCCGCGTTCTCGGCCGAGCACTGGCTCGGCACCGACGGGCTCGGCCGCGACGAGCTCGCGCGCCTGATCTTCGGTGCACGCGTCTCGCTGACCGTCGGCCTGATCGCGCCGATGATCGGCCTCGGCATCGGCGGCGCGCTCGGCCTGCTCGCCGGCTATTTCCGCGGCCGGTTCGAAGCGCTGGTGGTCGGCAGCATGGATGTGCTGCTCGCCTTTCCGCCGCTGATCTTCGCGCTCGCGGTGACGGCCTATCTCGGGCAGTCGGTCCCCAATCTCACCGTGATCCTCGGCGTGCTCGGCATTCCCGCGTTCATGCGTGTCGGCCGCGCGGCGACGTTGACGCTGGCGCGGCGCGAATTCGTGATCGCGGCCGAAGCCCTCGGCGCCAGCCATGCCCGCATCCTGCTGCGCGAATTGCTGCCGAACGTGATCCTGCCGCTGCTCGCCTTCTTCCTGCTCGGCGTCGCCGTCACCATCGTGGTCGAAGGCGCGCTGTCCTTCCTCGGTCTCGGGGTGCCGCCGCCGATGGCGAGCTGGGGCAGCATGATCGGCGAGGGGCGTGACAGTCTCGACGCCGCGCCGCGGCTGGCCTTCCTGCCGGCGGCGGCGCTGTTCCTGACCGTGCTGGCCTTCAACCTCGTCGGAGACACCATGCGGGCGCTGACCGACCCGCGTCAGGGGGCGTTGTGAGCGCGCCGCTGCTGACCATCGAGGACGTTGCGGTCGAGCTGCCGACGCCGCGCGGCAAGCTGCGCGCGGTGGATCGTGTCGACCTGTCGCTGGAGGCGGGCCGCACGCTCGGCATCGTCGGCGAATCCGGCTGCGGCAAGACCATGCTCTCGCGCGCGGTGCTTCAATTGCTGCCGAAGAAGGCGAAGCTCACGGGGCGCGTGATGTTCGACGGCCAGGACCTGGTCCGGCTGGATGCGGAGCGGCTGCGGCGCCTGCGCGGGCGCGACCTCGCGGTCGTGTTCCAGGATCCCATGACCTCGCTCAATCCGGTGCTGACCATCGGCACCCAGTTGATGGAGACGATCCAGGAGCATCTCGAGCTCGACGCTGCGGCGGCGCGGAAGCGCAGCATCGAGCTGCTCGCGGCCGTCGGCATTCCCGCGCCGGAGCAGCGGCTCGCGCAATATCCGCATCAATGTTCCGGCGGCATGCGCCAGCGCATCGCAATTGCGATCGCGCTGTCCTGCGAACCGAGATTGCTGATCGCGGACGAGCCGACCACCGCGCTCGACGTGACCATCCAGGCGCAGATCCTCGATCTCCTGGCGCGCGAGCAGCGCCGGCGCCATATGGGAATGATCATCATCACCCACGATCTCGGCGTCGTCGCCGGCCGCGCCGACGAGGTTGCCGTGATGTATGCGGGCAGGGTGGTGGAGCGCGCGCCGACGCAGGCCTTGTTCAAGCGCATGCATATGCCCTACACCGAGGCGCTGCTGGCGGCGATCCCGAAGCTCGACACCGCGCCTCACACGCCATTGCCCGCCATCTCCGGCCGTCCGCCCGACCCGACGCGGCCGCTGAAGGGCTGCTCCTTCGCGCCGCGCTGCCGTTATGCAGCGGAGCGCTGTCGCGAGGCCAAGCCCGAACTGAAAGGCGCGGAAATGCCGGGGCATCTTTATGCCTGCTTCCATCCGATCCAGATGGCGGACGGGGTCGGCGCATGATGCAGCTTGCCGCAAGCGATCGGCCGCTCCTGAACGTCGACAACCTCGTCGTCGAATACGGCGTCGGCAACAAGACGGTCCACGCCGTCTCCGGCGTCAGCCTCGCGGTCGCGCGTGGCGAGACGTTGGGGCTGGTCGGCGAGTCCGGTTGTGGCAAGTCGACGCTGGGGCGCGCGGTGCTGCAATTGCGCCGGGCCAAATCCGGCCGGGTGATGTTCGACGGTGAGGACCTCACCGCGATGGAAGGTGACGCGTTGCGCAGGATGCGCCGCCGCGTGCAGCTGATCTTCCAGGATCCGATTGCCTCGCTCAATCCGCGCCGGCGCATCGGTGACATCGTCGCCGAGCCCTTGATCATCGCCGGCGTCAAGGATGCCGCCGAACGCAAGCGGCGCGTTCACGAGGTACTCGGTGCGGTCGGGCTCGATCCCGACCTCGTGTCGGGCCGCCTGCCGCACGAGTTCTCCGGCGGCCAGTGCCAGCGCATCAGCATCGCGCGGTCGCTGGTGCTGAACCCGGAATTCATCGTCTGCGACGAGCCTGTCTCGGCGCTGGATGTTTCGATCCGTGCGCAGATCCTCAACCTCCTGGAGGAGATGAAGGCGCGTTTCGGCCTCACGCTGCTGTTCATCGCGCACGATCTCGCGGTGGTCAAAGCGGTGAGCGACCGTGTCGCGGTGATGTATCTTGGACGGCTCTGCGAGGTCGGGCCATCCGAGCAGCTGTTCGCCAAGCCCGCCCATCCCTATACCGGGCTGCTGCTGCAGGCGATCCCGGTGCCCGATCCGGATGTGCGTCCGGCCGAGAGCCTCGCGACCGGCGAGCCGCCGTCGCCGATCGCGCCGCCATCCGGCTGCCGCTTCCGCACCCGCTGCCCGCGGGCCGATCAGCGATGCAGCACGGAGATACCGGAATTGCGCCAGGTCGCGCCCGGCCAGTTCGCGGCTTGCCACCATCCGCTCGCCTAAACTAAGACGGCCCCCGGGTTTGTCTCGCCTCGCCGGCCGTGGCATGGTGGCGTGACAACAACAAGCATGCGGGAGGACGCCGATGAAGAGTTTCAAGGTTGCCGATTTCAAGGCGCCGCTGAAGGAGTTCGACGAGGCGACCCCGCAGCCCTCAGGCACACAGGTGCTGATCAGGGTGAAGGCGGCCGGCGTCTGCCACAGCGACCTGCACATCTGGGAGGGTGGCTACGATCTCGGCCATGGCCGCAAGCCGCTGTCGCTCAGGGAGCGCGGCATCAACCTGCCGCTGACCATGGGACACGAGACCGTCGGCGAAGTCGTGGCCTTCGGGCCGGATGTCAAGCCGTCGGATCAGGGCGACCTCAAGCTCGGCGATGTCGGCCTGGTCTATCCCTGGATCGGCTGCGGCAAGTGTGCGACGTGCCTGGCCGGCGACGAGAACATGTGCTTGGCGCCGCGCTCGCTCGGCGTCTATTGCGACGGCGGCTATTCCGATCACATGCTGGTGCCGCATCCGCGCTATCTGCTCAATTTGAAGGGGCTCGATCCGGCCACGACCGCGCCTTACGCCTGCTCGGGCGTCACCACCTACAGCGCGCTGAAGAAGATCGAGCAGCATTTCGACACGCCGATCGTGATGTTCGGCGCCGGCGGCCTCGGCCTGATGGCGCTGTCGCTGCTGAAGGCGATGGGCGGCAAGGGCGCGATCATGGTCGACATCGATGCGAGGAAACGTGAGGCGGCGGAGAAGGCCGGTGCGCTCGCCACCGTCGATCCGAAGGCGCCGGATGCGCTGGAACAGCTTGCGAAGAAGGCGGGCGGTCCGATCCGCGCCGTGCTCGATCTCGTCGGCAACGCCGCCACGACGCAGCTCGGCTTCGACTGTCTGACCAAGGGCGGCAAGCTCGTCATCGTCGGCCTGTTCGGCGGTGGGGCGACCTGGGCGCTGCCGCTGATCCCGATCAAGGCGGTGACCATCCAGGGCAGCTATGTCGGAAACCTGCGCGAGACGCGGGAACTGCTCGACCTCGTGCGCGCGAAGAACGTCGCGCCGATCCCGGTGACGAAGGCTCCGCTCAGCAAGGCCAACGACGCGCTGGTGCAGTTGCAGCAGGGCGCCGTGGTCGGGCGCACGGTGCTGACGCCGTAGCCAGCGCTATTTGTTTCGCGTCAAGGCCGGGCTTGTCCCGGTCATCCACGCATCGCCGCGGAAAACAAGACGTGGATGCCCCGGGGCGAGTCCGGGCATGACGGTGGAGAGAGTAGGAACACGCCATGTCCGCAAACAACGCCTTCCACATCGCCGTGCTTGCCGGAGACGGCATCGGTCCCGAGGTCATGGCGCCGGCGCTCGAAGTGCTGCGCAAGGTCGAAGCGAAATCGGACCTGCGCTTCCGCTTCACCGAGGCGCCGGCCGGTGCCAACAACTATTTGGCCACCGGCAAGTCGATGCCGGAGTCCACGGTCAAGCTGTGCGAGGAAGCCGACGCGATCCTGCTCGGCGCCTGCGGTCTGCCGTCGGTACGGTATCCCGACAACACCGAGATCGCGCCGCAGATCGAGCTGCGCTTCATCTTCGATCTCTATGCCGGCGTGCGCCCGGCGCGGCTCATCCCGGGTGTGCCGAGCCCGATCGTCGGCGCCGACCAGCGCGGCATCGATCTCGTGGTGATCCGGGAATCGACCGAAGGCCTGTTCGCCTCGATGGGCAAGGGCGTCGTCACGCACGAGGACGCGCGCGAAACCATGGTGATCACCCGCAGGACGTCCGAACGCCTGTTCGACTTCTCATTCCGCCTGGCCGAGCGGCGCAAGGCGCGCGGCAGGCCGGGGGCGCTGACCTGCGTCGACAAGGCAAACGTGTTCAAGGCCTTCGCATTCTTCCGCGGCATCTTCGACGAGATCGCCGCGAAGTATCCGCAGGTGAAGACCGACCGGCTCTATGTCGACGCGTGCTCGGCGATGCTGGTCAAGCGGCCCTGGGATTTCGACGTGATGGTGATGGAAAACATGTTCGGCGACATCGTCTCCGACATCACGGCGAGCCTGATCGGCGGGCTCGGCATGGCGCCGTCGGCCGACATCGGCGACAAATATGCGGTGTTCCAGCCGTGCCACGGCACCGCGCCCGACATCATGGGGCAAGGCAAGGCCAACCCCACCGGCATGATCCTCTCCGCCGCGATGATGCTGGACTGGCTCGCCGACAAGCACGGCATCGAAGGCGCGGCGGAAGCGGGCGAGACCATCGAGCGCGCGGTGGACCGGATCTATGCCGGCGGCATCAAGCCGATGGAATTCGGCGGCAGCAATGGCACCGCCGACATTACAAAAGCGGTGCTGGAGGCCCTTTAGCAGAGCAGCTCACACCGCCGGCGTGCTGCTCTGTTCTGCCTGCGAAGATCCGGATGAAGCATGAGCGCGACGGTGCCTGATCGTTATCGACACCTCCGGAGATTTGCCTTCGGCGACAGTCCGGAACTCGCAGACGAGCTGGTCGAACTCGTCGTCGAAGGCGTCAAGACAGCAACTTGCAGCGCGGAAGACGAGCCAAACCTATCCACGCCCGGTGAACGCTGGATCGTTCTCGACGGGCAAGGACTGCCGCGATGCGTCATCGAAACCACGGAGATCAGGTATCGGCGCTTCAATGAGGTCGACGCCGTCTTCGCATACGACGAAGGCGAGGGCGATCGCAGCCTGTGCTATTGGCGTCGCGCGCATCGCGCTTATTTCGGCAGGCTTGGAAAATTCCGTGAGGACATGATGCTCATCTGCGAACGCTTTCGCCTGATCGAGGTCTTCGGCAATCTTCCAGCGGAAAGACGATAGCTGACGTCTCGACGAGACATCCGAAAAAGGGGCCCGTAGAGGCCCCTTCGTCGTTCACCAGCGACGCCAGTGAGGATGACCCCACGGGCGGGGGCCGTAGAATCGTCGCGGGCCACCATAATAGCCGTAGGCGCCGTAATAGTTCGGGCGCCACCAGCAGCGGCCCCAGGGATTACACACCCAGCGCACCTGATCGACCTCCGCAGCCGGGCCGCTTGCGATCCGGTCGACCTGCGGAATGCCGTTCGGCATCGCAGCGACTGCCTGCCCCGATGCGAGCGCGGCACCGCCGATCGCAGCCAGACCAAGAACAGCAAACTTGAGTTTCATCGCATTCTCCCTCGTTGGTGGCGGGAGAACTTGCGGGCGATCAATTGGTTGCTTTCGCACCGCGAGCGCGTGAGGAATTTAATCTTCCTGAATGAAGGTTCAGCTTCAGCGTCCCTGGAACTGCGGCTTGCGCTTTTCCATGAAGGCCTGGCGGCCCTCGCGGAAGTCCGCCGAGTCCATGCAGGCATTGCCGATCGCCTTGATCGCATCCATGTCGCGCTGGCTCTCGTCCTTCAGGACCTGTGCGATGGTGATCTTGGCGGCCTTGATCGCAAGCGGCGCGTTCTGCGAGATCGTCTCGGCGATCGCCATGGTCTCGCCCCAGAGCTGATCGTCGGGGATCACGCGCTCGATCAGCCCGATGCGCAGCGCCTCGGCGGAATCGATGCGCATGCCCGTATACATCAGGAGCCGCGCCCAGGACGGGCCGACCAGCGACACCAGGTGCCGCAATCCATCGTAACCATAGGCGATGCCGAGTCTGGCGGCGGGAATGCCGAACTGGCTGCTGTGCGCGGCGATGCGGATGTCGGTGAGCATCGCGACCTGCATGCCGCCGCCGAGGCAGAACCCCTGGATGCAGGCGATCGTCGGCTTGGGAAAATTGGCGAGCAGCGCGCGTTGCGCCTCGCTGCGCCTGGCATACTCCTCCGACGCCGCGGCGTTGTGGCGGGTCTTCTCGAACTGGCTGATGTCGGCGCCCGACACGAACGCCTTGCCGCCGGTGCCGCGCAGGATCACGACGCGCACCGTGTCATCGTCGCGCAGGCTCGCGAGCGCCTCGCCAAACCCCTCCCACATCTCGAGCGACATCGCGTTGTGCTTGTCGGGGTTGTTGAAGGCGATCACGCCGACGCCGTCGGCCGCGTGCTTGAGGATCTTGCCGTCGGCGTAGGGAGTTTCGGTCGTGTTGGAGATGTCCGGCATCGCGCGCTCGCTCGTCTCGTGGGCGAGACGCAATGTGCGGCCGAGGCGATGCCGGGGTCAACCGCGGCGATGCGAGGGGATCTGCATCCGCCTCCGACGTGATTGCATGGCCGGAGCCGGGGAAGGCAGCGATAGACGGGGCGGTGATGGCAAATGAAATGAAAAGGGGCGGCCTGACCGCCCCTCACGAAACCGGCCGCGCGCTGCCAGCGCGGATGCCGAGATCTCGTCCAATCCGGCCGCGTCCCCAACGACGCGGCGGATTGGACATCGGCCGTGACGGCCGGAGCATCGATCCGATCTCAGCTCTCGTTGGCGGCGATCGATTCCATCAGCGAGACGAGCTGACGCTGCACCGTCTGGTCCTTGATCTTGCTGTAGGCGCGCAGCAGGCGGAGGCTGAAGGCAGAGTCGAGGAAGAGCAGGCTCTCGACTTCGCGCGCCTTGTTGTCGCCGTCGTAGAAGAAGGTCACGGGCACGTCGAGGGCGGAGGCGATCTGCTGAAGCCGAGCCGCGCCGACGCGATTGACGCCCTTCTCGTATTTCTGGACCTGCTGGAAGCTGACGCCGAGTTTCTCGCCCAGTTCGGCCTGCGAGATCTTCATCTCGACGCGCCGCAGACGGATCCGCTTGCCGAGCTCAATGTCGGGCTTGCCGGCACTGCGCTGCTTCATTCTCTTCGCCGCTGTTTTCATACTAATCTCGCCGTTCTTCGGTTGAAAATCCCCCGAAGAGCTGGGTCAGGGGTTCGCCCATATACTCGTCCTTGAATTCGTGCGGGTGCACGAATTCTTCCTTAAACCACGGGAAGCGCGACGGATTGAACGCGTCGATCAACCAGTCGATCATGTGCCGCACGCGCGGAATTCGGCCGCTACCGGGATGGTAGGACAACCAGATATCCAGCGGCCGGTTCAGCTCGACCTCCAGTGGAATCAATTTCCCGCCAAGCGCGATCGCATAGCTCGGGAATACGCCGATGCCGGCACCGTTCGCGACAGCCCAGTAGTTGGCGCTCGACACATTGGTCTTCATGACCAGCAGGTCGCGTTCCGGAACGCCGGGGAAGAAGCTCTCGAAGGTTTCCTTGGCCGCGATCTGGTCGGCGAATTGCAGCACCAAGCGGTGCTTGATCAACTCCATCGCGGAGCGCGGCGCGCCGAATTTCTCGATGTACTGTTTCGAGGCCCAGAACATCAGATGCATGCGGCCGAGCCGCACCAGCTTGATGTCGAGCGCGGAGGGGCGCGACAGATGGATGGCGACATCGGCCTCGTGGCGAGAGACGTCGGCCGAGCGCATCGCGCAGTGCAGGTCGACCAGGATCTTCGGATAAGCCTGCTGGAATTCGACCAGCCGCGGGGCGAGCCAGAACGTTCCGAGGCCCTCGGTGACGGCGACGCGGACTTCGCCGGAGAGCGCGTTGGCCATCGAATCGCTGGCCCGCAGGACGTCGAAGGTCGCGGCCTCCATGCGCTCGACGGCGGAGACCACCAGCGCACCCTCGTCGGTCAGGTGGGTGCCATGCACGTCACGCGTGAACAGGGTGGTACCGGTCTGGCGCTCGAAATCGTCGATCCTGCGCCGGACGGCATTGATCGACAGAGAAAGGCGCTCGGCCGCCGAGCGGAAACTGCCGCATCGGACGACTTCGAGGAAGATCCTGGCCGCATCCCAATCCGAGAGGCCACCGAGGTTTGTCTTCTGGCGTTCCGCCTGAGGAACGCCCCTTTCCGCTAGGGAGTGCATACAAGTCCTTTCAGGACGCTAAAGTGGCAGAATCTGGCGCAAACCACAACCACTGCGGGTTGGGGAACGACGACTTTTGAACGTCATCCGGTGAGTGGTAACAGGGTGCGTCAGGGGCTGGGAATCGGGCAGGGGATTGCCCGGAAGAGGGGTGCACGTGCGTTCCGTTGCGAGCCCTGAAATGGCTGCGGGAGCATCGCTGGCGCTGTCCGGATCGACGGACGTGGCGCTGCAGTTCGTGACATCCTGTGGAATGGATCAATCGTCGCCTTTTGGGCGTTTTGCCTCACACGGCTTCGGCTCTGGCCGATCGCACGATGTGGCGATGCCGGCTGGAATCGTGTTTTCGAAGCAAAAATACGCTGAAATCGACTTCGGCCGTGCAGATTCCTCGTGCTATCCTTGTCGGGACATAGGGGCCGGGGGGCTCGTCAAAATCACGTCGTGCTGGCCGAGTTAACGGAAAGAACATCGGTGTCGCATTCAGACGAACAATTGCAGTCGGTGTTGGAAACCCTTGAGGCGTGCCGCAAGGTTCTCAACGAAAGCAACAGCCGTGAATCGGCCGAGCTGCTGTCGATCGTCATCCTCGACATGCGAATGAGACTCAATGGAATCGACAATGCCGACCTTCGGGCATTGTGCGACGAAATGCTGCGGAGCTCTGGAACCGAGCCGCAGCCCCCTTCCAAGCAGACGCAGGACCAGCCCCGGCGTCCGCTGCTCCGCGTGGTGAAGTAGCCGCGCCGCCGGACCTCGCGCTCGCGCGAGATTTGTGCGCGTCCCGATGCCGCACCTGTGATCGCAGGAGGCATCGGGAGGAGCCTGGGTTTTGTGCGCCTCTGTTGCGCATTCTTCGGCATCGGCTACACAGAGCCGGTGCGGCTCGGACCCGCGTGCAATCCCCGCGCGCTGCTCCAGGGCCTGAGATGGCTCCGACTGCATCATGCAAAATGTCTCGATCCCGGCGGCGCTGATTGCCGGCCTCGTCAGCTTCCTCTCTCCCTGCGTCCTGCCCCTGGTTCCGCCCTATCTGATCTATCTCACGGGCGCCACGATCGAGCATGTCGAGAGCGACGAGCCGGCTTCGGCTTCGAAGCGCGCGGTCATGATGTCTGCGCTGCTGTTCGTGCTCGGATTCTCCACGGTCTTCGTGGCGCTCGGCGCCAGCGCTTCGCTGATCGGCGGGCTGATCCGCGAGTGGTCGGCGGAGCTGTCGATCCTTGCGGGGATCGTCATCATCGTGATGGGGCTGCACTTCCTGGGACTGACGCGCATCGGCCTGCTGATGCGCGAAGGCCGGCTGTCGATCCCGAAGCCGGTCGGGCTCTGGGGCGCCTACGTCATGGGTCTCGCCTTCGCCTTCGGCTGGACGCCCTGCATCGGTCCGATCCTGGCCGCGATCCTGTCGATCGCTGCGGCCGAGGCCACGGTGACCAAAGGGGCCGGCCTGCTCGCGGTCTATTCCGCCGGCCTCGGCATTCCCTTCCTGATCGCGGCGCTGATGATCGAGCAGTTCTCGAAACTGTTCGCGCGCATGAAGGGTCAGCTCGTCAATGTCGAGCGCGCCATGGGCGTGCTGATGGTGATCACCGGCATCGGCTTTCTCACCGGCGCGGTCTCGAATGTGAGCATCTGGCTGCTCGAGACCTTCCCGGCGCTGCAGACGATCGGTTAAGCCTGCGCGGTCCGGATGATGTCCCGGCCGAAGTCGATGCGGGCGATCACGCCGGTCGCGCCGTGGCGGTTGTGATGCTTCAATTCAAAGCCGTGCTTGTCGGCGGTTGATTTTGCGATTGCAAGACCAAGCCCGGTCCCCTCGATGCCCTGTGGCGCGGCCCTGAAAAACCGGTCGTAGATGAACGGCATCGCCTCGTCCGGGATGCCCGGCCCATCATCGACGACATCCATTGCGCAAGTCGTTCCGTCATTGACGATCCTGAGCTCCACCGAACCGCCGGGCGCGGAATAGCGGATGGCGTTGTCCAGAAGAATGCCGGCGAGCTTGCCGATCGTGTCGCGATCACCCGAGATCACGCAGGGGGCCTCGGTGATCATCGCGAGCTGGACGTTGCGCGTCTCGGCGAGGGGATAGAAGTCGGCCAGCAGCGTCGTCGCGAGGGCGGCGAGATCGACGTCGCTGCGCTTCTGCACCGAGGCGCCTTCGGTCCTGGCCATTTCGAGCAATTGGCTGGCAAGGCGCGAGGCGCGCCTCACCCCGCCGTGGAGTTCATCGGCGAGTTCGCGTGCCTGCCCGGGCAATTCCGTGGCGATCAGGTTTTCGGCCTGGATCTGCAGTGCCGCGAGCGGGGTCCGCAACTCGTGCGCCGCGTCCGCGACGACCGGCGTTGCGCTTCCAGCGCCTGGCGGTGACGATCGACCAGCTTGTCGATGGCGACGATGAGAGGAGCCACCTCCGTCGGCACGCCGACCGGGCGCAACGGTTCCTGCGCATCGATGCTGCGCCGGCCAATCTCGGCCGACAGCCGCTGCAGGCCGCTCATCGTCCGGTTGACCGACCAGCCGAGCACGGCCCAGACCAGGGGAACGGCGAGCAGCAGGGGAAGGGCCGCGCCGGTCGCCGCATGCAACGCGATCTCATGCCTGGCGCTCCAGGCCTGCGCGATCTGTATATCGTGCTGCGTGTGGCTCCAGCGATAGACGCGCCAGTCCTGTCCGTCCGCGGTCTCGTCGGACAATCCCGGGACCGGGCGCCAGGGGATATCGATCGCCGGCCCCGAGCGATGCACGATCCCGCCGGAGCGATCCCAGATGCGCACGACGAGCTGATCCTCGTCCTCGCTTTCGAGCAGCGGACCTGCGTCCTTCCGCTCGCCAGGACCGACATTGACGGCGATCTCCTGCAACTGGGCGTCGAGAAATTTATTCATCTCATAGGCGACGAGGCCGAACGACGTCGCCGCCGCCAGCAGCCCGATCGCGGCCATCAACAACACCGCACGCGTGGTGATGGTCTTGCGGAGCGAGCTCATGACCCGGACTTCGTGACCATCCATCCGGCGCCGCGAATGTTCCTGATGATGTCCTTGCCGTATCGTTTCCGCAAACCGTGGATGACGACGTCGACGGCGTTGCTTTGCACCTCGTCGCTCCAGCCGTAGATGCGGCTCTCGATCTGACTGCGCGACAGAATGGTTCCGGGGCGTTCCATCAGCGCGTACATCACGGAGAACTCGCGCGCGGACAGCGTCGATTCGATGCCGCGGAAAGTCGCAAGATAAGTCGATGGATCGAGCGTGATTTCCTTGCTGCTCATCAGCGAATTCGAGCGGTCGTGGACCCTTCGCATGATCGCGCGAATACGCGCGAGCAGCGCGCGCAGCTCGAACGGCTTGACGATGTAGTCGTCAGCGCCGAGATCCAGCCCCGCGACCATATCCTCGACCTGGTCGCGCGCCGTGATCACCAGAACAGGCAGCGTCTTGTTGCGCCGCGTGGCCTTCAGGATATCGAAGCCGGTCATTCCCGGCAGACCGACGTCGAGCAGAGCGATCGCGTGCTCGGCGCGTTGCAGCGCGACGTAGCCGTCCTGCCCGTCACGGGTCCAGTCCACGGTCATTCCGTTCTGCCTCAATCCGCGGACGACCGCAGTGCCGAACATCGGATCGTCTTCGATCAGTAGGACGCGCATGGGTTCGGGAAATCGCCTGTTGATGATGGGTCTCGTCGCGCGATGGCGTCAGAACCGGCGGACCTTGCGAGCATCTAGCCAAATTCGCCGTTACGGCCAAATGGTCAAGCGCATACGCCTCAATTAGAATCCTTAAAAGATATCGTGCGGGGAAATCCGGCGGCCTCGACCTATTCTAAACGCGATCTAATCCTCACCTAATTCTCCGCATTGCAGATGCGCCCGGGTTTTGGACAGCGAAGCCGTCTTCAGAACGGCACGCGAGATTTGGGGCGTTGCAGATGCACATGGGTTGTTGGGGTCGCCGCAAGGCGTTGCGTGGTTTTCTCCTGTCGACGGGCGCGGCAGTTTCATTGGGCGCCGGACTGACGATACAGATCGAGCCGGCCGCCGCGCAGCAGGGGCAGACGCCGGGTGCTTTGCCCCCAGTCACCGTTGCCCCTCCGCAGCAGCGTGCCCGCCAGAACCGGACGGCGACGACCTCGCGCGCCGCGCGCTCCAACCGCCGGACGGCTGCCGCAGCGCCGGTCGAGAAGAAACCGCCGAGCGTGAACAATCAGGATGCGCGCACGGGTCAGCAGGGTTACGTGACGCGGAGCGTGACCAGTGCGACCAAGACCAATACGCGCCTCATCGACGTGCCGCAGTCGGTGGCCGTGCTGACGAAGGACTTCATCAGGGATCAGGCTTTCACCTCGATCGGTGAGGCAACCCGCTATGTGCCCGGCGTCATCTACCATCAGGGCGAATCCCATCGTGACGATCTGGTCATTCGCGGGCAACGCAGCAATGCCGATTTCTACACCAATGGCATCCGCGACGACGTCCAGTACTTCCGCGACTTCTACAATCTGCAGCGGCTCGAAGTGCTGAAGGGGCCGAACGCGATGATCTTCGGTCGCGGCGGCGGTGGCGGCGTCGTCAACCGCGTGCTCAAGGAGGCCGACGGCACGACGGTCCGCGAGGTGACGGTGGGTGGCAACTCCTACCCCGGTGCTCGCGTGACCACCGATGTCGGTCAGGCGATCAACGAGAATTGGGCCTTCCGTCTCAACGCGATGTACGAGAACACCCAGAGCTATCGTGATTTCGTCAATCTCGAGCGCTGGGCCATCAATCCCACCGCGACGTTCGCGCCGAACGACACAACGACTGTGAAGCTGAGCTACGAGCACGTGCACGACCGGCGCACCGTCGATCGGGGCATTCCCTCGCAGATCCGCGCCGGCAATGCATTTCCGCGCTATCCCTACGACACCTCGCCGTCGGCCTTCTTCGGCAATCCCAATCTCAACTATGCGCTTGCCGACGTCGACATCGCGACCGCGGTCGTCGAGCACGATTTCGAGAACGGCTGGACGATCAAGAATTCGTCCCAGATCGCCAATTACGACAAGTTCTATCAGAACATCTATCCGGGCGGCGGGACCAGCGCCGGCGCGGTGAATGCCGCCGGCACGTCCAGCAATCTCTCGGCGTACAACAACGAAACCGACCGCACCAACTACTTCAATCAGACCGACCTGACCTACAAGTTCGGCACCGGTCCGATCCGCCACACCGTCGTGTTCGGCGCCGAAGTGGGACGACAGGACGGACTGAACTACCGGCAGAGCGGGCTTTTCAACGGCACGTCCTCGACGATCACGATCGACCCGAGGAACCCGACATCCTACGTTCCGGTCACCTTCGCCAACAACGGCAGTACGGACGCCAACAACACCTACAGGCTCAATCTCGGGGCGGTCTATGTGCAGGACCAGGTCGAGATCACGCGCTACCTGGAACTGATCGGCGGTGTGCGCTTCGACCAATTCGACCTGACGTCGCGCGACCGGCGTACATTCGTCGAGCTCAACCGGATCGATAATCTGGTGTCGCCGCGCGCCGGGGTCGTGTTCAAGCCGATCGAGAACCTCTCGATCTACGCGAGCTACAGCATCTCGTATCTGCCCAGCGCCGGCGACCAGTTCAGCGTGCTCTCGCCGGGGCTCGCCATCGCAGCTCCCGAGAAGTTCGTGAACAAGGAGGTCGGGCTCAAATACGACATCCTGCCCCGCCTGCAGTTCGCGACCGCGATCTACGATCTGGACCGGACCAATCAGCGCCTTCCCGATCCCAACAACGCCGGATTCTTCATCCTGAGCGGCGCCACCAAAACGCGCGGCTTCGAGGCCTCCTTGACGGGCTACGTGACGGACGCCTGGCAGATCACAGGCGGCTATGCCTACACGGACGCACGGATCACCAGCAACAACTCCACGACCGTCGTCGCCGGAAACCGGGTGGGACTGGTCCCGTACAACACGTTTTCACTCTGGAACAAGTACGATTTCACCGAGCAATGGGCTGCGGGCCTCGGCGTGATCCACTACTCGAACTTCTTCGCATCGTCCGACGATACCGTGCTGATCCCGGAGTTCACGCGGGTCGATGCCGCCGTCTATTTCAGGCTCGACAAGACCTGGCGTGCCCAGCTCAATATCGAGAACCTGTTCGATCGGAAGTACTATTCGACCGCGGACGGAAACAACAACATCACGCCGGGATCTCCGCGTGCGTTCAGGCTGTCGGCTACGGCAAACTTCTGATGGACCGGCGATGACACGCACCGGCGGCCGAACCGAGGGCAGGTCGACGACGGGCACGAGCAGTCGCGCCGGGCGAACGGCGCGACAGCCTTGCTTCGTTCTGGAGATCAACCACAGAGCCGTTCTGGCATTCTCGGCCGGCTCGCTTCGCGCGGCCCGAATGCGCGTCTGCGAAGACTGGTTCGTCGAGGAGCTGAGCGGCATGCGCTCTTGCGGACGTCCGCTCATGGTTGCGGGGGACGTTCCGTTGGTTCGGCCCGCGCTTCCCACGGAATCCGCCGCAGTCGAACTTGCGCGCGGTCTCGACGAGGCTCGCGGCGAGGACTGCAAATACGGCTTCGCGTTTCTAGTTCCGATCGACACGCCGTCGAATTGATCGTGGCCTACTTCACCTCGAAACGCGCCAACGCGTCGCGGTCGATGTCGATGCCGAGGCCGGGACCGTCTGGGATGCCGACGATGCCTGCGTTGTGCTCGATCGGCCGCGTCAGGATCGCCTGCCTGATCGGATGTTCGGTGCGGTCGAATTCGAGCATCGGCTCGAGCGGCGCCAGCGAGGTCGGCGTGTGCGAGGGCAGCACCGCGAGAAGCTGGAGCGAGGCCGCGATCGCGATGCCGGTGCCCCAGACATGCGGGTTGTAGCGGATGCCGAAGGCCCCGCTCATGTCGGCGATCTTCTTGCACTCGGAGAGGCCGCCGGCGGCGCAGGTGTCGGGCTGGGCGATGTCGAGCGCGTGCGAGACGAAGAGATCGCGAAAGCCGAAACGGGTGAACTCGCACTCGCCGCCCGCGATCGGAATGGACAGCGCCGCTTTCACCGCGCGATATCCCGCAATGTCTTCCGGCGGAACCGGCTCCTCGAACCATCCGATGTCGTAGCGCTCGATCAGGCGGCCGAGCCGGATCGCCGCGACCTGGTCATAGGCATGATTGGCGTCGACCATCAGCGCGATCTCGGGGCCGATGGCTTCGCGCACGGCGCGCGTCGCCGCGGCATCCTGTTCGATCCCGAAGCCGACCTTCAGCTTCACGGCGCGGAATCCCTCCGTGGCATAGCCGGCCGCTTCCTCGGGAAGGTATTTCAGCGGATCGGCCGACCTGCGCCGGTAGAGCCCGGTCGCGTAGGCCTGCACGGTCTTGCGCGCGGCTCCGCCGAGGAGCTGGTGGACCGGCACGCCGAAGCGCTTGCCCTTGATGTCCCACAGCGCGATGTCGATGCCGCTCAGTCCCTGGATGACGACGCCCTTCTGGCCGTGATCGCGCAGCCTCGCATAGACGGTCTGCCATAGCACGTCGGTGCGCAGCGCATCCTCGCCGATCAGCCACGGCGCGACGCTGTCGACCACGGCCGCGGTCATGCGCGCCGGGCCGTAGCACTCGCCCCAGCCGGTCAATCCGTCGTCGGTCTCGATCTCGACCAGCATCGCGGTGCGCGTGTCGTACCAGGCGCGCGAATAGGCAAAGGGCTGCGAGAGCCCTGCTTGCAGGATGTGCGTTCTTATCGCGGTAATCTTCATCCCATGTCCCGTCCTGCCGGTTCACGTCATCGCGGTTCTTCCAGCGTGCAACTGATGGTGCAGACGACGCCGCGCGGCAGGAAGTCCACGGTTGCCTCGCCGCCGAGCTGATCGCGCGTGCTGCGCTCGATCAGGCGCGAGCCGAAGCCGCGCTGCACCGGTGCCGTCACCGGCGGTCCGCCGGTTTCCGTCCAGATCAACCGCAGCCGCGGCCTCGGTGCGTCGGCCGTGACCTCCCAGTCCAGCGTCACCCGGCCGGTTTCGTTGGACAGCGCGCCGTATTTCGCGGCGTTGGTGGCGATCTCATGCACGACCATCGACAGCACCACGGCGAGCCGCGGAGACAGCGGCACCGTGGGGCCGCTCATCCGCATGCGCCCGGGATTGTTGAGGAGAAACGGTTGCAGCACGCGATCGATCACGTCCTTCAGGTCGGAGCCCTGCCATTTCTCCTGGCTCAGGAGGTTATGCGCCTCGGCCAGCGCGCCCAGCCGTCCCTCGAACTTGGTTCGCTCGTCCCGGCTGCTGCTGCGGAAGGTCTGCACCGCGATCGCCTGCATCAGCGCCAGCGTGTTCTTGACGCGGTGGTTGAGCTCCTCGATCAGGAGATTGTGCAGCATCTCGCCGCGCGCGATCGTGGTGGCCATCCGTACCGCGAAGGTCAGGCCGATCAGCAGCAGCACGCCGCCGATCAGGCTGGTGATCGCGATGTTGCGCCACAGCGGTGCAACCAGCGAGCCCTCCGCGACACCGGCGGCGATGGTCCATCCCGTCAACGCCGACCTCGCATAGGCCGAGCTCAATGCGATGCCCTCGAGCGACACCGTCGACACGACGGCTTCGGGCGCGCGGGACATGGCGGTGTACAGCGTCGGAGAAGCCTGCTTGCCGAACGTGTCGCCGGGGTTCGGAGCGCGCGCGAACACGAAGCCCTTGCTGTCCAGCAGCGACATCGTCCATTGCTCGTCGGGACGCTGCCGCTCGATCAGCCGCTGGAAGATGTCGAGGGGAGGGCTGAACGACAGCGCGTAGATGACCTCGCCGTCGCGCAGCACCGGCACCTCGACGGTCACGATCAGCCGCTTCTTGGTCGAGCCGGTGAACAGATCGGAATATTGCGGCGCCTTGCTGGCGAAGACCCGCTCGACGATGTCGAGGTTGCCGCGCCGAGGCAGCTTGGCCGTGTCGGTCGTCACCGTCGAAAAGAGCTGGCGTCCGGTCCTGTCGGACACGAGCAGGATGCTGTCCTCGCCATACTGGTTGATGAAGCCCGCGGCGAGGCGCCGAAAGCCGTCGAAGTCGCCGTTGCGCAAGGAGTCGCTCAGCGCGAGCACCTGCAGGCCGCCGGTCATCCGCTGCACCTCGGAGTCGAGCACGAGGCGCATGCTCTGCACCGTCTCCAGCACCCGGCGCGTCGCGTCGCTGCGATCTTGACGATAATTGTAATAGGCAAGGCCGACAGCGAAGACGATCAGCGGCAGTGTCGTTCCCGCGACCAGGAGCGCGAGTCGGACGGGGAGGGATAATCTTGACAAACGAAATGCCCTTGCTCCGGCGCGGTGGGCGCCGGCCGCGCGGAGCATAGAGCAGCGTGGCGATTGCGCCACTGCGCTTTTGGTATGCGGCCTGCCGGTTCCGTGCTGGCAGGCAAGGTGCGGTGCAAAAAGGGTTTACAGATTGCTCTCGGTGATCGCGGCGTACACCATGCTGCGCAGCTCGCGGCGGATCGGATAGGCGCTCGAGGGCAATACCTGTGTCATGAAGATGGTGATCAGTTCCTCGGCCGGGTCGATCCAGAACGAGGTCGTCGCCGCGCCGCCCCAATTGTACTCGCCGGGGCTGCCGGCGATGAGTGTTTCGGCTGGACGCATGGTCACCGCAAAGCCGAGGCCGAAGCCGATGCCGTTGTAGGCGGCCTCGGAGAACAGCGAGCGCGACACCTCCGGCAGGGCCTGTCCGCCCGGAATGTGATTGCTGGTCATCAGCGCCAGCGTCTTCGGTCCGATCAGCCTGACGCCGCCGAGTTCGCCGCCATTGAGCAGGGCGCGGCAGAAGGTGAGATAGTCCGCGACCGTCGAGCACAGGCCGCCGCCGCCGGAGATGAAGGAGGGCGGCGACAGGAACGAGCTCGTCGTCGGGTCGTCCTGCAGCGTCAGCCCCTGCCGGCGCTGGCCGGCATGGAAGGTCATGCCGCCGCCGGGGTCGGCGGAGTAGCAGGCGGCGAAACGGTGTGCCTTGGCCGCCGGCACGTGGAAATCGGTGTCCTGCATGCCGAGAGGATCGAGAATCCGCTGCTTCAGGAACTGCTCGAAGGGCATGCCCGAGATCTTGCCGACGAGATAGCCCAGCACGTCGGTCGCGACCGAGTAGTTCCAGGCCTCGCCCGGCGAGAATTCGAGCGGGATCTTGGCGAGGGCTTCGATCATGGTCTGCAGCGTGCCGGCCTTCTCGACCTCGCCGATCTTGTCGGCACGGTAGGCGGCATCGACGTTGGAGCGCTGCTGGAAGCCGTAGGTCAGCCCGGACGTGTGGCGCAGGAGGTCGACGATCAGCATCGGCCGCGACGGCGGCCGGGTCAGGAAGGCCGGCGAGGTGCCGGCGACGAAGACCCCGAGGTCCTTCCATTCCGGAATGTATTTGGCCACGGGCTCGTCGATCGCGACGCGGCCTTCCTCGACCAGCATCATGAAGGCGACGCTGGTGAGCGGCTTGGTCATGGAATAGATGCGGTAGATGGTGTCGTCCTTGACCGGCGCTTTGCGCTCGACGTCGGCAAAGCCCTGAACCGAGCTGTAGGCCACCTTGCCGCGGCGATAGACCAGCAGATGCGTGCCCGGGAAGCGGCCGGAATCGATGTAACGGCTCTTCAAATGCGCATCGACACGGTCGAGCGCGGCCTTGGACATGCCGACGGATTCGGGCGAGGCGGGGGTGGGGGCGAGCATCAGTTCCTCCGGGCGGTTTTGTCGGCCAGTTGATAGCCGAAATGGCGGCCACATTCCAAGCCGGATGCGCTTAACGTGGCCGGGCCGGCTGGTGTAGGCTCCAGTCTGGAAGGCCTCCAGGGATGCCCGTCAGGGCGAACGAGAAATCGCAGGCAAGCGCATCATGACCCAGTTCAACGAGACCGAACTCACCGAAGCCGTCGTCAGGAGCTTCGACAACACGCCGAACCCGCGCGCGAAATTCCTGCTGCAGGAATTGGTGAAATCGCTGCACGATTACGTGAGCAAGACGGGTCTCACCTTCGAGGAATGGGAATACGCCATCGACTTCCTGACCCGCACCGGCCAGAAATGCACCGACACGCGCCAGGAGTTCATTCTGTTGTCCGACGTTCTCGGCGTTTCGATGCTGGTCGACGCGGTCAATCACCGTGACCGGGACGGTGCAACCGAGACCACGGTGCTCGGCCCGTTCTATGTCGGCGAGCACAAGGTGACGGCGCACGGCACCGACATCTCGCCGAGCAACCTGACCGGCGAGAAGATGTTCGTGCAGAGCCGCGTCACCGATCTCGACGGCAAGCCGCTCGCGAATGTCCCCGTCGACGTCTGGCATGCCGACGATGACGGTCTCTACGATTCACAGAAGCCGAACTATGATGCGGTCGGTGCCTCGGCGCGGGCGCGCTTCATCACGGATGACGATGGCCGCCTCTTCTTCCGCACCATCCTGCCCTGCAGCTACCCGATCCCGACCGATGGTCCCGTCGGCGAGATGATCGTGCAGACCCGGCGTCACCCGATGCGCCCGGCGCATGTGCACTTCCTGGTCAATGCCAGAGGCTACGAGCCGCTGATCACCCATGTCTTCCTGGACGGCGACAAATATCTCGATTCCGACGTGGTGTTCGGGGTCAAGGACGATCTCGTCGCCCAGGTCGAACCGCGCAACGATCCGGAGATGCCCGATGGCACCAAGGCGAGCGGGCCATGGCATCTGATGACCTACGAATTCCACCTCAAGCCGGGCGGCGGCATGGCGCCGAAACCGCTGGGGACGAGGGCGGCGGAGCCGGCCTAGCGCGGCCTCAGGGACGCCTGCCCAGTTAATGTGCGGCGCACAATATTTAAGCTGATCGCAAATTCGACGTGCGCGCCGGACGCTGCGGCAATCCGGCGCATGCAATATAAGTCGCTGATTCCAAAACATTTTCTTCGTCCACGGGCTTGGCACGAAGCTTGAATTGTTCAAGCCGACGCCACTGACGCCGTCCCGCGAGACTTCTCATCCGATTTTGCTGACGCCACCAGACGGGGGACCTCCCCGTCGCGCGTTCGCATGCGCCATTTGGGCGTGACGGACGGACGGGCTGCTCGTGCGCACTGACGCAATCATGACGCAACGACGCAAAGGACGACACCATCCATGACCAAGCGCATCCGCCGGCCCTCGGACATTGGCCTCAGCCGCCGTCAATTGCTGAAGGCGACCGGCAGCACCGCAGCACTTCTCGCCGCCGCCAAGCTGAACTTCCCCGCCGGCGCGTTCGCGCAGGAGGCGGGGCCCGAGGTCAAGGGCGCCAAGCTCGGCTTCATTGCCTTGACCGACGCAACTCCGCTCTTCGTCGCCAAGGAGAAAGGCATCTTCGCCAAATACGGCATGCCCGATGTCGAGGTGCAGAAGCAGGCCTCGTGGGGCACCACGCGCGACAATCTCGTGCTGGGATCGGAGGGCAACGGCATCGACGGTGCGCACATCCTGACGCCGATGCCTTACCTGATCTCCGCCGGAAAGGTGACGCAGAACAACCAGCCGACGCCGATGTACATTCTCGCGCGTTTGAACCTCAACGGCCAGTGCATCTCGGTCGCGAAGGAATATGCCGACCTCAAGGTCGGCATCGATACCGCGCCCTTCAAGTCCGCGCTGGAGAAGAAGAAGGCCGGCGGCAAGGCGGTGAAGGCCGCGATGACCTTCCCCGGCGGCACGCATGATCTCTGGATCCGCTATTGGCTTGCCGCGGGCGGCATCGATCCCGACAAGGACATCGAAACGATCGTCGTGCCGCCGCCGCAGATGGTCGCCAACATGAAGGTTGGCACCATGGACTGCTTCTGTGTCTGCGAGCCCTGGAACCTCCAGCTCATCCACCAGGAGATCGGCTACACCGCGATCACCACGGGTGAACTCTGGGACAAGCATCCCGAAAAATCACTCGGCATGCGCGCCGCCTGGGTCGACAAATACCCGAAGGCCGCGAAGGCATTGCTGATGGCCGTCATGGAAGCCCAGCAGTGGGCCGAGAAGGTCGAGAACCGCGAAGAGGCCGCCGTCATCTGTGCCAAGCGCCAGTGGATCAATTGCCCCGTCGAAGACATCACCGATCGCATGAAGGGCAAGTTCGACTACGGCACCGGCCGCGTGGTCGAGAATTCGCCGCAGCAGATGCGGTTCTGGAAGGATCAGGCTTCCTATCCGTTCCAGAGCCACGATCTCTGGTTCCTCACCGAGGACATCCGCTGGGGCAAGTACGAGCCGGGCTTCGACACCAAGGCGCTGATCGCCAAGGTCAACCGCGAGGATCTCTGGAAGGACGCCGCCAAGACGCTCGGCGTGTCCGCCTCCGATATCCCGACCTCGACCTCGCGCGGCAAGGAGACCTTCTTCGACGGCAAGGTGTTCGATCCCGAAAACCCGGCGGCCTATCTGAAGTCGCTTGCGATCAAGCGCGTGGAAGCCTGACGGGGTGTGCGGCCGCCGTCAGGCGGCCGCATCGTTTTCGAGCCGGAGAAAGATTGCGATGAACATGCCTGCCACGAAGATTGAGGTTGAGGCGACGACGCATGGGAGTGCCGCTGCGCCGGTCGTCGCGTTGACGCCGCGGCGCCCGCCGCGCAGCGAGGCCTATCTGCGGATGGCGAGGGAGACCGCCGTGCGCGTCATCCCCCCGCTGGTCGTCGTCGCCTTGCTGATGCTGGTGTGGGAGCTCGTCTGCCGCCGCGCCGGCTCGGCGCTGCCGCCGCCGTCCAAGGTTTTCAAGGACACCAAGGAGCTGATCTTCGATCCGTTCTTCGACCATGGCGGCATCGACAAGGGCCTGTTCTGGCACCTCTCCGCCAGTCTGCAGCGCGTCGCACTCGGCTACTCGCTCTCCGCGGTCGCTGGAATCGCGCTCGGCGTTCTGGTCGGGCAATCGGTGTGGGCGATGCGCGGCCTCGATCCGCTGTTCCAGGTCCTGCGCACCATTCCGCCGCTCGCCTGGCTGCCGCTGTCGCTCGCGGCGTTCCGCGACGGCCAGCCGTCGGCGATCTTCGTCATCTTCATCACGTCGATCTGGCCGATCATCATCAACACCGCCGTCGGCGTCCGCAACATTCCGCAGGACTACCGCAACGTTGCCGCCGTGGTGCAGCTCAATCCGCTCGAGTTCTTCGCCAAGATCATGATCCCGGCGGCCGCGCCCTACATCTTCACGGGCCTGCGCATCGGCATCGGCCTGTCGTGGCTGGCCATCATCGCCGCGGAAATGCTGATCGGCGGCGTCGGCATCGGCTTCTTCATCTGGGACGCCTGGAACTCCTCGCATATCAGCGAGATCATCCTGGCCTTGTTCTATGTCGGCATCGTCGGCTTCGTGCTCGACCGCCTGATTGCGGGCCTCGGCAAGATCGTCACCCGCGGCACCGCGCAGAATTGAGAGGACGCAGCAGATGAGCGCCTATCTGAAGCTCGACCATATCGACAAGATCTTCACACGCGGCAATGCCACCACGGAAGTGCTGAAGGACATCAACCTCACGATCGCGAAAGGCGAATACGTCTCGATCATCGGCCATTCCGGCTGTGGCAAGTCGACCCTGCTCAACATCATTGCCGGCCTGACCGACTCCACCACCGGCGGTGTCCTGCTGGAAAATCGCGAGGTCAACTCGCCCGGGCCGGATCGCGCGGTGGTGTTCCAGAACCACAGCCTGTTGCCGTGGCTCACCGTGTTCGAGAACGTCAAGCTCGGCGTCGACAAGGTCTTCGCTCGGACCAAGAGCCGCGCCGAACGCGACGCCTGGGTGATGCACAATCTCAACCTCGTGCAGATGGCCCATGCCAAGGACAAGCGTCCCTCGGAAATCTCCGGCGGCATGAAGCAGCGCGTCGGGATCGCGCGGGCGCTGGCGATGGAACCGAAGGTGCTGCTGCTCGACGAGCCGTTCGGCGCGCTCGACGCGTTGACCCGCGCGCATCTCCAGGACTCGGTGATGGCTCTGCATCAGAAGCTCGGCAACACCATCCTGATGATCACCCACGATGTCGACGAGGCCGTGCTGCTGTCCGACCGCATCGTGATGATGACGAACGGTCCGAGCGCGCGCATCGGCGAGGTGCTGGAAGTGCCGCTCGCGCGCCCGCGTAAGCGGCTCGAGCTCGCGACCAACACGGCCTATCTGAAGTGCCGGCAGCGCGTGCTCGAATTCCTCTACGAGCGTCACCGCTTCGTCGAGGCTGCGTAAGCGCGTTGAAACGCCACGCTCAATCAGGAGTCACTTCGCTCAATCCTTGTGCGTCGCACATGGATTGAGCGAATCGCAAATTTTGCGTGCGAAATCGGCCTGCAAAAATTTCGGGCAATACGAACAAGCCTCTGAATTCCCTGAATTTCCCGATCGCCTGCGGTTGGCACGGAAATTGAAGCACTTTCTCCGACGCCAACGACGACGTCCCTCAACATCATCAATCAGCATCGTGAACTCGCCATCGGGGCCTCGCCTCGAAGCGCGCCTCCGTGTGGAGGCAGAGCCTGCAACGGCGCAGCGGTGAGACTGGAAGGGATTAGCAATGACGAAGAATCCGACATGGATTTCCGACTGGCGCCCCGAAGACGAGGCGTTCTGGAATGCCGGCGGCAAAGCCGTCGCGAGGCGCAACCTGATCTGGTCGATCGTGGCCGAGCATATCGGCTTCTCGGTGTGGCTGATCTGGAGCATCGTCGCCACCAAGCTGCCGCAGGCCGGCTTCCACTACACCACCGACCAGCTGTTCCAGCTCGTCGCCGTTCCCGGCCTGATCGGCGCCCTGATGCGCTTTCCGTACACATTCGCGGTCACGACCTTCGGCGGGCGCAACTGGACCATCTTCAGCGCGGCGGTGCTGTTCATTCCGACCTTGTCGCTGGCGTACTTCGTGGGTCAGCCGGACACGCCGTTCTGGCTGATGCTGCTGGTGGCCTCGACCGCCGGCCTCGGCGGCGGCAATTTCGCCTCCAGCATGACCAACATCTCGTTCTTCTTTCCGGACCGGATGAAGGGATGGGCGCTGGGACTGAATGCGGCCGGGGGCAATATCGGCGTCTCCAGCGTGCAGCTTCTGACCCCGATCCTGATGACGCTCGCCATCATCAACCTGTTCCAGGCGAGCCCCGTCGACGGCGTCTTCCTGCAGAACGCGGGCCTTATGTGGGTGCTGCCGATCGCGATCGCGGTGTTCGGCGCGGTGTTCTTCATGAACAATCTTGCCACGGCCAAATCGTCGATCGGGAACCAGCTCGCGGTGGTCAAGCGCAGGCACACCTGGATCATGGCGTATCTCTACATCGGCACGTTCGGCTCCTTCATTGGATACTCCGCGGCGTTTCCGCTGCTGATCAAGACGCAGTTTCCGTCGGTGACGATCTCGATCGCGTTCCTCGGACCTCTGCTCGGCTCGCTGGCGCGTCCCTTCGGTGGCTGGCTGGCGGACAAGGTCGGCGGCTCGATCATCACCTTCTGGAATTTCATCGCGATGGCTGCGGCCACGGTCGGGGTGCTCTACTTCGTCGGGCACAAGGATTTCACCGGCTTCCTCGCGATGTTCCTGGTCCTGTTCGTCACGACGGGCATCGGCAACGGCTCGACCTACCGCATGATCCCCTCGATCTTCCGCGAGGAGAACCTGTTCAAGGCGCGCGGCAAGGGCGATGCGGCACGTGCGGCCGCGATGAAGACGGCGAGCATCGAGAGCGGTGCGGCGGTGGGTTTCATCGGCGCGGTCGGGGCCGTCGGCGGCTATCTGATCCCGAGCGGTTTCGGCAAGTCGATCGCCATGACCGGCGGGCCGCAGCTCGCGCTCGCGATCTATCTCGTCTTCTACGCCTCCTGCCTCGGACTGACCTGGTGGTTCTACCTGCGTCGCAGCCCGCAGGGCGAGGGCGCGCCGAGCCTCGCCGAGGCGAGAGTCTGAAACTGGCACGAATGTCGCTTCTTCCCGCACGCGGGGAGAAGTCCCTCTGATGAAGTTTGACCCATGAACCTGGTTCGCAACGGCGCGAACGAAGGCAAACCGAAACAGGCAGGAGAACATCATGACATCGGACCAGATCGCCCTCGTCCAGCAGAGCTTTTCCAAGGTCGCGCCGATTTCCGAGGCGGCGGCCGTGCTGTTCTACGACCGCCTGTTCGAGGTGGCGCCGTCGGTGCGCGCGATGTTCCCCGAGGACATGACCGAGCAGCGCAAGAAGCTGATGGGCATGCTCGCCGCCGTCGTGAGCGGCCTGTCGAACCTTGAGTCCATTCTTCCCGCGGCTTCCGCGCTCGCCAAGCGGCATGTCGCCTACGGCGCCAAGGCCGAGCACTACCCCGTCGTGGGCGCGACGTTGCTCTGGACGCTGGAGAAGGGCCTCGGCGAAGCCTGGACACCCGAACTGGCAACCGCCTGGACCGACGCCTACGGCGTGCTGTCGGGCTTCATGATTTCCGAGGCCTACGGCGCGCCGTCGCAGGCCGCTGAATAGGAGGTGGCGCGTGAGCGAACCGCTGGTCATCGTCGGTAACGGCATGGCGGCTGCGCGGCTTGTCGATGAACTCGCCAAGACCGCACTCGGCCGCTACGCGGTTGCCGTTATCGGCGATGAGCCGCGGCTCGCCTACAATCGCGTGCTGCTGTCCTCCGTGCTGGCCGGCGAGACCGGCTCGCACGAGATCGAGCTGAAGCCGGCCGATTGGTGGCGCCATCGCGGCGTCACCGTCCGCTACGGCTACCGCGTCACCGAAATAGATGTCGGCCGCCGCGAGCTGAAGATCGCCGGCGAGGAGAGCATGGAGTTTTCCAAGCTCGTGCTCGCCACCGGCTCGACGCCGCTGCGGCTGAACGTGCCCGGCGCCGATCTTGCCGGCGTGCACACCTTTCGCGACACCCGCGACGTCGACCTGCTGCTGACGCTTGCGGCCGCGAAGAAGCGCGTCGTCGTGGTCGGCGGCGGTTTGCTGGGGCTCGAGGCCGCCTACGGCCTCGCCAAGGCCGGCGCGCCGGTGACGCTGCTGCATCTGATGGACCGCCTGATGGAGCGGCAGCTCGATCCGCCCGCGGCCGAGCTGCTCAAGATGCTCGTGGAGCGCAAGGGCATCCGCATCCTGCTGAACGCCTCGACGGCCCGCATTCACGGCGAGGACCGTGTCGAGGCCGTCGAACTCGCCGATGGTAGCCGCATCGAAGCCGATGCGGTGATCTTCGCCGCCGGCATCAGGCCCAACGTCACGCTCGCGAAGGAGGCGGGCATCGCGGTCAATCGCGGCATCGTCGTCAACGACGTGATGCAGACCGGCTCGGCCGACATCTTCGCGCTCGGAGAATGTGCCGAGCACCGCGGCCTCTGCTATGGCCTCGTCGAACCCGCCTACGAGCAGGCGCGCGTGCTGGCGCGGCATCTCGCCGGCCGCCCCGCGGCCTATGAGGGCAGCGTGGTCTCGACGAATCTCAAGGTGTCGGGTGTCGGCGTGTTCTCCGCCGGTGACTTCATGGGCGGGGAGGGCAGCGAGAGCCTCGTTCTCTCGGATCGCGGGCGCGGCACCTACAAGAAACTCGTCATCGCCGACGGCCGGCTCACGGGAGCGGTGCTGATCGGTGATACGCTCGATGGGCTCTGGTATCTCGAGCTGATCCGCAATCGCGAGAACGTTGCGGCGATCCGCACCGACATGATGTTCGGCCGCGCGCTCGCGCGTCCCGCCAGAGCGGCTTGAGAGAGGCGGGTTGATATGACGGCGATCGATCCGGCACTCCGCGCCACCCGAACGACCTGTCCGTATTGCGGCGTCGGCTGCGGCGTCTTGGCGACGCCCGACGGCAAGGGCGGCGCGGCGATCGCCGGCGATCCCGATCATCCCGCCAATTTCGGACGGCTGTGCTCCAAGGGCTCCGCGCTCGGGGAGACGGTCGGGCTCGAGAGCCGGCTGCTCTATCCCATGATCCGCTGCAAGGGCGTGCTCGAACGCGTCGCCTGGAGCGATGCGCTCGACCACGTCGCCCACCGCATGCAGCACATCATCGCGCGCGACGGGGCCGATGCGGTGGCGTTCTATCTCTCCGGCCAGCTCCTCACCGAGGACTATTACGTCGCCAACAAGCTGATGAAGGGCTTCGTCGGCACGGCCAATGTCGACACCAATTCGCGGCTCTGCATGGCCTCGTCTGTCGCCGGACATCGTCGCGCCTTCGGCGCCGACACCGTGCCCGGCTGCTACGAGGATCTCGACCAGGCCGACCTTCTGGTTTTCGTCGGTTCGAACGCGGCCTGGTGCCATCCCGTACTGTTCCAGCGCATGCTCAGGAACCGGCAGGAACGCGGCGCGCGCATGATCGTGATCGATCCGCGCCGCACCGACACCGCGAGCGATGTCGATCTGTTCCTGGGCCTGAAGCCCGGCACCGACACTGCGCTGTTCTCCGGCCTGTTCGTCCATCTCGTCGACAATGGCGCGCTCGACAAGGACTACGTCGCGATCAACACGTCGGGCTTCGACGATGCGCTGGCGCGTGCCCGCAACATTGCGGGCAGCATCGCCGCGACCGCGCTCGCCACCGGCCTGTCCGAGCAGGATGTCGCCGCCTTCTTCAAGATGTTCCGTGACACCACGCGCGTCGTCACGCTCTATTCGCAGGGCGTCAACCAGTCGGCGCAGGGCACCGACAAGGTCAATGCCATCATCAATTGCCACCTCGCCACCGGCCGCATCGGCAAGCCCGGGGCCTCGCCGTTCTCGCTGACCGGCCAGCCCAACGCGATGGGCGGCCGCGAGGTCGGTGGTCTCGCCAATCAACTCGCCGCGCACATGAACTTCACGCCACCGGACATCGACCGGGTGCGGCGGTTCTGGAAGGCGCCGCGCATCGCCACCCATGAGGGGCTGAAGGCGGTGCAGCTGTTCGAGGCGATCCACCGCGGCGAGGTCAAGGCGTTGTGGGTGATGGGCACCAACCCGGCGGTTTCGCTGCCCGATGCCGATTTCGTGCGCGAGGCGCTGAAGAAGCTCGAGCTGTTCGTCGTCTCCGAGAACGTGCTCTCCAACGACACGGTGGAGGCGGGGCCGCATGTGCTGCTGCCCGCGCTGGCCTGGGGCGAGAAGTCGGGCACCGTGACCAATTCCGAAAGGCGGATCTCGCGCCAGCGCGCGTTCCTGCCGGCGCCGGGCGAGGCCCGTCCGGACTGGTGGATTCTCAGCGAGACCGCCAGGCGTCTCGGCTTCGGCGATAGCTTCAACTACAAATCGGCGGCGGATATCTTCCGCGAGCACGCCGCGCTCTCGGCCTTCGAAAACAACGGCAGCCGCGATTTCGACATCGGCGCGCTCATGGCGCTGTCCGACGAAGGCTTCGACGCGCTGAAGCCCGTGCAGTGGCCGGCGCGCGAAGGGGCCGTGCCCGGCGAACGCTTCTTCGCCAAGGGCGGCTTCTTCACCAATGACGGCAGAGGCCGCTTCATTGCGCCGGAGGTGCCGGCGCTGCGCAGCGAGACCGGACCGTCGCGTCCGCTGCGGCTGAACACGGGCCGCATCCGTGACCAGTGGCACACCATGACGCGCACCGGGCTGAGCCAGCGTCTCGGCGCGCATCTGCCCGAGCCGTTCGTCGAAATCCATCCCGACGACGCCAACAGATACAGCGTCGACCATGGCGGCTTTGCGCGCGTCACGACCGACCACGGCCAGTGCATCCTCAAGGTCGTCGTCAGCGACCGCCAGCAGCGCGGCTCGCTGTTCGCGCCGATCCACTGGAGCGCGATGAACGCCTCGCACGGTCGCGTCGGCGCGCTGGCGGCATCGTTCACCGATCCGTTCTCCGGCCAGCCCGAGACGAAGGCGACTCCGGCGGCGATCGCTCCCTACGAATACGTCTTTCGCGGCTTCGCGCTCTCGCGCCGTCAGCTCGCGCTGCCGCCGAATCTGTGGTGGACGCGTGCGACGGTTGGAGGCGGATTCGGCTATCTCTTCGCCGACAATGCCGACCTCGCGCGCTGGCCGACCTGGCTCGACGGCGTCACGGGCGACGACGTTGCCGAATATCGCGATTTCGGCGGCGGGGTCTATCGCGCGGCCTCGTTCATCGACGACCGCATCGAAACCTGCCTGTTCGTCGGCCCCGCGCACGACGCCGGGGACTGGGATGTGGTGAAGAGCGTATTCGCCGCCGACCGCGTCACCGACGACCAGCGCCGCATGCTGCTGTCCGGCAAATCCGCCGAGGGCGCCGCCTCGACCGGGCCGATCGTCTGCGCCTGTTTCGGCGTCGGCCGCGGCACCATCTGCGACACCATCGCCGCGGGGGCGCGGACCGCCGCGGAAATCGGCGCAAAGCTCAAGGCCGGGACCAATTGCGGCTCCTGCATCCCCGAGCTGAAACGGCTGATCGCGCAGACCGAAACGGCGCCGGCGAAGCAGGTCACGCTCGTGGGCGCGGCGGGGTAGCCGCAGCTCTCTCCGTCGTCATTGCGAGCGCTGCGAGGCAACCGAAAATGCATCCGCGGCGGGCTGGATTGCTTCGCTGCGCTTGCAATGACGGTGTTGATGCAGCTGGGCGTGCCACCTTCCATGAGCGTCTGGGGCTGGGCGACCCTCGCATCGGCGCGGTGATGTCTCCCTGCACCAATCGACGGGCCGTCCATTGTGCCCTATGCTGCCGCGCATCCCGCCAATCCAACGAACATAACAACAATGATGTATCTGGAAACGCCGCCGCGCCTGATCGACACCAAGATTTTCTCCGCCATGCCCGACAAATTCCGCCACAGGGGTGAGCGGACCGATTGGGCGGACGCCAACCGCCCCGGTGTGCCGACCGACTCGTTCATCGAGGGACCATCGTTCGACAAGGATGGCCATCTCTACATCGTCGACATTCCCTTCGGCCGGATCTTCCGCATCGCGCCCGATGGCGAATGGTCGCTCGCGATCGAATATGATGGCTGGCCGAACGGGCTGAAGATCGCGTCCGATGGCCGCATCCTGGTGGCGGACTACATGCACGGCATCATGGAGCTGGACGCCGGGGCAGGTCGCATCACGCCGGTCCTGACCGCGCGCAATTCGGAATCCTTCCGCGGCTGCAACGATCTCCATCTCGCGTCCAACGGCGACATCTATTTCACCGATCAGGGACAGACCGGCCTGCACGATCCCAGCGGCCGCGTTTACCGGCTGACGACGGGCGGCCGGCTCGATTGCCTGATCGATACCGGCATCAGCCCCAACGGACTGGTGCTCGATCCCAGTGAAACCGTACTGTTCGTCGCCATGACGCGCGATAACGCGGTTTGGCGGCTGCCGTTCATGAGGGATGGCAGCGTGTCCAAGGTGGGGCGCTTCTGCTCGCTGTTCGGCACCAGCGGTCCCGACGGCATGACCATGGACGCGGCCGGCCGTCTCTACGTCGGCCACGCTTCGCTGGGCCACGTCTTCGTGTTCGCACCGAACGGCGAATTGATCGCGCGAATCAAATCGTGCGCGGGACCGAGCTGCACCAATGTCGCGATCGGTGGCGCGAACAAGGATCGTCTCTATATCACGGAGTCTGGAACCGGCAGCGTGCTGGTCGCCGATATCGGTGTGCTGAACGCTTGAACAGGGTTCTGTCCCCGCGAGATCGGGAATACAGAGCGGACAGTGGAGCGAACATGAAAACACATCCCTTCGGCAAGACGGGCGCAGAGGTCTCCGTCATCGGGCAGGGCACTTGGTACCTCGACCACGGCGACCGCAAGCGCGCGATCGCCGCGCTCCAGCGCGGACTCGATCTCGGCATGACGCATATCGACACCGCGGAGCTGTATGGCGATGCGGAACTCGTCATCGCGGACGCGATCTCGACCCGGCGCGATGAAGTGTTCCTGGTTTCAAAAGTGTTGCCGAGCAACGCCTCGCGCCGCGGCACGATCACGGCCTGCGAGCGCTCGCTGAAGCGGCTGAAGACCGATCGTCTCGACTGCTATCTGCTGCATTGGCGCGGTTCCTATCCGCTGGAGGACACCGTCGCCGCGTTCGAGGAACTGGTGAAGGCCGGCAAGATCAAATCCTGGGGCGTTTCCAATTTCGATGCCGACGATCTCGACGAGATTCTCGACATTGCCGGCGAGGGTAGGATCGCCTGCAATCAGGTGCTTTATCATTTGAAGGAACGCGCGATCGAGCACGCGGTGATCCCGTGGTGCGAGCGGCACGGCGTCGCCGTGGTCGCGTATTCGCCGTTCGGCCACGACGATTTTCCAACGACCAGGAGCAAGGGCGGCGCTGAGCTCGCGCGCATCGCGGAAGCGCGTCGCGCGACACCGCGTCAGGTCGCGTTGAGCTTCCTCACCCGGGCAACTACGGTGTGCGCGATCCCGAAGGCGTCGTCGGCGGAGCATGCGGGCGAAAATGCGGCTGCCGGTGATATCGTGCTGACGAGTGACGAGATTGCGGCACTGGATGCGGCGTTTCCGCGCGGCCCGAAGCCGCACAGCCTCCCCATGTTGTAGTGCACAATCACCCATGATTAATGGGACGTTGACGCGCGTGCCCGTCAGCGCATAACGGCATCCTGTTTTCGGAAGTTGTGAACGCTGCGCATTTGTCGTTTTTTACCGGCTGTACTCGATTCGAATTTTCCCCGGGTTTCAGCCGTGACACCGCCGCCCGCCGCAGCCGCAAGGCTCGACAGTATTCCCATGCCCGCGCCCGAGAAGAAGCCGGAGACACGCCGCGCACCCGCGCGCGTCGATCATCCCTTCAAGGGCATCGCGCTGGTGCTGTTGTCGACGGTCTTTCTCGGCTGCTCCGACGTCACCGCGAAATACCTGTCGTCGAGCCTGCCCTCGATCGAGATCACCTGGATCCGTTTCCTGACATTCGCGCTGATGTTCACGCCGGTGATGCTTCCGGGGTCGCCGTTCTACGCGATGCATACGACGCGGCTCGGTCTGCACGTGATGCGCGGCGTGGCGCTGCTCGGCTCTTCGCTGTTCTTCATCAGCGGCCTGCGTTTTCTTCCCATCGCGGAAGCGTCGGCCACCGGCTTCGTCGCACCGCTGTTCGTCACTGCGCTGTCGATCGTCTTCCTCAGCGAGAAGGTAGGCATGCGCCGCTGGGTCGCGACCGCCGTCGGCCTGGTCGGCGTGATGATCATCCTGCGCCCCGGCTCCAGCGCGTTCCATGTCGCGGCGTTCTTCCCGATCATCTCGGCGTTCTGCTGGGCCGCCGCGCTGATCCTGACGCGGATGATGAGCGGGCGGGAGGCCGTGGTGACCACGATGGCCTATTCCGCGCTGACGGGCGTCGTGATCCTCACGGCGATGGTGCCGTTCGTCTGGGTGACGCCGAGCTGGAGCGCGATCGGTCTCGGCATCGTCATCGGCGTTGCGTCCACCGTAGGGCAGTGGATCGTCGTGCTCGCCTATCGCTATGGCGATGCCTCGGTGCTGGCGCCGTTCTCCTACACGCAGCTGCTCTGGGTCAGCATCCTCGGGTTCTTCCTGTTCGGCGAGATGCCGGATGTCTGGACGGTCACCGGTGCGGCCTTCATCGTCGCCAGCGGCCTCTACATTGCCCATCGCGAGCGTATCCGCCGCGCCCAGCTCCTCGTGCTGGAAGAGCGTTCCCCGAACCCCTGACGCAAGTTCGCGCGTCCCGCTTCATGCTATCAACGGCTCCAACAACCAGGGAGGAGCCGGATGCGAGCCGCGATTTTCAGGAACGGCGAGATCGTCGTCGACCAGCTGCCGGAGCCAAAGCCCGGCAACGGCCAGGTGCTGGTCAGGACTCTCGCCTGCGGCATCTGCGGGTCCGATCTGCACGCGCGCCAGCACGCCCACCGCATGGTGGAGATGGCGAGGAAGGCCGGACGCAAGCCGATGGATCTGGCGCGCGACGTCGTGTTCGGCCACGAGTTCTGCTGCGAGATCGTCGACTTTGGTCCGGGCTCTCAACGCAAGCTCAAGCCTGGCACCCGTGTCTGCTCGCTGCCGGCCCTCGTCACGCCGCAGGGCATCGAGGGCATCGGCTATTCCAACGAAAATGTCGGCGGCTATGCCGAGGCGATGCTGCTCAGCGAGCCGCTGCTGCTCGAAGTGCCCAATGGTCTTGCGCCCGAACATGCCGCGCTGACCGAGCCGCTCGCGGTCGGCGTTCACGCCGTTGCCAAGGCCAATCTCCGGGGCGGCGAGGTGCCGCTCGTGATCGGTTGCGGCCCGGTCGGCCTCGCGGTGATCGCCGCCCTGAAGATCAGGGGCGTGCATCCGATCATCGCTGCCGATTATTCGCCGGCCCGGCGTGCGCTGGCGACGAAGCTCGGCGCCGACGTCGTGGTCGACCCCAGGGTATCGCAGCCCTATGCGACCTGGGCCGAGCACGCGCAGATGTCGGACGCCGAGAAGGCGGCGCGTCCGCCGTTCCAGGCGATGCTGCCGGCGCTGAAGCCGGCATTGATCTTCGAGTGCGTCGGCGTGCCGGGGCTGCTGCAGCAGGTGTTCGAAGGCGCGCCGCGGGATGCGCGGATCGTCGTGGTCGGCGTCTGCATGGAGACCGACAAGAGCGAGCCGATGCTGGGCATCATGAAGGAGCTCAACGTCCAGTACGTGCTCGGCTACACGCCGGATGAATTCGCGGCGTCGCTGCGCCTGATCGCCGAGGGCGAGGTGGATGCGGCCGCGATGGTCACCGCCGAAGTCGGCATCGACGGCGTCGCGAAGGCGTTTGCCGACCTCGCCAATCCCGAGGCCCACACCAAGATCATCGTGCGACCGTGGAGATAGGGACCGGCTGAAGGGCGCCGCTGCCCGGCTTCGCGGATGCGTCGGACGCGTCCGTTCGGGCGATCACGGCCCGGCGGTCGACGATCGCCTGGTGGAATTGCGCCAGGACGAGACCGAAGGCGGCGAGGTCGCCGTCCTCGATGGCGCCGTCCTCGTGACAGGCCAGCGTCTCGCGCAGGATCTCGTCGGCCGCGCTCTGCATGGCGGCGAGATCGTCGAGCGAGGCGGCCTCGCGCACGCTGGAAATCGCGGTAAGGAGGCGGTCGCGATGCAGCGCGTTGATGCTGCGCTCCTCGCGCCTCAGATAGTGCCGCAGCCACGCAGCCACGGAGCCGAGACCGGACAGCAGCAGCACCGCGCCCCAGATATAGTCGCTGTACTTGTCCATGAAGCTGCGTTCGTTGCCGTCGATATAGGCGGCGGCGCCGGGATGGGCCGGCAGTGCGGCGTCCTTGTCGGTGTCGGGCTTCTGGATGTGCGCGGCCGCGGGCAAGGTCCTCACCAGCGTTTGCCGGACCGCGAACAGCTCGCGTGTGAAGGTCGCGACTGTGTCCTCGGACAGCGTGGCGGGCGCCACGATCAAATGATTGATGCCGATGGTCTCGACCTTGTCGTCGGGCCGTTGCGGCGAGGCGGCGAATACGCCCGCCGGGATTTCCTCGGACTCATAGAGCGGGTGGCGCTCGGCGATCGCTTCGGAGACGTCGACCGCGAGAAATTTTGGCTCACCGCGCAGGCGCGTGGTGGCCGCGATCGCATCGGCGAGCACCTTGGCGTCGAGTGAGCCGACCATCATGAAGGCGTCGAGTGTCGGGTCCTGCGTCATCTCGGAGATGTGGTCGGGCCCGAACTGCACGACCGTCACCTTCTGCGGATTGACGCCGGATTCCGCCAGGATGACGCGAAGCAGGGTCAGGTTGGCGTCGCCGAGGCCGACCACACCGATGCGGTGTCCCGCAAGCGCCGCAATCTCCGTAACCTTCGATCTGGCCGCGCCCTTGCGTCCCGTCGGCGCCCACAGCACCACGAAATTCCTGCGCAGGATCGCCACCGAATTCGTGTTGGTGGGCATGTCGAAATCGCCACGCGCCACCGCGAGATCGGTCTTTCCCGCGCCGAGCAGGTTGAGGCTTTGCAGCGTGCCGTCCGTCGCGATCGGCGCAAGCCGCAGCGAGCCCGCCTTCGCATCGAGAGCATTCGCGATGGCGAGAACGAGTGCCTCGTCTTCGCTCCCGGACGGGCCGACGGCAATGCGCAGCGTCGTCGGCTGCCACACCCAGTAGGCGATCGCCAGGACGGCGGTCACGGCCGAAAGAAAGCTCGCGAGCGCGAGCCACGGGCCGAAGCGATAGCGGCGGCGGAGCGAGACGTCCCTCGTTACGCTCAGATCGCTCGGCACGGGCATCCTGCTTTCCTCATCCGAAAGCGGGCCCGCCGCCTCACGCGGCGGGCGCGGTCAGTATTTCGCGGGCACGTACATCTCCAGCGGAATTGGTCCGCGGTGATAGTCGGGGTTGCGGGCGCGCGGCGGCAGCACCACCGGCACGTGCGAGACCTCCTGGTAGGGAATCTGGTTCAGGAGGTGCGAGATGCAATTGAGCCGCGCGCGCTTCTTGTCCACGGCATCGACGATCCACCATGGCGAGTCCGGCAGGTGCGTATGCTCCAGCATCGTCTCCTTGGCCTTGGTGTAGAGCTCCCAGCGGCTGCGCGCCTCGACGTCCATCGGGCTCAACTTCCACTGCTTCAGCGGATCCTTGATGCGCATGGTGAAACGGAACTGCTGCTCGTCGTCGGTGATCGAGAACCAGTACTTGAGCAGGATGATGCCGGAGCGGATCAGCATCCGCTCGAATTCTGGCACCGATTTGAAGAACTCCTGATACTCGTCCTCGGAACAGAAACCCATCACCCGCTCGACGCCGGCGCGATTGTACCAGCTTCGGTCGAACAGCACCATCTCTCCGCCGGCCGGCAGATGCGCCACGTAGCGCTGGAAATACCATTGGGTGCGTTCGCGCTCGCTCGGCGCCGGAAGGGCGGCAACCCGGCAGATGCGGGGATTGAGGCGCTGGGTGATGCGCTTGATGACGCCGCCCTTGCCGGCGGAGTCGCGGCCCTCGAACAGCACGACGACCTTTTTTCGCTCGCTCTGCACCCAGTCCTGAAGCTTGACCAGTTCCCCCTGCAGACGCAGCAATTCCTTGAAATAGACCTTGCGATCGACCGTCGGGTGGGCCGCGTCGGTCTCGCCCAGCAGTTCGTCGAGGCGGGCGTCGTCCAGTTCGAGTTCCAGCTCCTCGTCGAGGCTGTCGGCCATCTCCCGGATGATGCGCTCGCGCTTGGCGGTTTCGGAGGTGTGGTCGGCTGCGGTCATGGGTCCTTCTCTCGGCTCAGGTGCCAGTTGCCAACGACCATCGACGGGGTTTGTTGCGTGCATGTGACAGCGACTGCCTGACGCCGGGGGCGTGCGCTTTCCGGGGCCAGGTGGTCCGAAAAGGCCCGGCAGTATCGTCACACCGGCAGCGCGATCGAATATTTCACCTGGCTCAGCGCGAAGCTCGACTCGATCGAGGCGATGCCGTCGAGCCGGGTCAGCTTGTTCTTGAGGAAAGCCTCGTAGGATGAGAGGTCGGCCGCGACCACCCGCAGGAGGTAGTCGCGGTTGCCGGTCATCAGGTAGCATTCCAGCACCTCGTCCCATTTCGAGATCGCCCGCGCGAAGCGGTTGAGGTCCTCCTCCTTCTGCCGCGCCAGCTTGATCGAGATGAACACGCTGACATGCAGTCCCAGCGCCTTCTGGTCGACGGTGGCGATGTAGCGGGTGATGACGCCGCGCGCCTCCAGCAGCTTGACCCGGCGATGGCAGGGCGAGACCGAGAGGCCGACCTTCTCGGCCAGCTCCTGCATCGTCAGCCGGCTGTCGGCCTGGAGCAAAGCGAGGATCTTGCGGTCGATGGCATCGAGTTCGGACATTGGGATGAAACCTGTATCTATGGCGGTCTGATTGGTAAATTATCCCAATATACCCGGTTATGGCGCGAAGAATTGAGAAGTTTGGCCCGGCCGGCAGGCCTATGATCGGGGGCCTCGATTCCGGGAGCATTGCCATGCCCGTTGATTCCGCTCGCCTCGAAACCCTGTCCGCGCTGGCCCGCAAGGTGCTGTGGCTGTCGTCGTGGACGATCCACCATGCCAACCACATCCGCCCCAATGCGGACGGCCTGAAGGTCGGCGGGCACCAGGCCTCGTCGGCCTCGCTCGCCACGATCATGTCGGCGCTGTACTTCTCGGTGCTGCGGCCGGAGGACCGGGTCGCGGTGAAGCCGCATGCCAGCCCCGTTTTCCACGCCATCCAATATCTGTTCGGGCGGCAGAGCCGTGAGAAGCTGGAGAATTTCCGCGGCTTCAAGGGCGCGCAGTCCTATCCGTCGCGCACCAAGGATGTCGACGACGTCGATTTCTCGACCGGCTCGGTCGGCCTCGGCGTCGCTCAGACGCTGTTCTCCTCGCTGGTGCAGGACTACGTCAAGGCGCATGGCTGGATGAAGGACCGCCGCGAGGGCCGGATGATCGCGCTGGTCGGCGACGCCGAGATGGACGAGGGCAACATCTTCGAGGCGCTGGCCGAGGGCTGGAAGCATGGCCTGCGCAACACCTGGTGGGTGGTCGACTACAACCGCCAGTCGCTCGATGCCGTCGTGCGCGAAGGGCTGTGGGAAAAGTTCGAGACCATGTTCCGCAATTTCGGCTGGGACGTGGTGATCGTGAAATACGGCCGCCTGATGCGCGAGGCCTTTGCCGAGCCCGGCGGCGAGGCGCTCAAAGGCTGGATCGACAATTGCCCGAACGCGCTCTATGCGGCGCTGTGCTTCCAGGGCGGCGCGGCCTTCCGCAAGCATCTGCACGACGAGATCGGCGATCAGGGGCCGATCACGAAGCTGATCGATCGCCGCAGCGACGAGGATTTGCTGGCGCTGATGTCGAACCTCGGTGGTCACGACATGGCGAGCATGCTCGAGGCCTTCGAGTCCATCGATCACGACCGGCCGGTCTGCTTCATCGCCTACACGGTCAAGGGAGTCGGCCTGCCGTTCCAGGGCCACAAGGACAATCATGCCGGCCTGATGACGGTCGCACAGCTGGAGAAGTGGCGCGCGAGCCAGAACATCCGCCCCGGCCACGAATGGGACAAGTTCGAGGGCCTCTCGTACGAGGTCGCCAAACTCGAAACATTCCTCGCGAAGGTGCCGTTCAACCAGGACGGCCGCCGGCTGACGGCGCCCGTCGTCGAGGTGCCGGCGCAGCTCACCTTCAAGCCGTCGCCGCAGATGTCGACGCAGCAAGGATTCGGGCTGGTGCTGAACGAGATCGCGCGCGGCGACAGCGAGCTTGCCAGGCGTATCGTGACGACGTCGCCCGACGTGACTGTCTCGACCAATCTCGGTCCCTGGGTGAACCGGCGCGGCCTGTTCGCGCGCGCCGAGAAGGCGGATTTATTCCGCAGCGAGAAAATCCCCTCGACCTTCAACTGGGATGCTTCGCCGAAGGGCCAGCACCTCGAGCTCGGCATCGCCGAGATGAACCTGTTCATCATGCTGTCCGCGCTCGGCCTGTCGCACCAGATCAACGGCGAACGGCTGCTGCCGGTCGGCACGCTCTACGATCCCTTCATCGAGCGCGGGCTCGATGCGCTGAACTATGCCTGCTACCAGGATGCGCGGTTCATGGTGGCGGCGACGCCGTCCGGCATCACGCTCGCGCCCGAAGGCGGCGCGCACCAGTCGATCGCGACGCCCTTGATCGGCATGGCGCAGGACGGGCTCGCCTCGTTCGAACCGGCTTTCGTGGACGAACTCGCCGCGATCATGGCGTTCGGATTCGACCACATGCAGCGCGATGCGGGCGAGGGCGGGTCGGTCTACCTGCGGCTCTCCACGCGCAGCATCGAGCAGGCGCAGCGGATCATGACGCCGGAGCTGGAGAAGGGCATCACGGACGGTGCCTATTGGCTGCGCAAGCCGGGGCCCAACGCCGAGGTCGTGATCGCCTACACCGGCGCGGTCGCCCCCGAAGCGATCGAGGCGACCGGCTTCATCGGCGAGAGCCGGCGCGACATCGGCCTGCTCGCGATCACGTCGGCCGACCGCCTTCACTCGGGATGGACGGCGGCGCGAAGATTGCGGCGCGACCGCCGTGGTGTGCAGCACCTCAGCCACATCGAAAAGTTGCTGGCGCCGCTGCCGCGCGATTGCGGGATCGTGACCGTGATCGACGGCCATCCCGCCGCGCTCGGCTGGCTCGGCAGCGTCCGCGGCCATCGCGTCGAGGCGCTCGGCGTCGAGCAGTTCGGCCAGACCGGGACGATCGCCGACCTCTACCGCCACTACGGCATCGACGCCAACGCGATCATCGATGCGGCCGAAAGCCTCACCACGGGCGCGCCGATCGTCCATCGCAAGATGGCGGTGTAGTCGAGGTAACCACTCTGTGATTTCGGGGCGCCCGTCGACGCGAGCCCGAAATCGATGAGCCTTTGGTACAGCCAGTGAAATGGATTTCCGGTTCGCGCGTTCGGCGCGGTCGGGAATGAGCGCCGGCCACCTTGCCACACTCGCGCCACCGGCTCATATAGTCCCTGTCTGCCGCAATGCTGGCCCCGCATATGGCGGGTTCTATTGCTGGCGCTTTCGTGCAAGGATGCCTGCCGAAACGCCCCCTCCATCCCCAAGAAGAGGTTAACGATGGTCAATCGTATGCAATTCTACATCGACGGCGCCTGGGTCGATCCCGCCGTCAAGAAGTCCACGCCCGTGGTCAATCCGGCGACGGAAGAGGCGATGTACGAGATTGCGCTCGGCTCCAAGGCCGACGTCGACAAGGCGGTCGCCGCTGCCAAGCGCGCCTTTGCAACTTTTTCCCAGACCAGCCGCGAGGAGCGCGTCGCGCTGCTCACCAAGGTCATCGAGATCTACAAGGGCCGTCTGAAGGAGATCGGTGCGTCCGTCTCCGACGAAATGGGTGCGCCGCTGCCGATGGCGGAGAAGCTCCAGGCCGGCGCCGGCCTCGGCCATCTCATGACCACGCTCGACGTGCTCAAGAACTATCATTTCGAGGAGCCGGTCGGTACCGCGATGGTGCTGCGTGAGCCGGTCGGCGTGGTCGGCATGATCACGCCCTGGAACTGGCCGCTGAACCAGATCGCCTGCAAGGTCGCGCCCGCGCTCGCCGCCGGCTGCACCATGATCCTGAAGCCGTCGGAGTTCACGCCGACCTCTGCGCTGATCTTCGCGGAAATCCTCCATGAAGCCGGCGTGCCGAAGGGCGTGTTTAACCTCGTCAACGGTCTCGGCCCCGAGGTCGGCGCCGCCATGAGCGAGCATCCCGACATCGACATGATCTCCTTCACCGGCTCGACCCGTGCCGGCATCGACGTTGCCAAGCGCGCGGCTCCGACCGTGAAGCGCGTCAGCCAGGAGCTCGGTGGCAAGTCGCCGAACGTCATCCTCGAAGGCGCCGACCTGCAGAAGGCGGTGACCGGCGGCGTGATGCACATGTTCAACAACTCCGGCCAGTCCTGCAACGCGCCCTCGCGCATGATCGTGCCGTTGTCGAAGATGAAGGAAGTCGCCGCGATCGCGAAGGCTGTGGCCGACAAGACCAAGGCGGGCGATCCGCGCGCCGACGGCACCACCATCGGCCCCGTGGTCAATCGCGGCCAGTGGGACAAGATCCAGGCGCTGATCAAGAAGGGCATCGACGAGGGCGCAACGCTCGTCGCCGGCGGCCCGGGCCTGCCCGAGGGCGTCAACAAGGGCTTCTACGTCCGTCCGACCATCTTCGCCGACGTCACCTCTGACATGACGATCGCCCGCGAGGAGATCTTCGGACCGGTGCTGACCATCATCGGCGCCAAGGACGAGGCCGATGCCGTGCAGATCGCCAACGACACGCCCTACGGTCTTGCCGGCTACGTTACGGCCGACACGGTCGAGAACGCCAAGCGCGTCGGTCGCCAGATCCGTGCTGGCAACGTCAACCTCCAGGGCGTTCCCAACGACCGCACCGCGCCGTTCGGCGGCTACAAGCAGTCGGGCAACGGTCGCGAGTGGGGCAAGTACGGCCTCGAGGACTTCCTCGAAGTGAAGGCGGTCGCCGGCTTCAACGCGGCGTAAGCCTCGCAGCCTGACCAGACATGACGCCGGAGCGGGAAGCCGCTCCGGCGTTTTTCGTTTCGTGGTGACGCGGTTGCCTTCTCTCCGTCGTTGCGAGCGAAATAATCCAGACTCGTTCGTCAGCGACAGTCTGGATTGCCTCGCGTCGCTCGCAATGACGTAGGAGGGATCTCGCAGGGTAGGCAAAGGTGCGCAGCGACGTGCCCACCATGCGACGACGAGCAAGACGTGGCGGGCACGTCTCGCTCTGTGACGCTGCGAGACCATCATCGCGGAAAGCGTCAGCCCCCCAGTGCGCCCTGCGTGTTCACATACAGCGCGTAGATCGACTGGCTCGCCGCCATGAACAGGCGGTTGCGCTTGACCCCGCCGAAGCAGAGGTTGGCGCAGCGTTCGGGCAGGGCGATGCGGCCGATCATGACGCCGTCGGGTGCGAACACGACGACACCGTCGAGTTCGGGATCGCCCATGCCCCAGCCGCACCAGAGATTGCCGTCGATGTCGCAGCGCATGCCGTCCGGCGTGCCGGGACCCGCGTCGACGAAGATGCGCTTGTTGGAGATCTTGGTCCCGTCCGCGGAGACGTCGTAGGCGAGGATCTTGCGGTTCGGCACGCCGCGCGATTCCACGACGTAGAGGATTTTCTCGTCCGGCGAGAAGCACAGCCCGTTCGGGCCGAGCACGCCCTCGGCAACGATGGTCGCCTTGCCGGTCGCGGGATCGAGCCGGTAGACGTTCGGGTCGATCTCCGGTTCCGCCTTGTAGCCCTCGTAATTGCCGAGCAGGCCGAAGGTCGGGTCGCTGAACCAGATCGAGCCGTCGGATTTGACCACGACGTCGTTCGGCGAGTTCAGCCGTTTGCCGCCGAACGAATCCATCAGCACGGTGATGGTGCCGTCATATTCGGTGCGGACCACGCGCCGGCCGCCGTGCTCGCAGGTGATCAGCCGGCCCTGGCGGTCGCGCGTGTTGCCGTTGGCGAAATTGGAGGGCTTGCGAAAGACGCTGACGGCCCCCGTTTCCTCTTCCCATTTGATGATGCGCTGGTTCGGAATGTCGCTGCACAGAAGGTAGCGCCCGTCGCCGAACCACACCGGCCCCTCGGCCCAGCGCAGGCCTGTCGCGAGCCGCTCCACGGCCGACAGCTTCAGCCAGTATTTTTCGAAGCGCGGGTCGAGTGCGCGGATCGCCGGATCGGGGTAATAGGTCGCCGGCCGCCAGCCCTGGGACGATGCTTCTGTCATTTGCTGTTCTCGTCGTTGCGTTCCCTCTGGCCAAGTCTGCTATCATCTGGGACGAATGACCGCAAATCGGTCGCCAACGACGAGGGAAGAAATGCCGCGCATCTTGATGACGGGAGCTTCGGGCGGGATCGGCACGCGCCTGCGGAAACTGCTGCCGCCGATCTATCCGGACCTCCTGCTCAGCGATATCCGCGCGCCCGCCGACCTCGCACCGAACGAGAAATTCAAGGCGGCGGATTTGTCCGACATGGCGCAGGTCGAGGCGATCTGCGAGGGCGTCGACGGCATCATCCATTTCGGCGGCTATTCGGTCGAGGGACCCTGGGACGACATTCTCCAGGCCAACATCATCGGGGGCTATAATCTGTTCGAGGCCGCCTACAGGAAGGGCGTCAAGCGGGTGGTGTTCGCCTCGTCGAACCACGCCGTCGGTTTCTATCCGCGCCACCACAGGATCGGCACCGACGTCACCGCGCGCCCCGACGGCCGCTACGGCGTCAGCAAGGTGTTCGGCGAAGCGGTCGGCGCGCTCTATGCCGACAAGCACGGCCTCAAGGTGACCTGCATCCGCATCGGCAATTTCGGCGACATGCCGCTCGACCAGCGCCGGCTCTCGATCTGGCTGAAGCCCGACGACCTCGTGCAGCTCTGCAGGATCGGGCTCGAACATCCCGACATCCATTTCGAGATCTTCTACGGCGCCTCGCTCAACGATCGCGCCTGGTGGGACAATCACCGCGCCTACGAGTTCGGTTATCGCCCGACCGGCCGCTCCGAGGATTTCCGCGAGCACGCGATGGCGGAGCAGGCCAAGCTGAAGCCGGATCCGGTCGGCGACCACTACCAGGGCGGCTCATTCTGCAGCAACGAGTTCGACGGCGACGCGAGCCGCATCGTCGACTGGAACAAGCGCTAGGCGATGTGTTGACTTCGTCGCGCATGCGCCTGCGGAGATCGCCGGCGCATGTTGGTCAAGTCGACTGACCGAACTCCGAGACTCCTCTGCGGGAACGACGCGTTTGGTGATAGCGTTGGCGGAACGGGAGGACGTCATGGACCTTCTCCGCCGGCAATGTCTGCGAATGGTGGTCGGCGCTGCCGCGCTGTCCGCGTCCCGGTGCGTTGCCGCCGCACCGAGCTATCCGGTGCGTCCGGTGCGGATGATCGTCCCGTTCGGGGCCGGTGGAAACGCCGACGTCTTGGGGCGCATCCTCGGCGAAAAGCTCTCGGAGCGTATCGGGCAGCAATTCTACATCGAGAACATCAGCGGCGCGGGCGGCAATATCGGCATAGGTCGCGCGGCGCTGGCGGCGGCAGACGGATATACGATGCTGGTCGCGGTGCCCAGCTATGTGACCAATCCGCTCCTGTACGACAACGTTCCCTACGATGCCCACAAGTCGTTCGATCCGGTGACGCTCGCGGTCAGCACGACCATCGTGCTTGCGCTGTATCCCGCTTTGCCGGCCCGGACGATCGGGGAGCTGATCTCGCTCATCAGGGCTGATCCCGGCAAATACAATTACGCGACGGCGGGTGTGGGATCGCCGGGCCATCTGCTCGGAGAGATGTTGCGCCAGTCTCTCGATCTCGACCTGGTGCACATCCCGTACAACAGCGCGGCGCTGGCGATGGCCTCGACGATCGGAGGCCACACCTCGATGTGCCTCGCTGCTCCGGCACCGATCGTGCCGGAGGTGAGGGACGGCAACCTGCGGGCGCTCGCGGTCGCGTACCGGACGCGGCTGCAGGCGCTCCCGGACGTTCCCACCATGGCCGAAGCCGGCCATCCCGAGATCGAGTTCGACAATTGGTTCGGCGTCTTCGTCCCGGCCGGAACGCCCGGCGAGATCATCGCCTTCCTCAACCACGCGATCGCCGAAAGCATGAGGAAGCCGGATGTGAAGGGACAATTGGAGCAGCTCGGGTTCGCCCCGGTCGGCAGCACGCCGGAGGAATTCACCGCGCAGATCGGGACCGAGCTTGAGAAATGGGCCAGGGTGATCCGGGCGGCCAGGATCAGGGCGCAGTGAGATCCGGTTGGCGCGCGCAGCGCCGCGGCACGTGCTAACGCCCGGGCTCGGCGGCGATACGTGCCAGGTAATCCGACTTGCTGAACTGCATGTGGTCGACGCAGAGCTGGGCGAGCGCCCAGCTGTCGCGTCCCCTGAGCAGCTCGATCATCAGTTCATGCTGGCGACGCGATTGCGCCAGTCCCTCGCGGTCGGCGAGATTCTTCGCGCGCATCGGCAGCGTCAGGTTCATGTAGTCCTGCAGCGAGCGCACCAGATAGGGATTGCCGCAGGCTCCGAACAGCGCCACGTGGAAGGCGTCGTTGGCCTCGTGGATGCCGCGCAGGTCCTGCAGATCGGCCTTGGCGCAATAGCGCCGCTGCAATTCGCCGAGCTCCTCGATCAGGCTTTGCGGTGCGGGCAGGGGGATCATCAGCGCCGCCTGCCGGGTCAGCATCTCGCGGACCTCGTAGATCTGACGCACCTCGTCCGCCGAATAGAACCGCACGGTCGCACCGACATTCTTCTCGCGGCGGACGATGCCGCGCCGCTCCGCCTCCACCAGCGCCTGGCGCACGAAGTGCCGCGACGTGCCGTAGCGCGACATCAGGGCGTCCTCGGTCAGGCGCGCGCCCGGCGGAAGTCGGCCGAAGATGATGTCTTCCTCCAGCCGCGCGACGACGTCGTCCGGATCGTCACGCCGGATCGTCATGGCATCTGCGGTGCGAATGTCGGACATCCCTCTCGGCCTCCGGCGTCGGCCGGTTCGCTCTGTGGAGCAGGGAAGCCTCAGATTGTCAATAATTGATGCCCCCGGGCGCAGTCCAAATCAGAAAGCGCGACGATATGGACCAATCTTATTGACAATCGGGGGGCAGACTGTACCACAATGGCAGCTTGGAAGGAGCCGTATGATGACGAGTGGTTTGCGCAAGGGTCTGACGAGCTATGGCGATGCCGGCTTCTCCCTGTTCCTGCGCAAGGCGTTCATCAAGGCCATGGGCTATTCCGACGATGCGCTGGAGCGCCCGATCGTCGGCATCACCAACACCTACAGCGATTACAATCCCTGCCACGGCAACGTCCCGCAGATCATCGAGGCTGCGAAGCGCGGTGTGATGCTGTCCGGCGCGATGCCGTTCGTGTTTCCGACCATCTCGATCGCGGAGAGCTTCGCGCATCCGACGTCGATGTATCTGCGCAATCTGATGGCGATGGATACCGAGGAGATGATCCGCGCCCAGCCGATGGATTCCGTGATCGTCATCGGCGGCTGCGACAAGACGCTCCCCGCGCAGGTCATGGCCGCGATCAGCGCCGACCTGCCGACGGTCGTCATTCCGGTCGGACCCATGGTGGTGGGCCATCACAAAGGTGAGGTGCTCGGCGCCTGCACCGATTGTCGCCGGCTGTGGGCGAAATACCGTGCCGGCGACATGGACGATGCCGAGATCGAGGCGGTCAACGGCCGCCTCGCGCCGTCGGTCGGCACCTGCATGGTGATGGGCACGGCCTCCACGATGGCCTGCATGATTGAAACAATGGGCCTCTCGCTGCCCATGAGTGCGACGATCCCCGCGCCGCATGCCGAGCGCTTCCGCCTCGCCGAGGCCAGCGGCCGGGTTGCTGCCGAGATGGCCAAGACCAAGGGCCCGAAGCCGAGCGAGTTGTTGACGCCGGCCTCGTTCAGGAACGCGCAGGTCGTGCTGCAGGCGATCGGCGGCTCGACCAACGGCCTGATCCATCTGACGGCAATGGCGCATCGCTCGCCGCACCGGCTCGATCTCGAGGTGTTCGACCAGATCGGCCGCGAGGTGCCGGTGCTGGTCGACCTCAAGCCGTCCGGTGAGCACTACATGGAGCATTTCCATCACGCCGGCGGTGTGCCGAAGCTGCTGGCGCAACTCGGCGACCTCGTCGACCTCGATGCGAAGACGATCACGGGCCAGACGCTGCGCGACGTCGTCGCGAATGCGGAGGACGTGCCCGGCCAGGACGCGATCCGTCCGCGCGACAATCCGATCAAGAAGGAAGGCGGTCTCGCCGTCCTGCACGGCAATCTCGCGCCGCGCGGAGCGGTCATCAAGCAGTCGGCGGCGAGTCCCAAGCTGTTGCAGCACACCGGGCGCGCGGTGGTGTTCGAATCCGTCGAGGACATGACCTTGCGGGTCGATGATCCCGATCTCGACGTCACCGCCGATGACGTCCTCGTCCTGCGCAATGCCGGCCCGAAGGGCGCACCCGGCATGCCCGAGGCGGGCTACCTGCCGATCCCCAAGAAGCTGGCGCGCGGCGGGACCAAGGACATGGTGCGGATCTCGGACGCGCGCATGAGCGGGACCGCCTTCGGCACCATCGTGCTGCATATCACCCCGGAATCCGCCGTCGGCGGGCCGCTGGCGCTCGTGCGCAACGGCGACATGATCCGGCTCGACGTCGCCAGGCGCAGCATCGAGCTGCTGGTCGATGCCGCCGAACTGGAACGCCGCCGCACCGGCCTGAAGCCGCCTGCGGCGCCGGAGGAAGCACGGCGCGGCTACGCCTGGCTGTTCAACGAGACCATCCTGCAGGCCGACGAGGGCTGCGACTTCGATTTCATGCAGAGGACTGGGCCAGGGACTGGGAAGGGGTGATCAACCACCCGGACGAACGCTCAGACCGCTGAAGCGGCGGGCGATAAAACAGGGGGAAACGATGATTGCACGATCCATGCGTGGGTTGGCGGTTGCGGCCGCCATGCTGTTCACCAGCGGAGCCGGGGCACAGGAGGTGAAGCATTATCGCTTCGCCTACGACCAGCCGCGCAACACCGGCTATTCGGTCGCCGGCGACCTCTTTGCCGACAAGCTCAAGGAATTGAGCAAAGGCACAATGATCATCGACCAGTATCCCGGCGCGCAGCTCGGGCAGGAGCCGCAATTGCTGCAGCTCGTGAAGGCCGGTGACATCGAATTCGCGATCATCTCCTCCGCCAACACCGCGACGATCTCGCCGCAGGCCGGCGTGATGTCGCTGCACTTCCTGTTCCGCGACGAGAACCACGTCATCAAGGGGCTGGCTGATCCTCGCGTGTTCGAAGCGCTCAGGACCATGATCGACGAGACCACCCAGGGCCTGCACGTCATCGCGACGGGCTCGCAGGGCGTGCGCCACATGTACTCCAAGAAGGAGATTCACAATGTCGGCGACATCAAGGGCCTGAAGGTCCGGGTCCAGGCGACCGCGACCGAGGACACCATGTTCCCCGCCTATGGCGCCCAGACCGTGCACATGCCGTTCGGCAGCGTCTACACGAGCCTGCAGACCGGGGTCGTCGACGTCGCCGAGAACAGCATCAACGTCTATCTCGTCAACAAGCACTACGAGGTCGCCCCCGTCCTGAACATCACCGAGCATGAAGCCAACAATGCGCTGGTGTTCGTCTCCGACAAGCTCTGGCAGAGTCTATCGGCGGAGCAGAAGCAGTGGGTGCAGACCGCAGCGAGCGAGATCAGCCTGAAGGAGCCGGCGAAGGCCTTCGAGCTGGAGCGGGCCGCGGCCGAGAAGCTCAAGAAGATGGGCGTCAAGGTCGTCGACAACGTCGACAAGAAGAGCTTCACGGCGATCGCCGATCCCTATCTCGACAAGCTCGCCAAGGAACTCGGCCCGCACGCCGAGAAGATCAAGGACCTGATCCGGTCGATCAACTAGGTCGCCGCGCAGGCGGTCTTCCGCGTCGTCCCGGCGAAGGCCGGGACCCATGACCACAGGATGGAGTTCGGCGATGACTTTGATCGCCGGCTCGCGCAACAACTCCCTTTCGGGTTTATGGGTCCCGGGCGTCGCCGGGACGACGGAGAGGTCAATGGCCATCGCCGACAAGCTGGTCCTGAAGCGGCAGCGCCATCTGAAATGGCGGTGGCTCGACTGGCTCGAGCTGACGCTGATGATCCTGTGCGGGGCGCTCTGCTTCGGCTTCTCGCTGTCGGTCGCCGCCGACATCGTCACCCGGACCATCGGTCATCCCTGGCTGTGGCTTCAGGAGGTCACCTCGACGCTGTTCATCTACGCGATCTTCGTCGGCACGGCGGCGGCGACCCGGCGCAACGACCACCTCTATCTCACGGCGATCTCGGAGGCGATGCAGGGAACGCCGCGCCTGATCGTCGAGGTCGTCATTCGCCTCGTCGTCCTCGGTGTCGCCTTCTGCCTGATCTGGTACGGCTACCAGAACTATCTGCGCGGCTTCGGCAGTTTTCGCCTCCCGTCGGGTACGCCGATCGCCTCGCTCTACGCGATCATCCCGTTGTCGGGCATTCTGGTCGGCCTGTTCACGATCGAACAGCTCGTCAACGGCCTGCGAAACGGGTTCGATCATCCCGAGCCGCCGGACGAGGAAGCCGCGCCGGCCGTCGACGGCACGCAGGTGAGGGCGCAGCCGTGAGCGCACCCGTCGTCCTGACGTTGATGTCGATCTGCTTCCTGTCGTTCGGCTATCTCGGCGTGCCCGTGCCCTTTTCGCTGATGGCGGGCGTCTTCGTCGGCGCGATCCTGTCCGACGTCTCGCTGGCGGCGATCATCCAGAAGATTTTCGACGGCGTCGATTCCGAAGCGCTGCTCGCGATCCCGTTCTTCCTGCTGGTCGGCGAGCTCATGAGTTCGGCGAACGTGGTGGTGCGGATAGCGAACCTGTCGGTGTCGCTGGTCGGACACATCCGGGGCGGCTTGTCGCAGGTCGTCGTCGTCTTCAGCATGTTCTTCTCGGAAATGTCGGGATCGACCACCGCCGACGTCGCCGTCATGAGCCGCGCGCTGGGCGGTCCGATGAAGCGCGAGGGCTATGAGCCCGCCTTCATTGCCGCGATCATCGCCTCCGCCTCGACCATTGCGGCGCTGGTGCCGCCGAGCATCACGGCCGTGGTCTACGGCGCGGTCGGAAATGTCTCCATCGCCGGCCTGTTCATGGCGGGTGTGGTGCCGGGCCTGATGATCGGTTTCGGCTTGATGATCTACTGCTATTTCTTCGGCCCGTCGGGCCTGCGCAAGCCGCGCGCGCCGCTGCGGCAGGTAGTATTCGCGGCCGGCGATGCGGCCCTGCCGCTGATGATCCCGGTGATCCTGCTCGGTGGCATCCTCACCGGCTGGTTCACGCCGACCGAGGCGGGCGTCGTCGCCGTGGTCTGGATCATCCTGGTGGTGATCCCGGCGCTGAATCGCGGCCACCTCAGGAAGATACCTTACGATTTCTGTCTCGCGGGCCTGATCTTCTCGCTGCCGCTGATCACCATCGGCGCCGCCAACGCCTTCGGCTGGATGCTCGCTTACTTGCGTGGCGCGAGCTACATCGCCGACTGGATCACCTCGATCGCCGGCAACGACCCGCATTTGATCATGCTGCTGATGGTGCTGCTGTTCACCGTGGTCGGCGATTTCATCGAGCCGGTGCCGACCATCATCATCTTCATGCCGCTGGTCAACACGCTGACGGAGGCGGGTGACATCAACGGCGTTCATATGGGCGTGGTGCTGATCGCCACGCTGGCTTTCGGCCTGATCACGCCGCCCTATGGGCTCGTGCTGCTGATGGCGTCGAAATTCGTCGGCATCAGCTTCGCCAAGGCCTTGCGCGCCGCACTGCCGATCTATGTCGTGTTCTTCGCCACCATCGCGTTCGCGATCTACTTCCCGAGCGTCGTGCTGTGGTTGCCGCGTCAGGTCCTGCCGGAATCGGTCGGCTGCTTCAAGTCGCCGGCGGGTGTCGGCTACATCTGTCCTAAGTGACGATCTGCTCGACGCGCCAGTGCGCGGCGTCGCGGACATAGCGGAACGGCGTGCCGTGGCTGTTCTTGAAGTAGCCGCCGGTGAGCGACTTCGCCATGCCCTGCATCACCGCGTCATGGCAGACGAACAGGAAATGGTCGTCGGGGTGCCGCTCCAGCCAGAGTGAGACGCAGGCGAGCGATCGCTCGGTCATGGCGCTCCAGGCCTCGCCGTCATCGGGCAGGATCGAAACCAGCCCTTCCGCCGATTTGACGCCGCGCGCGGCCATGGTGTCGCGAACGGGCAGGCCCTCAAAACTGCCGAAGTCGAATTCGATGATGCCGGAATCCACGGCGACCGGCACCGAGACGGCCGCGCCGATGATCTCGGCCGTCTTCAGCGCGCGCAGCAATGGGCTGCTGACGATGCGGGTGATGCTCGCGCGCTGCAGCACGCCGGCCGCATCGTGCGCATGTGCAAGCCCGTCCGCGTTCAGCGGATTGTCGGTGCGGCCCTGGAAAAGTCCCTGCCTGTTCCAGTCGGTCGCGCCATGGCGCAGGCAGCAGAACGAGCGCGGAGGCGTCGGCGCGCTCACTTGCCCTTGCTCGTGAATTTTTTCACGGCGACACGAAACTCCTCGGTGTTCATCGCCATGATGATCTTGTGCTCCTCGGCGTCGAGCTGCTGTTTCACCGGCGTGGTCGCGGCCTGATAGACCAGCGACTTGGTGCCGGCGATCGCGGCGGGTGGATTCTGCGCCAGCCGTTCGGCGAACTGCCGTGTCGCCGCCTTCAACTCGGCTGCGGGAACAGTCTTCGCGACGAGACCCCACTGATGAGCCTGCTGCGCGGTGAAATTGTCCTCGGACAGGAAGATCTGCAGCGCGCGACGGGATCCGACCGTCCCGACGATGCCGACCGTGCTGCCGCCGTCGGGCGAAACGCCGATTTTGGCATAGGCGGGCGTGAAGCGCGCGTCGTCCGCGGCGATGCAGAGGTCGGTGACGAAGGCGAGGCCCATGCCGGCGCCGGCGGCCGAGCCGTGGACGCTGGACAGCGACAGCTTCGGCATCCGCCGGATGATGTCGATGAAGGCATGGTAGTGCTTCAGCAACTCGCCGACGACCGGCGTCACCGTATTGGCTTCGGCCGCGGCGCCGATGGTCTGCAGGTCGCCGCCGGCAGAGAAGGCGCGGCCTTCGCCTTCGATGACCACGACCCTGATGTCGTCGTCGCCTTCGATATAGGTCGCGAGCTGTTCGAGCTTCTGCGCGATCGCGAGGTTGATCGAGTTGAACGCCGCGGGGCGGTTGAGCGTGATCGTCGCGATCGGGCCATCGATCCGGAGCAGGGCGGGATCGTCGGGATGGGAGACGGGAGCTGACATCGGGGGATTCTCCGGCAGGAGGTCGTTTGCGCAACTAAATCGCAGAAGGCGCGGGGTGACAATCCCCGCTGCCGGCAGCCGGCCGATGCCCTTGCGCCGGGCGGAACGATAGGGTCAAATGGGCCGCCTTCGTTTAGGGACGGACACGAGCGCCGGTAGCTCCGGACGGGGCCAGCAAGCCAAAATCAGCGAGAGAGGAGACGACATGGGTTACGCTCGTGTCTCCGGAAATGGGCTGTTCCAATGACGGACGGTCCGGTGATCATCGTCGGTGCCGGCCATGGCGGCTACCAGGTCGCGGCATCGCTTCGCCAGGCGGGTTTTTCCGACCGCATCTGCCTGATCAACGACGAGGCGCATTTGCCGTATCAGCGGCCGCCCTTGTCGAAGGCCTACATCAAGGGCTCGGCCGGACCGGAGAGCCTGATGTTCCGGCCCGAGAAATTCTATCAGGATCAGAAGATCGAGCTGATCGCGGGCCGGGCGGCGTCGATCGAGCGCCCCGCGCGCAAGGTGCACCTCGCCTCGGGCGAGACGCTGCCTTATGGCCACCTCGTGCTGGCGACCGGCGCCCGAAACCGCCTGCTAGATCTGCCCAACGCCAACCTGCCTGACGTAAAATATCTGCGCATCCTCGACGACAGCGAGACGCTGCGGACGATCATCCCGTCGAAGAAGCGGGCGGTGATCATCGGCGCCGGCTTCATCGGCCTCGAATTCGCGTCCACCGCGCGGATCAAGGGGCTGGAAGTCGACGTGCTCGAACTCGCTCCGCGGGTGATGGCGCGCGCGGTGACGGCCGAGGTTTCCGAGTACTTCCAGCAGCGGCATCGCGAGGCCGGTATCCGCATCCATCTCGGCGTGCAGGCCACCAGCATCGAGGCCGACGGCGACAAGGTCACCGGCGTCAGCCTCAGCGATGGCCGTCACTTGCCCGCAGACCTCATCGTGGTCGGCGTCGGCGTGCTGCCGAACATCGAGCTCGCGGCGGAAGCCGGGCTGCCGGTCGCCTCCGGCATCGTCGTCGACGAATATCTCTCGACCGCCGATCCCGACATTTCGGCGATCGGCGACTGCGCGCTGTTCGCGAGCCCGCGCTTCGGCGGGTCGTTGCGGCTGGAGTCCGTGCAGAATGCCACCGATCATGCGCGCTGCGTGGCGGCGCGCCTCACCGGCGACCGGAGGGCCTATGACGGGCATCCCTGGTTCTGGAGCGATCAGGGCGACGACAAGCTCCAGATCGCGGGTCTCACCACCGGCTACGACCGGGTCGTGCTGCGCGGCAATCCCACCGGCAAGGCGTTCTCGGCGTTCTGCTACAAGGGCGACAAGCTGCTGGGCATCGAGTCCATCAACCGCGCCGGCGATCACATGTTCGGCCGCAGGTTGCAGGGCATGGACCGCTCGATCACGCCGGAGCAGGCCGCCGATGAAGGCTTCGACCTGAAGGGCGCGCTGGCCTGAACCTCTTGTCCCTCGCCCCGTTCTTTCGGGGGAGAGGGTTGGGGTGAGGGGCCTCCATCCCCGCATGCAGTGGGCGTTGATCGCGCGGAGACTTTGCCTCACCCGGATTGCATCTTCGATGCAATCCGACCTCTCCCCGCAAGCGGGGTGAGGTGAAGAAGCGCCGCGCTCTACAACACGGCCGCCACTTCCGCCGCCGTCGGCATCGACGGACCGGCGCCCATGCGCTGCACGGAGATCGAGGCGGCGGCGTTGGCGAAGGCGAGTGCTGAGCGCAAGGGGGCGCCCTCGGCCAGTTGCGCGGCGAGCGCGCCGACGAAGCAATCGCCCGCGCCGGTCGTGTCGACCGCTTTCACCGCGCGGCCGGGCACGGTCACCTCTTCGCGGCCGGCGAGCGCAATCACGCCACGCTTGCCGAGCGTGACGCAGATGGTCTGATCCTCGCGCGCCCTGAGCTGCCGCGCCACGCCGATGATCCGTTCGGCGTCGTCGCCGTCGGACAGTTCGGTGCCGGCGAGAAAGCCGAGCTCGGTCTCGTTCAGCACGAGGATGTCGACGAGCGCGAGCAGCTCGCCGGAGAACGTCTGCGCCGGCGCCGGGTTGAGCATCGTCACGGCGCCCGCGCCGCGCGCGCGCCGAAAGAACGCGGCGATGGTCGGAAGCGGAATCTCGAACTGGCTGACCGCGACGTCGCCCTTCTCCAGCGGAACCGTAGCGACGTCGTCCTCGCCGATCAGCGCGTTGCTGCCGGGAATCACCACGATGGTGTTGTCGGCCTCCGCCACCGTGATGATGGCGGTGCCGGTGTGCGCCTCGGGCGTGTCCCGGATGGAGCCGAGATCGATGCCCTGGTCGCCGAGGAAGGTCCTCAGCTCCGCGCCGAAGGAATCCTTGCCGAGCCGGCCGATCAGCGTGGTCCGCACGCCGAGCCGCGAGGCGGCGACGGCCTGGTTGGCGCCCTTGCCCCCGGGGAAATACAGCACCTGCCGGCCGGCGACCGTCTCGCCGACCCTGGGATGGCGGTCGGCGATGGCCACCACGTCCATGTTGATGCTGCCGGCGACGAAGACGCGGCCCATGCGATACCCCCGGCGAAAACTAGGTCGTGATCCGGAAAAGCGCCCCGCGATTTTCCGGAAGGACCGTGCTCAGACAACGACGATCCAAAGCACGGCGATTGTTCATCGCGCCTCAGACCTTGACCTCGAACTCGTGCCTGACCTTGGCGATGTCGACAAGGGTCGGCAGGCCGGCCTCGTTGCCGAGGCGCTGGATCTTGAAGGTCGAGGCGGCACGCGCGAAGTCGAAATGCTCGCGCCAGCTTTTGCCGGGATGAGCGAGGTAGGAATAGACATAGGCGCCGTGGAAGACGTCGCCGGCGCCGTTGGTGTCGAGCACGCGCTCGCGCGGGATCGGCATCGCCGGCATGGTCTCGACCGCGCCGGTCTCGTTGTACCAGAGCAGGCCCTTCTCGCCCATGGTGACGCCGCCGATCTTGCAGCCGCGGCTCTTGAGATAATCGAGCATCTTTTCCGGCGTCAGGTCCATCTGCTCGCACAGGCGCTCGGCCACGATCGCGACGTCGATGAATTCGAGCAGCTCATGCGTGTTGGTGCGCAGGCCGCCGCCGTCGAGCGAGGTCAGGATGCCGGCCTCGCGGCAGACCTTGGCATAATGGATCGCGGCATCGGGCTGATGGCCGTCGACATGCAGCGCGCGGCAATTGCCGAGGTTGAGGATCGGGAAGGGATGGATGTGGGAGTCGTCGCGGCAGCGGACGATGGCGCGCTTGCCGTCCTTGGGCATGATGAAGGAGAGCGACGACTGGTTCACCTTCCGCCCGTGCAGCGAGATCGCGTATTTCGCGCACATGTCCTGGAACATGCGTCCAAGCCAGTCATTGGCCGCGGTGGCGATGAGGTCCGGCACGATGCCGAGCTTGGCGCAGCAGAACGCCGCGGTGACCGCGTTGCCGCCGAAGGAGACCGCATAGTCCGAGGCCACGTGCTTCTCGTCGCCGGTCGGCATGTGGTCGGTGATGAAGACGACGTCGATATAAGTCTGTCCGATAAAGAGAGCCTGCATTGCTTGTCCGTGATGCGCTGGGTGGTCCCGGCCGGCTTGCTTACCTTAGCACCGCTTCCGCGGGAGGAACGCCAAAATTATTCGCAAAGCCATAGCCATAGGCGCTTGAGGTCAGTATGGGGCCGGAATACGACCGTGGCGGGGCCAGCATCGGCCGGGCAGAGCCAACGGTCTTTCGGGCTCGTCGGTTCCGGCCCCGTCGGGAGGAAGAGAAGATGATCACCGGGCTCGATCATATCGTCGCTCTGGTCAGGGATATCGATGCGGCCAGGGCGGTCTATCAGACGCTGCTCGGGCGCGCGCCGGCCTGGCAGAACTCCGGCGACGGCGCCGACCGGGTGCTGTTCACGCTCGAGAACGTGACGATCGAGTTGATGGCGCCGAGCGGCACCGGTGCGAACGCCGCGCGCATGCGCGAGCTGCTCGACGACCACGACGGCATGCTTGCCAGCCTGTGCTTTCGTGTCGCAGACATGGCCAGGATGCACCGGCGCCTGGAGCGGGTCGCGCTCAAGCCGGATCCCGTCGCCGATGTCGAGAGCCGCGACGCCGCGACCGGCGCGGTCCTGCACTGGAAACGCACCCGCGCCGCGACCGAGCTGACACGGGGCGTGCGCATGTTCTTCCTCGCGCTAACCGGGCAACGTCCGCAGTCGATCGCAACCGACGTTGCGCCGATCGAGGGGCTCGACCACGTCGTGGTCACGACCGAGGATTCCGATCGGGCCGCCGCGCTCTATGGTGCGCGGCTCGGGCTCGATCTCGCGCTCGATCGATCGCACCACGATTGGGGCCAGCTGATGTTCTTCCGCTGCGGCGACCTCATCGTCGAGGTGGTGCGGCGCCCGGTGGCGGGCGGCGACTCCCTGCATGACCGTCTGTGGGGCCTGAGCTGGCGCGTGGCCGACATCGACGCGACGCGTGCGCGCCTGATCAAGGCCGGCGTCGACGTCAGCGAGGTCCGCAACGGCCGCAAGCCGGGGACCCGGATCGCCACGGTGCGGAACGGGACCTGCGGCATCCAGACCGTCCTGCTGGAGCGCTCGCCGAAACCGGCGGACTGACCGCCGCTCTCTCCGCCGTCATTGCGAGGAGCTCCCGCGACGATGCAATCCAGACTGTCTCCCGGTGGCAGTCTGGATTGCTTCGCCGCGCCCGCAATGACGAAACTATGCGGCGGGCCGTGTGCATGATAAACGCGATCCGGACGAGCACCCAGCGAGCGACCGGTTTGGCGAAGGCGAAACGAAATCTGAAGTGGCAGCGCGATCCCGAAGGGATGCGGCTGCGCATTCTCGAAGCGGCCAAGCAGGAGTTCTCGACCCACGGCCTCGCGGGTGCGCGGGTCGACCGTATCGCGGCCAAGGCCGGCGCCAACAAGCGCATGCTCTACTACCACGTCGGCAACAAGGACGATCTCTACCTGACCGTGCTTGAAGGTGCCTATGACAAGATCCGCAGCGAGGAGCGGGGGCTCGATCTCGAGCACCTCGAACCGCCGCAGGCCATCAGGCGGCTGATCGAGTTCACCTGGAACTATTTCCTGCGCAATCCCGAATTCCTCTCGCTGCTGCAGACCGAGAACCTCGCGCGCGCCAAGCATCTGAAGCGCTCGACCAAGGTCAAGTCGATGCACTCACCTTTCGTCGAGATGATCCGCACCGTGGTCCGGCGCGGCGTCGACAGCGGCGATTTCCAGGTAGCGGTCGATCCGGTGCAGCTCTACATCTCGATCGCCGGGCTCTGCTTCTTCTACCTCTCGAACTCGGCGACGCTCAGCGTCATCTTCGGCCGCGATCTGCTGGCCAAGGATGCCAAGGACGAGCGGCTGGCGCACATGGTCGGCCTCGTCCTGGCGGCGCTGACGGGGCAGTCGGCCGCGCTGTTCGAGATCGCCAAGGCGCCGAAATCGCGCGCCGCGGTGGCACAGACCGTGTAGTAGCCCAATACTCCGCCGTCATCGCCCGCGAAGGGCGGGCCATGGGGTGGTGCTTTCCGACCTTGCTCCGTCATTGCGAGCGTAGCGAAGCAATCCAGAATCTTGCCGCGGCGACTGTCTGGATTGCTTCGCTGCGTTCGCAATGACGAGGAGGAGGCATCCGGCTGCTAAAGTCGCGGTCTCGTGTCCCGGGCGAACTGCGGCACGAAGTGACGCTGCGCTGAACCGGGACCCGGAAGGCGGTCCTCTGCGGATACGCGTGCCCCGGCGCGGCGGCGCTCCGCCAGGCCTGCGTCTGAGGCACGCGACCCCGTCTCCCATTCGCCCGGAACCGGCGCAAAACGCCACAGGGAAACCGCTGGACAGTATTTATCCAACGGGTTAATTTCTCGTCCGAACCAAGAAGAACGCCGGGAGCGAGACGTGGCTGAGATGAGGCCGCAAGGTGCGGTGTCCAAGATGCTGAATGCGGCCTGGGTCAGGCCGTTCCTGTTTCTCGTCTTCATCGTGGTGGCCTGGGATCTCGCGATCCGGCTGTTCAAGATTCCCGCCTATCAGATCCCATCGCCCGCCGACGTCGTCGCCGTGCTGCGCACCGACTGGCCGGAACTGCTGCGCCAGTGCTGGCCGACCACCTATGCGACCGTGTGCGGTTTCCTGCTGTCGGCGCTGTTCGGCATTCCCGTCGCGATGCTGATCGCCGGATCGAAGACGGTGGAGAGCTACGTCTATCCGCTGCTGGTGTTCTCTCAATCGGTCCCGAAGATCGCGATCGCGCCGCTGTTCGTGGTCTGGTTCGGCTTCGGCATCGTGCCGAAGGTGATCTCGGCCTTCCTGCTCGGCTTCTTCCCGGTGGTCGTCTCGGCCGTGCAGGGGTTCAAGTCGGTCGACCCCGACATGGTCGATCTTGCCCGCGCCATGCAGGGCAGCCGGTTTCAGGTGTTCTGCGCGGTGAACCTGCCCCATGCGCTGCCGGCGATCTTCTCGGGCCTCAAGGTGTCGGTGACGCTTGCCGTGGTCGGGGCCGTCGTCGGCGAATTCGTCGGCTCCAATTCCGGCATCGGCTACGTGATGCAGCGCTCGATCGGCACGTTCGACCTGCCGACCATGTTCGCGGCCCTCGTGATCCTCGCACTGCTCGGCGTGGTGCTGTTCTGGATCGTGGACCGGATCGAGAAGCTGATCATTCCCTGGCATGTCAGCCAGCGCGAGGACGTGATTTTCGCCTCCTAGAACATGATCCGGATCCGGAGGGCCGCATGGGCGCAGGGTATGCAGCGGCTTTCCGACAAGGGCCATGCTCGAACGACGAGTGAAGCAACGAACGGCCAACAATGGCCGAAGCAACAAGGACAAGGGAGAGTAGCGATGAAGTGGTGGATTGGGGCTGTTTCGGCGGCGCTGATGGCATTCGCGGCAGCGCCGGCGCAGGCGGCCGACAAGGTCGTGCTGATGCTGAACTGGTACGTCTATGGCGAGCACGCGCCGTTCTATTACGGCAAGGCCAAGGGCATCTACGCGGCCGAGGGCATCGACCTCGAAATCCAGGAAGGACGTGGCTCCGCCGCGACCACGCAGGCCGTTGCCGCCAAGACCGCCGATTTCGGCTATGTCGACATTCCCACCATGATGCGCGCCGCGATCAAGGGCGCGCCGGTGATCGCGACCGGCGTGCTGCTCCAGACCAGCCCGATGTCCGCCATGGGCTTTGTCGACAAGAACATCAGGAAGCCCGAAGACATCAAGGGCAAGACGGTGGCGATCACGCCCGCCGACTCCATGACCCAGATCTGGCCGCTGTTCCTGAAGAAGACCGGCCTGAAGGAAAGCGATTTCCAAACCGTTGCCGGCGACGGTCAGACCAAGCTCAACGCCGTGATCAACGGCCAGGCCGATCTGCTGCTCGGCTACGTCATGGACCAGTCGATGAAGATTAAGGACGCCACCGGAAAGGACGTCTTCCCGATCAAGTTCGCCGACTACGGCATCAACATGGTCTCCTCCGGCATCATCGCCAATTCCGACTACGTGAAGGCCAACGCCGATCTCGTCCGCCGCTTTATGTCGGCGACGACCAAGGCGGTTGAAGCCGCGGAGAAGGATCCGAAGGCGGCGGCACAGTCGATCCTCGACGCCAACCCGAAGGGCGGCAAGATCGACACGCTGACGCAGGGCTTCGAGCTGACCATTCCGCTCTACCGGACGCCTGAGACGAAGAGCAAGCGTCCGTTCCAGGTAACCGACCAGAACATGACGGATTCGGTCAACCTGATGGTCGAATATGGCGGCCTCGACGCCAAGGCGAAGGAGAACCCGAAGGCCTTCTACACCAACGACTATCTGCCGAAGGGCGACTCGTGAAACCAGCGTCACGACCGAGCGACGACGTGCAGCCGGCCGCACATCTGAGACTGGTGAGCGACCGGGCTGCGGGCGATTCGTCGGGCATCACGCTGTCCGGCGTGTCGAAGACCTACCGGACGCGCGACGGCGACGTGCCGTCGCTGCGTCCGCTCGATTTTCAGATCAACGACGGCGAGTTCTTCGTCGTGGTCGGCCCGTCCGGCTGCGGCAAGTCCACGCTACTCAAGCTGATCTCGGGATTGCTGCCGCCGACCACGGGCGAGGTCCTGGTCGAGGGCGAGAAGGTGACGAAGCCGCACGGCAATGTCGGCATCGTCTTCCAGAACGCGTTGCTCCTGCCATGGCGCAACATCCTCGCCAACGTGATGCTGCCGATCGACATGAAACGCCTGCCGCGGGACAAGTACCTCGCTCGGGCCAAGGAATTGTTGAAACTCGTCGGGCTGGAAGGCTTCGAGAAGAAACTGCCCTGGCAGCTGTCCGGCGGCATGCAGCAGCGCGCCTCGATCTGCCGTGCCCTCGTGCATGATCCCAAGATCATGCTGATGGACGAGCCGTTCGGCGCGCTCGATGCGTTGACGCGCGAGCGCATGAATGTCGAGCTGATGCGGATCCAGCGCGAAACCAGGAAGACGGTGCTGCTGATCACGCATTCGATTCCGGAAGCGGTGTTCCTCGCCGATCGCGTGCTGGTCATGACCGAGCGGCCCGGTGCGATCGCCGCGATCTACGATGTTCCGCTGCCGCGCCCGCGCTCGCTCGACGTGATGGCCGACCCGGTCTTCACCGAACTCGTCCAGCGCATCCGCAAGCATTTCTTCTCGCAAGGGGCATTGGATTAGGCCTCATGAGATCGACGGTGATCGCAACCCCACGAACGGTGCGCCTCCTCCCTCGCAGCCGGGAGAGGGTATCTCCGCAGTGGGATTTTTCCATTGCGGGCAGAACCCTCACCCGGCGCTGCGCGTCGACTTCTTCTGAAAGCGGGAGAGGCGAGCCGCTCGGGGTCATGATTGCTGCATCAAGCTCATCTCGCGTCGTTGTGACACCATGTCCCCACGCCTGAAGCTGCGAGACATCGCGTTCTTCGAACGTCCCGTGCATTTCGCGCGGCCGTTCCGCTTCGGCGCGATCACGATCAACGCGACGCCGCAGCTCTTCGTGCGGGTCGAGATCGAGGTCGAAGGCAAGGGCGCCGCGACCGGCGCGGGTGCCGAGATGCTGGTGCCGAAATGGTTCGACAAGCGCCCGGAACTGACGCCGGCGCAGACGGTGGACGGCCTGCGCCGTTCGCTCGAGATCGCGCGTGGCCTCTATCTCGCGCAATCCGGCTTCGAGACGCCCTTCGGGCTGCATGCGGCGTGCATCGGCGCCCAGGTCGCCGCCTGCGCGAAGGAAAACATCCCGCCGCTCGCCGCGGCCTATGGCCCGGCCGAGATCGACAAGGCGATCCTCGATGCGCTGCTCCGCGCCGCCGGGACCAATGTCTTCGATGGGATGGCGGGGAACATCGCTGGCATCGACGCAAGGCTTTCGCCCGATGTGCAGGGGAGCGACATCACGCAGTTCCTTGCCGCGCGAAAGCCGCTGCCGCGTGTGGCCATCAGGCACACCGTCGGGCTCGACGACGCCGTCGAGGGTGAGGGCGGTGTCGCCGATACGCATGAGAATGCCGGCGCGCGCTATTTCAAGCTGAAGCTGTCGGGTGATCCGGCAGCCGATGCCGAACGGCTGGCGCGTATCGGCCGGGAACTGAACACGCTGGGGCATGACTACAAGGTGACGCTCGACGCCAACGAGCAATACGCCGATCTCGCGGCGCTGCGGGCGCTGATCGACCGTCTCGACCGGGATGCCGATCTGTGGCCGATCGCGTCGAGACTGCTCTATGTCGAGCAGCCGATGCCGCGCGACATCACCCGGCAATCACCGCTCGGCGCGCTGGCCGCGCACGGTTTCATCATCGACGAGGCCGATGATTCCTACGATGCGTTCCCGGCGGCGCGGGCGCTCGGCTATTGCGGCATCTCCTCGAAATCGTGCAAGGGGCTCTACAAGTCCATCGTCAACGCGACGCGTGCCGCGAAATGGAGCACGGGCACCGAGAGGTTCTTCGTGACCGGCGAGGACCTCACCTGTCAGGCGGGGCTCGCCGTGCAGCAGGACCTCGCTCTGGGCGCCCTGATCGGCGTGACCCACGCCGAGCGCAACGGCCATCACTATGTCGACGGGTTCGGCGAGACGCCTGCCGTCGAAGCGCAGGCGTTCGCGGCCGCGCATCCGGATCTCTATGTCGACACGGGGCAGGGCGTCCGGCTCTCCATTCACGACGGCGATCTCCTCACGGGATCGCTCGACGCAACGGGCTTCGCGACGTCGGTCCATCCGGACTGGTCGACACTTGGCCCGCTCGCACAGCCAAAATCACGTCAGGAGCAATTGGCATGACCACGCAACGCCTCGGCCTCATCATGAACGGCGTCACTGGCCGCATGGGGCTCAACCAGCATCTGATCCGCTCGATCGTCGCGATCCGCGACCAGGGCGGTGTTCGCTTGAAGAACGGTGACCGCGTGTTGCCCGATCCGATCCTGGTCGGCCGCAGTCCCGAGAAGGTCGAGGCGCTCGCCAAGCGCTTCAACATCACGCGCTGGACCACCGATCTCGACGCGGCACTCGCGGACAAGAACGACACCATGTTCTTCGATGCGGCGACGACACAGGCGCGGCCAGGCCTGTTGACCCAGGCCATCAACGCCGGAAAGCACGTCTATTGCGAGAAGCCGATCGCGACGAATTTCGAGGAAGCCGTCGAGGTCGTGAGGCTTGCCAACGCCAAAGGCGTCAAGCACGGCACCGTGCAGGACAAGCTGTTCCTGCCCGGCCTGAAGAAGATCGCCTTCCTGCGCGACTCCGGCTTCTTCGGCCGGATCCTCTCGGTGCGCGGCGAGTTCGGCTATTGGGTGTTCGAGGGCGGCTGGCAGGAGGCGCAGCGGCCGTCGTGGAACTACCGCGACGAAGACGGCGGCGGCATCATCCTCGACATGGTCTGTCATTGGCGTTACGTGCTCGACAATCTCTTCGGCAACGTCCAGAGCGTGGTCTGTATCGGCAACACCGACATCCCCGAGCGCTTCGACGAGCAGGGCAAGAAGTACAAGGCGACCGCCGACGATTCCGCCTACGCGACGTTCCAGCTCGAGGGCGGTATCATCGCCCACATCAACATGTCCTGGGTCACGCGCGTCTATCGCGACGACCTCGTCACCTTCCAGGTCGATGGCACGCTCGGTTCGGCGGTCGCTGGTCTTACCGACTGCATGATCCAGGCGCGCCAGGCGACGCCCCGGCCGGTGTGGAATCCCGACGAGAAGCGGCTGCACGATTTCTACGGCGACTGGCAGAAGCTGCCGGACAACGTCACCTACGACAACGGCTTCAAGGAGCAGTGGGAGATGTTCATCCGTCACGTCTACGAGGATGCGCCCTACAAGTTCACGTTGCTCGAAGGCGCCAAGGGCGTGCAGCTCGCCGAATGCGCCCTGAAGAGCTGGAAGGAGCGGCGCTGGATCGATGTCGCGCCGATCAAGGCCTGAGGTCGATAGGGTTCCAACGTCAATAGAGCCGTCATGGCGAGGAGCGAGGCGACGAAGCAATCCAGACCTTCCTTGCGGAGATATCCTGGATTGCTTCGCTTCGCTCGCCATGACGGGGAGAGGTCCGAGATCATGAACAAGCCCGTCCTGCCGATGTCGTCATTGTCGTTGAGCCTGCCGAAAGCCGACCGGTCGATCGAGACCTACCGGCTCGCGGCGTCGCGGAGCTTTCCCGCGAAGCTCGAGGGACCGCTGAACCGCATCGCCTTCTCAGCGGTGCATACCGTCGTCGATCCCTTCGCGGACAATGATCCCTGGCTGTCGGTCGCCGTCGACTGGGACAAGACCATCGCTTTCCGCGAGCATGTCTGGGATCTCGGGCTCGGTGTCGCTGAAGCCATGGATACCGCGCAGCGCGGCATGGGGCTGGACTGGCCGACCTCGCTGGAACTGATCACCCGCTCGGTCGCGGCCGCGAAGCGCCGCAACGCGCTCGTGTTCTCAGGTGCAGGCACCGACCATCTCGCGGTCGAGGATGCCAGGACCATCGACGACGTGATCCGCGCCTATGAGGAGCAGATCTCCGCGGTCGAGAAAGTCGGCGGCCGCATCATCCTGATGGCGTCGCGCGCGCTGGCCAAGCTCGGCCGCAACGCCGACGATTACGCGAAGGTCTATGACCGCGTGCTGTCGCAGGTCCGCGAGCCCGTGATCATCCACTGGCTCGGCGACATGTTCGATCCGGCGCTGACGGGATATTGGGGCACTGGGGACCTCGACAAGGCCATGGACGCCGCGGTGGCCATCATCAACGGCAACGCGGCCAAGGTCGACGGCGTCAAGGTCTCGCTGCTCGACAAGCAGCGCGAGATCGACATGCGCAGGCGTCTCGACAAGCGCATCAAGATGTATACGGGCGACGATTTCAACTACGCGGAGTTGATCGCAGGCGACGAGCAGGGCTTCTCGCACGCGCTGCTCGGCATCTTCGATGCGATTGCGCCCGCGGCATCCTACGCGCTGTCGCGGCTCGCGGCCGGTGACGAAGCCGGCTTCCATGACGTGCTTGGACCGACTGTGCCGCTGTCGCGCCACATCTTCAAGGCACCGACACGCTTCTACAAGACCGGCGTCGTGTTCATGGCCTATCTCAACGGCCACCAGGATCACTTCACCATGGCCGGCGGGCAGGAGAGCGCACGCTCGATGCTGCATCTGGCCGAGTTGTTCCGCCTGGCGGACCAGGCCGGCTTGCTCGCCGATCCGGAACTTGCGACGCGGCGGATGAAGACCGTGCTGGCCTCGCACGGGCTGGATTCCTGATGCGCGATTTTTCGTCCGACCACCGCTGGCTGTCGCTGAACACGGCGACGGTCCGCAAGCAGGGCGATCTCGTGGAGATCATCGATGCCTGCGCAAGGCACGGCATCCGCGCAATCGATCCCTGGCGCGATCAGGTGGCCTCCGTCGGTCTCGATCGGGCCGTCCGCGCCGTGCGTGATGCCGGTCTCGATCTCTCGGGCTATTGCCGCGGCGGCATGTTCACGTCCGACGGCTCGCGTCGCGGCGACGTGCGCGACGACAACCGGCGCTGCGTCGACGAAGCGAAGGCGCTGGGGGCGTCCTGCATCGTCCTCGTCGTCGGCGGCCTGCCGCAATATTCGCGGCCGGGCAGCGCGGCATCGAAGGACATCGTCGCGGCGCGCGGGCAGGTCGAGGAGGCTCTCGCCGAGATGCTCGACTATGCCAGGCAGGCGAAGCTGCCGCTGGCGATCGAACCCCTGCATCCGGCCTATGCGGCGGACCGCGCCTGCGTCAACACGACGAAGCAGGCGCTCGACATCTGCGACCGGCTAGATCCCGCTCGCTCGGGCATGCTCGGTGTCGCGCTCGACGTCTATCACATCTGGTGGGACCCGGAGCTGATGGTCCAGATCGCGCGCGCCGGCAAGGACCGCCTGCTCGCCTTCCATGTCTGCGACTGGCTGGTGCCGACCAAGGACATCCTCAACGATCGCGGCATGATGGGCGACGGCGTCATCGACATCAGGTCGGCCCGCGCAGCGGTCGAGGCGCAAGGCTACGCCGGCTATTCGGAGATCGAGATCTTCTCCAACGACTGGTGGGGGAAGCCGATGGACGAGGTGCTGCGCACCTGTATCGAGCGGCACAGGACCGTGGTCTAGGCGTCCGGGCGCTGGATGCGCGCATGTCGCCGATTTGTCCGGCAGGTCAACTGGTTCCGCGAACCCACAGGGAGTCTCGCGTGAAAGCCCCGGCTACTGTGCATGGGGTTGTTTTCGCCGTTTTTGTCTGGACGGCGCTCAGGAGGTCTCGTCCGGCTCGCGATGCGCGATCTCGAGCGTGACGAGACGGGCGAGCAGCGTTGCCGGGTAGAGCTGGCCGAAGATGGCTTCGATGTTGCACAGGCTGCGCGCGATCGGATGCACCGGGGCGACGTCGCCATAGCCGGTGGTCGTCAGCGTCGCGAAGCTGAAATAGATCACCTGGCTCGCGAGCGCCGGGCTGTCCTCCACCTTCATGCCGGAGAACGCGTTCGGCACCAGCGACCCGATGAAGGTGTAGAGCGCCGAGAAGATCACCGCGACCGTGAGGTAGAGCAGGACCGCGCCGATCACGCGGTGATAGGTCACGCGGCCCGGCGCGAAGATCGCGCGTGCCACCGCCCAGGCCATCGTCGTCCCGACGATGAACCAGCAGCCGGCGAAGAGATTGAGGTCGAGGATCGACGGCGACCGGAGCCGCAGGATCGCGCCCGTCACGATCATGGCGAGGGCGATCAGCATGGCGACGACCGCGATCGGGCTGCCCGATATGACGAAGATGCCGACGACGAGGAGAAGCGCCAGGAACAGTTCAGAGGCCTGGAACGCGAAGATCCCCAGCGCCTGCAGCGGAGAGACCACGAACATCATGATCATGAGCAGCACGGTCAGCCCCGTCAGGAGCGGATCGGCCCAGCGCTCACGCATCTGGTTGATGTTCATGACGTCAGCCGATGGCGCAAGGCACGCTCAGGAAGCCGCGGAACCTCACCCGTCCGCCGCGCACCGGCCGGCCGCTGACGGCATAGTCGGGAAAGCGTGCGAGGAAGCGCGAGATCGCGATCGCGCCTTCGAGCCGCGCCAGCGCCATGCCGGCACATTGATGCACGCCGGTCGCGAACGCGAGATGGCGGTTCGGCGTCCGTGCGATGTCGAAGCGCTCGGGCTCCGGAAAGTGCGCGGGGTCCCGGTTGGCGGCGCCGATGCACAACGTCACCGACGTGCCGGCATCGAGCATGACTCCGCCGAGCTCGACCTGTTCCGTGGTCATGCGGTTGCCGAGCTGGTTCGAGCTCTCGTAGCGCAGCATCTCCTCGACGGCGGTCTTGATCAGCTCCGGCTCGTCGATCAGCCGCCGCTTCTGATCCGGATTCCGGTCCAGCGCGACGAGGCCATTGCCGATCAGATTGGTTGTGGTCTCGTGGCCGGCATTGAGCAGGAAGATGCAGTTGTGCAGCAGTTCCTTCTCCGTCAGCCGCTCGCCGTTGTCCTCGCCCTGGATCAGGCGCGTCAGCACGTCTCGATCGGGATTGCCGGGCTTCTGCCGACGCCGCGCAACCAGCGTCGAGAGATAAGCGAGGAAGTCCGTGACGGCCCGGTTGCCGCGCGCCGCCGCGTCGGTCGACACGACGGGCTCAAGCGCGCCGAGAATGGCGAGCGACCACTCGCGCAGCGGCTCGCGTTCGTCATGGGGCACGTCGAGCAGATTGCCGATCACTTCGACCGGAATGGCGGAAGCGAAATCGCCGATCAGCTCGCAGCTTCCCTTGGCCGCGATCGCATCGAGCAGCTTGTCGACGAGAGCGACGAGATCGCCTTCCATGCCGGCGATCGCGCGCGGCGAGAGCGCGCCCATGATCAGGCGGCGCACGCGGGTATGCGCGGGCGGGTCGTTGAAGACGAGGCTGGTGGTGTGGTGCTCGTAGAGCGGCGTCTCGCCGTATTTCGGCGCGAACTCCCGCTTCTTGTCCGAGCTGAACGATCTGGTGTTCTTGTAGGCCGTGGCGAGATCGTCGTAGCGCGTGAGGAACACGGTGCCGTTCGGCAGTCGCTTGACCGGCTCGTTCTCCCGCAGTGCACGATAAGTCGGATAGGGATCGTCGTAGAATTCCGGCGCCAGCTTCTCCAGGTCGAAGCCGGCCGCCAATTCTTTCGCACCTGCGTTCATCCGCCATACTCGCCGGTTGAGACCGATATGCCGTTTTCGCTCTTTCGAGCGGCGCCCGACACCGTCTACAGTCGTGCCGTGATTTGCAAGCCGACCGGACAGGAAAATGCACGCCCGCGCTGACGCTGCCGACACGGCCCCGAGCTGGCCCGACGATATTTTCGCGACATTGCAACGCTTCGACGTCCGGCAGGTGCCTTACGTGCCTGACGCCGGCCATTCGAAATTGATCCAGCGCGTGCTGGGTTCGTCCACGATGCGCGGCATTCCGCTAACGACGGAAGAGGAGGGCGTGGCCCTGCTGGCCGGCGCCTGGACCGGCGGGCAGCGCGGCGTGCTGCTGATGCAATCCAGCGGGGTTGGCAATTGCATCAACATGCTGTCGCTGATCCCGATCCTCCGCTTTCCATTCCTCACGCTCGTGACGATGCGCGGCGAATGGGGCGAGTTCAATCCGTGGCAGGTGCCGATGGGGTCGACCACGCAAGGCGTTCTCGAACTGTCCGGCATCAAGGTGCTGCGCGCATCGAATGCGGCCGAGGTCCCGGCGGTGCTCGAGGCCGCCGCAGCCCAGGCCTACAATGCGCTCACGCCCACCGCCGTCCTGCTGTCGCAGCGCCTGATCGGCGCCAAGGTTTTCACCAAATGAGCAAGGCCAATCTCCTCGACCGCCGTCAGGTGGTGTCCGCGCTGCTGGCTGACCGGAAGGACGTCGTTGCGATCGGCGGGCTGGGTGCCTCCACCAACGACATCACCGCCGCCGGCGACCACGCGCGCAACTTTTATCTCTGGGGCGGCATGGGCGGCGCCGCGATGATCGGCCTCGGGCTCGCGCTGGCGCAACCGCAGCTGCCGGTGCTCGTCATCACCGGCGACGGCGAGATGCTGATGGGCATGGGGAGCCTGGCCACCATCGGCCTGCAGAAGCCGTCCAATCTCTCGATCGTGGTGCTCGATAACGAGGCCTATGGCGAGACCGGCGGCCAGACCAGTCACACCTCCGCGGCGGCCGATCTCGTCGGCGTAGCCAGGGCGTGCGGCATCGCCGACAGCCGGGCGATCTCGACCCTGGCCGAGGTCGAGGCATTCGCCAAAGCCGTCCACGCCGTCTCGGCCGGGCCGAGATTTGCCAATGTGAAAATCGACAGCGCCAGCTTGGAGCGGATTCTGCCAAGCCGGGACGGGACTTACATCGTCAACCGGATTCGCGGCGACCTCGGTTTCCAACCGATCTGATTCCGCCACCCCACTCCCGGCGCGTCGCCCGCCCCCCTCAATAGGGCGGAGCCATTTCCGCTGAATTCGCAACTCACTAAGGTTGCGATGCAGCATAATGCTTGACTTTTACGTGGGTGAGTGCTTACTCACTAGCATGAGCTCATTGCGTATGACGAGCGACCTGAGGCGTCAATTGATCCTCGGTGCCGCGAAACGTTGCTTCGCCCGACACGGTTATAACGGCACCACGACGAAGAGCGTGGCTGCCGCCGCTGCCATTTCCGAAGCGCTTTTGTTCAAGCACTTCCCGTCGAAGGCCGCGCTCTACGCCGAAATCCTGACCGATGAATGCGAGGCGGACCCGGCGCTCACCGACCTGCTCGAACGGGAACCGTCGACCGCGACCCTGGTCGAAGTGATCCGTGGCATGGTCCAGCATTTCCTGCACATCGCCGACGGACCCGACCAGGAAGAAGCGCAGCGCCTGCGGCTGATGGCCACGAGCCATTTGGATGATGGCGAATTCGCGCGCCTGCTGTATGCCAAGGTCGAGAAGCTGATCGGCGCGGTTTTCGTCGCTTCGCTCGATCGCGCGGTGGCCGCCGGAGACGCGCGGTCCTGCGGCGGCGAACCGCTCAACCTGTTCTGGTTTGCGCATCATTCGGTGATGACGGCTGCGCTGACCAGGCTGCCGGCCACGCCCTGTCTCGCCTACGGCATGGCGAACGATCTCGAACGGCAGCTCTGTGAGTTTCTCCTGAGAGGCATAGGACTTAACGACGCCGCAATTGCTTCGCATCTGGGCCACGTTTTGGCGCCGGGTGACGGCAAGACGGCGATTGCAGAAAGTGCATGACATGAACATCGTAGCCGAACACAAGATTTCGGGCGAACCGATCGACAGCAAGGCTCCGAAGCGTCCGGCCCGTCCGGTGCTTTGGTTCATCATCGTCGGCATGCTGCTGGGCGCGCTCGTCGGCGGCCTCGTCTGGTTCAACTATTTCCGTGGCCAGATGATCAAGCAGTTCTTCGCCAACAACAAGCCGCCGCCGGTCGCGGTCAGCGCGGCCGATGCGAAGCTGGAGGTGGTCCCGAATCTGTTGACCGCGGTCGGCGAACTCGCCGCCGTGCATCAGGTCAACGTGTCCGCCGACGTCAACGGCCGCGTCACCGAGATCAAGTTCGAGCCGGGCGCGCATGTCGAAGCCGGCACTCCGCTGGTGCAATTGTTCGACGCGCCGGATCAGGGCGACCTCGCCAATTACAAGGCCCAGGCCACGGTTGCGCAGCTTTCGCTCGACCGCGCCAAGCAGCTGGCCGCGCGCCAGTTCGGGCCGCAGGCGACCGTCGACACCGCGCAGGCCGCCTATGATCAGGCGCTGGCGGGCATCGCGAAGACCGAGGCGCTGATCTCGCAGAAGCTGGTGCGTGCACCGTTCTCCGGCGATCTCGGCGTCCGCAAGGTCGAGGTCGGTCAGTACCTCACCGCGGGCACCGCCATCGTCTCGCTGACCGATCTGTCGCAACTTTGGGCCAACTTCACGGTCACGGAAAAGGATTCCGGCAACCTCAAGGTCGGCCAGGCCGTCCGTCTGAAGGTCGATGCCTATCCGGGCCGTACCTTCGACGGCAAGATCACCACGATCGAGCCCCAGATCGCCAGCGACACCCGCAACATCCGCGTGCAGGCGACCATCGCCAATCCGGAGAAGATCCTGAAGCCTGGCATGTTCGTGACCACCACGGTGGTTCTGCCGGACAAGCCGGCGATGGTCACCATTCCCGAGACCGCGGTGGACTACACGCTGTACGGCGACTCCGTGTTCGTGATCACCGAGAAGAAGGAAGACGACGGCAAGACCAGCCTGAGTGCGGTGCGCAGCTTCGTGCAGACCGGCAACAGGGTCGACGGTCGCGTCGAAATCCTCAAGGGCGTGAAGCCGGGCGACAAGGTCGTCGCCGTCGGCCAGCTCAAGCTGCAGTCGGGTGCCGCGGTGTCGATTTCGACCGATCCGCCGCCGCCGATCCCGGCGCAGCCGCCGCGCTACTGACGAGACAATCGCGTGATCCGGCCAGGCCGGATCACGCTTCTTGAGACACAGAAATCGAGATTTGCCGCGATGGCCTTTACCGATATTTTCATCAAGCGCCCGGTCCTGTCGGTCGTCGTCAGTCTGCTGATCCTGCTGATCGGCCTGCGTGCGGCGATGGTGCTGCCGATCCGGCAATATCCGAAGCTTTCGAACACCGTCGTCAACATCACGACCGTCTATCCCGGTGCGTCGGCCGAGCTGATCCAGGGCTTCATCACGACGCCGATCGAGCAAGCGGTGGCTTCCGCCGAAGGCGTCGACTACATCACCTCGTCGTCCGTACTCGGCACGTCGACGATCCAGGTCTACATCAAGTTGAACTTCGACCCGAACCAGGCGCTGACCGAAGTCTTGGCCAAGACCAATTCGGTCAAATACCTGATCCCGAAGGAATCCAACGACCCGATCGTCACCAAGACCACGGGCCAGACCACGGCCGTGATGTATCTCGGATTCTCCTCCGACGAATTGTCGGCCTCGGCGATCTCGGATTATCTGACGCGCGTGGTGCAGCCGGTGCTGTCGACCGTCGACGGCGTCGCCTCGGCCGACATTCTCGGCGGCCAGACCTTCGCGATGCGGCTGTGGCTCGATCCCGTGAAGATGGCCGGCCGCAATGTCTCCGCGACCGATGTCGCCTCCGCCATCGCGGCCAACAACTTCCAGTCCGCGGCCGGTCAGACCAAGGGCTACCTGATCGTTTCGAACATCTCGACGAATACCGACCTCGCCAATGTCGAGCAGTTCAAGAAGATGATCGTCAAGGCCAAGGATGGCGGCTTCGTCCGGATGGAGGACATTGCCACCGTCGAGCTTGCCGCGCAAAGTACCGACGCGAGCGTCGCCTTCAACGGCGAGCACGCGATCTTCATCGGCGTGAACGCGACGCCGCAGGGCAACCCGCTGACGCTGGTCAAGGGCGTGCGCGCGCTGTTCCCCGAACTCGAGCGTAACCTGCCGCCATCGATGAAGATGAAGGTCGCCTACGACTCGACCAAGTTCATTCAGTCGTCCATCGACGAGGTCGAAAAGACCCTGGGCGAGGCCGTGATCATCGTGATCGTGGTCATCTTCCTGTTCCTGGCCTCGCTGCGTTCGGTCATCATTCCCGTCGTCACCATTCCGCTGTCGATGATCGGCGTCTGTACCCTGATGCTGATGCTGGGCTTCAGCTTCAATCTCCTGACGCTGCTCGCGATGGTGCTCGCGATCGGCCTCGTGGTCGACGACGCCATCGTCGTGGTGGAGAACATCCATCGCCATCTGGAAGAGGGGAAGACACCGGTGCAAGCCGCGCTGCAAGGCGCGCGCGAAATCGTCGGTCCGGTCGTGTCGATGACGATCACGCTCGCCGCCGTGTATGCTCCGATCGGCTTCCTGGGCGGACTGACCGGCTCCCTGTTCCGCGAATTCGCCTTCACGCTCGCCGGCTCGGTGATCGTGTCCGGTGTGATCGCGCTGACGCTGTCGCCGATGATGTGCTCGGTGCTCCTCAAGAACACGGAAGAGGGCCGCTTCGCCAAGATGGTCAACTCGGTGTTCGGCGCATTGACCCGCTGGTACGGCCGCAGGCTCGACCGCTCGCTCGACTACAAGGCGATCACCGGCTTGTTCGCGGTGACGATCCTCGGGCTCGTCGGCTTCCTCTACATGCACACGTCCAAGGAGCTGGCGCCGGAGGAGGACCAGGGCATCGTGTTCGCGGTGACCAAGGCGCCGAAATACGCCAACATCGATTATGTCGATTTCTATGGCGACAAGCTGGACAAGGAGTTCCAGAAGTTCCCCGAGACCGATCTGCGCTTCGTGCTGAACGGCATCAACGGCCCGCAGGGCGGCATCGCCGGCATGCTGCTGAAGCCGTGGGACGAGCGCAAGCGTTCCTCGATCCAGCTCAAGCCGCTGGTGCAGGCTGAGCTTTCCAAGATCGAGGGCGTGCAGGCGTTTGCCTTCAACCTGCCGCCGCTGCCGGGCGGCCCTGGCGGTCTGCCGGTCCAGATGGTGATCAACTCCACCGCCGGATTCCAGACCGTCTATGAGCAGATGGAGAAGCTTAAGGAGGCGGCGCGCGCGAGCGGCATGTTCATCGTGTCCGACAGCGACCTCGCCTACAACCAGCCGAACGTGAAGGTGACGATCGATCGCACCAAGGCCCAGGATCTCGGCGTCAACATGCAGAGTCTCGGCAGCACGCTCGCCGTGCTGCTCGGCGGCAACTACATCAACCGCTTCAATCTCGAGGGTCGCTCGTACCAGGTGATCCCGCAGGTGCCGCGCAGCGAGAGGCTGTCGCCGGAATCGCTCGGTGGCTACTATGTCAGCACCAACACCGGCCAGCAGCTTCCGCTGTCGACCGTCGTCTCGATCAAGACCACCACCGATCCGAACTCTCTGACCCACTACAATCAGCTCAATTCGGCGACCTTCTCGGCCGTGCCGATGCCGGGCGTGACCATCGGTCAGGCGGTGGACTTCCTCGAAGGCGAGGCCAAGAAGCTGCCGCAGGGCTTCAGCCATGATTACCTCGCGGATTCGCGTCAGTACGTGCAGGAAGGCAACCAGCTCGCGATCACCTTCGGCTTCGCGCTCATCATCATCTTCCTGGTGCTGGCGGCGCAGTTCGAGAGCCTGCGCGACCCGCTGGTGATCATGATCTCGGTGCCGATGGCGATCGTCGGCGCGCTGATCCCGCTGTTCTTCGGCGTGGCGACGATGAACATCTACACCCAGGTCGGTCTGCTCACCCTGGTCGGCCTGATCACCAAGCACGGCATCCTGATGGTGGAGTTCGCCAACGAACTCCAGATCAACGAACGGCTCGACCGCCGCTCGGCCATCGAGATGTCCGCACGCATCCGCCTGCGGCCGATCCTGATGACGACGGCCGCGATGGTCACCGGCCTGATTCCGCTCCTCACGGCGACCGGTGCCGGCGCGGCGAGCCGCTTCTCGATCGGTCTGGTGGTCGTCGCCGGCATGTCGATCGGCACGCTGTTCACGCTGTTCGTGCTGCCTGCGGTCTATGTGGTGCTGGCGACCGACCACCGTGCCGCGGCCGATTCCGAGCGGAATAAGCAGATGGCCGATGTCGATCTCGGCTCCAACGCGCTGCGGCCGACCTGAGCCTGCAGACATTCAAACCAAAGGGCGGCAACGGACATCCGTTGCCGCCCTTTTTCGTGGGTCCTCGCGCCCGCGACGCGGCAGCCATTGAACCCGGGGCGAGCCCTTTGCTAGGTTCGGCGGGATGAGCATGTCCCTCCATCCTGATGCGCCGAAAGCCAGGACGCTGCCCCGGGCGGCGCCGGATGACGTCGCGTCGGGGGCTGCGGCTCAGCCCCGGATCAAGACCAGGCTGTTCACCAAATATGTGGCCCTGTTCGTGGGCGTCGTCGCGGTGGCGCTGCTCGCCAACGGCCTGTTCGAGGTCTACTTCTATTACCGTGAGCACAAGGCATCGCTGATCCGGGTGCAGCATGAGCAGGCCGAAGCGGCGGCCGCCAAGATCAGTCAGTTCGTCAAGGAGATCGAGAGCCAGATCGGCTGGACCACGCAACTGCCGTGGTCGGCGGGCTCGATCGAGCAGCGCCGCTTCGATGCGCTGCGGCTCCTGCGCCAGGTGCCTGCGATCACCGAGCTCGCCCAGGTGGATTCGACCGGCAAGGAGCGGCTGCGCGTCTCGCGGCTCGCCATGGATTCGATCGACAGCGGGGTCGACCTGTCGAGCGATCCGAAATTCACCGAGGCCGTCGCCCACAAGGTCTATTACGGGCCGGTCTATTTCCGTCAGGAGTCCGAGCCCTACATGACGCTGGCGCTGGCCGGCGCGCGCAAGGATGCGGGCGTCAGCATCGCCGAGGTGAACCTGAAGCTGATCTGGGACGTGGTTTCGCAGATCAAGGTCGGTGCACACGGCCATGCCTATGTGGTCGGCCCGGAGGGACGTCTGATCGCGCATCCCGACATCAGCCTCGTGCTGCGCAACACCGACATGTCGGGGCTCGCGCAGGTGCGCGCCGCACGGGCCGGCGGCGGCATCATGCCCGATGCCCTGCAGGAAGCGCTCAACATCGAGGGGCAGAAGGTCTTGACCGCCTCGGCGCCGATCGAGCCGCTGCACTGGACCGTTTTCGTCGAGCTGCCGGTCGAGGAGGCCTATGCCGGGCTGCACGCTTCGCTGCAGCGGCTCGCGATCGTGCTGCTCGCGGCCTCGATCTTTGCGGTGCTTGCCGGGATATTTCTTGCGCGCCGCATGGTCGGGCCGATCCAGGCGCTCCGGACCGGAGCTGAGCGGATCGGCGGCGGCGATTTCTCCCAGCGCATTTCGATCCGGACGGGCGACGAACTCGAAGGGCTCGCCGACCAGTTCAACGACATGGGGGCGCGGCTGCAGGAATCCTATGCCGACCTGGAGAACAAGGTCGAGCGCCGGACGGCTGAGCTCAGGCAATCCCTGAACGATCTGCGCGCGGCCCAGGATCGCCTGATCCAGACCGAGAAGCTTGCTTCGCTCGGCCAGCTCACGGCGGGGATCGCCCACGAGATCAAGAACCCGCTCAATTTCGTCAACAATTTCTCGTCGATGTCGACGGAGCTGATCGACGAACTCAACGAGGTCCTGCAATCGGCGCCCCTAGATACCAAGACGAGAGGCGAAGTCGACGAGCTGACCGGCATGCTCAAGGGCAATCTCGACAAGGTCGTGCAGCACGGCAAGCGGGCCGATTCCATCGTCAAGAACATGCTCCTGCATTCGCGCGAGGGGGCGGGCGAGCATCGCGTCGTCGATATCAACGCGATCGTCGAGGAGAGCCTCGATCTGGCGTATCACGGCGCACGCGCCGAACGGCCCGGCTTCAACGTGACGCTCAAGAGCGAGTTCGATCCCGCCGCGGGTCGTCTCGACGTCTATCCGCAGGAGATCACGCGCGTCTTTCTCAATCTGATCTCGAACGGATTCTATGCCGCGAACAAGCGCAAGGAGAGCGCCGGTGACGGTTTCGAACCGACGTTGAGCGCCACGACCAGGAATCTCGGCAACATGGTCGAGATCCGGATACGCGACAACGGCACCGGCATCCCGCCCGAGGTCAGGGAGAAGATGTTCAACCCCTTCTTCACCACGAAGCCGGCCGGCGAGGGCACGGGGCTCGGCCTTTCCATGAGCCATGATATCGTCGTCAAGCAACATGGCGGCACGCTCGACCTGAATACGGAGCCCGGTCAGTTCACCGAATTCGTCATTACCCTGCCGCGCGCCATGGCGGCAGGTGGTACGCCCGGAGGCAGGACTTGAACGTTTACATCCTGGTCGTCGATGACGAACCCGATATCGAGGTGTTGTTCCGTCAGCAGTTCCGGCGTGACCTGCGCGCCGGACGTTTCCAGATGGAATTCGCGCTGTCCGCCCCCGAGGCGCTCCGGCGCGCGGCCGAGCTGCGCGAGCCCTCGTTGATCCTCATCCTGTCCGACATCAACATGCCCGGCATGAGCGGGCTCGACATGCTGCCGCAGGTGCGCGCTGAATATCCCCACGTTGCCGTCATCATGATCACCGCCTATGGCGATGCCGAGACCCACAGGAAGGCGATTGAACGCGGCGCCGTCGGGCTATTGACCAAGCCGATCGATTTCACGCTGCTGCGGCAGGAGATCGACACCAGGCTCGGGCAAGCCGCATGACCTCGACCATTCTCTTCGTCGATGACGAGCCGGATCTCGAAGCGTTGATCCTCCAGAAGTTTCGCAAGCAGATCCGCGACGGCCGGGTCGCCATGATCTTCGCGCGCGACGGCCTCGAGGCTCTGCAATCGCTCGAGCGGAATCCGCATGTCGATATGGTGGTCGCCGACATCAACATGCCGCGGATGGACGGGCTGTCGTTGCTGCAGAAGCTGCAGGAAGCGGAGGACAAGAAGTCGACCATCATCCTGTCGGCCTATGGCGACATGAGCAATATCCGCACCGCGATGAACCGCGGCGCATTCGACTTCCTGACCAAGCCGATCGATTTCGTCGATCTGGAAGCCACGATCGACAAGACGATCCGCCATGTCGAGATGTTGCGCGAGGCCCGCCGTCGCCAGGCGGAGGCCGAGCGTGCCCATGCCTCGCTGTCGCGCTACTTCTCGCCGGCGATCGCCAAGCGGCTGGCAGCGGATGCCGAGGGCGACGGCATGGAGGTGCAGTGGCGGAACGTCGCGACCATCTTCACCGATATCGCAGGCTTCACGACTCTGGTCGAGAGTGCGGCGCCGGAAACGCTCGGTGCGCTTCTCAACGAATATGTCGGCGGCATGACGGAGATCGTGTTCGCGCATGAGGGCACCGTTGCCAAGATCATCGGCGATGCGATCCAGGTGCTCTTCAATGCGCCCGGCGACCAGCCGGATTATGCGACGCGCGCCGTCGCATGCGCGAACGATCTCGATGCCTGGGCCGAGGATTTTCGCGCACGCTGGAAGGCGAAGGGCTTGAATTTCGGGATCACCCGCATCGGCGCACATGCCGGACCTGCGCTGGTCGGCAATTTCGGCGGCAATCGCTTCTTCGACTACACCGCGTATGGCGACACGATCAACATCGCGGCGCGACTGGAGGCCGCCAACAAGCATCTGGGCACACGCGTTTGCGTCAGCGCCGGCGTCGCCGAGGCGGCAGCGCGCTTCCAGGGACGCCCCGTGGGTGATCTGCTGCTGCGTGGGCGCAGTGAACCCCTGCGCGCGTTCGAACCGCTGCCGCAGGAGAAGTTCGACGCGCCCGAGACCGCGCAATATTCCCAGGCCTTTGCCAAGCTCCAGGCCGGTGACGCGACCGCCATGCCGGCCTTCGCCGCGCTCGTCGGCGTGCATGCCGATGATCCTCTGGCGGGCTTTCACCTGAAGCGGCTCCTCAACGGCGCCAGCGGCGTCGTCCTGCAACTGGAATAGGAGTGACCATGACGCGCGAATTCCCGGCTGGTAATTATCGTTTCATTCCGTCCGTCTTCCAATATTCGGCCGGCGCAGCGGCCGCCGATGGTTATGAGATCGAACGCGTCAGGTTTGACCGGATCGTGCCGCTCGCCGAGGGATTTGCGATCGCGGCAAAGTTCATTCAGGAAGCCGGGCGCCCGCTGACCGCTTTCTGCGCCTGCGAGTTGCGCTCTCTCGCGGCCTTCAGTGAAGACGGCTTTCGCGCGTTCAACCTGCACTACGTCAAGACGCTGTCCGAATGGGGCATCTTCGACGGAACGAGCAACCCGGTGGCACGCAGCAATGTCTGTCCCGAGTTCGACCCACCGTCCGAGCCCTCCTTCTATGCGTTCTCCTTCACCCGCCCGGCGAATTCCAGAACGCCGACCTTCGTGATCGCGGGCGGCGCCGAGGCGCGCGAGGGCAGTGGCACCTATGTCGAACGCACGGTGCGCTACCGTGATCTCAGCGCGGAAGGCCTTCGCGAGAAGGTCAGGTTCACGACCACGTCGCAGATGGAAAACAGGATGGCGGCCTTCGGCTTCGGCTGGAAGGACACGACGGGCGTGCAGGCCTATTCCGTCCACGACTTCCACCACGCGCTTGCCGACGAGTTGGTTCGTCGCGGCGCATTGCGCTCGGGCCTGACCTGGCATTTTGCCCGGCCGCCGGTGGTCGATCTCGAATATGAGATGGATTGCCGGCGCGTGATGCGTGAGATCGTGATCTGAGCCGCGACTTCAAGAACGAACGTTGGATCCCGTCCGATCCGCGGCCCGGGTGGCGTCACCGTCCTGCGGCGTAGCCCTGCATGCCGCGCGGGTTGGCCGCGGCGCGGCGGCGTGGACCGACGCGCGAGGCGGCGGTGAGGCGGCCTTCGGACCAGTCGGGACCGATCTCGACGATGTGGCCGCGCTCGCGAAGGTTCTCGATCGTGGCCTGCGGCACACGGTTCTCCACCACGAGCACGCCGGGGCGGGCGGTGCGCGGCCAGAACGAGATCGGAAAATGCTCGGAGTGCCAGGCCGGCGCATCGATCGCCTCCTGGAGGTTGAGATTGCAGTGGACATGCCGCAGGAAGAACTGGGTGATCCACTGATCCTGCTGGTCGCCGCCCGGCGAGCCCCAGGCCAGATACGGCTCGCCGTCGCGCAGCGCCATGGTCGGTGACAGCGTCGTGCGCGGCCGCTTGCCCGGCGCGAGCGCGGCGGGGTGACCTTCCTCCAGCCAGAACATCTGCGCGCGGCTGCCGAGGCAGAAGCCGAGCTCGGGAATGACGGGTGAGGACTGCAGCCAGCCGCCCGACGGCGTCGAGGAGATCATGTTGCCGGCCTTGTCGATGATGTCGAAATGCACGGTGTCGCCGCGCACTTCGCCGAAGCGTCCCACCGTCGGCTCGCCGGCGCCGAGCGCGCCGACCGCCTCGCGTTGCCCTTCGGCGCGGCGCAACTTGACCTCGCCGCCGAAGCCCCCGATCTGGCCTGGCCGGAAATCGAGCGAAGCCGCATCGGTGATGAGCTTGCGGCGCTCGTCGTTGTAGGCATCCGACAGCAGCGTCGCGATCGGGATTTCGTTGAACTTGGGATCACCGTAGAACTTCTCGCGGTCGGCGAACGCGAGCTTCGCACATTCGATCTGGAGGTGGATGAATTCCGGTCCGGTCGGGTCGAGCCCGTCGAGCGCAAAGCCCTTCAGCAACGCGAGTTGCTGCAATGTCACCGGGCCCTGGCTCCACACGCCGGCCTTGCAGACGGTATAGCGGCCGTAGTCGTAGGTGAGCGGCGCCTCGATGGTCGGTTGCCAGCGCGCCATGTCGTCGGCCGAGAGCACGCCGCGATGCGGGGAGCCGCTGACGTCCATCACCTCCTGGGTGCGGCAGAATTGGTCGATCGCTTCCGCGACGAAACCTTGCGACCACGCCTTTCGCGCGCGCTCGATCTCGGCGTCGCGGCCGCCGCCGCCGCTCTCGGCCTCGCTGAGAATGCGGGCGTAGGTCGCGGCCAGCGCCTTGTTGGTGAAGATCGTACCGGTCTTCGGCACCTCCCCGTTCGGCAGATAGATCGCGGCCGACGTCGGCCAGTACTTGCGGAAGAGCTGCTCGACGGTCTGGATCGTGGCGTGGGCGCGCTCGACGAGCGGGTGGCCGTCGCGGGCATAGGAGATCGCCGGCTCCAGCACGTCGCGGAGCCGCAGCGTGCCGTAGTCGCGCAGCAGCAGCATCCAGGATTCGAAAGTGCCGGGAACGCAGGCTGCGAGGAGGCCGGTGCCGGGCACCATCTCGAGGCCTTCGCTGCGGTAGTGGGCGATGGTAGCGCGGGCCGGTGCCGGACCCTGGCCGCAGATCACTTCCGTGCGGCCTCGTTTCACGTCATGGATGATGATGGGGACGTCACCTCCGGGGCCGTTCAGGTGCGGTTCGACCACCTGCAGCGTGAAGGCGCTCGCGACGCCGGCATCGAAGGCATTGCCGCCCCGCTCCAGCGTACCCATGCCGACGGCGGTCGCGATCCAATGGGTGGTGGTGACGACGCCGAACGTGCCCTCGATCTCGGGCCTCGTCGTGAACGGATCGGGATTGACGTTGCTGGCCATGGGATTTGCGACCTCATTCGTGGGGCGCGCAATTGATCACAGACGACGCCATGCTGCCAGATGCACCGGCTGCATGGCACGGGCGCGTCACGCCGGCACCGGCGCAGCGTTCACGGCATGGCAGGCGATCCCGTCGATCAGTTCCGGGACCTCCATGCGGCAGCGATCGAACGCAAGCGGGCAGCGTGGATTGAAGGCGCAGCCGGCGGGCGGGTTGATCGGATTGGGTATCTCGCCCTTCACCGGAACGCGCTGGCGACCGCTCATGGCAAGATCGGGCACCGCGCCCAGCAGCATCTTGGTGTAGGGCATGCGCGGCCGCGCAAACAGTTCGCGCCCCTCCGCAATCTCGACGATGCGGCCGAGATACATGACGCCGACGCGGCTGGCCATGTGACGGACCACGGCGAGGTTGTGGCTGATGAACATGTAGGTCAGCCCGAACTTGTCCTGGAGGTCGCGCATCAGGTTCAGGATCTGAGCCTGCACGGAGACGTCGAGCGCCGAGGTCGGCTCGTCGCAGACGATGAATTCGGCGTCGGAGGCCAGCGCCCGCGCGATCGCGATCCGTTGCCGCTGACCGCCGGAGAATTCGTGCGGAAACTTGATCCGGTCGTCGGGATGCAGCCCGACGAGAGTGAGAAGCTCGCCGACGCGCGCCTGGATGTCCCTTTCGCCCTGGATCAGGTCGAAAGCGCGGATCGGCTCGGCGATGATGGCGTCGACCCGGAAGCGCGGGTTCAGGCTCGCATAGGGATCCTGGAAGATCATCTGGATGCGGCGGCGCAGCTTCCTGCGTGCCTGTGCCTGGCGCGGATCCGTCATCGAGACGCCGTCGATCAGGACGTTGCCGGAACTCGGCGGCAGCAGGCCCACGACCATCCGCGCCACTGTGGTCTTGCCCGAGCCGGATTCGCCGACAAGCGCAAAAGTCTCGCCCTTACTGATATCGAAGGTGACGCCGTCGACGGCCTTGAGATATTCGAGGTGGCCGCCTTCGAGCACGCGGTTCAGCCAGGGTTTTGAGACGTCGAAGACGCGGCGCAGATTGTTCGCCTGGACGAAGGGGGCGCTCATGCCGCGCTCTCCGCCGGCATGCCGTCATAGAGATGGCAGGCGACCGACTGCGCGCCGCGCGGCAGCGGCTCCGGCCGATCGACGCGGCAGCGATCGAAGGCGAACGCGCAACGCGGGTTGAACGAACAGCCGCGCGGGATCGCCGACAGGCGCGGCATGGAGCCGGGAATCTGCACGAGGCGCTTGTCGTCGCCGGCAAGTGTCGGGATCGCGCCCATCAGGCCCTTCGCATAGGGATGCAGCGGATTCCTCACGATGTCCTGCACCGGCCCGATCTCGGCGACGCGGCCGGCATACATCACCGCGACGCGGTCGGAGGTTTCCGCGATCACGCCCATGTCGTGGGTCACGAGCATCACGGCGGTGCCGTGGTCGCGCCCGAGGCGCTTGATCAGTGCGATGATCTGCGCCTGCACGGAGACGTCGAGCGCCGTGGTCGGCTCGTCCGCGATGATCAGTTCGGGCTCCGCGCAGATCGCGAGTGCGATGACGACGCGCTGGCGCATGCCGCCGGAAAACTCATGCGGGTAACCGTCGATGCGCTTCTCGGGCGCGGGGATGCCGACTTCCGCCAGCAACTCGATGGCGCGGCGGCGCGCCGCCTGTTCGGATAGATCGAGGTGGGTCCGGATCGTCTCCACGATCTGGTCGCCGATCCGGTACAGCGGGTTGAGCGAGGTGAGGGGGTCCTGGAAGATCATGCCGATCCGCTTTCCGCGGATGCGCCGCATCTCCTCCGGCGGCAGATTGTCGATGCGCGCGCCGGACAGAAGGATCTCGCCGCCGGCGATGCGGCCGGGCGGATCGATCAGGCCGATCACCGAGAGACCGGTGACGGATTTACCGGCGCCGGATTCTCCGACCACGCCCAGCACTTCACCCTTGGCGATGTCGAAGGAGACGCCGTCGATCGCGCGCAACGTGCCGCGGCGTGAGGCGAACTCGACCTGCAGGTTGCGCACGGAAAGGACGGGGTCAGTCATGAGCGGGAGTTGTTCATCGGAGTTTCGGATTGAGCGCGTCGCGCAGCCAGTCGCCGAGCAGGTTGATGGACAGGATCAGGACTGCGAGCGCGATGCCGGGGAAGGCGACGATCCACCATTCGCCCGCGAACAGATAGTTGTTGCCGATGCGGATCAGGGTGCCGAGCGAGGGCATGGTCTCGGGCATGCCCGAGCCGAGAAAGGACAGCGTCGCCTCGGTGATGATGGCGAGCGCGAGATTGATGGTGGCGATGACCAGGATCGGCCCCATCGTGTTCGGCAGGACGTGGCGCAGCATGATCACCGGCGCCGGAAGGCCGATCAACTGCGCGGCGGCGACGTAATCCTTGTTCTTCTCCACCATGACCGAGCCGCGCACGGTGCGGGCATATTGTACCCAGAAACTGAGGCCGATCGCGAAGACCAGGACCGCCAGCATACTCATCTCGTCGAGCCTGTTGCCGAACACCGATTTCGCGATGCCGTTGATCAGGAGCGCGATCAGGATTGCCGGAAAGGAGAGCTGCACGTCGGCGATACGCATGATCAGCCCGTCGATCGCGCCGCCGAAATAGCCGGCCGTCAGCCCGAGCAGGATGCCGAGCGCGCCGGAGAACACCACGCCGAGCACGCCGACGACGAGGGAGATGCGCATGCCGTAGAGGATCGCGGAAAAGACGTCGCGGCCCTGTTCGTCGGTGCCGAGCAGGAACGGGCTCTGGCCGTCGGCGGTCCACAGCGGCGAGATGCGCGAATTCATCAACTGGAGCTGGGCTGGATCGAACGGATTCTGCACGGAGAGCAGGGAGGCAAAGATCGCGAGCAGGAAGAACAGCACTGTCACGGCCGCAGCGATCATCGTGATCCTGGAACGGCGGAAAGAATAGAACAGGTCGCTGTCGAGCGCGCGCCTGAACCAGCCCGGCGGGGAAGCGCCGCGCTCTTCGCCATGCGGGACAACGGCATCGCTCATCTCTAGTGCGCCCGGCTGACCGTCGAGCGCAGGCGCGGATCGACGATGGTGTAGAGGATATCAACCACGAGATTGATGGTGACGAAGATCAGGGACACCATCATGAGATAGGCGGCCATGATCGGGATATCGACGTTCTGTACGGCCTGCACGAACAGGAGCCCCATGCCCGGCCACTGAAACACGGTCTCCGTGATGATGGCGAATGCAATGACCGAGCCAAATTGCAGGCCGGCGACCGTGATGACGGGAACCAGGGTGTTCCGCAGCGCATGCCCGAAATGAATCGCGCGGGTGGTCAACCCGCGGGCACGGGCGAAACGGATATAGTCGGTTCGCATGACTTCCAGCATCTCGGCACGGACCAGCCGCATGATCAGCGTCATCTGGAACAGCCCGAGCGTGATCGAGGGCATGATCAGCGCCTTCAATCCCGAAACCGTCAGCAGGCCCGTCGTCCACCATCCGATATGGACGACGTCGCCGCGCCCGAACGACGGCAGCCAGCCGAGCGTCACCGAGAACAGGTAGATCAGGAGAATGCCGATCAGGAAAGTCGGCAGCGAAATCCCGATCAGCGAGATCGCCTGGAATGCGTCCGCGAGCCAGGTGTCGCGGCGCAACGCCGAATAGACGCCCATCAGGATGCCGCACACCATCGCGAAAATGGTCGCGCAGATTGCGAGTTCGAGCGTCGCGGGCATTCGCTCCATCAGGAGATTGGTGACGGGCAGGCGGAACTGGTAGGAGACCCCGAACTTGAATTGCGCGGCGTTGCCGACATAGCGGCCGAACTGCACGATCACCGGATCGTCGAGGCCGAGCGACTTGCGGATCGCGGCACGTTCGGCACCCGAGGTGTCCAGCGAGACCATCTGGTTCACGGGATCGCCGGCGAAACGGAACATCGAGAACGCGATGATTCCGACGGCGATCATGACACCGATGGCCTGGATTGCCCGGCGAAGCGTGAAAGCGAGCATCTCTTCCTTTCACATCTCTTCAGAGGCGTGCGTCATCGCGTAGCTCGAAACGACACGTCCCGGAAGCGGCGGGCTTCCGGGACGTCGGGACTTGCCGGCACTTACTCGTCCTGTTTGGTCGCCCAGTAGAACAGCACCTGGTTGTCTGCGCGCTGGGTCAGTTTCACCTTCTTGGAGACGCCCCAGGCGAGCGCCTGCTGATGCAGCGGGACATAGGCCCAGTCCTTGATCGAGATCTCGAAGGCCTGCTTGATCATCTGATCGCGCTTGGCAATGTCGCTCTCGACCAGGATCTTGTCCGTGAGCTCGTCGAGCTGCTTGTTGCAATAGCCGCCGAGATTGGCCTCACCCCGGTTCGGATCCTTCGGATCGTCGCGGCAGCCCATGATGTCGTGCAGCACGTTCTGCGAGTCCATCGTGGCCGGCGTCCAGCCCAGCATGTAGAATGAGGTCTTGAAGCCGCCGGGCTTGAGCACCTTGGCGAAGTATTGTGCCTTCGGCTGCGCCAGCAGGTTCACCTTGATACCGACGCGGGCGAGCATGCCGACCACGGCCTGGCAGATCGCCGCGTCGTTGACGTAGCGATCGTTCGGGCAGTCCATCGTCACCTCGAAGCCATCGGCATAGCCGGCTTCCGAGAGCAGCTTCTTGGCGCCGTCGGGATCGAATTTCGGCCGGGTGAACTCCTTCGACAGCGGGTAGAGTTCGGGCGCGATCATCAGGGCGGATGGCGTGGACAGGCCGCGCATGACGCGGTTCTTGATCAGCTCGATGTCGATCGCCTTGTAGACGGCTTCGCGGACGCGGACGTCCTTGAACGGATTCTTGCCCTTGACGTTCGAGAACAGGAGCTCGTCGCGCGATTGGTCCATGCCGATGAAGATGGTGCGGAGCTCCGGACCTGTCAGAACGGTGGCATTGGCGCTGGCATTGACCCGTTGGATATCCTGGATCGGAACCGGCTCGATCACGTCGACCTCGCCGGACAACAGCGCCGCGACACGGGTCGCGTCGGAGGCGATGGGCGTGAAGACGATTTCCTTGAGGTTATGTTCGGGCTTGCGCCACCAGTTCGGATTCGCCTTGTAGACGGTCTTCACGCCGGGCTGATGGCTGTCGACCATGAACGGGCCGGTGCCATTGGCATGCAGCGAGGCGTAGCTTGGGGTCGTGGCGGCGGCCGGCGTCGGTGCCACCGCATTGTTCGCCTCCGCCCATTTCTTGTCCATGATGTACCAGACATCCCATTGCGAGATCAGAATGGGATTGGGGGAAGCCAGGACGAAATCCACGGTGTAGTCGTCGATCTTGACGACCTTGGTGTCCGCCGGGATGCGCGAAGTCATGTTGGAGCCGGTGGCACGCACGCGGTCTGCCGAGAACACCACGTCGTCGGCGGTGAAGGGATCGCCGTTGTGGAATTTGACGCCCTTGCGCAGATGGAAGCGCCAGCGGGTCGGCTCCGGCGTTTCCCAGCTCTCGGCCAGCGCCGGGACGATCTTCAGGTTCTTGTCGCGCGCGATCAGGCCTTCGTAGACGTGGCCGATATGGGCGTGGGTGGTGGTCTCGTTCAGCGTATAGGGATCGAGCGACTTCAGCTCGCCCTGGTTGGCGTAACGCAGCGTCTGGCTCGACGCGGGGGAAATCGCGAGCGCAACCATGCCGGCGAGCGTCGCCGCAAACAAACTACGACTTACTGACATCCCTGTCCCTCTCCACTGTCCCGCCTGTGATTTTTGATTGTTCGGCCGGGTTGATTGATCCATGTTGCCCAGAGTTCTTGACCCGCGCAAGCGCATTCCAGCAAGGAACGCGCCAACTTGCGCCGCTGTGCAGCAATGCTGTCCGTCACCCCTGGACGCGGGTGCCTGCGAGCGGCATTCGACTTTCGATCGAAAGGGAAAATAGGGGCTTCAGGCCATCGGTGCGGCCGAGCGATTTAATTGACCATATCGGCTGATCGCGAGGCCGGTCACCGCGGGCCTGCCTCAGGTGGCTTGCGTTGCCTGCCGTGTCGCGGCGATACTGTGACACGCCGCTCGAATCCACTTCCGAGGAGGGGACATGAAAGTAAACATCGAAATCGACTGCACCCCCCTGGAAGCCCGCCAGTTCTTCGGATTGCCGGACGTGGCGCCGATGCAGACGGCGGTGATGGACAAGTTGCAGCAGCAGGTACTGAGCAACATCGAGAAGGTCTCGCCGGAATCGTTGATCCAGAGCTGGTTCACCTTCGATCCGAAGATCGCCGAGCGGTTCCAGGACATGTTCGTGGCGATGGCCGGTCTCGGCGGCACCCGCAGCAGCGACAAGAAGAAATAATGCCGGTCGCGCGGGACGAGGCTCAGGCGTCAGGCCGGCTTCGTCCGCCGGGCCTTGGTCTGCTGTTCGCCGAGGCCCGCGGCCTGTTCGAATTCAACGCCAGCCTCCTGCTGTCGCCCGTCCTGATGTGCGCGCCCAGGGGCGACGGCCATCCGGTGCTGGCGCTGCCCGGTTTTCTCGCGAGCGACCTCTCGATGGCGCCGATGCGCCGTTATCTCAACGAGCTCGGTTATCAGGCAAATGCCTGGCGGATGGGCCGCAATCTCGGAGGCCTGGCGCGGATGCGGGAGGCCCTGCGCGGCCGCCTCGCCGAAATCCATGCCGAGACCGGGCGCAAGGTCAGCCTGGTCGGATGGAGCCTCGGCGGTGTCTATGCCCGCGATCTGGCGCTCCAGGCACCCGATCTGGTCCGCTCCGTCATCACGCTCGGCAGCCCCTTTGCGAACGACCTGCGGGCGACCAATGCGACGCGGCTCTACGAAGCCCTGTCCGGCGAGCGTGTCGAGGACATGGCGGAGTTGCGCGAAGCGATCGCTGGCGATCTTCCGGTGCCCGCGAGCTCGATCTATTCGCGCTCCGACGGCGTCGTGAACTGGCGGACCTGTCTGCTGCGTCCCTCCGACCGCGCCGAGAACATCGAGGTGCATCTCGCCAGCCATATCGGGCTCGGGGTGAATCCCGCCGCCCTGTGGGCCGTGGCGGACCGTCTGGCGCAACCCGAGGGAGAGTTCTCGCCATTTGACCGGGCCGGGCCGTTTGCCATTGCATATGCCCCGCCGGAACGGGCAGTATCGGCCTGACGAGAAGCGCTGACCAAAGCGCCAGTCAATGATTGCTGGGAGGGAACCATGGCTGACGGTAAGAAGCTGTCGTCGCTGGATGCGTCGTTTCTCTATCTGGAAACGCCGGAAATGCCGATGCACGTCGGAAGCATGGCGATCTTCCGCCTGCCCGAGGACTACAAGGGCGACTTCTTCGAAGACTTCAAGGCGATGATCGTCTCGCGGCTGCATATCGCGCCGATCCTGAAAGCCCGACTGGAGAAGGCGCCGCTCGACATCGACCATCCCTCCTGGGTCGAGGACGATCAGTTCGACATCGACCGTCATATCTTCCGTGCGAGCCTGCCGCTGCCGCGCGACCGCGCCACGCTCGAACGCATCGTCGGCTGGATGCACGCCAAGCTGCTGAACCGTGCCCGTCCGCTCTGGGAGTTCTACGTGTTCGAGGGCATGAAGGACAACGAGGTCGGCCTCTATTCGAAGATGCACCACGCCGCGATCGATGGCGGCGCCGGCGCGGCGCTGACCAACATGATCTACGACATCACGCCGATCCCGCGTCAGGTCGATCCGCCCGCCGGTGGGGCGAAGCCGGGACAGGAGCCGCGGGACATCGCGGCCAACCTGCTCGACTCCTATCAACAGCTCTTCAGCCAGCCGCTCGATGCCTCGCAGGCCGCGAGGAACCTGCAATTGCCGCGGACGGGCAAGAGCGACATCGGCTCGATCCTGTTCGACAACGCGATGTACCAGATCGAAAGCGCGGTGCGTTTTGCCGGCAATATCCCGACCGTGCTCAAGAGCGTGTCCGACGTGCTGGGCAAGGTCTCCGATCCGAAATCGCGTGAGAGCCTTGCCAGCATGGTGTCGCCGCCGACCATGCTCAACAAGACGATCTCGTCGGAGCGAAGCTTTGCCGGCGTTTCGATTCCGCTGTCGCGTGCAAAAGCCCTCGCCAAGCAGGCCGGCGGCAAGCTCAACGACGTGGTGCTGGCGCTCGCCTCCGGCGTGGTCCGGCGCTATCTCCTGCAACACAGTACCTTGCCGGCGAAATCGTTGACCGCGGCGGTGCCGATCTCGCTGCGCGAGGAGGGCAACACCGAGGCCAACAACCAGGTGTTCGGCATGATCTGCGCGATCGCGACCAATATCGCCGATCCCAAGGCGCGGCTCGAGGCGATCATCGCGCAATCGACGAAATCCAAGGAGATGTCGCATCCGCTGCGGGCCCTGATGCCGCAGGTGTCCAACATCTCGATGCTGGGCGCACCGATCATGGTGCAGATCCTCGCCTTGCTCTACAGCCGCTCGAACCTGTCGGACGTGCTGCCGCCGGCCGCCAATATCACCGTCTCCAACGTGCCGGGACCGCGGCAGACGCTCTACGCCGCCGGCGCCGAGCTCCTGCACATCTTCCCCGTGTCGATCTCGACGCATGGGCAGGCCCTGAACATCACCGTGCAGAGTTATCGCGACCAGCTCGATTTCGGCTTCATCGTCGGCGCCAACATCATTCCGCATGTGCAGGTGATGTGCGACATGCTGCCGGAGGAGTTCGCCGCACTCGAAGCGGCCTACGCGCCGCCTGCGGCCGACATCAAGAGCGCGGCCGAATAGCAAATATTCCAGGAATCCGATGATGATTGAAATGCCGCCGTTGAAGTTCGCGCAGACGAACGGAATCCGCATGGGCTATTACGAGGCAGGGCCGATTACGGACAAACCGCCCGTGGTGCTGTGTCATGGCTGGCCGGAACTCGCCTTCTCCTGGCGTCATCAGATCAAGGCGCTGAGCGAGGCCGGCATCCGGGTGATCGCGCCGGACCAGCGCGGCTATGGTGCGTCCGACCGCCCCGAGCCGGTCGAAGCCTACGACATGGAGCACCTGACCGGCGATCTCGTCGGCCTGCTCGACCATCTGGGAATCGACAAGGCGATCTTCGTCGGCCACGACTGGGGCGGGTTCGTCGTCTGGCAGATGCCGCTGCGACACCCCACGCGCGTCGCCGGGGTTGTCGGCGTCAACACACCGCATTGGGGCCGCGCGCCGATCGACCCGATCGCGCTGTTCCGGCAGCGTTTCGGCGACCAGATGTACATCGTCCAGTTCCAGGATCCCGCGCGCGAGCCGGACAGGATTTTCGGCAGCCGCGTCGAGCAGACGTTCGACGCGTTCATGCGCAAGCCGCTGGCGCGTTCGGATCAAAAGCCGGAGCAGGCGCCGGTCGCAGGCGTGGGCGCTTCGCCGAAGCTCAACCTGGCGTTCCCGCAGATGATCGCGGCATACGATGCCAAGGCCGATCCGCGGACACCGATCCTGTCCGCCGACGAGAAGAAGGTGTTCGTCGACACATTCACGAAGACCGGCTTTACCGGCGGCATCAACTGGTATCGCAACTTCACCCGCAATTGGGAGCGATCACAGGGGCTCGACCATCATGTCAAGGTGCCTTCGTTGATGATCATGGCCGAGAACGACGCGGTGCTGCCGCCCTCGGCGGCCGACGGCATGGAGAAGCTCGTGGCCGACCTCGAGAAATATCTGGTGAAGGACAGCGGCCATTGGACGCAGCAGGAGAAGCCGGAAGAGGTCAGTGCCAAGCTGATCGAATGGCGTAGAAGGCGGTTTGGCTAGTTCGTCGTTGTGAGTTCGCCATTGCGAGCGAAGCGAAGCAATCCAGCAATCCTGGCCGCGACCGCGACCTGGATTGCTTCGTTGCTTCGCTCCCCGCAATGACGCGGTTGCCGACCGAGGCAGGGGGAAGCGCTTTCAATGTCATCCAAGAACCGTCTGGACCCGATTCCGCACCCGCCGACCAAGCCGGTGGTCGGCAACATGTTGTCGCTGGACTCGGCCGCGCCCGTACAGGACCTGACGCGGCTCGCCAAGGAGCTCGGTCCGATCTTCTGGCTCGACATGATGGGGTCGCCGATCGTCGTGGTCTCCGGTCACGATCTCGTCGACGAGCTCTCGGATGAAAAACGGTTCGACAAGACGGTGCGCGGTGCGCTGCGGCGTGTCCGTGCGGTCGGCGGCGACGGCCTGTTCACGGCCGACACGCGCGAGCCGAACTGGAGCAAGGCGCACAATATCCTGCTGCAGCCCTTCGGCAATCGCGCCATGCAGTCCTATCACCCGAGCATGGTCGACATCGCCGAGCAGCTCGTCAAGAAGTGGGAGCGTCTCAACGCCGACGAGGAGATCGATGTCGTTCACGACATGACCGCGCTGACGCTCGATACGATCGGCCTGTGCGGCTTCGACTACCGATTCAACTCGTTCTACCGGCGCGATTACCATCCCTTCGTCGAGTCGCTGGTGCGTTCGCTCGAAACCATCATGATGACCCGGGGCCTGCCGTTCGAGCAGCTCTGGATGCAGAAGCGGCGCAAGACGCTCGCCGACGACGTGGCCTTCATGAACAGGATGGTCGACGAGATCATCGCCGAACGCCGCAAGAGCGCGGAAGCCATCGACGACAAGAAGGATATGCTGGCCGCCATGATGACCGGCGTCGACCGCTCGACCGGCGAGCAACTCGACGACGTCAACATCCGCTACCAGATCAACACGTTCCTGATCGCGGGCCACGAGACCACCAGCGGGCTGCTGTCCTACACGCTCTATGCGCTGCTCAAGCACCCCGATATCCTCAAGAAAGCCTATGACGAGGTCGATCGCGTTTTTGGTCCCGACGTCGATGCGAAGCCGACCTATCAGCAGGTGACGCAGCTTACCTACATCACCCAGATCCTGAAGGAGGCGCTGCGGCTGTGGCCGCCGGCGCCGGCCTATGGCATCTCGCCGCTGCAGGACGAGACCATTGGTGGCGGCAAATACAAGCTGAGGAAGGGCACTTTCACCACGATCCTGGTGACGGCGCTGCACCGCGATCCCTCGGTGTGGGGGCCCAATCCCGATGCGTTCGACCCCGAGAATTTCAGCCGCGAGGCGGAAGCCACGCGGCCGGTCAATGCCTGGAAGCCGTTCGGGAACGGCCAGCGCGCCTGCATCGGTCGTGGCTTTGCGATGCATGAAGCAGCCCTGGCGCTCGGCATGATCCTTCAGCGGTTCAGGCTGATCGATCATCAGCGCTACCAGATGCACCTGAAGGAAACGCTGACGATGAAGCCGGAAGGCTTCAAGATCAAGGTGCGTCCGCGTGCCGATCGCGAGCGTGGCGCTTTTGGCGGTGCCGCCGCGGCGACGCCAACTGCCGGCGTCGTTGCGCCGCGCGTGACGGCGCGACCCGGCCACAACACGCCGCTGCTCGTGCTCTATGGTTCCAATCTCGGGACGGCGGAGGAACTGGCGACGCGTGTCGCGGATCTCGCCGAGGTCAATGGCTTCGCCAGCAAGCTCGCACCGCTGGACGATTATGCCGGCAAGCTGCCGGAGGAGGGCGGCGTACTGATCTTCTGTGCCTCCTATAACGGAGCGCCGCCGGACCATGCCACGCAATTCGTCAAATGGCTGCATGGCGAGGCATCAGGCGACGCGCTGTCAAAGGTGCGCTACGTCGTGTTCGGTTGCGGCAACAGCGACTGGGCCGCCACCTATCAGTCGGTGCCGCGCTTCATCGACGAGCAGCTCGCGGCCCGCGGTGCCCGCAGTCTCCATGCGCGGGGCGAGGGCGATGCACGCAGCGACCTCGATGGTCAGTTCGAGAAATGGTTTTCGGCCGCAGCCCCGGCAGCCATGAAGGAATTGGGGCTGACCTCGAACTTCAGCCGCAGCGCCGACGACGAGCCGCTCTACAACGTCGAGCCGGTCGCGCCCGGCGCGGTCAATGCGATCGCGGCGCTCGGCGGCGCCGTGGCGATGAAACTGCTTGTCAATGACGAGCTCCAGAACAAGGGCGGCCCCAACCCGTCCGAGCGGTCGACCCGCCACATCGAGGTGCAGCTGCCGCAAGGCGTGACGTATCGCGTCGGCGACCATCTCAGCGTCGTGCCGCGTAACGATCCGGCGCTGGTCGAGGCGGTCGCGCGCCGCTTCGGCTTCCTGCCTGCCGATCAGATCAGGCTGCGGGTCGCCGAAGGGCGCCGTGCCCAGCTACCGGTCGGTGACAGCGTCTCGGTGGGGCAGCTTCTCACCGATTTCGTGGAGCTGCAGCAGGTCGCGACGCGAAAGCAGATCCAGATCATGTCGGAGCATACGCGGTGCCCCATGACAAAGCCGAAGCTGCTCGCGTTCGTCGGCGATGATGCGGAGGCGGAGGAGCGCTATCGCGCCGAGATCCTGGCGAAGCGCAAATCGGTCTTCGATCTGCTATCTGAATATCCGGCCTGCGAGCTGCCGTTTCATGCCTATCTCGAAATGCTCTCGCTGCTCGCGCCGCGCTATTATTCGATTTCGTCCTCGCCGTCGGCCGATCCCGCACGTTGCAGCATCACCGTCGGCGTCGTGGGCGGGCAGGCGGCATCGGGCCGCGGCCTCTATAAGGGCATCTGCTCGAACTATCTCAGCGACCGCCGCATCGGCGATACCGTCTACGCGACCGTGCGTGAAACCAAGGCCGGTTTCCGGCTGCCGGACGAACCGTCGGTGCCGATCATCATGATCGGCCCGGGCACCGGCCTCGCGCCGTTCCGCGGTTTTCTCCAGGAGCGCGCGGCGCACAAAGCCAAGGGCGCAAGCCTCGGCCCGGCGATGCTGTTCTTCGGATGCCGGCATCCCGACCAGGACTTCCTCTACGCCGACGAGCTGAAGGCGCTGGCGGCGAACGGGATCACCGAGCTGTTCACCGCATTCTCGCGTGCCGACGGACCGAAAACCTATGTGCAGCATCTTCTGGCCGCGCAGAAGGACAAGGTCTGGCCGCTGATCGAGCAGGGCGCGATCATCTTTGTTTGCGGCGATGGCGGCAGGATGGAACCGGACGTGAAGGCGGCGCTCGTGGCGATCTATCGTGAGCGCTCCGGTGCCGACGTGGCAGCCGGTGCGCGCTGGATCGAGGATCTCGGCGCCAAGAACCGCTACGTGCTGGACGTCTGGGCGGGCGGTTAGCCGCGGACTGGCGAGGCTCGCGTCACCGGGTGGCAGGTGGAGGGGCGGCTACGCTTTTCGGCCAACCCACTCTGCGGGGGGCGATCGTGCTAAACCTCGGGCATGATTCCCTGGGAGAAGATCGACACCGCCGGCATTCCCGGCTCCGACGGCGAACTCCGCCTGATGCGCCGCGGCAAGGAGTTCTCCATCATGCTCGGGACCAACGAGCTGATGAACAGCCGTCTGTCCGGCTCTGAAGCCGCGCTCGCGACACTCGCGGCAAAGCGGATCGAGGAGGTCGGGGCGCCGCATGTGCTCATCGGCGGCCTCGGCATGGGATTCACCTTGCGCGCGGCGCTGGGTGCGTTCGGAGGTAAGGCCCGGATCGTGGTGTCCGAATTGGTGCCCGCCGTGGTCGCATGGGCGCGCGGTCCGATGGCTGGCATCTTCGGCGACAGCCTGGATGATGCCCGCGTCAGTATCCGGGAAACCGACGTTGCCGAGATCATCCGGACGCGTCGATCGGCCTTCGATGCCATTCTCCTCGACGTCGACAATGGGCCGGAAGGTCTGACCCGCAAGGGCAATGATGCGCTCTACAATGCGAGTGGGCTGAAGGCGGCGAAGACGGCGCTGCGGCCGGGCGGCGTGCTCGCCGTCTGGTCGTCGGGACCCAACGCGGCGTTTACCCAGCGGCTTGGCGGTGCGGGTTTCGAGGTCAACGAGGTCAATGTCCGCGCCACCGGAAAAGGCGGTGGCGCGCGTCATGTGATCTGGATCGCGACGAAGCGCTAGGTCGTCTCTGCCCGCGCTTCGATCGGTCAGAACATCGTGTTGCTGTTCGCAGACGTCTCGGGGATGGCCTGAACGGCGTCCCAGTGCTCGACGATCTTGCCGTTCTCGAGCTTGAAGATGTCGATGATGGCGTTGCCTCGGGTGCCGGGTTCGCGCACCGCGTGAACGTGCAGGATGACATAGTCGCCATCCACGAATGAGCGCTTGATCTCGCTGTGCGAGTTCGGAAACTTCTCGCGCAGGAAGCCGATGAATTTCCGGAACCCCTCCGGACCGTCGCCGGCATTCGGATTGTGCTGGACATAACGGTTGCCGACATAGGCGATGGCCGCATCGGCGTCCTTCTGGTTGAGTCCCTTTTCATAGAAGGCCAGCACGGCCTGGCGGTTGGCTTCCTCCTGCGCGTTGCCGGCCATTGCGGCACTGCCGGCGAAGGACAGCATGAGGATGGAAGCGGCGAGCAGTGCGGCCGCGCGGACGATGAGATGCATGTGAGCTCCGAGAGGCGACGGCCCCTGTCTTGCGATTGAGAGGCCTGTATAGCTTTCGTATCCGCCCGAGTTAAGACGGTAACCGGCAACTCACATGGTCACTGCGGGGAGACCGCCGGTGTCGGTCTACGCCGCCTTTGCGGCTGCGCCGTGCGCATGTTTGTCGATGGCGTCGATGATCTCGTTCCAGAAGCGCATCGGCAGGGCGTGGCCCATGCCGTCGATCATCAGGAGTTTCGCGCCGGGAATCGAGGCGGCGGTGTCCTGGCCGCCCTCGGGGCGCACCAGCGGATCGACCGTACCGTGAATGACGAGCGTCGGCGTCCTGACGCCTTGCAGCCGCTCCTTGCGGCTGCCCGAGGCGAGCACGGCGCGCAACTGCCGGCCGACGCCGGCAGGGTTGAGCCCGCGCGCGAAGACGCGTTCGGCGCGCTGCGGATCGAGCGCTTCCTCTTCGGGAAAGCTTCCGGCACGCAACACCTTCCACGTCTGGCCGAAGCGGACGATGAACTCCTCCTTGCTGCGTGGCGGGGGCGCCATCAGCATCGCGGCGGCCTCCCGCGTCGGCGGCGGCAAGCGTGGATTGCCCGTAGTCGACATGATCGAGGTCAGCGAGCGCACGCGCTCAGGAAACGACAAGGTCGCTTCCTGAGCGATCATGCCGCCCATCGACGCCCCGACCAGATGCGCCGACTTGATGCCGAGCGCGTCCATCAGGCCGATCGTGTCCCGGGCCATGTCGATCAATTTGTAGGTCGCGGCGGCGGGAATCTTCAGGAAGCGCAACTTCAACAGCTCGAGCGGGGTCAGCCGCTTGCCTCCGGTCAGGTGGCTGGACTTGCCGATGTCGCGATTGTCGAAGCGGATCACGCGAAAACCGCGTGCGGCCAGTTGCTCGCAGAACGCATCGTCCCAGTGGATCATCTGCGCGCCGAGACCCATGATCAGTAGCAGCGGCTCGGCATTGTCGTTGCCGAAAATCTCGTAGCAGATCTCGATGCCGTTGGCGCGGACGGTCTGCGGCGGCTGATGAGCAGAGGCATTCACGGGCGCGTTCCCTTGCTGCGGATCGATGCTGTATCGCACGGTTTCCCGCCGCGAAGAAGCCGTGAGCGCGTCAGCAGGGCCGCCGCTTGCCGGTTGACCGGCACCTCGCAACGGTGTGGTATGGCGGAAAATCAGGGCGCCAAGACCCTCGACAATCTGGAGGACGCCGATGACCGACAAGATCACAGATCCGGTCGCCTTGTGGCAGAAAATGGTTGGCGAGATGGAGAAAGGGTTCAACTCCTTCGCCACCAAGGCGATGGAGACGCCCGAATTCTCGCAGGCCGTGAACCGCGCCGGCGGCGTTGCTGCAGGTGCTCAGAAGCAGTTCGGCGACCTCATGGAGAAGTATCTGCTCTCGATGAACCTGCCGAGCCGCGCGCAGATGACTGGCGTCGCCGAACGGTTGCAGTCGATCGAAAATCAGCTCGGCGAGATCAAATCGATGCTGAACCAGATGTCGGCCGCGGCCGGCGGATCGCAAGCCGGGGCGGCGCCGCGGCCGCCGCGTACGAGGCGTCCACCTTCCGAAGGTGGAGAGCCCAAATGAATGCACCGACGGGACTTGATCTGGCATCGATCCCGGAGCGGATCCAATCCGAGGTGCAACGTGCCATCATGCGCAGCATCAAGGGCGTCGAGTATTTCTCGACCTCCGGCCCGACACTCGGATCAACGCCGAAGGACGTGCTGCATTCGCGCGGTACGATGAGCCTCTATCATTACCGGTCGATGTCGGACGAGATCTATCGCGTGCCGGTCCTGATCGTGATGGCGACGACCAACCGCGGCTATATCCTCGATCTCGTGCCCGGTCAGAGCTTCATCGAGTTCCTGCTCAAGCGCGGCTACGACGTCTACATGCTCGATTGGACCGCGCCGCGGCCGGAGGAGAAAAGCCTTCGGATGGAGGACTACGTCCTCGACTTCATCCCGGATTGCGTTCGCCGCGTGCAGCAGGATTCCGGCGAGCAGGACGTCTCGGTGATCGGCTATTGTTTCGGCGGCGTCTTGTCGCTGCTTTACGGCTCGATCTTTCAGGACGGGCCCATGAAGAACTTGATCTGCTTCACCACGCCGATCGATTTTCGCGAGATGAAGCTGTTCTCGAGCTTTTCCGATCGTCGCTATTTCGATGTCGACCGGCTCGTCGACAGCGTTGGCAACGTGCCGCCGGAGATGATCCTGTCGTCTTTCGAGATGCTGCGACCGGCGTCGCGCACGGTGAGCCAGATCCAGCTCTGGGACAACATCTGGAACGATGAGTTCGTCAAATCGTATCGCATGTTCGATCGCTGGGCGACCGACACGCTGCCGCTGGCCGGCGAATATTTTCGTACGATCACCAAAGACCTGATGTGGGACAACAAGCTGTTCAACGACACCATGTCGGTCGGGGGGCGCGCGGCGAGGCTCGCAAACATCAAGGTGCCGATCCTGCATGCGGTCGCCGAGCACGACCACATCGTGCCGTACGACGCCGCGAAACATCTGATCGCGAAGATCGGCGCCGAGGACAAGGAGGAGGTGATGCTGAAGGGCGGTCACGTCTCCCTGGTCGCCGGCGCCAACGCGGTCAAGCGGCTGTGGCCGAAACTGGACTCCTGGCTGGGGAAGAGGTCGACATGAACGGACAGCGTTCCTATCCGCGTCACATCAGGACCGACGCAGGCGACATCGAGATACGCCTGATGTCGCCCGCGGACGAGGCGGCGGTGCTTGCCTTCGGCAAGGGGCTGCCCAGCCACGATCTGTTGTTCCTTCCGCGCAACATCAGCGAACCGAAGGTCCTTTCGGCCTGGGTCAAGGAGATCGAACGTGGTGCGATCACGAGCCTGCTCGCGGTGAAGGACGGCAAGGTAGTCGGTTGCGGCACGCTGGTGCGCGATCCCCATTCCTGGTCGCCGCATGTCGGCGAGATCCGGATGGTGGTGTCGCTCGACGTGCGCGGCAAAGGGGTAGGGCGGGCGCTCTCGCAGGAGACCTTCGCGCTCGCGCTCGGTGCGGGTCTCGAAAAGCTCTCCGTCCAGATGACGGTGGACCAGCAGGCGGCGATCGCCTTGTTCGAGAGCCTCGGCTTCAAGGCCGAAGCGCTGTTGCGCGATCACGTCCGGGACGTCGACGGCAAGACCCATGACATCGTCGTGCTCGGCCACAACATTGCGCAGGTCCAGGCCCAGATGGAGGCCTATGGCGTACCCGGCGCCGTCCAGCACTAAGACCATAGGGCCTGGCTGGAAGGACCATCCAGCATGATCCCTATCGCGCCGGCCTGCTCATGGCCAAAGAGGCAGCGAAATGCCTCCCGTTAAGGCTGTTCACGGTTTCGTGATATCGCAGCGCAGCAATGATATTGCATTGCACAATTAACTATGCCATATAAGACGTGCCCCGGGCCAATGCGGACGGGGTGAGCCCATAGCTCAGACCAATGAGGATGGAGAGAACCCCATGACCACTGAAACGAATACCGCTTTCGAGGGCTTCAAGGACGCTTTCAAGAACATCCAGAACCTAGAAGTTCCCGAGGCTGCCCGCGAGTTCGTCAAGAAGAGCGCCAACACCGCCAAGGACCGCGCCGCCGAGGCTTTCGCGGGCTCCGAGCGAGTGACCGCCGCCGTCGAGAACGCGGTGACCGAATCCGTCGCCGAGGCCGGCAAGATCAGCCGCAACATCCAGCAGGCGATTTATGAAGACGCCGAGGCGTTCTTCTCGGGCATCGACAAGCTCGCTTCGGCCAAGTCGATCAGCGAAGCCGTCGAGATCCAGTCGGGCCTGCTCCGCGCCCGCGGCGAAGTGTTCGTCTCGCGCGCCAAGGCGACCGCCGACTATCTCGGCAAGCTCGCCGCCAATGGTGCGAAGTCCGCTCAGGACAACTTCACCAAGGTCTACAACAAGACCGCCTGATTGGTGCGCCGAGTTGAAAACTGAATTCTGAGGCCCGCTTCGGCGGGCCTTGTTTTTTGCGTCGCCGTCATTGGCTGCCGTCATTGCTTCGCTTCGTTCGCAATGATGGATAATGTGATGCGATGATGACTCCATCCGGCACCTTCTTCGACACACCAGGCGACGCCGAACGCGCGGCCGATCTGCGGCGCGTCAAGGCGCTCGCGACGCTGGTGCTGGCTTCGACGCTGGCATTGTTCGTGGTTGCGAAATGGCTTCTTCCCCTGCATCCCGTGTTCGGCTTCGTCGCGGCTTTCGCGGAGGCCGCAACCATCGGCGGCCTTGCCGACTGGTATGCGGTGGTCGCGCTGTTCAAGCGGCCGCTCGGCCTGCCGATACCGCACACCGCGATCATTCAGAGCAACCAGGCCCGCATCGCCGACAAGCTGGGCGAATTCATCCAGGTGCATTTCCTCGAGGCGGGGCCCGTCGAGGCCAAGCTGAAGGAGATCGACTTCGGCTCATTCGTTGCCGACTGGCTGCGCGATCGGAAGCGCAGCGACGATCTGGCGCGTTTCGCGCTGCGTCTGCTGCCGGAGGCTTTTTCCGCAACCGAGACGTCGGGCCTGATGACGTTCATCATCCGCCGGATGTCATCCCAACTCCAGGCCATCGACCTCGCGCCGCTTGCCGCCGGCACATTGCGTGGTTTCGTCGCCGAGGGACGGCACCAAGTGCTGTTCGACGATCTCCTGCGCGTGATGCATGACACGCTCACGCAGACAGAGACGATGGCGATGATCCGCGAGAAGGTGCGCGCGGAGCTTCCGACCCTGCTCAGGCTCTATCGCGCCGACAAGTTTCTCGTGAACAAGATCGTCGCCTCCGCCACGGCGTTCTTCGATGAAGTGCGAAGCGACCCGAAGCATCCGTTCCGCGACGAATTCGACCGCATGGTGCTGACCTTCGTCGACCGTCTCGGCACCGACCCGACCTATGTGGATCGCATCGATGGCCTGAAGCGGGATCTGCTCGCGCGTCCCGAACTCGCCGATCTTGCACGTACCATCTGGGCCAACACGCGCTCGTTCATCGAGCGCAGTGCATTGGGCGAGACGCAGGTGTTGCAGCATCATCTTGCGGGGATGCTGGTCGCGGCGGGCGAAGCGCTTGCCGGCGACGCCGAACTGCGCGGCGAGATCAACAATGGTCTGGTGACGGTGCTGCGCAGCTTCATCGCCGACCAGAAGAGCGGCGTGTCCACCTTCATCTCCGACCAGGTGAAGTCCTGGAACATGACCCAGTTGATTTCGCTGATCGAGATCAACATCGGCCGCGACCTGCAATACATCCGCTTCAACGGTTCGCTGATCGGCGGCCTCGCCGGGCTTGTGCTCTACTCCGTGGAATTCCTGCTCCGTTTGCTGTGACTTTTGCGTCACGCCTCCACGCATTAGCACCGGGGCCTATTGTCGCCCTGCGTCTCTCCCGCTTGAATGTCCGGAACCGGCCGCCTAGCTGATTCATGTTGCGCTGCGGAACGTTCGAGAAGCCGGCGTATTGGAATTATGCCCATCAGCCGGCGCCGCGACCGGCGCCTCTCGGGGAGACATTGATGACCGCAACTGCCCAGACGCTCCAACCGCCGTCCCGCACCCTGATGTTTCTGGAGGGGCGCGCGATCCACGAGTTCGGGGCATTCCTCGGCGCGCTGCCGCTGCTGAGCCTTGCGCCGCGTGGCGACGGACATCCGGTGCTCGTGCTGCCGGGCCTTGTGGCCTCGGACGCCTCCACGCGCGCGCTGCGCACCTTCCTGTCGGGCAAGGGCTATGCGGTGAGCGGCTGGCGCCAGGGCCGCAATTACGGTCTGCGGCCGGGCGTGCAGCATGCGATGGTCGATCTGGTCGAGGAACTCAACGACAAGCATGGCCGCAAGATCAGCCTGGTCGGCTGGAGCCTCGGCGGCCTCTATGCGCGCCAGCTGGCCAAGATGATGCCGGAACGGGTGCGCCAGGTGATTACGCTCGGCAGTCCTTTCGCCGGTGATCCCCGTTCGACCAATGCCTGGCGCGTCTACGAGTGGGTGAGCGGACAGAGGTCCGACGAGGTCGATCCGGAGTTCGGCGGCGAGCTCGCCGTACCGCCGCCGGTGCCGACCACCGCGATCTTCAGCCGCACTGATGGCGTCTGCGCCTGGCAGGGCTGCATGGAGCGGACGGGCGCCCAGACCGAGAGCATCGAGGTCGAGAGCAGCCATTGCGGCATGGGTCACCACCCCGCCGCCGTCTATGCGGTCGCCGATCGTCTCGCGCAGAAGGAAGGCGAGTGGCGGCCGTTCGACCGCAGCGGCTGGCGCAGCCTGGCGTATCCCGATCCACATCGGTGAGCGGGCCTTCTTCACCTCGCCCCGCTTGCGGGGAGAGGTCGGATCGCATCGGAGATGCGATCCGGGCGAGGGGGAGTTTCCGCGAGTCCGACTGTCACCATTTTTGCGGATGCAGCCCCTCACCCCAGCCCTCTCCCCGTAAGAACGGGGAGAGGGAGAGCAACAGCTTCGCTCCCGTCCATTGTCGCGCCCGCACCAAACGCGCTATGCCTCGCGCATGGCGCATCCGCTTTCCCGCATCATCGATCAGCTCAAGCGCGAGCCGTCGCGCACTGGGTCCATCGTCATCACCGTATTCGGTGATGCCATCGTGCCGCGTGGCGGCTCGGTGTGGCTCGGCACGCTACTGGAATTCTTCGAAAGCCTCGACATCGACAGCGGCGTGGTGCGCACCGCAATGTCGCGCCTTGCGGCCGATGGTTGGCTGACGCGTGAAAAGGTCGGCCGCAACAGCTTCTATCGCCTCGCCGAGAAGGGGCGCCAGACTTTCGAGGCTGCGACTCGCCACATCTACGATCCGCCGCTTTCCACCTGGACCGGCCGTTTCGAACTGCTCTTGATCGGCAATGGTGAGGACCGCGACGCCTCGCGCGAGGCGCTGCGCAACGCAGGTTTTGGCAGTCCGCTGCCCGGCGTGTGGGTCGCACCATCGGGTGTGCCCGTGCCGGAAGAAGCCGATGGCGCCATTCGCCTTGAAGTCTCGGCGGAGGACGACAGTGGACGTCGCCTGCTCAGCGCGAGCTGGCCGCTGGACCGCACGGCGGATGCTTATGTGAGGTTCATGAAGATGTTCGAGCCGTTCCGCGCCGCGATCGAACGAGGGACGGATCTGTCCGAGGCCGAGGCCTTCACCGCGCGCATCCTCCTGATCCACTGCTACCGCCGTGTCGTGCTGCGCGATCCGCTGCTGCCCGAGAGCCTGCTCCCGGCCGATTGGCCTGGCCTGGCCGCCCGCGAGCTCTGCGGCGAGATCTATCGCGCGTTGCTTGCGCCGTCCGAACAATGGCTTGATGGCCACGGAACCAACGAAAAGGGGCCGCTGCCGCCGGCCCGGAAGCTGCTGGAACGGAGGTTCGGCAGCTGATCAATATGTTACAGAAATATCTTGCATGAAGTAATTTCTGTTATATATTGTCTCCCAATAAATCGGGAGGATGCGCATGTATACGCAAGCGCTGAACGCGGCCGAGGCGGATGACCGCAGCCTCGAAGACGTGGCGAAGGCTGGACATTTCCAGGCGCGCATCGATGCCGAGGAGCGCATCGAGCCGAACGACTGGATGCCGGAGGCCTATCGCAAGACGCTCACCAGGCAAATCTCCCAGCACGCCCATTCCGAAATCGTCGGAATGCTGCCCGAGGGCAACTGGATCACGCGTGCGCCGACCTTGCGCCGCAAGGCCGCGCTGCTCGCAAAGGTGCAGGACGAATGCGGCCATGGGCTTTACCTCTACGCGGCGGCCGAGACGCTCGGCACTTCGCGCGAAGAGCTGGTCGACGCGATGCTCGCCGGGAAGGCCAAATATTCCTCGATCTTCAACTATCCGACGCTGACCTGGGCCGATATCGGCACGATCGGGTGGCTGGTCGACGGTGCCGCCATCATGAACCAGATTCCGCTGTGCCGCTGCTCCTACGGTCCCTATGCACGCGCGATGATCCGGGTCTGCAAGGAGGAATCCTTCCACCAGCGTCAGGGCTACGAGATCATGCTGACGCTGAGCCGCGGCTCGGACGAGCAGAAGGCGATGGCGCAGGATGCGCTGAATCGCTGGTGGTGGCCGGTGCTGATGATGTTCGGCCCGCCGGATGCGACGAGCCAGCACAGCGACACCTCGACGAAGTGGAAGATCAAGCGCTTCTCCAATGACGAGCTGCGCCAGAAGTTCGTCGATGCCACCGTGCCGCAGGCGCAATATCTGGGGCTGACCGTTCCGGATCCCGGCATGACGCAGGATGCCGACGGGCACTGGCGCTACAGCGAGATCGACTGGACCGAGTTCAAGCAGGTGCTCGCCGGCAATGGCCCGTGCAACCGCGATCGCCTCGCAGCGCGCCGCAAGGCGCACGAGGATGGCGCCTGGGTGCGCGAGGCAGCGGCCGCTTACGCCGCGAAGCGCGCACATCGCCAGACCGCACAAGCCGCAGAGTAGGGGGATCACGATGGCCACGCCGAACACGCCGCTGTGGGAAGTCTTCATTCGCAGCCGCAACGGTCTCGCGCACAAGCATGTCGGCTCGCTGCATGCGAGCGATGCCACCATGGCTCTTCAGGCCGCGCGCGACATCTATACTCGCCGGGGTGAGGGCCTCTCGATCTGGGTCGTGCCGTCGACGGCGATCACCGCGAGCGATCCGGCCGAGAAGGGCATGATGTTCGAGCCCGCGGAATCGAAGATCTACCGGCATCCGACTTTCTACGAGGTGCCTGAGGAAGTGGGGCACATGTAACGCGTTCTTCCCTCATGGTGAGGAGCCGCGAAGCGGCGTCTCCTGACGATGTTTCGCATCGCCGAGCAACCATGAGGCGCGGAATTTGTAGCCCATCCTTCGAGACGGCGCTTTGCGCCTGCTCAGGATGAAATCGGAACAAGTGGCAAGATGGATAGGACAGATGCCCGTCGCCAACATCGAGGTCTCCGAGACGCCGCTGGTGCTCTACGCGTTGCGCCGCGCCGATGATGCGCTGATCCTTGGGCACAGGCTCTCGGAATGGTGCGGGCATGCGCCGATGCTGGAGGAGGACATGGCCCTCTCCAACATCGCGCTCGACCTCATCGGTCAGGCGCGCGAGCTTTATACTTACGCGGCCAAGGCCGAAGGCCGGGAGAACGACGAAGACAAGCTCGCCTACCTGCGCGATATCAGGCAGTACCGCAATCTGCTGCTGGTCGAGCAGCCGAATGGCGACTTCGCCCGGACCCTCGTGCGGCAGTTCTTCTATTCGGCGTTCGTCGACCTCTATTGGCGCGCCATGATGGCTTCGCGCGATACAACGCTCGCGGCCATTGCCGCCAAATCGGAGAAGGAAAGCGCTTATCACCTGCGCCATGCGTCGGAGTGGGTCATCCGGCTTGGCGACGGCACCGAAGAGAGCCGGACACGGGCCCAGGCCGCGATCGACCACCTCTGGGCCTTTACCGGCGAAATGTTCGCCGTCGACGACGGCGAGCGGGCCCTGATTCATGCCGGTATCGCCGTCGATCCCGGACCCCTGCGCGGTCGCTGGATGACGACCCTCGACGATGTCACCCGTGAAGCGACGCTGGTGCTGCCGCAGAACGATTGGATGCAGCAGGGCGGCCGCTCCGGCCGCCATAGCGAACATCTCGGTCATCTCCTGAGTGATCTGCAATCGATGCAGCGCACCTTTCCGGGGCTGACATGGTGATTGTGCTGCAAAGCGAGGCGGAGTTGCGCCAGCGCGCTTGGGACGCGGCCGCGAGCGTCGTCGACCCCGAAATTCCGGTGCTGACCATCGCCGATCTCGGCGTGTTGCGCGATGTCGTTCTGGACAATGGCAAAATCGAAGTCGCGATCACCCCGACCTATTCGGGGTGCCCGGCCATGAACATGATCTCGCTCGAAATCGAGATCGCGCTGGAGCGTGCCGGCTTTCGCCAGGCAAAGGTGCGCACGGTGCTGTCGCCGGCGTGGACAACGGACTGGATGAGCGAGGAGGGCCGCCGGAAGCTGCAGGCCTACGGGATCGCGCCGCCGCAAGCCACAGGCTCGCGCCGCGCGCTGTTCGGTGAGCAGGTGGTCGCGTGCCCGCAATGCGGCTCGGCCAACACCGAGCTGCTATCGGAATTCGGCTCGACCTCCTGCAAGGCACTTTGGCGCTGCAAGGCCTGCTGCGAACCCTTCGATTATTTCAAGTGTCATTGAGAGACAAACGATGCCAATCCGTCGTCATTGCGAGCGCGATGACGACGGTGAGACCGGGATAGGATCTTTCTGATGTCCGCAGCCGCACCACGCTTCCACCGCCTGGCCGTCAGCGATCTCCGCCGTGAGGCGTCCGACGCGGTTTCGATGACGTTCACCATCCCCGGCGACCTCGCGGGCGATTACGCCTTCTCGCCCGGCCAATACCTCACGCTGCGCACGACGCTCGACGGTGAGGAGGTGCGCCGTTCCTATTCGATCTGCTCCGGCCCCGACGACGGTGAGATCCGTATCGCGGTGAAGAAGGTCGACGGTGGCGCGTTTTCGAGCTGGGCCGCGGAGGAGTTGAAATGCGGCGATGAGCTCGACGTGATGACCCCCACGGGGCGCTTCGGCGTGGTGCCGCCGGCCGACCTCGGACGCATCCATGTCGGTTTTGCGGCAGGCTCCGGGATCACGCCGATCCTGTCGATCGTCAAGGGCGTGCTGTCGCGCGAGCCGGATAGCCGTTTCTTCCTGTTCTACGGCAACCGCGCGACCGACAACATCATGTTCCTGGAGGCACTCGAGGAGTTGAAGGACCGCTTCATCGACCGGCTCTCGATCTTCCATGTCATCTCGGGCGAAGAGCAGGATATCCCCATCCTGCACGGCCGGCTGGACGGGGAGAAGGTGCGGGTGCTCCTGCGTTCTCTGGTGCCGGCCGCAAGCGTCGATCACGTCTTCGTCTGCGGACCGCTGGGCATGAGCGAGGAGATCGAGGCGACGTGCCGCGACATCGGCATTCCCGAGGATCGTATCCATGTCGAGCGCTTCGTCTCCGAATTCGGGGGCAAGCCACGGGCGAAGAAGGCCGTGGCACCCGATGCGCCGCCGAAGGCGATCGCATCCCTGATCATCGACGGCAAGCGTCGCGATGTCCCGGTCGCCGAGGACGAGGCAATCCTCGATGCCGCGCTGCGCGCCGGTGTCGATCTGCCCTTCGCCTGCAAGGGCGGAATGTGCTCGACCTGCCGCGCAAAGCTGGTCGAGGGCGAGGCGCCGATGGACATCAACTATTCGCTGGAGCCCTGGGAGCTGAAGGCCGGTTTTGTCCTGACCTGTCAGGCCAAACCCCGTTCCGAGCGGGTCGTGGTCGATTACGACCACGTTTGACAGCCTCCGGCATCCGGCAGAACATCAGGGATCGACATCCAACTCGGAGAAGTAAGTGAACGTCAAAGCAGCTCCGTCGCCCGAGGACGTTGCCCGCGCCTGCGCCGATGCAATGTGGGGCGAGGACGATGCCTCCAAGGGGCTCGGCATGGAAATCGTCGAGATCGGCCCCGGCTTTGCGACGTTGGCGATGACGGTGCGGCCGGACATGGTCAACGGTCAGCGGATCGCCCATGGCGGTTTCATCTTCACGCTCGCCGATTCCGCCTTCGCTTTCGCCTGCAATTCCCACAATGAGCGTGTGGTCGCGGCGCAAGGCCAGATTACATTCATCAAGCCGGGCAAGCTCGGCGACCGGCTCGTCGCGAAGGCGCGGGAGATCACCCGTGGCGGCCGCTCCGGAATCTACGACGTGCGCGTCACGGCCGGCGATACGATCATCGCGGAATTTCGCGGGCACTCGCGCGTCATTCCCGGCACCTGGCTGCCGACGCAAGACCGATAAAGAAAAGAACAGACAATGATGTGGGGAAACGAGGATGGCTCTGACGAAGCGCAAGGAAGGCGGCAACACCTATAGTGCCGAGATGGACGCGCACGAGCGCGCGTCGCGCGACGAGATCATGGCGTTGCAGACGCAGCGTCTGGGTTGGTCGCTGAAACATGCCTACGACAATGTCGCGCATTACCGCAAAGCCTTTGACAAGGCCGGCGTGCATCCATCCGACTTTCGCGAATTGTCCGATCTCGCCAGGTTTCCGTTCACGGCCAAGACGGATCTGCGCGACAATTATCCCTTCAACATGTTCGCGGTTCCCCGCGAGAAGCTCGTGCGCGTGCATGCCTCCTCGGGCACGACCGGAAAACCGATCGTGGTCGGCTATACGCAACGCGACATCGACACCTGGTCGGAGGTGATGGCGCGCTCGATCCGCGCTGCGGGCGGCCGCACCGGGATGATCATCCACAATGCCTATGGCTATGGCCTCTTCACAGGCGGGCTGGGCGTGCATTACGGCGCGGAAAAGCTCGGCTGCACGGTGGTGCCGATCTCCGGCGGTATGACGGAGCGGCAGGTTCAACTCATCAACGACTTTCGGCCGGACATCATCACGGTGACGCCGAGCTACATGCTGGCGATCCTCGACGAATTCAAACGGCAGAAGCTCGATCCGCGGCAATGCTCGCTCAAGGTCGGCATCTTCGGTGCCGAACCCTGGACCAACGCGATGCGCGCCGAAATCGAGGAAGCCTTCGATATGGACGCGACCGACATCTACGGCCTCTCGGAGGTGATCGGCCCCGGCGTTGCGCAGGAATGCATCGAGACCAAGGATGGCCTGCACGTCTGGGAAGACCATTTCTATCCCGAAGTGATCGATCCCGAGACCGGCGCGGTGCTGCCAGACGGCGAGAAGGGCGAACTGGTGTTCACCTCGCTGACCAAGGAAGCCTTTCCGGTGATCCGCTATCGCACCCGCGACCTGACGCGGCTTCTCCCCGGCACGGCACGGCCGGGCATGCGGCGGATGGAGAAGGTGACGGGACGTTCGGACGACATGATCATCCTGCGCGGCGTCAATCTGTTCCCGACCCAGATCGAGGAGGTGCTGCTCGCGACCGACTGGTGCGGCGGCCACTTCGTCCTGGAACTGACCCGCGAGGGACGTATGGACGAACTGACCATCATCGCGGAGGCGCGCAGCGAGAGCTGGGACGGCCGGGGGCTCGTCGACCACGCCGATCGGATATCCACCCACATCAAGAATACGATCGGGATCAGCTCGAGGGTGAAGGTGGTTGCGCCCGCCACGCTGGAGCGCTCGCTCGGCAAGGCGAAACGGCTCTACGACAAGCGGCCGAAGGATTAGCTCTCAACCCTCAGGGGTGGGGAGGCGGTTGACTTGACCGGCGCCAGAGGCGACAAGGCCCGCGAGCAATTGCGGGTCTTTCCATGTCGTCAGCCGATACCAAAGCCGTCGAGGCGCGCTGCGTCCGCCTCAATGCCAAGGCCGAGAATGCTGCCGCGGTCGCGCCGGTGGTCGAACGCCATATGCTCACACGCGGCCCGAACGATCTGCTGATCGAGGTCAAGGCCGCTGCCGTCAATCCGTCCGACGTCAAGGCGGCGACCGGGTTGATGCCCTACGCGGTGTTTCCCCGCACGCCCGGGCGTGACTACGCCGGCGTGATCATCGGGGGGCCTGCCGGCATGATCGGCCGCGACGTGTTCGGCTCGTCCGGCGATCTCGGCATCCGCCGTGACGGCACCCATGCGAGCCATCTCGTCGTCGAGGCCGATGCAGTGGTGGAGAAGCCGAAGGCGTTGTCGTGGGAGGAGGCGGCCGGCATCGGCGTGCCCTTCGTCACCGCGATGGAGGGATTCCGCCGCGCCGGGCTGCCGAAGAGCGGCGAGACCGTGCTGGTGATGGGCGTCAACGGCAAGGTCGGTCAGGCCGCGGTACAGATCGCCACCTGGCAAGGAGCGCGCGTCATCGGCGTGGTCCGCAAGGCAGAGGCGTATGAAGGCCATAGCAACGCACCGGTCGAGGTGATCGACGCCTCCGCAACAGATGTTGCCGCGCGCGTACGTGAGTTGACCGGCGGCAAGGGCGCCGACATCGTCTTCAATACGGTCGGTGATCCCTATTTCCAGGCCGCACACAAGGCGCTCGCCCTGCGCGGGCGCCAGATCCTGATCGCGGCGATCGACCGGATCGTGCAGTTTAACATCCTGGAATTCTACCGCGGTCAGCACACTTATGTCGGCATCGACACGCTCGGCCTGTCATCGGTTGCGACAGGCGCGGTGCTGCGCGACCTAGGTCCCGGCTTCGCAAACGGCCGTCTGAAGCCGTTTCCGATCAGGGCGAACGCGATCTATCCACTCGATCGCGCCAGGGAGGCGTATGTCGCGGTGGCCGGATCGTCGCGCGACAGGGTGATCCTGCGGCCGTGAAACGCGTCATTGCGAGCGCAGCAAGGACATCCAAAGTCCTTCCGCAGAAGCCGACTGGATTTCGTCGCTTCGCTCGCAAGGACGACTGATAGCTAGAGGTTCGAGAACGACTTATGGAAGCCGCCCAACTCGTCATCCTCGCCGGCCTCGTCATCGGCCTGATCTACGGTGCGGTCGGCTTGCTCAGCGGCTTTTGCCTGATGAGCAGCATGCGCGGCTTTCTTGCCGAGGGCGATGGTCGGCTGGTGCGGAGCTACGCGCTTGCGATCGCCGTTGCGATCGCCGCCAGCCAGCTTCTCGCCGGCAGCGGCACGGTCGATCTCGGCAAGTCGATCTACCTGCAGCAGACCTTCTCCGCGCCCGTCCTGTTCCTGGGAGGCCTTTTGTTCGGCTACGGCATGGTGCTGTCGAACGGCTGCGGCTCGCGGGCGCTGGTGCTGCTCGGCCGTGGCAATCTCCGCTCCTTCGTGGTCGTGATCGTGCTGGCCATCGCCGCACAGATGACGCTCAAGGGTTTGATCGCCCCGGCGCGCATTGCACTGGTCCAGGCCTCGCAGACCACCGTCAACGCCAATTCGCTGCCGTCGGTGCTGGCTTCGCTGGGTCTTGCTGATCCCGTCGCGCGCGAACTGGCTGCGGCTGCGGTGGTCGTCGCGCTCATCCTGTTCGCATTCGCGCATCCGGCGTTCCGCCGATCGCCCGGCCAGATCGCGGCCGGAGTCGTCGTCGGTGCCCTCGTTGCGGCCGGCTGGTTCGCCACCGGTTATCTCGGGGCCGACGACTTCAATCCCGTCCCGGTCACGTCGCTCACCTTCATCGCGCCAATCGCCGATGCGCTGCAATACGCGATGCTCTCGACGGGGTTGACGCTCAATTTCGGCATCGCGACAGTGGCGGGCGTCTTCTTCGGCAGTCTGCTCACCGCGCTCGCCACGGGCCGCTTCCATCTCGAAGGTTATTCCTCTCCGCGTCATATGCTGCGCTCGACCAGCGGAGCTGCGCTGATGGGCATCGGCGGCGTGATGGCATTCGGCTGTTCGATCGGGCAGGGGCTGACCGGCCTGTCGACGCTCGCGCTGGGATCGTTCGTGGCGGTTGCCGGAATTCTCCTTGGCACAGCGGCCGGTCTGAAGGGCGCGCTGCGTGTTCAGCCTTTCGCGGTGGCCTGACCGCGCAGCGGCCAGTCCGCCAGCGTCGCAAGGCCGATGCCGGCGACGATCAGCGCTGCAGCAACCGCGAGGCTGATGTCGATCGGTTCGCCCAGCAGGATCGCCGCGCTCGCGATGCCGACGATCGGCGTCGCCGTGGTGCCGAGCGAGGTCGTGAGCGCCGAGATGCTCTTGTTGACCATCGACATCGCCCAATAGGCCAGGGCCGTTCCGATCAGGCCCGAATACAGGAACAGGAGCACGAGCCGCGGGGACCATTCGACGTGCGGCGGACCATCCACGATCGCGGCTGCTGTCGAGAGCACGATGGTCGCGACGAGCACCTGCCAGATCAGGAGCTGGAGCGGGGATGCGATCCAGTGATGCGAACGGATATAGATGATGTTCGCAGCCCAGCAGATCGCGGCCAGGATGACCATCCCCGCGCCGAACAGCACGCTCGTGCTGGTCCAGTCGATCGATGCCGGATTCAGGATCACGGCAAGGCCGATGAGCCCCAGCAGTGCCCCGGCGAGTTTCGGCGCGGTCAAGCTCTCCTTTCCGATCATGGGCGCCGCGAGCGCGACCCAGAGCGGGGTGGTGTAGCCGAGCACGATGCCTTTGCTGGCGGGCAGGAAGCGCAACCCCGCTGCGACCAGCGTCGAGAAGAATGTCATGTGCAGCAGCGCGACGCTGAGGACCACCGGAATGTCGCGCCGCTCGGGGATCACCAGATTGTTGCTCAGTCCGAGGATCACGAGAAGGCCGAGAAGCGCGATCCAGCTTCGGATCGCGGCGGTCCATAGCGGCGGGACGGACTGCACGAGTTGCTTAGTCACCGACCAGTTCACGCCCCAGGCCAGCACGACGATCAGGAACAGGCCGACGGCCGCGCGGTGGGATAGAGGAGCGTTCATCTCAGTGGTCCTTGAAACGGTGCATCCCGATGGATAGCATCATCAATGGACCTCAAAAAAGCGCCAGATTGGAAAGAAATAAGGTGCCAGTTTCCGAAGCGACGATCTCCGGCCTGATCGAGCTGAAGCGGTCAGACGACGACGGCCTGGTGGCTCAGTTGACGAGCCAGCTCCGAAGCCTGATCGCCGGCGGACGCATCGGCAAGGGCCGCGCACTGCCGTCGAGCCGCGGGCTCGCGGGCGACCTCGGCGTGTCACGCAACACCGTGACCTATGCGTTCGAGCAACTTGCTGCCGAGGGCTATCTGCAGATGTCACGCGGCCGGCGTCCGGTGGTGACGGCCGACGGTGACAGGGTGCAGGAGGGAGCGGGCGCGGTGGCCTCGCGTGCTCGGTCCGGCAAGCCCCGGCTCTCTCCCTGGGCTTCCACGTTGCGGCAAGCGGATTGGCCGATGTCCTATCAGGCTCCGCTCCGGCCATTGCGGCCGGGGCAGGGTGATTTCCGGGAGTTTCCGAACGAGGTTTGGGCGCGCTGCCTGCGCCGCAGCGCGATCCGCGCGCCGAAGCGCGAACTCGGAGCGATCAACCGGCCGCGCCTGCGCGAGGCGTTGGCGCACTATCTGGCGACCAGCAGGGGTGTCAGCGCGACAGCCGACCAGATCATGATCCTGCCGAGCGCGCAGGCTGCGCTGACCCTGATCGCGGCGACCCTCGTTGCGCCCGGCAACGATGTCTGGGTCGAGGATCCCGGCTATCCCGGCGCGGCGGCCGCCTTCCGCGCTTCGGGCGCGCGCGTGACCGGAATGAAGCTCGACGAGCAGGGCGTGCAGTGGATGCAGGGACGCGCAGCGCCGACGCTGATCTTCATGACGCCGTCGCATCAGCACCCGACAGGGCGGCTGATGTCGCTGGCGCGCCGCACCGCCTTTCTCGCCGCGAGCCGGCCCGGCAAGACATGGATCGTCGAGGACGATTACGACGGCGAATTCCACTATGACAGCCGGCCCGTGCCGGCTTTGCAGGGGCTCGATGCCCATGGCCGCGTGTTCTATGTCGGCACCTTCTCGAAGGCGATGACATCGGACATCCGGCTCGGTTATCTCGTCGCACCGCCGGCCCTCGCAGGAACCCTGGAGATTGCCCAGCGGCACATGGGATTGCTGGCGGCGAGCCATATCCAGGAGGCGCTGGCGGAGTTCATCATCGAAGGACATTTTCTCGCGCATGTCCGGCGGATGCGCCGGCTTTATCACGCCCGGCGCGACCACCTCGTCGAAGGATTGCAGCGTCACCTCGGCGACGTGCTCTCGGTCGAGGTGCCCTCGGGCGGCATCCAGCTCGTTGCCCGTCTCAGGCGCGGCACGGCCGATCGGGCGGCAGTCGAGCGCCTTGTCGAGGCAGGCGTCGAAACGCGTGCCTTGTCCAGCCTGTCGCTCGGCCGGCCGCGCGATCACGGCTTGTTGCTTGGTTTTGCGGCGTGGCGTGAGAGCGAGATCAGCGCCGCCGTCCGCACGATGGCCTCGTGCTTCTAGGACCGTCGCGTCAGTCGACGGCCCTCGTCATGATCCTGATCTCCGACGTCAGCGTGCGGTGAACCGGGCATTTGTCCGCGATCTCCATCAGCTTCTTGCGCTGCTCGGCGTCGAGGGCGCCGTCCATTGCGATGTCGCGCTCGATCTGGTCGAGCATGCCCTCACGCGTCTCGCACTCCTCGCAATCCTTGGCGTAGATCTTGGAGTGCTTCAGCGTGACCGTGACGCGGTCGAGCGGCAGCGATTTGCGGTCGGCATAGAGACGCATGGTCATGGACGTGCACGCGCCCAGGCCGGCAAGCAGGAAATCGTAAGGGCCCGGGCCGGCATCCTCGCCGCCCGCCGCGACCGGTTCGTCCGCGACAAGGCGATGCGGCCCGACCGAGATGGTCTGGTTGAACTTGCTCTTGCGGGTTTCCTGCACCACGACCTGGCGAGGTGCTTCGGCAGCGTCCGTCACCTTCGCGAGGCTTGCGGTGTCGATGTAGCGGCTCGCCCATGCGGCGATGACGTCGGCCGCATAGAGCGCGTCGGCGGCCCTTGTCAGCAGATGATCGGCATGGTCGAGCGAGACGAAGCTCTTCGGATGCTTCGCAGCGATGAAGATCCTGGTCGCGTTGTCGATCCCGACGGTGTCGTCGACCGGCGACTGCATCACCAGCAGCGCCTTGTGCAGGCCGGTGACGTCCTTCATCAGCTCATGTTCGACGACGTCGTCGAGGAATTCGCGCTTGATCCGGAACGGACGGCCCGCGAGCGACACCTCGACCTCGCCGCGTGCGCGGATGTCGTCGATTTGCTCCCTGAACAGCCCGGTGACGTGGGCGGGGTCCGATGGCGCCGCGATGGTCGCGACAGCCTTGGCCTCGGGTATTTTCCCCGCCGCGGCGAGGATCGCGGCGCCGCCAAGGCTATGGCCGATCAGGATCGATGGCGCCTTGTGGGTCGCGCGCAGATGATCCGCTGCGCGCACGAGATCGGCGACATTCGAGGAAAAGGTCGAGTTGGCGAAATCGCCCTGGCTGGAGCCCAGTCCCGTGAAGTCGAAGCGCAGCACCGCAATGCCTCTGGTTGCCAGCGCGACCGAGATGCGTTTGGCCGCCAGCGTATCCTTGCCGCAGGTAAAGCAATGCGCGAACAACGCGAAGGCCACCGGCTCGCCGTCCGGCAGTTCCAGCGCGGCCGCAAGCTGGTGACCGCCTTCGCCCGTGAATTGAAAGCGTTCCGTCGGCATGGCCTTCCCCCGTCCTGCTTGTGTCCTAATCGCCCGAATAGCGCTGTTCGGCCCATGGATCGCCGCGGCTATGATAACCTCGGACCTCCCAGAAGCCTGGCGCGTCCTCCGTCAGGAACTCGATGGCCTGAACCCATTTCGCGCTCTTCCAGAAATAGAGGTGCGGCACGACGAGCCGTACCGGGCCGCCATGCTCGTCCGACAGCGGCCGGCCCGACCAGCTATGGGCGAGCAGCGCGTCCTCGGCGGCGAAATCGTCGAGCGCAAGGTTGGTGGTGTAGCCGTCATAGGCGTGCAGCACCACGAAACGCGCGTCGTCGTGCGGCCGGCAGGCGGCGAGCAGTTCGCGCGTGGCAAGGCCATCCCACTCGTTGTCGTAGCGCGACCAGGTCGTCACGCAATGGATGTCGGAAGTCGACCGCGCCTGCTTCTGCTCGGCGAACTCCGCAAAGGTCCAGAAGACCGGGTTCTCGATCGCGCCATAGACATCGAGCCGCCAGCGCTCGCGCGAAACCGGCGGGACGACACCGAGATCGAGCACGGGCCAGTCCTTGGTGAGATGCTGGCCGGGCGGCAGCCGCTGGTCGTCCGGCCGGCTGATCCTGCCGGTGAGAAAGCGGCCTTCGCGCGCCCATTTCTCCTTGGTGCGCGTCAGCTTGCTGTCGGACGGCGGCTCGGTCTCTTCGGCCATGGCCTACTCGTGGCGATGCATCGCGGATTCGTGTTTGGTGTCGCGCATCGTAGCATAGATGATCAGCGACAGGCAGATCACGCCGGCGAGATAGTAGTAGAACCACTCTTCGCGCCCGATGCTCTTGAAGTAGAGCGCGATCGCCGGCGCGGTGCCGCCGAAGATCGATACCGTGATGGCATAGGGCAGGCCGACGCCGAGCGCGCGGACGTTGGTCGGAAACAGTTCCGCCTTCACGACCGCATTGATCGAGGTGTAGCCGGCCACGAACAGCCACGCGGCGCAGATCAGGATGAACGCCATGAACGGCGACTTGGTTTCCTTCAAGGCCATCAGAAGCGGCACGGTGGCGAGCGTGCCGATCACGCCGAAGAAGATCAGCAGCGGCTTGCGACCGATCTTGTCGGAGATCGCGCCATAGATCGGCTGCAGGATGGTCGCGAAGATCAGGGTGCCGAAGATCACGAAGGTTGTCTGGTCCTCGGTCAGGCCGACCGAGAGCTTGACGAAGGTCTGCATGTAGGTAGTGAACGTGTAGAACGCCGCGGTGCCGCCGGCGGTCAGGCCGACCACCAGTAGTAGCTCGCGCGGATATTGCAGCAGGTTGACGATCGAGCCGGTCGGCTTCACAGTCTTCCTGGCTTCCTCGAACGCCTCGGTCTCGTGCAGGCCGCGCCGCATCACGGCGGCGAAGATTGCCAGCATCGCGCCGATCGCGAACGGAATGCGCCAGCCCCAGGCCTTCAACTCCTCGGGCGTGAGGAAAACCTTCTGCAGGAGCAGCAGCACGATGATCGCGGTGAGCTGGCCGCCGATCAGGGTGACGTACTGAAAGCTTGAATAAAAGCCGCGATGCTTGGGATCGGCGACCTCGCTGAGATAGGTCGCGCTGGCGCCGTATTCGCCGCCGAGGCTGAGGCCCTCGATGACGCGTGCCAACGCCAGAATGACCGGTGCGGCGAAGCCGATGGTGGCGTAGGTCGGTGTCAGCGCGATGATCAGCGAGCCGAAGCACATAAAGACCACCGACAGCGTCAGCGAGATACGCCGGCCGAAATGGTCGGCGAGATAGCCGAACAGCCAGCCACCCAGGGGACGCATCAGGAAGGTCGCCGCGAACACGACGGCGGCGTTCAATTGCTGCACGACGGGATCGCTGCCGGGGAAGAAGGCCGGAGCAAAATAGAGGGCGAACGCCGTATAGGCGTAGAAGTCGTACCACTCGACGAGATTGCCGATCGAGCCGATGAAGATCGCCTTGATCCTCCGCTCGGCGTCGGCAACGTCAAAATGTTCGGGGGCCGGTTTGATCGCTTGCTCTGTCATTCCGGCCTCTCCGCATCGCTGATCTGGAAAGGTCTACATTGCCTTTCCAAGCAGAAATGGCAACTGGCGGGGGCCTCTCACGGTGCCTTGCGACCAGGTCACGGTGCCTGCGGGATCAAGCCGGAAGTCGGGAACCCGTTTCAGCCATTCCTCCAGCGCAACCTGCATCTCCATTCGTGCCAGGTTGGAACCGACACAGCGATGGATGCCGAGGCCGAAGGCGGCGTGGCGGTTCTCGCGCCGGTCGATCACGACCTTGTCGGCGTTCGGAAACATCTTGGGGTCGCGATTGGCGGCGGGGAAGGACAGCAGCACCATGTTGCCCGTCTTGACCGGGCACCCCGACACCGTGGTCTCCTTGACCACTTCCCGGGCCATCGTCACCGGCGAATAGGCGCGCAACAGTTCCTCCACGGCTGTCGGGATCAGCTCGGGCTCGGCGATCAGGCGTTCGCGGTCGGCCGGCGTTCGGGCAAGATGCCAGAGCGAAGAGCCGATCGCACTCCAGGTCGTATCGATGCCGGCGATCAGGAGTAGCCGCAGCGAACCCAGCACGTGGGAGTCCTCCAGCGGCCGTCCGTCCTTGTCCCTGGCGTTCATCAGATAGGAGATGAGATCGTCGGTCGGTTTGATCTTGCGCTGTTCGATGTGCGCGGTGAAATAGACGCTCATCTCCTGGACAGCTTGGAGCAGCTTGTTCTCGTCCTTGATCCCGAGTTCGAGGATCATGTGAATCCAGTTGATGAACAGGTCGCTGTCCGCCTCGGGAATGCCGAGCATGTGGGCGATCGCACGCACCGGAATGTGCTTGGTGTATCGCGCTGCCGCATCCACGCTCTTCTCGGCGATGAAGCCGTCGATCAGCTCGTTGCAGATGGCGCGAACCCGCGGTTCCAGCTTCTTCGTCGCGTCCGGCGTGAACGGTGGCAGCAGGAGCTGCTTGGCGGGCTTGTGCACGGGAGGATCGGACGTGATCGGCGGCGCGGCATTTCTGTTGGTGATCTCCGGCCGCACGTCGCGGACGATGATCCGGCGCGAGGAGAAGTGCTCGGTATCGTTGGCGATCTCGCGCACGGCCTCGTAGGTCGTCGGCAAGTAACAGCCGAGAAATCGGTCGGTGTGCACGACCGGGCTTGCGGCGCGCAGTTCCTCCCAGATCGGGAAGGGGTCGTCCGTCCACTGCGGATCGGTGTGGTCGAAATCGTTGATCCAGTCCGTCACGGGCGGATGGGCGACGGGTTGGCTGACGTCGGACATCTCGGGGAGCTCCTGAGGCTCGTGTTCACTGAGGGCACGCGCAAGCGAACGCGGACCGCGCTATTCCTCGATCACGTCGATTGCGATTTCCGGGCAATTGGATTTGGCAAGCCAGGCTTTGTCTTCGAGGCCAGGGGGAACGCTGCCGTCTCCAGCCTCGTGGGCGTTGCCGTATTCGTCGAGTTCGAATAGTTCCGGCGCCAGCGCCTTGCAGCGCGCGTGGCCCTGGCATTTGTCGGGGTCGACGTGAACCTTGAGTCGCTCTGCCATTGCGGCTTCCTCGGTCGTGCGCGCGCCCGAAGCGGTGCGCGTTCCTCGTGTCGTTTTTCTGCGGCGTCGGTCGTCCGCTTTAAGTTATAGTCTATTACATTCGCGGCGGGCTTCCCCTGTCAAGCGCAAACTTATAGGCTCGGCCCCGACATGCGCTCACAACTTGCCCGCAAGCCGCTCAACACCTACCACCATGGCGACCTTCGCGACGCCCTGATCAAGGCTGCCTTGCGCGAGGCCGAAAAGGGCGGAGCGGAGGCGATCAGCATCAAGGCGCTGGCGAAGCAGCTCGGCGTCTCGCAGCCTGCGCCCTATCGGCACTTCGCCGACCGCGAGGCGTTGCTTGCGGCGGTGACCGCGGAGGCGTTCCGGCAGTTCAACGCGATCCTGCGCGAGGCAATGGCAAAGCCGTCGAAACAGTCGAAGCTCTCGCGGCTGGCGCAGGCAACGCTCGATTTCGGCCTGCGGCGCAACGGTGTGTATCGCTTGATGTTCGCCTCCCGCACGGTGTCATGTGCCGCAAAAGGCAGCGAGCTGCATGCGGTTACCCACGAGACGTTCGGGCTCGTCACGGAGGCGCTGGAGGTGCCTGCCGTGGGTTATCTGCGCGAGCGGCACGCGCTCAAGATCTGGGCGGCGCTGCACGGTGTCGTGATGCTGGCCGAGCAGGGTCTGTTCACCGGCGAGGCCGCTCATGCCTCGCGCGAGGACCTGGTCGAGGACTTCGTCAACGAAACCAAGGTCGCGCTCGCCGCGGCGATCAAGGCCACAAAGCGCCGGGGAAAACCCGGCGCTTGAGGCGCATCGAAATCACACGTACGGGGTTTGGAGCAAAGCGCGGCCCATTTCAGGCTTTCGCGGCCAGCAGCTTCATCAATTTCTCGACGGCACTGTCCGGCGTGGTCACGACGGGGCGGCCGGTTGCTTCCGCAACCAGCGGCGCGGTTGCCGCAATACTGAACTGCGCCAGCGCGACGACGTCGCAATCGCGCAGGCTGCGCGAGGCGTCCGCGATCAGCCGGTCGTGCTCGGCTCGATCGCCGCGGTCGAGCGCAGCCAGCGCTCCCTCGGCAAGCTTCGGCACGACATGGACGGATGCCGGAAATTCAGGCGGCATCGACACCAGTGTCGGCGGGAAGGTCGAGAGCAGGCCGATCCGCGTGCCCATCATCACGGCACGTTCGATCATGGCCTCGTTCGGCTTCAATACCGGCATCGGCGCGTGAGCGCGCGCGACCGCTTCGATGCAGAGACCGAAGGCCGAGCAGGTGAACAGGATCGCGTCCGCTCCCGTCGCGACCGTATAATCGCCGAGGGCGAGAAAACGTTCGGTCATGGCATCCGTGAGCTCGCCGTCGCGGGCCAGATCGGCCGACAGGCTGTCGTCGAGCAGGTTCATCAGCCTCGCCTGCGGCCATGCGGTCGCGAACGCTGCCTCGATCGGTGCGATGGAGTGCTTGAGCGCGTGGATCAAGGCGATACGAGGGAGCGTGGTCATCGAAAGTGACTAACTGGGAGGCCCGCGGCCGATGTCTCTGTTGGGCGGAGTGCCGTAGCGTTGCACGCCGCGGCACTCCGGGACACGAAGGCGCCTACTTGAACGGCACCGCGTACATCAGGCCGCCTTTGCTCCAGAGGCCATTGAGACCGCGCTCGAGCTTGAGGGGGCTCGCCTTGCCGACGTTGCGCTCGTAGATCTCGCCATAATTGCCGGTCGCCTTGATCGCGGTGACCAGCCATTTGTTGTCGAGCCCGAGCCGTGAGCCGAGATCGCCGGATGCGCCGAGCAGCCGCTGGATGGCGGGCGTCTGCGACTTCGTCATCTCGTCGACATTGGCCTGGGTCACGCCGAGCTCCTCGGCCTCGATCAGGCCGTAATGCAGCCAGGTGATGATGTCGCTCCAGACGTCATCGCCATTGCGGGTGAACGGCCCGAGCGGCTCCTTGCTGATGGTCTGCGGCAGCACGACGTAGTCGGCCGGATTCGGCGCCGCGGTCGTCACCGCGCCGGCGAGCGCGGAAGCGTCCTGGGTCATGGCATCGCAGCGGCCGCCGAAGAAGGTCTGGTACATGGTGTCCACACGGTCGAACACCAGCGGCTTCCAGTCGATGCCGTTGGCGCGGCCGTAGTCGCCGAGCGTGACCTCGTGCGTGGTGCCCTGCGCGACGCAGACGGTCGCGCCCTTCAGGTCCTTGAGTTCCTTCACGCCGAGGTCCTTCTTCACGACAAAGCCCTGGCCGTCGTAGAAGTTGATCGGGCCTTGACGGAGGCCGAGCGTCACGCCGCGCAAATAGGTTTGCGTCGAGTTGCGGTAGAGAACGTCGATCTCGCCGGATTGCAGGGCGGTGAAACGATTCTGCGCTGTCAGCGCGACATAGCGTACCTTGCTCGGGTCGCCCAGCACGCCGGCGGCGAGCGCGCGGCAATAGTCGACGTCGAGGCCCTTGTAGGTGCCTTGCGAGTCCGGTGCGGAGAAGCCGGCGAAGCCGGCGCTGACGCCGCACACGAGCGTACCGCGGCTCTTGATCGTGTCGAGAGTCGCCGCCGACGCGATCACCGTAGATGCCGCAAGCAGGCCTGCCGCAAAAACCACTTTCCTCATCTCGTTAGTCTCCCCTCAGTGATTGACACTACGCAACACGTTGTCGACGGTTGTGCCGAGCCGGTCGACGATCAGGTCGATTTCCTCCGTTGAAGCGATGTAGGGCGGTGCCAGCAGCACATGGTCGCCGCGAACGCCGTCCACGGTGCCGCCGCCGGGATAGCAGCCGAGTCCGTTGGCGAAGGCGTCCGCCTTGATCCGCTGGTTCAGCTTGAGCGCCGGATCGAACGAGGTGCGGCTGGCGCGATCTGCGACGAGTTCGATCGCCCAGAACAGTCCGCGTCCCCTGATGTCGCCGACATGGCGGTGATTGCCGAAGCGCTCGGTCAGGCGCTGCTCGAACTGCTTGCCGCGTTCCTTGACCCGGTCGAGCAGGCCGTCCTCCCGGATCACCTGCTGCACCGCCAGCGAGGCCGCGCAGGCGAGAGGATGCGCCAGATAAGTATGGCCGTGCTGGAACGCCCCCGAGCCGGCGCGGATCGTGTCGATGATCTTGCCGCTCGCGAGCATCGCGCCGATCGGCTGGTAGCCGCCGCCGAGCCCCTTTGCGATCGCTTGAATGTCGGGCGCGATCCCTTCCTGCTCCCAGGCATGCGTTGTTCCGGTGCGACCCATGCCGCACATGACCTCGTCGAGGATGAGCAGCGCACCGTGCTTGTTGCAGATCTCGCGGACCGCCTTGAAATAGCCGTCCGGCGCGGTCACGGCACCAGCCGTCGCGCCGACGACCGGCTCGGCGAGGAACGCCGCGACCGTGTTCGGACCAAGGCGCTGGAATTCGGCCTCGAGTTCGGCCGCAAGCCGCGCGACGAACTGCGCATCCGACTCGCCATCACGCTTCTCATGGTAGGCAAAGGCAGGCGTCACATGGCTGAATGCCGCGGAGAGCAGCGGCGCGTAGGGCGCACGGCGCCAGGCGTTGCCTCCGGCAGCGAGCGCGCCGAGCGTGTTGCCGTGATAGCTCTGCCGCCGCGCGATGAAATGCTGCCGCTGGGGCTCGCCGCGCTCGATGAAGTACTGCCGTGTCAGCTTGATCGAGGCCTCGATCGCCTCCGACCCGCCGCTGACGAAATAGGCATAGGCAAGTCCACCGGGCTCGTGGCCGACCAGGGTTTCGGCAAGGGCTTCCGCAGGCTCCGACGAGAAGAAGGAGGTGTGGGCATAGGCCAGGGTGGAGGCCTGCTTCGCCATCGCCGCGATCACGCGCGGATGCTGGTGGCCGAGGCAGGAGACCGCCGCACCGCCGGAAGCGTCGATCACGCGCCGCCCGCCTTCGGCGATGAGATAGACGCCTTCACCGCCGATCGCCTTGGGCGGCGTGTCTCGCAACGAACGGTGCAACACGCGGCTGGTGCTCATGGGTCAACCTTTCTCTGAAACGTAAGTGGAGGCCGCGGCGAGCCGCGCCTCGATGTTCTCAAGACGCTTCTTGGCTGCGGCGCCGCCGAGCGAGAACGTCACCGCGGCCAGCGACTGCGCGATTGCAACTGCGCCCGTAAGGCTCGGGAAAAATCCAGGGGAGGCTGCGGCCTCGAACCGCAGGACGTGGTCGGCGCCTTCGGCCATCGGCGCCGCGAGGCTGTCCGCAATCGCGATCAGCGTGACGCCAGCGCGATAGGCGGCCTGCGCGACACGGACGCTCGCATGCGTATAGGGCAGGAAGCCGATGATGATGACGGCTTCGCCCGGCCGAAAGGCGGCCAGATCGAGGTCGTCGGGGCCGGACGTGCCGATCAGTTGCACCTGTTCGGGACGAAACAGCCGCAGCTCGTAGTTCAGGAGCTCGGCGACGCTGCGACAGCTGCGATAACCGGCGATCCAGATCCGCTTTGCGTCATGCAGCGCGCGGGCGGCTTCGGCAATCGGTTGGGCAGGGATGCGCGGCAGGCCCGCGGCTTCCGCCTCGAGCTTCTCGGTGACGAGAGCGACATCCGAACTCGGACCGTGGCGGCGGCTCTTGGCGCGGACGGAGAAGGGAGAGATCTGCGACGGACGCCGCGCCTCCGTCAGCGCCGCTCGCAGCTCCTCCCAGCCCGAATAGCCGATCGCCTTGGCAAGCCGCGTGAACGCGGCCGGATCGGCGCCGGCCTCCGCGGCAAGATCGCGCATTGAACGGGTGGTGGCGTCGTAGTCATTTGCCGCGACGAAACGTCCGACCTCCCGAAGACGCATCGGGAGCGATGGCAATGCGCTGCACAGTTCGCTCAGCGGCGAGGATTTCGCGGGCTCGGCCATGAAACATTTGTTGCACGAATAAAATATTGGTGCAACACTTGACGTGCGCCGCCGGAAGCCACTGCCTTCAAGAAGGATTTTTGTGCTGTGACGACCGATAGCCCTAGGCCGCCGCCACGCCGTGGCTGGTCGATCGCACTTGGAAGCCGCGAACTGAAGGGCTTGTTCTGGCAGGTCCTCGTGGTCGGTATCGCAGTCGCGGTCATCGCCTTTCTCTGGTCCAACACCGTCACCAACCTGTCGGCCCGCCGTATCACGACCGGTTTCGCATTCCTCGGGCGCGAAGCGGGGATGCCCATCGACGACAGCCTGCTCGCCTACAATCCAAAAAACACGTATCTCTGGGCCTTCGTCGTCGGTGTCGCAAACACCCTGCGCGTTGCGGTGATCGGCATTGTGCTCGCGACCATTCTGGGTACGCTGATCGGGATTTCGCGGCTGTCGGCCAATTGGCTGCTCGCGCGGTTCGCTGCGGTCTATGTCGAGTTGCTGCGCGACATCCCGCTGCTGCTGCAATTGCTGTTCTGGTACGTGCTGATGCAGGCGCTGCCGGCCGCGCGGCAGGCCTGGAGGCCGATCGAAGGCGTGTTCCTGTCCAATCGCGGCCTGATCCTGCCGTCGATCTCGATCGGCACGCCGCAGCTCTGGGTGCTCGGCACGGCGGCGCTGGGCCTTGCGGTGTTCTACGTCATCCGGCGATGGCTAACGGCGCAGCAGATGCGGGACGGAAAGCCTCGGCCGGGCTGGCCGTTTGCGCTCGGCCTCGTCGTCGTGCTGCCGGCGCTGGTGTCGTTGCTGCTCGGCGTGTCCTGGACCGTCGCCTGGCCGGAGCTGCGTGGTTTCAACTTCGTTGGTGGGTTGACGTTGGCGCCGGAATATTTTGCGCTGTTGATCGCGCTCGTCACCTATACATCGGCCTTCATCGCCGAGATCGTGCGCAGCGGCATCCAATCCGTTCCGCGCGGCCAATGGGATGCCGCCAATGCGCTGGGCCTTCGCCGCAGCTTCATGCTGCGGCAGATCATCCTGCCGCAAGCCCTGCGCGTCATCGTGCCGCCGATGACGAGCCAGTATCTCAACCTGACCAAGAACTCCTCGCTCGCGGTCGCGATCGGCTACCAGGACGTGGTGTCGATCGCCAACACTACGCTGAACCAGACCGGGCAGGCGATCGAGGCGATCGCGCTGATCATGGCGGTATTCCTGACCATCAGCCTTGGCATCAGCTTCTTCATGAACTGGTACAATGCGCGCATCGCGCTGGTGGAGCGCTGATCATGACGGCGATCACCGACTTCCCCGAAGAACCGCGCGCCGGCCGCCGACCGCAAATGGGCAACCCGGTCGTGCGCTGGTTGCGCACGAACCTGTTCTCGTCGATCCCGAACGGCATCATCACGGTGGTGCTGTTCGCGGTGCTCGCGAAAGGCATCGTCAGCTTCGTACAATGGGGCATCGCGAACGCGGTATGGCTGACGCCGCCGAACGATTCCAGCGCCTGCCGGGCCGCGCGCGGCCTCGGTGCCTGCTGGGCGGTCATTCCTGAAAAATATCGCTTCATCCTGTTCGGCACCTATCCGTTCGACCAGCAATGGCGACCGGCGCTGTCGGTGGTGCTGTTCATCGCGCTGTTCTATCTCTCCACCCGCCGTGCCTGGTGGCGCCGTGCACTGGTCTATCTCTGGATCGGTGCACTCGCGCTGATCAGCGGCCTGATGTGGGGCGGTGTGTTCGGATTGAGCTTCGTCTCGCAGGATCGCTGGGGCGGATTGCCGGTCACGCTGATCCTGGCGACTTTCGGCCTGGCCTTCGGCTTTCCGCTCGGCGTCCTCGTCGCTCTGGGCCGACGATCGAAGCTGCCGGCGATCCGTTCGCTGTGCGTACTCTATGTCGAACTGATCCGCGGCGTGCCGCTGGTGAGCCTGCTGTTCATGGCGAGCGTGATGTTTCCGCTGTTCATGCCGGGCGGTTTCAACATCGACAAGCTGCTGCGCGCCCAGATCGCGATCATCCTGTTCGCCGGCGCCTATCTGGCCGAGGTGATCCGCGGCGGTCTTCAGGCCGTGCCGCGTGGGCAATATGAAGCCGCCGATGCGCTCGGTCTGTCCTATTGGCGCAAGAACCGGCTGATCGTTCTGCCGCAGGCGATCCGCCACGTGATCCCGCCGTTGGTCAACACGTTCATCGCCTTCTTCAAGGACACCAGCCTCGTCCTGATCATCGGCATCTTCGATTTGCTGACCACGGCCAAGACCGCCATCATCGATCCCGGCTGGCAGCAATATTCGGTCGAAGTCTACATTTTCGTCGCCGCGATCTACTTCGTGTTCTGCTTCGCGATGTCGCGCTACAGCCGTAGCCTGGAGGCGGCGAGCGCGAGGTGACGTTCCCCGTCGCGGACGTGCACTGGAGCGCGCCCGCGCTGCCGTGCAGGCCCGGAACCAGATATCGGCAACGCGCCGCGGCAGGAGCGCCGGGCTGCGTCCGCGGCAAGAAGTGAAATTACGTCTTCACGCGTGGATCGATCGGCGTGGTCCCGCGCAGGCCCAGAATGTCCTCCAGCACTTTCGCGCCGGCCAGAACCTGCGCATCGGCCCGCGGTGCAGCGATGATCTGCAGGCCGACCGGCAGGTCGGATGCCGTGAAGCCGCACGGCAGCGACAGCGCCGGGCAGGAGGCGAGCGTGACCGCGTAGACGATGCCGAGCCATTCGACGTAATTGTCGAACCGCTTGCCGTCGCATTCGGCGACATAGCGATTCTCCACCGGGAAGGGCGGGACGATCGTTGCCGGGGCGAGCAGCAGATCGTAACTCTCGAAGAATTCGATCGCGCGTGCAGTCATCCCGACCCGCTGCGCCTCGGCACGCTCGAGCCGCTCGACCGTCAGCTTGAGGCCTTCCTCGATGTTCCAGACCACCTCGGGCTTGAGCAGGTCTCGCTTGGTCCGAAGAAGCTGCGCCTTGCTGATCGCGAAGTCGAAGGCGCGCAACACGTGGAAGCACTCATGCGCCTCGCGCCAGTCCGGATGTGCCTCCTCGACGACGGCGCCGGCCTCGGCAAAGCGCTCGGCGGCCTTGCGCGTGATGGCCTTGACCTCGGGGTCGACCGGCGTGATGCCGAGATCCGGCGAATAGGCGATGCGCTTCGGCTTCCTGCCCGCGCGCGCCGCGGAGAGAAACGAGGTGGTGGGCGCCGGTAGCGACTGCGTATCGGCGGGATAATCACCGCTCATGGCGTCGAGCAGGAGCGCGAGGTCCTCGACATTGCGCGCCATCGGCCCCTGGACGGTGAGGTTGCGGTTGATGGAGCATTTCGGTGTCCGCGCGACGCGGCCGATGCTCGGGCGCATTCCGACGACCCCGCAGAAACTTGCGGGGTTGCGCAGGCTGCCCCCCATGTCGGAGCCCTGCGCGAGCCACGCCGTACCGGTCGCGAGCGCGACAGCGGCGCCCCCGGAGGAGCCGGCAGCCGACTTCGAAACATCCCAGGGATTGAGAGTTGCGCCGAACACTTCGTTGAAGGTGTTGGCGCCGGCGCCGAATTCCGGCGTGTTGGACTTTGCATAGATGACGGCGCCGTTGGCCTCGAGGTTCTCGACCATGATGTCGGATTTGGCCGGGACGCTGTCCTTGAAGATCGGCGATCCCTGGGTGTTGAGGACACCCGCAACGTCGGCCAGGTCCTTGATGGGAACCGGAAGGCCCGCGAGCAGTCCGCGTGCGCCGGCCGGCTTGCGCATCAGCGCTTTCGCGTTGTCACGCGCGCGGTCGAAGCACAGCGTCGGCAGCGCGTTGACCTTGCCGTCGACTTCGGCGATGCGCTTCTCCAGCACGTCCAGCAGTTCGAGCGGCGAGACGTCGCAAGATCGGAGCTTGTCGACGACGGCGCACGCCGTTTCGCGGATCAGGTCTTGAGACAACATTTCACTCCTATGCTCATTTTTGGTTCGTCATTGCGAGCGCAACGAAACAATCCAGACCGCCACCCCGGCTCCGTTCCTGGATTGCTTCGTTGCGATCGCAATGACGGGAGAACCTAACCCCACCCTGCGCTGATGCCGCCGTCCACCGTGTAGATCACGCCCGACGTATAGCCGGAGCGATCGGAGGCCAGGAATGCCATGAGGTCGCCGATCTCGCGCGCATGCGCCGGACGGCCGAGCGGCAGGCCTTTCTGGAACTCCTTGTAGCGATTCTCATCGCCCAATTGATGCTTCGCCCGCGTCTTGAGCAGCGTGACGTGGCGGTCCGTGCCGACCGGTCCGGGATTGATGCCGACCACGCGGATGTTGTCGGCAAGGCTCTTGCCCCCGAGCGCGCGGGTGAAGGCCATCAGCGCGGCATTGCCGGCGCTGCCGCAGATGTAATTGGCGTCGAACTTCTCGCCGGCCGCGCCGATGTCGTTGATGATCACGCCGCCGCCGCGCATCTTCATCTGCGCGTAGATCATGCGGGTGAGGTTGATGTAGCCGAACACCTTCAATTCCCAGGCATGCCGCCATGTGCTCTCGTCGATCTTGTCGATGGAGCCGCCGGGGATGTCGCCGGCATTGTTGACGAGAACGTCGATGTCGGCCGCCTCTTTCGCCAGGCGCGCAACGTCTTCGTTCTTGCGCAGGTCCACGACGGTCGTCGTGGCATCGATCTGGTGGGCAGAGCGCAAGCGATCGGCGAGCGTCTTGAGGGCCTCCCCGCTGCGGGCGGCGAGCAGGAGATGGCAGCCTTCCTCGGCGAATGCCTCGGCGGCGGCGGCGCCGATGCCCTTGGACGCGCCCGTGATCAGGACACGCTTGCCACGCAGATGCAGATCCATGGGAGTACTCACTCGTGGGAACAGGATGAAACCAGTAGGCCGTCGCCCGCGCCACGGTCAACATTGCAGTGCAGCGTTGCACTGCCGGCGAGTTTGGTCCATTGCAGTGCGATCGAAGGGCGGCGGCTGCCGACCAACCCAAGGACATATTCGATGAGCAAGAAACAATACCGGATCGCCGTCATTCCAGGCGATGGCATCGGCAAGGAAGTGATGCCGGAAGGCCTGCGCGTTCTGGAGGTCGCGGCCAAGAAACACGGTGTTTCCCTGCATTTCGACCATTTCGACTTCTCGTCCTGGGATTATTACGAGAAGCACGGCCAGATGATGCCGGACGACTGGAAGGACAAGATCGGCAAGCACGACGCGATCTATTTCGGCGCGGTCGGCTGGCCGGCGAAAATTCCGGATCACGTCTCGCTGTGGGGCTCGCTGATCAAGTTTCGCCGCGAGTTCGATCAGTATGTGAACCTGCGTCCGGTGCGGTTGATGCCCGGCGTGCCGTCGCCGCTGGCGAACCGCAAGCCCGGCGACATCGACTTCTGGGTCGTGCGCGAGAACACGGAAGGCGAATATTCATCGGTCGGCGGCCGCATGTTCCCCGACACTGACCGGGAGTTCGTGACGCAGCAGACGGTGATGACCCGCACCGGCGTCGACCGCATCCTGAAATTCGCCTTCGAGCTCGCGCAGTCGCGCCCGAAGAAGCACCTGACCTCGGCGACCAAGTCCAACGGCATCTCCATCACGATGCCCTATTGGGACGAGCGCGTGGAAGCGGTGGCGAAGAAGTTTCCGGGCGTCAAATGGGACAAGTACCACATCGACATCCTCACCGCGAACTTCGTGCTGCATCCGGACTGGTTCGACGTCGTCGTCGGCTCCAACCTGTTCGGCGATATCCTCTCCGATCTCGGTCCCGCCTGCACCGGCACGATTGGCATCGCGCCGTCGGGCAACATCAATCCGGAGGGTAACTTCCCATCGGTGTTCGAGCCGGTCCATGGCTCGGCGCCCGACATCGCGGGGCAGGGCATCGCCAATCCGATCGGCATGATCTGGTCGGGCGCGATGATGTTCGAACATCTCGGTGAGAAGGAAGCCGGCAAGTCGATCGTCGACGCGATCGAGCGGACGCTCGCCGAACGCACGCTGCGCACCAAGGATCTCGGCGGCAATGCCGACACGACGGCCTGCGGCAAGGCGGTTGCGGATATGGTGGACTAAGGCGAGCAGTCAGCGCAAGGCGCGTTGCCAGCCAAGGTGTCGTCCCGGCGAACGCCGGGACCCATTGCCCCAGGGAGAGTTGCGGCGACAGCCGGCAACTTCGAGTCTTCGCCAAACAAAGTCCGGCGGTTATGAGTCCCGGCCTTCGACGGGACGACCCCGATGGGCTTCGTTCGCGACTAGCCCGCGATCTTCTCGATCGTGGCCTGATCCAGCCCGAACGTCTTCCCGGCCGCCAGAATCTCCTGCCAAGTGGTCGGATCGACCGGAACGCCCTCGGCGAGACGCTTCTTCTTGGTCTCGCGCTCGGGCTCGCCGGCGATCCTGACCTTGTCGACGCCGGGGGCGGGCGGCGAGCCGGTGTGCCAGGCGACGAAGCCTTCGACCTCGCGCGCCAGGTTCTCGCCGGTGCCGAGCTTTTTCGGATCGATCACGATCGAGAGCATGCCGTTGAGGACGTTGTGCTTGCCGTCGGACGGTCCCTTGACCGCCTGCCCGCCGGAGAGCGCGCCGCCGAGGATTTCGCACACCAGCGCCAGCCCCGAGCCCTTGTGCTCACCGAACGGCAGGATGGCGCCGTGCGGCGGGATCACGGTGTAGCGCGGGTTGACGGTGGGCTTGCCTTCATTGTCGATGACGGTGCCGGGTTCGAGTTCGATGCCCTTGTTGTGGGCGACGCGGGTCTTGCCCTGCGCGATCCTGCTGGTGGCGAAGTCGAGCACGATCGGCTCCTTGCCGTTGCGCGGGATGCCGACGCAGAACGGATTGGTGCCGTGGCGCGCGTCGCTGCCGCCCCAGGGCGCCACGATCGGGCGGGAGATCACGTTGACGAAATGGATCGAGACCAGCCCGTGATCGATGCACTGCTCGGCCCAGTGGCCGATGCGGCCGATGTGGTGTGCGTTGGAGAGGCCGACGAGACACACGCCGTTGCTCTTGGCGCGCTCGGCCGCCAGCTCCATCGCTTCATGGCCGATCACCTGGCCGTAGCCGGTGAGGCCATCCAGAGTGAGAAGGGGACCGGTGTCGAGCACGATCTTGACGTGCTGGTTCACGGCGAGGCCGCCGGTGGTGACGCTCTGGACATAGCGCGGGATCATGCCGACGCCATGCGAATCGTGTCCCTTGAGATTGGCTTCGACCAGATTGGTGGACACGAGATCGGCCTCGCGATCCGTGGAACCGCCGGCCTTGACGATGGCGCGGACGACGTTGGTGAGGGCCTCGGCCTTGATGGTGCGATAGTCAGCCATTGTCGTTCTTCTTATCCTTTCACGATCCGGCGGCAGTGGATCCAGGCGGCTTCAATCAGGTTCTCGCTCGCCTCCGGCGTGCGGAAGGCGGAATGCGCGGACAGCGTCACGTTCGGCAGCTTCGTCAGCGGATGATCGCCGGGCAGCGGCTCGATGTTGAAGACGTCGAGGCCGGCGTGACGGATGTGGCCCGATTTCAGCGCGTCGATCATCGCCTGTTCGTCGATGATGGCGCCCCGCGCGGTGTTGATAAGGATGATGCCGGGTTTCATCTTCGCGATCTTCTCGCGGGTGATCATGCCACGCGTCTCGTCGTTGAGCAGCAAGTGCAGCGAGACGACGTCGCTTTTCGCCAGAACGGTGTCGAGATCCGTGAACGTCACGCCCGGATGGCTCTTCGGCGAGCGGTTCCAGGCGATCACCTTCATGCCGCTACCCGAAGCGATGCGCGCGACCTCGGCGGCGATGCCGCCGAACCCGATCAGGCCGAGAGTCTTGCCGGTGAGCTGCATGCCGTCCTCGCGCAGCCAGTTGCCGCCGCGCATTTCGCGATCCATCATCGCGATGACCCGGGCCGAGGCCCACATCAGTGCGATCGCGGATTCCGCGACCGCCGTATCGCCATAGCCCTTGATCAGGTGCACGGAGATGCCTAGCTCGGCCAGCTCTTCCGGATTCATGTAGCTGCGCGCGCCGGTGCCGAGGAATACGACGTGCTTGAGGCCTGCGCATGTCCTCGCGACATCGGTCGGCAGCGCGGTGTGATCGACGATCGCGATCTCGGCGCCGTCCAGGATCTCGGGATATTGCTCGGGCTTGATGTCGGGATCGCGATTGATCCGCACGCTTGGGTCGCCGGGTTTCTCCAGCCGCTCCATGATCAGGGCGAGGGCTTCGTTGGCGTCGACGAAAACTCCGCGCATGGCTGTCTCCGGTCAGGATGCCACGCCGGCGATCGCCAGCACCGTATGCATCAGCACGTTGGTGCCTGCCGTGCAGTCGGGCTGCGTGGCATCCTCCAGTTCGTTGTGGCTGATGCCGTCCTTGCAGGGCACGAACACCATCGCCGCGGGCATGACGGTGTTGAGGTTGCAGGCGTCGTGGCCGGCGCCGGACGTGATGCGGCGCGAGGAATAGCCGAGCGTCGTCGCCGCATTTTCGACCGCTGCAACGAGCTTCGGATCGAAATGCGTCGGCGGCTTGCGCCAGACCAGGTCGAGATTCACGTCGACCTTGCGGCGTGCGGCGATCTCGGCGATGGCGCCGCGCAGGTCGCGATCCAGCGCGTCCATGATCGAGGCGTCCGCGCTGCGGCAGTCGACCGTGAACACGATCTCGCCGGGAATGACGTTGCGGGATGGATTTGCGATGACGGCCTCGCCGATGGTGCCGACCGCCTTCGGTCCATGCTTTTTCGCGATGGCCTCCATCGCCAGCACGATCTCCGAGAGCGTCGCCAGCGCATCGCGCCGCAGAGGCATCGGCGTCGATCCGGCATGGCTCTCGAAGCCGGAAATCTTGCCGTCGTACCAGAGCACGCCCTGACCGGAATCGACCACGCCGATGGTCTTGCCTTCGGCCTCCAGGATCGGGCCCTGTTCGATGTGGAGCTCGACGAAACAGCCGAGCTTCTGGAAACCGACCGCCTTGTCGCCGCGGTAGCCGATGCTATTGAGCGCGTGCGCGACCGTGATGCCTTCGGCGTCCTTGCGCGAGAGGATGTCGTCGGTGGTGAAGTCGCCGACATAGGCCGCGGACGCCATCATCGCGGGCGCGAAGCGGGAGCCTTCCTCGTTGGTCCAGTTGACGATGCAGATCGGCGCCTCGGTCTCGATGCCGGCGTCATTGAGCGTGCGGATCACTTCCAGCGCGCCGAGCGTGCCGAGAATACCGTCGTACTTGCCGCCGGTCGGCTGCGTGTCGAGATGCGAGCCTATGCCGACGGGCGGCTTCGACATGTCGCGCCCCTTGCGCAGGCCGAACTGAGAGCCCAGCGCATCGACATGCACCTCCAGGCCGGCGTCCTCGCAGGCCTTGCGAAACCAGTCGCGCACCTGCTTGTCCTCCGCGCTCAGCGTGAGCCGACGCACGCCGCCCTTGGCAGTCGCGCCGAATTGCGCGGTTTCGTGGATGGAGCCCCAGAGACGGGCGGAATCGATTTGCAGGTTGGTGGCGGCTCGGCTCATGCGGTCAGTCTCTCAGCTGTCCTTCCGGGGCGGCTCGAGGAGCCGAGCCCGGAATCTCGAGATTCCGGGTTCGATGCCGTCGCATCGCCCCGGAATGACGTTGAAGGTTGTCCGGCGTCTTTTCAATGACGCGCCTGCACGGGCTCGTCAACCGCGAGGCTGCTCTGCGCAATCTGCCGTGCGAGTTCGGCGACGCGCTCCACCGCCACGACGTCGGGCGAGGCCAGCCAGCTCGCGGTGAACGTGAGCGGCGCGATCGCGAGATCGGTGTGAAGCAGTTGCAGACGTCCGTCGGACAGCTCGTTCTCGACGATGGCGTCCGGGATCACCGCGATGCCGAGGCCTTCGACCGCCATGTGGATGACGGTCGCCAGCGACGCGGACGCGTGGAGCCGGATCGGCGGCAGCTCCGGCCGGTCGAACACCTCGCGCACGACCTCGTAAGGCCGCGTCTTGCGAGGAAATGTGATGATCGGAAATCGCGCCAGCTCGGCGCGAGTCACCGGGCCCATGCCGAGTCCCAGCGAGGGGCTCGCGAGGAAGCCGATGGGATAATCCGCGAGCACGCGGTTGTGCACGCCAGAGGCCGACAGCGGTCCCACCACGAAGGCCAGCTCGATCTCCTGCGCGAGCAGGCGCGCGGTGAGGTTCGGCGTGATGTCGACTTCGATCTCCAGCGACAGGTTCGGATAGACCTCGTTCACGCTCTTGACGAGGCGCGGCAACCAAGTGTGCACGATCGTCTCGGCGACGCCGAGGCGCATCACGCCGCGCATGGCAGAGCGATCGCCGATCTCGGCCATCATCGCGGCGCGCAGGCCGATCAGCTTCTCCGCGTAGACCATCATCTGCCGGCCGCTCGGCGTGGGCGAGGCCATCCGATGGTCGCGGTTGAGGAGTTTCACACCCATCTCGCGCTCGAGCTGGGCGATGCGCTGGGAGATCGCCGGCTGAGTGGTGTTGAGCCGCGCCGCGGCGCCGCGGAAGCTGCCGAGCTTCACAACCCAGAGGAAGGTTTCGATCGATCTGAAGTCCAGCATTGGAAGGATTTTCCCGACCGATAAATTAGATTTATCGAGATTGATTAGAAAGGAAGATTAGACTTTATAGCACGCTTGGTGTTGGCTGTCCTTGTCGAGTTTATAGGCAGGTCGATCAAATGACTGTTTTGGTGGCAGCGCAGCAAACTGAGACGCCCGACACGCTCCCGAGCCGCAAGGCGCGGCTCGCCTACCGCGAGGGACTGGTCGCTTCGACCGCCGGCATCGCTCCCGGCTTCGTCCAGGGCAATCTCGCGATCCTGCCGGCGGAGTACGCCGGCGCCTTTCACCGCTTCTGCCAGCTCAATCCGAAACCGTGCCCGATCATCGGCATGTCCGATGTCGGCAGTCCGCACATCCCTTCGCTCGGCGCGGATCTCGACATCCGCACCGACGTGCCGCGCTATCGGGTCTGGCGCGACGGCGAGGTCGTCGACGAGCCGACCGACGTGTCGAAGTACTGGCGCGACGATCTCGTGACCTTCGTGCTCGGCTGCTCGTTCTCGTTCGAGGAGGCGCTGCTCGACGAGGGCATGCCGATCCGCCACATCGAGCACAATGTGCGCGTGCCGATGTACCGCACCAACATCGCCTGCGGCGAGGCCGGGCCGTTCGCCGGTCCCATGGTCGTGTCGATGCGTCCGTTCAAGCCGGCCGATGCGATCCGCGCGGTGCAGATCACCTCGCGCTATCCCGCCGTGCACGGCGCGCCCGTGCATCTCGGCCATCCGCACCTGATCGGCATCAAGGACATTTCCAAGCCCGACTACGGCGATCCGGTGCCCGTCACCGCTGACGAAATCCCCGTGTTCTGGGCGTGCGGTGTCACACCGCAATCGGTGATCAACGCTGCCAAGCTGCCGTTCGCCATCACGCATTCGCCCGGCCTGATGCTCGTGACCGATTTGAAGAACAGGAATATGGCCGTGATTTAATGGGCAGCGTCTGCTGCTTCTTCAGGCTTTACCGCGCGTGTCAATCGCTCCATCGAGGAGCGGAAAGATCCAGTAAGAGGGGAATGCTGCCATGACGATCACTCGCCGCGACGTGCTGCTCGGAGCCACCGCCACTGCTGCCCTGGTGCCGCTGGCCGCGCGCGCACAGACTTCGGAAGTGGTGATCGGCGTCATCTATCCGTTCTCCGGCGGCAGCGCACAGCAGGGCATCGACGCGCAGAAGGCCTACGAGACCGCACTCGAAGTCATCAACAAGGACACCGATTTCGACCTGCCGCTGGCGAAGGGCGAGGGACTGCCGGGCCTCGGCGGTGCCAAGGTCCGTCTCGTGTTTGCCGATCACCAGGCCGATCCGCAGAAGGGCCGCGCCGAAGCCGAACGCCTGATCACGCAAGAGAAGGTCTCCGCCATCATCGGCACCTACCAGAGCGCGGTCGCCGTCACCGTCAGCCAGATCTGCGAACGCTACCAGATCCCGTTCGTGTCGGCCGACAACTCCTCGCCGAGCCTGCATCGCCGCGGCCTCAAATATTACTTCCGCGCCGCGCCGCATGACGAGATGTACTCGGCCGCGATGTTCGACTTCTTCGATGCCATGAAGAAGAAGGGCACCAAGATCGAGACGCTGTCGCTGTTCCACGAGGACACGATCTTCGGCACCGATTCCGGCAACGCCCAGACCAAGATCGCCAGCGAGCGCGGCTACAAGATCGTCTCCGACATCAAGTACCGCGCCAACTCGCCCTCGCTCTCGGCCGAAGTGCAGCAGCTCAAGTCGGCGAATGCCGACGTGCTGATGCCGTCGAGCTACACCACCGACGGCATCCTGCTCGTCAAGACCATGGCCGAGCTCGGCTACAAGCCGAACGCGATCGTGGCGCAGGACGCCGGCTTCTCCGAGAAGGCGCTCTACGACGCCGTCGGCGACAAGCTCGAAGGCGTGATCTCGCGCGGCACGTTCTCGCTCGACCTGGCGCAGAAGCGTCCGATGGTCGGCAAGATCAACGACATGTTCAAGGCCAAGTCGGGCAAGGATTTCAACGATCTCACCTCGCGCCAGTTCATGGGCCTGATCATCCTGGCCGACGCGATTAACCGCGCCAAGTCGGCCGACGGCGAGAAGATCCGCGACGCGCTGGCGGCGACCGACATTCCGGGCGAGCAGACCATCATGCCCTGGAAGCGCATCAAGTTCGACGACATGGGCCAGAACAACGACGCCGATCCGGTGCTCCTGCAATATGTCGGCGGCAAGTTCGTCACCATCTTCCCGCCGCAGGCCGCGATCGCCGAAGCGATCTGGCCAATGAAGTAAGCCGGACGCGATTGGAGCAGCAGGCGAGGTGAGGGCGGGATGATCAAACTGCCCCTGCACCGTCTCTGCGAGAGCGACGCGACGAAGCGATCCAGTCGGCTTTCTTGGAGTCGGCGCTGGATTGCTTGGCTTCGCTCGCCATGACGGAGCCTGTCGTGATGTATCGAGCGGGGGACCAGAGGTGACAGCCCAAGCCATTGTCCAGAGTCTTGCGAGCGGCCTTCTCATGGGGCTGCTCTACGGGCTGATCGCCGTCGGTCTCGCGCTGATCTTCGGCCTGATGGACGTCGTGAACTTCGCCCATGGCGAGTTCCTGATGATCGCGATGTACGCGACGTTCTTCCTGTTCGCGTTTTTCGCCATCGACCCCTTGCTCTCGGCGCCGCTGGTCGCGGCTGCCCTGTTCGTGTTCGGGGCGGTCGTCTACCTATTGATCGTGCGTTTCGCCATGCGGGCCAAGGCCAATGCCGGCATGGTGCAGATCTTCTCTACCTTCGGCCTTGCCATCGTGATGCGCGGCCTCGCGCAGTTCTTCTTCACGCCGGACTATCGCAGCGTCCCCCAATCCTGGCTCGGCGGCAAGACGATGTCGGTCGCCGGCATCTTCCTGCCCGAGCCGCAACTGGCCGGCGCGCTGGTCGCGATCGCGGCCTTTGCGGGCCTCTATTTCTTCATCCACCGCACCGATTTCGGTCGCGCGCTCGAAGCCACCCGTGAAGATCCGGGCGCGGTGGCGCTGGTCGGCATCGACAAGAACCGCGTGTTCGCGCTGGGGTGGGGCCTGGGCGCGGCGCTGGTCGGACTCGCCGGCGCGATCATGGCGAGCTTCTTCTACATCTATCCCGACGTCGGTGCGTCCTTTGCGCTGATCGCCTATGTCACGGTGGCTCTCGGCGGCTTCGGCAGCGTGTTCGGCGCCTTCGCCGGCGGCATCATCGTCGGTCTGGTCGAGGCGGTCACCGCGCTGGTGCTGCCACCGTCGCTGAAATCGGTCGGCATCTACGCCGTCTACCTGCTCGTCGTCTTCATCCGGCCGCGCGGCCTGTTCGGATCGATGTGATGGACAAGAATTTTGTCGCGCGGCGCCGCCGCGATCTCATCGTCGCCGCCGTGCTTGCCGTGATTGCCGCGCTGGCACCGCTGTTCATCAAGGACGTCTACGTCCAGAACATCCTGATCCTGACGCTGATGTATGCGGCGCTGTCGCAGAGCTGGAACATCCTTTCCGGCTATTGCGGCCAGATCTCGCTCGGGCACGCGCTCTATTTCGGCATCGGCGCCTACACCACAGAACTCCTGTTCACGAAGTTCGGCGTACTGCCCTGGTTCGGCATGCTCGCAGGCGGGTTGCTCGCGGCCCTGATCGCGATGGTGCTCGGTTATCCCTTCTTCCGCCTGCGCGGCCATTACTTCGTGATCGCGACGATCGTCATAGCCGAGATCGGGCTGCTCCTGTTCCAGAACTGGGAATGGGCGGGGGCCGCGATGGGAATCACCGTTCCGGTGCGCGGCGACAGCTGGCTGAAATTCCAGTTCATGCGCAGCAAGCTGCCGTATTTCTATTTCGCTCTGGCGCTGTGCAGCCTCGCGTGGTTCGTCACCTGGTGGCTGGAAGATTCCAAATGGGGCTTCTGGTGGCGCGCGGTGAAGGATAATCCGGAAGCCGCCGAAAGCCTCGGCGTCGTCGTGTTCAATTCCAAGATGGGCGCGGCTGCCGTCTCCGCCTTCCTCGTTGCCGTCGGCGGCGCCTTTTATGCTCAGTTTCTCGCCTATATCGATCCCGAGAGTGTGATGGGTTTCCAGTTCTCGCTGCTGATGGCGCTGCCCGCCGTTCTCGGCGGCATCGGGACCCTCTGGGGACCGGTGCTCGGCGCGGCCATCCTGATTCCGATGACGGAGCTGACGCGCTCTTACATCGGCGGCTCCGGGCGCGGCGTCGACCTCATCGTGTACGGCACGCTGATCGTCCTGATCTCGCTGGCGCTGCCTCAGGGCCTGGTCAGCCTGTTCTCGCGGGCAAAGGCAAGGGGAGCCACGCGATGACCGCGCTCCTCGAAACCCGCGGCGTCTGGCAGCGCTTCGGCGGTCTCGTCGCCAACAGTGACGTCTCGATTTCGGTAGGCCGCGGCGAGATCGTCGGCCTGATCGGTCCCAACGGCGCCGGCAAGTCCACGCTGTTCAACCTGATCGCAGGCGTGCTGCCGCCCACCCAGGGTTCGATCTGGTTCGACGGCGAGGATGTCACGGGAATGCCGGCGGCGGAGCGCTGTCAGCGCGGCGTCGGTCGCACCTTCCAGGTCGTCAAGAGCTTCGAGACCATGACGGTGATCGACAACGTCATCGTCGGCGCGCTCGTGCGCAACACCGTGATGCGGGAAGCTCGCCGGAAGGCGCATGAGGTGCTGGAGTTCACCGGCCTTGCCGCCCGCGCCGACGTGCTCGCCAGCGACCTCGTGCCGGCCGAGAAGCGGCGTCTCGAAGTCGCGCGCGCGCTCGCGACCGAGCCTAAGCTGCTGCTGCTCGACGAGGTCCTGACCGGCCTCACGCCGACCGAAGCGCAGACCGGCGTCGCGCTGGTGCGCAAGGTTCGCGATGCCGGCATCACCGTCCTGATGGTCGAGCATGTCATGGAGATCGTGATGCCGCTGGTCGATCGCGCCATCGTGCTCGATCTCGGCAAGGTGCTGGTCGAGGGCAAGCCGGCCGATGTCGTTCGCGATCCCAAGGTGATCAGCGCATATCTGGGAGATCGTCATGCTGTCGGTGCATGAAGTCACGACCGCCTATCAGGGCCTGGTCGCGATCTCCGCGGTCTCGATCGAGGTCCAGAAGGGTGAGATCGTCTGCGTCGCGGGCGCCAACGGCGCCGGCAAGTCGACGCTGCTCAAGTCCATCGCCGGGGCCGAGCGTCCGCGTTCCGGCACGGTGACCTTCGACGGCAAGCGCCTCGACGGCATGGCGCAGCATCACGTCACCGCCACCGGCATCGCCTATGTGCCGGAGAACCGTCGCCTGTTCCCGCGCCTGTCCGTGCGCGACAACCTTCGTCTCGGCAGCTATCTCTATCGCGGCGAGGCCGACCGCGAGGGACCGCTCGATCTCGTCTTCAAGCTGTTCCCGCGCCTGTCCGAGCGTCTTGAGCAGCGCGCCGAAACACTATCCGGCGGGGAGCAGCAGATGCTGGCGATCGGTCGCGCACTGATGACGCGGCCGCGGCTTCTGATGCTGGACGAGCCTTCGCAGGGCATCATGCCGAAGCTCGTCGACGAGATTTTCCAGGCCGTGCTGCGGATCCGCGACGCCGGCATGACCGTTCTGATCGTCGAACAGCGCATGGCCGAGTGCCTGGAGATCGCCGACCGCGCCTACATCCTCCAGACCGGGCGCGTGCTGATGCAAGGCCCGTCAGCCGAGATCAAGGGCAATCCGGACGTGAGGAAGGCTTATCTCGGGCTGTAGGCTTTACTGTCATTGCGAGGAGCGTAGCGACAAAGCGATCCAGAATCGTGTTGCGTGCGAATCTGGATTGCTTCGCTCCGCTCGCCATGACGGGATTGAGGTGGTTCGATCTTGTTCATGACCACCCCGGCTCTAGTGCCCATGCTCCGGCAGCGTGATCCCGAACACCTTCACCAGATCCGTCACCTGCTCCGGCGAGAGATAGCGTGGGTTCAGCCCCCTCAGCAGCAGGTACAGCTTCGCCGTCTCCTCCAGCTCTTCCGTCGCGAACACGGCCGCTTCCAGCGTGTCGCCGGCGACGACCGGACCGTGATTGGCAAGCAGCACGGATGAATATTTCCCCGCCAGCCCCTTGATCGCATCCGCAACCGCCGGATCGCCCGGACGGTAATAGGGCACGAGCGCGGTAGCGCCGCATTTCATCAGATAGTAGGCCGTCATCGGTGGCAGTGCTGCTCGTGGGTCGATCTCTGGCAGCATCGAGAGCGCAACCGAATGGGTGGAGTGCAGATGCACGATCGCGCGTGCGCTTCCGCGCGTGTCGTAGAGCGCGGTGTGCAGCGGAACTTCCTTGGTCGGGGCGTCGCCGGAGATCAGCCGGCCCTGCTCGTCGAGCCGCGACAGCCGCGCCGGATCGAGGAAGCCGAGCGAAGCGTTGGTCGGCGTCACCAGCCAGCCGCCGTCGGCCAGCTTGACGCTGATATTGCCGGAAGATCCCGGCGTCAGTCCGCGCTCGAACAATGAGCGTCCGAAGCGGCAGATATCTTCGCGCAGCCGTATCTCGTTGCTCATGGCCGTCATGCCCGCTTGTCTCACGCTTTGGCAGCGCGGCCAAGGCGTGTTATTCGGTTGACCAAGCCGCCATGAAGGGCGGCCGCCCGGGAAACGATCGCAAGGGTCAGTCACATGTCCGCCTCCGCCCCACAAGGTCAACGCATCGCCGTCATCGGGCTCGGCTCGATGGGATTTGGCATGGCGACGTCGCTGAAACGCGCGGGCTTTGCCGTGACCGGCTGCGACGTCTCGGCCGACGCGGTGGCGCGCTTCGTGAAGGACGGCGGTGCGGGCGCCGGGACGCCGGCCGAAGCGGCCGGGAATGCCGACATCGTCGTCAGCGTCGTCGTCAACGCAGCGCAGACCGAGACGATCCTGTTCGGCAAGGACGGCGTCGCCGAGACGCTGCCCAAGGATGCCGTCTTCATCTCTTCCGCCACCATGGATCCCGACGTGGCGCGCCGACTGGCGAAACAGCTGGAAGCGACCGGCCGGCACTATCTTGACGCACCGATCTCCGGTGGTGCCCAGCGCGCGGCGCAGGGCGAACTGACGATCCTGGCTTCCGGCAGCCCCGCAGCCTTTGCGAAGGCGCGACCGGCGCTCGATGCCATGGCGGCAAAGCTCTACGAACTCGGCGATGCCGCGGGGCAGGGGGCGGCATTCAAGATGATCAACCAGCTGCTGGCCGGTGTGCATATCGCCGCCGCTTCGGAAGCGATGGCGTTCGCGGCCAGGCAGGGGCTCGACATCCGCAGGGTCTACGAAGTGATTACGGCGTCGGCCGGCAATTCCTGGATGTTCGAGAACCGGATGCCGCATGTGCTCGACGGCGACTATGCGCCGCGGAGCGCGGTCGAGATCTTCGTCAAGGACCTCGGCATCATTCAGGACATGGCACGCAACGCCAGATTCCCGGTGCCGGTTTCCGCCGCCGCGCTGCAGATGTTTCTAATGACGGCCGCGGCCGGGATGGGCCGCGACGACGACGCATCGGTGGCGCGGATGTACGCGCAGGTCACCGGCGTAAAGCTGCCCGGCGACAAATAGAGCCAAGAGGATTCCAATGCCCCGTTTCGCCGCCAACCTCTCGATGATGTTCACCGAGGTGCCCTTCCTCGACCGTTTCGATGCCGCGGCCAAAGCCGGTTTCACGGCCGTCGAATTCCTCTTTCCCTACGAGCATCCGCCGGAGGCGATCGGCGAGCGGCTCAAGCGCAACGGCCTGACGCAGGCGCTGTTCAATCTGCCACCGGGCGACTGGAATGCCGGCGAGAAGGGCTTTGCGGCGCTTCCCGCGCGCTTTGCGGACCTCAAGGCGAGCCTCGAAACGGCGCTGCCCTATGCCAAGGCGACCGGGGTCAAGCGCCTGCACCTGATGGCCGGCATCGCCAATCGCGGCGAGCGCGCCGCGATCGAAGCTTTCTACAAATCGGTGGTGTGGGCGGCCGAATTCTTCGCCCCGCACGGCATCGATATCGTGCTTGAGCCGATCAATGCGCGCAACGTGCCCGGCTACTTCCTCAACGATTTCGGCTTCGCGCGCGACCTGGTGCACGAATTGCGCCTTCCGAACCTGAGGCTTCAGTTCGACATCTATCACTGCCAGATCATTCACGGAGACGTCACAATGCGGCTGCGCGAGATGATGCCGATCATCGGCCACGTCCAGATCGCCAGCATTCCCTCGCGCAACGAGCCCGACGGCGAGGAGTTGAACTATCCGTTCCTGTTCGCCGAACTCGACCGGCTCGGCTACGCCGGGTTCGTCGGCTGCGAATACAATCCGCGCGGCAAGACCACCGGTGGTCTCGCCTGGTTCAAGCCCTACGCCGGAGTGAAGCCGTGACGCTTGCGCTGGGCTGCATCGCCGACGACTACACCGGGGCATCCGACCTAGCCAACACGCTGACGCGCGCCGGCCTGCGGACCGTGCAGACCATCGGCGTGCCCGCGGACGACCTGGCGCTGCCCGAGGTCGATGCGGTCGTGGTGTCCTTGAAGAGCCGTTCGATCGCCGCGGGCCTTGCCGTGTCGCGTTCGCGCGCGGCCGAGAAATGGCTGCGGGGCCGCGGCGCGAGCCATATTCTGTTCAAGATCTGCTCGACCTTCGATTCCACCGATGCCGGCAATATCGGCCCGGTGATGGATGCGCTGCGGGCCGATTGCGGCGAAGACGTCGTCCTGGTGACGCCGGCCTTCCCGGCGACCGGCCGGACCGTTTACCAGGGCAATCTGTTCGTCGGCGCCGTACCGCTGAACGAGAGCCCGCTCAAGGACCACCCGCTCAACCCGATGCACGATTCCAACCTGGTCCGGGTGCTGGCGCGCCAGAGCAGGACGCAGGTCGGTCTCGTTGATCTCGCCACGGTCGGCCGCGGGGCGGATGCGATCCGGGCGCGGCTTGCCGAATTGTCGGGCAGCGGCGTTGGCGCGGCCATCGTCGATGCCGTATTCGACCGTGACCTCGAGACCATCGGACTGGTCGCCGTCGGGCACCGCTTGTCCGTCGGCGCCTCCGGGATCGGCCTCGGGCTCGCACGGGCTCTGGTCTCGACGGGCAAGGTCAAGCCGACGGCGACAAGCGGTCAATCAGATGCGGCCGTGGGTGGATCGGTGGCGTGCCTTGCGGGAAGCTGTTCGCAGGCGACGTTGCAGCAGATCGCCAAGGCCGAATCCGTCATGCCCGTGCTCCGTCTCGATACGGACGGTATTATTACGGGGAAGAACGAAATCGAGCGCGCGTTGGCCTGGGCGAAGTCTCTGCTCGCCGCAGGTCCGGTGCTGATCGCATCGAGCGCGACGCCGGACGAGGTCGCCGCGTTACAGGCGCGTCGTGGGCGCGAAGCGGCCGGCCATGCGATCGAGCAGGCGATGGCCGACATCGCGGAAAGCCTAGTGAAAACAGGTGTTCGTCGCTTGATCGTGGCCGGCGGCGAGACCTCCGGAGCCGTCGTCGATCGTCTGGGGATTCCCGGCTTTCTCGTCGGCGCGGAGATCGCTGCGGGGGTCCCCGTGTTGCGCGCGGTGGGGAGCACGCGCGGCGACATGCTGCTCGCTTTGAAGTCGGGGAATTTCGGCGGAGCGGATTTTTTTGCGGACGCGCTTAGGCTCATGCGCTGAGCGCAGGGCATTCTTAGCGGCTCGTTCACTTCTTTCGGGTTCCGTACTCGTACGGAGTCGTAGTTAACAACTGCTCAGTTGCTTTGTTGTTGGATTGTCGGCGCCGCCCCTTTGGTTGACCCGCAATTTCAGGACGCGCGCCACAGCGCCAAAGCAAAGAGACCAGCTATGTTCGCCACTATATCCATTCGTGCCAAGATCATCAGTGTCGTGGCATTCCTGCTGGTCGCGATGACCGGTTTGGGCCTCCTCGCCGTCATGAAGATGCGGACGATCAATGCCAACACCGTCGATATCACCACGAACTGGATGCCCAGCGTCCGCGTGATCGGTGACCTGCGCGCCAGTGTCATCACCTTCCGCAACGTGGTCCGCCAGCACATGCTGGCCGAAACCCTCGATGACAAGCTCGCGAACGAGAAGACGGCCGGCACCGTGCTCGAGACGCTCTCCAAGGCCCGCAAGAGCTACGAGGCGATGATCGCCTCCCCGGAGGAGCGGGCGCTCTACAATCAGTGGGGCCAGCTCTGGGACGAGTACAAGAAGGGCACCGAAGAGGTGTTCGCGTTGTCGCGCCGGGATGCCGGCAAGATCCCGCATGACGCTCAGGAGCTGAACAGCCAGAAGGTCAACAAGATCGGCCTCCAGGCGGATGAAGTCCTGGGCAAGGACATCGAGCTCAACACCAAGGGCGGCGATCAGGCCGCTTCGGACGCCGCCGACACCTTCTACTACGCTTTCATGCTGGTCGTGGTCATTCTCGGCATCGCGGTCGTCGCCGGCATCGCCGTCAGCGTCTACCTGGTGCGTGACGTCTCCAACGGCATCAACTCGATCATCCGGCCGATGCAGGCGCTGGGTCAGGGCGACCTGACCGCCGAGGTCCCGCACCGTGGCGAGAAGACCGAGATCGGCGCCATGGCCGACGTCCTCCAGATCTTCAAGGAGGCGCTGATCGCCAAGAAGGCCGCCGATGAGGCTGCCGCCCGCGACGCCGAGGCCAAGATCGAGCGCGGCCGTCGCGTCGACGGCATCACCCGCGATTTCGAATCGATGATCGGCGAGATCGTCCAGACCGTGTCGTCGGCCTCGACCCAGCTCGAAGCTTCCGCCTCGACGCTGACCTCGACCGCCGACCGCTCCCAGCGGATGGCGACCACGGTTGCCGCAGCCTCGGAAGAAGCCTCCACCAACGTGCAGTCGGTGGCCTCGGCGACCGAAGAGATGGCCTCGTCGGTCGGCGAGATCAGCCGCCAGGTTCAGGAATCGGCCCGGATGGCCGGCGATGCCGTCGGCCAGGCCCGTGCCACCACCGAGCGCGTCAGCGAACTCTCGAAGGCGGCTTCGCGCATCGGCGACGTCGTCGAGTTGATCAACACCATCGCCGGCCAGACCAACCTGCTGGCGCTGAACGCCACCATCGAAGCGGCGCGCGCCGGTGAAGCCGGTCGCGGTTTCGCGGTGGTCGCTTCCGAAGTGAAGGCGCTCGCCGAGCAGACCGCCAAGGCGACCGGCGAGATCGGCCAGCAGATCTCCGGCATCCAGGCGGCGACCAACGACTCGGTCGGCGCCATCAAGGAGATCTCCTCGACCATCGAGCGCCTGTCGGAAATCTCCTCGGCCATCGCGGCCGCGGTGGAAGAGCAGGGAGCCGCGACCCAGGAAATCGCCCGCAACGTTCAGCAGGCGGCCCAAGGCACCCAGCAAGTCTCCTCGAACATCACCGACGTGCAGCGCGGCGCCACCGAGACCGGCACCGCCTCCTCGCAGGTGCTGTCCGCTGCGCAGATGCTGTCCAACGACTCGACCCGGCTGAAGACCGAGGTCAGCAAATTCCTCACCAACGTCCGCGCTGCTTAAGTATCGCAGGATCGGGCGATCAACGAACGGGCGGCGCCGCAAGCGCCGCCCGTTTTCTTTGTCCGGCAGCCTGATGGCGCGCAGCGGGCGCGTCCATTGGGGGCACCCGTAATCCTACGGCTCCCCGGTTTCATCGACGGTTAAATTCAACTTTCGAGAGTGCGCGGACGGCGCGCCGCGAGTCGCCTTCGCCGAAGATTGATGCCGGAAACCGGCCGGGAGCCCCAAATGCGCAAGAACCTTCCTGTCACTGACACCGAATATCCCGTCGGCGACCAGACACTGATCGTCTCCAGAACCGATCTCAAGGGCAAGATCGCCTACTTCAACGAGGATTTCGCCGCCGCCGCGGGCTTCACGTCCGAGGAATTGAAGGGCCAGCCGCATAACATGATCCGCCATCCGGACATGCCGCCGGAGGCCTTCCAGAATCTCTGGGACACGCTGAAGGCCGGCAAGCCATGGCTCGGCGCGGTGAAGAACCGCCGCAAGAACGGCGACTTCTACTGGGTGCTGGCGACGGCTTCCCCGATCCGCGAGAACGGCCAGGTCACCGGCTACACCTCGATTCGCACCACGCTGCCGGCCGACCAGCGCAGGCTCGCCGAAGAGGTCTATGCCGCGATCCGCGAAAACAAGCCGCACGGCTATCGCATCGACGCCGGCATCATCCGCCGCCGTTCGCTGCTCGACCGCTTCGCGATCTTCACCAGGACGCTCAAGGCCCGCCTCGTCACGACCATGATGCTGCAGGCGATCTTCCTGCTCGCGCTCGGCATCGCCGGCGCCCTCTCGACCAGCGGCTCAGTGAGCGTGATGCTGTCCGTGCTGGCCGTGGTCGGAGCCGCCGTCGTCAGCTTCACCGGACTTTCGACGATGCGCGTGGTGCAGGGGCCGATGCAGCATCTCAACGACACCATGCTCAATCTCGTACAGGACAAGCTCGACAACCGCATAGTCATCGAGCGCGACGACGAGATCGGCGAGGCCTTGCGCAACCTGCAGACCGTGCAGACCATCATTCGCTTCAGCCGCGACGAAGTGCAGGCCGTGCAGCGCCGTTCAGAGGACACGCGCAAGGCGGAGATGACCAGGCTCGCCGATGCCTTCGAGGCTGCGATCGGAGAAATCGTCGAGACCGTTTCGTCGGCCGCGACCCAGCTCGAGGCGTCGGCCTCGACGCTGTCCTCGACCGCAGGCCGCGCGCAGGAATTGGCCTCCGTAGTCGCGGCCGGGTCCGAGGAAGCCTCCACCAACGTCCATTCGGTCGCCTCGGCCGCCGAGCAGATGTCGTCCTCGGTGGGTGAGATCGGCCGCCGGGTGCAGGATTCGGCCCGGATGGCCGGCGACGCCGTCAGCCAGGCCGAGGCGACCACCGCACGCGTCAGCGAATTATCGCGGGCCGCAGCGCGGATCGGCGACGTGGTCGAACTCATCAATGCCATCGCCGGCCAGACCAATTTGCTGGCGCTGAATGCGACCATCGAGGCGGCACGGGCGGGCGAGGCCGGCCGCGGCTTTGCGGTGGTGGCCTCCGAGGTGAAGGCCCTGGCCGAGCAGACCGCCAAGGCCACCGGCGAGATCGGCCAGCAGATCGGCGGCATCCAGGCGGCAACCCAGGAATCGGTGAGCGCGATCGGCGAGATCAGCGGCACCATTGCCCGTCTCTCCGAGATCTCCTCGGCGATCGCGGCGGCCGTGGAAGAGCAGGGCGCGGCGACCCAGGAGATCGCCCGCAACGTGCAGCAGGCCGCCCGGGGGACCCAGCAGGTCTCGTCCAACGTCGGTGACGTGCAGCGCGGCGCGTCCGAGACCGGTTCGGCGTCTGCGCAGGTGCTGTCGGCGGCGCAGATGCTGTCCCGCGATTCGAACCGGCTCAGGCTCGAGGTCGGCAAGTTCCTCGGCTCGGTCCGAGCCGCGTGAGCCGGGAAAAGTTGGCAATGCGGATCGCGGTGCTACTAAAGGCTGCCTTCCGGAGCGGAAAAGCCGTTTCTGTAATCTTTCGGGCGCAAGCTGCATATCTGGAATGCGATTCCGCGGTGCGATAGCAGGGAATTGACCGCACGTGACGCGCTGTCGTTGGCCATTTCCGCGGTGTTCGGGTAAATGAGCCGAGGAACCCGTGGGGGCGCGTTCCCCGTCCCCTGATTTGGAATTGCCTGGCGAATGATTGCTCTGGTCCGCATTGCCCTGAGCCGACCCTACACGTTTGTCGTGCTCGCACTTCTGCTTCTGATCATCGGACCGCTCGCTGCGCTGCGGACGCCGACCGACATCTTTCCGGAGATCCGCATCCCCGTGATCGGCGTCGTGTGGCAGTACACCGGCCTGCCGCCGGACCAGATGTCGGGCCGTATCACCTCGCCATTCCAGCGTTCGCTGACCACCACGGTCAACGACATCGAGCACATCGTCGCCAACTCCTATAACGGCTTCGGCATCGTCAAGATCTTCTTCCAGCCGACCGTCGACATCCGCACCGCCAATGCGCAGGTCACCGCGATCTCGCAGACGCTGCTGAAGCAGTTGCCGCCCGGCGCCACACCGCCTTTGATCCTGAACTACTCCGCCTCGACCGTGCCGATCATCCAGGTGGCGCTGTCGGGCGAGGGCCTCACCGAGCAGAACCTCGCCGACATCGGCGTCAACCAGCTCCGCACGCCGCTCGTCACCGTGCCGGGCGCGGCCATCCCGTATCCATTCGGCGGCAAGCAGCGTCAGATCCAGATCGACCTCGATCCCACCGCGCTGCAGGCCCGCGGCCTGTCCGGCCAGGACGTCGCCAACGCGCTCGCGGCGCAGAACCTGATCACGCCGGTCGGCACACAGAAGATCGGCAAGTTCGAATACAACATCCAGCTCAACAACTCGCCGCTCAAGATCGAGGAACTCGGCAATCTGCCGATCAAGACCGTCAACGGCGCGATGGTGTATGTGCGTGACGTCGCGACCGTGCGTGACGGCAATCCGCCGCAGACCAACATCGTCCATGTCGACGGCAACCGCTCGGTGCTGATGATGGTGCTGAAGGCGGGCGCGACATCGACGCTCGATATTATCGCGGGCATCAAGCAGAAGGTGATCGACGTCAAGGACCAGATGCCGGACGCGCTGAAGATCGGCTTCATCGGCGACCAGTCGGTGTTCGTGCGCGGCGCCATCGAGGGCGTGGCCTTCGAGGGCGTTATCGCGGCGCTGCTCACCAGCGTCATGATCCTCCTGTTCCTGGGAAGCTGGCGCTCCACGGTCATCATCGCGGTCTCGATTCCGCTGTCGGTGCTCGGCGCCATCATCATGCTGTCGGCGATCGGCGAGACGCTGAACATCATGACGCTCGGCGGACTTGCGCTCGCGGTCGGCATCCTCGTCGACGACGCGACGGTGACGATCGAGAACATCAACTATCATCTGGAGCAGGGCAAACCGGTCGAGCAATCCATTCTCGACGGCGCAAACCAGATCGTGACTCCGGCCTTCGTGTCGCTGCTCTGTATCTGCATCGTGTTCGTGCCGATGTTCTTCCTCACCGGCGTCGCGCGCTTCCTGTTCGTGCCGATGGCCGAGGCGGTGATGTTCGCGATGATGTGGTCGTTCATCCTGTCGCGCACGCTGGTGCCGACCATGGCGAATTATCTGCTGCACGCGCACGTTCATCACGAGGGCGAGCCGCCGAAGTCGCGCAATCCGCTGGTCTGGTTCCAGCGCGGCTTCGAGGCACGGTTCGAGCGCATTCGCAGCGGGTATCGCGGCTTGCTGGGCCTTGCGCTGGCACATCGCGCGGTATTCGTGATCGGCTTCCTCTGCGTCGTCGGCGCGTCCTTCGCGCTGGTGCCGTTCCTCGGGCGCAACTTCTTTCCCGCGGTCGATGCGGGCAACATCCTGATGCACGTCCGCACCCAGGTCGGGACCCGCGTGGAAGAGACCGCCAACCAGCTCGCCGACGTGCAGAAAGTGGTGCGCAAGCTGATCCCCGGCGAGATCGAGACCATGACCGACAACATCGGTATGCCGATCTCCGGCATCAACATGACCTACAACAACACCGGCGTGATCGGCCCGCAAGACGGCGACATCCAGATCAAGCTGAAGGAAGGCCACAAGCCGACCGAGGAGCATGTCCGCGTGCTGCGCGAGCAATTGCCGCGGTTGTTCCCCGGCGTCAGCTTCGCCTTCCTGCCGGCCGACATCGTCAGCCAGATCCTGAACTTCGGCGCGCCGGCACCGATCGACCTGCAGATCCGCGGCAACAATCTCGAGGCCAACTTCGCTTACGCCAACAAGCTGCTTGCCAGGATTCGCCGCATCCCGGGCATCGCGGATGCGCGCATCCAGCAGTCGCCCAACAATCCGACCTTCAACATCGACGTCGACCGCACGCGCGCGCAATATGTCGGCCTGACCGAGCGCGACGTCACCAACAGCCTCGTCGTCAATCTCGCCGGCTCCTCGCAGGTCGCGCCGACCTACTACCTCAATCCGGACAACGGCGTGTCCTACTCGATCGTGATGCAGACGCCGCAATACCAGATCGACTCGCTGAGCGCGCTGCAGACGCTGCCGATCACGGCCGCGGGCAACTCGCAATCGCCGATCCTCGGCGGCATCGCCGACATCAAGCGCTCGACCTCGAGCGCGGTCGTGTCGCAATACGACATCCAGACCCTGGTCCAGATTTTCGCCACGACCTCGGGCCGCGACCTCGGCGCGGTCTCGACGGACATCCGGCAGGTCATCGCCGACACCGCCAAGGAGGTGCCGAAAGGTTCTTCGGTGGCGCTGCTCGGCCAGGTGCAGACCATGAACAGCGCCTTCACGGGCCTGCTGTTCGGCCTGCTCGGCGCGGTCGTGCTGATCTACTTCCTGATCGTCGTGAACTTCCAGTCCTGGTCCGACCCGTTCGTGATCATCACGGCGCTGCCGGCCGCGCTCGCCGGCATCGTCTGGATGCTGTTCACGACACAGACAACGCTGTCCGTGCCGGCGCTCACCGGCGCCATCATGTGCATGGGCGTCGCCACCGCCAACAGCGTGCTGGTGATCTCCTTTGCCCGCGAACGCTACGAGGAGCTCGGAGACCCCGTCGCCGCCGCGCTCGAAGCCGGCTTCGTCCGGTTCCGTCCGGTGCTCATGACCGCGCTGGCCATGATCATCGGCATGGCGCCGATGGCCCTGGGGCTGGGAGAGGGGGGCGAGCAGAACGCCCCGCTCGGCCGGGCCGTGATCGGCGGCCTGATCTTTGCAACTTTCGCCACACTGATGTTTGTTCCCGTGGTGTTCAGTATGGTACACAAGAAACAAGGCGCCAAAGTCGCCGCCCCCTTGGAGACCCCGCATGTCGCCCACTGAACCCCGCTCCCCGGTTTCGCACCGGAAACTGGGAATTTTCGGCGTGGTGGCGCTGATTGCGGCAGGCCTCGTCGTGGGCACCGGGATCCGGGCTCGCGAAGAGCAGGGCTCCAAGCTGAAGCAATGGACCGACGATCAGGCCGTTCCCAGCGTCGCGGTGGCCCTGCCCAACGCGAAGGCACTCAATTCCACCATCGACCTGCCGGGCCGCCTCGAGGCCTACTACCGCGCCCCGATCTTCGCCCGCGTCTCCGGCTATCTCAAAGGCTGGAGCGCCGACATCGGCGCCCGGGTCAAGGCTGGCCAGGTGATCGCGGAGATCGAGGCGCCCGATCTCGACCAGCAACTCCTTCAGGCCCGCGCCGACCTCGCCAGCCAGCAGGCCAGCGCCAGGTTGTCGGAAGCCACGCTGAACCGGCGCAAGACGCTGGTCGCGTCCAATTTCGTCTCCGCGCAGGAGATCGACGAGCGCACTGCCGACCTCTCCAACAAGAACGCCGCCGTCCATTCGGGACAGGCCAATGTCGAGCGGCTGGAAGCGCTGGCCGGCTACAAGAAGATCACCGCGCCGTTCGACGGCGTCGTCACCGCGCGCGATACCGACGTCGGCGCGCTTATCAATGCCGGCGGTGGTTCGGGCCCGGCGATGTTCGTGATCTCGGACATCACCAAGCTCCGCGTCTACGTCAACGTGCCCCAGAACTACGTGCCGGCGATCAAGATGGGCGCCAAGGCCACGATCACGTTGCCGGAATATCCGAACAGGGCCTTCCAGGCCACGGTGGAGGCCTCCTCGCAGGCCGTCGACGTCGCCTCGGGCACCACCCGCATGCAGCTCGGGCTGGACAATTCGAAGGGCGAGCTGATGCCGGGCGGCTATGCCAGCGTGAAGCTGAATCTCCAGCGCGATTCCGCCCCGCTCAGCATCCCCGCCAGTGCCCTCATCTTCAACGGCAGTGGTCTGCGCGTTGCGACCGTCGGTCCCGACGACAAGGTGCTGTTCAAGACCGTGACGATCGGGCGCGACCTCGGCCGCGAGATCGAACTCGCCTCGGGCATTGCGCCCGATGACCGCATCATCACGGCCCCGCCGGATGGTCTCTCCGACGGTGACGCCGTCCGCGTCGTGGGTGCCGGCGCCAAGCCGGCCACGGCTTCGGAGAAGCAGGCTCCAAGAAGCTAGGGCTTCTCACCTCGCTCCGTTGCGGGGCGAGGGAGATCAGGCGACCCGCCACTCCGGAACGCCGTCGGCGGCCATCGTGATATCGCCGAGCGAGCCGACCGGCGTGCGATCCAGGTTGAGCAGGTGTGCCAGCGTTGCCGTATCGCCGGCCGGGATGCGCGCCAGCGTGCGCCGGTCGTCCTGCGTACGCAGCATCACGACGCCATGCTCGACGTCGCCGCCTCGTCCGTAGAGGACGGTGAAGCTCTCGACCTTGCCCTTCCCGGAGGCTTCGGTGACGAAGTCCGGCACCGCGCGCTTGTTGCGGTCGGCCTCGGCCTGCACGCTGGTCTCCTGCGCCAGCGCCTCGCGCGGCGCCGCCTTCGACACGACCAGCGCGTGATGCTTGGTGACGAAGCCGCCCTGGCCATAGAGCAGTCCGAGGCTTGCGCCGTCGCGCACGCGCCGCACCATCGCGCAGGCCGCATGCGTCATGTAGGTGTTGAGCGGCGCGCCGAAGAAGGTGAGGCCGCCCGTAACGGTCGGCTGCACGTCGGTACTGAGGCCCAGCGTTCGCCGTGCCATCTTGGGCACGCAGGGAAAGCAGCTATAGAGCTCGATCGCGTCGAACTTTCTGCCGTCGCCGCCGGCAAGATCCATCACCGCTTTCAGGACGGCGTTCTGCGGATGGCTTTCGTGAAACTGGTCGCGGAGCAGATAGTCGCGCGGCTCCTCCGCAGAGGCTCCGCCGAGCGGGTAAACCAGCTTGTCCTCCGCGATGCCGGCCGCGCGCGCCTTGGCGAGGCTGGTGAGCAGCAGCGCGCCGCCCATGTTGACGCTGGGATTGGCCACCATGAGCTTGTTGTAGGGCCATGCGATCAGGCGGTTGTCCGCCGTCGGCGTCGTGATCTCCTCCGGCGTGAAGCGCCGCTTCAGCCAGGCATTGGGATTTCGCGCGGCCGCTTCCGAATAGCGCGACCACAATGTGCCCGACTCCGCCATGGCCTCGCGCGGCGTTTGCTTCCAGTACGCGGAGGAGGCCGCCTCGTAGAATGGATAGACCGTGACGGGGCGGAATACGCCGAGCTTCACCGCCAGCGGCTTCTGGAATGCGGCGCCGCGCTTGGGCTCCTCGACATCATGGGCGAACGGCGTCCACGGCAGCTTGACACCGGCGCGCTCGGCCTTGGTCGCGGTCGACTGCGCCTCGGCGCCGCAGATCGCAGCGACAGTGCATTCGCCGCGCGCGATGCGCTTGGCGGCCTCGTGGATGTAGCGGATCGGACTCTCGCCACCGACCGGCCCGTAATAGCAGTGCGCCGGCTGTACGCTGAGCCGCTGCGCCAGCTGCTTCTCGGGATCGCGATAGCGCCAGCTCAGGAAGTTGACGACGTCGAGCGACTGCACCTCGCCGAGCAGTTTCGCGCCGGCATCCTGCTCGGCACGCTGCAGCGCCTGTTCGAGCAGATCGAGCGGCTCGAGGCCCTCTGCGATCTCCTTCGGGCGGTCGGTGATCTCGCCGACGCCGACGATGACGGGGATGCAGTCTTCGGAAACGGTCATTGGTCTTGCTTCTTCATGATCTCAACAGTCGAAAGTCTTCATCCTGAGGAGACCGCGAAGCGGTCGTCTCGAGGGATGGCCGCAGGGACGGCCGGGCTCTCATGGTTCGAGACGGCGCTACGCGCCTCCTCGCCATGCGGTCTACACCATTTCATTCCGCCACGAGCGCGTTCATATGCTCGACGGCTTCCGCGAACTCTTCCTTGAATTCCTGCACCACGGCGCCTGCCGACTTCACGCTGTCGATCAGCCCGACGCCCTGGCCGACGAAGTAGCTGACGAGATCGCGTGCCCGGGCGTTGCCGGCAGCGGCAGCGCGGTCGATCGCGTTGAAGGCATCGCGGCTGATGATGCTCTGGAGCGGCATCGGCAGTGCGCCGGGACTATCCGGCGCACGATCCCATGCATCGGTCCAGACCGAGCGCAATTGCCGCGCCGGCTTGCCCGTGCGTCCCTTCGACCGCACCGCGTCGCGCGATGACGCCGCGATCATCTTCTCGCGGAAGATCTCGGTGGTTTCGGCTTCCACCGTTGCGAGCCATACGGAGCCGGTCCAGGCCCCGGCCGCGCCCATCGCCATGCACGCGGCCATTTGCCGTCCCGTCATGATGCCGCCCGCCGCCAGAACGGGCACGTCGCGGATCGGCTTGATCGCCTTGATCACCTCCGGCACCAGAACCATGGTCGAGACCTCGCCGCAATGACCGCCGGCTTCCGTGCCCTGCACGACCAGGATGTCGACACCGGCCGCGACCTGACGCAGCGCATGCTCCTTGGCGCCGACGAGCGCCGCGACCGGCACGCCGTGCTTCTTGCCCATCTCGATCATCGCCTTCGGCGGCACGCCCAGCGCGTTCGCGATCAGCCGGATCGGATGACGGAACGAGACTTCCAGCAGCTCCAGCGCGGTCCTGGCGTCGAACGGCTGCGGACGATCGTCGGCCACGTACGTCGTCGTGAGCTCGATGCCGTGCTTCTTGAGCAGATCGCGCGTGTAGTCGCGGTGCGCCTGCGGCACCCTCGCTTCGAGGCTGTTCCAGGTGACGTCCGTCTCGCCCGCTGTCGACATGTTTTCGGGTATCAGCACGTCGACGCCATAGGGCTTGCCGTCGACATGATCGTCGATCCAGCTCAACTCCTGTTCGATCGTTTCCGGCGTGTGCACGGTCGCGCCGAGCACGCCGAAGCCGCCGGCACGGCTCACAGCCGCGACCACGTCGCGGCAATGGCTGAAGGCGAGCAATGGGAACTCGATTCCCAGCATGTCGCAGATCGGCGATTTCATGGTTCTCTCCCGGCGGCCTCCGCGACGACGCTAGCCCATCGTCATTGACGATGCCACGCCGGATTGCCGCGCGCATCTTGCGTGCAGGCGTCGCGTCACGCGCCGAGCTATTCCGTCGTGCAAAATAAGCGGGAGAGGCGCTACCGATTAGCCTCTTGCGCTTTCGCCGATGTCAGAGAATGCTGGCCACAACAACAGAAAACGATCAGGGAGCGCCAACCGATGTCGCCAGCAGAATCGAGTCCGGCTCAAGCCACGGACGGCTATGATGTGGTCGTCGTCGGCGCAGGCTTTGCCGGCATGTACATGCTGCATCGGCTGCGCGGGCTCGGTTTTTCGGCGCGGGTGTACGAGCAGGGCGGCGGCGTCGGTGGCACCTGGTACTGGAACCGCTATCCCGGTGCGCGCTGCGATGTCGAGAGCATGCAATATTCCTACTCGTTCTCGGAAGAGCTTCAGCAGGAATGGGACTGGAGCGAGCACTACGCGCCGCAGCCGGAAATCCTGAAATACGCCAACCACGTCGCCGACCGCTTCGACCTGCGCCGCGACATCCAGTTCGATACCCGCGTCGAACGCGCCGTGTTCGATGAGCGCGCGAACAGGTGGTTCGTCACGACCTCGGACGGCAAGACGGTTCAGGCGCAATTCGTCGTGCTTGCCACCGGATGTCTCTCGAACGCGCGCAAGCCCGATATCAAGGGCCTCGAGACCTTCGAAGGCCCCGTCTACCACACCGGCAACTGGCCGCACGAGGACGTCGATTTCACGGGCCTGCGCGTCGGCCTGATCGGGACCGGCTCGTCCGGCATTCAGTCGGCGCCGATCATTGCCGAGCAGGCCAGGCATCTCACCGTCTTCCAGCGCACCGCGAACTTCTCGATTCCGGCTCGCAATGCGGCGCTGACCAACGAGGAACGCGCGACGTTCCGCAAGAAATATCCGGAGATCCGCCGCTTTGCGCGCGAAGTCGCACGCAACGGCATCTACGCCGAACAGCCTGATCGCGGTGCGCTCGATGACGGCGACGATGTCCGGCACGGCAAATATGCCTCGCGCTGGGAGCGCGGCGGGCTGACGTTCATGTATGTCTACAACAATCTCGGCCTGGACCGGGCCGCGAACGATACGGCCGCTGATTTTGTCCGCGGCAAGATCGCGGAGATCGTGAAGAATCCGAAGACCGCCGAACTGCTTCAGCCCAACAGCCACCCGATCGGCACCAAGCGCATCTGTATCGACACTGATTATTTCGCGACGTTCAACCGGCCGAACGTGTCGTTGGTCGATATCAAGGCCAACCCGATTCAGGAGATCACGGCGAATGCGGTCCGTGTTGCAGGTCACGACCACGAAGTCGACGCCCTCGTGATGGCGACCGGCTTCGATGCCATGACGGGATCGGTTGCGAAGATCGACATCCACGGACGCGGCGGGCAGACGCTGAACCAGAAATGGGCGGAGGGCGCGAAGACCTATCTCGGCCTGATGAGCGCGGGCTTCCCGAATCTGTTCATCATCACCGGCCCCGGCAGTCCGTCGGTGCTGTCGAACATGATCGTGTCGATCGAGCAGCATGTCGATTGGATCGCGGATTGCCTCGTCCACATGCGCAAGGATGGGCTTGCCACGATGGAGGCGGGCAGGGACGCCGAGGAGAAGTGGGTCGCCCATGTCAACGAGGTCGCCCACGGCACGCTCTATCCGCAGGCCAACTCCTGGTACATGGGCGCCAACATCCCCGGCAAGCCGCGCATCTTCATGCCCTATATCGGCGGCGTCGGCGTCTACCGGCGAATCTGCGACGAGGTCGCGGCGAAAGGGTACGAAGGTTTCGTGATGGCGGCCGAAACGCGCCCCCGCAGTCTGGCGACGGGCTCGGTTGCATGACGGCTGAATGAGGCCCGCGCCGGACGCAGGGCCGGCAGGGCTTGCCATCGGCCATCGGCGGGCTAATTAATGCAGACGCATCTTTCCGCCGGAGCCTCCGCATGACCGATACAACCTACGTGCCGCCCAAAGTCTGGACCTGGAACAAGGAGAATGGCGGGCAGTTCGCCAGCATCAATCGCCCGATCGCCGGTCCCACCCAGGACAAGGAGCTGCCCGTCGGCCGTCATCCGCTCCAGCTCTATTCGCTGGCGACGCCGAACGGCGTGAAGGTCACGGTGATGCTGGAAGAGCTTCTGGCGCTCGGTCACAAGGGGGCCGAATACGATGCCTGGCTGATCAAAATCGGCAACGGCGACCAGTTCGGCAGCGGTTTTGTCGACATCAACCCGAACTCCAAGATTCCGGCGCTGATGGACCGCTCCGGTCCCGAGCCGATCCGGGTGTTCGAATCCGGCTCGATCCTGTTCTACCTCGCCGAGAAATTCGGTGCCTTCCTGCCGAAGGACATCAAGACCCGCACCGAAGCCATGTCCTGGCTGTTCTGGCAGATGGGAAGCGCGCCCTATCTCGGCGGCGGCTTCGGCCATTTCTATGCCTACGCGCCGATCAAGATCGAATATGCCATCGATCGTTTCGCGATGGAGACCAAGCGTCAGCTCGACGTGCTCGACCGTCGCCTCGCCGACAACGAGTACCTCGCGGGCAGCGAGTACACCATCGCCGACATCGCGGTGTGGCCCTGGTACGGCGCGCTCGCCAAGGGGCTGGTCTATGGCGCCGGCGAATTCCTGTCGGTGCAGGACTACAAGAACGTACAGCGCTGGACCGACCAGATCGCCAAGCGCCCGGCCGTGCAGCGCGGCCGCATGGTCAACCGCGTCTCCGGTGAGCCCTCGAGCCAGCTGCACGAGCGTCACGACGCATCCGATTTCGAGACCAAGACGCAGGACAAGATCGCGCCTGCGACGTAAGCCGCTCGTTCTTCACCTCGTCCCGCTTGCGGGTTGAGGTCAGATCGCATCGACGATGCGACGCGGTTGAAACTAAGCCTCCGCGAGTCCGGCTGTCACCGTCCTCGCGGAGATCCCGTTCGCCCAGGCTATCTCCCCGCAAGCGGGGAGATAGGGCTTACGCCATGCTCAGTTCGTGCCGTCCCACGACCATCCAGTGCACCTCGTCCGGACCGTCGGCGAAGCGGAGGTGGCGGACGTCCTGATACATTTCGGCCAGCGGCGTCCAGTGCGAGATGCCGGTGGCGCCATGGATCTGGATCGCCTGGTCGATGATCCTGCACGCGCGCTCCGGCACCATGGCCTTGACCATGGAGACCCAGACGCGGGCCTCCTTGTTGCCGAGCACGTCCATCGCCTTCGCTGCCTTGAGGACCATCAGCCGCATCGACTCGATCTCGCAGCGTGCCTGCGCGATGATCTGCATGTTGCCGCCGAGATGGGCGATCTTCTTGCCGAAGGCTTCACGGGTGAGGCCACGCTGCACCATCAGGTCGAGGGCCTTCTCGGCCTTGCCGATGGTGCGCATGCAGTGATGGATGCGGCCGGGGCCCAGGCGGAGCTGCGAGATCTCGAAGCCGCGGCCCTCGCCGAGCAGCATGTTCTCCTTCGGCACCCGCACATTGTTGAAGCGCATGTGCATGTGGCCGCGCGGAGCGTGGTCCTGGCCGAACACGTGCATCGGACCGAGCACCTCGACGCCGGGGGTGTCGCGCGGCACCAGGATCTGCGACTGCTGCTTGCTCGGCGCGGCATCCGGATTGGTCTTCACCATCACGATGAGGATCTTGCAGCGGGGATCGCCGAGGCCCGAGATGTAATATTTCTCGCCGTTGATGACCCATTCGTCGCCGACCAGCTTGGCCGTGGTCGAGATGTTCTTGGCGTCGGAAGAGGCGACGTTCGGCTCGGTCATGACATAGGCGGAGCGGATTTCGCCGTTGAGCAGCGGCTTCAGCCACTTTTCCTTCTGCTCCTTGGTGCCGACACGCTCCAGCACCTCCATGTTGCCGGTGTCGGGCGCCGAGCAGTTCATGGTCTCCGAGGCCAGCGGGCTCTTGCCGAGCTCGGCTGCGATATAGGCGTAGTCGAGGTTCTTCAGGCCCTGGCCGGTCTCGTCATCGGGCAGGAAGAAGTTCCACAGGCCTTCCTTCTTGGCCTTGTTCTTGGCGACTTCCAGCACCTCGAGCTGCTTCGGCGTGAAGCTCCAGCGGTCTTCCTTGCCTTCTCCGGCCTTGGCGAATTCGATCGACATCGGTTCGACGGTGTCGCGGATGAACTTCTTGACGTGGTCGTAGAGCGGCCGGACCTGTTCCGACATCCGCAAGTCGTTGAGCTCGTCGCCGGGATTGAGGGTGTAGTTGGTGGTGCGGGGTATGTAGGTATGTTTCATTGTTGTTCCTCCCGTTTCGCTGCGACCGCACCTCTGCCGTGATCGAGAGGTTCGCCTGACGCCTGGTTGGGGGCACTCTAATCGCCTGAGCCCTGCTGACAAGGCGCGCCGTGGGCGGGTCCGCGTGCAAGCGGCGCTCATCTCATTGATTTTCCACGTGACGGCAGGTCTCAGGCCGCCGGCGGGTGCCTTGCATGTGGTATCGGCGGCCTCAGCGAAGCGTCCCAGTTTGGAGCGATTTTAGTTTGCGGTGCTTTCATGCGCGGTCCCGTCTCCGTAGAAGGACATGACAAGGTTTTGACGGACGGAGACGGGTGACGACACGGACGATGGCGGGGGAGGCGGACCGCGGGAATGAGCGGCTCCAGATGCTCGCCGGTGCGATGATCCTGTCCGCCGGAATCAACCGCTTCGATGAGCCCAAACGGGTCAATGCGGCGCTCCCCGCGGGCATCAAAACGGTGGTGCTGCTCAGCGGCCGTCTTCAAATCAGCGTCGGCGGCGGCCGCGAGCGCGAGGTGTGCGGGCCGGCCGTGCTGCTGATCCGCAGCTCGGCCGAGGCCGAGCGCGACCAGGTCTTCGCCGCCAACGTCCCGATCCGCTACCTGATCGTGCAGATGAACGACAGCGTGCTCGGCGCCGGAATGACGGACGCGCTCGATCGCTCCTTCGAGGCGATCGACAGCAAGGGAGCCAGCGGTGCGCAGCTCGCCTCCTGTCCGGCCGGTCGCGAACTGCAGGCGCTGGTGTCTCAAATTACCAACTGTCCGATCCGCGGCCCCGAGCGCGAGCTTTATTTGTGCGGGAAGGCCATGCAGCTCGTTGCGCTCGCGATCTCGTCCTGCACAGCCGAAGCGAGCAGTGGCGACAACAGGCTCGCCACGCGCGACGTCGAGCGCATTCGCAAGGCGCGCGATCTGCTCGCCACCTCCATGCGCGAGCCGCCGAGCCTTGATGCGCTGGCGCAGCAGGTCGGGCTGAACGTGCGAAAACTCTCCGCCGGCTTTCGCCAGGTCTATGGCGCGAGCGTGTTCGGCTTCCTGCAGGAGTACAGGCTGGAGCAGGCCTACAAGCTGATCTCGACCGGCGAGATGAGCGTGTCGGAAGCGGCCTTCCACGTCGGCTATGGCGCCGCCCATTTCGCCACCATCTTCCGCAAGCGCTTCGGTGTCTCGCCGAGCAGCCTGCGTTGACGACGGGATTTGCGACATCCTGTCCCACTTTTTAGGTCTCCTAACTTTGAACGAAAGCGAGAGTCCGGCGAACGAAAGTCCGCCCCTAGGTCCGTTTTCCCTGCCGTGCAACACCGGACCTCGTGCGGCGCGGGGTGCCGCGTCGAATAGCGGACTTTGGGGATGATGAAGATTTCTCGCGGTAGATGGATGCTCTACGCCTCGGCACTCGTTGTCGCGGGCCAGTTGCCGGATGCGGCACATGTTGCTCACGCGCAATCGACCAATGGGGCAAGCCTGCCGCCCGTCGTCGTCGAAAATCCGGTGCCGAGGACGCCGCGCCGTGCGGTGCGCGCAACGCCTGCGGCGCCGCGGGCAGCTGCTTCAACCCAGCCGAAGCCGGTTGCCGCACCGGCCGCGCCGAGAGAGACCGCGCGCGGTCCGGTGCGCGGCATCGTCGCCCATCGCACCGGCACCGGCTCGAAGACCGATACGCCGATCCTCGAGACGCCGCAGTCGATCACGGTGGTGACCCGCGAGCAGATGACCGCGCAGGGCGCGCGATCGGTCGCCGAAGCCTTGCGCTACGAGCCCGGCGTCGTGGCGGAGACCCGCGTCGGCGACCGTTTCGACAACGTCTTCATCCGCGGCTTCGGTGGCTTCGGCGCCAACGCCAACTATCTGCATTTCTGGGACGGCCTTCGGGTGCCGCGTGGCGTCTCCTATGCGATGCCATCGATAGACCCCTTCCTGCTCGAGCGCGTCGAGATCCTGCGCGGGCCGGCCTCGGTGCTCTACGGCCAGAACAATCTCGGCGGCATGGTCAATCTGATCAGCAAGAGCCCGTCGGCGACGCCGCAGGGTGAAGTGCTCACCCGCTTCGGCGATCACAACCGCATCGAGGGCGGCTTCGACGTCAGCGGTCCCATCACCCAGGACGGCCAGCTGCTCTACCGGTTGATCGGGCTCGGACGCAAGGCCGACACCGACGTCAACTACACCACGACCGAACGCGAATTGATCGCGCCGATGATCACGTGGCGTCCGACGATCGACACCACCTTCACCGTGCGCGCCGTGCACGACCGCGATCCCTCCAGCTACCAGCCGAACTGGCTGCCGGCGCTCGGCACGCTCCAGGTCAATCCGAACGGGCAGATCCCGCGCAACTTCTTCGCGGGCCACCCGAACTACAACAGCTACGATCGCACGCAGGACTCCATCGCCTACGAGTTCGAGCATCGTTTCGACGAAACCTGGACGGTTCGCCAAAACCTCCGCTACATGACCGTCTCGAGCGACTTCAAGGCGCTCTCGGTGACCGGTTTCGGTGCCGGCTCGACCTGCGGCGCGGGCACCACGACCAATCTCTGCATCGGCCGTACGAGCACGCACTACATCGAGACGCTCAAGGCCGGCTCGATCGACAACCAGGCCGAGGCGAAGTTCGCCACCGGTTGGCTTCAGCATACCGTGCTGATGGGCGTCGATTTCCAGAAGACCACCGCGGATGCCACCTTCGGCAACGGCACGACGGCCTACGTCAACTACCTCAACCCCAACTACGGCACGATCGCCGCGCCGGCAGTGACCACGCAGACGCTGCAGGATCGCAGCCAGACCGGCGTCTATCTCCAGGACCAGATCAAGCTCGGCAAGCTTGCCGCGGTGATCGGCGTTCGCAATGACTGGGCCAGCGCGACGTCGGACACGCGCACGATCGCAACCGGCGTCTACACCAACCGCAGCCATCCGTCGGACTCCGCGACGACCTGGCGGACCGGCCTGACCTATCTGTTCGACAACGGCCTTGCGCCCTATGTCAGCTATTCGACCTCGTTCGAGCCGACCATCGGCACCGACTACACCGGCGCGGCCTTCGCGCCGACGACCGGCCAGCAGTACGAGGCCGGCGTCAAATATCAACCTAACGGATTCAACGGCTTCTTCATGCTGTCGCTCTACGACATCACGCAGAACAACGTGCTGACGATGGATACGGCGCATCTCTATGCCAACTATCCGCTCTGCACCCAGTCCGGCACCAGCTGCCAGATTCAGCAGGGGCAGGTGCGCTCCAAGGGCGTCGAGTTCAGCGCCAAGCTGACCCCGATCCCGGGCCTCGACATCATCGCCGCGGTCGCCCATAACGACATCGAGATCACCAAGAGCACGCAGGTCGTCAGTGGCATCTCGATCCAGGGCAAGACGCCGGTCGGTGCGCCCGCGAACACCGCGTCGCTGTGGGCCGACTATACCATCCAGAGCGGTCGCATGACGGGCTTTGGCTTCGGCGGCGGCGTTCGCTATGTCGGCGAATCCTTCGGCGACAACATCAACTCGATGGCGATGATCGTGCCGGCCTACGTCCTTGCCGACGCCATGCTGCACTACGACCTCTTTGGCTTGTCGCCGCAATTGAAGGGCTGGAAGCTGGCACTCAACGTCACCAACTTGTTCGACAAGACCTACGTGTCGGCCTGCGCGTCCGCGACCCAGTGCTTCTATGGCAATGGCCGTTCGACGATGGGCACGATCCGATACCAGTGGTAGGGAGCGACAAGCCAACAATGTCTGATGACGTGCTGCCCGGCGCGTCGGTGCGCGACATGCGCTCGAGCGCCGGGCGCGACTATCGGATCTTCGTCTGGCAGCCGGAGCCGCGGCCGCGCGAGCCGATGCCGGTGCTTTATCTGCTGGACGGCAACGGCACGTTTCCGATCGCTGCCGCCGCCCTCGCGCTCCAGTCGCGCCGGGCGGAGCGGACCGGCGTGGCGCCGTCGGTCATCGTCGGGATAGGCTATCCGACCTCGCACTGGATCGATGCCGGGCGGCGCACCTACGATTATACGCCGCCCGTCGCCGCCGGCCGGCTGGCGCAGCGCCCGGGCAACCGCGCATGGGACGAAACCGGCGGCGCGGATCTGTTCCTCGATTTCATCGAGCGCGAATTGTCTCCCTTCATCGCGCGTGAATTCGCCATCGATCCCGACCGGACCGCGCTGTTCGGTCACTCCTTCGGCGGCCTGTTTGCACTCTACGCCCTCCTGACCCGTCCGCGGCTGGTCCGAAGCTACGTTGCCGCCAGTCCCTCGATCTGGTTTGCACCTGACGATCTCAAGGAACGTCTGGCGAGTTTTGCAGCGCCGGACGTGGCCCGCCGCCGCGTGCTCGTGACCGTCGGCAGCCTCGAGCAGGGCGCCATGTCGGGCGACAGCGATGCCGACGATTATGGATCGTGGATCAGGCGGAACCGGATGGTGGACAATGCCCGGGAATTCTCGGCCGCTCTGTCGCAGGCGGCGGAGACGCTTGACGTGTCGTTCCGCATGTTCGACGACGAGAACCACGCCTCGGTGGTTCCCTCCGCCATCAGCCTCGCGCTCCGTTTCGCGCTACCACCAAAGTGAATCGATGCGCCGCCTTCTGACCTTCATCCTCGCCGCGCTTCTGGCCGCATATCTGGCGCTAGCCGCTTCTCCGGCCGCAGCGGATGAGCCCGTTGTCGTGACCGACATCACGGGGCGCACCGTTACACTACCGCACGTCGCCAAGCGCGTGCTGCTCGCGGAAGGTCGGCAGATCATCGCGCTGTCGCTGCTCGATCCCAGGCCGGTCGATTTCCTCTCGGCATGGCTCGGCGATTTCCGTCGCAACGACAGCGAAAGCTACGCCCAATACAGGCAGAGATTTCCGGAGATCGATCAGGTCCCGGTACTCGGCGTCGGCAGCGACGGCACGTTCCCGGTCGAACGCGCCATCGAGATCAAGCCCGACGTCGCCGTGCTCGGCGTCAGCTTCGCGCCGGGCGGGCGCGCCAATGATGTGGCGCGGCAGCTCGAGGCCGCGGGCATCCCCGTCGTGTTCACCGATTTCTTCGTCGCTCCCTTCGAGCACACGGTGGCGAGCGTGCGCATCCTCGGCCGGGTGATCGGGCGTGACAAAAGGGCAGACGAGTTCGCAGAATTCTACGAGCAGCACATGAACCGCATTGCGGCCCGCGTTGCCAGCGCGAGTGGACCTCGTCCGCGCGTGTTGCTGGAGACGCATGCTGGAATCGCCGATTGTTGCCACGCGCCCGGCGCGGGCAATATCGGGCGCTTCATCGCCTTTGCCGGTGGCGACAGCATCTCGGCCGCGGTCGCGCCCGGCCCAACGGCGCAGCTCAGCCTCGAATACGTCATTTCGTCCAATCCCGAGGTCTATATCGGCACGGGCGGCGCGCATCTGAAGGCGTCGGGCGGCCTGGTGATCGGCCCCGGTTTCGATGCTCCGACCATTCGCGAGCGCCTCGCTGCGGTGGTGGCGCGGCCCGGCTTTGCCGGCCTCAGCGCGGTCCGCAACGGACGCGTCCACGGGCTGTTCCACAACATCATCTCGACCCCGCTGAACGTCGTCGCGGCGGAGGCGCTGGCGCGGTGGATTGATCCGGCAGGCGGCCGCGATATCGATCCGGATGCGACGATCGCGGAGCTCAATGCGCGCTTCCTCGCCGTCCCGTTGCAAGGTGTCTACTGGATCGATCTGAAATGAGGACGGTTTCGCCGAACGCGGGGCCGGGGCAGGGGGGCGTGTCGCCCGATCTGCTGGCAAGCGCAGCCGGAGCGTATCGCGCGCTGGTGCGGCGCCGGCTCGGCTGGCTCGTCCTGCTGGTGCTGATCGCGATCACGGCTTTCATCGCCGATCTCGGCATCGGGCCGTCGCGGCTTGGGCTCACCGGCGTGATCGGCGGGGTATTGCGGCCAGACTCGCTCTCGGTATCGGACGCCGCGATCCTCTGGGAGGTCCGCCTGCCGCAGGCGGTGCTCGCCGTGCTGGTCGGTCTTGCACTCGCAACCGCGGGCGCGGAGATGCAGACGATCCTCGACAATCCGCTGGCAAGTCCGTTCACCTTGGGAGTGTCGTCCTCGGCTTCGTTCGGCGCGGCGCTCGCAATCGTGCTCGGCATCGGCATTCCCGGCGTCCCGCTGACGTGGCTGGTCTCGGCCAATGCCTTCGTGTTTGCCACGATCGTCGTGCTCGTCCTGCAAGCCGTCGTGCGCTGGCGCGGCGCGGGAACCGACATCCTCGTGCTGTGCGGCATCGCATTGTTCTTCACCTTCAATGCGCTGGTCGCGCTGACGCAGTTTCTGGCGAGCCAGCAGGCGCTCCAGCAATTGGTGTTCTGGACCATGGGCAGCCTGTCGCGCGCGAGTTGGGACAAGGTGCGCGTGCTCGCTGTCGCGCTTCTCGTCACCCTTCCGTTTGCGCAGCGCGCGGCGTGGCCGATGATGGCACTTCGGCTCGGCGAGGATCGCGCCCGGAGCCTCGGCATCAACATCGCGCGGCTGCGGCTGATGTCGCTCCTGCGCGTCAGCCTGATGACGTCGACCGCGATCGCCTTTGTCGGCACGATTGGGTTCGTCGGACTGGCGGCCCCGCATATCGCGCGTCTCGTGGTCGGCGAGGATCATCGCCTGCTGCTGCCCGCGAGCGCCCTGACCGGAGCGGCGATCATGTCGTTGGCCTCGGTCGCTTCCAAGACGATCATTCCGGGCGTGCTGATTCCGATCGGGATCGTGACCGCCATGGTCGGGCTGCCGGTCTTCTTCTCGCTGATCTTCAGCCGGCGCCGGACATTGTGACCATGGCCGGGCTCGAGATCGAGAACGTTCGGGCAGGCTATCGCGGGCGCGAGGTGCTGGCGGGTCTGTCGCTGCCGCCGATCGGCCAGGGTCGCATCACGGCGCTGGTCGGTCCGAATGGCGCGGGCAAGACGACGCTCCTGCGCGCACTCGCGGGTCTGTTGCCGGCGAGCGGCAGCGCGCGCCTGGACGGACGAAACCTGTTGGAGGCTCCGGCCGCCGAGCGGGCCCGCAAGGTCGCCTTCATGCCGCAGTTCGCGCCGCAGCGGCTGTCGCTCACGGTGGTGGAGGCCGTCATCGCGGCGCTGCGGGCCTCGCCCGTCGATGCGCCGTCGGACGAGCGCGACGGGCAGCAACGCGCGTTCGAAGCGTTGGAACGGTTGAACATCCTCGAGCTCGCGCTCCAGCCGTTCGATACGCTCTCCGGCGGCCAGCGGCAGCTTGCGAGTCTCGCCCAGGCTCTGGTTCGCGGGCCACGGCTCCTGCTGCTGGACGAGCCGACCAGCGCGCTCGACCTGCGCTTTCAGCAGCAGGTGATCGGCAATGTGCGCGAAGAGGCGCTCAAGGGCGCCATCGTCATCATGGTCCTGCACGACCTCCAGGCCGCCGCGTCCTGGGCTGACGAGGTGATGGTGTTGAGCGAAGGTCGCCTGTTCGCGCACGGCCGTCCGCAGGACGTGATCACGGCGCCGATGCTGCGAGAGGTGTACGGCATCGATGCCGTCGTGGAGCAAACCGCGCGCGGCGGGATCCATATTCAGGTCGGTTGACCGCTGTCGTCCGTTCGCCCGGCCGTGCCGGGATCGTTCGCGAAGGCGGACATTCCAATATATTTGGAGATCGTAATCTCAAAAGGAGCAAGGCTCCGCACCGTCATGCCCGGCTTTCGCGGGGCATGACGGTGGTGGCTGGATCAGTTCGGCATCCGGTGCATCGCACAGATCTTGTTGCCGTCGAGGTCGCGCAGATAGGCGAGGTAGAGTTTGCCTGCCGCGCCTTCACGCACGCCGGGCGGATCCTCGCAGGTCTTGCCGCCGCCGGCGAGACCGGCCGCGTGCCAGGCGTCGACCTGCGCCGGCGAACTGCAGGCAAAGCCGATGGTCCCGCCATTGGCGGCGCTCGCCGGCTCGCCGTTGATCGGCTTCGACACCGAGAACACGCCGGTCTTGGTGATGTAGAAGATGCGGTGGCCGTCGACCCGGGCCGGCCGCACCTCGAGCGTGCCGAGCAGGTTGTCATAGAACGCCTTGGCCTTGTCCAAATCGTTGGTGCCGATCATCACGTGTGAAAACATTTGCCCGTTCCCTCAGCGTTTGTAACCCGGACGAAGCGCAGCGAAATCCGGGTTGTTTGTTGTGGTCATCCCGGATGGTGCCGCGCTTCATCCGGGTTGGGTGCTCAGTGACGTCAGAACGCCGTATAGCCGCCGTCGATCACGAACGTGTCGGCGGTGTGATAGGACGAGGCCTTGCTCATGAGATAGACCGCGATGCCGCCGAAATCGCTGGCTTCGCCGAAGCGGCGCATCGGGATGCGCGGCATCACGTTGGCGACGAACTTCTCGTTGGCCATGATGCCGGCGGTCATGTCGCTCTTGATCCAGCCGGGCAGGATCGCGTTGGCGGTGACGCCATGGCGCGCGAGTTCGACGCCGAGTGCGCGGACCAGCGCGTTGATGGCGGCCTTGGTCGCGGCATAGTGCTCGTTGCGGGCGGTGCCGAAGATCGAGGCGAGGCTCGAGGTGGCGACCAGGCGGCCGAAGGGATCGCCGGCATTGGCGCGGTCGGTCATGTGCTTCGCCGCCGCCTGGAACGCGTGGAATACCCCGTCGAGGTTTGTCGAGAACATCGTGCGCCATTCCTCTTCGGTGCGCTCGACGAAGGAACGCCGGCCGCCGCCGCCGATGCCGGCATTGGCGAAGCAGCCGTCGACGCGGCCGAACGTGTCGAGCGTTGCCTTCATCGCAGCGTTGACCGAAGCCGGATCGGTGACGTCGCAGATGCGGGTATCGACCTTGCCGGGCGAGCCGGCCATGGTTGCGGCAGCGCTCTTGTTCTTGTCAGGATTGCGGCCCCAGATCGATACATTGCAACCCTGGCCGGCGAGCGCCTGTGCGATGCCGAGCCCGATGCCGCCGTTGCCGCCGGTGATCACGGCTACACGGCCGGTAAGGTCGAAAAGATTCATGGCGCGTTTCCTGTTCTTGGCATGACGCGCGTCAGCCGGTGTGCGCAAGATCATGCGATATGACGATGGGGTATGCTGCCGCCACCATGGACAAGACCGCGCCAAAAATCAAATATGCGGCCCGGCAAGCAAATTCCGGGCTGCGAAACATCGCGGACCGCAACTGACGAGGAAACGATGCAGTTCAAACACGTCACGCTCGAGTTCGACGGACCGGTGGCCATCCTCAAGCTCGACCATCAGGAGGTCATGAATGCGGTCTCCATGGACATGCTGGGCGGACTGTCGGACGCGCTCGATGCGATCGAGGACAAGCGGGACGAGGTACGCTGCCTGGTGCTGACTGGCGCGGGGCGCGCGTTCTGCACCGGTGCGAATTTGCAGGGCCGTGGCAACCAGACGCAGGGTCGCAGCAATGCCGGCCAGTCTCTGGAGATCGGCTTCCACCCGTTCCTGCGCCGCTTGCGCCGGCTGCATTGCCCGATCGTGAGCGCCGTCAACGGTCCGGCGGCGGGCGCAGGCATGAGCTTCGCGTTGATGGGCGACATGATCCTCTGTGCGCGCTCCTCCTACTTCCTGCAGGCGTTCCGTCGCATCGGCCTCGTGCCGGACTGCGGCTCGACCTGGCTGCTGCCGCGGCTGATCGGCAAGGCGCGCTCGGTCGAATTGTCTCTGATGGGCGAGCGCCTGCCGGCTGAAAAGGCGCTGGAATGGGGCCTCGTCAATCGCGTCTATGACGACGGGGTGCTGATGGAAGAGGCGATGAAGCTCGCCCGCGACCTCGCCAACGGCCCCACCATCGCTCTGTCGCTGATCCGCAAGCTCTACTGGGACAGCGAGGAGAACTCGTTCGAGGAACAGCTCAACCTCGAATATGAATCGCAGCGCGTCGCGGGTGCGACCGCCGATTTCAAGGAAGGCGTCACGGCGTTCCTGGAGAAGCGTCCGGCGCGGTTCAAAGGCAAATGATCGAGGCGGAGCTTTCCCGCAGCGTCGCGCGCTGGTGCCCGGGGGCGACCGGCGTCGTCGCTGCGGCCAAGCTGTCCGGCGGGGCGAGCCAGGAAACCTGGCGTTTCGACATCGTGCACCCCGATGGGCCGATCGGCGCGATCCTGCGCCGCTCGCCGAAGGGCTATGGCGCGGCGCCGACGCGGGCGGCCGGTCTGGCCGCGGAAGCCAGGCTGATGCAACTCGCCTACGAGGCCGGCGTGCCGTCGCCGCGTGTGATGCATGTGCTGACGGCAGATGACGACCTCGGCACCGGCTTCATCATGCAGCGGGTCGAGGGCGAGACCATCGCCCGCAAGATCCTGCGCGACGATGAATTCGCAGCTGCGCGTCCCGTTCTGGCACGACAGATCGGCGGGGTCCTCGCCGGCCTGCACAGGCTGCCGAAGGACAAGCTGCCCGAGCTGCGGCGCATGACGGCGGCGAAGGAGATCGACGAGTTCGATCGTGACTATCGCAGCCTCGACTGGCCCAAGCCGGTGTTCGAGCTGGCGCTGCGCTGGCTGCGCGACCACGATCCCGGACCTTCGGACGAAGAGACTCTCGTGCATGGCGACTTCCGCAACGGCAATCTCATCATCGGTGCCGACGGTGTGCGCGCGGTGCTGGATTGGGAGCTTGCCCATCTCGGCGATCCCATGGAGGATCTCGGATGGGTCTGCGTCAACTCGTGGCGGTTTGGCGAGATCGACAAACCCGTCGGCGGCTTTGGGTCGCGCGAAGAGCTGTTCGCGGGCTATGAGGCCACGGGCCGCAAGGTCGATGCCGCGCGGGTGAAATTCTGGGAAGTGATGGGCACGCTGCGCTGGGGCATCATGTGCGGCGGCATGATGCAGCGGTTCCGCGAAGGACCCGACCATTCCATGGAGCGCGCCATGATCGGCCGCCGCTCGTCCGAGACCGAGATCGATCTGTTGCGGCTGCTTGCGCCGCGCGGGAGTTGACCATGCAGGACGAACCGACACCGATCGAGCTCACCAAGGCGGTCGCGGATTTTCTTCGTAACGACGTGACCCCGCTGATCTCCGGGCACCAGGCGTTCAAGCTGCGGGTGGCGATCAACATTCTCGACCTCGTGACGCGCCAGCTGGCCCGGGAAGGGGAGAGCGACAATGCCGAAGTGGCGCGGCTGCGCGCGCTGCTCGGCCTGGAGGGCTCGGTCACCGAGCTCAACCATGCGCTCGCCGAGCGGATCGCCAAAGGCGAGGTAGACCTTTCAACGCCGGGACTTGCCGAGCACCTCTGGCAGACCACGATGGACAAGCTCGCTGTCGACCAGCCGAACTACGCCTCATACAAGCGCGAGCTGTCACGCGGCGCCTAGACGCTGCCGCCGCATTTGCCGTCATTGCGAGAAGCACAGCGACGAAGCGATCCAGAATTTCTCCGCGGTAGGCAGTCTGGAACGCATCGCTAAGCTCGCAATGACGGTAGGCAGGTGCGCCACTTTCTCAAGCCGTCATTCCGGGGCATCGCGCGGCGGCAAGCCCGGAATCCATTGATCTGCGATCTTCGCCGCTTGCTGAATTCCAGGTGTATGCCTGTCGCTGCTTCCCAGAGTGATGGCGGAGGAAAACGAGGCTACTTCCCCAGCCACTTCGGTGGGCGCTTCTCCGAGAACGCCTTCGGGCCCTCGATGTAGTCCTGCGATGCCGCCATCGCTTTCACCGCCGGGTATTCGCGCTGCTCCTCGATCGCCTGCTCCAGCGAGACGGCCAGTCCTTTCTGGATAGTCTGCTTCGACGCCCGGATCGACATCGGCGAGTTCTTGGTGATCATCTCCGCCCAGCGCAGCGCGCCCGCGAGCGCCTGGCCCTGCGGCACCACTTCGTTGACGAAGCCGAGTTCCTGCCCTTCCTTGGCGTTGACGTGACGCGCGGTGAGGATCATGCCCATGGCGCGCTTCAGTCCGATCTGGCGCGGCAGCCGGTGCAGGCCGCCGGCGAGCGCGGCGAGGCCGACGCGCGGCTCGGGCAGCGCGAAGGTCGCGTTGTCCGAGGCAATGATCAGGTCGCAGGCCAGCGCGATCTCGAAGCCGCCGCCCATGGCGACGCCGTTGACGGCGGCAATGATCGGCTTGTCGCAGTCGAAGCGCGATGTGAGACCGGCAAAGCCACCCTTGTCCCAGCCGCGCTTGCCGCCGGCCGCCTGCCACTTCAGATCGTTGCCGGCGCAGAACGCCTTTTCGCCGGCCCCCGTGACGATCGCGACCCACTGTTCGGGATCGGCGGAGAAATCGTCGAACACCTTGTTGAGCTCGAAATGCGCGTCGATGTGGAGGGCGTTGTAGACCTCGGGCCGCGACAGCGTGATGATCGTGATTGGCCCCTTGCGTTCCACCTTGGAAAATTTCAGCTCCATCGCGCTCTCCCGCATGCCAAAGGATGTTGCCGCCATACTAACGCGCGGGAGTGCTTCGGCACCATCGAATTGCGCAAAGCGCCTTGCGTGCCTCACACGCCTCGCCTTGCTTGACTTGCGAACGCTCTTCTCACCTTAATCGTGCGAAGCAAGAATGCGCGTAGCGCCTTAACGCAAAACGACAAATCAGTCCGGGAGAGACTCGTGGATTTCTCATTGCCTGCCGATCTCGTCGCCTATCTCGGAGAGCTCGACCGCTTCATCGCGCGCGAGATCAAGCCGCTGGAAGATGCGGACGACAACATCCGCTTCTTCGACCATCGCCGTGAATGGGCGCGCACCGATTTCGAGAATGGCGGCCTGCCTCGCCACGAATGGGAAGCGCTGCTGCGCAAGGCAAAAGATCTTGCCGATGCCGCGGGTCATCTTCGTTTTCCCGTGCCGAAGCAATATGGCGGCAAGGACGGCTCCAACCTCTGGATGGCCGTCATCCGCGAGCACTTCGCCGCGAAGGGCCTTGGCCTGCACAACGATCTCCAGAACGAGCATTCCATCGTCGGCAATTTCCCTGTCGTCACCATGCTCGATCGTTACGGCCGCGACGACCAGAAGGCGATGATCGACGGCTCGATCAAGGGCAAGTACCGCATCACCTTTGGCCTGACCGAGCCGCTTCACGGCTCCGATGCCACCCACATGGAGACCCGCGCGGTGCCCGCGACGCGCGACAACGTCAAGGGCTGGATCATCAACGGCGAGAAGATGTGGACCACCGGCATGCACGTCGCCACGCACTGCGCGCTGTTCGCGCGCACCGCGGGCAATGACGGCGATGCCCGCGGCATCACCTGTTTCCTGGTCCCCGCCAAGAGCCACGGCGTGAAGGTCGAGGAATACATGTGGACCTTCAACATGCCGACCGACCATCCGCGCGTCAGCTTCACCGACGTGTTCGTGCCCGAAGACGCCCAGTTCGGCGAAGTCGGACGCGGCCTGTCGCTGGCGCAATGCTTCGTGCACCAGAACCGCATCCGCCAGGCGGCGAGTTCGCTGGGGGCCGCGGTCTACTGCATCAACGAGAGCGTCAAATACGCGCGCGAGCGCAAACCGTTCGGAAAGGCGCTTGCCGAGAACCAGGCCATCCAATTCCCGCTGGTCGAACTCGCAACGCAGGCCGAGATGCTGCGGCTTTTGATCCGCAAGACGGCCTGGGAGATGGACCAGCTCACCGAGGAGCAGATCGAGCGCACGCTGTCCGACCGCGTCTCCATGTGCAATTACTGGGCAAACCGTCTCTGCTGCGAGTCCGCCGATCGCGCCATGCAGGTCCATGGCGGCATGGGCTACTCACGCCACAAGCCGTTCGAGCACATCTACCGCCACCATCGCCGCTACCGCATCACCGAGGGCAGCGAGGAGATCCAGATCCGGAAGGTGGCGGGATTCCTGTTCGGCTATATGGGACCGGGGAAGCATTGAGGCGTCATTGAGAGCGACGGGCCCGCGCCGATCGCGGGTCCGGTCTTAGCTCCTGTGAAGCAGAGCCAGTCTTTCCACGACGACAGTCTGGATTGTATCGTCGCTTCGCTCCTCGCAATGACGAGGAGAGAGGAGCGCATCTGTCTCCACACCGTCATTCGCGAGCGAAGCGAAGCAATCCAGAAGTGTTGTCGCGGAGTGGCCCTGTTTGATTTTTGCTCTCGCGCCCCGCGATCAGGATCAATTCACCCTTCGATCCTTCCCCGCCCAATACGGCTCGCGCAACTGCCGCCGCAGGATTTTGCCTGAGGGATTGCGCGGCAGGGCCGGGAGGAATTCCACGCTCTTCGGCGTCTTGTAGCCGGCGATGCGTTCGCGTGTGAAGTTGATGATGTCGGTGGCGCTCGCCTCCTTGCCCGGCTTCATCACCACGACGGCCTTCACCGCTTCGCCCCATTTGTCATCGGGCACGCCGATCACGGCGGCTTCGGCGACATCGGGGTGGTCGCACAATGCGCTCTCGACTTCGGCCGGATAGATGTTCTCCCCGCCGGAGATGATCATGTCCTTGATGCGGTCGTGGATGTAGAGGTAGCCGTCCTCGTCCATGTAGCCGGCGTCACCCGTGCGCAGCCAGCCGTCGTTGCGAAGCGTCGCGGCGGTCGCCTCCGGCAGGTTCCAATAGCCCGCCATGTTCGAGCCCGAGCGGGTCGCGATCTCGCCGACCTGGCGCGGCGGCAGCGGCTTGCCGTCGGCATCGAGGATCGCGATCTCGACACCCGGCAGCGCCTTGCCTGCCGAGCGCATCCGCTCCAGCCCTTCGACATGATCCTCGGGCGGCAGCGCGACGATCGTACCCGTCGTCTCGGTCATGCCGTACATCTGCACGAAGCCGCATTTGAAGACCTCGATGCACTCTTTCAGCAGCGCCGCCGGAATCGGCGAGGCGCCGTAGAGCATGTATTTCAGCCGCGAGAAATCCACGCTCCGCGCGCGCGGCTGCCGCACCACGAACTGCATCGCGGCAGGCACCATGAACAGCTTGGTGATGCCCGACTGCTCGAAGAAATCCAGCACTTTGGTCGGGTCGAACTCGCGCGCGATCACGCCGCGGGCGCCGTGATAGAGCCCCATGACGCCCCAGCCCGAACCGCCGATATGGAAGATCGGCATCGCCACCAGCGAGACGTCGCTGGTCGACCAACGGTTCCACTCCGGCTTGTCCTCGGCATTGCCGGTCTGAACGAGGTTGAGGAAATTCGCGTGCGACAGCATCGCGCCCTTCGGCTTGCCGGTCGTGCCCGACGTGTAGAGCTGGATCGCGATGTCTCTCGTGTCGATCGCCACCTTGGGATCATCGCCGCTCCGTGCATCGCGCCATGCGGTGAAATCCTGCCATTCCGGCGCGCCGCCTTCGGTGGTGATGACCGCGCGTACGCCTGGGAGCTTGTCCCTGATCTGCTGGGCCAGCGTGATGAACTCCGGCCCCACGAACAGCACCGGTGCCTTGCAATCCGCGACGATGAAGCCGACCTCGGGCCCGGCGAGCCGCCAGTTCACCGGCGCCATCACCACGCCGGCCTTCATCGCGCCCATCAGCAGCTCGAAATAGAGGTCGCTGTTCTTGCCGAGATAGGCGATGCGCTCGCCCTGCTTCACGCCCATGGCGATGAGCGCATTCGCGACCCTGTTGGTCTTGATATCGAATTCGGCAAAGCTGGTGACGCGGCCTTCAAACTCGTAGGCCGTGGCGCCGCCGCGGCTTTTTGCACGCTCGCGCACCATGTCGGCGAGATTCGCCAATGGCTGTGTGGTGGACATGTTTCTCCCGTGACGTTCTGTTTTTATGCCGGGAGTGTGGCGTCATCCGCGGTTGAAGACAAGGTCGGAGAGGCGAGTGCGCAGCCCTCTCGACGATGTCGTTCCGGCGCAGGCCGGGACCCATGACCACTCAACGCAATTTGGCGAAGACAGGTCATGACCAATCTTCGCCAAATCCAATTCTGTGCGCAGGGGGCCCGGCCTGCGCCGGGGCGACGGCGGAGCGTGAAGCGTCGGCGTTGCCTTTCTCACCAAAGAGGGAGCCTTAGCCCCGCTTGGCGCGATCCTTCTCGTTCTGCGCCATGATGCTGTCGCGCGCGGTTTTCCAGTCGTCGTCGCTCCAGTCCCGGAGCTGGTAGAAATTGCCGCCCATGGCGAGCGCCTGCGCGCCGTCCATAGCGATGGTTTCGCCGGTGATCCAGTCGCAGCCGCCGGAGATCAGGAACACCGCGAGGTTCTGCAGTTCCTCCATGGTGCCGACCCGTCCCATCGGGTTCATCGCCTTGGTGCGCGCGCCGGCCTCGTCGCCGGGCTTGATGCGCTTGCTCATGCCCTCGGTCGGGATTTCGCCCGGCGCGATGGTGTTGAGGCGGATGCCGTATCTGCCCCATTCGGTCGCAAGCGACATCGTCATGGCGTGGATCGCCGACTTGCTCATCGCCGACGGCACGACGTAGGGCGAACCGTTGCGGACCCAGGTCACGGTGATCGAGACCACGTTGCCGGGTTGCTTCGTCGCGATCCAGCGCTTGCCGACGGCATGCGTCACGTAGAAGGTGCCGTGCATGACGATGTTGGCCACCGCATCGAAGCCGCGCGGGGAGAGTTCCTCGGTGCGCGAGATGAAGTTGCCGGCGGCGTTGTTGATGAGGTCGGTGAGGGGAGCGTCGCGGAAGATGTTCTCGACCATCTCCTCGACGGCGAGCGCGTTGCGGATGTCGACGCCGTGGCTGGTGACGCGGCCGCCATATTGATCCATCAGCTCGGTCGCGGTTTCGTCGCAGACGACCTTGCGGCGGCCGCAGATGTGCACCTCGGCGCCGAGCTGAAGGAAGCGCGCCGCCATCGACTTGCCGAGCCCGGTCCCGCCACCGGTCACGAGAATGCGCCGTCCGGCCAGAAGATTTTCCTTGAACATGGGTGTTTCCCCCGTACGGATTGTCAGTTAATTGGTCGATTGACTAAATCTGGCCGTCAGCTTCCTGTAAAGCGGCACCGAACAAGAACAGGGGAGAATCCATCCATGGAAGAGCGCGTCTCGATTTCGGTTTCCGAAGGCGTCGCCGATGTCCGTCTCGTACGGGCGGACAAGATGAATGCGCTGGATCAGGCCATGTTCGAGGCGTTGGTCGCCGCAACCGAGCGCCTTTCCAGGGAAAAAGGCGTGCGCGTGGTCGTCTTGTCCGGCGAGGGCCGCGCCTTCTGCGCCGGTCTCGACATGGGGCGTTTCGCAGCCATGAAGGAGAAGGGCGGCAACGGAATTCCGGGTGGCGAAAATCGCGACCTCACGGCGCGCACGCATGGCAAGGCGAACTTTCCGCAGCAGGCGGTGTGGGGCTGGCGTCAGCTTCCGGTGCCGGTGATTGCTGCGATCCACGGCGTCGCCTTCGGCGGCGGTTTTCAACTCGCCCTCGGCGCCGACATGCGTTTCCTCAGCGCCGATGCACGCATGTCGGTGATGGAGATCAAATGGGGCCTCGTGCCCGACATGGCCGGCACGCCGATATTGGCTTCGCTCGTCCGCGACGACATCCTGCGCGATCTTACCTACACCGGACGCATCTTCTCGGCGCAGGAGGCGATGAACTACGGCCTTGCCACGCGCATCTGCGATGACCCGCGCGCGGCGGCCCTCGAGGTCGCGCGCGAGATCGCCGGCAAAAGTCCGGATGCAATCCGCGCCGCCAAGCGTCTGCTCAACAATCTCTCGGTCGATCCGGGCCCAGCACTGCTCGCGGAGTCCGTCGAGCAGCAGAAGCTGATCGGCAGTGTGAACCAGACCGAAGCGGTGCGTTCCAATCTCGAAAAGCGCGCGCCGAAGTTTGCTGATTGACGACCTCTCCGTCATGGCCGGGCTCGTCCCGGCCATCCACGTTCCTGACCAAGGCGACGAAGAAAGAACGTGGATCATCGGGACAGGTCCGATGATGGCGATGAGCCGACCCCGTCGCTAGACAAAAAGAAAAGCAACAAATGAGCGAAACGTCCCAATTTCGCGGCATGGTCTCCGGCGACCGCCACCGTTCCCACGCCGACGTCGCGGGCCGCGCCGACCGTATCGCAAGCGGTCTTGCAAGAATCGGCGTCAGGCAGGGCGATTGCGTCTGCATGCTGATGCGCAACGACATCGCCTTCTTGGAGGCGGCCTACGCCGCGATGCGCCTGGGCGCCTACGGCGTGCCGATCAACTGGCATTTCAAGCCGGAGGAGGTCGAATACATCCTGAAAGACACCGGCACGTCCGTCCTGATCGCGCATGCCGACCTGCTGCACGGCCTGCGCGATGCAATTCCGAAGGGCGTCACCGTGCTGAGCGTGGCGACGCCGCCGGAGATCCTGACAAACTACAAGATCGATCCGGATCATCTCGCGACGCCGGACTTCGCGACCGATTTCGAGTCATGGCTGGCGCAGTTCCAGCCCTATGACGGTCCGGTCGTTCCGCAGCCGATGAACATGATCTACACTTCGGGCACGACCGGCCATCCCAAGGGCGTACGCCGCAACGCGCCGACGCCGGATCAGCAGGCCGCTGGCGAGCTCATGCGTGCGATGATCTACGGGCTCAAGCCCGGCGCCCGCGCGATCCTGCCGGGTCCGCTCTATCACTCCGCGCCGAATTCTTTCGGCATTCGCGCCGGCAAGCTCGGCGGCGCGCTGGTGCTGATGCCGCGCTTCGAAGCGGAGGAGTTCCTGCAACTGATCGAGCGGTACAGGATCGACACCATCTTCATGGTGCCGACCATGTTCATCCGACTGATGAAGCTGCCCGAGGCGATCCGCAGGAAGTATGACGTCTCCTCGCTGCGTCACATCATCCACGCGGCGGCGCCGTGCCCGGCCGACGTCAAGCGCGCCATGATCGAATGGTGGGGACCGGTCATCTACGAATTCTACGGCTCCACCGAATCCAGTGCCGTCACCTTCGCGACATCAGAGGACGCGCTCAGGAAGCCCGGCACGGTCGGCAAGATCTCGCCCGGCGCCGAGTTGCGCTTCATCGGCGACGACGGCCGCGAACTGCCTGTCGGCGAGATCGGCGAGATCTACTCCCGCATGGCGGAGCTGGCCGATTTCACCTATCACAAGAAGCCGGAGAAGCGCGCCGAGATCGATCGCGACGGCTTCATCACCTCGGGCGATGTCGGCTATATCGACGCGGACGGCTACGTCTTCATCTGCGACCGCAAGCGCGACATGGTGATCTCCGGCGGCGTCAACATCTATCCGGCCGAGATCGAGTCCGTGCTCCATGCCGTCCCCGGCGTGCATGATTGCGCGGTGTTCGGCATTCCCGATGCCGAATTCGGCGAGGCGCTGATGGCGGTGGTCGAGCCGCAGCCCGGTGTCACCCTCGATGGCGCCGACATCCGCGCGCGACTGAAAGGCTCGCTTGCGGATTACAAGGTGCCGAAGCACATCGAGGTACGTACCAACCTTCCGCGTGAAGACTCCGGAAAGATCTTCAAGCGGCGCCTGCGTGATCCCTACTGGGAGCAAGCGGGACGGAAGATATAAGAATCTCGTCGCCCGGATGGCGTACGGCGCGATCCGGGCTGTCAGGCGGAATCGGCAGGGTGGGCCAAGCGAAGCGCGCCGTCCTTGCGAGGAGTACACAGGGACATTCATCATGAGCGAAGCTGCCAAGGAAGTCCTCTACGAGGTCGCCGACCACATCGCGACCATCACGCTGAACGCGCCGGAGCGCATGAACACCATCTCCGGCCCGATGCTGAACGATCTGGCGCGGCTCTTGACCGAAGCCAACGATGACAGGAACGTCCGCGTCGTGATCCTCACCGGCAAGGGCAGGGCGTTCTGCGCCGGTCTCGATCTGCGCAAGGAGCGCGACGGCAACGGTCTCAGCGCGGCGTCCTCGCCGACCACGATCAATCTGCGCAACACGCCGCCGACGGTGCTGCAGGCCATGGACAAGCCGACCATTTGCGCCGTCAACGGCGGCGCGGCCGGTTACGGCATGGACACCGCGCTCGGCTGCGACATCCGCATCATGGCGGAATCTTCCAAGCTCGCCGCCGCCTTCGTCAAGCGCGGCGTGGTCCCGGAATCCGGCGGCACCTGGCTTTTGCCGCGCATGCTCGGCTGGGCCAAGGCTTCCGAGTTGATCTTCACCGGGCGGACGCTGAGCGCACGCGAGTGCCTGGAGTGGGGGCTCACCAACGAGGTCGTGCCGGACGCGGAGCTGATGAACCGGGCTCGTGCGGTTGCCCGCGAGATCGCCGTCAATGCGCCACTGGCGGTCCAGGCCTCCAAGCGCATGATGCGGATGGGCCTCAACGAGACCTTCTCCGACCACGTCCATCACGTCTATCTGCAGCTCCTGCCGCTGTTCAAGACCCAGGACATGGCCGAGGGGATGAAGGCCTTCATGGAGAAGCGCGAGCCGAAATTCGAGGGGCGATAGCCGTCGCCGGCTGCTGCCTGGAGCCCGGACGAAGCGCAGCCTGATCCGGGTCATTTTGCCTCGCGCAGGAATCCCCGGATTGCACCGCGCTCCGTCCGGGCTAGGCTTCCGGCGCCTGATTCTTCTGTCTGGAATGCCATTGCCCGTGTTCTCGAAAAGCCGTTTGCTTGCCCTGATCCTCGCCGGCCTGACCGCCGCCTCCAGCCCCGCCGCATTCGCGGCAACCGCCTTGCAGAAGCAGTCCGGCGGGCAGTGCCTGCAGGCACCCACCAACGAGCTTCGCGTCACGGCGTGCAGCACGTTCCTGTCGACCAATCCGCCGGCGGAACCGAAAGCGTCCGCGCTGTTCGTACGGGCGATCGCGTACCATCGGATGGGCAAGCTCGATCTTGCGATGGCCGATATCCAGCAATCCATCGTGCTGACGAAGAACCCGCAGGCGCGAAGCGCATCGCTCAACTCGCGCGGCAACATCAAGGCCAGCCAGGGTGACTTCTCCGGCGCCGTCGAAGACTTCAATCTGGCGCTGGCGGCGGGATCGAACGACCGGACCGCGCCGCTGCGGAATCGTGCCGACGCCTATCAGCGGAGCGGACAGTTCGAGCTCGCGCGGAAGGACCACGACGAGATCATCAGGATCCGCCTAGCCGAAGGCGACAAGATCCGGATCGCGGACGCCTATAACAGCAGGGCCGTGGCGCTGCTCGCGATGGACGAGATGGAGCTGGCGCGAGCGGATCTTGCCAAGGTGATCGAGCTCAATCCAAAATCCGCGAATGCCTATATCAACCTGGCCTTGATCTATCGGCAGCAGGGCCAATACGCCGAGGCGATCCAAAGCTACACCACTGCCATTCAATTCGACTCGAAGAATGCGACGGCCTATGCCGGCCGGGGCGAAACAAATCGCCTCAAGGGCGACCTGGATTCCGCGATCGTCGACTTCAATCGGGCCATCGAGATCAATCCGGGCGCCTCGCTGGCGCTGGTGTATCGCGCGGACGCACGGCGCTACATCGGCGAGATCGACCGCGCGATCGCCGATTACAACGCGGCACTCGCCGCGCGTCCGGATTTTCCGCTCGCCTTCGTCGGTCGCGGCCTCGCCTATGAAAAGCAGGGAAACGTCGCCCAGGCGCGCCAGGATTTCGAGAAGGTCACCGGTCTCAATCCCTACCAATACGACACCGGTCCGGGCGCGCTGCGAACGGCGCGGGCGCGTCTTGCCGCGCTCGATTCCGGAAGTCCTCAGCCCGTCATTCCGCCCGCGCCCAAGAAGGCGGTGAACCAGTATTCGATCCCGACGCCGGACGTCGCAGCCAAACCCGCGCCGCCGCCTCCGGCTCCGCCCAAGGCCGTGCAAGCGGAGAAGCCCAGGACGAACGCGAGTCCGGAGCGCAGGATTGCGCTCGTCATCGGTAATTCCGCCTATCGCAACGTGACTGCGCTCGCCAATCCGCAGAAGGATGCCGAGGGCATCGCCAACTCGCTGCGCCGGGTCGGTTTCAACGATGTCGTGCTTGCGGTCGACCTGTCGCGGGAAAAGCTGCTCGAAGCCCTGCGCAGCTTTGCCGACCGGGCCGAGAAGTCCGATTGGGCCATGGTCTACTATGCCGGCCACGGCATCGAGGTGAATGGGCAGAATTACCTGATCCCGGTCGATGCCAGGCTGGCCGCGGACCGCGACGTCCAGTTTGAGGCCATTCCGACCGATCAGGTGATGGCGGCGCTCGAAGGCGCGCGAAAACTCCGGCTGATCGTGCTCGATGCCTGCCGCGACAATCCGTTCGCCCCGCAAATGCGCAAGACCAGCGTGCCGATCGTGGAAGCATCGGGGCGTTCGGCGTCGGGCGATCGAACCTCGACCCGTTCGATCGGGCGGGGGCTCGGCGAGGTCCGCGTCTCCGGCGCCTCGCTCGTCGTGTTCGCCGCCAAGCATGGTCAGGTCGCGCTGGACGGCGAGGGCGGCAACTCGCCCTTCGCGGTCGCGATGATCCAGCGGATCACCACGCCCGGCATCGAGATCAACAAGCTCTTCCGTCTCGTCCGCGACGACGTGATGGAAGCGACGGCCGGCCGGCAGGAGCCGTATACCTATGGTTCGCTGTCAGGCGAAGACCTGTACTTCGCCGCGGCGAACTGAGCGCACATCTCACGCAAGCTCACCGGCGACGAACACCAGGAACGACCGGCCCGGCACCTTGTAGATGCCGTCGAACTCGAAGCGGGCGTTGGACGCGCCGTCGCCGACACTTGTGTCGAGCAGCAGCGACCAGCATGGACCGGCCGACGTGTGCGGCAGCTTGAAATCGACCTCGCCCTCATAGCTGTTGAGGATGATCAGCACGCTGTCGTCCTCGCCATGGCGCGCGATCGCGGTCTTGCGGGCGCGGCCGTCGAGGACGGCGCCGAAGCACTTCAGCCAGCCGCTGTCCCAGTCGGCGCTCGACATCTCGCTGCCGTTGGCATTGACCCAGACGACATCACGAATGTCGAGCTGCGCATCGTGCGCGCCGGTGAGGAAGCGGCTGCGGCGCAGGATCGGATAATCGCGCCGAAGCTGGATCACGCGCTTGGTGAACGCGAGCAGCTTCTGCCCGTCCTCGCCGATGTTCCAGTCGAACCAGGAGATGTCGCTGTCCTGGCAATAGGCGTTGTTGTTGCCGTGCTGGGTTCGGCCGAACTCGTCGCCGCCGAGCAGCATCGGGGTTCCCTGCGACAGCAGCAGCGTCGCCAGCATGTTGCGCTTCTGCCGCTCGCGCAGCGCGATGACGTCCTTGTCGTCGGTCGGGCCTTCGGCGCCGCAATTCCAGGACCGGTTGCTGGAATTGCCGTCCCGGTTGCCTTCGCCGTTGGCCTCGTTGTGCTTGTCGTTGTAGCTGGCCCAGTCGTTGAGGGTGAAGCCGTCGTGAGCCGTGACGAAGTTGACGCTGGCCCAGGAGCGCCGGCCGCCCCAGCGAGCGAAGATGTCGGCCGACCCGAGCAGCCGCGAGGCGAGCGCCGACGGCGGTGCTTCGCCGCGCCAGTAATCGCGCGCAGTGTCGCGATATTTGTCGTTCCATTCGGCCCATCCCGGCGGAAAGCCGCCGACCTGATAACCGCCGGGGCCGCAGTCCCAGGGTTCGGCGATCAGCTTGACGGTGGACAGCAGCGGGTCCTGGTCCATGGCCTTCAGGAATCCGCTCTGCTCGTCGAATCCGTAGACTTCGCGGGCGAGAATGGTGCCGAGATCGAAGCGGAAGCCGTCGATATGCATGTGCCCGGCCCAATAGCGCAGGCTGTCCATCACCATCTGGATCACGCGGGGATGCGACAGGTTGACGGTGTTTCCGGTGCCGGTGTCGTTGATGTAGAACCGCTTCTTGTCCGGCAGCAGGCGGTAATAGCTCGCATTGTCGATGCCCTTGAAGGACAGCGTTGGCCCGAGTTCGTTGCCCTCGGCGGTGTGGTTGTAGACGACGTCGAGGATCACCTCGAGCCCCGCGCCGTGCAGCTTCGACACCATCTCCTTGAATTCGCGCAAGGAGTTGGGAACGTCGGCGGCGTAGCGCGGATCGGGTGCGAAGAAGCCGATGGTGTTGTAGCCCCAGTAATTGACGAGGTTCTTCTTCAGGAGATTGTCGTCATTGATGAACGAGTGGATCGGCAGCAACTCGATCGACGTCACGCCGAGCGATTTCAGGTGATCGATCAGCTGCGGCGTCGCGAAGCCGGCATAGGTCCCGCGCAGATTCTCGGGAACGTCGGGGTGCTTCTTGGTGAACCCCTTGACGTGGGTTTCGTAGACGATGGTCTCGTCCCAATGGACGTTCTGCCGCGCGGCCTCGGCCTGCCAGTCGAAATCGGGGTCCACCACCACGCATTTCGGCATGAAGGGCGCGCTGTCGCGATCGTCGAAGGTGAGGTCGTCGCCCGTTTCCATCTTGTAGCCGAACACCGCTGGGTCCCATTTCAGGGAGCCTGCGTGGGCGCGTGCATAGGGATCGAGCAGGAGCTTGTTCGGATTGAAGCGATGGCCGGCGTCGGGCTGATAGGGGCCGTAGACGCGGTAGCCGTAGAAGGTGCCCGGACCGACACCCGCGATGTAGCCGTGGAAGACCTGATCGGTATATTCCGGCAGCTCAAAGCGATGGGTTTCGCGGTCGCCGTCAAACAGGCAGACCTCCACCTTGGTGGCATTGGCTGAAAAGACCGCAAAGTTCGTCCCGTTGCCGCTCCAATGGGCACCCAGCGGATACGGCAGGCCTTCCTCGATCACAAATTCGGACATTTGAATCCCCAGGCCCCAACGGCCGCCTCAGCAACGCCACCGCGCTCCAAATGTTTCAAACGGCCGGAGCATTCTGGTCGTCGCGTGCGTCAATTGGATGAAGCGTAAGCCGTTGGCTCGGTTTGGCGGCGATCACTTCGCCGTTTGCGGCGAGTCTTGGTCGACGACCGCGAATGTCGTGCTATACGGCAGCCATCATTGTCAGCGGATGATCCCATGGCGCCGGTCTCTCTCTTGCTCAACGTGATCTGGATTCTCATCGGCGGTGCCTGGATGGCATTGGGCTGGATGGTGGCCTCCGTCATCATGGCCATCACCATCATCGGCCTGCCCTGGGCGCGGGCAGCGTTCAATATCGGCGTCTATGCCCTGCTGCCGTTCGGCTCCAGGGCCGTCAACCGCGACGCGGTCACAGGCGCGTCCGATATCGGCACCGGTCCGCTCGGGCTGATCGGAAACATCATCTGGTTCGTGCTGGCCGGCTGGTGGCTGGCGCTCGGCCATGTCCTGACGGCCTTGATCTTCGCGATCACCATCATCGGCATTCCCTTCGCCTGGGCCCATCTCAAGTTGGCGGGCATCGCGCTCTGGCCGATCGGCAAGGTGATCGTCCCGGCCTAGCCTCAGAAGCAGAGACCGGTCCGGCTCGTTCATCGTCTGACAGCGGGAGATTTCGCTCGTCCCGCCCGTTTGTGTGCGCCGCCCCCAACTTCATCTTGCGCTGCGGCAAAAAACTTGCACACTCGACTGTTCCGGGCACCCAAGGGGCATAGAAGGGGAGCGAACCATGTCCCTCAAGACCGTATCATCCGACGCCACTGACCAGCGCGCCAACCGCCCTGAGGATGCTCAGGCGCTGGAAGCGGATGCGCGGCTGCGCGACGATATCCGGCTGCTCGGCCGTATCCTGGGCGACACGGTGCGGGATCAGGAGGGCGCCGACGTGTTCGACCTGGTCGAGCGCATCCGCCAGACCTCGATCCGGTTCCATCGCGACGAAGACCGGGTTGCCCGACGCGAACTCGAGCAGATCCTCGACAGCATGTCGACGTCGGAGACGGTGCGGATCGTCCGCGCCTTCAGCTATTTCTCGCACCTCGCCAACATCGCCGAGGACCAGAACAACATCCGCCAGATGCGCGCCCGCAGCGCGGCCAAGGAGGCCGCCAGGGAAGCCGGGTCGCGCGCCGGCACCGGCGTGCTGGCGGAGACACTCGCCCATGCCAGAGACGCCGGCATCGGCGACGCGCAGCTGCGCGGCTTCTTCAAGGACGCGCTCGTCAGCCCGGTGCTGACCGCGCACCCGACCGAGGTTCGCCGCAAGAGCACCATGGATCGCGAGATGGAGGTCGCCGCGTTGCTCGACCGCCGCGAGCGGGTCGCGCTGACCGCGGAGGAGGCGGAGGCCAGCGACGAGCAACTCCGCCGCGAGGTGCTGACGCTCTGGCAGACCAATCTGCTCCGCCGGACCAAGCTCACCGTGCTCGACGAGGTCGCCAACGGCCTGTCGTTCTACGACTACACCTTCCTCCACGAAGTGCCGCGGCTGGTCAACGCGCTGGAGGACCGGCTGGAAGAGGGCGGGGAGCAGGCGGGAGGCGAGGTCGCCTCGTTCCTGCGCATGGGAAGCTGGATCGGCGGCGACCGCGACGGCAATCCCTTCGTCACCGCCGACGTGATGCGCGGCACGTTGCGGCTGCAGTCGAGTCGGGTGATGCAGTTCTATCTGGAAGAGCTTCACGTGCTCGGCTCGGAACTGTCGATCGCGGCGCACCTCGCCGATGTGTCCGAGGAGCTGCGTGCGCTCGCGGAACGCTCGCCTGATACGTCGGCGCACCGGAGCGGCGAGCCTTACCGTCTCGCGGTCTCCGGCATCTATGCCCGGCTCGCTGCGACCGCCGAGAAGCTCCAGGTCGAGATCATCCGCAAGCCGGTCGGCAAGGGAGCGCCTTACGAGAGCGTCAAGGAACTGCAGGCCGATCTCGACGTGCTGCATCGCTCGCTGATCTCCAACAATGCGCGCGTGATCGCCCGCGGCCGGCTGCGGCTGCTGCGCCGAGCCGTCGATTGCTTCGGCTTCCATCTGGCGCGCCTCGACATCCGCCAGAACTCGGCGGTGCACGAGCGGACCGTCGCCGAGCTGATGGACGCGGCCAACCCGGGCATGTCCTATCTCGCGCTCGGCGAGGAGGCGCGCATATCGCTGCTCACCAACGAATTGCGCAGCACGCGTTCGCTGGTCTCGCAGTTCGTCAAATACAGCGACGAGACGATGGGCGAGCTCAACGTGTTCCATGCGGCCGCGGAGGCCCATGCCAAGTTCGGCCCGGATGCGATCCCCCAATGCATCATCTCGATGTGCAAGGGCATGTCCGACATGCTCGAGGTGGCGGTGCTGCTGAAGGAGGTCGGTCTCGTCAATCCGTCCGGCCGCAGCGCCATCAACATCGTGCCGCTGTTCGAGACCATCGAGGACCTGCAGGCCTCCGGCGGCATCATGGACCGCATGCTGGCGCTGCACGACTATCGTCGCCTCGTCGACAGCCGCGGCAGCGTGCAGGAAGTCATGCTCGGCTATTCCGACAGCAACAAGGATGGCGGCTTCGTCACCTCGGGCTGGGAGCTGTACAAGGCCGAGATCGGCCTGGTCGAGGTGTTCGAGCGCCATGGCGTGCGCCTGCGCCTGTTCCATGGCCGTGGCGGCTCGGTCGGCCGCGGCGGCGGTCCGAGCTACGACGCCATCGTGGCGCAGCCCGGCGGCGCGGTGAACGGCCAGATCCGCATCACGGAGCAGGGCGAGATCATCTCGTCGAAATATTCCAACGCGGAGGTCGGCCGCAACAATCTGGAGATTCTCGCCGCGGCGACGCTGGAGGCGAGTCTCCTGCATCCGCGCCAGAGCGCGCCGCGCGGCGAATACCTGACCGCGATGGATGAACTGTCCAACCTCGCCTTCAAGGCCTATCGCGGCCTCGTCTACGAGACCGACGGCTTCGTCGATTATTTCTGGGCCTCGACCGTCATCAACGAGATCGCGACGCTGAACATCGGCAGCCGCCCGGCCTCGCGCAAGAAGACCCGCGCGATCGAGGATCTGCGCGCGATTCCCTGGGTGTTCTCCTGGGCGCAATGCCGCCTGATGCTGCCGGGCTGGTACGGCTTCGGCAGCGCGGTCGAGCAATGGATTTCAGCGCATCCCGACAAGGGCATGCCGTTCCTGAAGGAGCTCTACAAGGAATGGCCGTTCTTCCGCATGCTGCTGTCGAATATGGACATGGTGCTCGCGAAAAGCTCGATCGCGATCGCCTCGCGCTACGCCGAGCTCGTGCCGGACGAAGCCCTGCGCGAGAAGATCTTCGGCCGCATCCGCCGCGAATGGCATTCCTGCATCGAGACGTTGCTCGACATCATGGGGCAGGACCGGCTGCTGCAGGGCAATCCGCTGCTGGAGCGCTCCGTGCGTCACCGCTTCCCCTATCTCGACCCGCTCAACCACGTGCAGGTCGAGCTGCTCAAGGAGCATCGCGCTCAGAATCCGGACGAACAGGTGCTGCGCGGAATTCAGCTCACCATCAACGGCATCTCGGCGGGGCTGCGGAATACGGGTTGAGCGCGCGACGGCGCGGCAGGCCCGCCCGTCATGCCCAGGCTTCCACTTCTTTCTCACACGCGGCAGCGCGCCAATGGCCGGGACGAGCCCGGCCATGATGCGGGAAGAGTGAGGAACGCTCAGCAGAAGTGAGCGCCCTGCGCCTCCACATAGACCGCATAGAGCGATTGGCTCGCGGTCATGAACAGACGGTTGCGCTTCCGGCCGCCGAAGCAGAGGTTGGCGCAGGTCTCCGGCAGCATGATCTGGCCGATGCGCGCGCCGTCGGTCGATGCGAATACCTGCACACCGTCATAGCCCGGTCCGACCCATCCGGCGCCGACCCAGATATTGCCATCGGTGTCGACGCGCATGCCGTCGGGGAAGCCGGATTTGCCCTCGAGCTTCATGTCGATCAGCTTCTTCGGGTTCGACAGCTTGGTGCCGTCGATGTCGTATGACCAGATCACGTTCTCGGCCTGCGGGTAATGCGTGATGCCGGTGTCGCAGACATAAAGCTTCTTGTAGTCGTGGCTGAAGGCGACGCCGTTCGGCTTGAACGGCTCGTCCGCGACCTTCGCCAGTTGTCCCGTCTGCGTGTCCAGGCGATAGACGGCTTCCTTCTGGTAGGGCTGCAGCGAGCCGGTCTTGGCCAACTGGCCCTCGTAGATGCTGATCGCGCCGTAGCCGGGATCGGTGAACCAGATCGCCTTGTCGTTGGGATGCACGACCATGTCGTTCGGGCCGTTGAGCTGCTTGCCGTTGGCCTGCTCGGCCAGGGTCGTCACCGAACCGTCGTGCTCGTAGCGGACCAGACGCGTGCGCTCGGCCGTGATCTGCCGTCCCTCGGTGTCGAACGAATTGCCGTTGGCCTCGTTGGACGGCTTGTGGAACTGCTCCGAGATATGGCCGTCGTCGTCGAGATAGCGCAGCTGCCGGTTGGCGGGAATGTCGCTCCAGACGAGATATTGCCCCTGCGCATTCCACGCCGGTCCCTCCGCCCACAGGCAGCCGGTATAGAGCCGCTTGATCGCGGTGTTGCCGACCTTCGCCTTGAAGCGCTTGGGGTCGATGACGACGATATCGGGGTCGGGATAGCGTTGCGGCTCGGCGCTGGCGCCGAAGTCGCGGGCGTCGGCCTTCGAGGCGAGCAGGGCCGAGGCGGCCACGGTCGCGGTGCCCTTGAGCAGAGCCCGGCGGCCGAGGCCGCCAGGCTCGCTTGCGTTCGTGTCGTTGGAGTTGGTCAGTATTCTTGTCATGGTTTCCTCCCAAGGTTGTGTTGGGAGGTCACTATCCGCTCGCAATCATGCGTAAAGCGGGGCGATCTCTGGACAAAACAACCAGAGATCGCAGCGCCGGGATGCCGAAAATGTGGCTAGACGGGATCCCAGGGGAAGATGTCGGCGGAGCGGTCGAGCTTGTAGAACGAGCCCTTGAGCGCCGGCATGCCGTGTTCGGCGATCGATTGCGGCGTCCAGCCTTCGCTCCGATGCACTGAGCGCAGCGGACGGTTCTGGCTGAACAGGAAGAGCTCGTTCATGCGCGCGCCGAAGATCTGCCCGCTGACGTCCTTGGCGGCATCCGAGAGCAGATAGGCGCAGACCGGCGCGATCTTCTCCGGCCCCATCTGCTTGATCTTCTCGACACGGGCTTTCTCGGCTTCGGTCTCGGTCGGAATGGTGCCGATCATGCGGGTCCAGGCGAACGGCGAGACGCAGTTTGAACGGACGTTGAAGCGGCCCATGTCGAGTGCGATCGACTTCGACAGTCCGACGATGCCGAGCTTGGCCGCGGCGTAGTTGGCCTGTCCGAAGTTGCCGATCAGGCCGGAGGTCGAGGTGAAGTGTACGAAGGAGCCGCTCTCCTGCTCGCGGAAGATGCGCGCCGCGGCGTGCGAGACGTAGAACGAGCCCATCAGGTGAACCTTGATGACGGCCTCGAAGGCCTCCACGCTCATCTTGTGGAAGATCATGTCGCGCAGGATGCCGGCATTGTTGACGACACCGTCGAGCCGGCCGAAATGATCGGTCGCGCTCTTCACGATCTTGCTCGCTGGGATCGCTTCGGCCACCGACTCGAAATTGGCGACCGCGGTGCCGCCGCGTTTCTTGATCTCGTCGACGACCTCCTCGGCGGGCGTGGCGCTCGAACCGGCGCCGTCGGCAGCGCCGCCGGGATCGTTGACGACGACCTTGGCGCCTTCCGCCGCGCACAGCAGCGCGATCTCGCGGCCGATGCCGCGGCCCGCGCCGGTGACGATGATGACCTTGTCCTGCAGTGATTTCGTCATGTGGGTCCTCCGCTATCTATTCCAGTTCCACCGTCATTCCGGGATGGTGCGCAGCACCAGATCCCGGGCTCTCGAGATCTCGGGTTCGCCCTTCGGGCGTCCCGGAGCGACGGCGCACTACCTCTCGTTCGTAAACACGATCGTGCCCGATGCCGCGAACATGCCGCCGACGCCGTGGCACACCGAAATCTTCGCGCCTGCGACCTGGGCCGGTGCGATGCCGCGCATCTGGCGCACGCTCTCCTGGAGCGCGTACATGCCGTACATGCCCGAGTGCATGTAGGACAGGCCGCCGCCGTTGGTGTTGAGCGGCAGCTTGCCGCCCGGGCGGGTGTTGCCGTCCGCGATGAACTTGCCGGTCTCCTCATGCGGCATGAAGCCGAGATCGCCGAGGCCGAACAGCGGCAGATGCGCGAAGGCATCGTAGATCATGAGATGGTCGACGTCCTTGTGCGCGATGCCCGCTTCCTTGAACGCCAGCGGCCCCGCGGTCTTGAACGCGCGCGAGGAGTTGAACGTCTCCATCTGGCTGACCATCGGCGTCTCCACGCTCTCGCCCGTGCCCATGATGTAGACGGGCTTGCGCGGAAAATCCTTGGCGCGGTCGGCCGAGGTCAGGATCAGCGCGCCGCCGCCGTCGGTGACGAGGCAGCATTGCAGGAGCCTGAACGGATAGGCGATCATGCGCGAATTCAGCACGTCGGCGACCGTGATCGGATCCTTCATCATCGCGCGCGGATTCTTCGCGGCCCATTCCCGCTGCACCACGGCGACCGATGCGAGCTGCTCGTGCGTGATGCCGTAGGTCTTCATGAAGCGCAGCACGGGGATCGGGAACATGCTGGGCGGCCCGTAGACACCGTATGGCGCCTCGAACTGGCCGTTGAGGCTGTCCGCCGGCGTCGAGCGCGGCAGCTTGCCGATCATCGACTTGCCGCTCTCGGCGTGGGTAATCAGCACGGTCTTGCACAGGCCGGCCTCGATCGCGGCCGCGGCATGGCGGACGTGCAGCATGAAGGAGCAGCCGCCGACCGAGGTGCCGTCGACCCAGGTCGGCTTGATGCCGAGATAGTGACAGACCTGCTGCGGCGTTTCGACCGCGGTGGCGAAGCCGTCGATGTCGGACAGTTTCAGCCCGGCGTCGGCGATGGCGTTGAGCGCCGCATCCGCGTGGAGCTGCAGCTGCGACATGTTGGGGACGACACCGAGCTCGGTGGTCTCGGCCGCGCCGACGACCGCAACCTGGTTTCTGCGCATGGCTTACCCCTTCGCCGGACGGAACACGGGGAGGGAGATCTTGTCGTCGAGCTCCTGGAAGGCGACCTCGAGCTTCATGTCGAGTTCGAGCGCTTCGGGAGTCTGCGGGCAATCGATGATGTTGCTCATCATCCGCGGTCCCTCGTCGAGCTCGACCACCGCGATCGCGTAGGGCGGTGTGAAGCCGGGCGCGGCCGGGCGATGGTTGATCACGTAGCTGTAGAGAAAGCCCTTGCCGCTCGCCTTGAAGACGGAGACCTTGCGCGAGGCGCAGGACGGGCAGAACGGGCGCGGCGGGAAGTAGACATGGGCGCAGGCGTCGCAGCGTTGAAGGCGCAACTCTCCCGCCCTGGTGCCGTCCCAGAAATGCTGGGTTTCCGGTGTCGGTTTCGGTCGGGCGCGCTGCGGTTCGGCCATGTTGGCGGGTCCTCCCGGACTTGTTTGCCAAGGACAGGCTTCGCGCCCGCCTGTTTCGATCTTGATGCGACAATTGACCATCACCCGTCAACGGTCCAGCAACGAGCATGCATGCCATCATGCGCACAATGCTTGTGTCGAACTGAGGCAGCGCTGTAGATTGCGCGCGACAATATTCCGCGAGACAGACATGCCCAATTTTCCGACACTGGCGAAGCTGGCCGAAGACCTCGAGAGCGGCCGCACCACCTCCCGCAAGCTCGTCGAAGACTGCATCGCCAAGATCGCCGATCCGGCGGGCGAGGGGCAGCGCGTCTTCATTCACGTCGACAGGGACGCCGCGCTCGTGGCCGCAGACGCGATGGACGCCCTGCGCAAGGCCAAGGCCGCGCCGTCGCGCTATGCCGGTATCCCGATCTCGATCAAGGATCTCTTCGACATCAAGGGCGAGGTGACGCGCGCCGGCTCCCGCGCGCTGGACGATTCCCCGCCGGCCGAGCAGGATGCGGCGACGGTGGCGCGGCTGCGCAAGGCCGGCTTCGTCGTGATCGGGCGGACCAACATGACCGAGTTCGCCTATTCCGGCATCGGCATCAATCCGCATTACGGCACGCCCAAGGGGGCGTGGAACCGTGCCGCGGGTCACGTGCCCGGCGGCTCGTCCTCGGGTGCGGCGGTCTCCGTGTTCGACGGCATGGCGCATGGTGCGCTCGGCACCGACACCGGCGGCTCGTGCCGTATCCCGGCGGCGTTCAACGGCATCGTCGGCTACAAGCCGACGCAGCGGCGCGTGCCGCTCGACGGCGCCGTGCCGCTGTCGTTCTCGCTCGACAGCATCGGGCCTCTGGCGCGATCGGTCAGCTGCTGTGCCATACTCGACGCGGTGCTGGCGAACGAGCCGGTCGTTCCGCTGCGGCCGCGCCCCGTGAAGGGCATGCGGCTGGCGGTGCCGACCACGATCGCGCTCGACGACCTCGACGCGGAGGTATCTGCAACGTTCGAGCGCGCGCTCAAGACGCTCGCTGATCACGGCGCCATCATCGAACGCATCGAGATGGCGGAATTCCACGACATCGGCCCCATGAATGCGAAGGGCGGCTTCGCCGCCGCCGAGAGCTTTGCCTGGCATCGCTATCTCATCACCGCCAAGGGCGACGTCTACGACCCCCGGGTGTCCGTCCGCATCATGCGCGGCGAGGCGCAGAGCGCGGCCGATTACATCGATCTCCTCAACGAGCGCCGTTCGCTGATCGCGCGGGTCAATGCGCGCATCGCACCCTATGATGCGCTGGTCCTGCCGACCACCGCCAACACGCCGCCGAAGATCGCCGATCTCGCCGACGACAAGGCGTTCACGACGGCCAACCTGCGCGCGCTGCGCAATTGCACCCTGATCAACATGATCGACGGCTGCGCCATTTCGCTGCCCGCGCATCGCGAGGGCGATATCCCGGTCGGCCTGATGCTGGCGGGCGCGGGCGGATCGGACCGCCGCATTTTCGAGCTTGCCGCCGGCATGGAGGCCGTGATCCGTGTTTGACCTGACCTTCACCATTGATGCCAAGGGCACGACGACACCGCTGACGCTCGCGATCGACCAGGCCGTGATCGCCGGCTGGACCGGCCGCGATCCCGTCGCCCGCGACAAGCACATCGCCGAACTGCAGGAAATGGGCATCGCTCCGCCGGCCTCGACACCGATCTATTACCGCGCCTCGGCGCGTCGGCTGACCCAGGAAGACAGCATCGAGTGCAGCGGTGGCGATTCCTCCGGTGAGGTCGAGTTCGTGCTGATCGGCTGGCAGGGCCGCATCTTCGTCGGCTGCGGCTCCGACCACACCGACCGTAAAGTCGAGGCCTACAACGTCACCGTCTCCAAGCAGATGTGCGACAAGCCGATCGCCTCGACCCTGTGGGAGATCGAGGACGTGATCGGCCATTGGGACAAGATGATCCTGCGCTCCTACGCCTGGATCAAGGGCGAGCGCGTGCTCTACCAGGAGGGCACGCTGGACGCGATGCTGCCGGTCGCCGATCTCATCGCGCGTGGCTTCGCGGGCGGCAAGCTGCCCGACGGTTGCGCCATGTTCGGCGGTACCTTCGCCGCCAAGGGCGGCATCCGTCCGGCCGATCGCTTCGAGTTCGAGCTGGAGGACCCCGTGCTGAAGCGAACGATCCGGCACGGCTACGACGTCGTGACGCTGCCGGTGATGGGCTGACAGGTCTCCATCGTCGTCGCGAGCGCGGCTCTTTCCGCGTCATTGCGAGCGCAGCGAAGCAATCCCGGATCGTTCCGAGGCGAATTCGGACTGCTTCGCTGCGCTCGCAATGCGGCGGGAGTCGGAAATCGGGTGGCAAAAGGCGGGCGGTCTTGCGAAAGTCTCGGCCATGACAGCAACAGCACGCAAAACAGCCGATAAGCGACCCGATGGCCTCGCCGCCCATGTCGACGCCCTGGACTGGCCCGCGATCACCGCCGAGCTCGACAGCCAGGGTTGCGCCGTTCTCAAGGGGCTGCTCAGGCCGGATCAATGCCGTGCCGTCGCCGCGCTCTATCCGGACGACGCGAACTTCCGCAGCCGCATCGTCATGGGCCGCCACGGCTTCGGCCGCGGCGAGTACAAATATTTCTCCTATCCGCTTCCCGATCTGATTTCTCAGTTGCGGCCGGCGCTGTACGCGCACCTGCAGGGCATCGCCAATCGCTGGAACGAGTCGATGGGGATCGACATCCGCTACCCCCTCGCGCACGCGGCGTTCCTGGAGCGCTGTCACGAGGCAGGGCAGGCGCGGCCGACGCCGCTGCTGTTGCAATACGAGGCCGGCGACTACAATTGCCTGCATCAGGACCTCTACGGAGAGCATGTCTTCCCGCTCCAGGTCGCCATCCTCCTGTCCGAGCCGGGACGCGATTTCGCCGGTGGCGAGTTCGTGCTGACCGAGCAGCGCCCGCGCATGCAGTCGCGCGCCGAAGTGGTTCCGCTGGCGCAGGGCGATGCCGTCGCCTTTGCGGTGCATCACCGCCCGGTGCAGGGGACACGCGGCACTTACCGCGTTAATCTGCGCCACGGCGTGAGCCGTCTCAGATCCGGCCAGCGCCACACGCTGGGTGTGATCTTCCACGATGCCAAGTGAGCAAGCGCGCCAGATGAGTCCTGCGATTGACCGGTGATCTGTTCGACACTGCCGCCGAGGCGCAGCCGTCGCGCGAGGAGATCGCCGATGGCGCCGCACTGCTGCGCGGTTTTGTCCGGCCGATCGAGCAGGAACTGATCGCCGCCGTGCGCGCGATCGTGGCGCAGTCGCCGTTCCGCCGCATGACGACGCCCGGCGGCTATCAGATGTCGGTGGCGATGACCAATTGCGGCGAGCGCGGCTGGATCACCGACCACACCGGCTATCGCTATGATCCGATCGACCCGCGAACCGCCGCGCCATGGCCGGCGATGCCGCCGGTATTCCGCGATCTGGCCCGCCGTGCGGCGGAGCAGGGCGGCTTCATCGGCTTCGCGCCCGACGCCTGCCTCGTCAACCGCTACGAGCCCGGCACGCGGCTATCGCTGCATCAGGACAAGGACGAGCTGGATTTTTCGGCGCCGATCGTCTCGGTCTCGCTCGGCCTGCCTGCGACCTTCCTGTTCGGCGGCTTGGCACGCAGCGACAAGCCGCGCCGCTTCCGTCTGGTCCATGGCGACGTCGTGGTGTGGGGCGGCCCGAGCCGGCTCGCCTATCACGGCGTCGCGCCGCTGGCCGACGGCGAGCATCCGCTGCTCGGCCGCAAGCGCGTCAATTTGACGTTTCGTCAGACGCGCTAGCCTATCCCCTCATCCTGAGGAGCTTGCGAAGCAAGCGTCTCGAAGGAAGGAGGCCCGCGCTGCAGCAGCGGGGCCTTCATGGTTTTCCCGGCGATGCATGGCATCGTCCGGAGGCTGCGCTGGCGCGCCTCCACACCGTGAGGATCACGGCTTCGGCGGGTGGATGAAGGCCCAGGGGCTGACTTCGGAGTCCCGCGTCACCTCGACCGAGATCAGGTACGGCCCGCCGTGGCTCAGCGCCTTCTCCATCGCGGCCTTGAACTGATCGGGCGCGGTGACGCGTGCCGCGGCAACGCCGAAGGACTCCGCGAGCTTGACGAAATCCGGATTGACGAGATCGGACGCCACCACGCGGCCGTCGAAGCGTTCGCGCTGGTCGCGGCGCACATTGCCGTAGGCGTTGTTGTTGAACACCAGCGTGACCACGCCGATGTTGAACTGCACGGCCGTGGCAAGCTCCTGCACGCCGAACATGAAACCGCCGTCGCCGGTGATCGCCACCACGGGCTTGTCGGGGTTGGCGACCTTGGCGCCGAGCGCGGTCGGAAAGCCCGAGCCGAGCGTGCCCTGATAGCCGGAGGTGATGAACGTACGCGGCTCGTAGATCGGGAAGCCGTACCACGAGGCGAAACCGACCTGCGACAGCTCGTCGGTGACGATCGCGTTCGCCGGCAGCACCTCGCGCAGGATGTTGAGATAGGCCATCTGCGGTTGGACGCGCTGGATGTCGACTTGCGCCGAGGCGGTTGCCTCGCGGATCGCGGCGCGGCGGCCTGAGGTCTTGCTGTAGCCGACCTTGCGCACGGCCGCGGCGAGATCAGCCGCGGCGGCCTTGGCATCGGCGATGATCGCCGTATCGGACGAGAAGCGCCGCATCTCGACGGGATCGATGTCGATGCGGATGCTCTTCAAGCCGTCGGGACGATACGGCCAGCGCGACATCGTCGGCAGCTCCAGCCGCGAGCCGATGCCGATCATGAGATCGGTGGTCGGCCAGAGCTTGTAGGCCGCGGCCATGGTGAGGCCGAGCTCGTGCGCGTTGGAGACGATGCCGCGGCCGCTGCGGAAGGCGACGACGGGTGCGTCGATCATCTCGGCGAGTTCGAGGATCTCCTCGCGTGCGTCGATCGCGCCGCTTCCGACGAAGATCATCGGCGCCTTGCTGGCCTTGATGGCCGCGGCAGCCTGCCTGATGAGATCCGGATCGGGCTGCGGCGCGGGCAGCGGCCCAAGCACCTGCGCGGCGGCGGTGTCGGCGCGCTGGGTGAAGATGTCCCAGGGCATCTCGACCGAGGCCGGGCCGCGCCGTCCCGACGTCATCTCCTGGAACGCGCGCGCGACGACCGTCGGCGCATTGCCGGGATATTCGATCCGGTCGGCCCATTTCACATAGGTGCGCAGGGTCGCGAGCTGGTCCGGCATCTCGTGCAGATGGCCGCGGCCCTTGCCCAGGAACTGCGTCGGCACCTGGCCGGTGACGCAGAGCACAGGCTCGTTGCAACCGAAGGCGGTCAACAATGCCGCGCTGGCATTGAGCACGCCGGGGCCGGGCACCACGCTGAACACACCGGGGCGACCGCTCGCGCGCGCATAGCCGAACGCCATGTAGCCGCAGGCCTGCTCGTGCCGCGCGCCGATCACCTTGAGCTGGGCCTGGTGGAAGGCATCGAACAGCCCGTAGACCTGCGCGCCGGGCAGACCGAAAACGGTGTCGACGCCATGGGCCACAAGGCCGCTTACGATCGCTTCGCCGCCGGTAAGGGTGGTCATAGGGCTGTTCCGTCCATCTGTTGATCAGGTCTCGTCCACGATGCCGTTGCGCAGCGTGCCGATACCGTCGGCTTCGACCTCGACGACGTCACCCGGCTTCAGGTAGCGCGGCGGATCGAAGCGGGCGCCGGCACCGGTCGGCGTGCCCGTGACGATGATGTCGCCGGGGACGAGCGTCGCGAACGTCGAGATATAGCTGATGAGGTAACGGAACGGAAAGATCAACCGGGTGGTGCGGTCGTCCTGCCGCAGTTCGCCGTTGACACGCGTGGTCAGGCGGATGTCCGCGACCTGCGATTCCTGCGTGTAGGGCACGAGCCACGGTCCGAGGCTGCCGCTGGAATCGAAATTCTTGCCTTGCGTGACGTTGAACTTGGCGTGACGCAGCCAGTCGCGCACCGAGCCTTCGTTGCAGAGCGTGAGGGCCGCGACGTGGTCGAGCGCGGCGCTCTCCGCGATGTGCCGGCCGAGCTTGCCGATCACGAGCACGATCTCGCCTTCATAGTCGAGCTGCGCGGACGCCTTCGGACGCACCAGCGGCGTGTCGTGGCCGACGAAGGAACGGGGCGAGCGCATGAACATGCTCGGATATTTCGGCGCGTCCTGGCCGTCCTTGTACTCGGCGTTGCGGTCGGGATAGTTGACGCCGATGCAGATGATCTTTTCCGGCGCGGGCACCGGCGGCAGCCAGGTCACGTCGGCGGCTGCATGGTCGGCGCTGCGACCGGCGGCCTCTTCGGCGAGGCTGGCGAGCTTGCCGGCGGCGATGACCTCGCGCAGCGTCGGATAGTCCTTGGCGTGGCGCGCCGACAGATCGACGACGCCGCCGTCCACGACGGCGCCGTAGCGGGTTTCACCCTTGACGGAATAGGTGGCGAGGCGAGGGAGTTTCATTGGCAGCTCATGATCTGTTGTTGTCGCCCCGGCGAAAGCCGGGACCGATATCCCGGCTGCCGCATGCGGACAGCCGGGTTGGACACCCCGTCGTCAGCCCGGTCCTTGCCGGGATGACGCGCTGAAAATCGTCGACGATCGTCGCTTAGTCCGCGACCAGCACGTCGGCCACGAACTTCGGCTCGCGCACGGTCTGGCCCGTGAAGGGCGAGCCCTGCTCGAACCAGGAGCGCGGAGCCGGCGCGCCCCACAGCGTCTGGCGGCGCGGATCGCGCAGCGACCAGCGCAACGGCTCGTGATCGTGGTCGCCGGTGAAATAGTCGCTGGTATAGAGCTCCAGCCGATGGCCGTCGGGATCGCGGACATAGAGGAAGAACGCGTTCGAGATGCCGTGGCGTCCGGGACCGCGCTCGATGTTCTTGACGAAGCCCTGCGAGGCCATGACGTCGCAGAGATGAATGATGTTCATCGCCGTCGGCGTCCAGTACGCGAAATGGTGCAGGCGGGGACCCTTGCCGTTCGTGATGGCGAAGTCGTGGACGTTGCCCTTGCGGTGCATCCAGGCGGCGGCGATGCGGCCGTTCTGTCCATCCTCCTCGGCATACTCGCTGAGACGGAAACCGAGCCGGGCGTAGAAGTCGACCGTGTCCTGCACCTCGGCGGCGAAGACGTTGAAATGGTCGAGCCGCTGCGGATGGCAGCCCCTGTAGAGGTCGTAGCGACGCAGCAGATGCGGCCGGCGGTCCATCGACGCGTAGAGCTCGATCTGGAAGCCGAACGGATCGGTGAATTGCAGGGTGCGGCCCTGGAACGGCTGGTCGACGAAGGCATAGGCAAGACCGTTCTCGGACAGGAACGCGGCGGCCTTGTCGAGATCCTTCTCGTTGCCGACCTTGAAGCCGAGCCGGTTGCAGGCTGGCACCGCCGCCTTGCGCAGCACCAGCGAGTGGTGCTGATGCTCCTCGGCGGCGCGCAGGTACACGACGTTGTCGTCGGCATCCTCGACATGCAGGCCGACGGTGGTCTCGTAGAACTCGCGGCTGAGCTTCAGATCGGTGACGTCGAGCACGGCATGGCTGGAGCGGATGATGTTGAAAGGCGGTTCGAAGACGTGTTGCGGTGCGGGCATGTCGCTTTCCCTTGGACGTGACGTTCCGGGGCGGCTCGAATGGCCGATCCCGAAAGCCGACGTGCGGCGGAGTGGTGGATGAACGGATGCCGGGTGCGTGCTTCGCACGCTCCCGGATTTGACGATTAAATTCCCAGTTTCTGAATCTTGTGCGTGCCCCGCGCCAGCGAGACGTGCTTGGTTTCCATGTAGAAGTCGAACGAGTAATCGCCGCCGTCGCGGCCGATGCCCGATGTCTTCATGCCGCCGAACGGCGTCGGAAGGTGACGGACGTTTTCCGAGTTCAGCCAGATCATGCCGGCCTCCAGCGCATCGGCGACGCGCAACGCGCGACCCATGTCGTTGGTCCAGACATAGCCGGTCAGGCCATAGCGGATGTCGTTGGCGATCTCGACCGCGTCCTTCTCGTCGCGGAAGGGCAGCACGGTGAGGAAGGGGCCGAACACCTCTTCCTGGGCCACCCGCATCTTGGCGCTCGCGCCGGTCACCAGCGTCGGCTCGACATAGTGGCCGCCGCCCGGACCGTCATGGGGCTTGCCGCCCGCCGCGATCACCGCGCCGTCCTGGCGGGCGATGTCGAAATAGGAGCACACCTTGGCGAAGTGCCGCTCGTGGATCAGCGGGCCGATCTCGGTGGCGGGATCGAGGGGATGACCGACCCTCAGCGCCTTGACGCGCGCGGTCAGCTTCTCGACGAACGCCTCCGCGATGCTCGCCTGCACCAGCAGGCGGCTGGAGGACGTACAGCGCTCGCCGTTGAGCGAGTAGATCATGAAGACGACCGCATCGAGGGCGCGGTCGAGATCGGCGTCGTCGAACACGATCACGGGGTTCTTGCCGCCGAGTTCGAAATGCACGCGCTTCAAGGTCGGCGCGCCCTGAGCCATGATCGCCGAGCCCGTCGCGCTCTCGCCGACGAAACCGATCGCCTTGATCGCGGGATGCTCGGTCAGCGCCTTGCCGGCTTCCTCGCCGAAGCCGTGAACCGTGTTGAGCACGCCGTCGGGAACGCCGGCCTCCTTCACGAGCCTGGTCAGGATGTCGGCCGTGACCGGCGACCATTCGGCCGGCTTGTGCACGACCGTGCAGCCCGCGGCCAGGGCGGGGGCGATCTTCCAGGTCGAGAGCATGAACGGCGTGTTCCACGGCGTGATCACGCCGACGGGGCCGATCGGCACGCGCGTCGAGATGTTCCAGTGCTCGTCGCTCGGCGTGTTGAGGCCGTCGCGCGCCTCGGCACATTTGTCGGCGAAGAAGCGGAAGTTCTCCGCGGCGCGGATCGCGGCCTTGGCCATGAAGCGGTAGGCCTGGCCGCTGTCGATGCATTCGAGCACCGCGATGTCGTCGGCATTGTCCTCGATCGCGTCGGCGACGCGGTGCAACAGCTTGCGCCGCATCGCAGGTCCCATGTCGCGCCAGGACTTGAAGGCGAGGGCGGCCGCCGTCGCGGCGCGATCGATGTCCTCGGCATTGCCGCGGGCGACGCTGGCAAGCACGGCGCCGTCGACCGGCGATGTCGTCTCGAAAGTCTCGCCGGAAATCGACGGTACGATCTTGCCGTCGATCATGTGGCCGATGCCGTCGGCGCGGAGTTTCTTCAGCAGCGGCGCAGCGCGGTTCCGGTTGGCCTCGAAAACGTCGGCTTTCGGCGCCGGCTTATCCATGGGCGGCCTCCGCCTTCAGGGCCTCGTGGATGTTGTTGCGCTTCCAGCTCGTGTCCTTGTCGTTGATCTGCATGTCGAACGACAGGGCGAACTTGCTGGTGGCGAAGACGGGATCGAGATGCTTGGAGAGGGCCTGGAAGACGTGTTCTCCGGCCTTCTGGCGCGTGGGTAGATCGCGGCCCTCGCCGATGCGCAGGACCATGTCGAGGAAACCGTAATCCTGCCGGGCGTCGGCGATCGCGTAATGCTCGCATTTGAATGCGCGAACGCGGATGCCGCCGAGCGGGAAGATGCCGGTCTCCACCGCCGCCTTGCGGACCACCTCGCACACCAGGGTCATGTCGAGGCGGCCGTCGAGATTGGCTGAATATTCGATCGTGAAATGCGGCATGGCGGTTTCACTCCCCGTGTATTTTTATTCGTCAGGCGAAGTAGCAGCTCACCGAGCCGTAGGCGCCATAATCGGCCTGAATTGTGTCGCCCTTGCGGGTTTCGATCGGGCGGATGAACGAGCCGGCGAGCACGACCTGCCCGGGCTCGAGCGCAAGGCCGAGCGGCGCGATCTTGTTGGCGAGCCAGGCAACGGCGGTGGCGGGATGATTGAGCACGCCGGCGGCAAGACCGGTTTCCTCGAGCTGGCCGTTCTTGAAGCACAGCGCGCCGATCCAGCGCAGGTCGGCCTCGAGCGGACGGATCGGCCGCCCGCCGAGAACGATGCCGGCATTGGCCGCGTTGTCGGCGATGGTGTCGTAGATCTTCCGCGTCGCCTTGGTCTTGGGATCGACGCGCTCGACTCGCGTGTCGAGGATCTCAAGCGCCGGCACCACGAAGTCCGTGGCGTTGAGCACGTCGAACATCGTGCAATCGGGCCCCGACAGGCGCTTGCTCATGACGAAGGCGAGCTCGGCCTCGACGCGCGTCGCGATGAAGCGGTCGGTCGGCACCAGCCCGCCGTCGGCGAAGAACATGTCGTCGAGCAGCACGCCGGAATCCGGCTCGTCGATGTTGAGCGCGCTCTGCATCGCCTTCGAGGTCAGGCCGATCTTGTGGCCCTTGACGAGGCGTCCTTCGGCGATCTTGACGTCGACCCATGCCTTCTGAATCGCGTAAGCATCGGCGATGGTGATGTCGGGGAAGTCCTGCGAGAGCTGCCGGATCTGCGTCCGTGTCTTCTCCGCCTGATGCAGACGGGTCGCACAGCTCAGGATATCGTGGTGGGAGAGTGCCATGCCGGATCTCTGCGAAATTGTGCTGCCGGGAGATATTTAACATGTTAAGTGAATTCGTCAAACCCAATTCTGGCGTGCTGCAGTGCAAACATCTTCGGGCTTGAGGGCGGAGAGTCATGGCGAAGCGATCGGCTAATCCTGCGAATGGGAGCGCCCCTGCCGTGAGGCAGGTGCCGATGCGCGACTTCTCGCGCTCGCTGCCGATGTCGCTTTTGAGGGCGCGCGAAGCGGTGATGCGGCAGTTTCGTCCCGCCTTGCGCGAGCACGGTTTGACCGAGCAGCAATGGCGCATCATGCGCGCGCTCGCGGCCATCGAGGCCGTCGAGGTCACGGAACTCGCACGTACGGCGTTTCTGCTTGGACCGAGCCTGTCGCGCATCCTACGCGATCTCGAGGCGCGGCATTTGATTGAGCGCAAGACGGCGAAGGAAGATTTGCGCCGCAGCGTGGTTTCGATCTCGGAGAAGGGCGTGAAGCTGATGGCCTCCGTGGCACCGTTCTCGGAGGCGATCTATGCCGAGATCACGCGGCGCTTCGGCGCCCGCAAGCTCGCCGAATTGCAGGACATGCTGGGGCAATTGGAGCTTTGTCTGGCCTCCGTCGACGTGGGCGAGGAGATCTCGGACGATGCGTGACGGCAAATTTGCATGATGACTTGACCGACACGCATGCCTGTCGCCGCTGCCCATGGCCTGGGCAGTCCAGGCGGTGTCGAGGGAGCGGCAAGCCGGGTCCCGATCGCCGTGAATAGTCGGGCGCCGCGGGTGTTAATCATCGGCAGGCGCTCGCTCTGCGCACTTAGTCGATGATCACGCAATATCAATTTACTCGTGCCGGGAGAATCCGTAAGTAGCATCCGGCTCTGTATTCAACGATAGAGCCAAGACCAAGAAGGGCCGACAAGGATGCCCGGTCCCAGGGAGGAATGAATGAGACTGACGAGACGCGATTTCGCTGCCGGAATTGCCGCCGGTTTTGCCGCGCCCTACCTCATCAAGAGTGCGAATGCACAAGGCGCCACGATCAAGATCGGCATGTGCGCGCCCGTCACCGGCCCCGCCGCCGAGTCCGGCGGTTATGCCATCAAGGGCGCGAAACTGGCGCTGGAGGCCGTCAACAAGGCCGGCGGTATCCTGGGAAAACAGGGCGAATTGATCGTCGAGGACGACCAGACCACCAATCCCGGCATCGTTCTGGCCTTTTCCAAGCTCGCCGCACAGTCCGACATCGTCGGTTTCCTCGGCTCGATCCGTTCCACCCAGGTGCATGCCATGGCGCCCGACGTGATCAAGCTCGGCAAGCCCGTGATGATCGGCGGCACCGATCCGAATCTCACCCACATGGGCAACCCCTGGTTGTTCCGCTGCCGTCCGAATGACAGCTATTCCGGCCGCGTGATCGCCGAATACGGCGTCAGCACGCTCGGCAAGAAGAAGTGGGCCGTGCTGCACTCGACCGACGCGTTCGGCACCGCGGGCGGCAAGGCGCTGACCGAAGCGCTGAACAAGCTCGGGGCGCCGCCGGTGCTCGACCAGGGCTATGCCAATCAGAGCCAGGATTTCACGCCGGTCGTGCTCGCGATCAAGCAGTCGGGCGCCGACGTCCTGGGATCCTATTTCACCTTCGAGAACGATCTCGGCATCTTTGCGCGTCAGCTGCGCCAGCTCGGCGTCAACATCCCCTGGGTGGGATCGCCGTCGATCGTCAACATCACCGCGCTGAAGCTCGCAGGTCCCGCGCTGTACAACACGTACGGCGTCGCCGACTATGCCGAAGAGTCCAGCGATGCCTCGAAGGCATTCGGCAAGCTCTATCGCGACGCGGTCAAGGTCGCGCCCGACAACCAGAGCTCCTGGACCTACGACGCCATCAACGTGCTGGCCCAGGGCATCAACAAGGCCGGCTCCACCGACCCCGGCAAGATCCGCGAAGCCATCCTCGCGATCAAGAAGTTCCCGGGCGCCGAGGGCGAATACAATTTCGACCAGAACGGCGACGGTCTGCACGGCTACAACATCGTCAAGAACGACAAGGGCAACATCGTCTTCGACAAGCACATCGAGTTCAACGACTGACGTACGTTCGGCCTCCTCGGCGAGAATCGGGGAGGCCGCGACGCCGCTCGGTGAACGCATCCGCTCTCCAACGGAACGCTTGTCATGGATCTCGCCCTACAGCTCCTGTTTACCGGCATCGGCATCGGCGCCGTCTACGCGCTCGTCGCGCTCGGCTTCGTGCTGATCTTCCGTGCCACCAACGTGGTGAATTTCGCCCAGGGCGAGTTCTCCATGGTCGCGGCCTACCTGATGGTGGTCGCGATCGAGTTCGGTCTGCCCTATTGGGCCGCGTTCCTGGCCGCGCTGGCCGGCATGGCGCTGCTCGGCGTCATCTTCAATCTCGGCGTCTATTACCCGCTGCGCCACCGCACCTACCTTCCAGTGATCATCGCCACCATCGGCGCCTCGATCCTCCTCGCCAATTCCGTGCTCGCCATCTACGGCCCGCAGCCCCAGGTGCTGCAGGGCTGGTTCGACACGCCCGGCATCCAGCTCGGCCCGGTCTATCTCGACAGCCAGTATCTCCTGATCATCGCCGTCACCATCTGCCTCGTGATCTTCAATTTCTGGTTCTTCGAGAAGACGCTGCTCGGCAAGAAGCTGCAGGCGACCTCGCAGGACAAGGAGATGGCCTCGCTGCTCGGCATCTCCGTGTCGACGATGATCATGATCACGTTCATCTACTCGGCCGTGCTCGGCGGTCTCGCCGGCATCCTGGTTGCGCCCGTGCTGTTCGTCTCGATCCAGATGGGCTCGACGATCGCGCTGAAGGCCTTCGCGGCGACCATCATCGGCGGCTTCGGCGACGTCGCCGGCGCCATCATCGGCGGTCTCGCGCTCGGCGTGATCGAGACCTTCGGCGCGGCCTACATCTCGGTGCCCTACAAGGACGGCTTCGCATTCCTGGTGCTGGTCGCCTTCCTGATCTTCCGGCCGCAAGGCATCTTCGGCGAACGCGTGGCGGAGAAGGCATGAGCGCACCCAGCGACAACATGTCGATCCCGGCTCCCGCCGTTCACTCCAAGCCGCTGCTGGTCCGGCACCTGCCGTATTTCATCGGCGCGGCGATCCTGGTCGCGCTTGCCGCGACCATGCGTTTCGACGGCTACGTCCACAACATCCTGCTCCAGGCCACGACGTTCTCGATCGCGGTATTCGGGCTGTCGGTCGTGCTCGGCCTGTGCGGCCAGATCAATCTGGCGCAGGCCGCGTTCTTCGGCCTCGGTGCCTACGCGGTCGGCATCGGCACGACGGACCTGCATGTCAGCTTCTGGCTGTGCCTCGTCGGCGGTTGCGTGATCTCGCTGCTCGCCGGTGCGTTCCTCGGCATGTCGACCCTGCGGCTCGGCGGCCATTACCTCGCGATGGTGACGATCTCGTTCCAGCAGATCGTCACGCTCGTGATGATCAACGCGATCTGGCTGACCCACGGCCCCGACGGCGTCTCCAACATCAAGCGGCCGGAGCTGTTCCAGTCGTCGCAGAGCTATCTCGCGTTCTGCGTCGCGATGCTGGCGATCGTCGGCTACCTGGTCTGGCATCTCGCCGACACCAAGCTCGGCCGCGCCATGCGCGCGGTGCGCGACAACGAGCTGGCAGCCGGCGTCAACGGCATCGACGTCTTCCGCACCAAGATCTACGCCTTCGCGCTCTGCGCGCTGCTCGGCGGGCTCGCCGGCGGCCTGTTCGCCGGCGGCTTCGCCTATGTCAGCCCCGATCAATTCTCCTTCGCGGAGTCGATCGTCTTCCTGACCATGTCGCTGCTCGGCGGCGTCGCCTCGCCGATCGGCTCGGTGATCGGCACGGGCCTGCTGATCCTGATCCCGGAATGGCTGCGCTTCCTCAAGAGCGTGCCGGGGCTTTACCTCGCCATCTACGGCCTGTTCGTGATCCTGATCATCCGATTCATGCCCGACGGCATCTGGGGCTTCGTCGCCGACGCGTTCACGCGGTGGCGCGCCAAAACCAAGGCCACGCCGGCGGCCGCAGCCCTGCAGTTGAAGCCGGCCAGCGTCAGCGGCGACACGGTGCTCGAGGTCACCGGCCTGTCGAAACACTTCGGCGGCCTGAAGGCCGTCGACGGCGTCGACATCGCGGTGAAGCGCGGCAGCGTGCATGCGCTGATCGGACCGAACGGCTCCGGCAAGACGACGACGCTTAACGTGCTCTCGGGACTGTACGAGGCTACGGCCGGCAAGATCGTGCTCGACGGCACCGACATCACCCGCATGCCGCCGCATCAGCGCACCGCCGCGGGTCTCGGGCGCACCTTCCAGAACATTCGCCTGTTCCGTTCGATGACGGCGCTGGAGAACGTCGAGATCGGCGCCGAGCGGCCCGGCAACACCATGGTCGGGAAAGGCGACGATGCCCTGACCGAGCGTGCGATGGAGGCCCTGACCTTCGTCGGCCTCGGCAACCGCGCCAACGAGTTGATCTCGAGCTTCTCCTACGGCCATCAGCGGCTGATCGAGATCGCGCGTGCGCTCGCCGCGAACCCCACGCTGCTGCTGCTCGACGAGCCTGCGGCCGGCCTGAACTCGACCGAGAAGCTCGAACTGCACGAATTGCTCAAGCGCATCGCCGCGCAGGGGCTGACGATCCTGATCATCGATCACGACATGACGCTGGTCTCGGAAGCGGCCCAGCACATCACCGTGCTCAACTTCGGACGCCGCATCGCGGACGGCGAATCCATGGCCGTGCTGCGTCATCCCGACGTCGTCTCCGCCTATCTCGGGAGCGAATGATGCCGTTGCTCGAAATTCGCGATCTGGTGGTGCGTTACGGCGAGATCGAAGCGCTGCGCGGCGTCACCTGCGCCGTGGAGCAGGGACAGGTTGTAACGCTCCTCGGCGCCAACGGCGCCGGCAAGTCGACGACGTTGCGCGCGATCTCGGGCCTCGCCAAGCCCGCCTCTGGCGACATCCTGTTCGACGGCAAGTCGATCGCGGGGCTCGGCCCGGAGGCCATCGTCCGCATGGGCATCTCGCACGTGCCGGAAGGCCGCCGGGTGTTTCCCGGGCTGACCGTGAAGGAGAACATCATGCTCGGCGCGTCCAATCGCCGGGCATCGAGCGCGGAGATCTCCCGCGAGGCGGACGCGATGTTCGACCTGTTCCCGGACATCCGCAAGTTCACCAATGCGCTCGGCTGGACCCTGTCCGGCGGCCAGTTGCAGATGGTGGCGGTCGCCCGCGGCCTGATGGCCAAGCCGCGTCTCCTGCTGCTGGACGAGCCGTCGCTCGGCCTCGCGCCCGTGATCGTGCAGGCCGTGTTCAAGATCATTTCCGAGATCCGTCGCAACACGACGGTCTTGCTTGTCGAGCAGAATGCGCGCATGGGCCTGTCGGTCGCCGATTACGGCTATGTCCTCGAAACCGGCCGCATCGTGCTCGGTGGCAAGCCCGACGAGCTCTGGGGCAACGAGGCCATCCGCGCCGCCTATCTCGGGGGCCATGCCAAGGCGAGTGCGTAGAGCATGATCCGGAAAAGCGTGTTGCGGTTTTCCGGGAACATCATGCTCGAACAATAGCCGGAGAGTTCCGTCATGGTCACGATCCAGGTCCAGAACCTCATCGATTTCGTCGCCGAGGTGTTCAGCCATGCGCAGTCGTCTCCGGAGGAGGCGAAGCGGATCGCGACCTATCTCACGACAGCGAACCTGACCGGCCATGACAGCCACGGCGTGATCCGCGTCCCCGTCTATATTCGCTGGCAGAAGATGGGCTCGGTGGTTCCGAACCAGACCTGCGAAATCGTCGTCGACACGCCGTCGCTTGCGGTGGTCGACGGCAGGTTCGGCTACGGCCAGACCGTGACGCCGCAGGCGGTCAGGATCGGGATCGAGAAGTGCAGGAAGGCGGGGCTGGCCGCTGTTGCGCTGCGCAATGCCGGGCATATCGGCCGGGTCGGCGATTGGGCGGAGATGGCGGCCGCCGAGGGTCTGGTGTCGGTGCATTTCGTCAATGCCGCGGGTTCGCTGCTGGTGGCCCCGTTCGGCGGCGTCGAGAAGCGGCTGTCGACGGCGCCGTATTGCGTCGGAATTCCCCGCGAGGGCCAGGATCCAATCGTGCTGGATTTCGCGACCTCGATCGTTGCCGAGGGCAAGGTGCTGGTTGCAAGCCGTGGTGGCAAGAAGCTGCCCAAGGGCGCGCTGGTTGATTCCGACGGTACCTTGAGCGAGGACCCGGCCGTGCTCTACGGGCCGTACACGCCGGACGGCCCGCGCGATCATACGAGGGGGACCGGGGCGATCCGCGCCTTTGGCGACCACAAGGGATCGGGCCTTGCGTTCATGTGCGAGCTGCTCGGCGGCGCGCTCACCGGAACAGGGGCGACGTCGAGCAGCCGGCGTTTCGCCAACGGCATGCTGGCCTTCTATGTCGATCCGAAGGTCGTCGACACCTCCCATGTCTTCGACGCCGAGGTGTCCCGCTATGTCGACTTCATCCGCGACACCAAACCGATGGCCGGGGTCGATCAGGTGCTGATTCCGGGCGATCCGGAGCGGAAAACCCGGGCCGAACGCAGCAGGAACGGCATCCCCTTGCCGGATGACACCTGGGCGGCGATAGTGAACACCGCCCGCGAGGTCGGCGTCAGCGAGGTCAGCATCCAGAGGGCGACGGCGTAGGCGAATTTTCTCGTTGCGAGATGCGCAGCGACGAAGCAATCCAGAGCGTCAGCGCGGAGAGATTCCGGATTGCGTCGAGGAGCCTGTCATCGGGGTGTGCGTCGCGCGGACCCGGTGGCTCGCAATGACGACGGGCAAGAACAACGAAGAAGGAAGACAAAGTGGCAAACAAAGTCAAAGAAATCTGGAAGTCGGGCAAGGCCGTGGTCAATGCGTGGCTCGCGATTCCCTCGGGCTTCTCGGCCGAGATGGTCGCGCAATGCGGCTTCGACAGCGTCACCGTCGACATGCAGCACGGCGTGCAGGACTATTTGTCGATGGTGCAGTGCTTCCAAGCGATGGACAAGCATCCGGTCACGCCGATGGTGCGCGTTCCCTGGAACGAGCCCGGCATCATCGGCAAGGTGCTCGACGGCGGCGCCTATGGTGTGATCTGCCCGATGGTCAACACGCCGAAGGAAGCCAAGGATCTCGTTTCCTACTCCAAATATCCGCCGAAGGGCGTGCGCTCGAACGGACCGATCCGCGCCGGCATGTACGGCACCGCCGGCTCCTACCAGAAGACGGCGAACGACGAGATCGTGCTGCTGCCGATGATGGAGACCAGGACCGCCGTCGAGAACATGGAGGCGATCCTCGACGTCGAGGGTATCGACGGCGTCTATGTCGGTCCGTCCGATCTCGGCTTCTCCTACGGCCTCGAGCCGAAGCTCGATCGCACCGAGCCCGAGATCCTCGCGATCTACGACAAGATCATCAAGGAGTGCGGCAAGCGCGGCCTCAACGCGGGCATCCATTGCAGCGGCGCCGAAGGCGCGGCGCGCGCGATCAACCTCGGCTTCAAGCTGGTCACGCTCTCCAACGAGGTCGGCCTGATGACGACCTACGCCAAGATGCAGGTGAACGCGACCCGCAAGGATTCGGGCGGCAAGGCCTGATCGTCGTGTCCCGGATGCGGTGCAGTGCGTGGCAATGCACCGCAGGGCCGGGACTTGATCGGTCGCGCAACAGATGAAGTCACATATGGCCCCGGCGCGGCAGCGCATCGTGTCACGCTGCGCTGCCTCCGGGGCATGATAGTTTGAAGACCCGAGGAGACGTCCCATGACCATCAGCTCCGTCATCCGCCTGCATCCAGATGATGGCGTGCTGATCGCGCGCGCGAGCCTGCCGCCCGGAACGGAGGTGGCCGAGGGCGTCACGACGGTCGATCGCATCCCCTCCGGCCACAAGGTCGCGATCAAGCCGATCGCGGTGGGCGAGCCGGTCATCCGCTACGGCCAGATCATCGGCTTTGCGACGGTGCCGATCGCGCCGGGGCAGCACGTCCACACGCAGAACTGCGGCATGGGCGATTTCTCCAAGGACTATGCCTACTGCGCCGACGTCAAGCCGACGCCGAATTTCGACCTGCCGGCGAGCTTCGAAGGCATCCGCCGTCCGGACGGACGCGTCGCCACGCGCAACTATATCGGCATCCTCACCTCGGTGAATTGCAGCGCGCATGTCGCGGGTCTCGTCGCCGACGTCTTCAAGAAGAATCCCTTCACCGGCGACAATCCGCTGGCCGATTTCCCCAATGTCGACGGCGTGGTGGCGCTGACCCACAAGACCGGCTGCGGCATGACGCAGAACGAGCCGCTCGCGCTGCTCCGCCGCACGCTCGGCGGCTATGCGCGCCACGTCAATTTCTCCCACGTCATCGTGCTCGGCCTCGGCTGCGAGGTGAACCAGATCGGCGGGCTGATGGAGGAGCAGAAGCTCGCCGGCCGCCTGCGCGCGATGGACATCCAGGAGGTCGGCGGCACCCGCAAGACGGTCGAGGCGGGCGTCGCTTTCGTACGTGAGGCGCTGGCGGACGCCGACAAGGTGAAGCGCGAGTCCGTGCCGGTGAGCGAATTGACCGTGGCACTGCAATGCGGTGGCTCGGACGGCTATTCCGGCGTGTCCGCCAATCCGGCGCTCGGTGCGGCCAGCGATCTCATCGTGCGCCACGGCGGCACCGTGATCCTGTCGGAGACGCCGGAGACCTACGGTGCCGAGCATCTGCTGACGCGCCGCGCGGTCAGCCGCGAGGTCGGCGAGAAGCTGGTCGATCTCATGCGCTGGTGGGACGAATACACCGAGCGTGAGGGCGCGGAGATGAACGCCAATCCGAGCCCCGGCAACAAGGCCGGCGGCCTCACCACCATCCTGGAGAAATCTCTCGGTGCGATGGCGAAGGCCGGCACCACCAATCTCGTCGACGTGCTGCGCTACGCCGAGCCGGTGACGAAGAAGGGGTTCGTGTTCATGGACACGCCCGGTTACGATCCCGTCGCCGCGACCGGGCAGGTGGCCGGCGGCGCCAATCTCGTCTGCTTCACCACGGGCCGCGGCAGCGTGTTCGGCTGCAAGCCGGCGCCGTCGATCAAGCTCGCGACCAACTCGCCCATGTACAAGCGCATGGAAGACGACATGGACGTCAATTGCGGCACCATCCTCGAAGGCGAGGAGACGGTGCAGCAGTGCGGCCAGCGCATCTTCGACCTGATCCTGAAAACCGCCTCGGGCCAGCCGACCAAGAGCGAAAGCTTCGATTTCGGCGGCGCCGAGTTCGCGCCCTGGGTGCTGGGTGCGACGATGTGATTTGCGACCGGCGCGCTGAAGCAGCAAGCCGGACATCATCGTTGCGTGCCTCAGTAATCCTACGGAGGCGGCAATTGATCGCACGCGGTTCCCGTACTCACATACAGTTAACCCCCGTGCCGTACGCAGGGAGGTGATGCGGGCTCCACTCCTTCGGGGCGTTTGCTCTCTGGGAATGGACGACAGATGACGCGTGCGATACGGCCGACCGGCGTGGAAAACCTCCTCGACGAAGAGGAGTTGATCGTGTCGAAGACCGATCTGAAGGGCCGCATCACCTACGCCAACGACGTCTTCATTCGCCTGGCGAAATATTCCTACGCGGAGTTGATGGGCGCGCCGCACAGCCTGATCCGCCATCCGGACATGCCGCGCTGTGTCTTCAAGCTGCTGTGGGACACGCTTCAGTCCAGGCAGGAGATCTTCGCCTATGTCGTGAACCTGGCGAAGGACGGCAGCCATTACTGGGTGCTGGCCCACGTGACGCCGACCTTCGACACCCAGGGCAATATCGTCGGTTATCACTCCAACCGCCGCAAGCCCGATCCGGCGCAGGTCGAGCGCATCAAGCCGATCTACAGGACGCTGTGCGCGGAAGAATCGCGTCACGCCAATGCCAGGGACGGCATGCACGCGAGCTTCGAGGCGATGGTCGGACTGCTCAAGCAACAGGGTGTCGGTTACGATGAATTTGTGCTCACTCTCTAAGGCGCAGGGAGCGACCGCGCTCGCAGGCCTTCTCGCCACCGCTGCATTCGTTCTCTCGCTGACGGGGGCGGCCGGAATGTCCGGCGCGGTGCTGTCCGGTCTGACGGTCGCGCTGCTCGGCTACGCCGTCTGGTGCCAGCGGCGCACGGCGGTTGCTGTCGAAGAGGTGGCCGAGGTGTGCCGCCATGCGGCTCGCGGCGATCTCGAAGTGCGCATCCTGAGCGATCGGCAGGCCGGCCGGATCGGGTCGATCCAGAAGTCGGTCAACGACATGCTCGATATCACCGATGCCTTCCTCCGCGAGGCGTCGGCGTCGATGGACTATGCGAGCCGGGGCAAGCATTTCCGCAAGATCCTCGCGCGCGGGCTGCCCGGCTCGTTCCGCCGCTCGGCGACCGTCATCAATTCCGGCACCGACAGCCTCGGCCGTCGCGTGGTCGAGATCGGCGATCTCGCCAAGCAGTTCGGCACGCATCTCGACCAGGTCGCGGGCACCCTCATGGGCGCGGCGTCCGATCTCGAATCCGACGCGGGTCAGATGGCGGCGGCGGCCGAAAAGACCAGCCGGCAGACATCCGGCGTGCTCAATGCCTCCGACCAGGCTTCGCGCAACGTGTCCACCGTCGCCAGCGCCGCCGAACAGCTCGCATCCTCGATCGCGGAAATCGGCCGTCAGGTGACGGGCTCGACCGAGAGCACGGGGCGCGCCGTGAACGAGGCCAATCGCGCCGACAGCGAGATCCGCACGCTCGCCGATGCGGCCCTGCGGATCGGCGACGTCGTCAAGCTGATCAGCGAGATCGCGTCGCAGACCAATTTGCTGGCGCTCAACGCGACGATCGAGGCGGCCCGCGCCGGGGAGGCCGGCCGTGGCTTTGCGGTGGTGGCGTCCGAGGTGAAGAGCCTCGCCAACCAGACCGCGAAGGCGACCGAGGAGATCAGCGCCAAGGTCGGCGAGATGCAGCAATCGACGACCAATTCGGTCGCCGCCGTCCAGGCGATCGCGCAGACCATCGCCGAGATCAACGGCATCACCGCATCGATCGCGGCTTCCATCGAGCAGCAGGGTGCCGCGACCCGCGAGATCGCCCGCAACGTCCAGGAAGCCTCGGCCGGCACCTCGCAGGTGTCGTCCAACGTCACCGGCATCAGCGAGGCCGCTGCCGATACCGGCCGCGCGGCGACGCGCGTCAACAGCGCCTCGGAGCGCGTCCACGGCGAAGTCGAGACGTTGCGGCGTGAAGTTACTCAATTCCTGCAACGGCTGACATCGGCCGCGTGAGCCGGCGCCGCGAAAGTCATCGTTCGTCGATTCCTCAGAGGCCGTCATGCCCGGGCTTGTCCCGGGCATCCGTGTTCTCCGATTCCGGAAGCACTGGTCGCGGACGGCCGGACCAAGCCCGGCCATGACGCCGCGGAGGTCTGGAAGCGCAAAACCCTTGTGCGATCCGCCGGAGCGCGGGGATACTTCCTAGGCACGTGCTGCCCGTTGTTAGTGCTTGATCGCACTCACATCAGGTGTTCTGCTCAAAAAAGCTGCTGGAGCACCGCACCCCGTGTCGATCTACGTCGCATTGCACCACGTTACGCACTATAAATACGACCGCCCGATCGATCTCGGTCCGCAGACCATTCGCCTGCGGCCGGCACCGCACACGCGCACGCCGATCCTGAGCTATTCGCTCAAGGTCTCGCCCTCAAATCATTTCGTGAACTGGCAGCAGGACCCGCAAGGCAACTGGCTGGCCCGCTATGTCTTTCCCGAGAAGACGACGGAGCTGAAGATCGAGGTCGATTTCACGGCGCAGATGACCGTGATCAATCCGTTCGATTTCTTCATCGAGCCCTATGCCGACAGCTTTCCGTTCGCCTATCCGAAGGACCTGAAGACGGAGCTGGCATCGTATCTGGAGACCCTGGAGCCCGGTCCCGAATTCGCGAAATACCTCGCCACGATTCCGCGCGAGGCTCCGAACACCGTCAACTTTCTCGTCGATCTCAATCGCGAGCTCCAGAAGCGTGTCCGCTACATCATCCGCATGGAGCCGGGCGTGCAGACGCCGGAGGAAACGCTGGCGTCCGGCGCCGGCTCGTGCCGCGACTCCGCCTGGCTCCTGATCCAGACGATGCGCCATCTCGGCCTCGCGGCCCGCTTCGTCTCCGGTTATCTGATCCAGATCCGTCCCGACATCGATCCGATCGAGGGACCGCCGGAGGTCGAGAACGACTTCACCGATCTGCATGCCTGGGCCGAAGTCTATCTGCCCGGCGCAGGCTGGATCGGTTTCGACGCGACGTCCGGCATGCTCGCGGGCGAGGGACACATTCCCGTTGCGGCGACGCCGCACTACCGCTCGGCGGCGCCGATCTCCGGGAGCGCGGGCTTTGCGGAAGTCGAGTTCGCCTTCGACATGAGCGTGCGGCGCATCCGCGAGGCGCCGCGGATCACCAAGCCGTTTTCCGACGAGTCCTGGACGCGGCTCGACGATCTCGGCGCGCAGGTCGACCGCGATCTCGCCGCGCAGGATGTCCGTCTCACCATGGGGGGCGAGCCCACCTTCGTTTCGGTCGATGATCTCGAAGCGGCCGAATGGAATACCGAAGCGGTCGGTCCGACCAAGCGCATGCTCGCCGACGATTTGATCCGGCGGCTGCGCACGCGCTTCGCTCCGGGCGGCTTGCTGCATTACGGGCAGGGCAAATGGTATCCGGGCGAGAGCCTGCCGCGCTGGGCGTTCGGTCTCTACTGGCGCAAGGACGGCGTGCCGATCTGGAAGAATGCCGACCTCATCGCCAAGATCGAAAATCCGCGGAGGCCCGAAGTCAGGGATGCCGAGGCCTTCATCGAAGGCACGGCCGCGCGGCTCGGGATCGACCTCGGCTACATCATGCCGGCCTACGAGGATCCGGCCTATTGGCTGCAGAAGGAAGCCGAGCTTCCCGTCAATGTCGATCCCTCCGATTCCAAACTGTCCGATCCGGAAGCGCGGGCAAGGATGGCGCGGGTGTTCGATCAGGGCGTCGGCACGCCGCGCGGTTTCGTGCTGCCGATCCAGCGCTGGAATGCGCCGCCGCGCTGGCGCAGCGAGCGCTGGCCGCTCAGGCGCAATCGCCTGTTCCTGTCGCCGGGCGATTCACCTCTCGGCCTGCGCTTGCCGATGGGGTCGCTGGGCCATGTGCCGCCGAACCAATATCCCTACATCGTCGAGCAGGATCCGATGGAGCCGCGCGGCAAGCTGCCGGTGTTCACGCGGCTCGCGCGTCCGCCGTCGCCGCCTCGGACCGCTCCCGAATATCTCAACACGGCGATTCCCGTGCGCACTGCGATGGCGGTGGAGATCCGCGACGGCGTGATCTGTGCCTTCATGCCGCCGGTCGAGCGCATCGAGGACTATCTCGAACTGATCGCGGCGCTCGAATCCACCGCCGAGGAGATGCAGCTTCAGGTCCATGTCGAGGGCTATCCGCCGCCGTTCGACCCGCGCATCGAGGTCATAAAGGTCACGCCGGATCCCGGCGTGATCGAGATCAACATTCAGCCGGCGAAGAGCTGGCGCGATGCCGTCGACATCACGTCCGGCCTGTACGAGGACGCAGCCAAGGTGCGCCTCGGCGCCAATCGCTTCCTGGTCGACGGCCGTCACACCGGGACCGGCGGCGGCAACCATGTCGTGGTCGGCGGCTTGAGCCCGCAGGATTCTCCGTTCCTGCGCCGTCCCGACCTGTTGAAGAGCCTCGTGCTGTACTGGCAGCGGCATCCGTCGCTGTCCTATTTCTTCTCCGGCCTCTTCATCGGACCCACCAGCCAGGCGCCCCGCATCGACGAGGCTCGGCACGACAGCATCTACGAGCTCGAGATCGCGCTTTCGCACGTGCCGCCGCCCGGCTACCAGACGCCGCTGTGGCTGGTCGACCGGCTGTTCCGGCATCTGCTCGTCGACATCACCGGCAACACCCATCGTGCAGAGATCTGCATCGACAAGCTCTATTCACCCGACGGTCCCACGGGCCGGCTCGGCCTCGTCGAATTCCGCGCGCTCGAAATGCCTCCCGATCCACGCATGTCGCTGGCGCAGCAACTCCTGATCCGCGCACTGATCGCAAAGCTCTGGCGCGAACCGCAGTCCGGCAAGTTCGTGCGCTGGGGCACAGCGCTGCACGACCGCTTCATGCTGCCGCACTTCATCTGGTCCGACTTCCTGGACGTGCTCTCCGAGCTGAAGCAGTCCGGCTATCCGTTCGAGCCGGAATGGTATCTCGCCCAGCTCGAATTCCGTTTTCCGGCCTTCGGCCGCGTCCATCATGGCGGCGTGATGCTGGAGTTGCGGCAGGCTCTGGAGCCCTGGCATGTGCTCGGCGAGGAAGGCTCCGCCGGGGGCACCGTGCGCTACGTCGATTCCTCGATCGAACGGCTTCAGGTGAAGGTCGAAGGCTTCGTCGAGGGACGCCATGTCGTGACCTGCAACGGCCGCCGCCTGCCGATGACCTCGACCGGCCAATCGGCCGAGGCCGTGGCGGGTGTCCGCTTCAAGGCCTGGCAGCCGGCGTCCGGCCTGCACCCGACCATCCCGGTGCACGCGCCGCTGACCTTCGACCTGATCGACACCTGGAACGGCCGCTCGCTCGGCGGCTGCGTGTACCATGTGGCCCATCCCGGCGGGCGCAACTATGACACCAAGCCCGTCAACACCTATGAGGCCGAGGCGCGTCGGCTGGCGCGCTTCCAGGACCACGGCCACACCCCGGGGCCGGTCCAGCCGCCGCCCGAGGAACGCACAAATGAGTTTCCGCTGACACTCGACTTGCGCACGCCGCTCCTGCAATGAGTATGATTGCGGGGCAAGGAGAGGCGCATGGGCGAGGGCGCGGCCGAAGACAACGACCAGGCGGGCAGGGCATCCGGCCAACGCCGTGTCGCGCAGTGGATCCGCGACTATAGCCGCCTGCCCGGAATCCCGGACGAGTTCCTCGCGCCTGACGGCAAGCCCCGTGCGGTCTGGAGCCGCTTCTTCGACGCCTTCGGCGCGCTCGCGCCCGACGAGATCGAGCGGCGCTTTGCGATGGCCGACCGTCATTTGCGCGAGGCCGGCGTCACCTATCGTGCTCCCGGCGAGAGCGCCGACCGGATCTGGCCGCTCAGCCATCTGCCGCTCCTGATCGACGAGGCCGACTGGCAGCAACTCAGCGCCGGCATCACGCAGCGCGCCGAACTGCTCGAGCTCGTGCTGCGCGACATCTACGGCGAGGGCCGCCTCGTCGCCGAAGGCGCGCTGCCGGCCGCGGCGATCGCCGGCAGCGCCGAATATCTGCGCCCCGTGTGCGGGGTGCCGCCGCCCGGCGGCCGCTATCTCTCGATCTACGCCGCCGACGTCGGCCGCGGTCCCGACGGCCGCTGGTGGGTGCTCGGCGACCGTACGCAGGCGCCCTCGGGCGCGGGCTATGCGCTGGAGAACCGCCTGGTGCTCTCTCGCGCGTTCTCCGATCTCTACAAGTCGATGAACGTGCCGCGCGTCGCGCCGTTCTTCGAGGCGTTCCGCGACAGCCTCCGCGCGCGCGCCGACCGCGACGAGCCGCGGATCGGCGTGCTCACGCCCGGCACTTTCAGCGAGACCTATTTCGAGCATGCGACGCTCGCGCGCTATCTCGGCTTCCTGCTGGTCGAGGGCGACGATCTCGCCGTCAGCGACAACCGCGTCCACATCCGCACGGTCGCGGGCCTGAAGCGGCTCGACGTGCTGCTCCGCCGCGTCGATTCCAATTCGCTCGATCCGCTCGAGCTCGACGCGTCGTCCCGGCTCGGGGTGCCCGGCCTGATCGACGTCCTGCGCAAGGACGGCGTCGTCGTCGCCAACATGCCGGGCTCCGGCGTGCTGGAGGCGCGCGCGCTGCTCGGCTTCCTCCCGGCGCTGAGCCGCCGCCTGCTCGGCGAAGAGCTGAAGATGCCGCACATCGCGACCTGGTGGTGCGGTCAGCGCTCGGCGCGCGACGAGGTGTTGTCGCGGCTCGACGAGGTCGCGATCGAAGGCGCCTATCGGCGCGGCGTTCCCGGCTTCGACAGCCATGGTCCGATGCTCGCGAGCGAGCTCGATGCCGGCGGGCGGCAGCGGCTGATCGACGCCATCAACGCCCGCGGCATGGACTATGTCGGCCAGGAGGTGGTGCGGCTCTCGACCATGCCGGTGTGGGAGCAGGGGCAACTCACGCCGCGTCCCTTCGTGCTGCGCGTGTTCGCGGCGGCGACGCCCGACGGCTGGGTCATCATGCCCGGCGGCTTCTGCAGGATCGCCGAGCAGGCAGATGCGCGCGCGGTGTCGATGGGCGACGGTGCCCGCGCCGCCGACGTCTGGATCGTCTCGGAGAAGCAGGTCTCGACCGCATCGCTGCTGCCTGCGACCGACAAGGTCCGGATCCGACGCATCGCGGGCGTGTTGCCGAGCCGCGCGGCCGACAATCTGTTCTGGCTCGGCCGCTATCTCGAACGTGCCGAAGCGACGCTGCGGCTGGTGCGCGCGTTGAGTTCGCCGAGCGGGCCCAACAAGGGCACCTCGGCGACGGTGCAGTCGATCGAACGCATCCAGCGTCTGCTGGTGGCCTGGGGCGCGATCTCGCAGACCTCGCGTGCCGCGCCCGGACGCATCGCGGCCGAAGCGCTGCAGAGCGCCGAGCGTTTCGGCTCGGCGCTGTCGCTGGTGCGTGCCGCACAGCGCACCGCGAGCTCCCTGCGCGAGCGGCTCTCGCCCGATGCCTGGCAGGTCATCACCGAGATGGCCGAGCGGCTGGCCTACGAGGTCGAGGACGACGACAGCGTCATCAGCGCCGCCGAGCTGACCTTGCAGGAGCTCGCGAGCTTCGCGGGCCTTGCGCAGGAGAACATGAACCGCGCCGCCGGCTGGCGCTTCCTCGATATCGGACGCCGCGCCGAGCGGGCCATCAACACCACGCGCTTCGCGCGCCAGTTCGCCTATGACGAGGCCTCCGACGAGGAACTCGACATCCTGCTGACGCTGGTGGATTGCCAGATCACCTATCGCTCGCGCTACCTGCTCGCGCCGATCCTGGCGCCGGTGCGCGACCTCGCGGTGCTCGACAATTACAATCCGCGTTCGGTGGCGTTCCAGGTGACGGCCCTGAACGAGCACATCGCCGCGCTGCCGAGCCTGAAGGAGCACGGCCTGATCGAGCGACCGCAGCGGCTCGCGGTGGCGGTGCAGGCGATGCTCGCCACGGCCGAGGCCGAGAAGCTCGAGGTCAAGACGTTGTTCGCGCTGGAGCAGGACCTGCTCAGCCTCGCCGAGGCGATCGGGCTGCATTATTTCCCGCATGGCCCCAATGCTAGCCGGCCGGAAAAGTTGACGGGGCTGGCGTGATCTACGACATCCGCCACGTCACCACCTACGAATACGAAAGCCCGGTCAGCTTCGCCCGCTGCACGCTGCGGCTGGAGCCGAAGAGCGGTGGCGGCCAGGAGCTGATCTCGCACGGCGTCGAGATCCGCCCGCGCCCGGCCGAGCGCAACGTCCGGCGCGATTTCTTCGGCACGCTGACCGAGAGCGTCGTCATCGAGGCCGCGCATCGCACCCTGCGGATTGACTCCCGGTCGCGCGTCTCGGTTGCGCGCCGGCCGCCCGCGCGCGATGCCGTCAGCCCGCCATGGGAGGGCATCCGCGACATCGCGTTCGAAGCGACCAGCCTCGGGCCGTCCTCGCCGGTCGGCTATGTCTTCGCGAGCCCGCTGGTGCCGGTGCTCCGCCCGGTGAGTACCTATGCGGCGATGAGTTTTGCGCCCGGCGCGGGCATCCTCGCCGGCGCGGTCGACCTGATGCACCGCATCCGCACCGAATTCCGCTACGACCCGAAGGCGACGGTGATCTCGACGCCGCTCGACGAGGTCTTCGACAAGCGCCACGGCGTGTGCCAGGACTTCGCTCACGTGATGATCGCGGGCCTGCGCGGGCTCGGTTTGCCCGCGGCCTATGTCAGCGGATATCTGCGCACCATTCCGCCGCCCGGCCAACCGCGTCTGCAGGGCGCCGACGCCACGCATGCCTGGGTCTCGCTCTGGTGCGGGGCGGAATTGGGCTGGGTCGATTTCGATCCGACCAACGATGTGCTGGTTGCCAACGACCACATCGTGCTCGCGGTCGGCCGCGATTTCTCCGACGTGTCGCCGGTCGACGGCATCATCGTCGGCTCGCCGAAGCAGAAGCTCGGTGTCGCGGTGGACGTGCTGCTGGTGGAATGACCGCGGCCTCGCCGTCGCGCTTTGTGAACGAATGAGTCCGGGCGCGAGAGATTTGTTTCCCGACATTTCCGGAATACGGCGAACGGCCGTTCATTAATGCGCTGTTAACGACGCCCCGCGACATTTTGGCTCACTTTCATCGTCGCAAAAGCCGCAGCCATGTTCGACAGCCTTGTCCTGCTGACCGAAGCCGCCGAACAGGTGGCGCTGGCGCGCATGCTGCTCGGCCATCGCCGCGATCTCGTCATCCGTCCCGCCTCCGGCATCGACGAACTGCGCGCCATCGAGACGAACTCGCTGCGCAACGCCCGGCTGGTCGCGTTCGCCTCCAGCGCCATCGTCCCGGCCGACCTGCTCGCGAGCCTTGGCTACGGCGCCTACAATTTCCATCCGGGACCGCCGAACTATCCGGGCTGGGCGCCCGCCCATTTCGCACTCTACGATCGCGCGGAAGCGTTCGGCGTGACCTTCCACGCCATGGCGGAGCGCGTCGATTCCGGCACGATCCTCGACGTCGCGTCGTTTCCGGTTCCGCAGGCCTGCACGCTGCTGGGGCTCGGCGAACTGACCTATCTGCACCTGCTGCAGTTGTTCGAGGTGTGGGCGGAGGAATTGGCGACGGAGCCGATGCTGGCGCCGCGTCGTTCGATGCCGTGGTGCGGGCGCACCAACACCCGCCGCAGCTACCGTGACGCCTGCGCCATTCCCCTGGACATATCCCGGGACGAGTTGTGGCGCCGCATGCGGGCTTTCGGCGGCAATCACTACGGCATCGCGCCGGCCATCAACCTGCACGGCGTCACCTTCACGGCGACGTTTCCGGAGAATGCATGATCTCATCATCGACGGCTCTCGCCGCGCCTGCCATCGGCGCGCCGGGCGTATCCGACCTGTTGCGCGAAGGCCGCGAGCACTATGCGCGAGGCGCGTTCCGGCAGGCGATCACGACGTTTCAGGACGGGCTTGCGCTGGCCGCGTCGATCGGCGCCTCCGTCGACCGCGTTGCCAATCTTCACGCCGGCCTCGCGAACGCGTTCATGCTTTGTGATGATCTCGCCTCCGCGGCGGAGAACTACAAGGCCGCGCTGCGCCTGGCACCGCATCTGGTTGCCTGCTGGTGCAATCTCGGCATCGTCCATCAGCGCGGCGGCATGGCGCAGGAGGCGATCGCGCTCTATCTCGAGGCGCTCCGGCGCAATCCGGGTCATCGGCCGTCGCGGACGAACCTGGTGCAGGCCTTGATCGCAACCAGGCAATTCGCGATCGCAAGGACATTGCTGCTCGAATTGCTGGAGGAGACGCCGGGCGATGCCGGGCTCACCGGCCAGCTCGGCAAGGTCGCGTTCGAACTCGGCGAGGCGGACGAGGCCATCGCGCATTTCGAGCGTGCGATCGCGCTCGCGCCCGATCAGGCCGAGAACTTCTACTGGGTCGGCGCGATCCGGCAGGCACGCGGCGAGACGGATGCGGCGCAAGCGGCCTATGCCCGCGCCGCGCTGGCCCATCCGATCCTCTGCCGGCCCGCGATCACATCGCCGCCGGCGTTCCGGGTGCTGGCGCTGTTCGCGCCGTTCGTCGGCAACACGCCGGTCGAGTTCCTGTTCAAGGACTGCGCGTACGAGACCAACATCCTGTCGCTGCTGCCCGCGAGCCGGCCCGATGCCGGGGCGCTGGCGCGCGGGGCCGACATCGTCGTCAACCTGCTGTCGGATGCCGATCAGGGCGCGGAGGTCCTTCCGCTCGCCGTCGCCCTTGCGGAGGCGCTCGGCAAGCCCGTCGTCAACGATCCCGTGAAGGTCATGCGAACGACGCGCGATGCCACGGCCGCGGTGCTCGCGGGCATCGACGGTTGCCGCGTGCCGCGCACGATCCGCATCGCCGCAGGACAGGCGCTGCCCGCAAGTGCGGATCTCGCCTATCCGGTGCTGGCGCGGCAGGCCGGCACGCATGGCGGCGACGTCTTCGAGAAGCTTGACGACGACAAGGCGCTCACGGCGTTCCTCGCCGAACATGCCGAGCATGGCCGCTACGTGATCGAGTATCTCGACTACCGCTCGGTCGACGGCTTCTTCCGAAAGTACAGGTTCCTGTTTGTCGGCGAGGAGATCCTTCCCTATCATCTGGCGATCGGAGACGATTGGAAGCTGCATCGCGACAGCACGGAGATGGGACGTCACGCCTGGATGCAGCAGGAAGAGGAACGCTTCCTGCGCGACCCCGGCGAGGTTTTCGGCGCGGCTCAGTTCGAGGCATTGCGAACGATCCGCAATCGCATCGGCCTCGACTATTTCGGCATCGATTGCGGGCTCGACCGGGACGGCCGCATCGTCGTGTTCGAGGTCAATGCATCCATGCTGGTGCATGATCAGAACCCGGAGTTTCCCTACAAGGATCCCTATATCCGCCGGATCAAGACGGCTTTCGACGCCATGCTCGCGCATGTCGCGCGGGGGAGTTGACGGCGGTATCCGCAAGCCGGTGCAGGTGCCCGCAAAAGGCCGCAGCCGTGTCAGGGCCCGGCGGAACGTCTTGTCCCGTAAATGAACGGCGGGATCGGCCTTTGGCCCATCGGGCACGGTCCCCCGCCCAGGGTGTATCGAACTGTGACCGCAACCGTGATGTTGCGCAGCGGGAGCAGAACATATTTTCGTATTTTCGTTCGAGGGTTTGTTCAGTTGCCTAAAGATGGGCTATGCTGGCCTTGCGTCGAGGACGTGATCGAGACGTCGGAGTTGGCCTGGGACACGACCGACAACGGGGCTGCATCCATGATGACGTTACCGAAACTGGCGGCCGAATCCCTGGAGAAACTACTGGGCGCGTTCATGCGCCGCCGCTTCGACGAGACTTCCGCGCGAATTGTCGAAAGCGCGGCCCGCACGGCGATGGAATGCATCGGCAACAGCGATGCGCTCTACCACAACATCGAGCATACGATGCTGGTGACGCTGGCTGGCCATTCCATCCTCAGCGGCCGCTATCTGCATACCCATCTGTCGGCCGAGGACTACGTCCACGTGCTGATCGCCTGCCTGGCCCACGATATCGGCTATGTGCGCGGGCTGTTCGAAGAGGATGACATCGACGGTTTCGTGATCGACGCGGCGGGCGCCAAGGTTTCGCTGCCGCGCGGCGCATCGGATGCGAGCCTGATGATGCATCACGTCGACCGTTCGAAGCTGTATGTCACGCGGCGCCTCAGCCATATTCCGGGCCTCGACCCCGATCGCATTTCCCGCGCCATCGAGGGCACGCGGTTTCCCGCCCGCGAAGGCCAGGATTACGACGACGAGGCCTCGATCCTGCGCGCGGCCGACTTCATCGGCCAACTCGGCGATCCCAACTATCTGCGCAAGGCCAACGCGCTCTATTACGAATTCGAGGAAGTCGGGATGAACCGGCAGCTCGGCTATGACTCGCCGGCCGACATTGTGAACCGCTATCCACAATTCTACTGGAACAGCGTCGCACCGCACATCCAGACCGAGATCGGTTATCTCAACAAGACCGAGATCGGCCGGCAATGGATCGCCAATCTCTACAGCAACGTCTTCCGCGCCGAGCGCGACATCTCGCTGTCCGGACCGCAGAAATAGCCGCCGGTCCGCACAGGCAACTCAGCCCGCCGCTCCGCTCCCCCGACGGCGATCGCGGATGTCGGCGTTGCACGAAACCGTGAGCAAGCCATGCAGCAAAAAACAGTCAGCACGGACGTTCTCGACATCGCCTATCTCGACTATGGCGCGCCCGACGGCTGGCCCTGCATCATGGGCCATGGCTTTCCCTACGACGTGAAGGCCTATGCCGAGGCGGCGCCGATCCTCGCGGGATCGGGTGCGCGGGTGCTGGTGCCATGGCTGCGCGGCTATGGGCCGACGCGCTTTCGTTCATCCGCGACGCTGCGCTCGGGCGAGCAGGCGGCGCTGGGCGCCGACCTCCTGGCCTTCATGGACGCGCTCGGCATCAGGCGCGCGATCGTCGGCGGCTATGACTGGGGCGGGCGCGCGGCCTGCGTGGTCTCGGCGCTCCATCCGGATCGCGTGGTGGGGCTGGTGTCCGGCAACTCCTACAACATCCAGAACATCGCCCGCGCGATGGAGCCGGCGTCGCCGCCCGAGGAGGCGGCGCTCTGGTATCAGTATCTCTTTCACAACGAGCGCGGCCGCCGCGCGCTGGAGCGCAACAGGCGCGGCTTTGCCCGCCAGCTCTGGTCGATGTGGTCGCCGGCCTGGACGTTCGACGATGCGACCTTCGAGGCGAGCGCGGCCTCGTTCGACAATCCCGACTTCGTCGATGTCGTGATTCACTCCTATCGCCATCGCTATGCGCTGGTCGAGGGCGATCCCGCCTATGCCGGGATCGAGGCCAAGCTCGCGGCGCAGCCGGCGATCCGCGTCGCGACGATCGCGATCGACGGTGATCGCGACGGCGTCAATCCCGGCACCGCCCATCATGTGCGCAAGTTCGAGGGGCCGTTCGAGCGGCGCGTCTTTGCCGGCGCCGGCCACAACCTTCCGCAGGAGCGGCCGGCCGAATGGGCGCAGGCGGTGCTTGACGTCCACAAGGCGGCCGGCGGCTCTTGACCGTCCCGGCCGCTCGCGGACTTTCGTAGCCGGACGCGGGAGGGACGGGCCGCGCGCCCGCGGCGCAACATTTGATCTTGATTTGCGTCAATGTTGGTGGCGGCCAAGGCTGCTCTGCTGGCTGTTGTCCCGGTTCGGATCATGCTATTCTGGCGTGCGTTCCCGGACTTCGCATGCAGGAGTGGCCGTCATGACAAGCGCTTCGGATACGTCTCACAGTTCAAGCCTGGGCTCCGGCATCGCCGCGCTGCATGCCAAATGGGGATGGGTCGTCGCCCTCGGCGTCGTCTATCTCATCGCGGGCTTCGTCGCGCTCGGCAGCGTCGTCATGGCGACGGTGGCGAGCGTGATCGTGGTCGGCGCGATGATGATCGTTGCCGGCATCGCCGAAGTCATCGGCGCATTCCAGATGAAGAGCTGGGGTAAATTCCTGATCTGGGCTCTGCTCGGCGTGCTCTACGTCATCGCCGGCTTCCTCACCTTCGAGAACCCGTTGTTCGCGGCCGTGCTGCTGACGCTCTTCCTAGGCGCATCGCTGATCGCCTCGGGCGTGGTCCGGCTTTTTCTCGCCTTCAGCATGAAGCGCGAAAGTCCGTGGGTGTGGGTGGCGTTGTCGGGTGCCATCACGCTGCTGCTCGGATTGCTCATCGTGGCGCGCTGGCCGGTCAACAGCGTCTACATCCTCGGCCTGTTCCTCGGGATCGACCTCATCATGGCAGGGGCGGGCTGGATCAGCCTCGGCTTCAGCCTGCGCCAGCGCCATTAGGCCGCTTGCTGTCAGGGGGGGCATCGGCATGCGCTGGTTTCATCTCGCCGTCATCGTGATCTTCGCCGCGGCGACGCTGGTCTTCGCCGCGCAGAATTTCGAGACCGTCACGATCTCGTTCTTCAGGATGAATCTCAGCCTGCCGCTCGCGCTGCAGACGCTCGTGGTCTATCTGGTCGGCGCGGCGACGGGTGGCAGCCTGTTCGCGCTGCTGCGGCGCTCTTACGCAGGTTCGAGGCGCAGCGTCGAGTAGACCAGCAACTCGACGCAAGACCCTCTCGCGGAACTCCGCATGATCTGACGCGCTGACAAGAAGCAGCACGTCACGCGTTCGCCTTGATGTGTCGCGCGGGCGATGATCACCGGGGAGAAACCATGAAAGCCGCTTTGGCCCTCGCTGCAGCGCTGGCTGCCGCCTGCCTGTCCACGCCCGTCTCCGCGCAAAAGGCCTACGGTCCCGGTGTCAGCGACACCGAGATCAAGATCGGCAACACGATGCCGTACAGCGGTCCTGCTTCGCCGCTCGGCATCTCCGGCAAGGTCATCTCGGCCTATTTCGACGAGGTCAACGAGAAGGGCGGCGTCAACGGCCGCAAGCTCAACCTGTTGTCGCTGGATGACGCGTTCTCGCCGCCGAAGACGATGGAGGCCGCGCGGCGGCTGGTCGAGGGCGACGGCGTCGCCTTCATCTTCGCGACCATGGGCACCGCGCCGAGCTCGGCGATCGCGAAATACCTCAACAGCAACAAAGTCCCGCAGATATTTCTGATCAGCTCCGCGTCGAAGTGGAACGATCCCGTCAACATGCCGTGGTCGATCGCGCTGCCCTGGGCGCCGAACTACACCAGCGAGGCCGCCATCGACGTCGCCTATGCCCGCGCCAAGAATCCCAATGCGCGGTTCGCGGTGCTCTATCAGAACGACGATGCCGGCAAGGAATATCTGCGCGGCGTCAAGGAGGCGCTCGGCGCCGATGCCGACAAGGCGATCGCGATGGCGTCGAGCTTCGAGGTCGCCGACCCCACCGTCGATTCCCAGGTGCTGACGCTCGCCAGCACCAAGGCCGATGTCTTCATGATCTATTCGGTGACGCCGCGCGCCTGCGCGCAGGCGATCCGCAAGGCGCATGAGGTCGGCTGGCAGCCGACGCGATTCCTGGCGTCCGGCTGCGCCAACAAGGCGACGGTGATGGCGCCGGCGGGCCTCGATGCGGCCAAGGGCGTGCTCTCGCTCGGCTCGCTCAAGCCGTTCGTAGCCGAGCCGAAGGACGATCCGGGGATGGTCGCCTATATCGAGTTCATGAAGAAGCGTCTGCCGAGCGCCGACGTCAACAACACCGCCGGCCTTTACGGCTACACCGTCGCCGAGGCGCTGGTCGCCCTGCTGGGGCAGTGCAAGGACAATCTGACGCGCGAGAACATCATGGCGCAGGCAGCGAACCTGAAGAACGTGCCGCTCTCGCTGCTCCTGCCCGGCATCACGCTCAACACCACGCCGCAGGATTTCCGACCGATCAAGGACGGCTACATGCTCCAGTTCGACGGCAACGACTGGATCGTGGCAAGCGAGCTCCTGCGCGGCACGTGAGCTGCGGCCATCGCGATGAGGAGGCGGTCTGACGTCGCATTCTTCGAGACGGCCGCCTTCGGGGGGCCTCAGGATGAAGTCGGAGTGCGCGGCGGCCCGATCAACGCGCGAATGCCGCTGAGCCTCACCCTGAGGAGACCGCACAGCGGTCGTCTCGAGAGGTGAGGCGCGCGCTCCACTTGCCGCGGAAAGACAAGTGCGATCACCCCTGGCGAGCAGGAGACCATCATGGACTTTCAACACTCCGCCCGTTCGCAGGAGCTGCAGGATCGCGTCCGGCAGTTCATGCGGACCCATGTCGAACCGGCCGAGGAGTTCTATTACGAGCAGGTGAAGCCGGAAGCCGCGCGTTACAGGACTCCTCAGGTGCTGCAGGACCTGAAGCGGCTGGCGCGCGAGCAGGGGCTCTGGAACCTGTTTCTCTCCGGCGAGCACGGCCCGGGCCTCACCAACCTCGAATATGCCCCGGTGAAGGAGATCATGGGCCGCATCCTCTGGGCCCCCGAGGTCTTCAACTGCTCCGCGCCCGACGTCGGCAACATGGAGGTGCTGGCGAATTACGGCACGCCGGCGCAGCAGGAGCGCTGGCTGAAGCCGCTGCTCGAGGGACGCATCCGCTCCGGCTTCTCGATGACGGAGCCGCAGGTCGCCTCCAGCGACGCCACCAACATCCAGTGCGAGATCAGGCGTGACGGCAACGACTACGTCGTCAACGGTCGCAAATGGTTTACCTCGGGGGCGATGAACGAGGATTGCGAGATCCTGATCGTGATGGGCAAGACCGCGCCCGATCATCCCGACCGCCATCGCCAGCAATCCATGATCCTCGTCCCCAAAAACACACCCGGCGTGCGCATCGTCCGCGACATGCTCACCTACGGCTATGACGATGCGCCGGTCGGTCATCCCGAGATCCTCTACGAGAATGTCCGGGTGCCGGCCGAAAACATCCTGCTGGGCGAAGGCCGCGGTTTCGAGATCGCGCAGGGCCGGCTCGGGCCCGGACGCATCCACCATTGCATGCGGCTGATCGGCTGCGCCCAGCGCGCGCTGGAACTGATGTGCCAGCGCTCGGTCTCCCGTGTCGCCTTCGGAAAGCCGCTGGCCGAGCAGGGCTCGGTGCGCGAGGACATCGCGCACTCGTTCTGCGAGATCGCGCAGGCGCGCTTGCTGACGCTGCAGGCCGCCGACAAGATGGACCGCGACGGCAACAAGGCCGCGCGCGACCTGATCGCGGCGGCCAAGATCGTGGTGCCCAGCATGGCCGCCCGCGTCATCGATCGCGCGATCCAGATCCACGGTGCCGCGGGCGTCTCGCAGGATACGTTTCTCGCCCGCGCCTATGTTTATGCCCGCTTCATCCGCATTGGCGACGGCCCGGACCAGGTGCACCTCGCCGCTGTCGGCAAGGAGTTGATCAGGCGCGGCGGGGTCACGGCGGGGTAGGACGGCGATCGCTGCCGGCCACCGCGCGCAGCCCTGCTCAGCGCGCGATCCTCAGCTTGCTCAGCGCAGTGCCGATCGTGTTGAAGGTCGTCACGATCTGCGTCGAGCTCGTCAGCATGAAGAACTTGTCGGGACTGCTGGCGCAGTTCTGCAAGACCGTGGAGGTCGGATCGGCGGGCGAGCTCGTGTTCACCTGGATCGTGTAGATCGTGTACATCGGCTGGCCCTGCGCGTTGGTGGCGTTTTTGATGTTGGTGCACAGCGCCGCCTGCCGTGCGTCGATCGGATTGCCGGAGGCCTGGGTGCTGCCGTTGCCGTAATCAGGCCAGCGGTCTTCGGTGTTCAAGCCGTCGGACAGCAGGATGATGACGCGGTTATAGGTCGTGCTGGCGTCCTCCGATGGCGTGTTGAAGGGGCCGCCGACCAGCAGCGACTGCCACGCCATCGCCAGGCCGATCGCCTGGTCGGTGCCGCCGGTCGGCTGCATCGCGTTCACGGCCGATTTGAGCGTGCTCCAGCTGTAGCTCAGCGATACCAGCGGCTGGAGCTGGTTCGACACGCTGCTGCTGCAATAGGCGGTGCTGTTCTCGTAATATTCGTTGGCCGGCAACAGCGTCGTGACGTCCGACGTCGTCGGCAGCACGCCGGTCGCATCGTTCGGCTGCGTGCGGTCCGTGACGCAGCCGGTCCAGGTCGTGATCGGATTGGTCGATGCCTGTCGCCAGTCGTTCGCCACCGTCGGGGTCGTGTTGGTGGCCGTCCATTTGTTGTTGGTGAAGCCGACGGGGGCGCTGACGCGGGGCTGGCCGGAATTGTCGGAGAGGTCATTCGGACCGGGCTGCGTCCAGTTGTGCGTGTAGAGAAGGCCGGTGCACGACTTGCCGCTGCCACTGCCGGTGCAGCTGCACCCCAGCACCGGAAGGCCGAGCAGGCCGCTGGTCGGACAGCTGCAGGAGTTTGAGCCGGAGCAGAACACGCCGGTGCCGGCGGACGTGCTGACCCAGCAGCCATTGTAGACCGAGTGCGAATAGTAATCGACGCTCGGGCAGATATAGCCGGAATAGGTGCCGATCGACGGCACGGTCGACGTGGTCGTCGTGCTGGTTGGCGTGGTGGTGCAGGTGAAGCCGTCGCTGGTGTTTGCGAACGGACATTTGGCGCCCGGTCCCACCGCGTGCCAGTTCATCGGCAGCGAGGCCTGCGTGCTGCCATTGTTCGGCTGCGTCGTCGGCGGATTGAGCCAGTCGGTCCAGTCGATCCAGCTCTGGTTGTAGTTGGAGGCGTTGACGTTGACGACCTTCGCGAACGGGATCAGCGAAATGTAGACGTCGCCGTTGTTCTTGGCGAGGGCGCTGAGTTGATCGATCAACCCGCCGCTCCCGGCCACGGCGTTTTTCAGCGCCGTAATCTTGTTGTCGGCGGCCATCGATCCGGTGTTGTCCAGCGCCAGCGCGACGCGCATCTTGACGTTGCCCCAGGTCGTCGTCGAACTGGCGCTGAAGCCGAGCTGGGGGAAGCCGGCAATCTGCATGAAGTCCGACATGACGTATCCGGAGCCGCCGACGACGATGGTCGCGGCCGTGGAGCCGCTCGCCGCCGTGTAGGTCGGCGTCACGGTGACACCTTGCGCCTCGACCCCGGCTGCGTTGTAGAGTCCGTTGAAGTACAACGGCGCCTTGGTCGGGATGTCCGACACCGCGATCTGGTTGGAGCTCAAATCCTTCGACAGCATCAGCGCCGTCGAATCGAGTGCCGCCTGCATCGCGGTTCGCGCGCGAACTGCACGCGTGTAATCGATGGCTGCGCCGACGAAGGCGAGAATCGGGATCAGGGAGATCGCGAAGATGACTGCGATATTGCCCTGATCTGCTGACGCGAAGGAGCCGAGATGGCGTCCGGTCCGATGGACGAAGGGTGTGCGAAACATGACGGTCCCCGAGATCTGGTTTTGCCTGATTTCGGATCGGAGCCGTTGAAGATGCGGTGTAGCCGTGCATCAGCACGCGTGCTGACTCATCCCGAACGCTAATGGCCGCGATGACGCGGGGTTAACCAAGACTTTGCGGGTTTGCGGCCGGCTGGAACAATTGCAGCGTTGACCCGTATCGCATGTTGCGAACCAATCCGGGACAGTTGATGCACCGCCCCGGATCCATGTCCCGCTTTCGCTGAATCGAGCGTCCGCCCATCTGTTGCGCGGGGCGCGACATCGATGGCGGTTATCGCGCTCCGGCCTGAAGGCTCCGGATCAGCCGTCCGACCATTTCGTCGATTTTGCCCAGCGCCATTTCGGGGGCGAGGAATTCGATATCGTCGACGTCCCAATAGGTGATGCGATCGGCCGCGCTGGGAAAGCGGCGCTCGATCATCGGGCGATGCTCGGCGTCCTTCAGTGCGACGACGCGTTCCGCGTCCGCGAAGTCGGCGAGTGTGCAGAGCAGGGGAAGCCGGGCGGAGCCCGCCGCATCGATGCCTTTCGCCTGCAGGGACTCCAGCGCATGGGGCGAGATCGGCCCGACGTTTTCAGGCGAGAGCGCGTCGGCGACGGCCCGTGAGAACGAGGACCAGCCCAGTCCTTCGCGCCTAGCGCGGTGGTTGAAGACCTCCTCGGCATAGCGGCTTCGATAGTAGTTGCCGGTACAGAGAAACAGCACGCGATTGTTTCTGGTCATCAAGCAGCGCTTCCATCAACGATCATCCGCCTGCGAGCGGTGCGGTGAGTCCGCAATCCGCACAAGCTAGCACGGCCCGCGGCGATGGACATGTGGGCCGGCGCCGAGTGGGCGGGCTCGCGGATGCCGGCGGGGTGGTCTGCGTCGGCGGCCGATGACATCCTTCCCGATCTCGGGCATGACCAAGGCAAGGGCAAAAATGCCTCGAGATCGGGAGGACTTCATGAGCTACCAGCACATCATCGTCGACGACCCGCGTCCGCGTGTCCGGCGCATCACGTTGAACCGTCCGGAGAAACGCAACGCGTTGAACAACCGCCTGCGCAGCGAGATCTTCGAGGTGCTCGAGCAGGCCGATCGCGATGGCGATGTCTCGATTTCGATCCTGCACGGCGCAGGCTCGTGCTTTTCGGCCGGCTACGATCTCTCCGCGGACAACCGCGTCGACCAGCCCTATCATTCGGCGACGGGACCGGGCCAATGGTCGCGCCACGTGGTCGAAGGCTGGTTCGGGATCTGGGATCTCGCCAAGCCCGTCATCGCGCAGGTGCACGGCTATTGCCTTGCCGGGGGCACCGAGCTTGCGACCGCCTGCGACGTCGTCTACGTCGCCGACGACGCGCAGATCGGTTATCCGCCGGTGCGTCTGATGAGCCCGCCCGACATGCAATATCATCCCTGGCTGGTCGGCATGCGCCGCGCCATGGAATTGATGCTGACGGGCGATGCGATGTCCGGCCGCGAAGCCGCGGAATCGGGCTTCGCGACGCGATCCTTCCCGCTTGCCGAACTGGACGAGAAGACGCTGGACTTCGCCGAGCGCGCCGCCAAGGTGCCGGTCGAGTTGCAGCAGCTCAACAAGCGCAGCGTCCACCGCGCCATGGAGATCATGGGCGCCCGCGCCGCCATCCGCGCCGGCACCGAGATCCAGGCCCTGGCGTTCACGACCGAGGCGAGCAAGGCCTATATGGGAAGTTTCCGCCGCGACGGCGGCAGCGTGAAAGCCTTGCTCGACCAGCGCGACACGACGTTCGGGGATTACCGGACGAAGAAGGAGTGAAGAGGGGCGATATGGCCTTCCGACCCTCGGCCGTTACCCTCTTTTAGGGCGTCTGCCCTAAGACGGAGGGAGATTGAACGTGGATGTCCGCTTGGACGAAATTCCACGGGCCGGTCCGAAAGAAGGTCACGCCGTGGGCATGCCGGGAAGGAACTTCAGCACGCAGCAGCGTTGGATCGTGGTCGCTGCGATCCTCCTGGCGGCCGCGCTCGTTCAAATCCCTCTCGTCCTCAACGCGGATCTGGCCTGCCTGCTGACGTCCGGCGAAAAGATCCTCGATGGCCGCAAGCTCGGAATCGACCTCTTCGAGCTGAACCCGCCATTGTCGGTCTACATGTACATGCCGGCCACGATGCTCGCGCGCGCAACGGGGATCGCGCCGGAATTCATCGTGATCATCCTCTTGGTGATCGAGATCGGCGGTGCGCTCGTCCTGATCGATCGCGCCGCCGCCGCGGCAGGGGTGGACGCCCGCGAACGAACGATCGCGGTGTGGTCGCTCGCGGTCCTGTTCGCCATTCTTCCCGGTGCGGTGTTCGGGCAGCGTGAGCACATCGCCGTCGTCGCGCTGACGCCTTTCGTCGCCGTCACGGCGCTCCGTTGGCGCGTCCTCGATCCCGGGCGGATCGCGGTTCTCGCTGGTATCGGTGCGGGGCTCGCGATGAGCATCAAGCCCTTCTTTGCTCTGGTGACAGGCCTTCCGATCATCGCCGGTGTCGTCCGGCAACGTTCCCTGAAGCCCTTGTTCACCCCTGAAGCATGGACGGCGGCCGCCGTCGTCGTCGGCTATGGGGCGCTCGTCGTTGCGGTGTTTCCCACCTATCTGACCATCTACGCCCCGATGGTCGCCGAGGCCTATCTGCCGATCAGGCAGGAGTTCGTCCGACTGCTTCCCGTTCCGATCGTCGCGCTCGGCGCTTCGTTGGTCTTCCTGCGTCTCCTGGCTCCCGAGAACTTCAAGATGGAGAGCGACGCCACACCGTGGCTGGCCGCGGCGATCGGGGGAGCCGCGAGTTTCATCCTTCAGGGCAAGAGCTGGCCCTACATGGCTTTCGCGCTGTGCATGTTCGCCGTTGCAGCGCCGTTGCTGCAGGCTCGCGCGAAGGCCTTGCGGCCGCCCGTCGTGCTCGGCGGCCTGGCGACCATCGTGCTCGTCGGTCTCTATCTGTCGTCACCGGCGCCGGGGTTTCCGCCGCTGCGGGAGCGCGTCCAGGCGCTCGTGAAGCACCCGCGGCTGCTCACGATCACCGATCACGTCGGCCTCGGGCATCCGCTCGTCCGTCAAATCGGTGGGACCTGGGTCGGAAGCTCCTGTGCGGCGCAGCTCCTCGCGGCCGGCGCGATCCTGCGTCAGAGCAGCGAGCAGCTCACGGATGGCGAGCGGACAAAACTGGTCGGCATCGTCGATTTCGAACGGCGGCATTTGCTGGCGGACGTACGCAGCGGTCATCCAGACGTCATTCTCGTCGATACCTATCTGCTGAGTTCGTTCCCGTTCGACTGGCTGGCCTGGGCCAATTCGGATCCCGAACTCCAGACGGAGCTGAGCCGCTATCGCGAGGTCGAGGATATCGGTCGCGTTCGCGTCTTCGTCGATCGCGCCATTCCGTAACGACAACCGCGTCGCGCCCGGCATGCGCTGCCGATGACAGGCCGCCGGCCGCGCGTCTCCCCGATGATGCAACAATGCGGGTGTTTTGCCCGACGTGTCAAACATCCCGGCCATGCCGCCGGCACCGTGCCCCAGCGGCCGTCCTACTGTGCATGGGGTTGTTCTCGCGATTTTGCCGGAGCCGGTCGCTGCCGCAAGAATTTGCATGGAGAGGACGGGTGTGCCGCGGTCGTGCTATCCCGGCGTATCGGTACGATAAGTGCTGTTTTGTCAGGCGCTTGGCTGTGGGGCGAGGAGCGGTCGGCATGCAGGACGTGCCAGCGAGATCGTTTCACGATGCGATCTGCCCGCTGCGACTCTCTGGCCTGCGCGGCGCGACGGAGTCCATGATCGGACTGGCCGTCTGAGGTCCGCGAGGGCCGAACTGTCGCGGATCCCCCAAGGAAACCATTGCGGCCCCCCGGCATTGTCGTGATGCCACAATATTGAGAAATTCCGGCGGCAGCATTACGCTATGTGTCTGGCTGGCTATTTCCGCACCATACTCACAGTGGTTGGGGGAGCTTGATGCGAGCTGCAAGCAACGGATCGGTCCGGCGGATTCTCATGGTGTTTCCGCGGTACACGTCGTCGTTCGGCACTTTCGAGTATTCCTACCCGCTCACCGACGGGGTGAGCGCCTTCATGCCGCCCCAGGGGCTGCTCCTCATCGCAGCCTATCTGCCCGAGGACTGGGAGGTTCGCTTCATCGACGAAAACCTCAGGCGGGCGACGCGCGACGAGTTCGAATGGGCCGAAGCGGTCTTCGTCAGCGGGATGCACATCCAGCGCCAGCAGATGAACGATATCTGCCGACGCGCACATGAATTTGACCTGCCGGTCGCGCTCGGCGGTCCCTCCGTCAGCGCGTGCCCGGACTATTATCCGTCGTTCGACTATCTCCATGTCGGCGAACTCGGCGATGCCACCAACGAGCTGATCGAGCTCCTGTCGCACGACGTCACGCGCCCCGAGCAGCAGGTCGTGCTCAAGACCAAAGATCGCGTGGCGATGACGGAGTTTCCGATCCCCGCCTATGAGCTCGCAGACGTGAAGAAATACTTCCTCGGCAGCATCCAGTATTCCAGCGGCTGTCCCTACCAGTGCGAATTCTGCGACATCCCCGGTCTCTACGGCCGCAATCCCCGGATCAAGTCGCCGGAGCAGATCATCGCCGAGCTCGACCGGTTGCGCGAATGCGGCATGACCGACACCGTCTATTTCGTCGACGACAATTTCATCGGCAACCGCAAGGCGGCGATGGATTTGCTGCCGCATTTGATCGAATGGCAGAAGCGGACGGGCTACGTCGTGCGTCTCGCCTGCGAGGCGACGCTGAACATCGCCAAGCGTCCCGAGATCCTGGAGAAGATGCGGGAAGCCTATTTCATCACGGTGTTCTGCGGCATCGAGACGCCTGATCCCGACGCGCTGAAGGCGATGCACAAGGACCAGAACATGATGGTCCCGATCCTCGAGGGCGTGCAGACCATCAATTCCTACGGCATGGAGGTCGTGTCCGGCATCATCATGGGCCTCGACACCGACAAGCCGAACACGTCCGAAGCGCTGCTCTCCTTCGTCGAGGAATCGCAGATCCCGCTTCTGACCATCAATCTGCTCCAGGCGCTGCCGAAGACGCCGCTATGGGACCGTCTCGAGCGCGAGGGCCGGTTGATCGAGGACGACGGGCGGGATTCCAACGTCAACTTCCTGCTGCCCTACGACGACGTGGTGTCGTCCTGGAAGCATTGCATGGGAGTCGCCTACGAGCCCGAGAAGGTGTTCGCGCGCTTCCAGTACCAGTGCGATCACACCTATCCCAACCGCCTCAAGATGCCCGTGCCGGACGAGATGAAGACCTGGTCCAACATCAGGCGCGGCCTCGTCATGCTGAAGAACATATTCTGGAAGGTGGGCGTGCTCGGAAGCTACAGGCGCGTGTTCTGGAAATTCGCGCTCGGGCGCATCCGCCGCGGCGACCTCGAAGGCCTGATCGGCTGTACCATGATCGCTCATCACCTGATCACCTTCGCGCAGGCCGCATCGAGCGGGCAGCAGAACGCGTCGAACTATTCGATCCGCCTGCGCGAGGCGTCCGTTCCCGCCGAATGAGCGATCGGGCCGATGGCCCTCGCATTCTGCGAAACGGACCAAAGGCCTGCTGCCGCTGCGCCGGGCAGGTGAGAGCCCGTCGCGACCGGCCATATCGTTGTCGCCTCAGGCGCGCGCATGTTCCTGATGTTGATCGGCGGCCTCTCGGCGTCCGGCAGTGTCGGCGTCCACGCGAACCTTGGGGCCGGACCGGCGGCCGGGCTCCGCGTCGAATCGGCACGGCTCTGCCCGGATGACCGGCCTGCCGGAAAAATCGCCGCATCTTGATCGATTCGGCCATACTTCGCCTGCTTGCGAGTCGGGCCAATGACCTGCTAAACCCCTCGCGGCGATTTTCCGCGCATTTTCAAAGGGCAAGCCTCCCACTGGCATGGCGTTTTCAAGCCGTTCGCGGAGCGCAACAAGCTCACCAACCGAGCCGATTTAGGAACTGGACAAGGCATGCTCGAAAAGCACAGCGAGAGTGAGGTTCATGTCGACAAGGTCGAGCAGGGACCGTCGTCCTCGATCGCCTTCGGTTTGGAGCGTCTCGGGCTGATCGCCGTCCGCGCCCCGATCGTGTCCTGCATCGTCCTGCTCGTGCTGATCGTCGGCGCCGTGTTCGGCATCCATCGGATCAAGATCGACGATTCGCTGTCGCAGCTCTTCCGCTCCGATACCCGCGAATTCCGCCAGTACGAAGAGGTGACGAAGAAGTTCCCGGCCGAGGAGTTCGATGTCCTCGTCGTGGTCGAGGGCAAGAACCTCCTGGCGCGGAACAACCTCGAGAAGTTGCGCGACTTCGTCACCGACCTGCAACTGGTCGAAGGCACGCGCGGGCTCGTTTCGCTGTTCTCCGCGCGCCAAGCGCCGGCGCCGGGCAAGCTGCCGGCGGCGCTGTTCCCGGCCGAGCTGCCGGAGGGCGAGGCCTACGACAAATTCATCGAGACCGTCAAAAACAACGAGATCATCCGCGGCAAGCTGTTGTCGGAGGACGGCACGCTGGCGCTGATCGTGCTCTCGCTCGATCCGGAGGTGGTCGCCTCCAGCAAGCTGACCAAGACCGTCGGCGATATCCGCGCCCTGATGAAGGAAGACCTCGGCGAGACCGGGCTCAATGTGCAGCTTTCAGGCGTGCCGGTGATGCAGCTCGAGATCCGCAACGCGGTCGAGCGCGACGGGCTCACCTACAACATCCTCGGCATTCTCGCCGGCTGCGTCATCGCCATCGTCTTCTTCCGGAAGATATCCTTCATGGTGGCGGCGGCATTCCCGCCGATGATCGCCATCCTGCTGGCGCTCGGCGCGCTCGGCTGGGCGAACTTCAATCTCAACATGTTCCTGAACGTGATGACGCCGCTCATCATGGTGATCAGCTTCTCGGACTCGATGCAGCTCACCTTCGCCGCGCGTGACCGGCTGATCGCGGGTCAGGACAAGTTCACCGCGTTCAAGAACGCGGTGCTGGTGGTGGGACCGGCCTGCGTGCTGACGCACGGCACCGCGGGCATTTCCTTCATCGCGCTGCAGTTCTCCGACTCCGACCTGATCCGCAAGTTCGGCGAGGCGGGTCTCGCCGCCACCATCATCGCGCTGGTCGCGGTGCTGTCGCTGGTGCCGGTGTTCGGCGTGCTGCTGGTGCGCAACGAGAAGGTGTTCGCGGTCAAGTTCCAGAGTGCGGATGCCGGCGTGCAGGCGCTGCGCAATTTCTGCTACTGGATCGCTGTGCGCATGGTCGGCCGTCCCGGGCTGTTCAGCCTGATCGCGGTGCTGTTCGTCGGCGGCCTCGGAGTGATCTACGCCAATCTGGAGCCGCGCTACCGGCTCGCCGACCAGGTGCCGGACAAGCGCCAGGCCGTTGCCGCCAGCGATCGGCTCGATGCCAAGCTCACCGGCGCCAATCCGGTCAACGTGCTGATCCAGTTCCCCAAGGGTGAAACGCTCTATTCGCCGGAGACCCTCCAGACCATCGCGGATGTGCATGCGACCGTCGAGAAGGCCGCCGGTGTCGGCAACGTCTGGTCGCTCGAAACCCTGCGCCGCTGGCTCGCCGAAAAGGCCGGCAGCGCCGACGTCGCGACGCTCCAGGAATATGTGAACGTCATTCCCGAGCATCTGGTGCGGCGGTTCATCGACGCCGAGCAGGACGCCGTGGTGGTCGCGGGACGCGTGCCGGACAAGGATTCCAGCCAGCTCCTGCCGATCGTCGACAAGCTCGATTCCGAGCTCGACGGCATCCGCAAGAAGCATCCCGGCTACGAGATCGCGGTGACGGGCCTCGCCGCGATTGCCGCGCGCAACTCGGCCAGCATGATCGAGAAGCTGAACCACGGCCTCACCATCGAATTCGCGCTGGTCGCGCTTTTCATCGGCCTGGCGTTCCGTTCCTGGGTGGTGATGCTCGCCTGCATCCTGCCGGGCATCTTCCCGGTGGTGATGTCCGGAACCGTGCTGTGGGCGATGGGTGAGGGGCTGCAATTCGCCAGCGTGGTGGCGCTCACCGTCTCGTTCGGCCTGGGGCTCAGCGCCACCATCCACTTCCTCAACCGGCTGCGGCTGGAGAGCAAGCCGGGTGTCGGTTCGGCGCTCGCGGTGGAGCGGGCGACCGTGCTGGTCGGACCGGCGCTGATCCTGACCACGGTAGTGCTGGCCTGCGGCCTCGTCGTCACCGTCTTCTCGGACCTGCCGTCGTTGCGCCTGTTCGGCTGGCTCAGCGCCTTCTCGATGGTCATGGCCCTCGTCGCGGACCTCTTCATCCTGCGGCCGACGGCGATGTGGCTGATCAATCTGCACGCCAGGCTGCAAGGGCCGGACAAGCCCGCGATCTGAGCGGGGCACGAGGTCGCCTCGCGTTTCGCCGCGGTCTGCCAGCGTTGCTCAGCAAAAAGGCCCCCGGCACGCGAGAGCCGGGGGCCTTTTGTTTTCGATCGGAAACGCGTCAGGTCTTCGTCATGGTGATGCTGACGCCGCGGATCTCGCCCTTCGAACTGATCTGCACGGTCTGCTTGGTGCCGTTGGTGCGCAGCGACAGATTGGCGGCAAATCCGTTGGCCTCGACGAACACGTCGATCTGGCCGCCGCCGGCGGTGCCCTGGAGATTGCCGAAGATGTTGCGGCTGGATTCGCTCCAATTGCCGGAGATGCGGTCGCCCTGGCTCGTCACGTCGCTGGTGAGGTCGAATTTGTAGCTGTCGCTGGCGCAGTGCAGGCTCTGCTTGAGGTTGAGGCCGCTGCCGGCGACCTTGTAGTCGGCCCTGCAGCGAATGCGCTCGGTCGAGCCGTCGGACAGCGACACAGTGCCGCTGCCGGTCCAGGCGCCGTCGAAGCCGGCGAACGGTCCGGACGACTGAGCGTGGCTTGCCGAGACTGAGAAGAGCAGCGCTGCGCCGATGCCGGCCGCCTTGATCGCTTGTCCAGATCGCCCAAAGAATCTCATCATAAGTATCCCGTTTTGGAATGGCGTCCTCCGAAGAAAGGACGTCCGCCGCATCGAAGGTTTAGTGCTGCGAGCCAGTGTCAGGTTCAAAGCCCGCATGGCCGCAATGACGGGACCGTGAACTGTTTTCGCGGTCGTCCGGTTCCCGATTCCTCGTGTTTCCACGTGTTTCCGGCCGGAAAAACGCGCCGGACAGATGCAGCTCTGCAACAGGTACCGGGCAAAACGCGTCGTGCTCAAATTATGACGTAGTATCAAACCCTTACATCTGCGAATGAAGGTGGCCGGAAGGCTCGATTTGGTAGGCGTGGCACCAATTTGGCCGCATTTACCAGCGCTTGTGCCTACTCCGATGCCGCGCTTGCCGTGGCAACTTGCCATCAGAACAAACCGTTCCCGCCGTCCGCCCTGTGCTGTCCGGGATCGGTGCGATTCTGCCGTCAGAATGAAGGAATACAATGCGTAAGCTTCTCGTCGCTCTCACCCTGCTGTCGGCATCCCTCTCGACCGCGGCGTTCGCCCAGCAAGGGCGTGGCACGGACGCCGAGCAGAAGGCCTGCACGCGCGACGTGCAGAAGTTCTGCCGTCCGGTCATCGATCAGGGCGATTTCACGATCCTGGCCTGCCTGAAGGAGAATCGGGCCAAGATCTCGCAGGCCTGCGACCAGGTCCTGAAGAACCACAACCAGTAAGCTCGTCCGCTGGCCCACAAAGGCGGATCCGGGGCCGCCTTTTCGGGCCCGGTCCGCAGGGCAGCCATCGAGAGACAGGATTGGTTTTGCGGCCGTATTCTCCTATATGGGGGCCGCGGCGGCACTGCCGGCGCGAGCCCATGCGGGCGAAAACGGTCCTCCTGTTCAAACGATTGTCAGCCAGCCCTCGATGACCTCTGCGAGCGAATTGCGATCCGGCAAAGGTGACCGCGACGAGAATTTTCCCGTCGCGTCCTGGATCATTCATCCGCGTCATCGCGCGCTGATCCTGGCTTATTACAATTTCGTCCGCACCGCCGACGACATTGCCGATCACGCCAGCTTGCCGGCGGATCAGAAGCTTGCCTATCTCGACCTGCTCGAGGCGGAACTGCTCGGCAAGGGCGATACCCAGGCCGAAGCCGTCACCTTGCGGCGCGCGCTCGCCGAACGCGGCATGACGCCGCGCCACGCACTCGACGTGCTCGTCGCCTTCCGCATGGACGTGACGAAGCTGCGCTACGAGAACTGGGACGAGGTCATCCACTATTGCCGCTATTCGGCGATGCCGGTCGGCCGCTTCATGCTCGACGTCCACGGCGAGAGCACCTCGACATGGGCCGCGTCGGACGCGCTCTGCGCGGGCCTCCAGATCAACAACCACCTCCAGGACTGCGGCAAGGATTTTCGCGAGCTCAATCGCGTCTATCTGCCGCGCGATGCGCTGACTGCGAGCGGCGCGACGGTCGAGCAGCTCGGTCTCTCGCAGTCGCCGCCGGCAATGCTGGCCTGCCTGCAGGCGCTCGCCGTGCGCAACCAGGCGCTTCTCGAGGAGAGCAAGTCGCTCAGCGCGGAGGTGAGGGATGTCCGCCTCGGCATCGACGTCGCGGTGATCCAGGCCTACGCCGACCGCATCGTACGCCTGCTCAAGGTGCGCGATCCCCTGCGCGAGCGCGTGCATCTCAACAAGTTCGAACTCCTCATCTTCAGCCTTGCCGGCATCGCCGGTGAAATCGGCCGACGCGCGATCGGACGCAAGGCCATCTCCAAACCGGGGACTGCGCATGACGCTTGAGGCGACCTCGCCCGGCGCCGATTATGGCTCGACCGCATCCGGCAGCTCGTTCTACGCCGCGATGCGCATCCTGCCGCGCGACCAGCGCGAAGCGATGTTCCAGATCTACAGCTTCTGCCGTCAGGTCGACGACATCGCCGATTCCGACGGCCCGCGCGACGAGCGGCTCGCCGCGCTCCAGCAATGGCGCGACGATGTCGAGGCGCTCTATCAGGGGCGCCCGCCGCAGCGGTTGAAAGACTACGTCGCCTCGGTGAAGACGTTCGGGCTGAAGCGCGAGGATTTCCTGGCCATCGTCGACGGCATGGAGATGGACGTGCCGCAGGACATCCGCGCGCCCGACATGGCGACGCTCGACCTGTATTGCGACCGTGTCGCGAGCGCCGTCGGGCGGTTGTCGGTGCGGGTGTTCGGCCTTCCGGAGGAGGACGGCATCCTGCTCGCCCACCATCTCGGCCGCGCGCTCCAGCTCACCAACATCCTGCGCGACATCGACGAGGACGCGACGCTCGGCCGGCTCTACCTGCCGCGCGAGGCGCTTCTGCACGCCGGCATCACGTCGGACGATCCGAACCGCGTCGCGACCGAGCGCGCATTGCCCAAGGTCTGCCTGCCGCTGGCACAGCGCGCCAAGGTGCATTTCGAGAAGTCGGACGAGATCATGAACCGCAACAGGCGCCGTGCGGTGCGCGCGCCGCGGATGATGTCGAAATACTATCATGCCATTCTGGATCTTCTGATCGCGCGCGGTTTCAACGCGCCGCGTGAGCCGGTGCGCGTGTCGAAGGTCACACGCATCGCCATCCTGCTCCGTTACGCTTTCATCTGATGCAAAAGACAGCTCACATCATCGGTGCCGGAATTTCCGGCCTCTCCGCCGCCGTTCGGCTCGCCAATGCCGGCTTCAAGGTCAGCGTGCACGAGGCGACGCACCAGGCCGGCGGCCGCTGCCGTTCCTATTTCGACGGCGCCACCAACCTCACCATCGACAACGGCAACCATCTGCTGCTGTCGGGCAACAGCCATGCGCGGGCCTATGCACGGTCGATCGGCACCGAGGCCGGTCTGGTCGGACCGGAGAGCGCGCAGTTTCCGTTCGTCGATCTCGCGACCGGGCAGCGCTGGCAGATCGATCTCGGCGACGGCCGGCTGCCGACCTGGGTGCTTGACGAGAGCCGGCGCGTTCCCGACACCGGCCTCACCGACTACCTGAAGCTGGCGCCGCTGATTTGGGCTTCCGAGGACACGCTGGTCGGCAAGTCCATTCCCTGCGAGGGCACGCTCTACCAGCGCCTGGTGCAGCCGTTACTGCTCGCGGCGCTCAACGTCGATCCGCCCGAGGGCTCGGCCGGGCTTGCCGGCGCGATCGTGCGGGAGACTCTGCTCGCCGGCGGGCAGGCCTGCCGGCCGTTGATCGCACGTGACGGCCTCAGCGCGGTGCTGATCGAGCCCGCGGTGAAATTCCTGCAGGAGCGCGGCCATTCCGTTCAGCTTGGCCATGAGCTGCGTTCGTTCGCGACCGCGGACGGCAAGGTCGGCGCGCTGAATTTCGGCGGCGAGGATGTGATCGCGATCGGGGAGGGCGACGTCGTCGTGATGGCCGTTCCGCCGCGTGCCGCCGCCAGCCTCGTACCCGGACTGAAGACGCCGACCGAATTCCGCGCCATCGTGAATGCGCATTTCCGTTTCGAGCCGCCGCCGGGTTCGGCGCCGATCCTGGGTGTGATCGGCGGTATCGTGGAATGGCTGTTCGCGTTCCCGAACCGGCTCTCGGTGACCATCAGCAACAGCGACCGTCTGGTCGACATGCCGCGCGAGGAACTCGCGCAGGCGATCTGGAACGACGTCTGCAAGGCGGGCGGCGTCTCGGGCGAACTGCCCCCCTGGCAGATCGTGCGTGAGCGCCGGGCCACTTTTGCGGCCACGCCCGTCCAGAATGCCCTGCGTCCGGGGCCGGTCACCGCGCTGAAAAACCTGTTCCTTGCCGGCGATTGGACTGCTACGGGATTGCCTGCAACCATCGAGGGATCGGTCCGGTCGGGTGACCGCGCTGCCGATCTGGTTCTGGCCGCGAAGCGGCCCTGACGGGCATCGTCCCGGATCAAATTCAATCAACTATCGGAGCAATCGAGCGAGATGGATTCCGTGAACGCGACCAGCCGCGAAGTCCTGGAATCGAGCATTGCGTCCGCCACGCAAGGCGTCCTCGGCTTCCAGCAATCCGATGGCCATTGGGTCTTCGAACTCGAGGCCGATTGCACGATTCCGGCCGAGTACGTCCTGCTGCGCCACTATCTCGCCGAGCCCGTGGACGCCGTGATCGAGGCCAAGATCGGCAATTATCTGCGCCGCATCCAGGGTGCCCATGGCGGCTGGCCGCTGGTGCATGACGGCGAGTTCGACATGAGCGCCAGCGTGAAGGGCTACTTCGCGCTGAAGATGATCGGCGATTCCGTCGACGCGCCGCACATGGTGCGCGCACGCGAGGCGATCCATGCCCGCGGCGGCGCCATCAACAGCAACGTCTTCACGCGCTTCCTGCTGGCGATGTTCGGCGTGACGACCTGGCGCGCGGTGCCGGTGCTGCCGATCGAGATCGTGCTGCTGCCGTTCTGGTCGCCGTTCCACCTCAACAAGATCTCGTACTGGGCGCGCACCACGATGGTGCCCCTGATGGTGATCGCGGCGCTGAAGCCGCGCGCGCGGAATCCGAAGGGCGTCGGCATCGACGAGCTGTTTCTCCAGGATCCGCGCTCGATCGGCATGAGCGCCAAGGCGCCGCACCAGAGCATGGCCTGGTTTCTGCTGTTCCGTTCGCTCGATGCGGTGCTGCGCGTCGTCGAGCCGATGTTTCCGAAGAGCCTGCGCAAGCGCGCGATCGATGCTGCGCTGGCCTTCACCGAGGAACGTCTCAACGGCGAGGACGGCATGGGCGCGATCTATCCGCCCATGGCCAACATCGTCATGATGTACGACGCGCTCGGCAAGGACGAGAGCTATCCGCCGCGCGCGACCACGCGCCGGGGCATCGACAAGCTGCTCGTGATCGGCGAGGACGAGGCTTATTGCCAGCCTTGCGTCTCGCCGGTGTGGGACACCACGCTGACGGCGCACGCGCTGCTCGAGGCCGGTGGCGACAAGGCGGTGCCTGCGGCCAAGCAGGGTCTCGACTGGCTGATCCCGAAGCAGGAGCTCAGCGTGAAGGGCGACTGGGCCGTGAAGCGGCCGGACGTGCGCCCGGGCGGCTGGGCGTTCCAGTACAACAATGCCCATTATCCCGACCTCGACGACACCGCGGTCGTGGTGATGTCGATGGACCGGATGCGCCGAGAGCACGGCGCGGTCGGCTATGACGACGCGATCGCGCGCGGCCGGGAATGGATCGAGGGCATGCAGAGCGACGACGGCGGCTGGGCCGCCTTCGACGTGAACAACCTCGAATATTACCTGAACAACATCCCGTTCTCGGACCATGGCGCGCTGCTCGATCCGCCGACCGAGGACGTCACGGCCCGCTGCATTTCCATGCTGGCCCAGCTCGGCGAGACCGAGAAGAGCAGCAAGCACCTCGCCGACGGGATCGCCTATCTCAGGAAGACCCAGCACCCGGAGGGGTCCTGGTACGGCCGCTGGGGCATGAACTTCATCTATGGAACCTGGTCGGTGCTCTGCGCCCTGAACATGGCCGGCGTCGACCACAAGGACCCGATGATCCGGAAGGCCGCCGACTGGCTGGCCTCGATCCAGAACGAGGATGGCGGCTGGGGCGAGGACGCCGTCAGCTACCGTCTGGACTACAAGGGATGGGAGGCCGCCCCCTCGACCGCCTCGCAAACGGCATGGGCCTTGCTTGCCTTGATGGCGGCGGGTGAGGTCGATCACCCGGCCGTCGCCCGCGGGGTGGAGTACCTGATTGCAACACAGAACGAAAAAGGACTGTGGGACGAGCAGCGCTACACGGCGACAGGCTTCCCCCGCGTCTTCTATCTACGGTATCATGGTTACCCGAAGTTCTTTCCGCTGTGGGCGTTGGCCCGGTATCGGAACTTGCGGAACACCAACAGCAGGGTGGTAGGGGTCGGAATGTGACGTTGGGGACGGGGGATTATATTACCGCGGGCAATGCCATAGATTCGCGGCCGATACTGATCGTGACCGGACTGGTCCAGGAGGCCCGTATCGCGGCCGGCCCGGGCATGGCCGTCATCTGCTCATCCAGCAGCCCGACCCAGTTGCGGGCGCTCCTGACGGTGGTGGATCCCGAGACGATTCGCGGCGTCATTTCCTTCGGCGTGGCCGGCGGGCTGGACCCCACGCTGCGCTCGGGCGACGTCGTCGTGGCGACCGAGGTGCTGTCGGGCGATGCCCGCTGGGGCGCCGGTCTGTCGCTCAGCGGTGATCTCATCGACAAGCTCACTTCCGGCCGCCGCCGGGTCGTGCGCGGCAGCCTCGCCGGCGCCGAGGAGGTGGTGACGGGCAGCTCCTGCAAGGCCGCACTGCATTCGGAGACCGGAGCCGCCGCCGTCGACATGGAAAGCCACATCGCGGCTGCCTATGCCGCCGAGGCCGGGCTTCCCTTCGCCGCGGTCCGCGTGATCAGCGATCCCGCCCATCGTGCGCTGCCGGCGCTCGCCCGTGCCGCGATCAAGCCGAACGGGCAGATCGACCTTGGAGCGGTGCTGCGTGGCATCGTGCGCAATCCGGCTACCCTGCATGCCCTGGTCTCGACCGGCATCGACTTCAACCGCGCGCTGCGCTCCCTGCGCGGCTGCCGCGACTTCCTGATCGGCACCGAGCTTGCCGACAGCGAGGCGCTCGTCTCCGAGACGATCTGAGCGGTCTCCTCGATCCGACAAGACCTCGATCAGACAAGAAAAAGGCCCGGTCGCCATTGGCGCCCGGGCCTTTTGCTTTTGATTTCTTTTGATCGGGGCGCCGCGCCCTGTTCCCGGATTTAGCTTCGCGCCATCCGGGACAGGTCGCCGTCCTGATCAGGCCGCGGTCGAGGCCTTCTGAGCGGCCTTCTGCTGTGCGGCGAGCGCCTCGTCCTTGCGGATCTCCGAGAGCTTCTTCTGGACCTGCTCCGAGAAGATGTACTGCGCCGGGCGCTGCTTGGACATGTCGATCTCCGGCGCCATCGGGCCGGAGGTCTTGATGCCGCGCAGCGATACCCACATCGCCTTCAGCGGGTTGTTGAGGGCGGCGGTCGCGGCCGTCGGCTCGTAGCCGCAATGGGCCATACAGTCGGCGCACTTCTCGTATTTGCCGGTGCCGTAGGTCTCCCAGTCGGTGGTGTCCATCAGCTCCTTGAAGGTCTTCGCGTAGCCTTCACCGAGCAGATAGCAGGGCTTCTGCCAGCCGAAGATGTTGCGGGCAGGCATGCCCCAGGGCGTGCACTCGTATTCCTGGTTGCCGGCGAGGAAGTCCAGGAACAGGCCGGAATGCATGAAGTTCCACTTCTTGCCCTTGCCCATCGCGAAGACGTCGCGGAACAGCTTCTTGGTCTTGGTGCGGTTCAGGAAGTGCTCCTGGTCCGGCGCGCGCTCATACGCGTAACCCGGCGACATCGAGACGCCGACACCGAGCTCGACGGTGAGGTCGAGGAACTTCGCGATCTCCTCGGCCGGGTGGCCGTCGAAGATGGTGGCGTTGACGTTGACGGTGAAGCCGCGCGCCTTGGCAGCCTTGATCGCGGAGACGGCGCGGTCGAACACGCCCTTCTGAGACACGGCCTTGTCGTGATGGTCCTTCAGGCCGTCGAGATGCACGGAGAAGAACAGATACGGGGAGGGCTTGAACAGATCGAGCTTCTTCTCGAGCAGCAGTGCGTTGGTGCAGAGCGAGACGAACTTCTTGCGCTCGACGAGGCCGCGCACGATCTCGCCGATCTCCTTGTGGATCAGCGGCTCGCCGCCGGGAATGGCGACCATCGGCGCGCCGCATTCGTCGGCGGCGTCCCAGCACTCCTGCGCCGTCATGCGGCGGTTCAGGATCGCGTCGGGATAGTCGATCTTGCCGCAGCCCACGCAGGCGAGGTTGCAGCGAAACAGCGGCTCCAGCATCAACACGAGCGGATAGCGCTTGCGGCCAAGCATTTTCTGCTTGAGCAAATAGCCGCCGATACGCATTTCCTTGAAGAAGGGTATAGCCATTACAAGTTTCTTTCTGGGCTTGAAATTCGGGTGGGTCAGCTCGCAGCCAGTTGGGCTGGAAGCCGGAATTCGATGTTTTCCTCGCGGCCCGGCAGCACAGAGACCTTCACAGGTCCGATCCGCCGCATCGTTTCGATCACGTCATCCACGAGTACCTCGGGCGCCGAAGCGCCGGCCGTGACGCCGACGGTCCTGGCATCTTTCAACCACTCCGGATTGAGCTCGCTGCCATCGGCAATCAGATAACTCGCGACACCGGCCTCAGTGCCGATTTCGCGGAGCCGGTTCGAGTTCGAGCTGTTGGCAGCGCCCACCACCAAGATCACGTCGACCAGCTTGCTCAAGTCCCTTACCGCAGATTGGCGGTTCTGTGTCGCATAGCAGATATCCCGGATATCCGGACCTTGAATATCTGTAAAGCGTGCCTGCAGGGCGGCGATGATGTCCTTGGTGTCGTCGACCGACAGGGTCGTCTGGGTGATGTAGGCCACGGGCGTATCCGCCGGCAGCTCCAGGGATTTAACCTCCTGAACGCTCTGGACAAGCAGAACGGGGCCGGGAACCTGGCCCATCGTGCCCTCGACCTCGGGGTGGCCGGCATGGCCGATCAGGATCAAGGTGCGGCCCTTGGTGATGTAACGCTTCCCCTGATTGTGAACTTTCGTGACCAGGGGGCAGGTCGCGTTGAGCACGGGCAGGTCGCGTGCGGCGGCTTCCTCCTCGACGCTCCGGGCCACGCCATGGGCGCTGAACACGGTCACCGCCTTCGGTGGAACCTCGGAGAGTTCCTCGACGAAGATCGCGCCCTTGTTCTTCAGGCTCTCCACGACGTACTTGTTGTGCACGATCTCATGGCGCACGTAGACGGGCGGGCCGAATTTCTCCAGGGCCCGTTCCACGATCTCGATCGCACGCACTACGCCCGCGCAAAAACCGCGCGGCTGCGCCAGATAAACTTCCATTGGATGCCCATCACGCAAGTTGCACCAATCCGCTCAGTAGTCCCTGGCAACACCCCGGTACTGGCCAACGGGTTGCAATAACCGCACCATTGGCTTCCAGCACGCGGTAGCTGCCCACCCCTGTAGGGCTCCGACGCATGGAGGCGCAGTACTTTGTGTCAAAAAATCGGCAATAAGGAAAGGTGGAATGTACCGCCGGTTCCGGGATGGATTCGCTTTGCGGTAATATAATACGCTATCACTGGTGCGCAACGGGGCGACATTTGTGCTCACGCTTTCGCCACTTTAACGCCTCAACTGCCCGGCTATACCGACCGCCCCGCAAGATTTTGCCATGCTCTCCCGTCGTTTGCTTCGAACCACCTTGCGGAGAGAACCATCCAAAACAGCAATAGGTTTCGCCCGGGAACTCCGATAAACAGCGGGCGTTTTCGGCAAGCTGTTAACACTAGAAAGAAAAGATGTGCTGCAGAGCGTAGTCGTTGCCATTGTCAGGGCCTGTACCCGATTTGCCTCTCTGGTGGTCGTCCTCGGGGTCCTGCTGGCCGTCGGGGCGGGCTATTACGCGTCGCGCCACTTCGCCATCAACACCGACATCAATTCGCTGATTGCCCAGAATCTCGACTGGCGGCAACGTGATCAGCAGTTCGACCGCGCATTCGACCGCGATGCCACCATCCTGGCCGTCGTCGAGGCCAAGACGCCGGAAATGGCGACCGCGGCGGCGGACGCGCTCTACGCGAAGCTGAAGAGCGACAAGACCAACTTCCAGTCGATGCAGCAGCTCGGCACCGGTGAGTTCTTCGAGAAGAACGGCTTGCTGTTCCTGCCGACCGCGGAGGTCGGCAAGATCACCGGCCAGTTCGAATCCGCCGCCCCCCTGATCGAGATCATGGCGGGCGATCCCTCCATCCGCGGCCTGACCGGCGCGCTGGAGACGGGCCTTGCCGGCGTCAAGCGTGGCCAGGTCAAGCTCGACAGCACCGAGCGGCCTTTCAATCAGATCGCGCAGACGGTCGAGACGGTCCTCAACAAGGGCAATGCCAGCTTCTCCTGGCGCGAACTCGTCAGCGACGAGCCGCTGTCGGATTCGGACAAGCGCGCCTTCATCGAGTTCAAGCCGGTGCTCGACTACAATGCGCTGGAGCCGGGCAAGGGAGCGACCGACGCGATCCGCAAGGCTGCGGCCGATCTCGATTTCCCGACCAAGTTCCAGGCGCGGGTGCGGCTGACCGGACCGGTCCCGATCGCCAACGAGGAATACGCCACCGTGCAGGAGGGCGCGCTCGTCAACGGCGTCGGCACCGTGCTCGTCGTTCTCGTGATCCTGTGGCTCGCGCTGCACTCCGCGAAGATCATCTTCGCCGTGTTCGTCAATCTCTTCATCGGCCTTGCGGTGACCACGGCCGCCGGCTTGATGATGGTCGGCTCGCTCAATTTGTTGTCGATCGCGTTTGCCGTGCTGTTCGTCGGCCTGGGCGTCGATTTCGGCATTCAGTACAGCGTCCGCTACCGCTCCGAGCGCTACAAGCACAACGACCTCTCGGGCGCGCTGGTGCTGGCGGCGAAGCGATCGGCGGTGCCGCTGTCGCTCGCGGCGATGGCGACTGCTGCCGGTTTCCTGTGCTTCATGCCGACCGACTACAAGGGCATCTCCGAGCTCGGCCAGATCGCCGGCGTCGGCATGCTGGTGGCCTTCCTCTCCTCGATCACCGTGCTGCCGGCGATGCTCAAGCTTCTGAACCCGCCCGGCGAGAAGGAGCCGGTCGGCTACGCGTTCCTCGCGCCGCTCGACCATTTCCTGGAAACGCATCGCGTGCTCATCGTCGGCGGCACCATGCTTCTGGCGCTCGGCGGCCTGCCGCTGCTGTACTTCATGAAGTTCGACTTCAACCCGATGAACCTGCGCAATCCGAAGGCCGAATCGATCGCGACCTTCCTCGACTTGCGCAAGGATCCGAACACCGGCGCCAACGCCATCAACGTGATGACCACCTCCGAGGAGCAGGCGAGGCAGGTCGAGGCCAAGCTGGAGAAGGTTCCGGAAGTGCTGCGGGTGATGTCGCTCGACAGTTTCGTTCCCGAGGACCAGCAGCCGAAGCTGAAGCTGATCGCGCAGGGCGCCAAGGTGCTGAAGCCGGCGCTCAATCCGGATCAGATCGATGCGGCGCCGTCGGACCAGGAGAACGTCGAGTCGCTGAAATCCTCGGTCGACAATCTGCGCCGGACGGCGGGGGACGAGAAGGGGCCGGGCGCCGTCGCCTCGCGCCGGCTCGCCGATGCGCTGGAGAAGCTCGCGAACGCCGACGAGGCCATGCGCAACAAGGCGCAGGACGTGTTCGTCACGCCGATGAAGATCGTGTTCAGCCAGCTCCGGAGCGCGATACAGGCGGAGCCCGTGACCCTGAAGTCGTTGCCTCCCGACCTCGTGAATGCCTGGAAGAGCAAGGACGGCATCATCCGCGTCGAGGCGCTCCCGAAGGGTGATCCCAACGACAACGACACGCTGCGCAAATTCGCGGCGGCGGTGCTCGTGGCGGAGCCGACCGCGATCGGCGGCCCGGTCTCGATCCTGAAGTCGGGCGATACGGTCGTGAACGCGTTCATCCACGCCGGCATCTATGCGCTGCTGGTGATCGGCCCTTTGCTGTGGGTCACGCTGCGTCGCTTCGTCGACGTGTTGATGACGCTGGTGCCGCTTCTGGTTGCGGGCGCGGTGACGCTCGAGATCTGCGTGCTGATCGGCCTGCCGCTCAACTTCGCCAACATCGTCGCCTTCCCGCTGCTGCTCGGCGTCGGCGTCGCGTTCAAGATCTATTATGTCGTGGCCTGGCGCTCGGGCAGAACAAACCTGCTTCAGACCAGCCTGACGCGCGCGATCTTTTTCAGCGCGCTGACGACGGCGACGGCGTTCGGCAGCCTGTGGCTCTCGAGCCATCCGGGCACGTCCAGCATGGGCAAGCTGCTGGCGCTCTCGCTGCTGACGACGCTCGCCGCCGTGCTGCTGTTCCAGCCCGCCCTAATGGGCAAACCCCGCAATCTCAGGGAGTAGGCAGATATCGCCAACGGGATCGGCCGGGCCCTTCTGACCGGGCTTGGCCGCGGCGGCGGCGTTCTTCGGCGGCGCCGTCGGCGCAGGTGCTGCGGCACCCGCCGTTCCCGCGGCTTTGGGCGCCGCACCTGTCGTCTTCGGCGCGCCCTTGGCCGCGGTGTTCGCGGGGCTTGCCGGAATCGGCGGGCCAACCCGGGTCCAGGTTTCGCCGCCGCAGAGGAAGCCCATCACGCAGCCCTTGATCTCGAGCTGGTCGGTGCCGGCCGGAGTGATGGTCGCGCTGTAGAGCTGGCCGTCCTTCGCGTTGTAGACCTGTCCTTCCCACTGATCGACGCCGGACTTCTTCTTCATGTCGATCAGGGTCAGGATGCCCAGCGTCGGCCTGTTCTTTTTTGAGACATCGGGATTGTTCTCGTCGCGGCCGCCGGGCTGTTTTTCCCAGGAAACCGCGCCCCACATGCTGCCATTGCATTGGGCGACACGAATGTTGGCGACGCCGTCGGCAACCCGCCAGTCGCCGGTCGGGTCGGCGGCGAGCGCCGGGGTCAGGCAGGTGAAACCGCCAGCCAGTAGTATTCCGGTGTAAAGGGCCAAACGCATGAGTGTTCCTTGGCAGTGCAACATGGTTTAAAGCTGTGCTTGCGAAGATGGTCCGAAAAAGGGCAAAAGGCCGCACAGACCGTTTTCAGTAACGGTCCGTTTTCAGTTGACGAGACGGCCCTCAACCGAAGTATGTAGCGGATGCACAGTCCAAATCCAGACATGTCTCAGCTCTTCGCGGACCGTCAGGCCCAGCGTAGTGCCTTGCATAACCGGCATCTGAACGAACAGTTCGTTCGGGTTCTCAAGACCATCGGTTACGATGTCGGCTTCCAGAAGGGGCAGGGACAGTATCTCTACGATCGGGACGGCGTGCGCTATCTCGACCTGTTGTCCGGCTTTGGCGTGTTCGCGATCGGCCGCAACCATCCGGTGATGCGCGAGGCGCTGAAGAGCGTGCTCGATGCCGACCTGCCCAACCTCGTCCAGTTCGACGTCTCGACGCTCGCCGGTGTGCTCGCCGAGCGGCTGCTGAAATATGTTCCCTATCTCGACAAGGCGTTCTTCGCCAATTCCGGCGCCGAATGCGTCGAGGCCGCCATCAAGTTCGCGCGTGGCGCGACCGGCCGCCCGGGGATCGTCTATTGCGCCCATGGCTATCACGGCCTGACCTACGGCGCGCTCTCGCTCACGGGAGATTCGAATTTCCGCACCGGCTTCGAGCCGCTGCTGCCGGGTTGCACCTCGATCCCGTTCAACGATCTCGCCGCGCTCGAAAAGGCGCTGGCGTCCCGCGAAGTCGCGGCCTTCATCGTCGAACCGATCCAGGGCAAGGGCGTCAACATGCCCACCGACGAGTTCCTGCCGGGCGCGGCCGCGCTGTGCAAGAAATACGGCACGCTGTTCGTCGCCGACGAGATCCAGACCGGCATGGGCCGCACCGGCCGCTTCCTCGCGGTCGAGCACTGGAACGTCGAGCCGGACATGGTGCTGCTGTCGAAGTCGCTGTCCGGCGGCCACGTGCCGGTCGGCGCGGTGCTGACGCGCAAGAGCATCTTCGACAAGATCTTCAATCAGATGGACCGCGCGGTGGTGCACGGCTCCACCTTCTCCAAGAACGACCTCGCGATGGCCGCGGGCATCGCCACGCTCGACGTGATGGAGTCCGAGAAGCTGATCGAGTCCGCCGCCAAGCGCGGCGCCGAGCTGCGCCTGGCGCTGACGCGCATGGTGCCCGGCTACGAGCTGATGAAGGAAGTGCGCGGCAAGGGCCTGATGATCGGCGTCGAGTTCGGCCCGCCGAAGTCGCTGCGCCTGCGTGCCTCCTGGAACGTGCTGGAGACCGCGAACAAGGGCCTGTTCTGCCAGCTCATCACCGTGCCGCTGTTCAAGGATCACAAGATCCTGACCCAGGTTGCCGGCCACGGCAGCCACACCATCAAGCTGCTGCCGCCGCTCACCATCACCGAGGAAGACTGCGGCTGGATCGAGCGTGCCTTCGACGACGTCATCGCCGGCAGCCACAAGGTCCCCGGCGCGATCTGGTCGCTCGGCAAGACGCTGGTGGACAACGCCGTGAGGCGGTCGGCCTAGGCAGCCAGCTCAGGCCGCCTTGGGCTTGTTTACGGTCTCGATGCGATCAAGCGCTTTACCGAGCTCGCGCTTGGCGATCTGGATATCGTAGTCATTCTGAAGATTGAGCCAGAGCTCGGCAGTGGTGCCGAGCGCCTTGGCAAGCCGAAGTGCCGTGTCGGCGGTGATGCCCGTCTGCTCGCTCGCAATACGCTCAATACGCGTGCGGGGTAGGCCGCATGTTTTGGCGAGCGCTCCAGCGGACAAATCCAGCGGGATCAGAAATTCCTCGCGCAGAACTTCGCCAGGATGCATGGGTTTGAGTTTCTTGGCCATTGTTGCGCTCTCTTAGTGATAGTCCACGATCTCGACTTCAGTGGGCCCTTGCGCAGTCCAGATGAAGCGTACTCGGAATTGATCGTTGATCCTGATCGAGTGCTGTCCCTTGCGATCCCCCGCCAGCGCCTCGAGACGCTTTCCAGGCGGTGCTCTGAGGTCGCCAAGTTCGGCTGCGGCGTGCAGATATCGCAATTTGCGTCGCGCGACCGTGATCAGGTCGGCTGGAAAGCCCTTGGGGCTTTCGCCGTCGAAGACCGCCTCAGTCGTCCTGTTCCGAAAGGTCCTGATCACGCAAGCACTGTATCATTGTCTGATACATCTCGAATGGATTTGTATCAATAAGTGATACATATCCGGAAGCTATCCTTCCACGTTCGCCTTCATCGCCGTCTCGAATTTGTCGACGAACTCGGCGAGTTCGTCCGCTCCGAGATCGCTGACGGCCCAGAAATTCAGACCGCGATTGCCCCAGCGGCGGCAGTTGAAGCCCTGCATGGTCTCGGTCTGCGGTGCGCGATGTTCGGTGCTCGACGTCTGCGAGACGAACAGGTTGATCACGTGCTGGCGGCGCCGGTAGACGACTGCGCCGATGGCGCGCGCGTCGATGTAGTCGAGCCGTCCGCCGACGAGGGTGAAACCCTGTGCGGTCAGGTCGATCACGGGCGGGGCGACGTCGAGCTTGCCGTTGAACCACGGCTTGACCGTGTGCTGGTCGGTCGAGATCACGTCGGTGAGGTGGCCGGCCTGCAGCGAGCGCAGGTGGGCGGAGACGACCTCCGACAAGATGCGCTGCTGGTCGTCCTGGCGCAGCACCACCGCGACGACGCCTGAGGCCGCGAGCGCGGAGACCGCCGAGCCCATCGCGAAGCTGCGCAGGACCGAGCGGCGGCTCGGCTGACGCTGCGGTTGCGGCAGCGACGCCTCGATCCGAGCGCGCAGGCTCGCCGGTGCGGCGTAGCGCAGATTGGTGTCGGCGAGCACGCGCTTCATGTCGCGCTGTGCCGCGAACTCCGCCGTGCAGGCCGGGCAGCCCGCGATATGCGCCTCGACCTCGCGGGCGTGACCGGCGTCGAGCTCGTTGTCGAGCAGCGCGTGAAGCAGGGTCGTTGCTTCGTCGCAATTCATCTCGCTTGCTCCTCTTCCGCCATCCAGGCCGCGCGCAGCATGGCGCGTGCGCGCGCGAGGCGGGACATCACGGTGCCGACGGGCGCGCCGACGGTCTCTGCGATCTCACGATAGGACAGGTTGTTGATCTCCCGCAGCACGAATGTCTCCCTGAACGGTTCGGCGAGCGCGTCGATCAGCCTGCGGATCGCGCCGGCATCGCGGTTGCGCAGCACCTTGGCTTCCGGGCTCGTCTCGGTCTCCTGCCACATCGGCGTCTGTTCGTCGGCGCCGGGTGTGTCGTCGATCGCCGCGTGGGAATGCGCGCGCCTTGCGTATTCCGCGTTGCAGACGTTGCGCAGGATCGCGAACAGCCACGGCTTCATCGCCGGCCCGCGATAGCTGTCGAAGTGCTTCAACGCGCGCAGGTAGCACTCCTGCACCGCATCCTCGGCGTCGGACGCATCGCGCAGGAGATAGCGCGCGAGCGTGTAGACGTCGTCGAGATAGGGCAGCGCGGCCTCGCGGAAGCGCTGCGCCTTCTGCAGATCCTCGGTGACGGGCATCGCTCCTCGCTTTGCCTGTTGTTCTGCTTGTTGTTGCGTCGTGTCGTGCTTCGTTTCTTCCCCGGGCGCGATCGAAGGCGCACGTGCCCGGCCGGCGTGGGACCACCGGCCGGGCAGGACAGAGATGCCTTGGTTCGAGATGTTACTCAACCTTGATCATCCCCGTCATGTGCGGGTGCAGCGAACAAAAATACTTGTAGTCGCCCGCATTGGTGAAGGTGAACGTGAACTTGTCGTCGGTGTCCAGGGTCTTGGACCTGAACTTGCCGGCCGAAACGACGGTGTGGGGGATGTCGTCCCGGTTGGTCCAGGTCACGGTCGTGCCGACCTTGATCTTGAGCTCGGCCGGCTGGAACACGAAGTTGTCGATATGCACCTCGATGTCGTCGGCGCGGGCGGTCGTGACGGGCAGCAGGATGGCCGCGGCCACGGCGACACCGAAGTCGCGGCGATTGAGCGTTCTCATTGTCAGCTTCCATTCAATCCTGGATCAACCCTGGAGCGGCGTGTCGATGATCGCCAGCCGCTCCTCGTTCTGCTTGAAGTTGATGCTGGCGACGCCGAGCATCGAGCGCAGCTTCGCGTCCTCGACCTTCATCGGACCGGGCGAGGAGGCGGCGCCCGGGGCCGGCTGCGGGAAGGCGGTCGAGCGCGCCGTGTGGAAGGTGACGTTGCCCTCGACTTTCTGCATCACCTGGTGGATGTGCCCGTTCAGCACGGTGACGGAGCCGAAGCCCTTGACGTATTCGAGCGCGCGGCCGCTGTCCTCGGTGCCCCAGCCCCATTCCGGATAGACCGTCCAGAGGGGGATGTGCGCGAACATCACGATCGGCGTCGACTTCGACTTGCCGCGCAGATCGTCCTCGAGCCAGGCGAGCTGTTCGGCGCCGAGATTGCCGAGCCCGCCGGCCTTGAGGTCGACGACGTTGACGAGGCCGATGAAATGCACGCCGCCGGCATCGAAGGAGTACCAGCCTTGTCCCTTGGTGCCGCGGCCGTAACGGTCGTGATAGAATTTCACCTCCTCGTCGAGGAAGTCGTGCTCGCCGGGAACGTAGTGCACGTCGAGCTTGGTCTGCGAGATGATGCGCTCGGCATTGTCGAATTCGGCGGCCTTCGACAGATGCGTGATGTCGCCGGTGTGGATCATGAACGACGGCTTCGCCGGCATGGCGTTGATCTTGTTGACGGCTTCCTCCAGCGTGCCGAGCGCGTTGGGGTTGGCCGGCTTGTCGAAGCCGACATGGCTGTCGCTGATCTGCATGAAGGTCATGCCCGGCGCGGTGGCGGCCTGCGCGGAATCGATGATGCCGAGCGAGCGCGGCACGCCGCCCGTGATGGTCCAGAGCACCCCGGTGCCGGCCCAGGTCATGCACTCCAGTACCTTGCGGCGGCTGACGCCGTCTTCGCCGTGATCGTGTCCGCTCATCGTGCATCTCCGCTGGCCCGGAATTGGGCGTCGGGGGAGATGATTGGGGGAGGGGCGGGTTTATTCGCCGGACGCGATGACGATTTCGTGAGCGTGGTCGTGTGTCCCCGGCGCGATACAACGCCCGGGCGAGACGCCTAGCTTGCGAATTCCCGGACGGCGTCCACCACGTCTTGCGGCACTTCCTGCGCCACGCAATGTCCGGCGTCCGCGAACACCAGCGTGCTCGCGCCCGGGATCAACGACACCGCCCGCGCGGCCATCTCCTGGTAGATCGCGCCGGATTTCGCGGCGGTCGTGACGCGCACGGGGCAATCAATCTCGGTCAGCCAGCCGAAGGGATTGCCGCGCGCATCGCCGATGTAGACCTGATCCATGGCCTCGTAGATCGGGCGCAAAATCTCCGATTCGATCTCGGGCGTGCAGAGGAGGCGGACCCGGCCGTCGTCGAGATGCGCAAAGCCGTGGCGGATGTAGGCGCGCAGCGATGCTTCGGTCCAATCCGCAAACGCGGGCGCGGCGCGGTAGCGCGCGAAGGCGGCCTCCGCGCTCTCGAACTCGGCCCGCCGGCGCAGCGTGCCCTGCACGCGCGATACCGATTCATCACTCAATCCCCCGGCGCGCGCCGCGCGCGGGTTCATCACCGTCGGCTCCATCACGAACAGGCGCGTGAATCGGTCCGGCCGGAGTTTCGTCGCGAGCAGGAGATCGGTCGCGCCGGCGCTGTGGCCGATGCCGTAGACATCGCGCAGATCGAGCGCGTCGATCACCCGGCAGATGTCGTCGGCGTAATCCACGAAGTGATACGCGCCGGGCTTGTGGCTGGCGCCGTGGCCACGTCGATCGAGCGCATAGACGGTGTAGGTCGCCGCGAGTTCGCGCGCGACCTCGTCCCAGACGTCGGCGACGAATCCGGTGCCGTGCAGGAGCAGGGCGGGCGGTTTCCCGCGCGCGCCCCATTGCAGCATGGCGATCTCTGCGTCTGTTTGGCCGATGGAAAAGCGGTGCGGACTCATCATGAAATCAGGCTGTGATGCATCATAGCCCGGATGGAGCGAAGCGAGATACGGGAGCCTTGGCATGGCAGCTTCCCGGACTGCGCTTCGCTCCATCCGGGCTACGGGCGCCTACTTCGCATCCTCCAGGATCATCGCCGCGCCCTTCTCGGCGATCATCGCGGTCGGGGTGTTGGTGTTGCCCGAGGTGATGGTGGGCATGATCGAGGCATCGACGATGCGAAGACCGGTGAGGCCGTAGAAGCGCAGCCGTTCGTCGACGACCGCCATCGGGTCGTTCGCCGCGCCCATCTTCGCGGTGCCGACGGGATGGAAGATGGTGGTGCCGATGTCGCCGGCCGCTTTCGCGAGCGAGGCGTCGTCATCGCCGACGGAGGGGCCGGGCAGATATTCGCTCGGGCGATATTTCGCGAGCGCCTTCTGCTGCATCAGGCGGCGCGTGGTCCGGATCGCGTCGGCGGCGACCTGGCGGTCGTCATCGGTCGACAGATAATTCGGCGCGATGATCGGCTTCTCGTCGGGCGTTGACGCGCGCAACCGCACGGTGCCGCGCGAGGTCGGCTGGAGATTGCAGGCGCTGACCGTGATCGCGGGGAAGCGGTGCAGCGGATCGCCGAACTTGTCGAGCGACAGCGGCTGCACGTGGAACTGGATGTTGGCGCGGGCCCGCGTCGCGTCGGAGCGGGTGAAGATGCCGAGCTGCGACGGCGCCATGGTCAGCGGCCCGCGGCGGCGGAAGGCGTAGTCGAGGCCCATCAGGCCGCGGCGGAACAGGTTGTAATAGGTCTCGTTGAGCGTCCGCACGCCGTCGACCTTGTAGATCGCGCGCTGCTGGAGATGGTCCTGCAGGTTGCGGCCGACGCCGGGCTTGTCCATCACGATGTCGATGCCGAGCGGCGAGAGCCAGTCCGCGGGCCCGATGCCGGAGCGATGCAGCACCTGTACCGAGCCGATCGCGCCGGCCGAGAGCACCACGTCGCGCCTGGCGCGCGCCTCGATGATCTCGCCGTTCTGGATGAAGCGCACGCCGACGGCGCGGCCCTGCTCGATGATGAGACGATCGACCAGCACGTGCTTCTCAAGCCGCAGATTGGGACGGTTCAGCGCCGGCTTGAGGAAGCCGCGTGCCGACGACCAGCGCCGGCCACGCTTCTGGTTGACGTGGAAATAGCTCGTGCCTTCGTTGTCGCCGGTGTTGAAATCCGGGATGCGCCTGATTCCCATTTCCTCGGCGGCATCGCCGACGGCATCGAGAACGTCCCAGGACAGCCGCGGTGCCTCGATGCGCCAGCCGCCGCCGGCGCCGTGATGCTCGCTCGCGCCGAGAAAGTGATCCTCCAGCCGCTTGAACACCGGCAGCACATCGTCATAGCCCCATCCGGTCATGCCGAGCTGGCGCCAATGGTCGTAATCGGCGGCCTGTCCGCGCATCGAGATCATGGCGTTGATCGCCGAGCAGCCACCGATCACCTTGCCGCGGGGATAGGCCAGCGAGCGGCCGTTCAGGCCCGGCTCGGCTTCGGTCTTGAACATCCAGTCGGAGCGCGGATTGCCGATCGCGAAGAGATAGCCGACCGGAATGTGGAACCAGATCCAGTTGTCGTCGCCCCCGGCTTCGAGGATGAGCACGCGCCGGGACGGATCGGCTGACAGCCGGTTCGCCAGGATGCAGCCGGCAGTGCCGGCGCCGACGACGATATAGTCGAATTCACCCTCGAGTCGTCTTGGCATGCTGCTCCACCCGGATGATCGGCATGCCCGAGCTTGTCCGGGCATCGACCTGCGTCTCCTAATAGTCGGACGTGCACGGCCAACACAAGCTGGCGGCAGCGCCGGCCATGACGCCAGGGCAGAGCTCCCCTTGGTTTGAAGGAGTTAGGTGGCCCGGCGCGTGCATGGTAGACAGTCCTGTATTTTCAATGAAGCTTGAGACCCTCCATGCCCATCGTGAACCGCGTCGCCGACCTTCGGCCCGATATTCAGGCCTGGCGCCGGGACATCCACCAGCATCCCGAACTGCTGTACGACGTCCACCGCACCGCAGCATTCGTTGCCGATCGCCTGCGTGAGTTCGGCTGCGACGAAGTCGTGACCGGCCTCGGCCGGACCGGCGTGGTCGGTGTGATCAAGGGCAGCAAGCCGGCGGGCGAAGGGCTCAAGGTGATCGGCATGCGCGCCGACATGGATGCGCTGCCGGTCGACGAGCAGACCAATCTGCCCTACGCCTCGAAGGTCCCCGGCAAGATGCACGCCTGCGGCCATGACGGGCACACCGCCATGCTGCTCGGCGCGGCGCGCTATCTCGCCGAAACCCGCAATTTCGCCGGCAATGCCGTCGTGATCTTTCAGCCCGCCGAAGAGGGCGGCGCCGGCGGTGCGGCCATGGTCAAGGACGGCCTGATGGAGCGCTTCGGCATCGAGCAGGTCTACGGCATGCACAACGGCCCGGGCATCCCGATCGGCTCGTTCGCGATCCGGCCGGGCCCGATCATGGCGGCGACCGACGAGGTCGACATCCTGATCGAAGGGCTCGGCGGCCACGCCGCGCGTCCGCACAAATGCGTCGATTCCGTGCTGGTCGGTGCACAGGTGATCACCGCATTGCAGTCGATCGTCGCGCGAAGCGTCGATCCGCTGGAATCCGCCGTGATCTCGATCTGCGAATTTCACGCCGGCAACGCCCGCAACGTCATTCCGCAGACCGCGACGCTCAGGGGCACCATCCGCACGCTGTCGCCCGATGTGCGCAAGCTGGTCGAAAAGCGCGTGCACGAGGTGGTCGCCGGCGTGGCGCAGATCACCGGCGCCAAGATCGATCTGCGCTATCAGCGCAACTATCCCGTCGTGAACAACCATTTCGCCGAGACCGAGGTCGCGCGTGGCATCGCCGCGCAGGTCGCGGGCGATGCCAACGTTCACGAGATGGCGCCGCTGATGGGGGGCGAGGATTTCGCCTACATGCTGGAAGCGCGGCCCGGTGCCTTCATCTTCTGCGGCAATGGCGACAGCGCGGGGCTGCACCACCCCGCCTACAATTTCAACGACGAGGCGATCGTCTACGGCACGTCCTACTGGGTCAAGCTGGTGGAGCAGTCGCTCGCGGCGTCGTAAGGCCGGCGCCCAGACGGGCCCGGACATGAAAAGGGCCCGTGCGTTGCACGGGCCCTTTGTCGTCAGTGAGCGGCGATCTCTCAGAACACGTGCGAGAACACGTAGTACAGCGTGCCGGAGATGATCATGGCGGCCGGCAGCGTCAGCACCCAGGCCATCGCGATGTTGCGGATCGTGGCCCATTGCGGGCCCGAACCGTTGGCGGCCATGGTGCCGGCGATACCGGATGACAGCACATGCGTGGTCGACACCGGCAGGCCGTAGACGTCGGCTGCGGCAATGGTGGCGGCGGCGGTGATCTCCGCGCAGGCACCTTGCGCGTAGGTGAGGTGCGTCTTGCCGATCTTCTCGCCGACGGTGACGACGATGCGCTTCCAGCCGACCATGGTGCCGAGGCCGAGCGCGATGGCGACCGCGATCTTCACCCAACCCGGGATGAACTTCGTGGCGCTGTCGAGCGAGCCCTTGTAGGCGTTGAGGACGTTGACGTCGTCGGCGCTGAGTTCGGCTTCCTTGTCCTTCATCAGGAAGCGGAGGGCTTCCGAGACGAGGTACATGTCGTTGCGGGTGTTGCCGACGACGTCGGCGGGCACCTTGGCGAGCGAACCGTAGGTGGTGACCTGCTTGGAGATGTCGCGCACGAGGATGGCGAGCGACGGGAACGTACCGCCGTTGACTTCGTGCTGCGCGACATAGTTGGTGACGGCCGGGCGCGGGTTTCCGATCACGTTGTAGCCGGCGGCCTTGCCTTCGATGATCTTGCTCGCGGCTTCCGAGTTCCTGGTGAACGCCTCGATCTGGGCTTCCGGCAGCGCGCGGTTGAGCGCATAGGCGGTCGGAACGGTGCCGATCAGGATCAGCATGATCAGACCCATGCCCTTCTGGCCGTCGTTGGAACCGTGGAAGAAGCTCACCAGGGTGCAGGTGAGGATCAGGATGCCGCGGATCCACCACGGCGGCGGCTGGTCGCCCTTCGGCTCGCCGAACAGGGCGGGCGTCGCGCGCAACAGCACGGTGCGCAGGATCAGCAGCAGGCCGGCGGCGAGCGCGAAGCCGAACAGCGGCGACAGCAGGAGCGCCTTACCGATGTTGGTGGCTTGCGACCAGTCGACGCCCGAGGTGCCGCTGCGGCCGTGCAGGACGGCGTTCATGATGCCGACGCCCATGATCGAGCCGATCAGGGTGTGCGAGCTCGAGGCCGGCAGGCCGAAATACCAGGTGCCGACGTTCCAGATGATGGCGGCGATCAACAGCGCGAACACCATGGCGAAGCCGGCGCTGGAGCCGACCTGAAGGATCAGCTCGACCGGCAGCAGCGACACGATGCCGAAGGCGACCGCGCCCGAGGAGAGCAGCACGCCGAACAGGTTGAACATGCCGGACCACACCACGGCGACGTGGGCGGGCAGCGAGCGGGTGTAGATGACGGTCGCGACCGCGTTGGCGGTATCGTGGAAGCCGTTCACGAACTCGAAGCCGAGCGCGATCAGCAGCGCGACGAAGAGCAGGAGGAAAGGAGCGAAGGTCTTGACCTGCGTGCCGGTCGCGTCGACGTCGACCCAGATGCTGTAGGCGACAAAAAGTAGTGCGGCGCCGATGACGCCCATATAGATCACGCCGGTCAGCGGATGGAAACCGCGGTCGAGGTCTGGCCCGCTACGCAAGGCTGGCTCGATGGAGCCGGGCAAAGCAACGTCACTCATTGGAAATTCTCCTGTCCCAAGGCCCTGATTTTGCGCGCGGCATGTGACAGCCAGTTGAAATGGTTGACGAACAATTGAAATGAAGGGACTTCTCCACTGCATGGTGACGTGCATAGAGATGCATGTCAGGCAGCGCGTGCGGCCCTCTTCTGCAAGCCGGCGGCGATCTTCAGATCCTCGACAAAGCGCTGATATTCCAGAACTTTGGCTTCGGGATCGGGGAGGCGGAGCAGGTAGGACGGGTGCACCGTGACCAGCGCCTGCCGTCCGTCGGGAAGGTCCATGAGGCGGCCGCGGGTCTTCCCGATCGGAGTGGCCTTGCCGAGAACGCTCTGGGCGGCGGTGGCACCCAGCGCCACGATGAGATCGGGCTGGATTGCCGAAACTTCCCGCTCGTACCATTGCCGGCATGCCCGGATCTCGGGCGTCGCCGGCTTCTGGTGGAGACGGATCTTGCCGCGCGGGACGAATTTGAAATGCTTGACCGCGTTGGTGACGTAAACCTTCTTACGGTCGACGCCAGCTTCCTCCAGCGCGCGGTCGAGCATCTGGCCGGCCGGCCCGACGAAGGGATGGCCGGCGAGGTCTTCCTTGTCGCCGGGCTGTTCGCCGACCAGCATGATGTTGGCGTCTTTCGGGCCCTCGCCGAACACGGTCTGCGTCGCGTCCTTGTAGAGCGGACAGGCGCGGCAATGCGCGGCCTCCTCGCGAAGCGTTTCGAGATCGTCGCCGGGGGTCTTGCGTTTCATCGGAGCCTCCGGCCGCTTCTGGGATTTGTGCGGATCGGTCGCGGCCTTGGCGATCATGGCGCCCGTCATGCGCTCGGCGTCCTCGATCAAGGGCTTAATGATCGAGGCCTCGGGCAGGTTCCTCCAGTATTTCTTCGGCATCTCGGTCTGCATCGCCTTCACCTTGAGCCGCGCCGGATTGAAGATGCTGGCGTAGTAACGCCGCCAGGTTTCCTCGAGCCGATCCTCGCCGGGCGCCTCGTTCTTGCTGACGCCCGGCGTGAACGAGAGCGCGTGGCCATCCCAATGCGCACATAAATCCGGCGTCAGGATCGACCAGGGCATGTCGGCAAAGCGCCGGGCGAAGAACGGCGCGGCCAGTTCGACGATGTGATGCTCCGGCTCGAACCAGGCGACATAATGCGCCTCGCGTTCGCGGCCGACCTCGCGGAAGCGGACGAAGGCATGCATCTTGTGCTCGTCGCGATAGATCGCTTTCGCCATGGCCGTGACTTGCGCGACGTCGGGGTCGATCGCGACGTCGATGAGATCGTGATTGTCCCTCAATCGCCAGAGCAGGCGATAGAGAATGGCAAAACGCTCGGGGTCGCGGTGCAGGATCGCCGCCTGGGCGAGGTCGACGAATTTTGCCGGAACGTTGAAGGTGCCGTCGCTGCTTTGCGGCAGCGCAGACGGCGAGGGCGGCGCGAACAACTCCGCCTCGCCGCCCTGCACGGCCCAGGTGACGTCGGCGGGCTTCGCACCATGAAGCACGAGCGCCCGCGCGGCTTTGCGCCAGCCGTCGAAATCGGTTTGGTCGTCGAGGGTGATGAACTGCATCAGAAGCCAAATCCCAATTGCGTTGCCTTCGGCTTGAACCGTTCGATCAGCCGCGCCTCGTCGAGACGATGCGGGGCGGGGCGATGATCGCTGAGGACGATGAACGGCAGCGCCTTGTGCCGGGGCACACGCAGCCGTGCGAGATCGGCGGTGCGGATCGTCGTCGTGCGCCGCGTCGCGATGATGCGTTCGACCGCCCTGGTGCCGAAGCCGGGTACGCGCAACAGCTCCTCGCGGCTGGCGCGATTGACGTCGAGCGGGAAGCGGTCGCGGTGGCGCAGCGCCCAGGCGAGCTTGGGATCGATGTCGAGCGGCAGCATCGCGCTGTCGTCGACGATCTCGCCGACGTCGAAGCCGTAGAACCGCATCAGCCAGTCGGCCTGATAGAGCCGGTGCTCGCGCAGCAGCGGCGGCGCGCGCAGAGGCAGCGCCCGGCTGGCGTCGGGGATCGGGCTGAAGGCGGAATAATAGACGCGCCTCAGCCTGTATGAGCCGTAGAGATTGGCGCTGGTGTGGAGGATGGTGTGGTCGGAGGCCGCATCGGCGCCGACGATCATCTGCGTGCTTTGCCCGGCCGGCGCGAAGCGCTGCGGCTTCGCCTTCGTCTTCGTGCTGCGGCCTTCCTCGGCTTCGTCCAGCTTCAACCGCAGCCGGCCCATGGTGCGTCGGATCGCACGCACGTCCTTCTCCGGCGCGAATTGCTGCAGGCTGGTCTCCTGCGGCATCTCGATGTTGATGGAAAGACGATCGGCATATTTGCCGGCTTCCGCGATCAGCGCGTCGTCGGCCTCGGGAATGGTCTTGAGATGAATGTAGCCGCGGAAATGATGCTCCTCGCGCAGCTTGCGCGCGACGCTGACCACCTGCTCCATGGTGTAGTCGGGGCTGCGGATGATGCCGGAGGAGAGAAACAGGCCTTCGATGTAGTTGCGCCGGTAGAAGTCGAGCGTCAGCTTGACCACCTCGTCGACGGTGAAACGGGCGCGCGGCACGTTGCTGGAGGCGCGGTTGACGCAGTAGAGGCAATCGTAATTGCAGGCGTTCGTGAGAAGAACCTTGAGCAGCGAGATGCAGCGGCCGTCCGGCGCGTAGGAATGGCAGATGCCCATTCCGGGCGCGGTCGAGCCCATGCCCTTGCCGTCGCTGGAATCCCGCTTCTCGGTCCCGCTGGAGGCACAGGACGCGTCGTACTTGGCGGCGTCCGCCAGGATCTCCAGCTTGCGTTGCACGTCCATATTTGAATCCCTTTGATTCCGTTCATGAATCAGGGGATGCGCCAATTCGATTGACTCAAGGCATCCCATTAGCTTTATATTAGAACATACCATGAACAAATGAGCCAGCCGTTGGTTCTTCTTTTTGAGGGCCACGGCATTCATTCCCAAAGGAGCGGCGAGCATGAGCGCACGCATGAGCGCGCTTGCGACTTTGCGCGGCCAGATCGAGCGCATCGAGACGGCGGACGTCGTGCATCATCGCGATCGCGTCGCGCTCGGCCACGGCGAGGTTGACCGCGCGCTGAAGGGCGGGCTCGCGCGTGCGGCCATCCACGAGGTGTTTTGCGAGGGCCGTCAGGGCGCGGTCGCGACGGGCTTTGTCACCGGGCTTGCGGGCCGCGTGACGGCGCGCCGGCCGCTGTTGTGGGTGCGACAGGATTTCTCGGAGCTTGAAACCGGCGCACTGTCGATGAGCGGGCTCGCCGAGATTGGTCTGGACCCGCGCCGCGTGGTGATTGTGCGCGCCGCCGACGTGGAGAGCGCGCTGCGCACCTCGGCCGATGCGCTCGCCTGCGATGCGCTCGGTGCCGTCGTGCTCGAGCTCTGGGGCGAGGTCAGGCAATTCGATCTCGTGGCGAGCCGCAAGCTGACGCTGGCAGCGCAAGGCTCCGGCGTCACCGGCCTTTTGTTGCGCATGGCCGCGCAACCGTTGCCGTCGACCGCGGAGACGCGATGGATGCTGCGCGCGGCGCATTCGCCGCCGGGGCCGGCATGGAGTGCCTGGGGCGCGCCGCGTTTCGATGTCGAGCTGTTGCGCAATCGTCACGGGCCGTGCGGCCGGTGGATCATGGAATGGAAATGTGATGAGTGCCAGTTCAGCGAACCGTCGGCGTATCCTCAGCCTGTGGCTGCCGCGCCTGCCCATCGACCGGATCCAGCGGTTCTTCGGCACGCTGGGTAAGGTCGATGAACCAAGCATCGTCGTCATCAAGGACAACAATGCGCTGGTGATTTATGCGCTGGACGAGGCCGCCGAACGCCTTGGCTTGCATATTGGTCAGCCGCTCGCGAATGCCCGGGCGATGTGCCCGGATTTGAAAGTGTTCGACGCCGATGTCGCGGCGGATGCGAAGACGCTCAGCGACATCGCCGACTGGTGCGACCGCTTCACGCCGCTCGTGGCGCTCGACCCGCCGCACGGATTGTTCCTGGACATCACCGGCTGCGCGCATCTGTTCGGCGGCGAAGCCGCGCTGTTGCAGACGCTGGCCCGCGCGCTCGCGCGCCAGGATTTTTCCGTCAGTGCGGCGATTGCCGGCACTTCGGTCTGCGCGCGCACGCTGACACGTCAGGCCACGGGGACCATCGTCGCCGATGGCGGGGAGGCGGCGGCGATCGGCCGGTTTCCGGTGTCCGCGCTCGGCGCGGACGAGTCCATCACCACCGGCCTGCGCCGTGCCGGCCTGAAGACCATCGGCGATGTCGCCTCGCGCGCGCCGGGCGAAATCACGGCGCGGTTCGGCGCGCGGTTTTCCACGCTGCTGGCACATGCGCTGGGGCGGGGCGATGCGCCGATCAATCCGCGCAAGCCGCTGCCCGATTACATCGTCGAGAAGCGTTTCGCCGAGCCGATCGCGACCGACACGATGATCGCGATGACGCTGTCGCGGCTGGCGGACACGCTGATCGCGTCAATGGAGAAGCAAGGCAAGGGGGCGCGGCGCCTGGAGGCTGCGTTCTTCCGCACCGATGGTGTGGTGCGCGCGATCATGGTCGAGACCGGACGGCCGGTGACGCGGAGCGCGGTGATCGACCGCCTGTTTCGCGAGCGCCTCGACGCGCTTGTCGATCCCCTCGATCCCGGCTTCGGTTTCGACATGGTGCGGCTGTCGGCGAGCCGCACCGAGATCGTGGTGCAGGAGCAGCGCGATCTCGACGCCCATGTCCACGACAATGACGAGCTGGCCGCGCTGATCGACCGCATCGCCGCGCGCATCGGCGGCAAACGCGTCGTCGTGAACCTGCCGCAGGACACGCATATTCCCGAGCACGCGGTGCTGGCCGCCCCCGCGCAGCATCACCTCGCCGCCGCCATGCAGGCCGAATGGCCGGCGCGCGTCGAGAGCGAGCCGCCGCTGCGCCCCCTGCGGCTGTTCGACAAGCCGGAGCTGGTTGCCGTGCCGTTCGCGACAGTGCCCGACGGGCCGCCGCATCAATTCACCTGGCGGCGCGCGAAACATGCGGTGGTGCGGGTGGAGGGACCCGAGCGGATCGCCATGGAATGGTGGCGGCAGGACGGCAAGCAGCTGACGCGGGATTATTTCCGCATCGAGGATGCCGAAGGCCTGCGCTTCTGGATCTTTCGCGACGGCCTCTACGAAGGCGAGTGCTTCGACGACGACGGCAAGCCCGTTGCGCCCCGCTGGTATGTGCATGGTCTCTTCGCATGACCACGCCGGCTTATGCCGAGATCGGCATCACCACGAATTTCTCCTTCCTGCGTGGCGGCTCGGATCCGCGCGCCTATGTGCACCAGGCCAGCAAACTCGGCATTCCCGTGATCGGCATTTCCGATCACAACACGCTGGCCGGCGTGGTGCGGGCCTATAAGGAGCTCGGCAATGACGAGGTGTTGCACAAGCCGAAACTCCTGATCGGTGCGCGCATCGTCTTCTTCGACGGCATTCCCGACATTTTCGTCTATCCGCGCGATCGTGCCGCCTATGGCCGGCTGTGCCAGCTTCTCACCAAAGGCAAGCGCGGCGACGACGTCAGGCGGATCGAGAAGGGTGAGTGCCATCTCACCTGCTCCGATCTTCTCGATTATGCCGAAGGCCAGCTCCTGATCCTGACGCTGCCGCATCGCTTCGAGCCGGCGCAGGCGCTGGAGGTTCTCGCAAAGCTCAAGGCAAGCCGCGCCGCGGGCGTGTGGCTGGCGGCCAGCCTGCTCTATCGCGGCGACGACCGCCGCCGCCTCGCGCAACTGGACGACCTCGCCGCCGCGGCGGGCGTGCCGCTGCTCGCGACCAACGAGGTGCTCTATCACGATCCGGGCCGCCGTCCCTTGCAGGACGTGCTGACCTGCATCCGTGAAAAGACCACGATCGAAGCAGCCGGCAGGAAGCTTGAAGCCAATGCCGAGCGATTCCTGAAGACGCCCCGGGAAATGTCGCGGCTGTTCCGTGATTTTCCCGAGGCGATCGCGGAGACCATGCGCTTTGCGGGTCGCATCGACTTCTCGCTCGACCAGCTCAGATATCAATATCCGGACGAGCCGGTGCCGCCGGGGAAGACGGCGCAAGGACATCTGGAGGATCTGACTTGGGCAGGCGTCGATAAATATTTCGGCGGTGTCTCCAGGATCGACGACAAGCTTCGTACGACCTTGCGCAAGGAGCTCGCGCTGATCGCCGAGCTGAAATACGCGCACTACTTCCTCACCGTGCACGACATCGTCCATTATGCGCGCAGCGAAAACATCCTGTGCCAGGGGCGAGGGTCGGCGGCGAATTCGGCCGTGTGCTACGTGCTCGGCATCACCTCGGTCGACCCGACCCAGGTCGATCTGCTGTTCGAGCGGTTCATCTCCAAGGAGCGGCTGGAGCCGCCCGATATCGACGTCGATTTCGAGCATTCGCGGCGCGAGGAGGTGATGCAATATGTCTATCGCCGCTACGGCCGCCACCGCGCCGCGATCATCGCCACCGTCATCCATTATCGCCCGCGTAGCGCCATCCGCGACGTCGGCAAGGCGCTGGGCTTGACCGAGGACGTCACCGCCGCGCTCGCCGACACCGTCTGGGGCAGCTGGGGCAGGGGCCTCAACGACATGCAGGTCAGGCAGGCCGGGCTCGATCCGCAGAATCCCATGATCAATCTCGCGGTCGAGCTCGCGACCGAGCTGATCGAATTCCCGCGCCATCTCTCCCAGCATGTCGGCGGCTATGTGCTGACCCAGGACCGGCTCGACACCTATGTGCCGATCGGCAACGCGGCCATGGACGACCGCACCTTCATCGAATGGGACAAGGACGACGTCGACGCGCTCAACATGATGAAGGTCGACGTGCTCGCGCTGGGCATGCTGACCTGCATCAGGAAGTGCTTTGATCTGATCGCGGATCACAAGGGCAGGCGCTACGAGCTGGCGGACATCAAGTCGAAAGATGACGACGAAGTCTATCAGATGCTGCAGCGTGGCGAATCCCTCGGCGTGTTCCAGGTCGAGAGCCGCGCGCAGATGAACATGCTGCCGCGCCTGAAGCCGCGGACCTTCTACGATCTCGTCATCGAGGTCGCGATCGTGCGGCCCGGGCCGATCCAGGGCGACATGGTGCATCCGTATCTGCGGCGGCGGAAAATGAATCCGGCGGACATCGAATACCCCTATCCGGAAGGGGGCAACAGGAACGAGCTTCGCGAGGTCCTCCACAAGACGCTCGGCGTGCCCCTGTTTCAGGAGCAGGCCATGCGCATCGCGATCGTCGCAGCGGGGTTTTCCTCGGAAGAGGCCAACGGATTGCGGCGAGCCATGGCGACGTTCCGCAACGTGGGGACCATCGGCAATTTCGAAGACAAGATGATCGGCAACATGATCAGGCGCGGTTACGATCCGACCTTTGCCAGGAATTGCTTCGAGCAGATCAAGGGCTTCGGCTCTTACGGGTTCCCGGAGAGCCATGCCGCGAGCTTTGCCCAGCTCGTTTACATCTCCTCATGGCTGAAATACCATCATCCCGACGCCTTCTGCTGCGGGCTGCTGAACTCGCAGCCGATGGGCTTTTACGCGCCGGCCCAGATCGTCGGCGATGCGCGAAAGAACGGCGTCGAGGTGCGTGACATCGATGTGTCCCATAGCTTCGCGCAGAACACGCTGGAGAACACTGACCGAAAATATTGCGCCGTGCGCCTCGGCTTCCGGCAGATCGACGGCTTTCACTGGCTCGATCCGGATGAGGAGGAGCTGCGAAGGCAGCAGGCGGAGCGGCAGGGCAAGACCTATGTCAGCCCGGAGGATTGGGCGGACCGCATCGTCAAGGCGCGCAGCCGCAGTCCTTTCACCTCGCTGGAAGACTTCGCCCGCGACACCGGCCTGCCCAAGCGCGCGCTGATCCTGCTCGCGGACGCCGATGCGTTCCGCTCGATCGGGCTCGACCGCCGCGAGGCGCTGTGGCAGGTGCGGCGGTTGCCCGACGACGTGGCGCTGCCGCTGTTCGAGGCGGCCACCGCGCGTGAGCAGCCGGACGAGCATGCCGAGCCGCTGCCCGTGATGCCGCGCGCGGAACAGGTGGTCGCGGACTACCAGACCATCCGGCTGTCGCTGAAGGGACATCCGATGGAATTTTTGCGCGAGATGTTCTCGCGCGAGCGGATCGTCGCCTGCAGGGAGATCAGCCATGAGAACGACCGGCGCCGCGTCCGCTGCGCCGGCGTGGTGCTGGTGCGGCAGCGGCCGGGCAGCGCCAGCGGCGTCGTCTTCATGACGCTGGAGGACGAAACCGGCATCGCCAATGTCGTGGTATGGCCCAAGATCATGGAGCAGTATCGCAAGGAGGTGATGGGCGCGCGCCTCATCCTGGTCGAGGGCTACATCCAGAGCAGCCCCGAGAAGGTGACCCATCTCATCGCGCAGCGCATGATCGACCGCTCGCACGATCTGGTCGGTCTCGCCAACGATGCCCTGATCCGCAAGCATCCGGTGCCGGCGGGTGCCACGGTGATCGAGCCGCTCAACGACGATCGCCGGGCCCACCCCGACGCGCCCGCGCAAAAAATCCGTCACCCCCGCAACGTCCGCATCCTGCCGCCGTCGCGCGATTTTCATTGAGGCCGTGGCGTAAAGCGCCGCCTCATCGCCATTGCGAGCGAAGCAATCCGGATATGCATCCGCGCAACCGGTCCGGATTGCTTCGCCGCGACAGCGCCTCGCGATGACGGCCTCGAAAGAGGCGCGTCGTCTCTCACTCCGGCGCCGCGCCGACCGGCGGCCCGCCGGGCGGGCGGTGCAGGAAGGTCAGCGACGCGAAGGCGCCGACCCAGGAGCCGATCGCCGCGAATGCGACGTAGAACGCGTTTTCGGTGTAGCTGATCACGGCATAGGACGAGAGCAGATACCAGATCGCGCTCCAGCTCGCGGCCGGCACGCGTTTGCGCGCGACCACGGCGGAGGTGAACATCACGTAGACCGCATCCGTTGCCGCAGTTGCGATGAACACGGCGCCGGCGGTGAGGGGATCGATGGCAGCCATTGCATTCCTTTCGGCGATCATGACATGGTCGCGAAAGCTAATGGGAGAACAGCGGTCATGCAAAGCTCCGCCGGCATTCTCAGCGATATCTGGACCTCCGTCGGCGGCGACCTGGCCGCGCTCGATCGCGTCCGGCTGAGCGGCGAGGAACCGCAACTGCCGTCCTCGTTCCGCGTCGCCGTCGCCGGGCAGGTCGCGATCGCCGCCGCCGGTCTTGCCGCGGCCGAGATCTGGAAGCTGCGCACCGCGGAGGCGCAGGAGGTCCATGTCGACATGCGCCATGCCGCTGTCGAATGCCGCTCCGAGCGCTATCTGCGCCTCGACGACAAGCCGCCGCCGCCCGCCTGGGACGCCATCGCCGGCGTCTACAGGACTGGCGACAACCGTTTCATCCGCTGCCACACCAATTTCCCGCATCATCGCGACGCCGTCTGCAAGGTGCTCGGCTGCGAGCCGGAGCGCGAGAAGGTGCAGGCCGCGCTGATGCAATGGAAGGGCGAGGATTTCGAGACCGCGGCCTATGCCGCCGGCGGCGTCGTGGCGTTGATGCGCTCCCACGACGAATGGTCCGCGCTTCCGCAGGCCCGCGCGCTCGCCGAATTGCCGTTGATCTCGATCGAGAAGATCGGCGATGCGCCGCCGAAGCCCTGGCCCGCAATTCCGTCGAAGGGATCGTCGCGCGATGATCGGCCGCTTTCCGGCCTTCGCGTGCTCGATCTCTCCCGCGTCATCGCCGGGCCGGTGGCAGGCCGCACGCTCGCCGCCTATGGTGCGGATGTGCTTCTGGTCTCCGGACCCGAGCTCCCGGCGATACCCTGGCTCACCATCGACACCGGCCGCGGCAAGCTCACCACGTTCATCGAGCTGAAGAGCGAGGCGGGGCGGTTGCAATTGCGCGAGCTGTTGAAGGATGCCGACATCTTCTCGCAAGGCTATCGCCCGCGCGCGCTTGCGGCGCTGGGCTTCTCGCCGCAGGACGCCGCCCGGATCAATCCCGGCATCGTCTATGTCACGCTCTCCGCCTACGGCCATTCCGGCCCGTGGGCCGAGCGGCGCGGCTTCGATTCGCTGGTGCAGACCACGACCGGCTTCAACCATGCCGAGGGACGGGCGGCCGGCATCGACGGGCCGAAGGAATTGCCGGCGCAGATGCTCGACCACGCCACCGGCTATCTCATGGCGTTCGGTGCGATGATCGCCAAGGCCCGCCAGGCGAGCGAAGGCGGGAGCTGGCACGTGCGCGTGTCCCTGGCGCAGACCGGGCGCTGGCTGTGGAATCTCGGCCGGCTCGATCGCGGCCTGGACACCCCGGATATTACGGGGGATGCGGTACATCCTGCATTCATCGAAACCGTGTCATCTGGCTTCGGTATGCTGAAGGCGGTGCGACATTCGGCGGAGCTGTCGAAAACACCGGCCCGATGGAGCCGTCCGGCCATGCCGCTCGGGAGCCATTTGCCGCAGTGGCCGACTCGCGGCTGATGTCGCAAAATTTTAACGCAAACAGCAAGGCCGGCAGCGTTTTTTAGGTTGTTTGAAATCTCAATTCAGCACTATTAGCGCGACCGATGAGGCAGTCATTTGCCGACATCACCGCCGACATGACCGGGCCCCATGGGAACTGAAAATACCAAGCTATTTCAGGCTCTTACAAGGAAGCGGGTGATCACATCCGTGGTCTTGCTGGTGCTTGCCGGTGCGGGCGCCTACGCCTTTCTCCACACCGGGGCCAAGGAAAAGAGCCACTCGGAGATCTCCAGCCAGTCGCGCAGGAATGCCCAGAACTTCACGCCGACACCCTCCGAATGGGCGACGCTGACGATCGAGCCGGTCAAGAGCAAGACCTTCCGGGCCGAATATGTCACCGAAGGCAAGGTCGCGGTCGACGAGGATCGCTCGACGCCGGTGTTCTCGCCCTATGCGGGCCGGGTGACCAAGCTGCTCGCCAAGCCGGGCGAGAGCCTGACGCAGGGCCAGCCGCTGTTCACGATCGAGGCCGCCGATACCGTGCAGGCCCAGAACGATTTCATCTCGGCGATGACCTCGCAGAACAAGGCGAAGTCGGCGCTCGAGCTCGCCGACATCCAGTACAAGCGGGCCAAGGATCTGTACGAGGGCCGCGCCGTTCCGCTGAAGGATTTTCAGCAGGCCGAAGCGACCGACGTCCAGGCCCAGAACGACATGCGATCCTCGGTGACGGCATTGGAGGCGGCGCGCAACAAGCTGCGCATCCTCGGCTTCACCGACGAAGCCATCAACACCTTCCAGGACAAGGGCAGCATCAATCCGGAGATCACGATCTACGCGCCGATCTCCGGCACGGTCGTGCAGCGCAAGATCGGCCCCGGCCAGTACGTCAATTCCGGCGCGAGCGATCCGGTTTTCGTGATCGGCGATCTCTCCACGGTCTGGCTCACGGCCTTCGTGCGCGAAAGCGACGCGGCTTCCGTGAACGTCGGACAGGACATCGCGGTCAACGTGATGGCGCTGCCCGATCGTCCGCTGACCGCCAAGATCAACTACGTCGCCGCCGCGATCGACCCCAACACGCGCCGCCTTCTCGTCCGCGCCACCATCGACAACAAGGACGGCCTGCTCAAGCCCGAGATGTTCGCCAACGTCACGATCTATTCGGCGGGCGATCGTGCGGCGCCCGCAGTGCCCAAGCAGGCGCTGATCTACGAAGGCGACCAGGTCCGCATCTGGGTCGCGCGCGAGGACAAGTCGGTCGAGCTGCGCCAGATCAAGATCGGCCTCATCAATGGCAACCTCGTCGAGGTCACCAGCAACCTGAAGCCCGGCGAGCAGATCGTGACCAGAGGCAGCCTGTTCATCGACCGCGCTGCGTCCGGTAGCTGATCGACGACCCAGAAAACTGCGAAGACCTGAATGGATCGTCTCGTCGCCTTTGCCGTCAACCGGCGCTTCCTGATGGTTGGCATGTTCGTCGTCGTGATGATCGGCGGCCTGCTTGCGTTCAACCAGCTCAACATCGAAGCCTACCCGGATCCGACGCCGCCGATGGTCGACATCGTGACGCAGAGCCCCGGCTTGTCGGCTGAGGAGATCGAGCGTTACATCACGATCCCGATCGAGACCCAGGTCGCCGGGCTCAAGAACCTCACGACCATCCGCACCATCTCGCTCTACGGCCTGTCAGACGTCAAACTCCAGTTCTCCTTCGCCTACACCTATGACGAGGCGCTGCAGCAGGTGCTGAACCGGCTGGCGCAGCTCTCGCCCCTGCCGGGCAACGTGCAGCCGCAGATCTCGCCGCTCAGCCCGATCGGCGAGATCTTCCGCTACCGTCTGGTCGGCCCGCCGAACTACAGCGTGCTCGATCTCAAGACCATCCAGGACTGGATCCTGCAGCGCCGCTTCCGCGCCGTGCCCGGCGTGATCGACGTGACGGGCTGGGGCGGCAAGACAAAGACCTACGAGATGCAGGTCGACTTCAACAAGCTGATGGCCAATGGCCTGACGCTGCCGCAGGTGCTTCAGGCCGTCAGCAATTCCAACGTCAATGTCGGCGGCAACACGGTCAATATCGGCTCGCAATCGGCCGTGGTCCGCGGCGTCGGCCTGATCCGCTCCATCGACGACCTCTCCAGCACCATGATCGCGCAGACGGGTGGCAATCCGGTGCTGGTCAAGGACGTCGCCACCGTCACCGTCGGCGAGAAGCCGCGGCTCGGCATCGCCGGCCTCGACGACAGCGACGACATCGTGCAGGGCATCGTGCTGATGCGCCGCGGCGAGCAGAGCACGCCGACCATCAAGCGGGTCGAACAGCTCGTCAACGAAATCAACAATTCCACCATCCTGCCGCCCGGGGTACGCATCGAGCGCATCTACGACCGCAAGGATCTGATCGACCTCACCACCCACACCGTGCTGCACAACATGGTGGTCGGCATTCTCCTGATCGTGCTGCTGCAATGGATATTCCTCGGCGATTTGCGCAGCGCGCTGATCGTCGGCGCCACGATTCCGTTTGCGCTGTTCTTCGCGGTGATCATCCTGGTGCTGCGCGGGGAATCCGCGAACCTGCTCTCGGTCGGCGCGATCGATTTCGGCCTGATCGTGGACGCCACCGTGATCATGGTGGAGGCCATCTTCCGCCGCCTGACGCAGACCACGCCACCGGGCGAATCCGAGGAGATGTCGCCGGAGACGCTGTTCGGCATGAAGAGCCATGCCATCCTCAGCGCCGCCGCGGACGTGTCGCGCTCGATCTTCTTTGCCGCCGCGATCATCATCGCGGCGTTCCTGCCGCTGTTCACGCTCTCCGGCGTCGAGGGCAACATCTTCGGGCCGATGGCGCGCACCTATGCCTATGCGCTCGCCGGCGGCCTGCTGGCGACCTTCACGGTGACCCCGGCATTGTCCGCGATCATCCTGCCCGCGCATGTCGAGGAGACCGAGACCAGGATCATGCGGATCCTGCACCGCATCTACTCGCCGGTGCTGCGCTGGGCGGTCGCCAACCGCAGCCTCGTGCTCGGCGCCGCGGTCGGCCTCGTGCTGATGACGGTCGCGCTGAGCCGGATGCTCGGTCTCGAATTCCTTCCGAAGCTGGAAGAGGGCAATCTCTGGATCCGCGCCACGCTGCCGCCGACCATCTCGCTTCAGGAAGGCAACACCTACGTCAACGAGATGCGCAAGCTGATCCGCAGCCGGCCCGAGGTGGAATCGGTGGTGTCTCAGCACGGCCGTCCCGATGACGGCACCGATGCGGCCGGCTTCTTCAACGCCGAGTTCTTCGCGCCGCTGAAGCCCGCGAGCCAGTGGCCAGGGACGCACGACAAGGAAGAGCTGACCGCGCAACTGCTCAAGCAGCTCGACGACCGCTTCCCGGGCGTCGAGTTCAACTTCTCGCAATACCTCCAGGACAACGTCTCCGAAGCCGTCTCCGGCGTGAAGGGCGAGAATTCGATCAAGCTGTTCGGCAGCGATCTCCAGGCGCTCACCGACACCGCCAACAAGATCAAGTCGGTGCTGGCGACGGTGCAGGGCGTCACCGATCTCGCGGTGTTCACCTCGCTGGGGCAGCCGACGATCCAGATCGACATCAACCGCGCCAAGGCCGCGCGCTACGGGCTCGCGCCGGGCGACATCAACGCCACCATCAAGGTCGCGATCGGCGGCGATACCGCCGGCGATCTCTACGAGCCCGGCTCGGATCGCCACTTCCCGATCATTGTCCGCCTCGCGCCCGAATATCGCAAGAGTGCCGAAGCGATCCAGAACTTGCGGATCGGCGCGCCCGGGCCGAACGGCAACATCACGCAGATTCCCCTTAGCGAGGTCGCGACCATCAGCCTGGTCTCCGGCGCCGCCTACATCTATCGCGAGCAGCAGGAGCGCTATCTGCCGATCAAGTTCTCGGTGCGCGAGCGCGACCTCGGCAGCGCCATCCGCGAGGCGCAGCAGAAGATTTCCGAGCAGGTGCAGTTGCCGCCCGGCTCGCACATGGAGTGGGTCGGCGAGTTCGGCAATCTGCAGGATGCGATCCGGCGGCTGTCGATCGTGGTGCCGATCTCGCTGGCGCTGATCGGCATCCTGCTCTGGTTCAATTTCGGCTCGATGACCGACACCCTGCTCGCCATGAGCGTGATTCCGATGGCGATCTTCGGCGGCGTGCTCGGGCTGCTGATCACCGGCACGCCTTTCAGCGTCTCTGCGGCGATCGGCTTCATCGCGCTGTTCGGCATCGCCGTGATGGACGGCATCATCATCCTGTCGCAGTTCAACCAGCTGATCGAGGAAGGCACGGACCGCGTGAACGCGGTGATCCGTACCGGCGAATTGCAGTTGCGGCCGGTGCTGATGACGTGCGTGGTCGCCGGCATCGGCTTGCTGCCGGCCGCGCTGTCGGAGGGCATCGGCTCACAGGTGCAGAAGCCGCTCGCGGTGGTCGTCGTCACCGGCATGATGCTGGCGCCGATCGTCATCCTGGTGACGCTGCCGGTCCTGATTTCCTTCTTCTCCCGCCGCGCACGCTGACGGCCGTCCGTTCACAGCACGCGCTGTACAATCCGCACCAGCATCGTGGTGCCCAGTCCGAGCAGCATCAGGCTGGCGAGGCGGCTGCTGGCCGAGAGCATGCGCGGGGTCAGTCTTGACCGGGCGGTCGCGACCATCGTGCTGAGCACGGTCCACCACACCGCCGAGCCGACGAATACGCCCACGACCAGCGGCGCCGTCGCGGATTGCGTCGAGAACGCATGCAGCGCGGCCAGGAACAGGATGACCGTGAGCGGATTGGTCAGGCCGAGCGCGATGGCGCTGAGATAGGCGCGCGCCAGGCGGACGTTGTCGATCTCGTTGTTGTCCTGAAGCACGACGGAGCACCGGTGTGTCCGGAGCGCGAACCACAGCAATGTGAGGGCGGAGACGATACCGAAGCCCACGGCGTTCGCCTCGACCCATGGCTGCGCCAGCGAGCCGAGGCCGAGCACCGCAAATGCGCTGTAGGCGAGATGCACGGTCGCGGCGCCAAAGCCTGTTGCCAGACCCGTGGCCATGCCAGATGCCAGGGTGCGCTGAATGCACAGCATTCCCATGGGGCCGATCGGAGCTGCGACGGTGAAACCAATTCCAATGCCGGAAGCAAGCGCGGCAAGATAATGTGACAATGACATGCGACCGCACGAACAAATGAAATCTGTGCGTGCGTATCGGCGAACGTGAATCGCCGCCTCAACCGAACGGGTGAAAAGCGCTCGGGAACACGAACACGTTCATGTGAGTCCATGCCACTGTGCGCAATCGGCAACTGTTCCGTCGCGCGAAGCGGACTCGAGTTTCATTTCGTTTGAACTTAATTCGATTTGGCGCGACTCAGAATTCGTAGAGCCGCGCCGGATTGTCGGCGAGGATTTTTCTGCGCACATCGGACTCAGGCGCCCACGCCGTGAGCTGGTTGAGCAGGCGGCCGTCGTCGATCGGATAGAACGGCGCGATGTCGGTCGGCCCGCGTCCTTCGACATGATTCGAGTCCGGATGCGGCCAGTCGGTGCCCCAGACGACGCGATCCGCATTCGCCGCGATCAGCGCGCGGGCGTAGGGCGCGACATCCTGATAGTCGGGCGCTCGCGCTGACGATCGATATGCGCCCGAGATCTTCACATAGGCCTTGCCGGATCTGACAAGCGCGATCAGGTCGTCGAATCCCGGCTGCTGCAGTCCGCGCGAGGCCTCGACGCCGCCGAAATGGTCGAACACGGCCGGCACCGGCGAAGCCAGCACGAGATCCCTGATCGCCGAGATCATCGGCAGCGTCGTATAGAGCTGCACGTGCCAGCCGCGCGTCTTCATGCGCTCGACGGCAGCGGTGAAGCGCGCGCGGCCGACGGCGGGATCGTTGATGCCGCCGGTGGCGAGATTGATGCGGATGCCGCGAAAGCCCTGCGCGTGCATCGCATCGAGTTCGGCTTCCGTCGTGTTGTCGTCGATCACGGCCACCCCGCGTGCGGTCGGCCCGCGCGCCTTCATGCCGAACAGCGTCGAGGCATTGTCGGTGCCGTAGACGCTCGGCGTGACGATCACCACGCGCTCGACATGCAGCGCCTTGTGCAGTTCCGCCATCTCTTCCGGCGATGCCGGGCCCGGCGTGTAGACGCGCCCCGGGAAGAACGGAAACTTGTCGACATCGCCATGGATGTGGGTGTGGCAATCGCAGGCATGCGGCGGGACGTCGAAATCGACGGGCGTTGCCGGTTGCGAGGCGCGCGGGTGGAGTGTCGTGCCGGTCATGGTGACTCCGCAGGGGTGACGTGCGGGATGCTGCATTGGCTCAGCGCGGCTCTCGCCGTGCGTCGCGGTCCGATGCGCGATGCGACGATATCACGTCACCCGGGCAGCCGCTGCATCTCGGCGCATAGCTGCTCGACGAGGTCCGCAAGGGGGCGTGCGCCGTCCACGCGTACGACCGGGCAGGGCAGGCGGGCGAGCCAGGCCTGATGTTTCGCCAGGCTGCGGCCGTCCTGGTCGCCGGCTTCGTAACGGGCGGCCCATGCGATGAATGCTTCGGTCTCCTCATGATGCCAGCCACCGGGCGCGACGGCGTCAGCGCCGAAATGCGCGGCCTCGCGGGCCCGCAGGCGCTGCAACCGCAACTCGCGCGGCGTGGTCACGAAGACGACGAGATCGAAGTACGGAACGAGTTCGTCACCCCAGCCGGACACGGATCCGCTCAGGATCCAGTCATGGCGGGGCAGGAACATCTCGCGCATGAGATGCAGCCGATCGGCGACGGGGCGCGTGGTCAGGTAGGGTGGCACAGTCGGCAGCCAGAAATAATCGTCGCTGTCGTGATGCGGCAGTGCCAGCCGGCCGGCCAGCGCGCGACCGAGCGTCGTCACGCCTGCGCCTGAGGCTCCCATCAGATGAATGCGGCTGCTCTTCATCGGAACCGCCCGCCCGAGATGTGCGAAACTACTGACCCGACGGCGTACGCAGTCCGTGCCAGGCGTCGCGGACCTGCTGGTAGTGCACCTCGGGCAGATAGTCCGGCGTGTTGAGGTTCAGCGTCTTGACGTCGAGATGGCCGGTGGCGCTCAGCAGCGTATAGGAAGCGATGACGCGGTCGCGCAGCGCGCCGATCAGGCGCGCCTTGGCCTGGATCAGGTCGGCTTGCGAGTTCAGCACGTCCACCGTCGTGCGCTGTCCGCCGGATGCCTCGCGCTGCACGCCCTGCAGGGCGACCGTGGCGGCCTTCACTTCCGATTCCGAGGCCGAGACCGCGATCTTGGCGCCTTCGTTGGCGACCCAGGCGCTGACCGCAGCCGTGCGTGCCTGATTACGCACCTGATCGAGCACGAGCCGGCTCTGCGCCGTGACCTCCTTGGCCTGCCGCGTCTGCGATGCAGCCTGGCCGCCGTCATAGATCGGTGCGGTGACGTTGGCGACGATCGAGGCCTGGTCGGTGGCAAAGGTCCCGAGCGTGGGGTCGTCCTGGCGGCTGCGGCTGGCGCTGCCCTGCAGGGTGGCGCTCGGCAGCAGCGCGCCTTCGGCGACGCGGATGTTGGTGGAGGCAACGTCGACGTCGAAGCCGGCGGCCATCACCGCCGGATGTTCCCGGATCGCCATCGTCATGGCGTCTTCGCGGCTCTTGGGCAGGTAGCGATCGACGACGTCGGCAGGCCGAAGCTGCGACGGCGGATTGCCGATCACCTGGGCGTAGGTCGCCTGACTGACCGCGAGTGCGACTTCTGCGGCGTTCAGATCGGCAAGGCCGCGGCTGAGGCGCGCCTCGGCCTGGGCGGTGTCGGTGGGCGTGACGTCGCCCGCGTTGAGACGGCGCTGGGTGACGGACAGCGTCTCGCGCAGGAAGGCGACGTTGGAGCGTTGGGCATCGACCAGCGACTGGTTGGCCAGCACGTTCGTGTAAGCCGTGACTGCATCCAGCAGCACGCCCTGGCCGACATTGCGCAGCGCCTCGCGGCCCGACTGCACCTGGAGTTCCGCGACCCGCACGCTGTTGGCTGTGCGGAAACCGTTGAACAAGGTCTGCGTCACGGTGACGCCGATGACCCACGGCTTCAGGTTCGCGGTCTGGACGGTGTTGTCCGGCAGCAGGTTGCGCACTGTCTGCAGGCCTGCGCTGAGGCTCGCCACGATCTGCGGCCGGTAGCCGGCGAGCGCCTGCGGCACGTTCTCGTCGGTCGCACGCTGCCGCGCGCGCTCGGCGTTGAGCTGTGGATTGGTCTGGTAGGCCTTGGCCAGGGCCGCCGGGAGGGCTTCCGCCCAAGCAGGAACAGGCGCGGTGCAGGCCAACATCAGCGCAGCCCATGCGGCAACATGGCCCACGCCCGATCGGCGCCGCATCAACTCGCGGCCAGTGCTGGCGGTGCGCCCGTTCATATAATCCCGCAAAAACCCCGGCTGTCCGCCCCCGCCGACGGAGGCGCTCTTAACCTGTTTAACCAGCGCCGGTCCCGCAGGCAAACTGCCGCGGGGAAAACCCCCATGAAATCCGTGCTTGTTGCAGCTTCATCACAGGAGTCCGCGGGACCGCCGGCATCGCATGCCGGCCATCCGACTCTGCTGTCGTCCCGATGTGGACGTTTGACGTTTATGCGACAGCGTTACCGATTCTTGTTCACCGGCTTCCGCTTCTCGATGAACGCGGCCATGCCTTCGGAACGATCTTCGAGCGCGAAGGTCGAATGGAACAGGTTGCGCTCGACACTCATGCCCTCGGCGAGCGTGGTCTCGAAGGCGCGGTTCACCGCTTCCTTGGCCATCGCGGCCGCGGGCCGCGACATCGAGGCGATCTTCTCGGCCGCGGCCATGACCTCATCCATCAGCTTGTCGGCCGGCACGATGCGGCTGACGAGGCCGGAGCGCTCCGCCTCCGCCGCGTCCATCATGCGGCCGGTGAGGCAGAGATCCATCGCCTTGGACTTGCCGATCGCGCGGGTGAGGCGCTGGGTGCCGCCGATGCCGGGGATGGTGCCGAGCGTGATCTCGGGCTGGCCGAATTTGGCGGTGTCCGCGGCGATGATGATGTCGCACATCATGGCGAGCTCGCAGCCGCCGCCGAGTGCATAGCCCGCGACCGCGGCGATCGTCGGCTTGCGGCAGCGTGCCACGCGGTCGCCGCCGATCGCGGCAAAGTCCTCGGAGAACATGTCGATGAAGCCCTTCGGCTGCATCTCCTTGATGTCGGCGCCGGCGGCAAACGCCTTTTCGCTTCCGGTGACGACGATGCAGCCGATGGCGTCATCCGCCTCGAGATCGTCGACGGCGGCGGCGATCTCGCGGAAGACGCCGAAGGAGAGCGCGTTGAGCATCTTCGGCCGGTTCAGCTTGATGATGCCGACCGCGCCTTTGCCTTCGACGATGATGTGTTCGAACGTGCTCATGCTCCACCCACGCTTTTGATTGGGCGGGCAATGTGCCCGCTGGCGCGGTGGGCTTCAAGAGGGCCGGGACGCGACGCGATGCGCGTCCCGGACCGGGCCGGTCAAGCCATGAACATGCGTGCGGCGGACGCGAGTGTCAGGAACGCGCCGAAACCGATGAAGATCTTGCCGATCAGGGAGCTCTGGTCCCAGGCCGAGTTCTGCTGGCCGCTCGAGGCGAGCACCGGTGCCGGGCGCGGCTGCGCGTCGGTGGCCGTGGCTGGCGTCTTCTGCGCGGCGGAGTTGTCCTGCTGCAGGGCGCGGTCGACGTCGTTGAGCTGATCGGGGGCGACGACCTGGCTCTCGGCGGCCGGGGCGGCGGTATTATCGGCCGCGGCCTGGACGTTGTCGTTGGCCCGGCCGGTCATCGCGGAGGCCGCGGCGGCGGTCGGCGTGTCGGCGGCGGCGAACTGCGCATTGGCGTTGGCGACGTCCGGCGGCATCTGGCCGGAGGCCGGCGCGTCGTTGTCGGCCTTGGCCTCGTCGGGCTTCGGCGCGGCCTTGTCGTCGGATTTCTGCGCCGTCTTGCTTCTCTCGGTGGTGTGGCGCGAGCTGTGGCGCCGGTGCTTGCCCGGCGTGGCGGAATCGGCCTGCTTGGCCGTGCCGTCGGATTTGCTGTCGGACTTGCCGCTGGCGGCAGGAGCCGCCGCCTGGGCGATGCCCCCGAACAGCAGGATAAGTCCGGCAAGAAGGATCAATGCCGCGCGCTGGCTGGCTTTCATCATGTTGAGGCTCTCCCCAATTCGCCCGTCCCGGGGCGAACAGAGACGCCGCGGCGTGACCACAGCGGGGCAGAAAATGGGAATCTTCGGGCAACACCGGGCGAAAAGGGGGCAGAGCCCCCCATCCACCCCCATCAGATGCCAACCGGGCTGAAGGGTGTTATGAGCCGTCACGGCGGTCGCATCGGTGAGCGAGGTCGGCCTTCGATCACGACTTCGTGATATTTTCGGCTTCGGCGTAACAAATTGAAAGAGCGACCGAATTGCATGGTGAGGGGCGCGCGTGCGCGGACGTGAGGACGAGTGGACCGGCCTGATGCGGTCGGCCATGGCAGGCGACGACGCGGCGTATCATCGCCTGTTGAAAGCCATCACGCCGGTGCTGCGGGCAGCCGCGAGGCGGGGCCTGGCGCGGGCCGGGCAGCCTCCCGATCAGGCCGAGGATATCGTGCAGGAGATCTTGTTGGCGGTGCATCTGAAGCGGCACACCTGGGATAGCGAAGCGCCCTTCGCGCCCTGGCTGTTCGCGATCGCACGCAACAAGCTGATCGATGCCCTGCGTCGCCGGGGAAGGCGCGTCTTCGTCGACATCGACGATTTCGCCGAGACACTGCCGGGCGAAGCACCGCAGGAGACGGCCTCGGCACGAGAAGTCGCCGCGCAGCTCAACACGCTGCCGCAGCGCCAGCGCGACGTGCTGCAGTCGATCGCGGTCGACAGCGCTTCTATCAAGGACACGGCAAAGAAGTTTTCGATGAGCGAAGGTGCGGTGCGGGTCGCGCTTCATCGCGGACTTGCCGCGCTCACGGCCAGATTGCGGGACCACTAGTCATGGATACCGATCAACTCATTCGCACGCTCGCGGTCGACAACGCTCACCGCACTCCGCGCGTCGGCGCCACGCTGACCATGGCGCTCCTGGTGGCCGCGCCGCTATCGATCCTGATCTTCGCGACGACCCTCGGCGTGCGAGCCGACGTGATGACGGCCATGCACAATCCGTTCTTCGACATGAAGTTCGCGGTCACGCTGTCGCTCGCGATCCCCGCGATCATCGTCAGCCTGCATCTGTCGCGGCCGGAAGCTTTGATGCGTGGCTGGGGCTGGCTGCTGCTGCTTCCCGTGGGGCTGCTTGCGGTCGCCATCGGCAGCGAAACGATGATGGCGCCGGCAATGCCGATGACGATGCGGCTGATGGGCAAGAATTCCAGGGCTTGCCTGATGGCGATCCCCGCGATGTCGCTGCCGCTGCTCGCGGGCGCATTGTTCGGGCTGCGTCACGGGGCGCCGTCGCGGCCCGCGCTCGCCGGAGCACTCGCGGGCATGTTGTCGGCGGGGCTGGCGGCGACGCTCTATGCCTCGCACTGCACCGACGACTCACCGTTGTTCGTCGCGACGTGGTACACGATCGCGACCGCGGTGGTGACCGCGATCGGTGCGCTGGTTGGATCGAAGGTCCTGCGCTATTAGGCGCCTCGCCGCGACTACTCCGCGGGCGTACCCTGCTGCATGCGGTGGAAGCGCAGCACCTGCTGTGCGGTGGAACTGCGCAGCGCCTCGTAGGTATCGCGCAGCGCCAGCATATCCATCTGCGAGCCGCCGGACAGTTTCTCGCGCAGAGCGATGATCGCGCGCACGCTCGGCCACGACATGCCGGCAACCTTAGCGAGGATCATCACGCCCTCGTTGCGGCTCTCGATCATCATGTTCTCGGCGACCTCGACCGACACGCCCGCGAGCGCTGCGAGCCCGGCGTTGGTTTCGTCGAACTTGCCTTGCTCGGCGAAGGCCGTGACCTGGGTTTCGTTGAGGCGGCCGTCCTCGTGCAGCGACCTTACCAGCGCGCGCGCCATCTCGGTCTGCCTGGTCATGGCGGCCGCGCGGACGCGCTGGGCCGCTTCCTGCACCACGCTCGATACTTGCTCGGCGAGTTCCGGATTGGCGGCCTCGAGCTTCCTGCGCACGCTCAAGGACGCCTTCGCAACGAGCTTCAGGTAATGGTGGCGCGGCAGGCCGGGCCGCAAGCCGATGCAGGCGGCCAGGTTGTCGTCGCGCTCGGCGCGCGCGACGAGGTCGGCGAGGCTGCTTTCGGAGAGCTGCGCGCCCGGATTGCTCACGGTCGATTGCACGACTTCGTCGTTGCCGCGCGTCACCAGGACATCGGCCAGCGCCTCGGATAGCACGCGGCGGAGCGAGATCGCCATGAGATGCGCCTGGCTCCTGCTGCGTGCGATCTCGATCAGGGTTGCCTCGTCCAGCCGCTCCGACTTCGACAGGATGGGGCCGGCGACCTCGATAACGTCGTCGAGCGCGAGCGTGCGGATGATTTTGGGCGGTGCAGCCGCGATCGGCGCGAGCCGGTCGGCGAGCAGCGCCTTGGCCGAGGTCTCGATCTGCTCGATCAGGCACTGGAAGACGTCGTCGAACAAGCCGACGTGCTCTTCGGAATAGTCCACCGCATTGTTGGCGAACAGATCGGTCACGCGGCGCAGGGTCTCGACACGGCGCGCGACGGTGCCGTGCGCGAGCGCGGTCTGCAGTTCATCGAGCAGATTTTCGGATGGCTTGGTGGCTTTGGATATCATGGCCCTGTCCTGGAGCGTTCGATCCGGCGGCATGTTCTTGCGCGCCGCGATAAAATGGATTGGTCAATTCGTTGCAATACGGTTGCGCCCTTGCGCCTTTGCTGAATAGAGCGCGCTGTCGGCGCGCGCGAGAAATGTGTCTGCAGTATCGCTGTCGCGCAGCGTCACGACGCCAGCGGAAATCGTCACGCGCATGCCCGGCGAGAACGCGCTCCAGTCGAGATCGGCGACGATGGTGCGCAAGCGCTCAAGCATACGCGATGCTGCGCGGCCGTCGGTGTCCGGCAGCAACAGCAGGAATTCCTCGCCGCCGTAGCGGCCGAAACGATCGTCCGGACGGATGTTGGCGAAGATGGTGATGGCGAAGGTGCGTAGCACCTCGTCGCCAACGGGATGGCCATGGGCGTCGTTGATGCGCTTGAACCAGTCGAGATCGATCAACGCGATCGCGAAAGGTGTCGCCGCCGGCCGCGACTTTGCGATCTCGGCGTCGAGCAGGCGCATGATGCAGCGGCGGTTGTAGGAGCCGGTGAGTTCGTCGAGCTCGGCGAGTTCCTCGATACGCCGATAGGCCGCCTTCAGCTCGATGCTGCGGCGATAGAGCGCTTTGCGCAGGGTCGCGCCGAACAGCCCGAGGAAAGCGCATTGGCCGATCACCAGCACGAAGCACAGCATCGAGGTGCCGCGCTGCAGCCGGGTTGCGACCGGCATGCCGATCGGCAGATCGGAAGCGAGGAAGACGACGGCAAGGCCGGTCGCCGCGAGCACCCAGGTGAACATCGCCTGGGCGGAGGTCATCCGCAGCGTACCGAATGCGAAGATCAGGAACAGCACGCTGATGAAGGCGATCCCGATCGCCGGCGCCGCCACCAGGAATGCGAACTGTAGCGCCATATGCGCGGAGATCTGGAAGACCGTGAGATAGTGGTCGTCGCGCTTGTCGCCGATGCCGGCTTCCGAAAGCACGGCGAACGTGCCGATGATCAGGAGGCCGCCGAACCAGAACAGCGAGGCGATATCGGTCGAGATGACGCCGTCATGGGCGTAGAGCAGCAGGACGAAGGCACCGAGCGAGTAGCTGGCGACCTGGCCGACATACATCTGGCGGCGCTGCCGGGCCCGGCGCGCGAGCACTTTGGGCTCGGTCGCCTCGGACGCGAGGACGAGATCCGCGGCCTCTGCGGCATTCCTCTCCGGAAAGGACGTCGCGGCCGTGCTCATGGTCCCGCCAGTGGTAGATGTCAGTCCGAAAATCTACGTGGCAAGCCTTTAGGTTTGGTATCCTTTGATACCGAATCCGGACGCGCGGTTTGGACGGGGCACCGGAGAATTTGCCGCGGATGAGGCACCGCGGGCGGCGCGGTCGAGCCAAAATGGGTGTTCGTGAGACATACGTCTTGGAAGGTTGCTACGGACCCAGGCTTGGTCCGGTCTCCAGTGCCGTGCTGGCACTCCCCGAGGGAAGTCTTTTCAGTATTATGTTACCGAATTTCAGCAAAATCGCTGGTCTTCACGGGTCGGACAAGGAAGATGTCCGTATGTGTGCTGGATCACAGAGGTCCCCGTATGACTGCGGTAAATTAAAGATTCTTGCGCCTTCCGTCGAACCGTCCGCCGTATCGCCCCGACCAACTTTGCGAGACGGCCGTTGAGCGTGACCCAGGCGGCTTCGGACGAGGTCCTGATCGCCAGGATCGCCCAGGGCGACCGGCTCGCCATGCAGGTGCTGTACGGGCGGCACCATGTCAGGGTGTATCGGTTCGGCCTCAGGCTCGTGCGTGACGAGCAGGCGGCGGAAGACCTCATCAGCGAGGTGTTTCTCGACGTCTGGCGTCAGGCCGGCAAGTTCGAGGGCCGATCCGCCGTCTCCACCTGGCTACTGGCAATCACCCGATTCAAGGCCCTCTCTGCGCTGCGGCGCAGAAAGGATTTCGAGTTGGATGACGAGGCCGCCAACGCGATCGAGGACTCGTCCGACGATCCCGAAATGGCGGTGCAGAAGAAGGATACCAGTGAAGCGTTGCGGGAGTGTCTGACGGGCCTCTCGGCGGAACATCGGGAAATCGTCGATCTCGTCTACTACCACGAGAAGTCCGTGGAGGAGGTGGCCGAAATTGTCGGGATACCGGAGAACACTGTGAAGACGCGCTTGTTCTATGCGCGCAAGAAACTGGCCGAGTTGCTGAAAGCAGCCGGCTTTGAGCGAGGCTGGCCATGATGGCTTTGAGCAAGAAGATGCTGGGGCAAGAACCCGGTGAGATCGAGGTGCTGCTGCCGTGGCATGCGGCCGGGACGCTGAACGCGCGGGACGCCCGTCGCGTCGAGGATGCGCTGGCGCGTGATCCCGAGCTTGCAAGGCAATATGCCGCGATCCGCGGAGAGTACGAAGAAACCATCCACCTCAACGAAAGCCTCGGCGCTCCGTCGGCGCGCGCGATGCAAAAGCTGTTCGCCGCGATCGACGCCGAGCCGGCGCGGGTTGCCGGTCCGCTGCCGTTGTCGGCGCGCATCTCCACCTTTTTCGCGGGCCTTTCGCCGCGCACGCTGGCCTGGTCGGCGAGCCTTGGCGCTGTCGCGCTGCTGCTGCAGGCCGGCATCATCGGCGCGGTACTGATGAAGACCCAGACCGCAACCTTCGAGACAGCCTCGCTGTCCACCAACGCACCGATCACGCGCGAACTGAGTGCGGCGGCTGCGCCGTCGCGTGCGCTGGTCCGCTTCACGCCCGAAGCGCGCGTGGCGGACATCACGTCGCTGCTCGACAGCTACCAGGCCTCGATCGTCGACGGGGCAAAGGGCGGCATGTTCCGCATCCAGTTCGAGAAGGCGATGAGCCAGGATGAGCTTGCCTCGTTGCTTGGCAAGATGCAGCGCGAGAAGATCGTCAACCTGGCCGTCGCGACGCCGTAAGGCGCCGAGAGATCATGACGCGCAAGTCCGAGAGTGGGGGCAGCACCGGGGCTTATGCTTCGTCGGTCGGAGCCGCGCTCCTGATCGCGACCTGTTTCGGCGCCGGGGTTGCGCATGCCCAGGCCATCATGCGCACGCCGACCATCAACGTTCCCTCGCGCACGCCCACCATCAATCCGAGCATTGCCGCGCGCGTCAATCCTGGTGTCTCCGCGACCGCGGTGAGTGTCGACCGCGGGCCACGGGCCATCCCCACCGTCCCCCGGGTCTCGGCGCGTACGGCGCCGACGCCGGTGCTGCCCTATGCGCGTTATTCGCCGAACCTCTATCCCGTCTGCGCCGCGCCTTATCGCGATGCGGACGGTGAATGCCTGGCGCAGCCTGATGCGGGCGGCAGCGGTACCGGCAAATCGGCCAGGAACAGCGCCGGCAATGCGCGCGGCAACAGCACGCCCGCCGCCATGAACCTGCGCACCATCGCCAACGAATTCGTGGCCGAGATCGACGGTGCGCTGTCGGCGACCCAGGCCGACGAGCTTGCGCGCCGCCACGGCCTCAGGCGCATCGCTTCCGAAAGTTTTCCGCTGGTTGGCGCCACGATTGGCCTGTTCCGCATCACCGACGGCCGTCCCTACGAGACCGTGCGGCGCGAATTCGCCGCCGACGGCAGCGTGCGCTCGATCCAGCCCAACTTCCGCTACGTGCTTCAGGACCAGAAGCCGCCGGTGCCGAACGAGGGCGATCCCGCGCAATATGCGCTGGCGAAGCTCCGCCTCCCGCAGGCTCATACGCTGGCGCGCGGTGCCAATGTCACCATCGCGGTGATCGACTCCGGGATCGATGCTCGGCATCCCGAACTTGCCGGCTCCATAGCCGACAATTTTGACGCGCTCGGCAGTTCCGAGGGACCGCACGTGCACGGCACCGGCATCGCGGGAGTCATCGTTGCGCATGCGCGGCTGATGGGGAGTGCGCCGGAAGCGCGCATCATCGCGATCCGCGCCTTCGGCGGCACCACGAGCGGCGCGGAGAGCAACTCCTACATCATCCTGCGCTCGCTGAACTACGCCGCCGAGCACGGCGCGCAGATCGTCAATATGAGCTTTGCAGGCCCGAAGGATGTGGTGATCGAGCGCGCCATCGCTGCGACCGCCGCGCGTGGCCTGTTGCTGATCGCAGCCGCCGGCAATGCCGGGGCGAAATCGCCGCCGCTTTATCCCGCCGCCAATCCCAACGTGATCGCCGTCAGCGCGACCGACCAGCAGGACAAGCTGCTCGCAGCCTCGAACCGGGGGAACTACATCGCGCTCGCGGCGCCCGGCGTCGACATCTTCCTGCCGGCGCCGGACGGCAAATACCAGATGACGTCGGGCACGTCGTTCTCTGCCGCCTATGTCTCGGGCGTCGCGGCGCTGCTGCTCGCGCGCGACCACATGCTGAAACCGGAAGCGCTGCGCATGACGCTGGCCAAGACGGCGCGCGACCTCGGTTTACCCGGGCGCGATGATCTCTACGGCGACGGCGAGCCCGATGCCTATGCCGCCGTGATGGCTGTTCCCGCAGAGAGCGCGACGCCGGTTGCCGCTGCGTCCGGTACAACAAAACGTGAAGATGTGCCGGAGCGTCGCGACGAGCCCGCCATCCGTGCGATCGAGCAGCCGTCGCTGTCGGGTGCCGACGAGAAATCTACGGTTTCTCAGGTGGATAGGCCCGCAGCGCGATAGCCGTTGCGGCCAGGATGCTGGCGGCACGAGGACCAAAAAATCGGACGCCGCATTGAACGTTCGGACGGCTGCCACGACCAAAATATGTGGGAGCGGTCATCCCTCCCCATAGGTCATATCAGGCGCGAGCGCCCATCCACCCCAAGCGCCCATATGGCTCGACCCGTCCGGTTGTCCCCCCGGACGGGTCTTTTCTTTTGCATTGTCCACTTCATTGAATCCCCCGCCGGATCAGCTTCTGGTTGGGCGCTGCCTCGTGGCCGCGGTCATTCCGATTCGGCCGGCGCACAGCAAGGCCGCTATGCTTGTGGGGAGCTTGACTGCTAAAGGCCTGAAATCTCCGCGCCACTACGGTGTTTCACGACCAAAGTCGTGTCGCTGCTGGACAAGTCAAAACTTTTCCACAAAATATTCATGTCGCGTCCAAATTGATTCGTGTGCGTTGCGTCCCCCGCGTCCGTATTTTTTTCCTCACGGGCTGGTTCATGACACATCGCCATTGCGAAACTTTCAGCCGCGATATTGCGGCGCGCTGGTGCACGCTGGCCGAACAGCGGCTGGAACATCTTTCCGAGATGTTCGAGACCGGACGCTGGCGGCGCTATCACAGCGAGATCGCCTTTCTCGAGAACATCCAGGAAGCCAAGCGGGCCGTTCAGACATGGCGCGCGCTTGCAACCGGCGGCGATGTTGCCGCCGCTGCCGCCACCGTCAAATCGGCATTCGGCTGGTCACCTGCGACAATGCCGCGCGTCGCCCCGCGCGAACTCGCCCAGACCATGCAGCCGAAAGCCGTCCATATCGAGCCTGAGACCATCGTGCCGGTCACGCTGGACCCTGTGCCCGACGCGCTCGCCGACGTCACTGAAATCCCGATCGCGCCGCTCGCCAAGCCTGATCCGGTGGCGGCTCTGCTGGCGGAATTGTCGTCGCCGGCCGCCGAGACCGTCGCGGAGCCTGAGGGCATGGTCGAATTCACCTTCAACCTCGACGGCCTTGAGGCCAGATACCCGCTGCTGCGGAATGCGTTCTAGCTTTGCGAGCGCTCGCCGGACGCTCCGGCGATCGCTCGCATTTGGGATGACCGAAGCCTGCAGGTCGTCTGCTGCTACCGGCGCACTGCGTTGCCGCCGACCACCACCTGCGCAAAGCGCTGGGCGCCGTCGGCCGCCAGATCCGTGGTCACGATTCGGGCGTGGTCGAGCCCGACGACGGCACCTCGTGGGGTCTCCGAGATCATGTTGTTGTTGACGAGCGCGGTGCCTGCGCCCGGCACGACCGAGACGCCGACGCCCGCGAGCGCTCTGCGGATCACGTTGCCCGAGATGACGACGTCGCGAAGATATTTGCCCCAGCCTGCGACGATCCCATAGGACGGGGCATTCTCGATCACGTTGCCGGTCACGGACGAATCCGCCTCGATGTAGATGCCGACGCCGGCATCGTCATCCGGCGCGGTGCCGATCGGTCGCTTCGGGATCAGGTTCCGGATGATGTTGCCCTGGACCACGGCGATGCGGCCGCCTTCGTTGAAATTGCAGACGGAGACGCCGACGGCCGCGCCGTCGACCGTGTTGTTGGCGATCACCGCAGCCTCGAACGCGAATTCGGAGTAGAGCGCGACCTCACGCACATCGCTCACGCTGTTGCCGGTGATGTGAATGTTCGAGGCCGAATTGCCGCGCACCGCGGAGTAGTCGCAATTCCGGATGCGATTGCCGCGCACGATCACGTTGCCGGCGCGGAAGGCGTTGATGGCATTGCCGTACTGGCCGGAGCCGCCGGGCCCGGCCTTGATGTTCTCGATGCGGTTGTCGGCAACCAGTGTGCCGTCGTCGCCGATCGCCGTGCGCAGGATCTCGATGCCGTTGTCGTTGGTACCGGAGATGGTGTTCCGCGCGACGCTGAGGCCTCTGGCGTCGAACGAGACCACTCCCGTCACCGCGATGTCGGTGAAGATGTTGCCGGAGATGTCGCCCGACACCTGCTCGAGCCAGATTCCGCTGCCGCCGGAACGCGCGACCTCGCAGTCCGTGATGCGGACGTCGCGGCCGCCGAGCACGTGGATGAGCCCACGTCGCGCCTGCAGTGGAATGTTTTCTCCGTCGAAGGTGATGCCGGTGAGGCCGATTGAATCCGAGCCGTCGCTCTGGATCGCCGAGGCTCCGCCGGAAAAGACAAGCTTCGTCGCGCCGCGGACGCCGATGAGCTGGGCGCCATTGGGCAGCCGTAGGAGGCCGCTGCGATAGACGCCGGGCGGCAAGGCGAGCGGCGCTTGCGCCCGCGCGGCCTCGTCGATCGCGCGCTGAAGCGCGCGCGTCTGGTCTTCGCTGCTGCCTGGCCGTACGCCGTATTGGGTCGCATCGCGGCCAAGCAGCGATGTCGGCGGCGCTGCGCGGGCGGCGTCGGCCGGCATTGCCAGCGCGCCGGCCACGCCTGCGGCCGAAGCTCCGATGAGATGGCGGCGTTTGAGGTCCATGAAGCGTCCTCCGGCGGACGCGGGAGGTCCGCGCGGATTAGGTAGCGCAGAAATGGTTCAGGGCGGCCGAAGCGGGCAGGATTGTTGGCGGTAGGGTTAAATGTTTACGCAAGGCCAGGTGCTGCCGCATGGATCAGCCTCGCGGCGGCGAAACGCGTGCCTTCCGCGCCAGCGCGACCATCTCCACCAGCAGAGCTTCACCGGCATCCACCAGCTCATCGAGCGTGATGCGCGGCGCACCCTTGCGACGCACGGCACCGCTGCGGGCAAGCAGCGGAATGTGGATGAACGCGGCAAGCCCTGGTCCGCCGTCCCTCACATGCTCGATCGCGCGCCAGCTCAGATAGTTGCAGAGATAGGCGCCGGCATCGCGCGAGGAGCGTGCATCGATCCCGGTGAGGCGCGCGGCGCGCAGCAGCCGCGCAGTGTGAGGGCCGAACATCATCGCATCCGCGTTGGCGGCGATCCCGCGCTTGCTCGAACGCGTGTTGGCGGCATCCGGCCAGAGCATGGTGACGGCGTTGCGCGCGCGGGTCTCGATGCGCAGGTAAGGGGTGCGCGCGGCGAGGCCGAACATCAGCAGCGCATCAGGCCTTGCTTTGGCGAGGACCTCCGGCAATTGCCGGTCGACCGCAGCGTAGGTGACCGGAAAGATATGGCTTGCGATCGTGACATCGTCGAATGCCGGACGGCGCAGTTGCGCCAGCCGCGCGACAAGAGGCTGGGTTGGATTGTAGGGCGCGCCCGGGAACGATCCGAAGCCCGTGAGGAGAATGCGAAGCTTTCCGCTCACTGCAGAAACTCCATGATGTGTTCGGCGGCGAGCGCCGGTGTGACGCGGCCGTCGGCCACATCGGCCTCGATCTTCTTCACCTTGGCCCGCACCGAGGCTTCGGTGCGCAGTCGCGCCAGCATGCGCTGTTCCAGCATCGACCACATCCATTTCACCTGCTGGTCGCGTCGCCGCGCGGCGAACTCGCCGGATGCGTTCATCGCCTTGCGGTGATCGAGGATCTTTTGCCAGAGGTCGGCGATGCCGGTGCCGGTCAGCGCCGAATAGGTGACGACGGGCGGATGCCAGTGCTCGGAGCGTGCCGCCAGGATGTGCAGCGCGCCGCGATAGTCGGCGGCGGTAATGTTGGCGCGCTTCAGATTGTCGCCGTCGGCCTTGTTGATGGCGATCATGTCGGCCAGTTCGACCAGGCCCTTCTTGATGCCCTGGAGTTCGTCGCCACCGCCGGGCAGCATCAAGGCCAGGAAGAAATCGGTCATGTCGCAGACCGCGGTCTCGGACTGCCCGATCCCGACGGTCTCGACCAGCACCACGTCGAATCCGGCCGCCTCGCACAACAGCATCGCCTCGCGCGTTTTCGCGGCGACGCCGCCGAGCGTCCCGGAAGAGGGCGAGGGGCGGATGAAGGCATGGTCCGATGCGGAGAGTTGCGCCATCCGCGTCTTGTCGCCCAGGATCGAGCCGCCGCTGCGCGCGGAAGACGGATCGACGGCGAGCACCGCGACCTTGTGGCCCTGTTCGATCAGATAGGTGCCGATCGCATCGATGGTGGTGGACTTGCCGACGCCGGGCGAACCGGTGATGCCGACCCGAACCGCGTTGCCTGTGTCGGGCAAGAGCATCTGCACCAATTCGCGCGCCGATGCCTGGTGGTCGCCTCGCCGGCTCTCGACGAGCGTGATCGCGCGGGCGAGCGCCGCGCGGCTGCCCGCACGGACGTCGTGGGCGAGGGATTTGATGTCCTGCGAAGCCTTCTTCTCAGTCATGCCCTGCTTTACAACGCCGCGGCGGAGCAGGCGAGGGCCTCTCGCTTCGAGTCGTGTTGGTACGGACGGCGCGGCCGGGACGAAGCGCCAAATCAGGCTCTTGCAAAACCGGCGGCCTTCATGGCTCGACCCATCTGAGCATCCGCCTGATCCATGAAGCTCGCGAACTGGCCGGCATCGCGCCACACGATGCCGTAGCCGCGTTTGGTCATGAAGTCCTTGAATTCTGTGGAATCGTAGACCTTCTTCAAGGCCGCCGTCAGCCTTGCCGCAACCGCCGGAGCCAAGCCCTTCGGCGCGCCGATCCCGCGCCATGAACTCGTCGAATAGTCGACGCCGAGCGCCTCTTTCAGCGTCGGGATGTCGGGGAAGATCGGATTGCGTGAGGGCGCCATGACCGCGAGGCTTCGCGCCTGGCCGGCCTCGATGATGCCCCATGCTTCCGGCACCGAGCAGGTCGTCAGGTCGAGGCTGCCCGCGAGGAGATCCTGCATCGCAGGTGCTGCGCCGTTCGATGCCGACCACGAGATCTGGTTCGCGGGCAATCCCATCGCCTGCATCCAACCGACCAGCGCGAGATGCCAGATGCCGCCCTGTCCGGTGCCTGAGGCCTTGAACTTGCTCGGCGGGGCCACCTTGATGGCGCTCGCGAGCTCTTTCACCGTCTTGTACGGCGAGGATTTGGAGACGTGGATGCCTGGCGGATCTTCGTTCATCAGCCCGAGCGGCGTGAAGTTCCGCGGCGTCAGCTGAGTCAAAGCCTGCCAATGCATCATCGAGATTTCCACGGTCAGCATGCCGATCGTGTAGCCATCCGGCGCGGCGGCTGCGATCTCGGCATGGCCGACGACGCCAGACCCGCCGGTGCGGTTCACCACGTTGAAGGGCTGGCCGAGTTCCTTTTCCAGGAGCGCCGCAACGATGCGCGCGGTTGCGTCCGTTCCGCCACCTGCGCCCCAGGGCACGATCAAGGTCACCGGCCGTGACGGGTAAGATTGTGCGAGCGCAGGCGTGAGCAGAGTTGCAGCGGCCGCAGCTACCGAAGAGGCCGCGAAAGTGCGGCGCGTAATTCCTGACATCAATGATCCCGGCGGCGCCCTCGGAAAACGGCGCTCTCGTCAATGCAACATCTTAGGCGGATTTGCGCTGACGTCGCAAGCAGTGGCCATAGCGCCGCAGGCAGCGGCCTCACGGCCCCCTGGAGATCACCGCGCCTCGTCCGCGTCTCCCTTCGGCCGCACGCCGCCGAAGATGCGCGCACCCTCCGCACTGAGGTAGGGCTTCAGCGATTCCCAGGGAACAAAGGCGACATATTCGCCCTCGGCGTAGGGACCGACCGCGTAGGGTGGATAGTGGAAGGTGAGACCGGAGCTCTTGCCCGCATCGGTCGAGGGCGCGAACGTTACCGCGCCGATCTTGAGCAGGCTCGGCTCGACACCCTTGAACCATTCGCTGGTTGCGGTTTCGCTGGTGCCGCGTTCCTTCTTCTCGGTCTTGAGCGAGGCAATCACCGCCTTCACCATCGCCTTCATGGTCGGCCCGTTGTCGGCGGTCTCGGTTAAGAAGGGGCGGATCGAGATGCGTTTGTTCTCCGCCTTGTCCCACAGGATCGTGTTCACGTCCGAGTTGGGATGGGCGCCGTGGGTGTCCATGTAGTCGTTGCGCAGGACGCTGACATAGCGATCGGCCACGACCGAGCGGATCGCATATTTGCGTTCGAAATCCCAGCCGCCGTCCTTGAAGAATTGCGGATCCTCCTTGCGCGCGGCGGCGGCGTCCGTCGCGTTCTTGTCGAGCCACTTTCTGCCTTCGGCGAGGCAATCGGCCGCCAATGCAGCATCGGCCTTGATCCGGTCATCGAGGAATATGCGGGCCTCGATGCTCTTGTTCTTGATGATGGCGTCGGGCTTCGCATCGGCGGCTAAGGTAGCGGAGGCGATGGCGAGCGTTGCGACGGCCGAAAGGACCGCGATCGCGCGCGGGAGCAATCCTGCGCGCGCCTTTGCGTGATGATATGTCAATTCAGCATCCATGGATCTGCATCGCCTCCGGCTCCCGCCGGTGCGTTCGGACATAGCGGCAGCGTAATGGCTGCAAGATGAACCGGCGCAAAACGTACAGCCCCCGAGCGCGGGGTCGTGACGATTGGTCGCGGCCGTATGCCTGCCGGTTTGGTACCCGAGCGCCATGAAGCGGCGAGGGCTACTCCGCCGCCTCGCTATGGCCCAGCCGCGCGTTGAGCTTGTGGATCAGTTCCTCGGCCGCATCCGCGATGACGGTGCCCGGCGGGAAGATCGCCTCGGCACCGGCCGCATAGAGCGCATCGTAATCCTGCGGTGGTACCACGCCGCCGATGATGATCATGATGTCGTCGCGGCCTTGCTTCTTCAACGCGGCCTTCAATTCGGGCACCGCGGTGAGGTGGGCGGCAGCGAGCGAGGAAACGCCGAGAATGTGGACGTCGTTCTCGACCGCCTGCCGGGCCGCCTCGTCGGCGGTCGCGAACAGCGGTCCGATGTCGACGTCGAAACCGATGTCGGCGAAGGCCGAGGCGATCACCTTCTGGCCGCGATCGTGGCCGTCCTGGCCGATCTTGGCCACCAGGATACGGGGGCGACGGCCTTCCGCCTCTTCGAAGGCATCGATCAGTTCCTGAACCTTCTCGACCCGATTGCCCATGCTGGCCGCCTCCCGCTTGTAGACACCGGTGATCGACTTGATCTCGGCGCGGTGCCGTCCGAACACCTTTTCCATCGCGTCCGAAATCTCGCCCACGGTTGCCTTGGCTCGCGCGGCATCGATGGCGAGGGCCAGCAGGTTGCCGTTGCCTTCGCCGGCGGAGCGCGTCAACGCGGCCAGCGCCGCATCGACGTCCTTCTGGTTGCGTTCGGATTTCAGCCGCGTCAGCTTGTCGATCTGGAGCCGGCGGACGTTGGTGTTGTCGACCTTCAGGATTTCGATCGGGACTTCGTCGGTCGGCTTGTATTTGTTGACGCCGATCACGGCCTGCTTGCCCGCATCGATGCGGGCCTGCGTCTTGGCCGAGGCTTCCTCGATGCGCAGCTTCGGGACGCCGGCCTCGATGGCCTTGGCCATGCCGCCGAGTTCCTCGACCTCCTGGATGTGCCCCCATGCTTTCGCCGCGAGATCGCGCGTCAGGCGCTCGACGTAATACGAGCCGCCCCAGGGATCGATGATGCGGGTGGTGCCGCTCTCCTGCTGCAGGAAGAGCTGCGTGTTGCGTGCGATGCGGGCGGAGAAGTCGGTCGGCAGGGCCAGCGCCTCGTCGAGCGCGTTGGTGTGCAGCGACTGGGTATGACCTTGCGTCGCCGCCATCGCCTCGACCGTCGTGCGCATCACGTTGTTGAACACGTCCTGCGCCGTCAGCGACCAGCCCGAAGTCTGCGAATGCGTGCGCAGCGAGAGCGAACGCGGGTCCTTGGGGTTGAACGGCTTGAGCAGCTTCGCCCAGAGCAGGCGCGCGGCGCGCATCTTGGCGACTTCCATGAAGAAGTTCATGCCGATGGCCCAGAAGAACGACAGCCGCGGCGCGAAGCGGTCGACGTCGAGGCCTGCGGCAAGACCGGCGCGCAGATATTCGACGCCGTCGGCGAGCGTGTAGGCGAGCTCAAGATCCTGTGTCGCGCCGGCCTCCTGCATGTGATAGCCGGAGATCGAGATCGAATTGTATTTCGGCATCTTCTGCGAGGTGTAGGCGAAGATGTCGGAGATGATCCGCATCGAGGGCGCGGGCGGATAGATGTAGGT